>JBNKDE010000003.1:0-328224 GCA_050288105.1 Gammaproteobacteria bacterium
ATGTCACCAAGTTCTCTTCTTAATGTTCGATGTACACCTGCCATCAGATAATCGCAGACACTCGCAAAAATATCGCTGCTACGACGTGTATTAGCATCGGACAATGTGGAACGTTTAATATCTCGAGTACCCAGGTGGTAATGATGTGCTTCCTGCGCATTAAAAGCAGTCTCTAACTCTCTTAGACTTTTAACCCCGGAAAGCTGGGCAAAAATCATTGAAACCAGTTGATGCCAACTACTAAAACTCTTGAGGTATTTATCCGAGTTGTGTTCTTTAACTAGCCGGTCAAAAACTTCTCTCGGTAATCCTTCCAATAACTCTCTGAATCGTGTTTTACTATACATGTTGAAGCCTCGGGGTTGTTGAGTCGTATCAATGGGTTTTACCCTTTAAACCCTTTGGCTTCAACACTTTCAAAGCTCAATTTATTTTTATCCCGGACAGTAGTGTCAGCTGTTAGAAAGAAGTGACTCGCACGCCTTTTAGAAAGATACTACAGAGCAAGGACAGCCGGAGTGTGTGAAACAACTATCTGGATGGTTTTGGTCATTGCATAGATTGCCGCGCTGACGCTCGCAATGACGTTGTATCAGACTTATGTAAGGGGTATTCCACTCTGACCCTAATCAGTTAGTGCTTTGAATATGATAACAGGGCTCGTAAAGTGTTCCCGGCAGCTTCATGCGTTGCTGTTCCACAAACGCCTGTAATAGCTCATCAACTGGCTGCATGATTTCGGCGTCGCCACTGAGCTCAAATTTACCTTTAAGTTTGATTTCCTGTATGCCCTGCTGTTTGACATTGCCCGCTACCACGCCTGAAAAGGCGCGCCGCAGGTTAGCCGCCAGCAGGTGCTGATGCTGATTCCTGATCAATGAAAGGCCGCGCATATTTTCATGCGTCGGGTTAAATGGTTGCTGGAATGACTCATCCACAGTCAGGAACCAGTTATAGTAGTAAGCATCGCCCTTGTGTTTGCGAAATTCGCGTACCTGCTGTATCCCCTTTTTCATTTCCAGGGCGACACGCGCAGGGTCATTAATAATAATCTTGTAACGTTGCTGTGCCTCCAGACCGAGTGTATCCAGAATGAAGCGGTTAATCTGGTTGTAGTATTCCTTGGCAGATTCAGGACCAGTGAGCACCAGCGGAAATGGCACATCCGCATTGTCCGGATGGCTTAATATGCCCAGCAGGTAGAGGATTTCTTCCATCGTACCCGCGCCGCCGGGGAATACCACAAAGCCATGTCCCAGGCGCACGAATGCCTCCAGTCGTTTTTCGATATCCGGCATGATGACCAGTTTATTGACTATCGGATTAGGTGATTCGGCTGCAATAATGCCGGGCTCGGTCAGGCCGATGTAACGTCCCAGGCCGCTGCGCTGTTTGGCATGCCCAATGGTGGCACCTTTCATGGGGCCTTTCATCGCACCGGGACCGCATCCGGTACAGATATCCAGGTTGCGCAGCCCCATCTGGTAGCCGACTTCTTTGGTGTAGTCGTATTCCTGTGGACTGATGGAGTGCCCACCCCAGCAAACTACCAGGTTGGGTTCAAGATGCGGAATGAACAGATCGGCATTACGCAGAATATGGAAGATGGCATTGGTGACATCCTCCGATTGTTGCAGATCAAATCGTTGCGAATGAACCACGCTGTGGTGGGCGTAGAGCACATCGCGCAACACGGCAAAAAGATGTTCATTGATACCAGTAATCAGCTTCCCGTCGACGAATGCAATGGCCGGGGCATTCTTTAATGACAACTTTATCCCGCGTTGCTTCTGAATGACCTGTATAGAAAAGTCGGGATAACGCTTGATCAGCTCCTGACCATCATCCAGTGGGCTGCCGCAGTTGAGCACTGCCAGCGAACTGTTTCTAAACACCTCGCCCAGCTCGCCTTCACTGGCTTCGAGAATGTGGCTGACCTCAAATTGAGACAGGTTTTCCATTTGCCCGTTGGGGGCAATCAGGGCATCGACGACATCATATTTCAACGGATTAACACCTTAACTATGCAAGCTAGAAAATCCGTTAAGTATAGCTGATGTCGCTATTGCGATAATGAGCTATTTGTTCAAATAAGATCTTACTGACAGGTCGCCAGAACCGATACCAGGGCTTATTTAATTTGCTTTATGCGCCCCGCGTGCGGAAAACCCTCCTGGCATCAGTAGTCTGCTACCGATCAGTATAAGCAATAGCATCAGCAGAGGGTCAATGGCACCACCGCCACCGCCGCCACCACTGTCACTGCCAGTGCCACCACCGGCGTTTATATCTCCATCAGGGGTAGCATCGCATACGTCGCCAGAGCCATCCCCGTCAGTATCGAGCTGGTCGCTATTTGCGATATTTATGCAATTGTCGAGCTGATCCGCAACCATATCCAGATCGGCATCTGTTTGTGCAGCACCACTTCGGGCGGGATATATCCGCAAGTAACCACCTGTCCCGATGTGACTGTCAATACTGATATCGGGTGCACCTATGGCGTAGTCGGATTGCCCATCTCCATTGACATCACCGACAGGGGCGACGGCAAAACCGAGCATGTCGTGGGCTGAGCCATTCAGTGTCAGCCAGGGTTCTGCAGCTATTATTTCAGAATAAAAATCGGCACGTCCCTGATCAACTTCTCCATCGCCAATCGCACGGTTCGCGCCAAGCATGATTGCGGGTTTTCCGCTATAGGCTGTGGTCGGTGTAAGCGCCACGGCAACGCCGAATTGTTCGCCACTTGCGGTTCCCTGGATCTTTACTGGTGATGGTGACGTAGAAGTCATCCAGAATTGCTGTGAACTCTGATAGATATAGGCTGCGCCGTTGCCATTGTTTTGATCAGCACCCACTACCAGGTCGTCTTTGCCGTCACCGTCGATATCCTCGCCAGAGGCGATACTGTAGCCAAAGCGGTCGCCCGTCGATTCACCATAGAGAATGAAATCCTGTATACCACGGGTACTGGTTGACCAGTCAATCTGGCTGCCGAGGAATCCGGCGACCACGCCACGGTTGAATAGAGCTGCCTGGCTTACCGGGTCTGCAAAGGCTGCACCGACCATCAGATCCGGAATGTTATCGCCATCAATGTCGCCAACGGCCAGACTGTCTCCCAGGCGATGCTGATCGATCGTCGTGCCTCCAGTGCTGGCGAAGCCTATGCTGAGGATCTTACTTCTGGGTGGTGAAGACTCCTGCCAGTAGGCACTGGATGCGCGATATACGTGTACCGCTCCAGTGATTATTCCGTATTCGAATCCACCCCTGAGACCGGTATCGCCAATGATCAAATCATTCAGGTCATCATTGTCGATGTCGGCGATCAACAGTGAAATGCCAAACTTATCCGATACAGGCTGATCCACAGAAAAAATCTGTTGCTCGATCAACAGCGGCGTGCCGAATGAAGTCTTTGACCCCATCAGCAGGTAAACGCCCTGGTCGGAGGACACCGCAATGTCTGCAAGCTGATCGTTATTCAGATCTCCAACCGCCAGAGCTTTACCGAGGTTAGTCGTACCGGGGATAGTGGTAGGGGCTGTAGCCTTGGCTCCATCCGCTGATCCGTAGTAGACGACTATCGCGCCCTGGCCCTGATAACCCGGAGCGGTCGCGACGACATCTGAATAATTATCACCATTGATGTCGCCAGCGGCGATGCGATAGCCGAGCTGATTGTCTGCGCTACCGGTTATACGAAACTCTTTTGCTGGAGCAGTGCTTTCGGCGAGCAATGGGTAGGTTTCGGCGATAAACTCAGCAAGGTTGCTGGCACCATCATTATCCGGGTCAAGCATGGCGTCTGCCGGGTTGTTTTCATCCAGTCCGTATTGCCGCTCCCATTCATCGGCTATGAGGTCTCCATCGGCATCTTCAGCATAGCGTGGATCATTCGGAAAAGCGTCTGCTACATCTACGATGGTATCTCCATCTGCGTCGGCAAGATCTATCGTAATGGTTGCCAGATTGCTATCCTGAAAATGTGGGCCGTCATCGTTAAGATCGATATCGAGCGTAAACTGTACGTTTTGCAGGGCCGTGGCCAGTGCGATACTGGCACGCAGGTTGATCAGTTTTTCCTCGCCTACAGCCAGGTCACCAAGCGCGCACACGATCACGCTGTTGCCACTACAGTTACTATCCATCGACACAATGGTCATTCCTGTGGGCAGCTCGAAGCTGGCGCTGGTGTTGCGTGCGATCAATCCCGACCAGCCCTCAGGAGATTTATTGGTGACCATAAGCTGCAGGTCGAAGGGGGTGTCAGGATCTACAGCTTGAGAGGGCTTGTTCATCACGGCGCTCACCACGGTAGCTTCTACAACCGTGATAGAGGTGCTTGCGGCCAGAGTCAGATAGGGTTCACCAGCATTATCATGGTTGATGAAAGGCATCTTGATGGAGTAGCTACCGGTATCAAGATAGGTATGACCAGCGACGACCATGCCCTTGCCGGTTCCCGGACGTCCGCCGGTTGATGACACTCTGTCGCTGTCCGGAGTGAAATCGATTTGCGGTGAGATTTCGTCGCCGTTCTCATCCGTACGACCGGAATTGACCCAGCTCGGCGCTAAGGCCTTGATGTCGTCACCCCAATCGATACTGGTGAGCTCTGGTTGATAGTTTTCATCGACATCACTGAAATCTGCCTGGATCATACGGTTAAACCCGCGTGCTGCCATCAATCTGGAAGGAAAGGTCACATCCACCAGGTCTGGCACAGGATCGATGATGACGCTGGCGGATGCATCCTCAGCTGCACTGGCGACACCATCCGAGGCATTGAAAGCGAAGCTGTCGCCACCATTGTAGTCAGTATCTGGGATATAACTGTAGATCGCTGAATTATCGGTACTGGCGATCATTGATAGTCTTCCGTGTGCCGGTGCCTGTGTAATGCTGAAACTATGGGTATCCAGACCGCCGTCTCCACTGCTGATAAAGCCATCAGGATCCTTAGAAATTACACGCACGAACACATTGCTATCTTCATCCAGCTGACAGCTTACTGGCGCGGGCAGGGTGTCGAAAGAGGTGAAGCTGTTGTAGCACAGAATCTGCAGATCCTGTGGCGGGCGGAAGGCTCGGGTCACCGATAGCGAAACCGTTGCTGGAATGCTGGTGTCGATGCCATCGTCGACGATATAGCTGAAACTGTCTGCACCCTGAAAATTGAAATCCGATACATATTTGATTTTGGCACTGTGGTCGGTGACATCGTAAAACGGCAGGGTTCTAAATACATGCAGGAAATTGTCGCCGTTATCCGTGTCGCTGTTTATTACATAAAAGGTACTCGAGTTAACCGATAATGCTTTTGGTTTGCCAAAGTTACCGAGCATGAAGCCACCATTGTTTCCCTGATTGATACCTGTACCGGTTGAGCGTGCCTCGCCGGCAAAAGCACCGTCGCTACCGAAGCGTTGCACACGTGAGTTGCCGGTATCGGCGACGTAGAGGATGTCGCGTGGTCCCATTTTCATGCTTTCAGGGAATTTGAAAGCGCCAGGGCGGTCAGCGCCAGTGAACAGGTCGTAGCTGATATCATCATAGCCTGTCGAGGTCACAGCATGTGCCTGTTCGCATTTCTCGTCACTGCACTGAAAGCCGCGCGAAATGCCGAGTGTCTCATCACAGGCATTATAAAAAACGCCTTCGCTGTTCTGACGGTTGGCTGTGCAATCTCCCATCCAGCCGATGAATGCACCGGTTTGCCAGACGCCATTCTCGTCCTGATAAGCCGGTGCGTATTTAAGGATACGACTGAGGTCACGTTGCGCGATGTACACATAGCCCTCACTGTCCACCTCGATATCCGTGGCCAGCGGGCAGAGTTCCTGCAACTGGAAGCGGTAATAGGTGCCCTTCTTGACAATGGGTGGAATGATTGAGTCCTGCAGTACGTTATAGGTGTAAATGGGACCGTCGCCAGTGGTCTTCAGGCATTGGCCGGGTACCGAGGTGAATCCGTCGCGTTGTGCCATCGGCACAGTTTCATGCACCGGCTGTTGCACGATGTCCGTGGTGTACAGCGGGTACTGGTCTTCAAAGGTGGTTGAACGGAAGGCACTGGCCGAATAGTTGGCGCTTACCTCAAGCTCGCGATTGGTTTGATAGGTATCATCCAGAGGTTTGACACGAAAGCCGAATCCGCGTAACTCGTAAAAAATCTGATCGTCAATGTTAACTGCCATATCCTGCAGCTTGTCGTGTTCACCGAGTTCATTGCTGCTAGAGGATTGATCACCGTAGACACCAAAAAAATCCAGATCGCGGTTCATGCCATAGATGCGGGTACGGGTCACGTTGCTGCCATCGGTGGTATCGGTTGCAAAAGTCATGGTTGAAAACCACAGCCAGCCAAGGCCGTCGACGCTGAACTCGCTATCAATCAGGGTGCTGCTCGTTGCCAGGCTACTGATATCGCGCATCGCAAGCAGTTCACCCGCTTCATTCCATTTGGAAATCCGGGCTAAAGGTGAGGCAGCGTTGTTGCTACAGCTCCAGAAGGCGTCACGCACATAATAAAATCCATCGTCGTCTACGTGTACATAACTGGGCTCGTAAACGAAGTTGTCTGGAATTGCCAGCGCATTATCGCAGTAACTGGTTCTCAACAGGGTAGATCGACCGGAACTGCTGGCAAGACGAAAAGCATCCGCTAATGACCCCAATGGGCTGGTTCGAACAATCTCATTATCCTCGATGGTTTCATGGTCTCCGACTGGCGACAGGCGAAAATCTTCGATGAAAAACGGCAGTAGTGGTGCCTCAAACTGGCCATTCTGCGGGTAGTCCTGGATCTTGAATGCCAAGGGGTCAACTCGGCCATCGAGTACATCATAATCAGCACCGCTGAGTGCTATTTCTACAGCGGTTGCGGTTATTGTGTCGGCGCTAGCGCTGGCAGCTTCCGGTGCAGTATTGGTGCCGGGTGTCTTGATGGTGACGTACTGCGTATATTGATCAGGGTTTTCCTGTGCTGCTACGGTGATATTGCCGGAGGCATCCTGCGCCTGCCAGGTGATGGCATAGCGATGATCGACTTCGAGCAGCTCTGGAGCATCATTGCTGAAGATGGGGCGCGGGTCGGCGAGATCAACGATCTTGGGGCGACCGAGCGGAAACTGCTGTGTGGTCAGGTCTATCGCGGTCAGGGACTCGCGCGCAAAACCATCCGGCGGTAGCAACAGTGGAGGCTGTGTGTCGGCCACCGAGACGTATTGAGTGAGCACGGTATACACATCATCACCAACCAGGCTCTGGTTGGCGTCCAGGGGTTGTCCCGTATAGTAAGGACCCGCATCCCAGGCGCGCCAGTGGATGGGTGTAGCTTCACCGATCTTCATCAACGTTGATTCATGGTCCAGCAGGGTGAACGTTGTGGGTCGACCACAATCGTCGAAAACCTGAAACCTGTCCTGTAGACTGCCAACCACCCGTCCGAGGCGTACACCACCAAAATCAGTGGCCTCCAGTGAGATGTCCTGGCTCAGAATTTTCCCGGCTGTGGTTGCATCCTTGAAGTAGGGTGGATGCTGATCCCAGATCGTGATTTTCTGGCTGTCCTTATTCACTGCGGAAGTGAAGCTCACGTACTCAAGAGCATCATCCAGTTCCTTAAGCGCCGCTTCCAGTTCTGGCGTGTTGCCTTCGCCTACAAATTTATCCCAGAACGCGTCATCCAGGTTCAGGTCTTCTGTATGCAGGTCCTGCAGTAACTGGTCTGCCTTGAACTTCACCCCCAGCTTAATCAATTTCGCAATCAGCTTGCCGCGCAGGAGTTTTGCACGAGCCCATAGTTGGGCGTTTCGCGCCTGGCTGCGGGTAGCCGTGGTTGACAGTGAACCGTTCTGGGAGATCTTCTTGTAGAGACTGTCCATCTGGCTTGAAACCGCTTGTTTCTGCTTGCCTTTTTCTGAATACAGGTTATACGGCAGAGTCAGGGCGGGTATGCCGATGTCGAGAACCCAGCTTACCCGGGTTTCTGCAGCCCAGTTAATCACATGCTCTCCTTCTGGCAGGATAGCCGGGTTATCTGCACTGACTCTGACGCGCGCATGGGGGTGGTAGACCGTGGGCTGACCAAGCTCGCCAAAAGGGGAGGCTTTGAGTGGCGCGCCAGAAAGCATATCCGTAGCAAGAAAATAGTATCTGGTCTGGTCAGCTTCAAGTTTCTCAGCCGCGTTGAGGTAGTATTCGCAATAACCAACAGAACCCGAATCGTAGGAACTGTAATTGGGAAAATCCTCAAAATCTGCTGGCGCTTCGAATACCGGCGGGGTGAAGCGAACACTTAAATCAAAACCAAAGGTCGCTATTTCTGCTGGCAGAGAGATGTTGTAAAAAGGTACCAGTCCAATCGCTAACGAGGTCAGGCTACTACCGGTTACCGTATTGAGCTGGATTTCGAGGGCGCTGTTATCATCCGGACTGGCTGTAGATACAGCATGGGCCTGTTGACTGACGGCAGTAGCCAGTACCAGGCCAAGCAGAGAGGTGGATAATATCGAAGCGATTTTTTGTTGTTGTCGGTTACGCATAACAGTCCCCCGGACTGGCTGATCTGTTAAAATCCTGGCAAACATGACTAGTTGAAGTTGCTGTTGTACCTTAACAAAGGTGCCAGAGGGGCTGAATTAGCCATGTGGCTATTTCTGACCAGTAGGGTCAGGTATTTGTGAACTGCATCAAGTTTTAATTGGCAGCATCCGGGATTCCTTTTGTAGCACGTGTTGCTACGGCGCAAGCTTTGCCGCCGGTCTGGGCGCTCGGTGGTCGCAGACCGTAGCGACCACCGTTACTTTAAACGCTGTATTAAAAGGTATTCAATTGATGCCTGTGAATAGCAGATTTTGGAAACGTTGCTGTTATTCGCTAACCAGACGATCAATAATCACATCGATGATATTTTCAACTACCGATACCGGATCAAGAATATTGAATTCCACTTCAATGCGTCCCTCATCGGTATCAATATAAGCCGACTGCTCGAATGTTCGCGTCGCGATATAACCAGCGCCCTGAAATGCCGGTATCACACGCGTGCCGTTCTGGATTTCTGTACGCACATCTTCAATGACCGTCTCGCTGGCAAGGGAATTATAAAATTCCTGCGTATCCACCATGACCGTGAATGCCGGATCGATATCGTCCACATTGTCTGCAGCCAATAACAGTTGGTCACGAGTGGTGTTATCCAGCACCGTATAAGTCAGCGTGTTGTTGTAGAACGTAATCGATTTGCTGCCCACTGGAAAACCAAAATCGACGTTGCGTCTTACCAGCACAGATACACTGACCGTTGAATGACCGGCGACGGTTAATAACGCAGTTTTTAGCGCTGCTCTAAAGGTTGGGGTATCTTCGGCGCGCTCGGCTTCCGTACGCAGGTTTTCGAGCTCAGTAATTCGCGCATTAACAGTTGTTTGCACCTGATTGCGTATGGTGGTTGCTGAGGCAGTCGCTTCGTTATGCGAGTTCAGGTAATTGTTCAAATCAAAGGTATAGGATATGCCCGCCACCGTGTATGTTTTCTCTGCGCTATCCATGGCTGACTTCGCGGCACTGTATACATCGTTGTAGACCCTTTGCGGTAACGCATTTAGATCCGCGATGGCAGTATCCACTATGCCCGGTATCTGCGAGCGAAATCCATCCAGACTGACCGCACCATTGTAGCTATCAATGGAATTATTCAAATCCGTTAACGCCTGATTGACTTTATCAACTGCTCGATCCAGGCCCTGATTAACCAGTTGGTCAATATCGCCCTGAATATCGACCGCAAATTCGACGCCGGCCTCGAGTCCATTGGCATCGACTGTGGCTTGAACAGTGATTGGATTAGTCGCATCAGGTATCTGACCATTCATCTGTAAACCACGCGGATTAAGGTCCACCGACCCAATAATCGTTGCTTCAGGAAAGGTTGATGGAAACTCGCCATACAGCGATAGCCCAAAATCACCATCGCCGGTAATCGGGTCGGCATCGGCAAACAGATTACCCACCATCAAGACACCGAGATCCGGAACAGGTTTGATCGGCAACCAGTCAGGTGAGGAGGATTCGGCCGTATCAATCACTGCCTGCAGCGCCAGATGTTCACGTGTATTACCCAGATCGAGCATAGCCGCCATATCGAGCAAATGATATTCAAACAGATCCACCCCGAGCACGGTAAATTTGAGTGCTGCCGTGCCATTCATACCCATCGTCATCTGTTGCGTCGGGTCCAGCCCATTAACGGCGACATCGATTGCCGACGACACCAGAGATGAAGCACTGGGTTGCCCACAGGGCAATAGTTGAGGCGGATTACATACCGCTGTACCGGTGATCTCAAACACATCAAATACCCTGAATGCGGAAACCGGAATAATGCCTTTCAGCGTTTCTGAACCAAAAAAGGGTTCAAGTGGTGAAAACGCGACCGGCTCTGAGGGATCAAACAGGGGTTGATAAGGAATATTGCTGTTAAAGGAATTGCCGTAACCAAATGATCCCACTGCAGCATCGCCAAACATGTAAAAGAATGGATCGGTAGGGTCGCTGATAATAAGGGTTCGAAAACCGGCCAGGCCATAGGCAAAAGGGAACTCTGTGCCGTTCTTGTCGGTGAATGTTAAATCCACCGCCGCATCGATGAAATAAACCAGATATTTGAATTCGTCACGAACCAGTATACCCGGCTCTGATTCAGGGCCAATGTCGAGACTGGCATTGATTTCGGCACCCGTGTACAAACCAACAATGGTGTTCACGCTAGCATTTAACGACAGGTTGTCTGAAATAACGGGAGGCAGCAGGGTTGTCCCTGTCAGGTCCAGCAGATTGCCTTCTTCATCGTATTCAAACTGTAAATCAGCATCCTTGAATTCGGTGACCAGACCACCCACTTTCATTGAGGCGTCACCCACCAGATCATAGCCGTCGGGTGTATCTGTTACTGTGGCGGCAGGATCCGGGGTCACATTTTTGCGACCCAAACTGGAATACATGACTCTGATTGAAAAGGCCTCGAGAGGCACAGAAAACTCACCATCGCTAACCGTAATAACAATGTCATCAAACTGCTGCTGTGCAATGCTTTCATCTGGAATGCCCTGAAGCGTACCGCTGTTTTCATCAAAATCGAGCCATACCGGTTTGTTAGTGACGGAAAATGTCAGACGATCACTATCGGGATCGGAGCTTAAGGGTGAAAACTGGTAGAGTTTGCCAGCGCGAGCATAAGTGGTGGCGGTACCGGAAATATCCGGTGGATTGTTAACACCACTGTCATTACTTCCTCCCCCGCATCCATAGAGAGCAAATACCACTGCGAATGTGAGGTATCGATAAATCCTGTTCATGGAATCCTCCGGTTGTCATTTGATCTCGAAAAGATGGCTTTTAATTTGATGTCCAGAGCGTTGTTATCATCAGGGGTAGCAGAGGGCAGGGTATAGGCTTGCTGAAGCGTAGCAAGCAGTGACAAGATTTTTTGTTGTAGTCGAATATGCATAACAGCCCCCTCCTGAATTGGCTGATCTGTTAATATCCTTGCAAACATGACATATTGATGTCGCTGTTGTACCTTATCAAAGGTGCCAGAAGGGCTGAATTAGCCATGTGGCTATATCTGACTAAAATACTCAGGTATTTGTGAACTGCGTCAAGTTTTTAATGGGCGGGCAATGAAAGCTCTTATCATCGACGATCACCCGGTATTCATATCTGCGCTGGAGTCACTGTTACAGCGTATGCATCAGTCTATTCACATTGACACTGCAACGTCGGCGGATCTCGCGTTACACCAGCTAGAATTTCATCCTGATTATCAATTGATCCTGCTGGATCTGAGCATGCCGGGGCTGGATGGCTTTAGCTTTTTGCGCGCCTTGCAGCAGCGCAATCTACCGATACCGGTGGTGATTGTTTCATCGAGTGAAGAGGCTGAAACTATTCATGCCTGCATTTCTGCTGGCGCAGCTGGTTATATCCCCAAATCCCATGACCTGGAGCAGATGGCGAGCGCGCTGGAATGTATCTACGCTGGCAATATCTATCTGCCCGAAGCGTTGCTGCAAACTGAATACCAGACGGATGCCGAGGAAATTTTGAGGCGTTGTAAACAGATTGGTATTGGTGAAAAAACCTACCAGGTGCTGATCTGGCTGGCGAAAGGAAAAACCAATAAGGAGATTGCAGATGAGTTGAATATCTCGGTACATACCGTCAAGGCGCATCTGGCCAAACTGTTTGATCGACTACAGACCAGCAATCGTATGGATACGGTGATGGAGGCGATTCGTCTGGGTCTGATCGACGGTTAAGCCTTTAACAGTTGATGCAGGGAGCTGCGCAATGTCATCGGCAATACCGGCTTACTCAGAATCGGATAGGGGCCCTCACGCAGCTGTCGCATTTGCTCATTACTGACATTGCCGCTGATGATCAGTGCCTTGCAGGGTTTGCTGCTGTGTTCATTCAGTGTGTTGATCAGGTCAAGCCCGGTATGCTCGTCACCCAGATCATAGTCTGCGACGACCACATCGATATCTTCGTCAGTGATCACACTCAGGGCTTCACTGACGGATGCAGCGGTGAGCACTGCACACTTCCAGCTGGTGAGTAAATCACGCGTGGCGACCAGTACATCCAGATCATCATCCACCACCAGCACCACCGCGCCCTGCAGGCTGTAATTGCGATCTTTTGCGCTGAGTGCTTTGCCTTTTTGCAGTGGCATGGGGGTGCCTCGCGCGACCTCCAGCCGGAAGCAACTCCCTGCCCCCATGCGCGAAGCCAGGGTTAACTGAATATCCAGCAAGGCATTCAGACGGCGAACAATTGACAGCCCCAGACCCAGACCTCTGCGTCGATTGGGTTCCGGGGTAAGTAACTGTACGAATTCGCCAAAGATGGCCTGTTGCTGCTCTTCAGCAATTCCGGGGCCGCAGTCCCAAACCTCGATCTGCCAGTTGTCACCACGTGCGCGCGCACCCACTAATACGCCAGGTGCGTTACTGTGTTTGATGGCATTGTCTACCAGGTTGGCAAGGATGCGGTAGAGCAGCGTCGCATCGGTATGTAGCCAGGCGTGGGTCGCATGCACGCGCAGGTCTATCCCGCGCTCCAGCGCCTGGGGGGTAAATTCATTTTGCAGTCGGGCAAACAGGCGCGCCAGTGGGAAATGGGAAACATCCGGTTTTAAAATACCCGCGTCCAGGCGAGAGATATCGAGCAGGGCGTTGATGATGTCGCTCAGGGCGTATTGCGAATTGCTGATCTGGGTCAGGATCTTTTGTGCTTTTTTATCCGGCATCAACTCGGTCAGCTGGCCAATCTGCAGGCTCATGGCATGTAGTGGCTGGCGCAGGTCATGGCTGGCGGCAGCCAGGAAATCGGATTTGGCCTGGTTGGCCTTTTCGGCAGCGGCTTCACTCGCGCGTAGCGCCTGGGTTCTGTACTCGACGGTTTTTCTGAGCTGCCGGTTCCATGCCAGCGTAATCGCAAAACCAATGATAATGAGTGCCACGGCGACCGCGATAATCTGTTCACGGCTCGGTTTCCAGGATTCGGGTTTTAATCCAATCCATTTGCGATAAATAGTCTGGCGTTCCTCATTGCTGATCGAATTCAGGCTCTTCTGTAGCAGGCGGTGCAGCATAGGCCAGTCGTTTCGGGATGCTAGCCCTACCTGGTAACTGAAGCCCGACTCACCGGCCACACGAAGGTTCTGAATCGCCTGTTTTTCAATGTAATAGGAAGCGGTCGCCACGTTAGCAATAAAGGCATCCACCTCACCGTAGGAAACAGCGTACAGTCCGTTGCGCACATCCGCCACTGCGAGCAAATCGAGCTCTGGATGTTGACGCTTGAGGAAATCATGCGATGCATAATTCTTCACCACGGCGACTTTTTTACCGCGTAAATCGCTCATATTGGAGATACCGCGGGTGTCATCATTGATGATGATAGAAGCCGGTAATTCGAGGTAGGGTTTGCTGAAGTTTAGAAAGGTACTGCGTTCTGGAGTACTGGCCGCGGCGGTTAACAGAGAGACTTTGCGCTCGCGCGCACTCTGCAGCGCCTCGCTCCAGTTTTGATGCGGCACCACTTCGATACGAATCCCCAGTCGTTGCGAAACCAGGTCGATATAATCGGCGGCCATGCCAGAGAATTCTTTATTTTGGTCAAGGTATTCTACCGGTGGCCAGTCCGGATCGGAGGCAGCAAGAATGACCGGGTGCTCATCCAGCCATTGCTGTTCTTCTGTAGTCAATTGAATCTTGGTAAGCTGCGGGTTCGGGCTCGGCGTGGTAATTGTGATCCACTTGCGAAAAACCTGTTGTCGCTCGTCTTCGGTTATGGTGGCGAGTGCCTTGTCTAACAGGTGATTCAACATCGGCCAGTCGCGGCGAGAAGCCAGTGCCAGCTTATACGAGAAGTCTGTCAGGCTGCTGATGTGAAGATTGGTAATTTTCCATTTGCCGATAGCGTAGGAGGTGGTGGCCAGATTCAATACCCCTGCATCGATTTCGCCAGTTGATATTCTGCCCAACAGGGTTTGCACATCGGGCATCATGCGTAATTCCACCTGTGGGTGGTTTTTGCGCAGAAATTCATTGATCCCAAATCCCTCGATGGTGGCGAGATGCTTGCCATGTAACTCTTCCAGTGAAGCAATTTTTTCACCTGAACGGGTAATGATGACATCGGGGAAATCGACATAGGGTTTGGTAAAGTGCATGTATTGCAGGCGTTCGGGTGTCTCCGTTGCCACCGCGACCATATCCGCCTCATGGTTCTGAATCAGTTGCAACGCCTGTGCCCAGCTGTCGGGTTGCCTGTATTCAAAGCGAATGCCCAGGCGTTGCGCGATAATCTCCAGGTAATCATTGGCGACACCAACAGTCTGTTCTGCATCATTGGTGAATTGAAACGGGGCATAGTCAGGATCAGCAGCCACCCGAATGACAGGGTGTTCTGAGAGCCAGGCTTTTTCCTGCTGGGTTAATTGCAGGGTATTCTGAGTATCCGCGCCATTCTCGCCAAAACAACCGCCTGTGTAATACAGGCAGAGCAAGGCAAACAGGATGGTACTTATCTTATTCATGCGCCGATACTATCATTGAACAACGGGTTTATATAATCGTTGAAAGCGTAGCAGAAGTTTCCTGATAACGAATGATGGGATTTAAACCTTTACTATTTCATCATTTATCCAGGTAGACGCTTTAGGGTCATATACCTTGCTTTAAGGTACATGAGTAGATTTGCAGCAAATCATGGGGGTGGAATTAGTTGTGGATCGATTCACGCATATATACGATCAACTACCTTGTGGCAGGTAGTTGATCGTGCATATTAAATGCCCCACCTTTTGTTTAGATATCCTTCATCAGACGTAACGCGTCGTAGATCGCCGCATGGGTGTTGCGTGTGGCAACTGCATCACCGATACGGAACAATTGAAAGCTGCCCTGTGGATTACGTATGACTGACTGAGGTACACCTTCCAGCAGTTGATCATGCGATATCTCGCCCTGGTTTGAAGAATGGGGCTTGAGTTCGAAATACAGGTCATCAAGCGGAATCACGCCGTGGTTAACGATGATTTGATCGTATACGCGTTGCTGCGCGATACCACCATAGTCACTGCCAATGTGGGCGATTAGATCCTCGCCCTGTTTTTCAACCGCATGCAGGCGATAGGTCACGGTGAAGAGGGTATCCAGCTTCTGCAGCGAGCGCATATAAGGTACCAGGTTCATCGCCATAACTTCAGGTGCAAACGAGCGATCGGGTGACATAATCTCTACTCTGCCCCCGATTTTTGCGATGACTTCTGCCGCCTGCAATCCAGCATGGTCACCGGCATCATCAAAAATCAGTACATTTTTGCCCGGTTTTTCATCGCCGGAAATAATGTCCCAGCTGGAAATGACATGCTCATTGCCTTTGGCCAGCACCTCGGTGTGAGGTAGTCCGCCGGTGGCAATGATCACGACATCGGGGTTTTCAGCTAATACGGTATCCATTTCAGCAAAGGTATAAAACTTGAAACGCACGCCGAGTTTCTCGCACTGGGCCATGCGCCAGTCGATGATGGAAATCATCTCCTTGCGACGTTCGTTTTGAGCGGTCAGGCGTACCTGTCCACCCGGGTCTTTTGCCGCTTCGAAAACCAGTACGTCATGGCCGCGTTCACCCGCAACCCGAGCGGCTTCCAGACCGCCAGGTCCAGCACCGACGATGACGACTTTTTTACGCTGCGTTGCCCTGGGGATTTCGTGTGGCATGGTTTCTTCACGGCCGGAGGCTGCATTATGAATGCAGAAGGCAGCGCCGCCCTGGTAGATGCGATCCAGGCAATAGTTTGCGCCTACGCAAGGCCGAATGTCCTCCTCGCGTTTTTCCATAATCTTGCGCACCAGATGCGGATCGGTGAGATGTGCACGCGTCATACCAATCAGGTCAACCTTGCCCGATTCAATCGCGTAACGCGCGGTCGCGACATCGGGAATTTTTGCAGCATGAAACACCGGGAATTTCATTGCAGAACGTATTTCACCGGCAAAATCCAGATGCGGATTGTTGGCCATACCCTGAATCGGGATGACGTCGGTTAAGCCCGCATCAGTGTCGATATGACCGCGCACTACGTTAAGGAAATCAACCATGCCACAGTCTTTCAGGCGGCGCGAAATCTCCAGCCCATCCTGCTGATTCAGGCCATGCTCAAGCATCTCGTCACCGGTATAACGCATGCCTACAATAAAATCGGGGCCGACACGTTTACGGATTTCAGTCAGCACATCAAAGGTGAAACGCAGTCGATTATCCAGCGAACCGCCATAAGGCCCTTCCAGCTCATTGGTCAAAGGCGACCAGAACTGATCCATCAGATGACCATAAGCCTGCAGTTCAATGCCATCCATACCGCCCGCCTGCATGCGTTCAGCAGCATCAGCATAATCCTTAATAATGCGCTCAATATCCCAGTCTTCCATCTTTTTAGGAAAGGCGCGGTGTGCAGCCTCGCGGTGGTGCGACGGCGAAACCACTGGCAACCAGCTGTCCTTGTCCCAGCGCGTACGCCGACCCAGGTGGGTCAGCTGGATCATGATTGCAGCGCCCTGTTCGTGCACCGCATCGGTTAGATCCTTCATATAGGGAACGACTTCATCTTTATAAACCAGCAGGTTGTTAAACACCGGTGGGCTGTCTTTCGACACAGCGGCCGAACCGGCAGTCATGGTCATGGCAATACCGCCTTTTGCGCGTTCAACGTGGTAAGCGCGGTAACGCCCCTTAGGCATGCCATCTTCCGGGTAAGCCGGTTCGTGAGCGGTGACGATAATGCGGTTTCGAAGCGTTAAATGCTTGAGCTGGTAAGGTTGTAACAGAGGATCATTAGACATGATTGCGCTCCGAAATAGTTAGAGTGTTGATAAAGCCAAACGCCTGTCTGTATGACAATGAATACTTACCCTAAATCAAAATGTACAGAAGTGTCAATTAAAAATACATTTCTGTACTCTGAATTGACGCTAAGATACTATTGCTGCTGAAATTAGGCATAAAAACACGAATGAAGAAATCATTAAAAAATGCAACAGGGTGGCGTGGATCGCCTGAGATCTGGTTTGAAGCGGCCATTGAGATTCTGCTGGAGTCTGGTGTCGAGGCGGTAAAAATCGCGACCCTGGCTAAAAAACTCAAGCTGTCACGCACCAGCTTTTACTGGTTCTTCGCCGATAGAGAGGAACTGCTCAGTGCGCTAGTGGCATCCTGGAAAGAAAAAAATACTGGCGGCATCGTGAAGCAATCCGAGGCTTATTCCGAATCGATTGCCGAGGCGACGTTGAATATCTTTGACTGCTGGATGGATCGTGATCTGTTCGATGATAAGTTTGAATTCGCCATACGTAGCTGGGCGCTGCACTCCCCGGAAATCCTGCACGAGGTACAACAGGCCGATAAACAACGCCTGCAGGCGCTGAAAGATATGTTTACACGCTATGGCTATGGCGAGGTAGAGGCGGATGTCCATGCGCGCACCATCTACCTGGTGCAGATTGGGTATATCTCCATGCAGTCCAGGGAATCCCTGGCTGTGCGTATGCCGCGCATTGCCGAATATGTCAAAACCTTTACCGGGGTAGCCCCCAAACCACAGGAGTTACAGCGTTTTTTTCACCGCCATGGATATGCTGGGGATTAACCCAAACTCGGTATCAGCGAGGCAATCAACAGTGTCGTCATGCTGAAATAAAACAGACGTAACTGCCGTTTATCGCGGAGTGATTGTATAGTAGTGGTCAGGTGTTGAAGTTCAGAAAAAATATCACGCTGATTGTTGAATTAAACTATGGTATACGACAACGGGATTTAGACTGTCTTTAGAGGACTGAAAATGGAAATAGAATTAGCATACTGGCACTGGGTTGTTTTTGGTGTGGTTCTGGTACTTAGCGAAATTGCATTGAGTACTTTCTTTATTTTATGGTTTGGCGTGGCAGCCATTATCGTGGGCGTGCTGCTATTGATCTGGCCTGCTCTGGATGTGAACTGGCAAATCTTTATCTGGACCGTATTGTCGGTGATGCTTGCCGTGCTGTGGTTTAAGTATCTCAAGCCATTATCCGTGGATCGCACCAAGGCCGGGCTGTCGCGTGAAGCGGTCGTGGGTGAGGTGGGGCATGTCATCCAGGTGCCCGGCGAACATCGACGCGGAGTGATGAGATTTTCGGTGCCGGTGCTGGGCGCGGATGAATGGCAGATTATGTCTGCCGATGAATTAGCTGAAGGTGATCGCGTACAGGTGCGAGAAGTTTCAGGCAATACGCTTATCGTGAATAAATTTAATGCTTAACAGGAGAAGGAAAT
This sequence comes from Gammaproteobacteria bacterium, assembly GCA_050288105.1. GTDB lineage: Bacteria > Pseudomonadota > Gammaproteobacteria > JACNJF01. The sequence goes on from JBNKDE010000003.1 coordinate 18,895, forward strand.
GAATCCAGGATTTTATATCGTCATAGCAATTTTCGTACTGGTACTGGTCACCATTGCACAGGGTGTGCGACTGGTGCCTCAGGGTTTTAAATGGGTCGTGCAGCGATTAGGCAAATACCATAAAACGCTCAACCCCGGCCTGAATATTATTATCCCCTATGTGGATAGCGTCGCCTACAAGGTCACCACCAAGGACATCGTGCTCGACATCCCGTCACAGGAGGTCATTACACGCGATAACGCCGTCATCATTGCCAATGCAGTAGCCTATATCAATATCCTGTCGCCCGAAAAAGCGGTGTACGGTGTTGAGATTTACGAACTGGCGATTCAAACCCTGGTGCAAACCACCTTGCGTTCCATTATTGGTGAGATGGATCTGGATGACGCCCTGTCATCGCGTGACAAAATCAAGGCACAATTGAAACAAGCCATATCGGATGATATCTCAGACTGGGGGATAACACTGAAGACAGTAGAAATTCAGGACATCAACCCATCACCCACCATGCAGCAGGCAATGGAAGAACAGGCCGCAGCAGAAAGAGCAAGACGAGCCAAAGTCACCAAAGCAGATGGTGATAAGCAGGCCGCCATACTCGAAGCTGAAGGTCGATTGGAGGCATCACGACGTGATGCAGAAGCACAAGTAGTACTCGCCACAGCAAGTCAAAAATCAATCACCCTGGTAACCGAAGCGATTGGTGATAAAGAGATGCCAGTGGTTTACCTGCTAGGCGAAAAATATGTTAAATCATTGCAGGAACTCGCCAAGTCGAATAATGAAAAAACCATTGTGTTCCCGGCTGATATACCGGCAGCGATAAAAGGGCTAATGGGTAAATAAACCACGAAGAACGCCAAGATATAGAGTTATCCTGCGTTTTTAAAATGGAGAATGGTAATTCTATACCGGGTTGTTTTGTAACAATGTGAGTGTCTGATGGGAAAGTTTTGCAACATAAGTCAATATACGTGCGTGTCGTATAATCAAGCTGTTAAATGTCACTATGAACAAATTGCCATCAAAGGAAGAAATGAAGTGCCTCATCGATAAAGAGATTGAATCGATGGAGCCGGGTCTAAAGGAATATGCGGTTTCCTTGTTGATACCTTTAAAAGAAAAAACTCTAAAGTACGGCAATGACGAGGAATTCCCTGCTTGGGTATTTGCTGACTTTGGTGAGCGCAACGTAGCTGCGGCATATTGCTTAGGCGGCCACGGGGAGAGCGGAGACAGTTGGGGTCTTATTTTTACCAATGATGATTATTTTGGCATGGACTGTGGCTGGTACGGTAGTTTAAAAGAATTGTTTATGGATGGCTGGTATGATCCCAGCATTTAACAAGCGCATGCACAGGAAGCCAACTACGCGCCGCAAATTGTGGTGCGCTTCGCGCACTTTACCACAATTTGCTCTGCTCCTTTGTCTCCTGTGATGCGAGTGTTATGTGTGGAAATAGTCGTCGATTAATCAATGCTTAGCGAAAACGAATTAATACCGCTTTATATCGGCTTGCTGTCGCTAGTAGGTGCTTTTTTCGGCGCAGTTATTTCCACATTCCTTTCTCGGTCTCATAAGGTTTCTGAATTTAGACAGCGCTGGATAAACTCAGTCCGAGACAATTTTTCTAAAATCTTGTATCACGCTGAGCTATACGCAGCAGAAGCATCCTCGAATAGTGAGGCTTCTAAATGTGAGCATAAAATTCTTTTAGAACTTTTTTCAGAGATTAAATTGTATTTAAATTTGAAAGAAAGTAGTTCAAAGCAATTACTAGAATTACTGGAGAAAATCCCAAATCAATATGCTGGCCTTGAGCATTCAAAAGTTATTTTCTCACTTTCAGACAAGCCAAAAATAGAATCTCTAATGCAAGAAATACTTAAAGATGAATGGAATAGAGTTCGAGATGGGGAAATGAAATGGAGATTAAAAAAGGCATTAAAGATAATTGACGAAAAATATTTTTCTCCAATTGTATTTATATATATTGGTATTTTTATTGCGGTATTGGTCTATATCCATTATGAGTATCACTAATAAAAATTGACACATAACAAGGAAAATTCACATGGATAAATTTAAGCTTCTCCACTGCGTTACGCAGCTTAAATTTCCCAGTGATTTCGGGCGGTATAGGAAAAAATGAAATGAGTAACTTTGAGAACTTACCTTTGCATGATGCTGTAGTTGAAAATATAGATATAAAATGGGGAAGCAGCTTCGTAGGAATAAATTTATATGCATTTGTTAACAAGGCTGAAAGAGCGCTGCCGTTTATCTTAAAGTTCATTGGCGTAACTGAAATACAAGTTCCTCACAATAGCCCGTGGGGTGAATCAGTGTATGTAAATAGAGTGGGTGTTGAAAATGAACGCTTTTATATTGAGATGCAAAGCGGTGACATGCTTGCAATTAAAGCAAATGATTTTAAATTTGAACCAACTAGCTTATAACAAGCGCCTGCAAAGGCGCTCGCCACGATGCAAATCGTGTACCACAGTTTGTCGTTATGTGTAAATAAATATGAAGCTGCGTACTAATCCAGAATCCTATCTGGAGCAACAGGAAATCTTTACGGGCGAAATGATTGCTCGTATTGCAGATATTCTTGAAGCTGCGGGGATGCAAGGTGAACAACTTAAAGAGTTAACTGGGAAGTTGGCCTTTGAGGTCGCCTGCATAATTGATGATGTGTCAGGCATTGAATTTGATGGTGTTGAGGCAAACCCATACTTAACCTTCCTCTCGAAGGATAACGAAATTATTCATCTTGGTGGCAATTCAACAACCCATGAGCTGGTGTATGGAATTTTAAATTCAATATTTAGCAACAACACATAACCATGCGCTCCACTCGACCAAAATCCGCGTTGCGCTTTTCGTCGTGTGAGCTTGGTCGTTAAGCGATATTTAATATAATTTATTTAAGATAATGACAAAGTTCCATAAGACCTTGTTCGCAGTTTTTCTGTTTTTCATATCATCTCAAGTGAGTGCACATCAATGTGTAGCTAAAAAAAATGAGATGAGTTTTCACTTTAAAAGTTTATCGATTGTTAAAACTCTGGAAATAATTTCCAATTTCTCAAATAAAGAGTTAATTATAAAAACGAATAAATCACCTAAAATACCACTCCATTACAATTGCGTAGTATGGAGTGATATATTGAAAGATTTGTCTCGGAAGTATGATGTAGAAATTGATATTAACCTAAATTCAATAGTTTTTAGAGATTAAGACACAAAATGAAAGCACATAAAAATCAGCAGCACAGGATCCACGCTTCGTTTCGGTTTTCTGCTGACTTGGGAGTTAGGCATAAATAGGATATGCAAAAAACATACTGGATAAATGTTCGAGATAAGCCTGCTTTTTTGGTTTCTGTAATGAAAGAACTTGCAGGTAGTGATTCTCAGATATTATTCGAGGGGGATTTAACAAAATGCGATTTTAGCGGCATAGGAAAAAGTGAGTTAACTGGGGAGTTATTCGTTTGTAATAAGGGGGCTCCTTTTGTGGTGCTTCCTCTTTCAAATGAAAACATAAAACCTATTCTAAATCAGGTTCTGCCTTACGGACGTGTTGTGCACAAAATTGAACATATACAAATCCAGAAAAATGGTGCAATACAATTAATGGTCGGTGATAATTTTCACAACGAGTGTATTAGTGTGGGGCCTGAAGTGTCACTAGAGCTTCTCTCATCACTCAAAGGTTCAGGTATAGTAAGAAGAATGCAAACAGAGAGCGAGGTAAGAGCGAAATATCGCAGGTAGATGGAACATGCCTAATAATCACATTAAATTCTCTCCCTACGGTCGCCGGACCTCGCTATCGCTCGGCCGTTTATGTGGGTAACGTCAAGCATTACTATGAAAATCAGGACCATTATAAATTTAAGGGACATCATATTTACGACCTATACTGTTATGATAATAACACCCATTTACTCAATTTTATTATTAGCATTATCGGTGTATTTTCAATATCAAGCTGCATATAATCCAGACCTAAATTTCCCGGTTTTAGTAGGAATTACAATGGTTTTCTTTCATTTCTTTAGAATTTGGTTTTATATATTCTTATTTTACATAGTAGTTATACTAATTAACTTTAGCCTTAAAAAATGTGGTACAGGGGAGCATGATTTTGAAATTACAAGCGAAGGATTCATTGAGGAAACTGAATATAGTTATTCATTGTTTAAATGGTCTTGTGTAGATAAGGTAGTAAAAATTTTCGGATATATAATGGTTCGTGTAACAGGAAATCAATGGCACGTTATACCGAAGAGAGCATTTGGAACAAAAGAAGAACAAGATGAATTCTTGTTAGCACTAAAAAGTAAAATTAATGCCTAACAACACGCATCCAAAGGACTCGCGGCGCTGTCCGTGCCACTCGCCTTTGAGGCTAGACGTTGAGTTTATAAGAGAGTCATGATTACACACAAAATCAATGGATCTGATATTTCCGATTGGGACTCTTTCCATGATGTATTTAAAAAATTATTTGATTTTCCTGAATACTATGGAAGAAACATGGATGCGTGGAATGACTGCATGAGTGATCTTGGTGGTGACGGGGAGATTATCTCAATACGGCTTGAGAATGTCACAGAGTTGAAGAAGCTAAACCTGGATATATTTGAAGCATTGGTTGAGTGCTCAGCATTTGTAAACTATAGGTTTACTACTGAGGGTGGTTCACCATTAATAGTACTGTCTTATTATGAGTAAAAAACTTAACAAGGCCAGAGGGGTTCCAAAGCAGCCGCTTTTCTCTGGTTTCTTCACCCCCGTTGGCAGCGTTAGCGAATTCAAGAAAATGGCTCATGGATCAAGTACTAGTATATTCAGATAGTCTGACATGGGGTATCGTACCAAATACCAGAAAGCGGTTGCCACTGGATCAACGATGGCCGGGAGTATTTGAGAGTTCACTCAATGCAGCTGGAAAATCTATAAGGGTGATCGAAAATTGCTTAAATGGACGTCGAACGGTTTGGTCCGATCCGTTCAAAGAGGGAAGAGATGGGGCGGTGGGTCTGGCCCAGACAATAGAAATGCATTCGCCTCTTAAACTTGTAATGCTAATGCTTGGTACAAATGATTTTCAATGTACCCATGATAATAGTGCATGGCTCTCTGCCCAGGGGGTGGGCAGATTGATTGAAATTATTAAATCCGCTCCGATAGAAGCGGATATGCCGATTCCAGATATAATGGTTATTGCACCTCCACCGATAATCGAACCAAAAGGATTGATTGCAGGTAAGTTCCAAGGTGCGGAGCGGAGATGTATTGGTTTGGCTACTGAGTTGGAAAAAGTTGCTCAGAATATGTCTGTTCATTATTTTGATTCTAGCAGTGTGATTGCTGCGAGTGCTGTCGATGGGATTCATTTAGATCAGGATCAGCATACCGTATTGGGTGTTGCACTTGCGAAGGCGGTGATAGAGAAAACTATCTTATAGCTCCAGGTTTGGAGCGTAACTCAACGATCATTTATTAACTGGCAGATATAGACACACAGTGTGTTTATTGCTAACCATGCGTTCAAGGGCGCGTGGTTACGCGCCACCCGCACAGCTGACAAGTTAGGCTAATATGAAAATACAGGCATACTCAGAAGAATGGGCTAAGGAGATTGCTGATGTGTTTTATCAATCTGTGCATGCAATTGATCCTTCTATCTATACCGCAAAGCAAAAAGAAGCATGGGCGCCTACTCCTGTCGACTATGAGCGCTGGTTCGAAAGGCTGAGTGTAAAGAAACCATTCGTGGCCGTAATTAAAAATCATGTTGTGGGATTTATAGAACTGGATGCTGATGGTCACATTGACTGCGCATATACTCACCCTGATTTTCAGCGAACAGGTGTCGCATCTTCACTCTATGAATACTTGCTTTTAGAAGCAGAAAAAGCAGGTATCAAACGTTTGTATGTTGAAGCGTCGCTCGTCGCCAGGCCATTCTTTCAGCATCGGGGTTTTGCTGTAGTCAGAAAGAATGAAGTACAAAGAAATGGAGTGTCTTTAATCAATTTCTCTATGGAAAACTATCTCAGCTCTGACGATCCGATGCTGCACACCTCGTCCCAATAATCTCCATTTATATATTTGCTGTTGAAGCTGTAAAATTCTTACTGAATAAGATTGTTTTTAATAAATATACATTTGGGTTGATATTGATTTTTCCGCGGTGACTGTTTGGCATCATTTACTTTGCTTTAATCTGGTTGTAGCGTTACCGCATTTTGAATGCCCAATTAATTCGGCAATATGTTTTTAACTTTGAAGAATTGAGATTTTGAAAATGCCTGTAGATAGCGCGTTACAACTTATTGAGAACACACCGCTTATTGAATTGTCGAGAGCCTATACTGGTGCTGGAAGGTTGTTTGCGAAAGCAGAGTTCGTTCAACCTGGTGGGAGTATTAAAGACCGTGCGGCGCTTCATATCATCAGGGATGCATATGCTTCTGGTGTGCTAAAAAAAGGCCAGCCTGTTGTTGAAATGACCAGTGGGAATATGGGCGCAGGACTTGCCGTTGTGTGCAATATATTCGGTAACCCATTTTCAGCGGTGATGTCTCAGGGAAACAGTCCTGCAAGAGCTAAAATGCTTGAAGGCTTCGGCGCAAATGTAGTGCTGGTTCCCCAGGTTGATGGTGATGCAGGTATGGTAACTGGAAAGGATATTGAGGCCGCTACTATAAAAGCGAAGGCTCTTGCGAAGGAGAAGGGTGGCTTTTATGTAGACCAGTTTAACAATCCCTCCAGTATTGCGGCCCATTATCGTGCAACCGGGCCTGAAATCTGGAGAGCGCTAAATGGTCAGCTCACAGCGTTTGTTGCAGCTGCTGGTAGTGGTGGCACTTTTATTGGGACCAGTAAATACCTGAAACAGCAAAACTCCAAAGTGTTCTGTGCGACAGTAGAGCCTGTTGCTGCGCGAGTGCTGGCCGGTAAACCAATAGTCAACGCCAAGCACATCATTCAGGGAATAGGGTATGGAATCCAGCTCCCGCATTGGGAGGAGCAGCTTGTTGATGATTATCTATCGGTAGGTGACGAGGAGGTTATTTTTTATAAGGAGCTTTTAGCCCAAAAAGAAGGGCTTTATGTTGGCTACTCTGCTGCAGCAAATGTTTGTGCATCAATAAAGCTGATTGAAAGCGGTGTTCTTGGGGAGTCGCCATTGGTGGCAACGGTTTTATGCGATACGGGTTTAAAGTATTAATAAGCAAGAAGCGCGTTTTCCGGGTTAAACTGCTCTGTCTTTAGATAGCAATAGCTCTGACGCAGTCAGTATCTACACTAGTCCGCAATCTGTTGTTCTACCAATGCATTGATAAATGCAGTAAAAGGTGTCTCTACCTGATGCTGTTTTGCTCTACGCAAAATGGCCCCACAGATTGCATCGATTTCCAGCGGCCTGCCTTTCAGTTTGTCGACCAGCATTGAGGTCTGGATGGCGTCAAAGTTTGATATCAGCTGATACATGGCATCGATATCCTGCTGTGCTATCGTGACGCCTGTAGCTTCAGCGACATCCGCTGTTTCCTGCATTAATTTGTACACTATGTCCCCATATACGGGGTGAGCTGTGAGGGCGCGTGTATCCAGTTCGGTAAGCGCAGATAGTGGATTGACGCCATTGTTGATGAGTAGTTTTTTCCAAAGTTCCAGCTCTATATTCTCAGTCACTGTGGTGGGTATGCCTGCTTCTTCGAAATGCTGTGCGAATAGTTCTACCGGTGCTGCGGATGCTGAATTGACCTGCTTGTTGGGCCATAAGCCCATGACGACCTGCGCTGGCCCCGTCGCTTCTATGATGCCGGGGCTGATGACATGACCGCCTATCCTGACTGCCAGTCCTCCCAGGGTGCGCTGTTTACCCAGTACTTTTTCTATCAGGGCTTCATTTTCAATACCATTTTGCAGGGACAGTAAGGGGGTGTTTCGGGTGCCCGAGTTAAGCCAGTGCTCAATCTGATTGAGCAGGCTTTCAGTCTGGGTACCCTTGATGGTGAGCAGGATCAGGTCTATGTCATCAATGTTGATCTGCTGCATCATGTCTTCTATCGAGCGCGCGTTGACGGGTGAGTCAAAGCTGAAGTCAGGGTGGACTATCCTGAGGCCATTTTGCTGCATGGCCTTTAAGTGTTCGCCTCTGGCGATCAGGGTTACCTGATGCCCGGCACGTTGTAATAATGCGCCATAGTAACAGCCGATCCCGCCGGCGCCGATAATAAGAAAGTGCATAGATGATCCTTAATATTCTAAGTGTTGCAGGTTTTGGTTCCGTATAAAGTTTAATGCAGGAGGCGGCAAAGGCTAAAGCTGAAATTTTAGTGACAGGAAAAAAAGCGGTGCCGTCGGACAGGTTTTAACCGCAGGCCTTGCCTGTTGTGGCTGTATTTAGTGTTCCAGTATAGAGCTTTCGAGTAGCTGAGCAATCTGTTGCTGATTTCTAATGGGCTTACCAAACAGGAAGCCCTGTGCATAGCGGAATCCCGCCTGGCGGATTTTTTCAAGTATCTGATTGTTCTCGATACCTTCTGCGACCAGGGCGTAGTTGAGCCCATTGAGCAGCCGGGCGAGTTCCTGTACCAGTTTACCGAGGCGTTTGTCGGACATGCCCTGGATCAGTGAGATATCAAATTTGATGATATCTACCGGCATATTGGTCAGGTAGCGTAGCGACGAGTATCCGCTGCCAAAGTCGTCAAGCGCGACCTTGAAGCCCTGTTTACGCAGCGTTTTCAGATTCTTTATCGCTGAACTCATTTGAGAGATTAACGAGGTTTCAGTGACTTCCAGCACAATATAGTGGCTCTGGGTAAAATTGCTCAGGGGGTGTAGCCATTTAACCAGATCCTTATGCGCGATGGATTCGGCAGATAGATTGACCGATACACCACAGGTTTCCGGCAAAAATCCACTTTCCAGATCAACAGCTACTGAGTGGATTATGATGCGGTCCATCTCTTTTTCCCATTGATGCTGGGCAATGATGGGAAAGATATGCGAAGGCGGGATCAGTTCTTGCTGGTGCTGAATGCGTAGCAGGGACTCGAAGTACTCAGTGCTGCCGGTTTGCGTGTTGACCACAGGTTGATAGTGCATCTGGATTCCTGCGCCATTGGTTACTGCGTTATACACAGCATCGATAATCCAGCTGGAGAATACAGATTCCGTGCCCTCTGACATCTCCCGTGTAAACTGCACAGGATGGTTGACCCCGGGGCGCTTGGCCTGGTAAACCGCTATGTCAGCCTGGCTCTGCAGAACGTCCAGATTTTCCAGGTGGTCGGCCTGTCCGTGCGAAATACCGCAGCTTAACCTGACTTTTTCCCTGATACCTATCTCGCTGAAGTCATACTCGTCGACCTTGCGGATGCATCTCTCACCCAGTTTCTGTGCCTGGTTTGGGGTATTGCCGATAATAATAATGGCAAACTCATCACCCCCGATACGAAACAGCTTTTCGCCCCGACGCAGCACGCTCATTATGCAATTACAGATGACCCTGAGCACTTCATCTCCGGTTTGATGTCCATAGGTATCGTTGATTGCTTTAAAGCGATTAACATCAAATAGAATCAGGCAGATATCGAGACGATGCTCACCAAGCAGGTCTTTGGATTTTTTCCATTCACGGTCAAAAGCGCGTCGATTTAATACGCCGGTCAAAGGGTCGTGGTGAGCCTGTTTCCATAGCTCCTGATTTTTTTCATCCAGATCTACATAGGCGTTTTTGAGCTGTAGATGATATTCATTGAGCGAGCTACGAACTTTTTCCAGCTCTGCAATGGGAAACAGGTATTGCGTACCTTTTGTCATCGGTCCGGGATCGGTGTAACGCAGTTTATCGATGTATTCTGAGATTCTTACCAGTGGCTTGCCGAGCAGGTAGACCACCAGAAAATAAAACAACATACACAGAAAGCCGACTATGGTGGCCAGCTGAACTACCGACGACTGAATGATACCCATCATGTTTTCCAGTTCGGGGCTGCTCTTGATTTCGAAGTGGATGAGTTGTTCGGCCTGATCAAGGCTGATCATCTGGTCCGGTAATTCGGGTTTCAGTTCCACGCGCTCTATATGGCTAAACCGATTGAGCGAATGCAGTACAGAAATTAACGGGATTTGCAGGCCCAGATAGCCCTCAATCTCCGCCTGGGGTGAGCGTTGGATGGGCAGAAAGTATTCGATAAAAGCAGCATGCTTACGCACCTTAATGACATTCGGGATCTGCTGAACATCAATGAGTTTATCAAATGTGCTGCCAGACAGCGTAGCCAGTATCTCACCTTGCCGGTTGTACACCTCAGCATTAGTAACGTATTTGGGCAAATTATCCGAAGTGAACAGGCGGTGGTTATGCCAGTAGGAGTAATAAGAGGGATTATCCAGTTGCTGAAATAATTCATCCCATTGCTCAATCAGGCGGCTTAATGAAAGAATGGTTTGTCGGGTGTGATTTAATGCCTGGCTAAGTTCATTTTGTGCAGCCTGGTTGTTTTGTTGCCGAAGATGGTCACGCGCTGATTCAATACTGTTGAAGCCATAAAACCCTACCGCAGCAAACAGCGTAAACACTAATGCCAGAAACAGCAGTGCAATGGTGCTGATGGACAGGGAGTATTTATGTCCGAACAAGGCTAATACTCAATCTTCATTAATAATGCTTTCAACCATATCCTGTAAATCAAACTCATGTGCCTGGTCAAAAAAATGGTTGGCACCAGAGATGATTCGAATCTTGCTTTTGGTGTTTGTCATTGCATCCAGCCAATGCGGGGCAATACGCCGGTCTGCAGAGCCGATAATGATGTAGTTATCTGAGCTGCTGGTATTTAATGCCTGTAATACTTTTTGATCTGACCAGCGGTAATAGGATAGGAAGTAGCTGGGTAAGGTCAGGTAAGTCTTACAGTATGAAAGCGCAAACGGTGTGAGATTATCATCACCCTGGGCGAGTCGTTTTTCAGCATTTATCGCATCAGCTTCAGATTCATAGGCGTCTGGACGTCCTGCACCGTAGTAGGTGAGGCTGATTAAGATGGTTTTTATCACGGCAGCATCGGGGTTGTCGGCAAGATACGCGGTGATATTGACGCTGCCTGCGCTATGACCAATTAAAATGATTTTTTTGTGGCCCTGGCTAAGGCTCCAGTCAACCCAGCGTTTAATCTCTGCGGTGTCAGACTGCAGTGAATGTAATTGAATTGATTCGCAGGCCAGGGACTTCGCGCGATTTGAAATGCCCAGACTTAGATTAGGGGCCAGCGTAGGATATCCTTCATCATGCAAAGCATCATAAAGTCTTTTAACCGTCGAGAACTCATTGGTCTGTAAGAATCCATGCAGGAAAATGAGCAGGGGTTTATCGCTTTCACCCGCTTCATATTGTGCTGTCACCAATAGCTTGTCGCTAACAGGCAGCGTAATCGTTTCTGCGCGAACACAGGATGAAAATAGTACCGCCAGGACAATGGTAATTATTGCCGGTATTGTTTGCATAATCATTCCTGATTTAGGTGAGCTGAAAAAACATCCACTTTCAGTTTCAGAGTATAGCTATTTTATAGGAAACTGCTGATTTCAACCTGGTAGGCTCCTCCGATCACCAGATACTCTTCTTCGCCCTTCATACAGCCGGGTAAAAGATCCGGGAAATAGAGGATTTTTGTAAGAGGAACCTGTGCAGTCATGATCAGGTCGCCAAACTCATCGGCTCGGTCTCGGTTCAGGGTAAATGAGTTCAGATTATTTAACAGGATAGACAGGTTACTGGATGTGTTTTTGTTGAGCACTTCATGATCGTTGAGTCTATTAATACCGCGATAGAGTGTGCAATGCAGCTGTTGAGGGTAGCGTTGGCCGAGTTCAAACTGGGTGAAGCTGTACAGCAGATCGAGCTGAGCTTCCAGTGCGTTGGTATTGTACAGTCCCTGACATCGTGCACGTTGGAAATGTTGATACTGCTGTGAGGAAAAATCGGTGATCGGCCCCAGATGATTCAGGGTCAGTAATCCAAATCTGGATTCTACCCAACCTTTCATTACTGCCGCCTCCTGACTATTGGGGTCAAAGTGCCAGCCGCGCAGTAATCTGAGGTAATCTGCTTTATCTCTCGGTTTGGACTGGTTGCTACTGTGCTGTCCGACCTGTTCTGGATTATCAAGCAGGAAGCTGGCGCGCATGTAGTCCATAAAATGAATAACGCGCGTAGCAGGTTCCTGTATCCCCTTGAGATCATCAAACAGTTGGCTATGTAAATCGACAACGCCATCGATGGTCAGGGCGACGGGATGCTGCTGAAAGGTCAGGCTGCCCAGGATCATTGCAGGCAGGTTGCAACGGTTAACAGGTAGCCTTGAATACGCGGGTAATGAAGCCTTCATTGTTGCTGTTGTCTGTATTCTTCCATACATAAACTGGGGCTTTTGTAGCAAAACCGACCTAAAGAAAAGCCTCGAAAATTCATAATAAACCTTTATCAAACAATAACTTAAATCAAATAAAAATTATTGGCACGCAGCTTGCTATCTCCTCAGTGTGGGAGTGATCCGAATTCATTCAGACACGCTTAATTAACATATATTAGGAGATTCAAAATGGCGATGCGTCAATGTGCAATTTACGGTAAAGGTGGTATCGGTAAGTCTACCACAACCCAGAACCTGGTAGCAGGTCTTGCTGAATTAGGTAAAAAAGTCATGATCGTGGGTTGTGACCCTAAAGCGGATTCTACCCGTCTTATCCTTCATGCTAAGGCGCAGAACACCATCATGGAAATGGCTGCTGAAGCTGGTACGGTTGAAGATCTGGAACTGGAAGATGTATTAAAAACCGGTTACGGCGATATCAAATGTGTTGAATCTGGTGGTCCTGAGCCAGGTGTTGGTTGTGCAGGTCGTGGTGTAATCACTGCTATCAACTTCCTGGAAGAAGAAGGCGCCTACGAAGAAGATTTAGACTTCGTATTCTACGACGTACTGGGTGACGTGGTATGTGGTGGTTTCGCCATGCCGATTCGTGAAAACAAGGCACAGGAAATCTACATCGTATGTTCTGGTGAAATGATGGCGATGTATGCTGCCAACAACATCTCTAAAGGTATCGTGAAATACGCAAACTCAGGCAGCGTTCGTCTGGCTGGTTTGATCTGTAACTCACGTAACACTGATCGTGAAGACGAACTGATCATGGCTCTGGCTGACAAGCTGGGTACTCAGATGATCCATTTCGTTCCTCGTGACAACGTGGTTCAACGCGCTGAAATCCGTCGTATGACTGTTATCGAATACGATCCTACTGCCAAGCAGGCTCAGGAATACCGCGATCTGGCACAGAAAATTATCGACAACAAGATGCTGGTTATCCCAACTCCCTGCACCATGGATGAGCTGGAAGAACTGCTGATGGAATTCGGCCTGATGGACGAAGAAGACGAAAGCATCGTTGGTAAGGTTGCTGCTGAAGAAGCATAAGTTGTATGGGTAAATATCGATCCCGGTCTGGATCGGTATTTGCAGATTATTTATCCAGAACCCAGCCATCTACAGATTAGTAGTGGTGGTTATAAGGAGAAAAATATGTCTAATTTGACACGTGAAGAAACTGAAGCCCTCATACAGGAGGTGCTAGAAGTTTATCCTGAGAATGCAAAGAAAGATCGCGCCAAGCATCTGACCGTTAACGATCATGATGTTGAGCAATCCAAGAAATGTATTACTTCAAATCGTAAGTCTCTGCCAGGTGTAATGACCATTCGTGGTTGTGCCTACGCAGGTTCTAAAGGTGTGGTCTGGGGTCCTATCAAGGATATGATCCATATCTCTCATGGGCCTGTTGGTTGCGGGCAGTACTCTCGTGCTGGACGTCGTAACTACTATGTAGGTACTACGGGTGTTAACACTTTTGGCACCATGAACTTTACTTCTGACTTCCAGGAAAAGGATATTGTTTTCGGTGGTGACAAGAAGCTTGCAACTATCATGACTGAAATCGAGCAGCTGTTTCCTTTAAACAAGGGAATTTCAATACAGTCAGAATGCCCAATTGGTCTGATTGGTGACGACATTGAAGCGGTAGCCAAGAAAACTTCCAAGGACATCAACAAGCCTGTTGTTCCTGTACGTTGTGAAGGTTTTCGTGGTGTGTCTCAGTCACTCGGGCACCATATTGCGAACGATGCCGTTCGTGACTGGGTTCTGGGTAATCGCGATGCAGATACCAGCTTCGAAACAACTGATTACGATGTCACTATTATCGGTGACTACAACATCGGTGGTGACGCCTGGTCTTCACGTACATTGCTGGAAGAAATGGGCCTGCGTGTTATCGCGCAATGGTCTGGTGACGGCACACTGGCTGAAATGGAAAATACACCAAAAGCCAAGCTGAACCTGATCCACTGCTATCGTTCAATGAACTATATCTCGCGTCATATGGAAGAGAAGTACAACATTCCATGGATTGAGTATAACTTCTTTGGACCTACCAAAATTGCTGAATCCTTACGCAAAATTGCAGCTTTGTTTGACGACAAAATCAAGGAAGGTGCTGAACGCGTAATTGAAAAATATAAGGCACAGTATGAAGCGGTTATCGCTAAATACCGTCCACGTCTGGAAGGTAAGCGCGTCATGCTTTATGTCGGTGGTCTGCGTCCACGTCACGTGATTGGTGCTTATGAAGATCTGGGTATGGAAGTGGTTGGTACCGGATACGAATTCGCGCATAACGATGATTATGATCGCACCATCAAGGAAATGGGTAATGCAACGCTGATTTATGATGACGTAACTGGCTACGAATTCGAAGAATTTGTTAAGAAGGTCAAGCCTGACCTGATCGGTTCCGGTATCAAGGAAAAGTACATATTCCAGAAAATGGGTATTCCTTTCCGCCAGATGCATTCCTGGGATTATTCTGGTCCTTACCATGGTTACGATGGCTTCGCAATCTTTGCCCGCGACATGGATATGACACTGAACAATCCTTGCTGGAACAAGGTTAAAGCGCCCTGGTTGCAGGAAAGCGAAGAAGCTACTGCTGCGGCGGTTGGTGCCTGATCGGGTTTAATAGGGGGCGGAGCAACTGCTCATCCCCCTGGTTTCCCCGAACAATTTTTTAATTACCTGTTCCGTTGTCCACAGATTAGTGGCGCGGATGGAGATTATCATGAGTCAAGCTATAGAAGATATTAAGCCGAGTTATCCCCTGTTTCGTGAAGACGAGTACAAGGATTCTCTAAAAAACAAAGCGGATAACTACGAAGAGAAGCATCCGCAGGAAAAAATTGAAGAAGTATTCCAGTGGACTACGACTGAAGAATACAAGGACCTCAATTTTGGAAGAACTGCGCTGACAGTTAATCCAGCAAAAGCCTGCCAGCCTCTGGGTGCAGTACTGTGTGCTCTGGGTTTTGAAAAGACCCTGCCTTATGTGCACGGTTCTCAGGGTTGTGTGGCCTATTTCCGTACTTACTTCAATCGTCATTTTAAAGAGCCAGTCGCCTGTGTGTCTGATTCTATGACTGAAGATGCTGCGGTATTTGGTGGTCAGAAAAACATGTTTGCTGGTCTGGAAAATGCCAAGGCGTTGTACAAGCCAGAAATGATTGCGGTTTCTACGACGTGTATGGCAGAAGTTATCGGTGATGACTTGAACGCCTTTATCGGAAACGCCAAAAAGGCCGGTGCTGTGGAAGAAGACTTCCCGACCCCATTTGCGCATACCCCAAGTTTTGTAGGTTCGCATACAACCGGCTGGGATAACATGTTTGAAGGTATTCAACGCTATTTCACCTTGAATCACATGGAAGACAAGGAAGTAGGTAGTAACGGTAAGATCAATATCGTACCGGGCTTCGAAACCTATCTGGGTAACTATCGTGTGATGAAACGCATGCTAAACGATATGGATGTTGACTGCAGTATTCTGAGTGATCCTACCGACGTACTGGATACGCCTGCAGACGGTACTTACCGCATGTACGATGGCGGCACCACACTGGAAGAAATGAAGGATGCGCCAAATGCTATCGATACGCTTTTCCTGCAACCCTGGCAGTCTGTTAAAGGCCGCAAGTTCGCCAAGCTAACCTGGAACCATCCAGTCAGCGATATCGCGATTCCTATGGGATTGACTGCGACTGATGACTTCCTGATGAAAGTGTCTGAGTTAACTGGAAAGCCTATCTCCGAATCTCTGACTCGTGAGCGTGGCGTACTGGTTGACATGATGACCGATAGTCATGCCTGGTTACATGGTAAGAAGTTTGGTGTGTACGGAGATGCAGACTTTGTTCTGGGTATGGTGAAATTCCTGCTGGAGCTGGGTGCTGAGCCTACACAGATTCTGTGTCAGCATGCCAATAAGCGCTGGAAGAAAGCAGTTGAAGAGATTCTGGCTGCGTCCCCTTATGGCCAGAACAGCGAAGTTCATATCGGTAAAGATCTGTGGCACTTCCGTTCACTGATGTTCACCAACAAGCCTGATTTTATGATTGGTAACTCTTACGGTAAGTTTATCCAGCGCGATACTTTGCACAAAGGTAAAGAGCACGAAGTTCCATTAATCCGTATCGGTTTCCCGATCTTTGATCGTCATCATATGCATAGAGATACTACCCTGGGTTATGAGGGTGCGATGTACATGCTGAAGATGCTGGTGAATTCGGTTCTGGAACGTCTGGACGAAGAAACCCGCGGTATGGGTACCACTGACTACAACTACGATCTGGTTCGTTAATATCGAAAACAGGGTGAGAGGGGTTCTATCCAGAACCTCTCTCGTTTCAGTTTAGATCCCAGTATGAGGTGATCACCATGCCAAATGTAATGATTCGAGTAAAAGACGATGGTGCTCTTTTGTTTTATATCGCAAAAAAGGACCAGGAAGAGGAAATTGCCTCAGTTGAAAAGGATACTGAGACTGAATGGGGCGGCAACGTGGAATTAACTGATGGCTCAACTTACTACATTGACCCTATTAGTCCGCCACCCAGCTTTCCAACTACCTTACGTTTTAGACGCGCTGAATAATCTATTTTTAGGAGAACTATCATGGCCCTAGCAATTGTTAGAGATATCTGTACTGCCTGTGGCGACTGTGAACCAGTTTGCCCAACAAAATCTATCGTGCCTTTTAAAGGTGTTTATAAAATTGAAGCAGAAACCTGTACTGAGTGTGAAGGTGAATTCGATGCACCTCAGTGCCTGGATGTCTGCATGGAAGATGATTGCATCATTCCAGCTTAAGCGGTAACGCTGCAACAGGTAGAGGTCGGTGGATTGTGCAACTGACCTCTGCTTTTTAATCAATACAAATTCTGAAAACTGGGGTGACCATGTCTGCTAGCCCGATATCAAATGAAATAGCCCTGCGTATAGGCATGGCTGCACGCGAATTACCTGATACTGATGCAGCCAGGGTATTAAAAGTTATTATGGATGCGGTTGGCTTACCACCGACTGCTGAGAAACTTTCAAAGCTTACAGTGAAAGCATTCAAGTCCGCTGCTGATGGTGAATTTTCGGATGTGGACAGCAATATGCTGAAGTCTGCACTGTCGTATTTAAAGGGCGAAAAGTTGTTAACCTCAGAGCCACTCCCCGAAATTGAACCTTATGCTGCAGGCGATATGCCCAAAAGCATACGCGTGGCCTGTGCATCTAATAAAGCTGAAAAACTGGATGGGCATTTTGGTTCCTGCCGTCGATTCCTGATCTATCAGGTGAGCGCAGAGGAGAGTCGACTCATTGATATTCGTCCAGTCGATAAGGAAAACGAAGCCGAAGACAAGAATGCCTATCGCGCATCCTTGATCTCTGATTGCCAGATCCTGTTTGTGGTTTCCATCGGTGGCCCCGCTGCAGCCAAGGTCGTGCGTACCGGTGCACATCCTATTAAGAAGCCTGATGCCGGAGAGGCAAGGGATGAGATTCAGGCGCTACAGGATGTAATTGGTGATGATGCTCCACCCTGGCTGGCGAAGGTAATGGGTCAGAGTCCTGAACAGCGCATTCGCTTTGAGCAGGGAGAAGAGGAGTGATTACTCAACAGCAACTTTCTGAGATAAGCGATTTTGTATCCACTCAGCGTATAGGTCCTGGATTACCGTTAGAACTGCGCGAAAAATTTGGCGGTGTGCATTTCACCGTGTGCATGGATGACGATGTGGTGAGTGCAGATCCTGTGCTGGAGCAGGAAGAATTCAATCTCTACCTGATAGATAGCAGTAATCACTGCCTGAGTTTTACACAGGATTTTGAGCTGGCGACCGGAGTGGTGGTTGCCGAACGGGAAGACGACTAGCGTAGTGTGTGCGCCCGTGACGAAGCGCGAAATCGAAGCGATACCAACTGCCAACTGCGAGACCTGTCCGCATCGTGAAGATCGTCTGAGCAAGGGACGTTGTCAGCCTGGGGATATCTGTGTCCGGGTGATGAGTGGGCGTCAGATAGCGCGTTTTTTCACGCTCAACCCCGATCTGGCTGAGCAATACGCAGGTGATGAATTCTGGGAAAGACGGGCCATCTCAGCACGTTATCTGTCCCAGCAGCGTCTGCTGCAAATGCTGGATGATCCTGACGAAGTCGTCAGGCGTGTACTGGCCTATCGATTACCCGTAGACGAGCTGCATCATTTACTGGACGATCCAGACCGCGAAGTCCGTATCACGGTTGCTGATCGCATCCCGGTTGATCAACTGGAAAAGCTGGTGCGGGATGAAGATTATCTGGTCAGGCAGTACGTCGCCAAAAGATTAAAGCCGGGCAGGCTGTTTCGAATGATTAACGATCCTGATCGTGAAGTCAGGAAGACGGT
Source organism: Gammaproteobacteria bacterium (assembly GCA_050288105.1). Taxonomy (GTDB): domain Bacteria; phylum Pseudomonadota; class Gammaproteobacteria; genus JACNJF01. The sequence goes on from JBNKDE010000003.1 coordinate 37,761, forward strand.
GGCTAAACGATTACCTCCGGAAAGTCTGGAGTTGATGATGAATGATCCATCAGATGAGATTCGCATCGTGGTCGCCGAGCGAATAGATCTCGAATCAATTGCTGGCATGATGAATGATAAGGACTGGCGCGTCAGAGTCGCAATCTGTCAGCGCGTTACCAAAGATATGCTCGAACCTCTGTTAAACGATAATGACGAAGATGTGCGGGCGTTTGCTCAGGAACGATTAAAACAGCTATCCCACTATGAATAAATATATAGAAAATAATCAACAGCTGATCGAGCTATGCAATAACACCGATACCGGTCTGGGTCTTGAAGCCATCACAAAAGGGCTCAGGAAAATATTCCCGGAGCTGGTTTTTGAGCATGTGCTATCACGTGGTGGCTGGTATCGCCTGGGCGGTGTGGTGGATGCGAATTACCAACGAATTACGGATAATATCGTCAGCTGGGCTGAGCAGGAAAGTGATGGTGACCCTGAACAGATACTACTCAAATATATCGATGCCACCTACTTTGCCACCAGACTGTCAGGTAAGACTCATTACCTGACCGTTGCAACAGGTAAAAAACCCGAGCAGTTTATCCAGTTGGAGATAGAAGAAATCCAGGAAGTGCTGGACCGACCTTTGGTGGAACGAGACTGGTTTCCAGACAGTATGCAGGATTTTCTCGATCCCCTTGATTACACAAAACTGGAGCCGGAACCGATTGGGGCATCTCGCTACCTGTTCCGTCGCATTACCAATATGGATCAGATGGTTCACCAGACCGCGATTGAGAGTCGGCATTTAAACAACATTAAACGTTTTCTAACAGACTGGCAGCAGAGCAGTGCTGCTGATTCAGCGACTTTCTGCCAGCATTGGGTGCTTGCATTACGTGAATATGCCGACAGAGATGGTTACCGACAGGTTAATGTTAAACCCGTACCTACAAACTCTAAAGGGCCTGCTGAGTTGCTACAGATTGAAGGAAAGGCGGGCGCCGATCTGGCGACTGCAATTCAACGTTATGACAACGCCATTGGCTATCATTTCTCATGGTTTTTCATGATGCTGAGCAGTCAGTCTGACAACTTTGTTTTGGCCGATGCAGTCCTGCGCGACCAGACACATGAGTATGATTATATCCCCGAGAAAGATCTGGATGTTCTAACCCGTTGGGGAGCTGATCCTTATAGCGTATAAGGCGTCAACGACCTGCGCCGGGTCATGGCTTTGATATCTGTCTGTTGCGCGGAAAAAATAAAATTCAAGTCTATACTCAGACACTTAAACCTGTTTTTTCAGTCTCAGAGGAGAGTATAGAAGTGCGTTATTTGAAGCCATTAATCATCTTACTGGTATTTATTTTTGTTAGCGGTTGTGCCGCAGTCTCGCAGCACAGCTTCCAGAAGCCTGTTGATCATCCACTGAAAAAAATTGCCCTGCTCGATATACCCGAAATACCGGTATACCATGCGATGGACTGGGGAAATCCCGGTATGATGTTTGGGGCAGTTGGAGGCGCGATAGCCGGTAGTCAGATGAATGCTGAAACCAAGCAGTTTAATGACCTGGTAGTCAGTAATGGTCAGTTGAGCGCAAAACTGTTTGCTGACCGGCTGACTGCAAACCTGGAATTGCTGGGATACGAAATCGTCCCGCTCGCAGTTAATCGTGAAGATCCCTATAAATTGCTGGAGTCCTATGATGCGTTAACTCAGTACAAAGTCGATGCCATCCTGGATGTCGTGTTTGCACCTATGGGTGTCGGTTACTCTACCTACAATTTATTTGATCGCGACTTTCGGCCTGATGTGAGAGTGAATATCAATCTGGTGTCAAAATATACCGGCAAAGTGATTTATTCGGATGTTCTGATGTACGGCTACCATAACCCATTTATGACAGCGACTGATCTTGAAGCACCGAAAAGCTTTTTCTACGAAAACTTTGAGGCATTAATCGCGAATAAAGAAGCGGCTATTCAAGGTTTGCAGTCGGGTATGTATGCGGAAGCAGACTATATAGCTGACGCCCTCAAGCAATAAGCATTAACTACTGCAGCAGGCTGTTAACTCCACAGCCTGCTGAGTTTGTTCTGCATCGCACTGATGATAGAAAGCAGACGATTTAATTCGTCAGCTGTCAACACCGCATCATTTTCGATCTGCCGCTTTATATCACTAACGCTATTATTAAAATTTTGCAGGGCGTCCTGGGTTTGTTTTCTGGTATCGAGTATGAGCTCCATTTTGTTGTATTGTTCATCCAGAAGCTGCTCCTTTAATTTTGATTTCTCACGTTCGATTTTGACTTCCCTACCGTGAGAAATATGCACATATATGCTCATGGACATTATCAGGATAATGATGACCGTTCTCATCCAGAGTTCATTTAAGTCTTTTGGTAAATACCCCATGCCATCGGTTTTATCGATTTCCAGGTGGATGAAAGACTCTAATATCCAGAATATGACAGAGATGAGACCTCCAAAGAACAGGGTATGAAATTTTTTAAGCATATTGGTCACTGTAAAATAAGGTTATGCATGTAAAAACGATCTAATGAACTGGTAACGCGCTTATTTATGGTTTATACAGCCAGTGCAGACGGTAGCAAAAAACCTGACAGGGTTTATTAAACCGAAGCGGAGGCTGGCCGGCGCTAATTTCGCTGCTACCGCCTATCGACCTACAATTTGGGCCTATAGTTTGGAGTTTAGACCCCAATTCGGCAGAAAGCATGAAATTTCCGTACTCATCCTAGCTGTCTCATAAGGTATGTGCGGGTAAAAATCAGCCTGTGTTTGGCGGGCATTGGCCGAATCTCCAGTTAATCGGCGCAGGGCATGAAACTGATTAACAGGGTTTTGCCGACGATTTCAGCCCGCAATTAGCGGATCTATAAAGGAAACTGATGTTAAAACTCAACGACGCGCCCATCCAGCCAATAAACTTCCAGCAGCAGTCTTTTCTGATAAAAAGAGATGACTTATTACACGCGGATTTTTCGGGAAATAAAGCCAGGAAGTTTCATTACTATCTGGTGAACGAGTTCCCACAAATTGATACGGTTATCAGCCATGGCTCTAATCAATCCAACGCCATGTATTCCCTATCGGTTCTTTGCAAATTAAAAAAATGGAATTTTATTTACTATGTGAGTCATGTCCCATCCCAGTTAGAACAAAACCCGCTAGGGAATTATAAGTATGCGCTGGAAAATGGCATGTGCATAAAGGTTCTGGAAGAAAATCAAACCGCAGATGACATTGACTATGACCCTTCTAATACGCTTTTTATTAATGAAGGGGGGGCTAATAAAGAGGCGCAATTTGGTATACAGATTCTGGCTAATGAAATCATGCAATACAAAGTCGAAAACAACATACAAAAACTGAAAATATTCCTCCCCAGTGGCACGGGGACCACGGCGCTATATCTGCAGAAATACCTGGCCGATGAAGTCCTGACCTGCCCCTGTGTCGGGGACCAGTCTTACCTGAAAAAACAGTTCCTGGCACTTGAGGCCGATGAGTCAATTCATCCGACAATCATAGCCGGTAACAAAAAGTACCACTTTGGAAAACTTTACCCGGAACACTACCTGTTATGGCAGGCATTAAAACAACAAACTCAGATCGAATTTGATTTACTGTATGACCCGCCAGGCATGAAGACTTTTCTGGAACTCAGGAAAGACCCGGCCTACCAGTATATGTACATCCATCAGGGTGGCGTAAAAGGAAATGAAAGTATGATCAAACGATATGAATTCAGCCTGTCAGGGCAGCAGTTGACGGGTAAGCAGTGATGCGCCAGAGAGCCTGCCGATTTTTTCAATCTAAGCAGGGTGAGAATGTAGGCATAAAATTACGGGTTGACAGTGCATTCGCGCTGGGACATTATTTCAGCATGAAATCTTTAGCCAATAAGCCATTACCCAAGATGACCACCATTCTTAAAGAATGGTGGGTTTGCTAGTTTTCGCTTAGTTTAAAAAAAACCCGCCCAGGAGGCGGGTTTTTTGTTTCTGTCTCCAGGGAAAGCCAGAGTCTCAGGAGACGATATGGAAACAGAATCTGAAAACCCTCAGTGTAATAATGCGTCAGTGCTGCAACCGGCGCGTGCAGAAAATCAGCTGGTGTCAGGTGTATTCACGTCTAGTGCCGCGCTGCTTTTTTTACGCAGCACCTTTAGCGCATATGATTCGATATCAGGATCGCAGTTACCCGCAACAATCGAAGCCCTGTATGTTTACTATTGTGATGAAGATACAGAATGGATGTTAGTGATTGATAGAAATGGTGGCGTCAGGCAACTGCTGGTATTCGATAGAAAGGATTTTGGGGTTCAGAGTTTAGTCGATTCAGAGGCGATGGTTTATCGCGAGGCCCGCCAGTACGGCTAGCAGGGCGGTTGCGCAAGATCAACGGTTCTTTCTACTTCGATAGAAATAAATTATCCAGATCATGCAGGCGGTAATGATAATTGCAGCCATGACTTCGACTTCATATTTTTTAATATCTCCCAGTATGATCTCCACCGCATGTCCAAAGTAATACCCGGCCAGCGCAATGCCCGCAGCCCAGATTGCGGCACCGGTTACATTGAGCAGCGTGAAACGTAAATAAGCGACTTCGCTCATACCGATTACGAAAGGTGTTACCGTGCGTATACCGTATAAAAATCGAAAGCTGAGGATGAGCAGGTTTTGGTGTCGATGCAAAATATCAAATACCCGAATGGTTTTTTTCTGCCAGTTGGGATGCTTTGCCAGTGTGTTTTTGCCGTGGCGACGACCGAGGTAAAAATACAGTTGATCACCAAACAGCGTGCCGCCAAATCCACATAGCATCACCCAGTCTAGCGACAGGTAACCCAAATGCGCTGCAACGCCAGCCAGCACCATGACGGTTTCGCCTTCAAAAAAAGCACCGATGATAATGACCGGGTAACCATAGCTGTGTAAAAACGATTCAAGCATGAGCTGTTACGAGTTTGTTTTGGTTTTCGAAGAAACTTGTCAAGGCTTTGTACTGTCTACACCAGACAAAGACCTTCCGTATCATAATTCCTTAATCATGGACAAGCTATGAAAAATAACCTGAATCACCTCAAGCAGCTCGGCCAGAGTATCTGGCTGGATTTTATTGATCGCAGCATTATGTCAGATGGCACATTGAGCGAATTAATTCAGCGTGATGATCTGGCAGGCCTCACCTCTAACCCTGCGATTTTTGAAAAAGCCATCTCTCAGGACAAGGCCTATACCGATGATATCCATCGATTGAATCAGCAGGAAATCAATGCGCAATCGATTTATGACACCCTGGTGTTAGAAGATATCGGACGAGCTGCAGATTTATTCCTGCCGGTACACCAGGCCACTCAGGGGCGTGATGGTTATGTCAGTATCGAAGTCTCTCCACTACTGGCGCGCGATACGCAGGGTTCTATCGCCGAGGCGCGCGAGCTGTGGGCAAGCCTGAAACGTCCCAATATCATGATCAAAATCCCCGGTACCGAGCAGGGTTTACCCGCGATTGGCGAGCTACTGTCACAGGGGATTAATGTTAATGTGACGTTGCTATTTTCGGTACAGCGTTACGCGCAGGTGCTGGAAACCTATGTACAGGCGCTGGAGCAGAGACTGGTAAAAGGTCTGCCACTGGATAATGTGGCGTCGGTTGCGAGCTTCTTTCTCAGTCGTATCGATGTCAGCATTGATGCAATGCTGGACGATATACAGCAAAAGAACAATGCAGATAGCGCACATGACCTGCGCGGGCGCGCTGCAATCGCCAGCGCTGCTTTAGCCTACCAGCATTATCTAAAAGTGATACAAAGCGAGCGCTGGAAAAAGCTTGCCGATAATGGAGCCAAAGTGCAGCGCCTGTTATGGGCCAGTACGGGAACCAAGGACCCCTCCTACAGCGACGTTAAATACGTCGAAGCGCTAATTGCTGCGGACACGGTAAACACCTTACCGAGAGAAACGCTGGATGCCTATCGCGAGCATGGTGAACCGCAGTTGCGCATTGAACAGTCTATGTCAGATGCTGAGCAGGTTATTGCCCAGCTAACCGAGCTGGGGATTGATATCGCACAAATAATGCAGCAACTGGAAGAAGAAGGTATTAAGAAGTTTATCGAACCCTATCGCAAGATCTTAACGACTCTGGATCGCATTCGCGAGGCGGGATAAGCCATGCAGGAGTCACCTGCTTTAACCATGCCTGAGAGCGCGACTCTGGTACTTTTTGGTGCGATGGGCGATCTCGCCTGGCGTCTGGTAGGACCGGCGATCTACGATCTGTACTGTAAAGCGCAGTCACCCGCTAGCTTCCGTTTGTTAGGTGTTGATCGGTCTGTCGATAAGCAGCAACTGAGCGCAAGACTACGTGACAGCGCGCAGCGCTTTAGTCAAGCAACCGATTTTGATGATGCCAGCTGGAGCGAGTTTGCAAATTGCATAGACAGCTACCAGATGGATATGAATGATTCGGCAGCATATGGCGAACTGAAAAATCGGCTGGCGCAATCTGGGCAATCATCTGCTGAAACCATTGTGTTTTATCTTGCGATTCCTCCCCAGTTGTTTGCTGCAGTTGCCGGCGGTCTGGCTACAGCAGGTCTGGCCGAGGATCGCGAACGCATGCGTGTGGTGGTTGAGAAGCCGCTAGGTCATGACCTGCAATCCTTCAGGACCATTAACCAGACCCTGACGAAGTATTTTGAGGAAAAGCAGATATTCCGCATGGATCATTTCCTTGGCAAGGAGACCGTGCAAAACATCCTCGCGTTACGCTTTGCCAACCCTATATTCGAGCCGATCTGGAATCGACGCTATATCGATCACATTGCTATTACGGTTGCCGAAACGCTCGGTGTCGAACATCGCGCTGGTTACTATGAACAGGCCGGTGCGCTGCGCGACATGGTGCAAAATCATTTGATGCAACTGATGTGCCTGGTGGCGATGGAGCCACCGGTAGCCTACGATGCGGATGATATCCGTAATAGGAAACTCGATGTACTGCTGGCCTGCCGCAAGATTTCGCCTGAGCGAATTTCCGATAGTGCGGTACGCGGGCAGTATGATACAGGCTGGATCGAAGGGCAGAAGGTAGTGCGATATCGAGATGAACCGGGCATTGCGAAAAAATCCAATACCGAAACTTTTGCTGCGCTCAGGCTGTGGGTGGATAACTGGCGCTGGCAGGGTGTGCCTATCTACCTGCGTACCGGCAAACGTATGACGCAGGCGGTGTCCGAGATATCGATCCGTTTTCGCGATGTCCCGCATAATGCGTTTCCTGCCGTTACCGGCCTTAACACCGAACCGGTACGTCTGGTGATCCAGATTCAACCGCAGCAGGGTGTGATTCTCAAATTCATGGCCAAGGAGCCGGGTACGCCGTTACGCCTGCGCCCGGTGGATATGCGTTTTTCCTACAGCGATGCTTTTGAAGTCGCATCCCCCAGCGCTTATGAAACCCTGCTGCATGATGTGCTGCAAGGCGATGCAACGCTATTTATGCGCAGTGATCAGGTTGAGGCGGCCTGGGCCTTGCTGCAGCCAGTACTGGATGCCTGGGCGCAGAATCCGGCTTCAGATTTCCCCAACTATCGTGCTGGTAGCTGGGGTCCGGAAGCCGCTGAACGCCTGGTGGCAAGCGAGGGACACGCCTGGCTCACGCCGACTAACTGGGTGCCGCGCGTCTCTGAATCTGACTAATAACAAACTGCTTGAAAGGAAAAATCATGGCTGACGAAAATCATCCCGATCACGCACATGGCGCACCGGGTATTGGACTGAACTGGAGTAGTGCGAACAAACAGGCCGTAGGGACCACGCTGGGTGCGTCTCGGGTCTGGTTCACCATTGGTAGCGGTATCCTCAACGAAGTTTATTACCCGCGTATCGATATCCCGCAGATACGCGATATGGGTTTTATTATCGCCGATGGTAAGGGTTTCTGGGTCGAGCTAAAAACCCTGCAGGACTGCACGGTGGAATTCCACGATGCCGGTGTGCCAGCGATGCGCATTGTGCATCGTCATCCACGCTTCACCTTCACCCAGCGCCTGGTGGCGGAGCCAAACCGCGATGTGCTACTACTTGAGATACATCTTGAAGGTGACGAAACCCTGAAACCTTATGTGCTGCTAGCACCGCATCTGGGTGGCACTGGCAATAACAATGACGCGCAGGCCTGCGAGTTCCATGGGCAGCGCATTTTGTGGGCTAAGCAGGGACCGTTTGGATTAGCACTAGCTGCAGTCGATGAACATCAGCAGGATGCGCTGGGTAAAGTCAGTGCCGGTTACTGTGGCTATTCCGATGGCTGGCAGGATTTTAATCACAATGGCGCGATGCACTGGCAGTATCGAAATGCGGGCCCCGGCAATGTTGCGCTGACCGGTGAATTGCCACCAAAGGCCTGGCTGGGACTGGGTTTTTCAACGAGTCGCGAAGCGGCTGGGGTGCTGGCCCGCACTGCATTGCTACAACCTTTCGACATGATCTGGCAGCAACAGATTGAGCATTGGCAAAGCTGGCACGATAGCTGTCGCATCTATCAGGATGCCACCACGCATGCGGTTTTTTCCAGGGCGTTGTACGATCAGCTTAAGCTGAGTGCCATGGTGCTGCGCACTCATCAGGACCAGACTTTTCGCGGCGCGATGGTTGCCAGCCTGAGCATTCCCTGGGGAGAGAGTGGCGCCGAGCGCCCCGGCTACCATCTGGTGTGGCCGCGCGACCTGGTGGAATCGGCCGGTGCGCTGCTGGCGTTAGGGGCCGAAGTGGAAGCGCGCGAAATCCTGCGCTATCTGATCGCAACCCAGCATCATGATGGTCGATGGGCGCAGAACCAGTGGCTCGGCGGCAAACCCTTCTGGACAGGCATACAGCTCGATGAAATCGCATTTCCAGTACTACTGGCCGGAACACTGGCTGACCGCGATGCACTGGATGGCATAGAGGTCGGCGATATGGTGCGACGCGCACTCGGATTTTTACTCACTCACGGTCCGGTCAGTCCGCAGGATCGCTGGGAGGAAAACAGCGGGGTGAACACCTTCACTTTGTCGGTTTGCATTGCTGCACTGGTATCCGGCGCCCGATTTTTATCGGCGTCCGCAGAAGCGCATGTGCTCGAAATCGCCGATTACTGGAATGCCCGTATCGAAGACTGGACGACGGTATACGACACCGAGCTGGCGCACCGTTATGGCATCAATGGCTATTATATTCGTATCATGCCCGAGGGCGCGGTGACCGATGACAGCGTTTTGTCGCGCGTCATGGAGATCAAGAATCGGCATGACAATCCAGCGCTAAGCGCCGAAGAACAGGTCGGCGGCGATTTCCTGCAGTTGGTACGTTATGGGTTACGCGACGCTAACGATCCGTTAATCAGTGATACCGTATTGCTGCTCGACCAGCTGCTGCGCAAGGATCTTGCACAGGGTCCCTGCTGGTATCGATATACCGGCGATGGTTATGGCGAGCATGCCGATGGCAACCCCTACGATGGAAGCGGCGTGGGCCGCCTGTGGCCGCTGTTAACCGGCGAGCGGGGGCATTACGAACTCATCCGTGGCGAAGATGCCATGCCTTACCTGCAGGCGATGCTGGATATGGCCGATGAAGCGGGCATGATGCCAGAGCAGGTCTGGGATGGGGATGCGATAATAGAAAAAGGCCTGGTTTCCGGTAGACCCACCGGTTCAGCGATGCCATTGGCCTGGACTCATGCCGAATATATCAAGCTTGCCTGTTCCATCCTCAAGGGCAGGCCGGTGGATCGCCCCGAGCCATTGTGGGCGCGTTACCATGGCAAACGCCCGCAGACCTATGTCTGGTACTGGTCAACACAAATGCCAATCAAGGTTTTACCTCAAGGTATGCGATTGGGTTTTTGCCTGGCTAAAGCTGCCCGCATCCAGTGGAAAACTGATATCACGGATTATCAGGAGCTGGCAACGGTCGAGCTCGAACTGGGTGTGCATATCGCTCGTCTCCCTTTAACAGAGGACTCTGCCAGATCAATTAGCTTCAGGCTTTACGGTGACGGATGGGATGACCAGATCGAGTACCAGATCAGCATAAACGAAGCGCACTAGTTATTCGCTTCTGCGCGCAAATACCGGCCATGTTCAAAGCGGGAAAAGAAATGTCCTATCATTGGGTGAGCAATCGGTTTCTGATCGTCATCATGCTCGAGGTTACGTTCTGCAACATAAGTTGAGTGGTCGCTCCCATCGACCAGAACATGATACCAGGGCTTGTCTTTGGGCGGACGTGATCTGGCGACATTATCATACCAGGCATCGCTGCCCTGAAATGTCTGGTCAACATCGACAATCACACCGCGATAGTCAAACAGGCGGTGGTGCACCAGTTCACCAACGTAGTATTGTGTTTTTGTAATACCGATCACTTCACCCATAGTCTTAGCTCCCGTCACAATTCTGCCTGGAACATAAGTAGCACTAAGGCATCATCTTCCTGCGTATGTAAAAGGATAAATGATCCTGTTAACGATTTAGCTGCACTCATTAAGTGGACTTGCTGAAAGGGCTAAAGTTCTGTGTAACGCGTTAGATTTCCATATGAGCCCAGTTAATGGTTTACCTGATTACCCACCAAACTCACCCAACTCTTTAACGTTTAGGTGTTAGTATTTTCTGGTGGCGTAGGGTTTCATACGCAAATGCTGTCTGGTCTTTGTAGCTAAAAGCGTGCAGGCGTACGAGCCCCTTTCTTTTGCGCGCCCAAAAGAAAGAGGCGAAAGAAAAAGGCGCCCCGCTGTAGCGGCCTGCGGCTTCCCGAAAATCGAACCATTTAGCAAGGCACGGACAGACTCGCATCTCGATAATAGCTCCTGCATTATTCTACCTGCGGGCTTCCATGCCCTTGCCGCTCGACTGTCCTCAGCGCACCTCCCTGTGCGCTGACCTTACTAAATGGCCCAATTTTCGGCACTCCAGAAGGGGAGATAAAACCAGCAGTTGAATTCACGTTTAGTCTTCATTGCCGAAACCAGTAAAGGTTAGACGCTTCGGGTGATTCGGAACTTAAGCTGTCAAACTTCACAGCATCGTTGCAATAGATGGGTAATCAGTTAATTTTTTATTTAACGCCTGCCCTTTACTACCTCGCCCTGGCGAGCCATTCCCAGCTTTACTAATCCCTGAATCAATAAATGTAATTGGATTTAAGCGCATCGACCCACCACAATGCGCATTCAATTTTATTCTAAGAAAAACTTCATTGAGGACGACAATATGAAACTGATTTTATTAGGTGCTCCGGGCGCCGGTAAAGGAACCGTAGCCAAACTGTTAACCCAGATTGATGGCTCCGTACAAATCTCAACCGGTGACATCCTGCGTGCCGCAGTAGCTGCCGGTAGCGAGCTGGGCAAGAAAGCCGAAGCTGCAATGAAAGCAGGCGATCTGGTCTCTGACGACTTAATCATGGGCATCATGGGTGAGCGCCTGAAAGAAGACGATTGCAAAAACGGATACCTGCTGGACGGCTTCCCGCGTACCATCCCCCAGGCTGAAGCATTAAAAGTTTTACTCGAAGGCATGGGCGAAAAACTCGATGCCGTGGTCAACATTGACGTACCGCGCGATGTCATCCTGGACCGCCTGACCACTCGTCGCACCTGTACCGATTGTGGCGCTATCTACAATGTAAAATCCAACCCACCCAAAGAAGAAGGCAAATGCGATAAATGTGGTGGCCCCGTTGTGCAACGTGATGATGAAACCGAAGAAGCGATCAGCAATCGCCTCGATGTTTACAATGAAAAAACTGCGCCACTAGCAGGCTTCTACGAAAAAGAAGGCATGCTGCTGACCGTCAGCGCAACTTCCAGTGAAACGGTTATTGATGCGATCAAGAGCAAGATTGGTATCTAAATCCTGTTCCTTTAAGTCATAACTAAGCCGACTTTTGTCGGCTTTTTTATGATTTTTTTAAACACGAAAGACACGAAGAAAGAAAACAAAAGCTATGGATCAATTCTTTTATTATCGATTGATTTCGCAGGTGGACCGGGCATAGATTTTTTTATTATGGCTATTCGACACTGGATCGATTAACGGCAAGAATGTGCTAATTGCTGTTATTGAAGATATCAGTTCTTCTTTTCACAATTGGTTATTCCAGCCAATTAATGATGGTATTTCGCATAGTTTGACCAGCCCCTTCTAATAGAGTTATTCTTTCGAGAATTGCCCAGGCTCATATAAAATAGAAAGGGAAAAAAATAACTAATGGATAATCAATTAGATAGCTTGAAAACTCCGCTCAACAAAAGATATTCCCGATTAAATCAATCGTTAAGTTACATTTCATTTCTAGCATTAATATCGAGTCTGTTTTTAAGATTGATGGGACAGTCTTCTTTTGAGATAGGCAGTTTCCGCCTATCTAGTTCAACAGAGAAAATGTCTATTTAGCTGTTAGTAAGTTGAAATGAAACCAGAAATCTTCAAATTTGCTTTATCTTTACTACTAGCGGGGTGTAGCGATAAGCAGGAAATTTATAGTTCAGTAAATATTCCCGTTATCAGCGAGTGCCGAGAAAATTTGGTTTTATCTCGCGATAAGGGCGTTAGTGAAAAGAACATAAAATGGAACATAATCGAGTTATCAGATAATTTTCCTCGTAGTTACTTCCCTAATTTAGAGGGTGTAGCAGTCATAAACAGTATTACATCAACCTTTGATGAGGAAAGAATACTGGCTCACTATGTCAATAAGGTATTTCTACAGTGTTATCCTTCGTCGTCGACAGAGTTTGAGAAGTCAGAACTAGGATCAAACTTTAACTTATGGGTCGATGCGTATCGAAAGCGTAATAATTTAAAGGCTGAATATCTGGTTCTTAAAGGAGCAAAAGTTGAGCTTTATTTTAAAGATGCGCCTACGAAATAAAACTTATAACAAGGCAAATCACACGGATGCCAAAACCGCCGTTTCACTCTGGTTTTGTCCCCGGTGTTTGCGGCGTTGAAAAGGCTGCGTAGGCTCGACAACGACTATTAATACTCAAAACCAAAATGTCTGTTTACCGGTCATTACTACCCATTAAATAAAACAACCAGGAACCCTGAACCGTGGGGTTGAAATGGAAGAACAAGAAAAGTAAACATCGAATGTTAACCTTCGTGGTTAATGTAATAGTTACAGTTCAAGTCCTTGCATTAGCAGCGCAAAACTAAAAATATTTCCAGTCTCAAATACTCGATACATCTATCGGTTTGGAGATGTAATATCCCTGTACATAATCAACCTTGATTGCTTCCAGAAAACGCATGATTTCTGCATCCTCGACATACTTGGCGATGGTTTTTTTACCCAGTGAATGGGCGATGTCATTCATCGATTGTACGATAGCCCGGTCACTCTCATCATTAAGTACGCCACGCACGAACAGTCCATCGATTTTGAGATAGTCGACCGGCAGGTTTTTCAACTGCGAGAATGATGAGAAGCCGCTGCCAAAATCATCCAGTGCGAAGCGGCAGCCTTTGTTGCCCAATCGCCTGATCATTTCATTAGCGGCGGCCAGGTCTGATACGGCAGAGGTCTCGCTGATTTCAAAGATCAACTTATGCGCATCCAGCTTGATTTCAGTCAGCAGTGTCTCGATGTCTTCGAGCACTGCCCTGTTGCCGATAATCTGACCGGACAGGTTGATGGTGAACCCGCCCTGATAACCGGCCTGCTGCAGGATGGAGAGCTTGCGTAACGCTGCATTGACCACCCAGAGGTCTATCTTGTCCATCATGCTAAAACGCTCTGCTGTGGGCAGAAATGTTGAGGGTAGAACCAGACCCTGAACCGGATCATCGACGCGTAGCAGGACTTCACTCATGAGGGATTCTTCGGGCAGGTAGTCCAGCAGGTCATCAAAAATCGGACCTGCGCCACCGCGCTTGAATTCATCCGGGATGAGTTGCAGCGGTATAATGGGTTGTGCATGTAGCAACAGTTGATCCTTGAGCAGTGCATTGTGTAGACGGGAGGACCAACCGAGGTCTTTATCCATATTGGTTTTGCTATCACTTTCGGAGAAGAACAGGTGACTGCGATTGCGGCCTTCTCCTTTAGCGATATGACAGGCGATGTCAGCATGTGCGAGGATATCACTGGGTGAGGTACTATGCTGATCCATCAGGGCGATACCGAAGGTCCCACTGACCTTGTACGGTTTATCCTTATAAACAAAGGTAAACTCCTCAAGCATACGGCGGAATTCATCGGCAGCCAGCTGTGCATTTTCAGCATCCACATTGCGCAGGATAATGGCAAATTCATCACCGCCCAGGCGTGCCAGGATATCCGCTTTTCTCAGACGTCGGGTCATTTTCCCTGCGATGGCGATCAGTAACTGGTCACCTGCCACATGCCCGGCGCTATCATTGATGTGTTTAAACCGGTCCAGGTCCAGGTAAAGTACTGCGCTGGTTTCTTTACTGCGCTTAATGCGTTCCACTTCAAACACCAGTTGTTCTTCAAAATAACGACGGTTATGAAGCTTGGTGACCACGTCATGGCTGGCCTGCCAGCGAAGCTCAGATTCGAGTAGCTTGCGTTCTGAAATGTCGCGAAACGCAACCACCGAGCCTTCTATTTTATCCTCAATAATCAGTGGGTGTGCGGTACATTCAACGGGGAGCGGTCGGCCCATTTTATGCCAGAACACAGTTTCACGGGCCTTGACTGTTTTTCCTTCTTTATAGCTTTGCAGCAAAAAGCAGTTTTCGTCGTCGATAGGATAGCCGTTTTCGTCCGAGTGATGAAAAGTTTCCAGTGCTGATTTTCCGATCAGACGGTCTTCAGTCTGGTAGCCCAGTATCTGCCGACAGGCTGGGTTAACAAACAGGATGTACCCTTCTGAATCAACGCCATAAACCCCTTCACCAACCGATTGCAGAATGCCACTCAGGCGCTCGCGCTCATTTTCAATCGCATTATGCGCACGAACATGACGACTCATGGCATCAATTCGGGTCAGAAACAGGTCATCGCTTTCGTTCTTGAACATACATTCGACCGCGCCCGCTTCAAGAGAGTGTTTGATCTCCTTGTCCAGATAGGTACCGGTAATAATGGCGGTGGTAATGTGGGTGGTTTTGGGATTATCACGTAATTGTCGGCATAGCACATCACCCGTCTGACCAGGCATAAAGTAATCGATAATCGCTATGTCGAACTGGGTATTTAAGGCTTTCTGCATCCCTTCCGCCACTGACCAGGCGGTATCAGCCATATAACCGTTGGCGGTCAATAAACGCTGGTATTTGACTCTTACCGAACGAGAGTCATCAACAAACAATACGCGGATGGGCTGCAATATATTCCCAGCCGAGTCTTTCACACTACCTCGTTCATTCGCTTCGAGAATGAGCCGCGCCAGTACATCAGGGCTTTGCTTGTAATTTCTCCACAGTAAAAATGCACTCTGTGGCCGTCTTTGCAGGTAGCTTTGCAGCGTAGCTCCCTGCTCATGATCGAGCACCAGCACCGGTATGTTCTGTTTATCCAGCAACCCAAGCACTTTGGGTGCGCCGATGCTATCGCTATCTGACCAGCCCAGCACGGCAGCATCGAACAGACCCAGGTCCGATGATGCTGAATCAAATCGCGCCAGTACGCTGTCAAAATCACGCATACTGGTCACCTGATAACCCGCCTTGATTAGCAGATTGGCCTGAATCTGTCGGATTGTCGCAGAGTTTTCAATAAGTAAGATGAAAGGCAAAGTCAGTTTTCCTATAACAAATATAAATCTAAAGCTAATTCCCCCTCGCTCACTATAGTTATTCTGTTGAGAAAGTTAGCGATTTTTAGTGTGGGGAATTCAATTTCCTGCTTTCGGTCACATTTAAACACAAATCTGCCAACTTTAGCTGAAAACTGAGTTGACCATGCGGCTAAATTTATCGGTATCGCGAGCTATCCTGTACCCTGTGGCTTTAATAACACGATAAAAATAATACTACACAACAGCAACTAGCGCGCCTGTTCAAGAGCATGAGCAGCATGTACAATGCCGCCCTTGGCAAAACCAGTAAAAACCTCTTGAGTTCCACCTGATTAAGGCGGCTATTTTTCCTAGACGCTGCGGTATTAAAAATGTCGATGATTACTCTGTTAAGAAAACCTCTAAGCTTACTTTTGCTCAGCCTGTTTCTTGCTACCCCTGTGATGGCAGGTGAACTTAAACCCATCATGAAAGAAATGCGCCTGCATTACAAACAGGCGATTGATGCTACCACGCCGCAACAGTTTAACGAAAAACTCCATTTATTCATGACGGAGTTAGAGAAAGCCAGAGCGTATGATTTTCCCAGCGAGCAGGAAAAACTCTCCATGGAAGGGCTGGATAAAGTACAGGCGAAAGTTTCTGCCTTACCCCAGGCAAACGATGAAAACCTTGCTGCAGTTAAAGAAGAGTTTAAGCAGGTTGATCTGTTACGAAAGGAATATCATAAAAAAGTAAAACCGGGAATTTTTGATCTGCTGATAAAAACCTTCAAAAACCTGTTTTAACACCTTTACCATCCATCCGCAGCGAATAGCAGGATAAAGCGGTTTTTCGAATTCACTATGAATCCCTTATCCATTCTCCATCATGATGAACACCTTATTGTGATCCACAAGCCTGCAGGATTGTTGATGCATCGGAGTCCAATTTCTCAAGACCAGGTTTTTGTATTACAGACATTACGCGATCAGATAGGTCAAAGAGTTTACCCCATTCATCGCCTGGACCGGGCGACTTCGGGTGTATTAGCTTTTGGATTAAATTCAGATATTGCGAAAGCTGTTGCGCAGCAATTTGAAGATCATCAGGTTAGCAAAGAATACCTCGCGCTGGTCCGAGGTTGGGTTGATGATACTGGACAGATAGACCATCCCGTCACAGATGAAGAGGGTAACAATAAGGCACAGCAAGCCATTACCGACTACCGCTGTTTACAGCGGGTAGAACTGCCTTTTCAGGTTGACCGTTACGCAAGCTCCCGATATTCACTCGTTAGTGTTACACCACAAACCGGCAGAAGACAGCAGATCCGAAAACACTTTAAACATATTTCACATCACCTGATTGGTGATACCACTCATGGAAATGGAAAACACAATCGCTTTTTTCGACAGCGCTACGGCATCCATCGCCTGATGTTGACTGCTCAGAAATTGTGCTTTACTCATCCCGTCACCCAGCACAGGCTTTGCCTGCAGGCCATTTTGGAGCCAGAGTGGGAAAACCTGTTTCAATCGTTTGGCTGGCACGGTAAATCGGTAACGGATTTACGCTAGTAAGCTCCAGGCTCACAAACTCCTCTCGTGAGGAAAAACCACAAGATGGTCAAACTCCAGACGTATTCCAATACGCTCATTAATCGCATGATTGTGATGGCTGGGGACTAAAGATAACACCTCAATGCCACTCGGCATTCTTAGCGTATACAAAAACTCTGATCCACGAAATGCCCGTTCAACAACTACGGCGTGCTCGGTTGCTTTATCGTCATGTACAATATCATCAGGACGAATCAACACCTCTACATGGCAGCCCGGCTTACACCCGTCTGGAACAAAACCATGGATATTACCTAATTCGGTGTTGACCGTATTGGTTCCCACTACCATACCCGGCAGGAACACCCCTTCACCGATAAAATCTGCAACGAATCGATTACAGGGTTTATGGTACAGGTTATAGGCCGTATCAATCTGCTGTATTCGCCCTTCATTAATCACGCAAATATCATCAGCCATTGCAAACGCTTCATTCTGATCATGAGTCACCAGGATAGCCGTCATATTTTCCTGCTTCAGAATGTGGCGTACTTCACGAGCTAACTGTTCGCGCAACTCAACATCCATACTGGAAAAAGGCTCATCCAGCAATAATATGGACGGTTTAGGGGCCATAGCGCGTGCCAGTGCTACTCGCTGTTGCTGTCCGCCGGATAACTGATGCGGATATGCTTTGCTCAGCGTGCTCATTCCGACCATTGCCAGCAATTCCGAAACCCGGGCCTGTTGCTGCTTAAACGACCAGGAGTTGAGCCCGAAACGAATATTGTCGAATACTGACATATTGGGGAATAAGGCAAAATCCTGGAACACCATACCGATCTGGCGTTTCTCAGGAGGCAGGAATATTTTCTGATCGCTTACCCGCTCGCGATTGATTTTCACCTCACCTGAGAGCGGACGTTCAAATCCTGCTATCGCTCTGAGTACGGTTGTTTTTCCACATCCACTGGGTCCCAGTAGACAGCTGATCTGACCATCGGCAAGATGATAAGAAAAATCGTACACAATCTGCTTACTGCCATAACTGACGTTAATCTGATTCACTTCAAGACGAAACATGGTGACTGACTCTGGATTTTGAGATGGATTTACTCAGGTAGATGACCGGCAACAGGCCGACAGCAACAATCATTAATGCGGCGCTGGAAGAGTCGGCCAGACGCTCGTCTGAGGCCAGCTCAAAGGCTCGAACCGCCAGGGTATTAAAATTGAAAGGCCTCAATATGAGTGTTGCCGGTAGCTCTTTCATTACATCGACAAATACGATGAGTAAAGCCGTCATTAATGACCCTTTCATCAACGGCAAATGAACCCATACCAAAGTTTGTCTCGGGCTATAGCCCAGTGAACGCGCCGCTTCATCCATAGAGGGTTTTATCTTTCCCAGACCAGACTCCACAGTCTGCAGACTCACCGCCAGAAAACGCACCATATACGCAAACATCAGCGCAAACAGCGTACCGCTCAACAGCAGTCCTGTCGATATATCAAACTGAGCTCGCATAAATTCATCCAGCTGATTATCCAGCCACGCGAAGGGAATGATGATGCCAACAGCAATCACCGTACCGGGAATTGCGTATCCAATAGCCGCTACACGAATTGAAGCGATTACCGAGCGTTTCGCCAGCATGCGTTTGCCA
Organism: Gammaproteobacteria bacterium; assembly: GCA_050288105.1. Classification (GTDB taxonomy): domain Bacteria; phylum Pseudomonadota; class Gammaproteobacteria; genus JACNJF01. The sequence goes on from JBNKDE010000003.1 coordinate 56,755, forward strand.
TAAGCAAGAAATACCGCCAGCATCAGAGAGAGCAAAGCTGCTGACAACCCCAGCAAAACCGTATGTAGCGTCAACCGGAAAAAGGATTCATCGATCATTTCCTGATAGGTTAATATCGCCCAGTGAGCTAGTTGCGCTGCTGGCACCATAAAACCTAGCATAACCGGTATCAGACAAATCAGAAAAGCGGCAAACGCTTTACCCCCTGCCAGCTGATATTCAGGCAACTGATTATATTTATTACTGGTGTGGTGATATCGAGCCTGTTTACGCGATGCTCTTTCGATCACAACCAAGGTGAAGACGAAAACCAGTAGCAAGGCGGCCATCTTGGCTGCTGCTACCTGATCACCCATGCCAAACCAGGTTCGAAAGATACCTGTAGTGAATACCGCCAGTCCGAAATATGAAACCGTGCCATAGTCAGCAAGCGTTTCCATCAACGCCAGCGATAACCCAGCTACAATGGCAGGACGTGCCAGGGGTAATGCCACACGGTAAAAACTGCACCAGGGTCCACAACCCAAGGTACGACTCACCTCCAGGGCGCAAACTGACTGTTCAAGAAAAGCGGCGCGAGCCAATAGATATACATAAGGGTAAAGCACCAGCGAGAGCATGCTGATTGCACCCCCCATAGAACGCAATTCGGGGAAGTAGTAATCTCCGTAACCCCAGCCTGTCCACTCGCGCAGGATACTTTGAACAGGGCCTGCGAAATCGAACATGCCTGTATAGGTATAAGCAATAATATAAGGGGGCATAGCCAGTGGCAGCAGCAATAACCAGACAAACCAGCGTCTGCCTGGAAATCGGCACATCGCCGTTAACCACGCGGTGGATACCCCCAGCACAAGGGTACCCACGCTGACACCCAGCACCAGCAGTGCTGAGTTCAGCAGATATTCTGGAAGTACCGTCTGTTTCAGATGTGTCCAGTTATCACCGGATGGCTGAAAAATAAAACTTGCGACTGTTAATATCGGAATACTCAGAATCAGTGCAACAGTGACGATACTGTATTTCCAGGAACGACCCAGCAGACCAGTCAAAAAACTACCTCAGCAGCTACAAACAGGGGCCAGTTTATCCTATTTCCATCCAGCCCGATCCATAATCCGCACCGCTTCGGCGTTATTCTTACCTAGCACATCCAGATTGAGATTATCTGCTTTAAATTCTCCCCAGCTTTTTACCAGGTCACTGAGTTCTGCTTTAGGATTAACCGGGTATTCATAGTTCACATCTGCATACCATTTCTGGGATTCAGGACTGACTAAAAACTTGAGTAACTTGAGCGCATTTTCAGGATTTTTCGCATATTTGGTAATGCCCGCGCCACTGACATTCACATGAGTACCACGCCCCTGCTGATTTGGCCAGATAACACCCATCGCCTGTGCCGCCTTCATCTGCGCAGGATCTTTTTCACTGGTCAGCATCATGCCATAGTAATAGGTATTCGCAATTGCGATATCACACTGGCCCGCAGCAGCAGCTTTGATCTGATCACGATCGCCCCCACGCGGCGGGCGCGCCATATTCTTTACAAGCCCCCTGGCCCACTGCTCTGTTGCCTCGACACCATCAGCAGCAATCATGGAAGCAACCAATGACTGGTTATAAATATTATCTGATCCGCGTATACAGACTCTGTGATGCCACTCGTCAGACGCAAGGTCTTCATAGTTAGAAAGTTGGTCGGATGAAACCTTGCCCTTGACATAAAATATCACCCTTGCTCGTTGTGACAGACCAATCCAGTTACCCTCAGGATCACGCAGATGCGCAGGAACCGCAGCGTTTAATTCATCATCTTTGATGCTCTGGAAAATATCCGCCTGCTTTGCTCGGTACAGCCGACCAGCATCTACAGTGATAAATATATCCGCAGGTGTATTGCGCCCTTCACTTTTCAGTCGGGTAAGTAATTTATCGGCGCCTGCAGTAACCAGGTTCGTTTTAATTCCGGTTTGTTCAGTAAAACGATCGAGCAAAGGTTTAATCAGGTTTTCCTTACGCCCGGAATAAACATTCACTTCTTCGGCCAGCGCATTAAATGAAAGCGATACCAGGACAACAAACGCGAGATGTTTTAGGCTCATGGTGCTGTGTCTCCTATATAATTCTAAAAGTTTTAAGATGGCTGTAATCATATATAAGGAAAACAGTCATGTAAATAATAATCTTTCTCATTTGCAACAATAAAAATATGTCGCCATTTGATACCCTGATCGCTCCAGATCTGTTCCACTGGGAACAGTTACAATCCGCCATCGAAGCGCAAAATTTGGATCCCGAGTTTATGGAGTCCCTGCAAAAGCTTGCGTTAGGCAGTAACTATGCCATTGCACAGTTGAGCAAATATCCTCAACTGCTCGATAAACTGAAAACTTGCAACCACTTTGAGCTGGAACCTGAATACCTACAGAACAGTCTGGCCCCCTTGCTCAATCTGGACGACATCAAAAAGCAGCTGCGTCTTTTCCGTCATCAGAAGATGGTGGAGATTATCTACCTCGATATCTGCCGCAGGCAGCCCGTTAACGATACGTTACTGCAGTTATCAAAACTGGCCGACCTGTTGATCCAGCAGGCACAGTCCAAAGCAGAACAGATACTCGCCACCAAGCATGGGCAACCGCTGCATGAATCAGGAGAACCCATGCAGTTGAATGTGATCGGCATGGGCAAGCTGGGCGGAGGGGAATTAAATTTCTCTTCCGACATAGATCTTATTTGCAGCTACGCGGAAGAAGGCCAGTTGAAGGGTTTCGGCCAATTGACTCATAACCAGTTTTTTACCCACGTCGTCAAACTTTTGAATCAGCTGCTACATGAAACCACAGTAGACGGGTTTGTCTACAGGGTAGACCTTCGGCTGCGCCCCTGGGGAGATGCTGGTCCCGTCGCACTCAGCCATCATGCCTTTGAGCATTACTATCAATTGCATGGTCGCGAATGGGAACAATATGCGATGGTGAAAGCACGTGTGATCACCGGTTCAGAAAGCGATAAAGCGCACCTTCAATCGATCATCAAACCCTTTGTCTACCGGCGCTATCATGACTACCGGGTATTCGAAGGTCTGGCTCAAATGAAACATATGATTGACCAGAAAGCGCGACGCCATAATCAAAAGCAGAATGTCAAAACGGGTCGAGGTGGTATACGGGAAATCGAATTTTTTGTGCAGGCATTTCAGATTCTTAAAGGCGGCAGAAACCACCTGCTACAGACCCCCAGCCTGTATCAGGCACTGGATATCCTGTCACAGCAGCAAATCACTGACCAGCCCACTCTGGAAATCATGCGAGAAGCGTATGACTTCCTGCGTCTGCTGGAAAACCGTATCCAGATGCTAAACGACCAGCAGAGCCACGATATTCCAGATAAACAGAATCAGCGCGATAGAATTGCGCTCCTGACCGGCTTTGAAAACTGGACATCACTTAAAGCGACACTGGATAGCCATCAGGATTCTGTGCACCAGATTTTTGCTTCTTTATTTGTGCAGGATGGATCCCATCCAGCAGGTCAAACCCCGGAAATACAGCTAGATGAGCTGGAGCCGAATGCTCACCTGTCCGCAATCTCAGTCATCGGCTTTAACGACAACCAGGCTATTCACAGCAAACTACAGCTTTTCTATCAATCCAAAGCGCTGTTGTATATGTCCGATAAAGCCAAGAAGCGTTTTCGAAGCTTTTTTCCGGAAATGCTGAAACAGGTTGCTCAGCATCAAAAACAAAACGAACTGATGGATAAAATGCTGAACCTGCTATCGTCTATTGCCGGACGCAGTGTCTATTTTGAATTGCTGTATCAGAATATTCCTCTGCTGGTCAAACTTGTACACCTGTTTGACAGCAGCAGCTGGATCGCCGCCGAGGTCACACGCCACCCTATTTTACTGGAATCGCTACTTTATCCAGAGCAGCTCGATACCCGGTTCGATGAGGACAAACTACGAGAGACGCTCTCAGTACAACTGAATAATGTGTCAGGTGACGAGGAAATGGAACTGGACGTACTGCGCCAGTTTAAACGCGAACAGACCATCATCATCGCAACCGCAGAAATAGCCCAGCAAATCGACACGCATGAAGTTTCCATGCACCTGAGCAAACTGGCCGAAATTCTATTGCAGGCGGTATACCAGTTATCGCTGGAAACATTAACCCGACAGTACGGCAGCCCTCAATGCATGATTGATGGAACCCCCTTCACTCCCGCGCTGGGTATCATCGCCTACGGTAAATTGGGGGGCTTCGAACTGCACTACCAGTCTGATCTCGATATCATCTTTCTGCATAATTCCAGCGGTCAGAACCAGTACACCAATGGTCCCAGAGAGATTGATAACGCCACTTTCTTTTCACGCCTGGCACAGAAAATTATCTCCAGGATAACTCTGTTAACAGCAGCCGGTAAGCTTTACGAAATCGATACCCGGCTACGGCCTGACGGCGCATCAGGCATGCTGGTTTCTTCGGTCAATGCATATCATCAGTACCAGATGGAAAAAGCCTGGGTGTGGGAACACCAGGCCATTATTCGCGCACGCTTTGTGGCAGGTGATCAAAGCGTTATCAAAGATTTTTCCAGCACCCGTTTGACGGTTTTGAAAAAGGCACATAAAGATGAGCAACTGGCAAAAGCAATTGTCGACATGCGAGAAAAAATGTATCAGGTGAAAAAACCTGTAGAGGGAGAAATCATTAACATTAAACATTCGCGTGGTTGTATGGTAGATATTGAATTTATGGTGCAGTATCTGGTGCTTTTACATGCAAATAAATTTGCCAGCCTGTGCGAAAGTACTGATAATATCGGGCTGATAAATGAGTTGCACCGACTACAGTTAGTCGATGAAAGCTTCCTGCAATTAGGGGACATTTATCAAACTTTCCACAAGTGGTTGCACACACGAGTGTTACAGAATCAGTCACCGGAAATAGAATCTCTGCTGGTTAAACAGGAAATTCTTCAGGTGAAGTCTTGCTGGGAAAAACTTTTTACCTGTTAGCAAATGCTTAAAGCAATATCGCGGAGAAAAAAATAATGTCGATGTCTGATCGTGACGGTTTCATCTGGTTTGATGGCAAAATGGTGCCATGGCGTGAAGCCCAGGTGCACGTACTGACCCACACCCTGCACTACGGCATGGGCGCGTTCGAAGGTGTAAGAGCTTATCACGCAGATCAGGGCACAGCCATTTTTGCACTGGAAGCACACACCAATCGGCTGATTGATTCCTGCAAAATCCTGGGCATGAAGCTGCCTTACAGTAAGCAGGAATTAATGGATGCACAGGTCGCCGCGGTTAAAGATAACAACCTGGACAGCGCTTATATCCGTCCCATGGTGTTTTACGGTTCTGAAGCTATGGGTCTGCGCGCGGATGGATTAAAAGTACATGTCATTGTGGCGGCCTGGGAATGGGGTGCTTACCTCGGTGCTGAAGGCATGGAGAAAGGTATTCGGATTAAAACTTCTTCTTTTACCCGTCATCACCCCAACATTGCGGTAACCAAGGCAAAAGCTAACGGACAATACATCAACTCAATGATGGCACTACAACAGGCATTAGCCGATGGTTACGATGAAGCGCTATTACTGGACCCCGACGGCTATGTTGCCGAAGGCAGTGGAGAAAATATCTTCGTCATCAAGGATGGACAGATTTATACCCCCGAAGTAACCTCTGCGCTGAATGGCATCACCCGCAAAACGATCTTCTCATTAGCTCAGGATATGGGACTCACGATTAAGGAAAAACGCCTGACACGCGACGAGGTCTACATTGCCGATGAAGCATTTTTTACCGGTACTGCGGCTGAGGTAACACCGATACGTGAACTGGACAATCGGCCCATTGGGCAGGGTCGTGGCCCGATAACAGAAAAACTGCAAACCGCTTATTTTGATTTAGTACATGGTCGTAATGAACAACATATGGATCTATTGACCTTTATTAAGTAACTCGCATCGCAACCCTGGATAAAGATTATGGTAAACCCGAATACAGCAGCAAATCAGCAAGACTACTCCACACCAAATGCTAAAACTGCGGTTGAAGTTAAGGCTGCTGATTTACCAATCCACTGTCCAACAGAAGGTAGCAGTCTGTGGAACTCTCATCCTCGTGTATATATTCCGGTCGAGGAAAACGGCGGTGAGGCGAAATGTCCCTACTGCGGTACCACCTTCAAATTACTGGGTTAATCACCAGGCAGATTTTCCCATCGAACATAAAAAAGCCCTGCAATGCAGGGCTTTTTCAAAGATATTTGGTGTATCTTTTAGTTTGCTGGATGGACGTTAGCCGCCTGCAAACCTTTAGGGCCATTTTCAACGTCGAAAGTGACGTTTTGACCTTCATTCAGGGTTTTGAAACCATCACCCTGGATAGATGAGAAATGTACAAATACATCGGCAGTGCCATCAGAAGGAGTAATAAAGCCGAAGCCTTTAGTTTCATTAAACCATTTAACGGTTCCTGTAGTCATAATAATTACCTTTATAAGAAATAAAAAGAATCAATTGCAAATCTGATAAAGGCGCATTTCTGCGATACCACCGGAACTGCGAGAAAACTTTGATCACGTGCAACTAATTTTATATAAGACAGTCGCCCCAAAAATCATGGTTCTAATCGACTATCTGTCGGCATTGTAAAACATAATTAATTCGAAAACCTATTTTTTTTGTACTTAAAACCCGCTTTTAAACGCTAAAAGTTATAAATTAGTGTTATATCCCTTAGCAGTAAGGATTCCCAGCGAAAAAAAAGCCCCACATTTGCGGGGCTTTTTTATCAACATAAGTTGAATGCTCAGGTTACATCCACTGCTCAAGCGCAACCATGCGCTCGCAGCATTCGTAAATCCCTTTACATCATGCCGCCCATGCCGCCCATTCCACCCATGCCGCCCATGTCTGGACCAGCAGCGGATTCTTTAGGAATTTCGGCAATCATACATTCCGTAGTGATCAGCAGACCAGCTACAGATGCGGCATTTTGCAGTGCAGAACGAGTTACCTTGGTTGGATCCAGGATACCCATTTCGATCATATCACCATATTCACCGTTGGCAGCGTTATAACCGTAGTTACCTTCACCAGCTTCAACGTTGTTAGTGACAACAGATGCTTCATCACCCGCATTAGATACGATTTGACGCAGTGGCTCTTCCAGAGCACGGCGTGCAATGTCAACACCGATGTTCTGATCAGCGTTTTCGCCTTTCAAATCAGCAATAGAGGCGCGTGCACGAATCAATGCAACACCACCACCGGGGACAACACCCTCTTCTACTGCAGCACGAGTTGCATGCAATGCGTCTTCGACGCGAGCTTTCTTCTCTTTCATTTCAACTTCAGTAGCAGCACCGACTTTGATCACTGCAACACCGCCAGCCAGCTTGGCCACACGTTCCTGCATTTTCTCCTTATCGTAGTCTGAAGTAGACTCTTCGATTTGAGCTTTGATCTGAGAGATACGACCCTGAATCTCTTCTCCGCTGCCAGCACCATCAACAATCGTGGTGTTTTCTTTAGAGATAGAAACTTTCTTCGCAGAACCCAGGTCATCCAGAGTTGTTTTTTCCAGGCTCAGGCCAACTTCTTCAGAAATCACCTGACCACCGGTCAGGATAGCGATATCCTGCAGCATGGCTTTACGACGGTCACCAAAACCAGGTGCTTTAACCGCACATACCTTAACGATACCGCGCATGCTGTTAACCACCAGGGTAGCCAGCGCTTCGCCTTCGATATCTTCCGCGATGATTAATAATGGCTTACTGGCTTTTGCCACAGCTTCCAGTACCGGTAGTAATTCACGGATGTTAGAAATCTTCTTGTCGAACAGCAGGATTAAAGGCTCTTCCAGTTCAGCAGTCATGGTTTGCTGATCGTTAACAAAGTAGGGAGACAGGTAACCGCGATCAAACTGCATACCTTCAACTACGTCCAGTTCGTTATCGAATGAAGAACCTTCTTCAACCGTGATAACGCCTTCCTTACCTACCTTTTCCATCGCTTCAGCAATAATGCCACCAACGCTGGAATCAGAGTTCGCAGAGATTGTACCTACCTGTGCGATCGCGTTGGTATCAGTACAGGGGGTAGAGATGCTGTGCAGAAATTCAACCGAAGCAGCAACTGCTTTATCAATACCACGCTTCAGGTCCATTGGGTTCATACCCGCAGCAACGGCTTTCATGCCTTCACGTACAATAGCCTGAGCCAGTACGGTTGCAGTTGTGGTACCGTCACCAGCGATATCAGAGGTTTGAGAAGAAACTTCCTTAACCATCTGTGCGCCCATGTTTTCAAACTTGTCTTCCAGCTCGACTTCTTTCGCAACTGAAACACCATCTTTGGTTACGGTAGGAGCGCCGAAACTTTTTTCCAGAACGACATTACGTCCTTTAGGACCTAATGTTACTTTAACTGCGTTAGCCAGAATGTTAACGCCTTTGACCATGCGGCTACGCGCATCATCACCAAATCTTACATCTTTTGCACTCATTGCAATAAACCTCTTAATCTAATAGTTATTCAACAACAGCCATAATGTCGTCTTCACGCATGATCAACAGTTCTTCACCGTCAACCTTCACTTCAGTACCTGAGTACTTGCCGAACATTACTTTGTCACCGACTTTAACGTCCATAGCGCAAATCTCGCCAGAATCAGCGGTTTTGCCTTTACCTACAGCGATCACTTCACCTGTACTGGGTTTTTCTGTTGCGGAATCAGGAATGACGATACCACCAGCTGTGGTGCGTTCCTCTTCCATACGTCTGACAACCACACGGTCATGCAAAGGACGGATATTCATTTATTGGATTCTCCTAAGTTTATTAGTTAAACGAGTGTTAGCACTCTGCCTTGGTGAGTGCTAATCATAGTCAGCAAGGCTGAGTAGTCAAGCTATATTGGGATGGTTTAATGCGTTTCAAGCGCGAATAGAAAAAAATTGCAGCGAATCTGGTTAATCGTCTTCCTTACGGTAATTCACACCATCGATGACATCACCAGATCTACCTGATTGATCTGACTGATACGGATTAGATCCTGCTGGATTTATTGATACAAAACGACCGGATGCTTTCATGCGTTCAAAAATTGCCCGTATCATCAACCTGCGGGTAGTCGGTATCAGCAGAATAAAGCCGAAGGCATCGGTGAAAAAACCAGGTGTCAGTAAAAATGCACCTGCCATCATTAGAGCCATACCCTCCAGTAGCTCCTGCGCAGGCATCTCCCCCTGATTCATTTTCATCTGAGCACGAGATAACGTCGACAGCCCCTGGCGTTTAAGAAGTTGCACGCCGATAACGGCAGTCAACACCACAAAGAACACGGTCCACAGCGCACCTATTACCTGCCCCACCTGAATCAGGATGTAGATTTCGATAACGGGAACTACTAAAAATATCAGAGCAAGAACTGGAAACATAAATAAGCCGGGAATAGAATGCGCGTTTTGTGAGTCTGTATAGGCAATATATAGGGTCGATTGCGCAGCAATCAACAAATAATTAATGCAACCGCTGGTATATTGCAATGACTGACATCGTTTTAATACTGACGACCTGGCCAGAAGCGTCACACGCAAGGCAGGCTGCCGAGCAGTGGTTAGAACTTAATCTGGTTGCCTGCGTCAATATACTCCCCAAGATGACTTCAATATATCGCTGGGAAGGTGAAACACAAATCGGCACCGAACATCAGATGTTGTTAAAAACCAGTGCTCACAAAGTCGATGCGCTGATGCAATCGATAGTGGAGCTGCACCCCTACGAATGTCCTGAGATACTTCAGCTACCGATTACTGGTGGCTATAGTGAATATATAAACTGGATTAAAGGAAATACCGAATGAAATTAATGCGACAGTTTTTAATCTTAATCGCCTGCCTGGGATTACTGCCAAACAGCTACGCTCAGGATGAGGAATTGCTGGCACCTGAAAAAGCTTTCAGCCTGCAAGCCAGGGTTGAAAACAACACAGTCATCGCCGAGTACAAAATTGCTCCTGGCTATTATATGTATCGCGAGGCATTCCGCTTTGACCTCGAATCCGATGGCGTCAGCTTTGCAGAGGTCATAGTTCCTGATGGTAAAATCAAACATGATGAATTTTTTGGCGATGTTGAAATCTATCGGGACCAGGTCGCCATCCAGCTACCTTTGCAGCCTGAAGGAGCGAATCTCCCCGCAGAAATCAAGATTAAGACTACCGGCCAGGGATGTGCGGACATCGGCGTATGCTACCCGCCTCTGTACCAGACACTCACCATGAACACGGCCAGCACAGCTTCCGTATTACCCCAACCCTACGAATTTAAACCCGTCAAGGTTGCTGCGGAAACCAGCGACAGCAGCGTCAGCGAGCTGCAGAACCTGTTTGCGCAGGTCACCGAAAAAGCAAAACCTGTACAGCAGGAACTGAATACTGCCTCAGACAGTAGCCAGACAAACGTTGCCAGTGCACTGGACCAGTTACAGGCATTAGGTGCTGACATCGGCCTGGACGATGAAGAAGAAATTCCTGATCCTGACAAAGCCTTCCAGCTGGCTGCAGTGGTCGACAGCAACAATATCATCCAGGCTGAGATTCAGATCTATAACCACACCTACCTGTATAAGAACAAAATGAAATTCACCATGCTCGATGGCTCAGGCCACACCATAGGAGCAATTTCACTACCCAAAGGCGATGAAAAGAATGATGAATTCTTCGGCTTGATGGAGGTTTATCATAATTACTTCAAGGTTTCGGTCCCGCTCATCAGCGAAGCCAGTGCCAGCTCTCAACTGGTCGTTGCAATGGGCTACCAGGGCTGTGTAGAAGATAAAATCTGCTATCCACCGATCACTAAATACCTGAAGATTGACCTAAGCGATAAATCGCTTGAAATCCTGGATGAAAAGCCGCAACTGGCCAACACCGGTCAAATCTCAAACACATCCAGTTCAAACAGCAGCTCAGCAGCAGCGCCTGCTGCAACCCAGAATGAACAGGACCGCTTTGCCAGCATTATTGCTAATGAAAGCCTGTTTATCATCCTCGGCTCATTCTTCCTGGCGGGTCTGCTATTGACCTTTACCCCCTGCGTATTCCCGATGATCCCAATTCTATCGGGTATCATTGCCGGACAAGGCGATAATATCACCACACGCAAAGCCTTTACCCTGTCCCTGGTGTATGTACTGGCGATGGCTTCTACCTATGCTGTTGCGGGTGCAATTGTCGGACGCTTTGGTGCTGAATTTAATATCCAGGCCTGGTTCCAGGACCCAATTATCCTGAGCATTTTTGCTGGCGTTTTCGTGTTACTGGCGCTTTCCATGTTTGGTTTTTATGACCTGCAGATGCCTTCCTTTATCCAGAGTCGCCTGACCGAATTCAGTAACAAGCAGGAAGGCGGCAACCTGATTGGGGTCGGCATTATGGGATTGCTTTCAGCATTAATTGTAGGTCCCTGTATCACCGCACCGCTGGTGGGCGCATTGATCTTTATCTCGCAGACGCAGGACTGGCTGCTCGGAGGTATGGCATTATTCGCACTCGGTCTCGGTATGGGGACTCCGTTACTATTGATCGGCACCTCTGCTGGTAACCTGCTACCCAGGGCAGGTGGCTGGATGGATGCGGTTAAGGCTGTTTTCGGTGTTGCGCTCATAGGCGTTGCAATCTGGTTGATGGAACGCGTGCTTCCTACTTCTATCACCATGCTATTGATGGCGATATTGATTATTACCACCTCCATTTATATGGGTGCCATGACCAGCCTGCCAGAAAATGTCTCGGGGTGGCGAAAGTTGTGGAAAGGTTTGGGGCTGGTATTACTGCTATACGGAATATTTTACCTGTATGGCGTTGCCGCCGGCAGTAAGGATTTAATCCAGCCGCTAAAAGGTATTGCAGGTGCTACGGTCGCGGCATCAGGCTCCACCCAGAATGCGGGACATTTAAACTTCAAGCAGATTAAGGGCGAACAGGGGCTGAAGCAGGCATTAAGCGCAGCTAATGGCAAGCCGGTGATGCTGGATTTTTACGCTGACTGGTGCATTTCCTGCAAAGAGATGGAGAAATACGCCTTCCCTCACCCAGCTGTGCTACAGGCGCTATCTGGTTTTGAAACCCTGCAAACCGATGTGACAGACAATGACAAAACAGACCAGTTATTCATGAAGTCACTCGGTATTTATGGCCCCCCTGCTATTCTGTTTTTTGACCGCAGCGGCAAGGAGATCGAAGGCAGCAGGGTCGTGGGTCAAATGTCTGGCGAAGAATTTGCTGCGCATATCAATAAGTTTTACGCCCAGTAGTTTTAAGGCTCAGTGAAACGCGAATTATTTATCATTATCGGCCTCAGCCTGATGTCCGCTCTTGCGGGCATCATGCTTTATCGCTACTTCTTCTTTCAGCCGACTTTTGTCAGCGCCAGCCAATCGGCAACCGAAGCAAATAGCAGCAATCAGACGGCATCAGCGTTAACCTTTGATAGCATAGTTTTACCCGATGTTAACCAGCATCCTCAGGCATTATCTCAGTGGAATCACAAACCATTACTGCTGGTAAACTTCTGGGCACCCTGGTGTGCACCCTGCCGCAGGGAAATCCCGGCACTCATCGAATTGCAGCAAGAATACAATGATCAACTCCAGCTGGTTGGCCTATCATTCGACAGCCTGGACAATGTGCGCGATTTCAGCTCACAGTACCACTTTAACTATCCCCTGCTACTGGTTGACCAACAGGCTCAATCATTAAATAGGTACTTTGGCAATAATAGTGGCGGCCTGCCATTTAGCGTCATTCTCAACGCAGAACGCGAAATCATTTACTCGCATAGCGGCGAAATCGACAAATCTCAGTTAGTGTCGATAATTAAACCGCAACTGGCAAATTAAAAGTACAACATTGCAACGAATGTCGTTAATTTAGTATAAACTAGACACGATCATGCAGGTATGTTTCAATTGCCGTCCAAATTAAGCAACCACAAAAAAACACAAAAATAATGGCCAAAATCCTGGTGATCCACGGACCAAATCTGAATTTGCTTGGTATTAGAGAACCTGGCCATTATGGTTCAGACACATTGCAATCTATCAATCAGGAGCTGAGCGAACTCGCTGAAGGCTTCCAGGTTGAATTGACCACCTTTCAATCCAATCATGAAGGGCAGATCGTCGACCGTTTACACCAAACCATCGAAGATGGTACTGATTTCATCATCATCAACCCTGCTGCTTTTACCCATACCAGTGTCGCTATTCGAGATGCCTTTCTGGGTTGCAAAACACCTTTTATAGAAGTGCACCTTTCCAATGTGCATGCAAGAGAGGAATTCCGGCAGCATTCGTATTTATCCGACATTGCAGTGGGCGTCATCTGCGGCCTGGGAAAAGACAGTTATCTGCTTGCCCTGCATGCTGCGATGTCTCGATGCAAATAAACCACTAATTGAAGTTAACAGGTACAGAGAATCCTATGGACATTCGTAAAATTAAAAAACTCATAGAGCTGCTGGAAGAATCCGGCATTGCTGAACTGGAAATCAAGGAAGGCGAAGAATCCGTTCGAATCAGTAGACAAACTAACCAGCAGGCTTATGCAGCACCCGCCATGATGCAGGCTCCGGTAGCTGCAGCGCCTGTCGCTGTCGTAGCCGCCGAACCCGCAGCAGCGGCAGAAGCAGATACCTCCGGTCATCGTATTAAATCACCTATGGTCGGCACTTATTATTCTTCACCCTCTCCGAGCGCGCCTCCGTTCGTTAAGGAAGGCCAGAAAGTGAACATCGGCGATACCCTTTGTATCATCGAGGCGATGAAAATGATGAACCAGATCGAAGCCGATAAATCCGGGACGATTCGACAGATTCTGCTGGAAAATGGCCAGCCTGTAGAATTCGACCAGGATTTGTTTGTCATCGATTAGAGAATATTCATTATGTTAGAAAAAATAGTCATCGCCAATCGCGGTGAAATTGCGCTGCGTATACTTCGCGCCTGTCGTGAAATGGATATACAGACAGTGGCCGTTCACTCCACCGCTGACCGAGACCTGAAACATGTTCGCCTGGCCGATGAATCGGTATGCATAGGGCCACCTTCGTCCCTGGAAAGCTACCTCAATATCCCGGCCATCATCTGTGCTGCAGAAGTTACTAATGCGTCTGCTATTCATCCCGGATATGGCTTTCTATCTGAAAATGCTGAATTTGCAGAACAGGTAGAGTCCAGCGGATTCAAATTTATCGGACCCAGTGCCAAATCAATTCGCACCATGGGTGACAAGGTTGAAGCCATCAAAACCATGAAAGCGGCAGGCGTTCCCACGGTACCTGGTTCAGACGGCCCGCTGGATGACGATAAAGATCGTAACATCCGGTTAGCGCGTGAAATCGGCTACCCGGTCATTATCAAGGCTGCCGGCGGTGGTGGTGGTCGAGGTATGCGGGTGGTTAATGCCGAAGGCAGCTTGCTTAATGCCATACAGTTAACCAAATCCGAAGCGGGTGCAGCGTTTAACAATGACGTGGTGTACATGGAAAAATTCCTCGAAAAACCACGCCATATTGAGATCCAGATACTGGCGGATTCACATGGCAATGCGATTCACCTGGCCGAACGCGACTGTTCTATGCAGCGTCGTCATCAGAAGGTTGTTGAAGAAGCACCAGCTCCAGGCATCACGGCCAAGCAACGCAATGAAATTGGCAGTCGCTGCGCAGAAGCCTGCCGGGCAATGGGTTACGAAGGTGCAGGCACCTTTGAGTTTCTGTATGAGAATGGTGAATTTTATTTTATTGAGATGAATACCCGGGTACAGGTTGAACATCCAGTCACCGAAATGATTACGGGTGTAGACATCATCCGTGAACAGATCTCCATCGCTTCAGGTAACCCGCTGCGCTTTACACAATCAGATATCAAGGTTCGTGGCCACGCCATTGAGTGCCGCCTGAATGCTGAAGACTCTAAAACCTTTATGCCTTCACCCGGCACAATTACCCAATACCATGCCCCCGGTGGCCCAGGTGTGAGACTGGATACTCATATATACAATGGCTATCTGGTTCCCCCCTACTATGACTCAATGATAGGTAAGCTGATTACTTACGGGAACACCCGTGAATCAGCAATAGCACGTATGAAAGGTGCATTATCCGAAATCGTTATTGATGGTATTAAAACCAATATCGATTTACAGAGAGATATCATTTCCGATGCCAATTTCGCGGCAGGTGGGGCTGATATCCATTACCTGGAAAAGAAACTCGGTATCCACTAAACCCATCTGTCATCATGTTTCAGGAACCTGATTTCAGGTTCCTGTTATTTTCTCTGCGGAGTTTGCTATGCCCTGGTGGCAACTTACAGTCCAGTGTACAAAAGATGAACTGGAATACACTGAAAATCAGTTACTGCAACTGGGTGCATTAAGCATCAGCATCACGGATGCTTATGACGAACCCATCTACGAACCGTTGCCCGGCGAACAGCCCCTCTGGTCACACTCACTAATCACAGGCCTGTTTGATCAAACACAGACGCTGGAACAGCTTTATGATGCACTGGTCGCGCGACTGCCAGAACATCAGCTCAGCTATATCCGCAAAGAGTTGCTGGAAGATCAGCAATGGGAACGCGTTTTTCTGGAACGATATACACCTATCCCATTCGGTAAGAATATCTGGGTATGCCCAAGCTGGCATCAGCCACCCGATGCCAACGCCTGTAATATCATTCTGGACCCTGGCATCGCCTTCGGTACCGGCAGCCACCCCACTACTGCGTTATGTCTGGAATTCCTGGACCAGAACCCACCACAAAACCAGAGTGTGATGGATTACGGCTGCGGCTCGGGTATCCTCGCCATTGCGGCACATAAACTGGGTGCAAAGCAGATTCACTGTATCGACATAGACCCGCAGGCACTGGAAGCCACAAGACAAAATTTCTTGCGTAATCAGATCGATCCAGAACAGATCAGCATACAGCTGCCCGACCTGAATAAGACACCTCCGATAGTCGACTATTTGATTGCGAATATTCTGTCAGGTCCACTGACTGAACTTGAACCCGTATTTGCAGAAATGACGCACCCAGGGTCCAGGCTACTACTTTCCGGCATCCTGGACACACAGGTAGACTCGATTATGGAAACTTATTCACAACACTTTGAACTCGATACGGTTATGATTCAGGATCAATGGTGTCGCGTGAGCGGAATCAAAAAGGTTTAGGGAACAATGAATAATCGCACCCATCTCGGGGATGAACTGCAAACCACCTGTACACACTGTGCCAGTGTTTTTCGTATCCATGGCGAACAACTGGAATCTGCGCGTGGACAGGTTCGTTGTAGCCAGTGTATGCAGGTATTCAACGCGCTCATCCATCTGGAAAACTACTCAGGGCAACCCATACATCGGGTATCTGATGCAGAGATAGGCGAAATAGCCGAGGAATTTACCTCTGCTTCAACCACTGAACCGGGCCAAACTGAGCAGGATGTGTTGTCGCTGAAAGAAGCGATGTACGGTGACAACCATAAATCTGCGCAATCCTTCAAGCCGATTTTGTGGACCATTGGCATCCTGCTGATGATTATCATCACTACCGTCCAGGTCATTTATTACCAGCGCTACCAGTTAATCTCGTCCAGTCAGTATCAGCAGCAGATTCTCAATCTGTGTCAGATACTACCCTGTGATCGCAGCCGGTTTTCCAACCCTGCACAGATACGTATGGTTGAAAGAAATGTTTTTTCACACCCGACACACAACAAGGCATTGATGATTACCGGTTCATTCGTCAACGATGCTCCATTTGAACAAAGCATGCCGCAACTGTTGATCAGCCTGTCTGACATCCAGGGCAACCTGATTGCCAATCGCCAGTTTAATGCGCAAGAGTACCTGACTGATAAATCGAAAACTACACTGGCGCCTGGCAAGAGCGCACAGTTTAAACTCGAGATACTCGACCCCGGCACCGAAGCCCTTACCTACGAATTTGAGTTTATCTCGTGAGCTTCAGCATAGGTCCTTACCAGTTTAATAACCCGTTGGTGCTGGCGCCAATGGCAGGCGTTACTGATCGCCCATTCAGACAATTATGTAGAAAACTCGGCGCAGGCATGACGGTATCAGAAATGGTCACCAGTCGCCCTGACCTGAGAAACACGCGCAAATCGCTGTTGCGCCTGGATCACCAGGGAGAACCTGAACCCATCATAGTGCAGATTGCAGGTGCCGAAGCAGACATGATGGCTGATGCGGCACGCTACAATGTTGACCAGGGTGCGCAGATCATTGACATCAATATGGGATGCCCGGCAAAAAAAGTTTGTCGTAAAGAGGCGGGCTCCGCTCTGATGCGCGATCCGGCCAGGGTTGCACAGATACTACAGTCCGTTGTTAACGCTGTTGATGTACCGGTGACCTTAAAAACCCGAACAGGCTGGTCCGCACAACAACAGAACATTGATGAAATTGCCAGAATCGCGCAGGACTGCGGGATACAGGCCCTCACTATTCATGGTAGAACTCGCGACCAGAAATATAACGGTGATGCTGAATATGACAGTATCCGACGGGTAAAACAGCAGCTAAAAATACCGGTCATCGCTAACGGTGATATCGACAGTATAAAAAAAGCTAAAATGGTCATGGACTTCACCGAAGCTGATGCTATCATGATCGGACGTGCAGCCCAGATCAGGCCCTGGATATTTCAGCAAATCAACCGGTACCTTGAACTTGGGCAACTAAGCGACGAACCAGATCTAACAACAATAAAAAACTGGTTGCTTCAACATCTGGAAAATCTTTATCAATTTTATGGGGAGTTCCAGGGCGTACGCATTGCACGCAAACATATGGTCTGGCAACTGAGCGATAAACCGGGGTTCCTTGCGGTTAAGCCTTCCCTTTTGGGTTGTGACAGCGCTAAAAGCCAGCTAGGGCAACTCAATGAGTATTTTGATTGTTTACAATCCAGACAGTTTGATAGAACCGGTTAAACGCCTGGCAATAATCTGAATTGACCCTGATACATGTTGATTTTGGGCAAAATAGCATAGATCACGGAATAAAGTTTTGAAAAGAAAAAATAACTCGCTGCAAAAGTCGGTATCTTCAGCACTTATCGAATACCTTAGCGATCTGGATGGTGAAGATCCCTGTAATCTTTACGAAACCGTGCTTAGCGAAATCGAAAAACCCCTGCTTTCGACCGTTATGACTCACTGTGAAAACAATCAGTCGCGAGCAGCCAGTTGTCTGGGAATTAATCGCGGTACGCTGAGAAAAAAACTCAAGCAACACCAGATTACTCAATAGTTCTGCCCCTGCCCTGTCGGCGCAGGTTCATTCTTATCGTGCTAACAGTTTCTCTAATTACCGCATATAAAATCTGCATAAAGATATTCAGCAATTAAGCTTCATGTTAAAAATTGCTTCCCTTATAATGCGCTGTTTTCGAATCTGGACAACACCATGACCGACTCTAACAACGCGGTACGCCGCGCACTGATCAGTGTATCCGACAAAACCGGGATACTGGAATTCGCACAATCACTGCATCAGATGGGAGTCGAACTACTCTCCACTGGCGGCACTGCGAAGTTGATCGCAGAGAACCATATCCCCGTCACTGAAATCGCTGATTACACTGGCTTTCCAGAAATGATGGCTGGCCGTGTAAAAACCCTGCATCCCAAGGTTCATGGTGGCATTCTAGGCCGTCGGGGTATAGACGACGAGGTGATGCAACAACACCAGATTCAACCTATCGATATGGTTGTTATCAACCTTTACCCGTTCCAGAAAACAGTGGCGAATCCAGACTGCAGCTTTGACGATGCGATTGAGAATATCGATATTGGCGGCCCAGCAATGGTGCGCGCTGCGGCAAAAAACCACGCTAGCGTGAGCATCCTGGTCGACCCCAATGACTACAACCAGGTACTGCAGGAGATGCGCGAGAACCAGAACTGTGTCAGCGACGACACGCGCTTCTCACTCGCAATTCGAGCCTTTGAGCATACCGCAAGCTACGATGGCGCGATCGCAAACTATTTTGGGCGCATGGTGCAACCTGAAGCGGACAAACGCTTTCCACGCACCATCACCCTGCAATACCACCATATGCAGGGGATGAGATACGGCGAGAACCCACATCAAAATGCTGCATTCTATGTAGAAACCAACCTGCAGGAACCCTGCATCTCAACCGCTGTTCAACTGTCAGGAAAAGAGCTTTCTTTTAACAACATCGGTGATACCGATGCTGCGCTGGAATGTGTCAAACAGTTTGAGGAACCCAGTTGTGTGATCGTTAAGCATGCAAACCCCTGTGGAGTCTCAACCAGCGACAGTCTGTTAAGTGCGTATGACCGCGCTTATGCTACCGATCCTGAGTCGGCTTTTGGTGGCATTATCGCCTTCAACCGCCAGCTGGACGTCGCCACTGCACAGGCCATTATTGATCGTCAGTTTGTTGAAGTTATCATCGCGCCTTCGGTGGATGAAAAGGCAGCAGAGATCATTGCCAGTAAACCGAATGTTCGCCTGCTATCCTGCGGCCAGTGGCAGAACCCGGCCTACCGACTGGATACCAAACGTGTGAATGGTGGATTACTGGTTCAGGATGCCGACCTGTCGCTGTACAACGAACTGAAAGTAGTAACCGAAAAACAACCGGATGAAAAACAGATGCAGGACCTGTTATTCAGCTGGCGAATTGCCAAGTTCGTCAAATCTAATGCCATCGTATATGCCAAAGACCTGATGACTATCGGCGTGGGCGCAGGCCAGATGTCACGTATTAACTCGGCACGTATTGCGGGCATCAAGGCAGAACATGCCGGATTAACGGTTGAAGGTTCTGTAATGGCATCCGATGCATTCTTTCCGTTCAGAGACGGTATAGACGCAGCGCACGAGGCAGGTATCGCTGCCGTAATCCAGCCTGGCGGATCCATGCGGGATGAGGAAGTCATCGCCGCTGCCAATGAACATGGTATGACCATGGTATTTACCGGCATGCGCCATTTCAGACACTAGCATCTACCCACCTCTGATCAAATTTATCAGAGGTGAACAACGCAATTAATCAAGGTTTAGCAATATGAAGGTTTTAATAATTGGTGGCGGTGGTCGTGAGCATGCACTGGCCTGGAAAGCAGCCCAATCACCCAGGGTTACACAAGTATTCGTAGCACCTGGAAACGCAGGCACCCTGCTAGAAGAAAAACTCACCAATATCGATATTGCGGCTGATGACATCCAGGCCCTGTGCAACTTCGCACTAGAGCATAAAATCGACCTCACTATCGTTGGTCCTGAAGCCCCCCTGGTTATCGGCGTGGTCGATTTATTTCAGCAAAACGGCCTCAACATCTTCGGGCCCAGCAAGCTGGCGGCTCAACTAGAGGGATCAAAAACCTTTACCAAAGATTTTCTGCAACGTCACAATATTCCCACTGCCGCCTACAGTAGTTTTACCGATATTGATGAAGCCATAGATTACATCAGACAGGTAGGCGCTCCCATTGTGGTGAAGGCCGATGGCCTGGCTGCCGGCAAAGGGGTCATACTGGCCGAAACCGAGCAGCAGGCGATTGCTGCAGTTAAGGACATGTTAGCAGGAAACGCTTTTGGCGAAGCCGGTCACCGTGTTGTTATTGAAGAATTCCTGAGTGGCGAGGAAGCCAGCTATATCTGTATGGTTGACGGTAAAAATATACTGCCCATGGCAACCTCTCAGGATCACAAAGCACGCGATGATGGAGACCAGGGCCCCAACACTGGCGGTATGGGCGCCTATAGTCCAGCACCTGTAGTGAGTGATGAAATCGCACAACGAGTGATGGATGAAGTCATCAGACCAACCGTGGACGGGATGGCTGCTGAAGGTAATCCGTATACCGGTTTTCTGTATGCCGGATTGATGATTGATGCAACTGGAACACCCAAAGTGCTCGAATATAACTGTCGCTTTGGTGACCCCGAAACCCAGCCTATCATGATGCGTATGGAATCGGATCTGGTTGAACATTGTCTGGCGGCGCTTGATCAGCAGCTGGACCAGCAGGTCACACGCTGGACCGATAAAGTATCACTAGGCGTGGTGATGGCAGCTCAGGGCTACCCTGATGAGTACGCCAAAGGAGAGGTTATCCGAGGTATTCCATTCGAGACCGACCATAGTAAAGTTTTCCATGCCGGTACCACACTAGATGAGTCACAACAGGTACTGAGCAATGGCGGCCGGGTATTGTGCGTAGTAGCACTTGGCAACGATGTAAAACAGGCCCAGGATGAAGCTTATTTAATGGTCAGGCAAATTCAGTGGCCGGGCGCGTATTATCGGAATGACATCGGTTTTAAAGCCATAAAATAATCCACCACCATGACCGTTTATCGGATCAAAAACTGGCCTGATTCCTTGCCTGCTTCATAATTTACCTGAAGTTTTTCGCATAAGCTTTTGAAAAGCACAGTGAATGATCCATCGGGAATTCAGGCCTGGGCTAATTTCAGAAATAGCTAGATATAGTAGAAAGCAAAATACTTAACCACAATATGTTGTGATATTTACAAATTCTCTTATACTTCCCGAAAAGTTGTAAATCACCAACAACAGCCTGAGGAGAAGTCATGAAATGCCCACACTGTAACTCCCACATGGAGCATACCGATGCTTCCAGTGACAACAAGGTTCAGGTTTCGTTTTATCGCTGCACTATCTGTGAAGCTCAGCATGTCACCTCCTCGGTGGTACCCGTTTATCAGTTAAATACATTGCCATCATCGACATCATCTTTTTCTAGCAATACATCACAGAACCTGTACCACTCAAACATTTAAAGTAATGCCATGTCATGCAGTATTTTGCACCGGGGGCGTTATGAAAATATTATCCAACAAGTTTGAACAAAAAAGGCTGAACCGAACGAAACAAAACCGCCTGGACTGGCTCGTCTACCTGCCAGGTGCGGTCATTCTCAGTTACGGGCTCTGGCTCTCATTTACCAGCTATACCGGAAATTAGTCCGGCGCTATGCGATGTTAAAGCGGAGACTCACCTTTACTCCGCCCAGAGAGGAGCTGTCGAAATTCACGTGAATTTCATAAGCTTTAACAATTTCATCTACAACCGCCAACCCAATACCCTGCCCTTCCAGACTCTGATCCAGGCGTTTGCCGCGCTGGATAATTTCTTTCAGCTCTGAACTGGCAAGACCTTTTCCATCATCTTCAATAATGACATCGATAAACTGCCTGTCTTCCAAAGCCTGAATATTGATCTTGTGGTTGCTGTACTTACAGGCGTTATCAATTAAATTTCCCAGAATTTCCAGTAAATCTCCTTCATCCATTCTAACGGGTAATACACCTGAAGCTCTGGTTTGGAGGTTTATCTGTTTATCTGGATAAACCTTACGTAAGGCATTAATGGTTTTGCTTAACAGCTGAATCAGATCAATCGGTTTTGAAATCAGCTCACCGCCGACGGTAGCGGCTTTTTGCAGCTGGTAGGAAACGATTTGATTCATGCGCTGGTTTTGATCCTGTAGCGTGATTCGATCTTCTTCCTGCCAATGTTGCTTTTGCGCCAGGCCATTCACCACCGCCAGCGGGGTTTTCAGGCTATGCGCGAGATCATCCAGAGCGTTTCTATAGCGTTGCATCTGATACTGTTCGCGCTGCAGCAGTAAGTTCAGATTCTGCGTCAGCGGGGTAATTTCAGCCGGGTAGATTGAATCAAAGCGAAGCTTGTCACCATCTTCTATCGCTCGTACCTCTTCACCAATCTGGCGTAATGGCCGCAAGCTCCAGAACATAACCAACCACATCACCAGCAGTAACAGCGCAATAGTAATTGCCAGCCATAACCAGAGCGTCTGACGGAAGCGTTTAAACATGGCGTAATAATCGCTCGCATCTTTCCACAGCACCACCTGATACTGGCTTAACTTATCGTGCACATTCGGCCAGCGAATTGAAAATGCCAGTTGAAACCAGTTTCGATCATTATGCTTTAACTGGCTAAACCGCATCTCTTCGGGCTTTAAATCAACCGGCTTGGGGAATAAACCTACCGTGGATAAGGAGTGCCAGATCTCACCTTGAGTATCATAAATCAGGGCGCGTAAACCTGACTCGCTATCGAATAGTGCATTTTCAAACAGTCGAGTATCTGAAACTGTAATACTGAGTCCCGTACTATCCCGATCCACTGCTGCCAGAACGCTATACATCAATGCCAGCAGCTTATCCTCTTCCGACTGCAACATGCGCTTCTCTACTGCAGTTTCGAGTGCTATTGCTGTTAAAAGCATGAATCCCACCAGCACAATAAGGCTGCTAATCATCACGCGGGATTTGATAGATCTCATAAGGTATTCTGGAACGCGAAATTACTTCTGTATAGCGCGAGCCGGGGGCAAGGTAAAGCGATAACCTCTACCGCGTAGTGTTTCGATAGGACCCAGCGTGCCTTCGGCATCCAGCTTCTGGCGCAAACGACGGATGAAAACTTCAATCACATTACTGTCCCGATCATCTTCATCGTCGTAAAGATGCTCAGTCAATACCGATTTAGACACAACCTCTCCTGCATGCAGGATCAGATATTCCAGCACCTTGTACTCGTAGGCCGTCAAATCCACTTCCTGTTCAGATACAGTGACTCGCTGCGTTGAGGGGTCCAGCGCAACAGGACCGCAATGCATGGTTGAATCCGACCAGCCCGCGGCTCGGCGAATTAATACGCGGATGCGAGCCATTAATTCTTCCTGGTGAAAAGGCTTCACCAGGTAATCATCCGCACCCGCATCCAGGCCTTCCACCTTATCCTGCCAACGACCACGTGCAGTCAAAATCAGGATGGGCAGCTTTATGCCCTCTGCCCGAATCTTTTTAATGACATCCAGCCCGGACATTAGCGGAAGCCCCAGATCGATAACTGCGACATCGCTGGGATATTCGCGAATCAGATACAGCCCGTCTTCGCCATTGTCCGCGCTGTCCACCGCAAAGCCTTCCTGCTTTAAGCGGCTGACAATTTGATCGTTAATATCCTGATCATCTTCAACTACGATTGCTCTCATACCACTACTCCGCCCGCTGGACCTTATTATTCTGAATCAACCTGCACTTTTAATTTTATCCGTCTGCCTGGGTCATAGGGTAAATGGGTTTGGTATTTTTTACCCTCCAGCAGATAACTGACCTCATAACCATCCTGCACTTTCTCATAACTGTCCTCACGTTCAACCACCTGACAGACATTACGATAGGTTTCCTGCGTAGTATAGGAACCACGAGCCCCAGCGTCATGACCAATTTGCGCACCAATGATGGTACCCAGTGCGGTAGCAACCGGTCTGTTATGCCCATGTCCTATCTGATGACCAATAATACCGCCAAGCAAGCCACCCGCCAGCGTAGAACCGCCATCGTGCCGACGATAGTAACGGGTTTCTGACACAGGCTCATCCCAGCATTCGGTGACCGGACGGCTAACTGAAACATAGTGATAAACAGGGCTAACCCTGATAACGCGTGCATACACTACCTTTTCTTTTAGCTGAGGCGACTCCAGAACCACTTCATGATGTGGTTTGGCGGCAAATGCGTTGCCTGCTAACACCGATAACAATACGGCCGCTGATAATATTTTTAGATTCTTGTTCATAATGGACTCCTGCGTATTCAGTACCTCAACTATAGATTCAGCAAGCTGAACGCTTACTGAACTGATTAAGATAGATACTAGTTAAGACCAGAATGTCGGCTAAAGATCAGCCTCAATCACGGCGAAGTTTGTCACTAAGTGCAATGGGCGTAGGGTAAACCATTACCACATAGGTGGAAGAAACTACAAAACTCAGCAGGGTTGCGAACTGGATCAGGTAACTCACCTGCTCGCTAATCAAACTGAGCTCAACCGCCAGGACCGCCAACAACAATGAAAACTCGCTCATCTGCCCTAATCGTATCGCGACTTCGATAGATCGCCCAGAAGTCTCTTTGGAAAAACGCAGCAGGAAGTGATACAGCAACGGCTTGATAAACAGTGCAATAAACGCGAGGCCCAGTGCAGCCACCCAGATCTGTCCCAGCACACTTAAGTCAAAATTCGCACCCAGTGCAACGAAGAAGATAATTAGAAAAAAGTCACGTAATGGTTTCAGGCTTTCCGCAATAAACAACGCGATTGGACTGGTTGCGATAGAGACACCGGCGATAAAGGCACCTATCTCATAGGACAACCCGAGTAACTCGGCAGCTTCAGCAATACCAAGACACCAGCCAATAGCAAGTAGAAAGATATACTCCTGAATTCGATCAAACGCGCGTATCAAACGTATCAACAGATATTTTTCAATCAACCAGGTAGCGATTGCAAGCAGGGGTAAGGATACCAGGGGTTTAAGAAGGTTAAGCCAGTTAAATGATTCCCCTGCGCTACCCTCCATCAGCAGCAACAGTATAATCGCAATAATATCCTGCAACAGTAATACACTGATGATGATTTCGCCGGTATGCTGGTGGTGCAATACCGTCGTTGGAATCAGCTTAAGCCCGATAATGGTACTGGAAAACATTAATGCGGAACCTATGACCAGTGACTCGACAAAGGAAAAATCAAACATCCGGCTGAACAGGAATCCAAGCAATAACAGCAACAGAGAACTCACCCCGGTGACGATAGAAGTTTCCCCAGCCATTCGATAAAGCTCCCTGGGATTCAGATTCAAACCCAACAGGAATAGCAGAAAGATGATCCCCACATTAGCAATGTTCTGGATCAGATGCGGATCATGAATCAACGAAAATCCGGATGGTCCGATCAGTAAACCCACGGCGATATAAGCGATAATCAAGGATTGGCGCATGGTCATCGCGATAGTCGCGATGATGGCGGCACCAAAAAAAATCAGAAATAAGGAAAATACAATGGAATCGTTTTCCATAAGTGATAAAGAGCCCGTAAATCCAGAATACAGTTTAATGAATGGCGTTGATTATACCGGAAGCGATCGCGGGATGGGTTAACTGGATAAAAACACCCGACCCTGCACCACGTCAGGGATTTTTATTACAGGAGCCAGGGTTACAGCGACGCTAATGTTTGACCGCGTTATCGGTGACTTCAAGCAGTAACTCCTGTGCTTGCTGTTGCAGCTCAGCGTGTCCTGATCGGGCAATATCGGCAAGCTTGCCGAGGGATGCTGGGGTAGAAAGTAGTTGCAGATAATAAATTGCATCAATTGCGATACGCTCCTCAGGATGATCTGCGAGCTGGATGAAGCGGGACTCGAGACCTGAAAAAAAACCACTTCCAGCCAGTGACTCAATCACTGCTGTCAAACCAATGCGCGCCATCAGGGGGGTGTCGACATCCTCCAGTAACTGCATCATGGCCTCGCGCAGCTGGGGTTCATTCGCTATTCGGGTTTCAACTTCAGACAGATTGCCCTGCGCCAGCTGATCGCTAATCCAGATACCCAGTCTTTGATCTGTTTCGGCATTCAGCAGGGAAAGGATTTCTGTCTGGGATTTCAACCCCGTAAACGCGATGCCGTTAATCAGGTAATAAGGTACCGAGCGGATATGATATTTCTCAGCCAGCTCTGGCTGTTGCTGAACATCAATCACCTTGAGTTCAGAAATCTCTCCCTTTTTCTGTAATTCGAAAAAAGTTTTCTCCATCTGCGGGCAAACCTGACATCCCTGCATCACAAATAACTCAATAACTCTCTGCATTAACTCGTACCTTGCCCATATCAGTATTTTCAAATAGACTAAACAACTTAAGTTTATATTTTATTGAAAAATAAGGCTAAAATGATAAGTCGTCCGACCTTCCATACGTTTCTGACCTTGTCCGTGCTGGTCATATTAATCGGCATCGCAGTGATAATTTTCACACAATTCGACCGGGGATCTATCGCACTGGATGATCAGCAGAAAGATTATTCCGGACAACAGAAACTGATTCGACAAATCGTTGAAAAAACGCAGCAAAGCAATACTGAAGTAAAACCGCGAAACCCGCCAGTTGCACAACAATCTGTACTGAATTTGATCGAACAGGTCAAAAGCGATGATAAAGACTCAAATTTCATAGCCGGGGATACCCCAAAAACCGTCACAGACCAGGAAATAGCTCGCATCAATCAGCTGAATGATCAGCCTTATTCAACAGCACAGCCCTCTGCACCCTATCCTTATTCTGGCTACGGCTATGGCAATGGTTATGGCTACAACAACACTCAGGATTACTGGTTGAGCAACAACCCCTGGAGCCCATATTACGATCCCAACCGCCGTTAGTCGGGACTTATAACAGGCTGAGCGCTGATTCTATTAAACGTTTAACCGAATTCACTTCAAAAGGCTTATCCACGATAGCCGATACGCCATCATGTTGAATAGCAGCAAGGACACTTTCATGACCTTCGGTGGTTACCATCATAACAGGCACATCCTTTTGCGGACTTCGGGTTCGGATATATAACAGCAATTCATGCCCATCCATCTCTGGCATGTTGTAGTCTGTAATGATTAAATCGTAGCGATTGTTCTCAATCAGTGGAATGGCGTCTCGTCCATTTTCAGCCTCTGTAATTTTCTTCAGCCCCATCTTGTCCAGCGTCCTGATAATCATACGGCGCGCCAGGTGGCTATCATCAACCAGTAGAATTTCCAGCGTCTCCGGGTTTCTGTCTTCCAGCTGAATCTGCCCGGGATTCTCCCAGGCCATGGTTGAGACTATGGCCCGTTTAAGGTCTCGTGTGGTGAAAGGTTTTGGCAGCACCGCTGAAGCACCTGCTTGTTTAATCGGATCGAGTTCCTTGAACGAAGTAACCGTTGATATCAACATAAACGGTGTATCGACCGTTAACGGGTTATCACGTAGCTCCAGCACCAGGTCCTTACCCGTCATATCCTCCAGAAACATCGCACTGATAACCATATCAGGCTGTTCATCCTCGATAATGCCAAGCGCTTCAGCACCTGTCTTTGCAGTCACATAATGTTCTATACCCAGCTCGTCGAATTGCTGGGTAATAATTTTGTTCTGAGCCACTGATGGCTCAACCAGTAATACAAAAAGTGAGTTTAGATAATACTGCATTGATAAATTCTAATAACAGGCATGGACACGGGTATTTTATAGCACATACTCAGCTGATTTATTCTCAGATTGTGTTGATGTGTATCAGATAGATCGACTCTGATGGAGCATGCCGCGTATAATTATTCTTTTTTGCCTATTGTTTATGTACGCCCTCGAAATATCTCAACTCCGCAAGACCTATGATAATGGCTTTGAAGCACTCAAAGGTATCGATCTGAAGGTTGAGCGCGGCGATTTTTTTGCCCTGCTTGGCCCCAATGGAGCGGGTAAATCAACCTGTATCGGCATCATATCGTCCCTGGTCAACAAAACCTCAGGCCAGGTTAAGATCTTCGGCCACGACCTCGACAATGACCTGATCGAAGCCAAATCCTGCCTCGGCATGATGCCTCAGGAATTTAATTTCAATATCTTTGAACCCGTGCAGGAAATCATCGGCAATCAGGGAGGGTACTACGGCGTACCCGCAGCTGAAGTCCGTAGCAGAACAGAATATTATCTCAGGCAGCTGGGATTGTGGGAAAAACGAACCCTGCAGGCGCGCGATCTGTCGGGTGGTATGAAAAGACGCTTGATGATTGCACGCGCGCTGATTCATAAACCAGAACTACTGATACTGGATGAACCTACTGCAGGCGTCGATATTGAGCTGCGCCGCTCAATGTGGGAATTCATGCGCAAGATCAATCAACAGGGTACAACCATTATCCTGACGACCCATTATCTGGAAGAGGCCGAACAGATGTGCCGCAATATCGCCATCATAGACCAGGGAAAGATCATTAAAAACACCAGCATGAAAGCGCTGCTAAAGACCTTAAACAGTGAAACCTTCGTACTCTACACCGTTGACAGTATCAACGAGTTACCCCGTATCGAAGGGAACTACAGCCTCACCCAGGTTGATGAACATACGCTGGAGGTGGAGGTACCAAATTCAGAAACCCTGAATAATTTAATGCTACAACTGGATAGCGCTGGGATACAGATCGATAGTATGCGTAACAAGGTTAATCGGCTGGAAGAACTATTCCTCTCACTGACAGGCCACTCGGTGAATGCAGCATGACTAGAGCACAGAAATACTGGATTGCCTATATCACTATTGCACGCAAGGAAATCCTGCGTTTTTCACGCATCTGGGTGCAAACCATCATTCCGCCTGTCATCACCGTAACACTTTATTTCATTATCTTTGGCAACCTGATTGGTAGCCGCATCGGGAATATGGATGGCATGCCTTATATAGATTTCATCATGCCAGGCCTGATCATGATGTCGATTATTACCAACTCCTATGCGAATGTGGTGTCGTCATTTTACGGGGCCAAGTTTTCCCGCCACATAGAAGAAATGCTGGTGTCCCCTATCCCAAATATCATTATTCTGATTGGTTTTCTGACTGGTGGTATAGCCAGAGGGTTAACGGTAGGCTCTGCCGTCACGCTGGTATCCCTCATATTCACTAGTTTCAATATCGAGCATCCTCTAATTGCCATCAGCATAGCTGTGTTGACCGCGTTGCTGTTCTCGTTAGCGGGATTAATCAATGGTGTATATGCCAAAAGCTTCGACGATATTTCCATCATCCCGACCTTTGTGCTAACGCCACTAACCTACCTGGGTGGTATCTTTTATTCCATCCAGTTACTACCGGATTTCTGGCAGAGTGTCTCTCTTGGTAACCCGATCCTGTATATGATTAACGGTTTCCGCTACGGCTTCCTGGGCATTGCAGATATCGATATCACGCTGGCATTTAGCGTTATTGGGATATTCATTGTTATCCTGTTTCAGGTCTGCATGGGCCTGTTAAACCGTGGCACCGGGGTCAGGCACTGATGCAGTTGATCGATATCGGCGTCAACCTGACCAATAAACGACTCCGGTTTGAAGCACAGGAAATCATTCAGCAGGCGCAACAGGCAGGGGTAATCCAGCAGATTGTCACCGGCACTTCGATCGAACATAGCAAGCTGGCGATACAGCTGTGCGAACAATTTCCTCAGCAACTGTTCAGCACGGCCGGGGTCCATCCACATGATGCAAAAGAGTGGCAGGCAGATACCGCGCAAGAACTGCAGAATCTGGTGCAGCAGGCCTGTGTAGTAGCCGTGGGTGAAACCGGTCTGGATTTTAACCGCAATTTCTCCCCCAGAGATCAGCAAATCTCGGTTTTCCAGCAACAACTTGAAATCGCCTGTGCATGTAACAAGCCCATTTTTCTGCATCAACGCGACGCTATGGACAGCTTCACGCAACTACTCAGGGAATATCGCCATCGCCTGCAAAATGTTGTTGTGCATTGCTTCACCGACGACCGGCAGGCCTTGTATGAGCTGCTAGATCTGGACTGTCATATTGGCATCACTGGCTGGATTTGTGATGAACGACGTGGGCTGGAATTACAGTCGCTGGTGAAAGAAATCCCTAACAACCGGCTGATGCTCGAAACCGATGCACCTTATCTGCTACCGCGTGACCTGCAACCCGCGCCAGCGGACAAAACCAACTATCCCAGATACCTGCCCCATATCCTGCGCGCGGTAGCACATCATCAAAATAAAGATGCCGATCAGCTGGCGCAGGAAGTGCTCACAACAACGCGAAATTTCTTTGGCCTTTCATCATGAATCTTTCCATACATTCACTACATGTATACCCGGTAAAATCGTGCAGAGGTATCGACCTCCCTATCGCTGAACTGGTGCAAACTGGTATCAAATACGACCGTCACTGGATGCTGGTGGATGAAAATGGGGATTTCCTAAGCCAGCGAAAATACCCGCAGATGGCCACCATTGCCTGTTCAATTTCAGATCAGAGCCTGATCATCACAGCACCCACACACTCGGTTCTGGAAATCCCTCTTGAGCAGGCTGCCGACAATTTCCGGTCAGTCAGGATATGGGATGATGTGTGCAATGCAGCGATCGTGTCCTCCCAGGCCAGCAGTTGGTTCAGCCAGGTACTAGGCATAAAATGCGATATGGTGTTTCTACCCGATTCCGAGCAACGGCAGGTCGATCCGCGCTATGCCGCTCCCGGCCAGATCGTCGGGTTTGCTGATGGCTTTCCGCTACTGATTGTATCCCGAGCCAGTATCGATGCACTGAATGAGCGGCTGGAGCAAAAAGTCAGTCTCGACCGCTTCAGACCTAATATCGTCATTGATGGCTGTCCAGCCCACGCGGAGGATGACTGGTCCAGGATCGCCGTTGCTAATATAGAAATCCAGCTCGCTAAGGCCTGCTCGCGCTGTGTGATACCCAGCATCGACCAGCAAAGCAGTGAAAAACACCCCGATCTGCTTAAAGCGCTTGCTTCCTACAGGCGATATAACAATAAAATTTTATTTGGACAAAATGGACTGCATAACCAGCCGGGAGAGATTCGCGTTGGTCAGGCAATCACATTGATGGACTAGGCCTTGCGTCTCCTTTCATCAATCTCCCTGTTTTTTTACCTGCAAAGCGCTGAGTTGTGGCTAAAATGTCTATGTTAAAGATAAAAACAACGACATCAATCAGGGACTATTAACGCATATGATCTCTTGTATACACCTTGTTTTTTCCATAGCCTTACACTGATTTGCCAATAAAAATAACCGTATGAACGATCAGCATAGCCTACATTTCTACGCCTCAAGCCCAGAAGTCTGTGGCTACCTGGGAGACAGGGAATCAGTCAGCGCGTTTGCAAATCCCTACATGGATATGGATCTGAAAACCTATAACGAACTGATTCAATACGGTTTTCGTCGCTCGGGAGGCTATCTGTACCGTCCCCATTGCCCCCAGTGTAATGAATGTATCTCGGTGAGAATCAAGGTTGACCAGTTCCAGCTATCCAGAAACGATAAGCGCAATCTGAATAAAAACGCCGACATTGCGTTGCAGACTGTAAAAGGGAAGTTTCAGGAGGAACACTACGAACTCTATCGCAGGTATATCAATAGTCGTCATCCTGGAGGCAGTATGGAAAATCCAACTCGAGCCGACTACAGACGTTTTTTAATCTGCGACTGGACTGATACGATTTTCATCGAATTCAGGCTGGACAAGCAATTATTAGGAGTCGCCGTTACCGATATTACCAGCTCGGGTTATTCCGCGGTATACACGTTTTTTGAACCTGGATTGCACAGGCGAAGTCTGGGGCATTTTGCCATTCTGAAACAGATAGAACTCTGCCGTGAGCACGACCTCCCTTATCTGTATCTAGGCTACTGGATAAAGGATTGCGACAAAATGAAGTACAAATCGCGTTACCAACCCGCTGAAGCCTTTGTACAGGGACACTGGATCGACTTTTCAACCCTCTAGCGGCCGAAACACTAGTCTTTAAATCAATTGTGCCTGTTTTTAACTGGAAACAGTCTGGCGTGATTTAGATTTAAACAGCAGCGTCAGTTTAACCAGCAACAGCAACCAGGGCGTAGCATGCAGTAGCAGATCGAATATATCGATGGCCTTCCGCAGCTGACCATCATGCAACATGGAAATTTTCTCGAATAGATGCGGCTCAGGGAAAAATGGGGCCAGCCCAAGGGAAAGACTCAGGACAATAAACATAGGTAGTGGGACAGAGTCGACCATTTTTAGCATTATTATTAACTCCTTATCTTGGGATACAGACCTGCCAGCCTCTCCGACTACCCATTCACAAAAATATTTATTCTCTCGCTTGACTATTTTTGTGTATAGATAACCTGGGTTTTAGTCATGTATCATGGAAAAAACACTCTGGTACAATTTATCATTATTAGTAGCCAATACTGAGGTTGTATCCAGAGTTAACGCCTGACCATTCAGGTCGGTGAATCTCCCTCCTGCTTCATTGACAATCACTGATAAAGCCGCGACATCAAGAATATTGACGTTCGACTCCACAATAATTTCTATTTTTCCGCTCGCCAGCATATGGTAATGATAAAAATCTCCATAACCACGAGTACGATTAACCTGCTGTGCCAGCTTACCCAGCCCCTGCCAGCGATCCGGCTGGCTGGCCAGTCTTGCAATATTGCCAGTAGAAAGTGTTGCATCTCGCATCTCGTCAATATCACTAACCTCGATGGGCTGGTGATTCAGAAATGCGCCTTCACCTTTACTCGCCCAGGCCAGCTCATTGAACATCACACCATTGGAAACCCCCACCACGATTTCATCATGATGCATCAGAGCGATCTGGGTGGAAAAGAAGGGATATTGACGCACAAAACTCTTGGTTCCATCAATCGGATCAATTAACCAGTTAAATTCAGCGTCAGGATTCGTTTTGCCGGTTTCTTCACCATAAAAACCGTGGTCGGGGAAGGCGCCAAGAATGACTTCTTTGATCTTGTTTTCGGTTTCGACATCAGCCACAGTTACTGGAGTGTAATCCTCCTTCATGGTGACTTTGACATTCGCATCATAATAATGACGAATAACTTCTTCACCCGCTTTTGCTGCTTGCAGTGCGGTATCTAAAAATAGGTTATAACTCATGGGGGCACACATTAACATTCAAAGGCGTCATTTTAAATTAATGTAGGTTAACTTGCGAAAATAAATGCCTGCTGACGTCAGCCCCACAGTTGGGCATAATCAGAACATAAAATTTTTACATCAAAATGCACATGAAACCATCGATTGTCATTATAGGAATGGGTGAGCTGGCGGGTGTTTTTGCTCGCGGTTTTCTAAAATCCGGATACCCGGTAATCCCGGTAAGAAGACAGGATGATATGCTGCAGATATCAGCAGATATCAATCCCCCTGCACTGGTTTTACTCGCTGTCGGGGAAAAGGATTTTGACAGCGCGTTAGGCCAGGTACCGGAGATATGGCGCAATAGCCTGGTACTGCTGCAGAATGAACTGTTACCCAGCAACTGGAAAGCACATGATATCGTTGAACCCACGGTCATTTCAGTCTGGTTCGAAAAAAAATCCGGCCAGGACTATAAGGTTGTGGTGAGTTCCCCTGTATATGGGCCCCGTTCCGGCATTTTGATCGAAGCCTTAAGCGCACTGGAGATACCTGTTCACGAGTTACCCAATAAGGCAGACCTGCTGTTTGAACTGATTCGAAAGAACCTTTATATCCTGACCACCAATATCTGTGGGCTGGAAAGCGGTGGTAATGTGCGGGATTTATGGCAGAACAACGCGATCCTGATGAACCGCGTATTCGATGATGTCCTGCGTATTCAGCAGGCACTAAGCGGGGTTAATTTTAATCGAGACCACTTACTCAATGCCGTTTTAAACGCTTTTGAAGGAGACCCTGAACATGCCTGCATGGGGCGTAGCGCAGCTCAACGCCTGCAACGGGCACTGGAAACGGCTGAAAAATTCGAGCTGGATGTGCCCGAGTTAAAGCGTATCTCCCAGCTCAATGCACAAAGTTGATAAACGCGATTAAGGCCAGCCACACCACCAGAGAACGCAAGATCAGCCCCCGTGCCTTACGCACCATGTCCATCGCCTGAGCCTGTGTCGTTGCGTGCTCAACAGATAAGGAGTGGAATCCGACCGACTCAAGCAATTCACAGTTCTTCTGGTAGTTATTGATTGCAGTATGTTGCGACCGACGATACGCCTGCAAACCCGCGTCAAAACTGCCACTTACCATATAGGCGAAAAGCGTCAAACGCGCAGGAATCCAGTCCATCCAGCCAGCGAGCATGCCCGTTTCAGGCTGAACCTTGCTTAAAGAATTCGGTAAATAGCCATTCCGATACCACTGATCCAGCAGACGATAAACCAGTGCCGCAACGGGCCCGAGTATGACAAACCAGAACAGCACGGCATACATCCGGATATTGGCTTCGACAAACAATGATCTACAAACCTGAACGGTTTGCGCGGCTAATTCGCTCGCGGGAGTCGTCGACGTAATCTGCTCGGCCATGACAGCACGTTGCTGTACTTCACCGATTTCCAGCGCATCCAGATACTGGTCAACCTGTTTATCCAGATCCCGTGGCCCCAGGCAGAAAAAGATCACCACAACATGGAAGGCCAGCTCAAACAATCCAAATAATGCCTGCTCGAACATGCCATTGAGTACCCATATCACGACCAGTAAAGGCGCCAGCAAAATAGCAAAGGCCATCCATCTACCCAGTTGTTCAATATGCAGCACATCAATCAGCCACTGCGCATAGTCGCGTAGCCAGCGAAAATGACGGTATTCCAGTAACTGGGGCGCAATGCGTTCAAGTAACAGGGCAATCAGAATGCTTAGAAAAGTCATGAGAATTGTTTAATGATCAGATTTAATTTTTGCCAGTCGAAAAAAGGCCCCGGGTCAGTCTTGCGGCCAGGAGCGATATCACTGTGTCCGCAGATAGACGTTTCGCTGAGCGCAGGATACTGTTTCCGCAAGCTGATTACCAGTGCCGCCAGCTGATCATACTGGATATCGGTATAGCATTCGCTGTCGCTACCCTCCAGTTCTATGCCAATAGAGAAATCATTGCAGTCTTCTCTTCCCTGCCAGCAGGAAACCCCAGCATGCCAGGCCCGGTCCTTAAAAGACACAAACTGGGTTAGCTTACCATCGCGTTCAATCAGACAATGGGCAGATACCTTCAAGTCCTTGATTTGGTAAAAATAGTCGTGCTCCTGCGGATCCAGACAATTAGTAAATAGCTGTTGTACATAACCCCCACCGTAGCAATCAGGCGGCAGGCTAATACCATGCACGACCACAAGTTCAACTTCGGCATCTGCTGTACGTTGGTTAAAGTTAGGAGATTTGACCTGCGCGACACCCTGTATCCAGCCTGCTTCATCAATACTGAATTCGCTGTTAGTGGATTGTGCAGAAAGTTTCAAAAAATATCTCCTGAGCGGGGTTTAACTTGTTGGCTGGCAAGATAGAATACCGCGCATGAATCTGCAACACTTGAATGAACCTCAACAACTCGCGGTGAAAGCCGTCGAACACCCCTGTCTGGTGCTAGCTGGTGCTGGCAGCGGTAAAACCCGTGTGATCACCCAGAAGATTGCCTGGCTGATTCGTGAGTGTGGATATCAGGCTAGTCATATTCGCGCGGTCACCTTCACCAATAAAGCCGCACGCGAGATGAAACAGCGCGCCACCGAACTGCTTTCGAAAAACGAAGCCAAAGGCTTGCGTATCTCCACCTTCCATACTTTGGGTTTGAATATCCTGCAGCAGGAGTATAGCTCACTGGGTTATCGCAAGGGCTTCACCATACTGGACGCGAAGGATGTCGAAGACTGCATTGCTGAACTGCAATACAAGGACAGTCCGGAAGGTGATTTGATCAAACAAACCCAGTACCAAATCAGCAACTGGAAGAATGATTTCGTTACCCCTGAACAGGCCATGCAATTATCCGATGACGCCTTAATGCATCACCATGCACGAATCTATCTGGCCTACCAGGAACATATACGCGCCTGCAACGCGGTGGATTTCGATGATCTGATCATGCTGCCAGTGTTATTGTTCAGGCGAGACCAGCAAATCCTGGATAAATGGCGCGAACGCATACATTACCTGCTAATCGATGAATATCAGGACACCAACACCAGCCAGTACGAACTGATCAAACTCCTTTGCCATATTCGCCAGAAACTCACCGTGGTTGGAGATGACGATCAATCCATCTATGCCTGGCGTGGCGCACGCCCGGAAAATATCCAGCGACTGCAACAGGACTTTCCCTCGCTTAAGGTGATCAAGCTGGAACAGAACTACCGCTCCAGTAGTCGTATACTGAAGGTCGCCAATCAGGTGATTGCCAATAATCCACATCTGTTTGAAAAAAAGTTGTGGTCAGCCTCCGGACCAGGTGATTTTATTCGTATCCTGCCCTGTAAAAACGATCAGGATGAAGCACGCCAGGTCGTGATTGATATCGTCGGCAAGCATTACCAGAGTCGCGATCCTTACAACCATTTTGCCATCCTGTATCGCGGTAACCACCAATCGCGGCTTTACGAAAAGGTATTACGAGAGAACTCTGTCCCCTATCAAATTACTGGTGGCACTGCATTCTTTGAGCGTAGCGAAATCAAGGATCTGACTGCATACCTGCGCATCATCGCCAATCCGGAAGATGACCGTGCATTACTGCGCATCATCAACACCCCGCGCAGAGAAATAGGATCCACCACAATCAAATTACTGGGTGAATATGCCGCCTGGCGACATGCCAGCCTGTGCTCAGTCATGCACGAAGCCGGTCTGGAAGAAAAGCTCTCACGCAAGGGCTGGATCAGCCTGCAGCGTTTCAGTGACTGGTTACAGGAAAAAAGAATCCAGGCTGAGCAGATGGATGCCATGGCTATGACCCGTATATTAGTCAACGAACTGGATTATGCCGACTGGCTGCGCAATACCAGCAGTTCACAGAAACAGGCAGATGCGCGCATGGAAAATGTTGAAGAACTCATCAGCTGGATTGGCAACATGCAGAAAAACCAGGACGATCCTACGCTGCAATCCATCGTTACACAATTAACGCTGATGTCTATACTTGAAAACAGTGATGACAAGGATCAGGCACCCAGTGTACAACTGATGACCTTTCATGCCGCCAAAGGGCTTGAATTCCCCCACGTCTATCTGGTTGGTTTTGAAGAAGACAGTATTCCCCACTTTCAATGCCAGGACGATGCCGGTATCGAAGAAGAACGACGTCTGGCCTATGTCGGTATCACCCGCGCAGAAAAATACCTGACCATTAGCTATGCACAAACACGTCAGAAATACGGCGAAGTCATCACCTGTGAGCCCAGTCGATTTATTAGCGAAATGCCTGCCGATGAACTGGAAGGTGCAGAACACAGTAGCGAAAAGCTGACGCCAGAACAGAAAAAATCAAAAGGTATGGATCACCTGGCTAGTCTGCAATCGCTGCTTTCGGGATAATTAAACGCTTGACGTCCGTACCAAAATGTACCTACGTTCCATGATCGAATCGCGTCTAGCTTAAACTCTTTAGAGTAAGCATTGTAGGACTTGCGTTTAATAGGCAATGGGACACTCCATTGAGATGTGAATTTCGTTGATTAAGAGAGTCCGTTAAACTGAAAGAGGTTCACGCCGAAAACTTCAAACTTGTTCGGCAAAGGGAGTTTTATTTTATTGACTCGGGACGGCTAATGGGTGCCCCTGTTATCTCAGTTTTCTTAGATTCAATATTAGTCGGAAGTGTCTTAGCAACACTTCCGACTGGGTAACTCTCTACTTTCTGTGAAGTCAGGGTCTTAGCACTTGTAGAAACGCTTTATCAGAAAAAAGTTTCTTCGTGAGTTTTTTATACAGTGCGCCATATTCATTAATAGCTTTCGGAATAGCGATTGCACCCACGAATGATGAAGACCAGCTAGACTCGACAACCAGCTCCTTGTCGTAAACTTTATTCTCATTACGATAAACGATAAAACGGGCGGCCAGACGACCTGTACCTGTTTTTATAGCGGCATCGACCATACTGTCCGTAAGTCGACCCTCTATACGGATTGGGGCTTTCTCTTGATAGAGACCTGCAGCTCTTAGTGCAACAATAATTTCATCTTTGAGTTGCTGTGAAAAGCTACCGCTTTCAGCAACCAGTGAAGATCCTCGAAGCCCGCCTACTTTCTTGTCCATCTCAGGGTTTTTCCCTTCTGCGAGTTTGAAATCTCCAACTGCGGTTGGTACAAGATCGGCTGATCGTAGGATGAGGACTGTTTCTGTTTCTGCAGACGGTGGCGGTAACTTAACTGATACACAGCCGCTAAGCCCGACGACAAACAATGTAATAAAAACCAATCCCTTAAGACTATTAGTAACTTTTTTTGATATACCTATCATAACTTATTCCTCATTTAAACGCGGCATCATGAGAAAGGTCATTCAGCACGTTGCTGATGACCTGCCTCGTCATGGACTTGACGGCCTCTTCGAGATTGGCAGCCTTAACTGCATTGCCCGGGGCGCTTGAAGCACCTATGGTCGTATGGATAGCATGACGAGCACGTTTCACAATTAGTTGTGTATCGCCGCCACCGCTGTAAGTGGCTGAGCAGATATATCCATCGGTTACCTGAGAACCTGCCAGACCAAAGGTTAGACCAGTGACAAATCCTTTATTAAAGGCATCATCATCTACGGATACATTATCCAGGATTATGCCCAGAAGTGCGCCACCGGGGACCGGTTCTTCGGATACCATACTGAAAAGACCGCTGGAATTAACCTGTTCGTTTACACTCTGCTTTAAAAAATTGGTTGCGACTGCATTGGTTACGCCTTTCGTCTTGAACTCGAACAGTAACTGAACTGGGTGTAACGGCTTGACATGCCGATAATGTGATGAGGGGATTTCGCTGGTCGTACTATCGACATAGAAGCTACTGCAACCAGTTAACGCAGCAATAGAGAGTAGTAGAAAAGCAGTCCTGGCCCGAAAGCCCCAGAAGGGAATT
Organism: Gammaproteobacteria bacterium; assembly: GCA_050288105.1. GTDB lineage: Bacteria > Pseudomonadota > Gammaproteobacteria > JACNJF01. The sequence goes on from JBNKDE010000003.1 coordinate 96,389, forward strand.
GACTTCATAAATAATCCTTTTTTTTTTGTGATATTAAGGTAAAAATTATATTCTATTTCAGATTATAGTTCGAGAATGAATTTCACCTATTTAAATAAAACCCCAACGCTATTCCCTACAAATAAAATAGCTGCTATCACACTTGATAATATCCAGCTTATTGAATGTGAGATTGCAAGGCTTACCTCATCAGGTTGATAAGACAAAAGTTATAATGACATAGAAAATAATCAGGCTACAGGTATCTTAGTCAGGATGCCTATACTGAGCAAAAGGATCATATCTGAGATTAAGCATTGGTAAATAAACGCTCACATTTTGCTCAATCACTTACCTGCCCCTCAATGTCTTGAATATGTTAGAGAGTAACCACAACTGTCTATTCAGCAAGAGCGACAATATCCTTAAATGAAAACCTTACCCTTGATTCTAATACTGGCCCGACCAGAAAACAGCTGATTACCTAAAGGTTATTCTTACTTTGGTAATTTTCGTATTTTCGACCTTAAGGCCGATCCGACAACCAGTAAAAACTCAACGCTGGGATCACCAGGTGATTATTGAATCGTGCCGGACATTCTCCGCTAACCAGGTCACGCAGGTTACCCATTTCAAACTGCCAGTGTCGTCCCAGGTCTTCAAGGTTTAACTGCTGTGGCTTGAGGTCAAAGTTAGCCACCACCAGTACTGAATCCTGGAAGCGCTGTGGGTTTGTGCGTATAAATACAAACAGGTGATCATTGGATACATCGATCAACTCACGATTGTTAAAATCAGCGAATGCATAAATAGTCTTACGCACGGATATCATGTTGTTAAGACCATCGAAGATTTGCTGTTGAACTGTTCCTCTCTGGTTACGCAGTTCCACTCTGTCCCAGTTTATGCGTGGACGATGCATCCAGCGGTTGTCATGTTTTCGATTGTCATCTTTAAGATAGGAATAATCGTTCAATGTACCGACTTCGTCTCCATAGTAAAGCAGTGGGATACCGCCAAAAGACATAATCATACCGTGCAGCATGAGTATCAGTCGGACACTTTCCTGTATAGCTTCTTCATCGTTTCTTTCCAATGCGGCTTCTAGTCCGACCAGTGAGGCCAGGGATCCAGAGATGCGGGCATCGCGTGTTTTTTCATTGCGTGCAAAAGGCTGCCCTCTAGCACTGGAGTCGGTGAACTCACCGGTAAAATAGTCGATCAGAAAACTACGGTGCGGCGCTGGTTCATAGCCGGCCTTGACGATATCAGCATCATCAAAACCCAGTCCGATATCATCGTGACATCGTACATAATTGAGCCAGGTCGCCCGGTCTAGTTTGGCCGGCAGGCTTTGTATGCCATAACTTAACAGTCGGGTATTGCGCGTTGCAACAGCATCCCACAGCAGTGCCATAAAGGTGGCGTTGTAAGCAATTTCACATTCCTTGGCGATTACTGCATCCTCGCCAAAATACTTGATAATCTCAACCGGGGCGACAATGGCTTCGGCAATAAATAGCACACCCGGGGCAGTCACCTGGCAGCAATCTTTCATCATCTGCAATATCAGATGTGCTTCGCGTTCATTCTGACAGGTGGTACCTATCTTTTTCCACAGAAAGGCCACCGCATCCAGACGTACAATATCAGCGCCCTGGTTGGCCCAAAATAATATGATATCCACCATTTCGATAAATACCGCCGGATTACTGTAATTCAAATCCCACTGGTATCGATTAAAAACAGTCATCACCCATTTATTCATCTGTTCATCGAAAGTGAAATTTCCGGGTGAGGTTTCCGGGAATACTTCAGGCATGGTTTCTTCAAACATATCCGGAACATCTCGGTTATCGAATACGAAAAAATAATCCTGATATTTTTTTTCACCTGCGCGTGCCTGCTGTGCCCAGGGGTGTTCATCTGAAGTGTGATTGACGACGACGTCCAGCGTCAGCAGGATATTGCGCCGCTGCATATTCTCAGCCAGCACTTTGAGATCACCCAGTGTTCCTACACGTGAATCGACATTACGAAAGTTATTCACTGCATAACCGCCATCGTTGTCCTTTTCTGGGCATTCCAGTATCGGCATCACATGTATCATGTTCACGCCCAGTTCCTGAAAATAACTTAGCTTCTCATTCAATCCCTTCAGATCGCCAGCAAAGCCATCGGTATACAGTGCCATCCCTACCCATTCCTGACTCAGGAACCAGGTATGATCACGTTCTCTTTCTATATCCAGTTGCTTGAGTCTTGAATGTCGCTTGATGTACTGCCTTGCCATGACATTAACCAGACTTAGCATCTGGTCTTCAAAATCATCTCTTTGACCATAGAGGTGATGAAACAAACTATAGATAGCGTAAAAATTGGCGCCGAGTCGTGTATAGAAATGGCGCAGATCCTTTTTCCGGATCTCCGGTTTGAGGCGCTCCAGAATATTATTCAGTAGAGAATGCGATTGTTGTTCATACATAGTGACTACTCTTATACTCCAGCATACAACCGGTGCTGTTAAACTTTTTTACTGTCGTCTATCCAGTGCAATATTTCAGGGTGATAATGATAAACCCCCTCCAGAATACCCGCACTGTAATATCCGTTCAGCCCCATGAAACCACCTTTTGCCGCATAAAGTCGATCTTCGTTGCCATTCACTTTAACGCTTTCACAGGCGGTTTCAAGAACTGACTGTGTGCAATTACCGACCAGCACAGAGGGTATCGGGCTGACCAGCACTTCAAGATCATTTCCGCTATCTCCACAGAATATCGTCTGCTGCAGAGAGAAATCAGCCAGTTCCATCAATGCTTCAATCGCACGTAATTTATTCGCACCCGAGGGCAGAATATCCAGTAATCCGACTTCATTAACTTCATCTACGCTGTGAATAATATTGGCACTGATACCACTGGCATCCAGTCGAGAGCGTAACCGCGAAATCAGATTTTCGATATTCGCATCCAGAGCCAGGTAATAGCTAAGCTTGTACTGGTTCTGTTTTTCATTTTCCTGTAGCGTCAACTCTTCAATATCAGCTAACCAGGAAGCCAGTTCATCGTGCGTATGCCCACGCCATTCGACGCTTATACGCTGCTGCCACTGAGATAATTGATGCCAGTCTCGCGCATTATTTACCTGATACAGGGTGGTACCAACATCACCAATCACATACTGTGGCAATGGCAAATGCCACTCCTTTATCGCCTTTTCAACCAGCCCCCTGTCGCGGCCACTAACATAGGCCAGGGTAACCTGAGACCGCTCAACCAGTTTTCTAAACAGTAAACGTGCCTGAGTCGATTCAGCTTGAGGGCCATTCGGTATCAGCGTCCTGTCCAGGTCTGTACAGATCAACAGTCTGTCAATCATTGGGGACTCTACAGGCATTAAAAAAATCATAATGATCAATTGCTTCCAGAATCCCGGAAGCATGCGACTGTCCCGCAAAATAAATACGGTCAATCTCTTCTAGCTGCGACAGCTCTTCGTGGTGTCGATTGGATACTACGACCGATAACATGTTACCGCGCATCATATCCTCATCCGTTCCGGAGCCTCCAGCAACCAGAATTTGTTGCAGGGGGATATCCAGTAACTGAGCAACGTAGCGCAGTGCCTGCCCCTTGGAAGCACGTGAAGGCACCACATCCAGAAACTGTCCAAATGACAGCATGACATTGGCGTTCACCTCTTTTTCCCGCAACAGAGTAATAATTTCTTCAATCGAGGGAGCTTTAGCATGATCAAAATAATAGGAAATTTTAAATTGCGACTGTTCTTTTTTAGGTTGTTTTTTTAACCCCGGTAAATTATCTAGCAAGGTCACAATACGCTGAGGTTTCCAGTCATGATCAATATGGTCAGGCCAGAATTTATCCTGAGTCAATTGCGCACCATAATGGATATCGGTACCCAGACTACTGATTAAAACATCAGGCCTTGGGATCGCATGTCGAGTCATTAGTGCCAGAGCCGAGTCAATACGTCTACCCGTCGCAATTCCAAAGGTTACGCATTTTCGATTTGTCTTTAATACCTCTGCCAGCTTTTGCATAGCCTGTGCATCGCCGATCAGGTTCTGGTCCAGATCAGAAAAAATGGCGCGATCTCGGTAACGCGACAGCTTGGATTTGGCAAGTTGAGGAAAGGGTTTAAACTTGCCCTTTAATTCCGCCAGATGTTTCAGATATTGCCGGCTATGAGCCTGCCAGGAATAGTGTTTTTTAACACCTTTCATTCCATTTTTCGAATAACGTTGCCAGATTTTTTTATCTAACAATATTTTTAGTAAGGCCTTCGTAATATCCTCCTTATTCAGTGGATCGACCAGTTCACCACATTGACAATTGGCGATGATATCAACAGGCCCACCATTTTCAGTCGCAACCAGCGGAATCCCACTGGCTGCAGCCTCCAGTAAAGTCAGTCCAAAAGGTTCTGTCAAAGCTGGATTGATGAAAACACCACCTGAGGCAGCGACCATACGATAAATTTGAGGAACCTCTTCTGCGCGATGTTTCTTGGGCACAGCCACCTGACCATACAAATCATAGCTATCGATTAACAGTAGCACATTAGTTAATACTGACTGCGCCCCTTTTTCCAGATCTCGAATATCTTCACGATTGCCGGCAATAATCAACAGATTCGCCTGCTGTTGCAGCTGTTCCGACTCCCCATAGGCTTCAATCAGCGTGAGGATATTTTTACGCTCATCAGGACGCGACAGCGACAGGATCAACGGTTTTTCAGGATCATTAAAAAAACGACGAATCTGATCTACGAACGGGATGGATTCCGACGCATCAACAGGATGAAATTGTTCCAGATCGGTGCCAGGGGGAATAACCGCCATGCGCTCGGGATCATAAAAACTATATAACCCGTATTGTTCTTCGATTTCGTTATGCGTGCTGGTCACCACCAGATCAGCGTTTGCCAGTACATCTTCTTCTGCATCAATACGTCTGGCGATATTATAGGTGGTTTCAATCTCGTCGCGAGATAGCCCGCGGGCCAGCAGGCGTTTACGTTTGTCACGCCCAAGGGAATGCCCGGTATGGATCAGCGGGATACCAAGCAAATTAGACAGCCTGACACCCACATAACCCGCATCTGCATAATGACTATGTACAATATCGGGCATGCGCTCCTGCTCGTTTAACCAGTTAAACAGGTTATCCATAAAGCTATCCAGATGATCCCACAGCTGTTCCTTGGCAATATATTCATCGGGCCCCGCTGATATGCGGATAATTTGAGCTTTAGGGCTAATCGTTTCCTGTTGCCGTGCGTAATCCTTACTCACTGCGGGATCGATAACCTGCCGGGTGACCAGATCGACTCGATCAACCGCGGGCTGCTCACTCAAACTACGAGCAAGATCAACAACATACTTGGTTTGCCCTCCTGTGTCAGCATCGCGCCCCAGCTCAAGATCGTGGGCTCGAATCAATCCATGAATACTAATCAATATAATATACCGACCGGTTTCTCCTGTATTAGCTGATTTCATCTTTTCCTGTAGAAAGTATATTCTCAACAGACATCCTACTGGGTTGAAAAGCATAATTCAAATGCGGGCAATGCCAAACCACATCGAATATACTTGTTCCTACTCCTTGAGAATCTTTTATCAACATCACGTATATTACATCTTTAATTATACGGGTCAGAGTATTGCGGGCATTAATTAACCCCAGGTAACCAGGGATACATGTCAGAAGAAAAAATTATTGATTGCTGGTTAAAAAATGCACCTCACTGGATCAAGGCTGTGCGCCAGGGTGAGATTAAAAGTCGTGAAAAAATAACCAACCAGGCGATTGTGAATGTAATTACAAACTACCAGCCGAAAACTGTGATCGACATAGGCTGCGGCGAAGGATGGCTCGCGCGTCGACTATCATCTCTCGGCATTCAGACATTAGGAATTGACGCTTCTGCAGATTTAATCAGCGCAGCAAGGGAATCAGGTGGTGGACGATTTGAGCTTCTGTCTTATGCCGATTTAGCACCGGGTAGATTATCCGAAAGATTTAATATTGCCGTATGCAATTTTTCTCTACTCGGAAAAGACTCTGTCGAAGCGGTATTCGACAATGTTAAACATATACTAAAGCCCTCCGGTTTTCTGATCGTACAGACACTGCATCCCAGAATGGTTAGCGACACGAACAATTACTGTGATGGATGGCGTTCAGGTTCATGGGATGGATTTAGTAGCGAATTCAGCAAACCTGCGCCCTGGTATTTCAGGACTATACAGAGCTGGCAGTTGCTGTATACCCGGCATGGATATACAAACCCCATCATACGCGAACCGGTCTACCCCGACACACAACAACCCGCTTCAATAATTTTTGTCGGCCAGGTAGATGATTAACCCGGTAAGCGTGGATAGTTAATGACTCGCACATAATAGATTGCTATCGGATTCACCTGCTCGTGCCATTTTTTCCAGCAGATCCAGAACTTCCATGCTCGCATCTTCCATCAATTTTATATGCGCAAGTGCTTCAGCATAGTTCCCCTGGGTATATTTTTCTATCGCAAAACGCCCCTGTTCATGAACATTTTTATGCGGTTCATCCATTTCCCGATAGCCAGGTAAGTGCGAGAAGCAATCGCGGCCATCACCTTCAAAATACCATTTACCCAGTCGGCAACTGGTATGGTCAGCCAGCCCCTCTGTTGTTGCCTTACTATGACCCATTAATATTTGATAAATTGCAAATTTAAAGACCAGATGATCGGTCTTGGCCAGTTCCACAAAACCTCGTAATGCACTAACCGATATGGTCCTTTCCATTTTGCGAGAGAGTTCCAGCAGCTTATGTATGCCATCCCCAGCTTTGTGTCCTACTTCCGACAAGTGGCTAGACTCCTCTGCCATCTGCTTCATTTTGCTAGCCGTTTCCTGAGCACCTGTCTGGATCATTTTAACTTCAGAAGAGATTTCTTCGGTGGCAGAACTGGTTCTCCCTGATAGACTCCGGACTTCATCAGCCACTACCGCAAACCCGCGCCCATGTTCCCCTGCCCGTGCTGCCTCTATTGCCGCATTCAGCGCTAGCAAATTGGTTTGTTGTGAAACCCCATTAATCAGCGTTACAACCGCATCAATCGCATCAACACGCTGGTTCAGGCTCTCCACATTACCCACAGCTTCTTCAACTGTGTTTCTAACGATTCCCAGATTTTCTACCAGTAACGCAGTACCTTCGCTGGCCAGTACAGATTCGTTGGAAGCATCAATTGCTGTCTGCTTTTCGGCCAGCAGCAATGAAGACAGGCTTTGCAGGGTTTGCTGTAAGGCGATCAGGCTATCGCCAAAATACACGAAATGCTCGAACAGGCCATTTGAAAGAAGTAATTGGCCCCTGAGCTTATCCGCTTCAGCTGCTGATGCCGAAGCTTCAACTTCTTTTGATTGAAGTACCTGCTCAAGCTGTTGTAATTCTGATTGAAGTTGTAAAGATTTTTTCCTTTCTTCAGTGAGCATCCTGCCATGACTGCTAAAAATTGAAAACATGGACTTATCCTGAAAATATGGAGTAGTTGGGTGAAACCAACAGGCAGAGCACTTAAAGTACTTCAACTTCTAAATGATATGATTGACTTAGCTCAACTGAGCACTGAATACCTGAGCTTTACCAGGATATTCAGCAATACGGTAAATGGAGCGCGCGATAAATCCCCAGGCGAAGCTTACCAGATGAGGTCATCGGGAACCTGAAATTGAGCATAGGGATCATTTTCATCAATACTTTTATCTTCCGGCGCCAGAATAACAACGCGCTTATCGTTACGTTGCTGTATTTTCTGCGCCACGCTGAGCGGTACCAGTTCATAGCGCCCCTCAATTCTTGCGATACCCAGCCGCCCTTCAACAATCTGCTGTTTCAGCTCAGCGTTAATATAGAGCTTATTGACCTTGTTGCGATGCTCAAAGTTGTAGGGTAGCTCGCAATCCTTGTCCCGTTTAATCGCATTGGCTCGAATCAGTTGATCAATTTCAATCGATATCGCTTTTTTCTGTTCCTGTTCGATTTTTCTGCGGTTTAGCTCTCTATCACGATCTGCTTTTTCTTTAGCTGCAGCACGGGCTTTTAAGGTCGCTTCATCCAGCTGTGCTGGCGCCCTCTTTTTACGCTGAGGTTGCTGCTTTTTGTTTTTTTTCTGGTTCGCCTGTTTAACCTGTTTCTCGGTAACCAGGCCAGCTTTTAGAAATTGTTCCTGAAATGGATTGCTCATGTTTTGAATGCTATGAATTAAAAAAAATACAGCTCGAGATTAACCCAGCTTTGCGCCATTGTGAACAGGCTGGTCGGGAACCGCAAGTACCACCGCGCCATCTTCACGATAAAAACCGGTAACCAGACACTGTGACTTTATCGGGCCAATTTGTTTGGCCGGGAAATTGACTACTGCCAGCACCTGCTTGCCGACCAAGGTATCAATCGGGTAGAGATCAGTAATCTGCGCACTGGATTTTCGCACGCCTATCTCTTCACCAAAATCAACCTGTAATATATAAGCAGGTTTTCTGGCTTCGGGAAAAGCTTGCGCATCGATAATGGTGCCAATGCGTAACTCGACTTTCTCAAAGTCATTCCATTGTATAGTTTGCATATCTTGTGTCATAAACGAGTCAGTTTGTGCATATTGATTAACAATGCCGTGAATAACAGCAAAGCACCAGCCTGGTGACTGGCCCCCAGCCACACCGGCACCTGCAATAACAGCGTGCTGATACCGAGCCCTAGCTGTATAAGCACCATCAATGCTAGCAGATTAAAGCTGCGCGCAGTTGAACGTTCAAACGCAAAGCGTTTTGAGTTAAGCCAGTAAACGATACAGATCGTTGCAGTACTCAGGGCAAGAACCCGATGATCGAACTGTACGGTGACCATATTTTCAAAAAAGTTGAGGTATACCGGTTGTAGTACCAGCAGATCAGCAGGCAGCCATGCACCGCCCATTTTAGGGAAAGTATTAAAAATCAGCCCTGCCTTCAGCCCTGCTACAAACCCACCCGACACGATAGTGACTACCAGCAATAGCATGAGATAGTGTGAAAACCTGCGAAAACCCGGATAGATAGAGTGCGATCTGGGCACTCGAAGATTGCTGCTGAGTAAGTCCAACGCGGTCCAGATAATAAATCCATAAATTAATATGGCGGAAATTAAATGTGCAACCAGGCGGTACTGACTCACATGCGGATTATCTACCAGGCCGCTTTTAACCATGTACCAGCCTAGCAGTCCCTGCAATCCACCCAGAACAAACATCACCGCAAGTCTGGGTGCCAATCCCGGCTTAATGCGTCGGCTAAACAGAAAGTACAGAAAAGGCAGAAAAAAAACCAGTCCAATAATTCGCCCCAGCATGCGATGGGCGTACTCAAACACAAAAATCTTTTTAAACCCATCCACAGTCATGCTGCTATTGATCTTCCTGAATTCAGGCGACTGCTGATAATGGGTAAATTCTTCCAGCCACTGCTGTTCATTCATTGGGGGTATCACACCATGAATGGGATGCCAGCGCACCATGGAGAGCCCGGAACCGGTCAGACGAGTGACGCCACCGAGTATGACCATAGCGAAAATAAGAAAGGCGCATACCAGTAGCCAGCGCGCTATGGCACGATCATTGTCTGTATCAAACACGGATGATTTAAATCAAAAAAAGAACTGAGTATACCAGAGCAGGACAACCGGGATATACAGGCAACATGACTGGATATCGAATATCATCAGGAAAGTTCAGCAGGTCCCATGCAGGCCTTTACAGACGGTGAAAAACGAAAGGCCGGGGTGAAATTCATCACTTTGACGAGTACGCCCGTATCTCATCGATGCCCCGATGTAGCACCCCAACCTTTCGATATTACTCTTTAAACCGTATTAGGCGCTTAGCCAGACAGCCGCATCAAACGCGCACTAGAGGCATCCGTTTCCTCTGCGACAGTCATCATTTTCACCTGGGTTTCGTAAAAGCGTGCGTATTCCATCATGTTAACCATGGCGTCAATCGAATTCACATTACTCGCTTCCAGTGCCCCATTCGTCAGGGTCACGCCGGCATCCGCGACCGCGTCAATACCATCCCGAGTCCTGAATAAACCATCACTTCCACGTTCCATATTATCCGCCGGTGGATTCACCAGCATCAGTCTATCAACCGCCACCAATGTATTGGCAGCCTGGCCAGCAGCACGAATGCTAATGGTTCCATCTCGCCCGATTACCAGGCTTTCAAAATCGGGGATGGTAACCGGACCACCTTCACCCATCATGATCTGGTTGGCCCCATTCAGCAGCAGACCGGTAGGATCGATATGTAGATCGCCACGTCTTGAATAACCCGCAGTGCCATCATTAGCCTGTACCGCAAACCAGCCATCGCTATTGATCATGACATCCAGGTCACGTCCAGTAGTCATCACTGCGCCCTGTTTAAAGTCCACGCCCGCTCTCTCATCACTAGCATAGGCGCGACTGGCATGACCCGGCCCATATACTGCCTGGGTCTGGAAATGATCCATCTCGGCCTTAAACCCGACTGTGTTTACATTCGCCAGATTATTCGCATTCGTCTCCTGGGCGTGTAATGCATTACTGGCGCCATTCATTGCGATGTAGAGAAAATGATCCATAGCTACTTACTCGGCTTTAACCACGATCTTATCGAATCTGGATAATGGTCTGAGTTAATGTATTCGCAGTCTCAATTGAGCGCGCATTGGCCTGAAAGTTACGTTGCGCCGTAATCAGGTTAACCAACTGCTGAGTCAGATCCACGTTGGATGATTCCAGCGCACCCGATTGAATCAGGCCAAAACGACCCGTACCGGCTTCACCTGCGATTACAGCGCCTGAATCCGAGGTTTCATCCCAGGAAGTACCGCCCACATTCACCAGGCCCTGGCTATTAGGAAAGTCAGCCAGCGCGATCTTGCCAATCGGGGTAGAGATACCATTGGTATAGGTTGCTCGAACCAGCCCATCCTCTGAAATATCCAGCCCAGAAATCCTGCCAGTTGAGAAACCATTCGGGTTCAATGTATTGACAGAAAAATTAGCTGAATACTGAGTAGTCGGGTTATTCGCAAAATCATGGGTCAGGGTCAGAGGATTGGCACCATTGGACAGAGGAATTGCCGTATTGGTAATCGAGGCAGGAGTGGTCGAAGCCAGGGTACCATCAGGATTAAAATTAAATTGCACGGCAGACTGGGTGATGGTGGTTGCCGGTGCAACAGCCGAAGGGTCAGGATGCACAATCGGGTTACCACCAGTGACATCGGTAGGTACGCCATCCAGGTAGGTAAACGCCTGCCATTGATTGGTAGCGGCATTATCCTTGACAAAATAATAGGTCAGCACATGAGACTCACCCAGAGAGTCAAATACCGTACTGGAAGTTGAATTGGTATAGGTGTTACTGGCTGAAGGATCGAACAGGGTTGGATCAAGCGCCGTAGACGCCGCATTCAGATTCAGGCCAATCTCAACTTCATTGGTCGCCTGAGGCGCACCAGTAGAAGGCGGCAGAATCAGTGAAGCGGTGGTGTTCAAACTGGTGGAAGTCACATTACCGGTTGCTGCATCTACCGGAAATGCCTGTAGATAACGACCATCGTTATTCACAATATAGCCATCAGCATTCACACGGAACTCACCGGCTCTGGAATACGCGCGATCAGTACCTGCCTGATTCTGACTGACAACAAAAAAGCCCTGGCCACTGATCGCCATATCCAGGCTGGAATCAGTAAACTCAAAGTTGCCCTGAGTAAATTGCTGACTCACATTATCAATCTGAACACCATTACCCACCGAGGTCGGTGAATTTCCGAAGGGAGAAATGGCATAGATATCACCAAACTCAGTTCTCGAAAATTTAAACCCTGTAGTGGCAACATTGGCAATATTATTGCTGGTTACATTTAAGTCTATCGATGCAGCCTGTAGACCACTTAATGCTGTACTGGATGAAAAAGCCATTTCAATTCCCCTGTGTCGAAATTACATAATTTTCCGGATTTGGCTCATACTGATATCGCCAAGTCCCGAAACTGTTAAAGTTAAATCTGAGCCCGCCTGCCCCAGCGTGACGCTTTCTACCTGAACCGTAGTTAGCACCTCTCCGGCCGAAACCGCTTCACCCTGATGAACCTCTGCAGAAAGCGTGTAGGTACCAGGATCCAGTCGAGTTCCACTCTCATTCAAGGCATCCCAGCTAAACTCAATCAAACCTGCATTCTGGCGCCCGAAATCCATCCGATGAACCAGTTGCCCCTTACTGTCTTTCACATTCACAATAAGGGAAGAGGCGGGCTGATCAAGCTGGACAGCCGCATGTACGTCACCTTCTTCGCCCACCTGAACCTGGTCACCAGATACCATTACGCTGCGCCCCACCATGGTGGATGCCTGTAATGCCTGGTTACCCTGAAAGGCTGCACTCATATTGCTGAATGCTGAATTCAGGTCATTGATACCGCTAACCGTACCAAACTGCGCCATCTGGGCCAGAAAGTCTCCATTCTCCATTGGTGACAGTGGATCCTGAAACCTCAACTGAGCCGTCATTAACTCCAGGAACTCCGTTTGACCTAATTTATCGTTAGCCTTGGTCTCTTTAGACTCGGGTTTATTGATGCCAAGCTGGGTATAAACATTGTTGCTATCGATATTTGACATGATCTATGGCCTCGTTAATTTCCCAATGACAGCGTTCTTATCATCAGTTCCTTGGAAGTATTCAACACTTCGACGTTATTTTGATATGACCTTGAAGAGGATAGCATATTGACCATCTCTTCGACCGTATCAACGTTACTGGTGAATACATACCCATCTTCGTTAGCCAGCGGGTTATCCGGGTCATATTTATTTCTGACAGGTGCCTGGCTTTCAACAATGCCCAGCATCTTCACACCCGCTTCACCGGGACGGCTGGCATCATAGAGGTAGCTTTGAAATACGGTTTCGCGTGCGTGATAAGCCGCTTCTGGTGAGCTGGCGACCGCTTCCGCATTAGCCATATTACTGGCGGTAGTGTTCAGGCGAATAGATTGTGCGCTGATCGCGCTGCCGGAAATCTGAAAGTTTGCTAATAATCCCATGACTATTGACCTCGAATCGCCAGCTGTAGACCACGGATCTTACTGTTAAGCAGGGTTAAACTGGTCTGGTATTGCACGGCATTCTCTGAAAACCGCGCCTGCTCAGCATGCATATCCACTGTATTTCCATCCAGCGATGGGTTTAACGGATTGCGGTATTTGATAGCCGCAGAATCATCAGAAGAATCCAGCGAAATATGTCCCGCGTCTGTTGTCTCCAGACGAATCGCATCCTGCTCATTGCTTGCCTGCTGCAGCATCTGTTTAAAATCGAGATCACGAGCTTTGTAATTTGGTGTATCGGCGTTGGCGATATTCGCTGCCAGCACGCTAGAGCGCTGAGAACGCAGAATCATCGCGTCGTCATGAATGGAAAAAGCTCTTTCAATTAGTGACATGGTATACACCCGTTATTCGTTACAGGTATATATACAGAGAAAGTGCCAATCAATTATTTACATTTAAAATCAGCAACTTAGTTTATTAATGACAAAAAAAACAGGTAGTTTTGCGGCAAGGCGGCAATGCGGTAAGGACCGACATTGCCGCCTCTGTGGTTATTTTACTTTGAGTGATTCAAGCGCCTCGACAACAGCAGCAGCCAATAAATCAGGTTCAAATTTTGCAATAAATTTATTAGCGCCTACTCGATCCACCATGCTTTGATTAAAAACACCACTCATCGAGGTATGCAGAATAATATACAGATGACTCAATCGTGGATCGGAACGAACCTCGGTGGTAAAGGTATACCCATCCATTTCAGGCATTTCTATATCCGAAATAACCAGTGCAAGACGGTTTAGCTGCGGATCATTGTTATCAGCCCATGACTTGAGCAACTCAATCGCCTGCTTGCCATCTTTGGTCGTCACGGTTTTCATGTGCATATCATCTTCAATGGTTTTGCAAACCTGCTTTCGTGCCACTAAAGAATCATCGGATACCAGAATCAAATCTCGCTCCTGCTCACCCTCTGAATTAAAGCCATCCAGTAGTCCTTCTGTAACGCCCTCCTTAGCGCCGACAACCTCAGCCAGCACTCGCTCTACATCAATCACTTCAACCATTTTTTCATTCACATAGGTCACAGCGGTCAAATAACTTGCACCAGCGGTACCTGAGGGAGGCGGAAGCATATCCTTCCAGTTGAGATTGATGATTCGATCAACTTCACGTACCAGAAAGCCCTGCACGCTACGGTTATATTCAGAAATGATGACAAATGCATTCTCGATATCGGTAATCATGGGACCGCCAATGGCCAGGCTTAAATCCATGATGCTAATCGTCTGACCTCTAATATTCGAGATACCCCGTACAACTGGATGCGACTGGGGAACGGACGATAACTTGGGGCATTGCAACACTTCTCTAACCTTAAACACATTTATGCCATATAACTGCTGTCCGTGAAGCCGGAACATCAGTAATTCCAGTCGATTTCGACCCGCCAGCTGAGTTCGCTGGTCTACACTTGCCATTACACCGGACATTTAATAACCCCTTCGTTTTGTGCGCCAGTAAAGTTGTCGACTTACTAAAGAAAAACTTTAAAACATATTCTGATAACTCGGCACCAATCTTGCTTCATTCGTAATATAGACACCTGCAGTGTCTGAATATTGATGAATAAACGCGTTTATGGAGCCTTTTTAAACATTTTCATCGCAAACCAGTCAGATTTCTGACGTTTTACCGTCAAGAGAAAAGCAACTAACCAGATGAATGAAGTATAGTTGAATGAGCAGAAATAATTCCATTGCGGTTCTTGTATGCCTGCTTTTTTTTAGTTTTGCGTGGCAAAATGCTGCTGCCGAACGGCAAAGTCTGACCTCGATTCAGTTACAGGCAGAATCATTCCTGGCCCAATACCCCTATAAAACCCCTTACCCGGTAAAATTTGAACTATCCCACCTGGACCATAGGCTGAACCTTAAACCCTGTGCATCTGCGTTACAGATTGACTTTACGCGACGTGATAAAGTTGCTGGGAATACCTCGTTGACTATTCGTTGCGCTGGCCCCACCAACTGGAAAATCCACCTGCCTGTGCGGGTTGATGTGTATGATGACGTTCTGGTGAGTAAAATTCCGCTGCTACGCGGACAATCATTGAGCGCTCAGGATGTAAAAATTCAGAAAACCAACGTGAGTCAGCTAAACCGTGGATATTTTCGTGAATTGAGCAGCCTGCAAACAATGCAGGTTAAAAGCAACCTGCCTGCCAACCGGGTTCTGAATCCGTCCAATCTGGTGCCCAGAAAGCTGATAAAATCGGGGCAGAAGGTCACGATTGTATTAGATTTTAATGGTCTACAGATCAAGTCTAGCGGCGAGGCATTGAGCTCTGCCAGTGAAGGGCAGTTGATTAAGGTACGAAATACCGCATCTAACAAGATTATTCAGGGCGTTGTATCTGCCAATGGTCAGGTTAGAGTGAGTTTGTGAATATGCATAAATACGCAAAAAAAACACTAAACTTTATTGAAACCCGGCCGATACAACGTGTGGGTAGAAATAAATGGAGATTCCAATGACTGATGCAATTAACACTAACAATCGCGTTAAGGCGCCGACTCATGCGCCAGATAACAAGGCGAAAAATCCTGCTGCGAGCAATATCAAAGGCTCTGCCAGCACTTCTGCATCGGCAGTTGTTGAGCTGTCATCCGACCAGGTTTTACAGCAAATGCAAAATCTACCCGAGGTCGATAGCAATAAAATTGAATCAATAAAATCTGCCATTGCCCGAGGTGAATACAAACCCAACGCTGAAGTGATCGCACAAAAATTTTCTGAAATCGAACAGTTGCTACCCTGAGTCTGATTATGAACCCGGATCAGTCTACCCAATGCGCCCTGTTACTCTCTCCTCTGTTCCAGCAGATGCTGGGGCAGATAAGCGACTTTACGAACTACCTGAACCAGATAAAACAGACCATTGCCGATAACGATAAAGAGCAGCTGGAGGTTTTATTAGATAATCCGCGCCTGGATTTCGCTAATATCGAACAATTGCAACTCAAGCAACAGCAGATTGCGGCTGATTTTGGCTTTGCACAGTCCCACGAAGGGATAGATAGCTGCGTTAAAAGCTGTGATCAGGCTCCGCTTAGTGACCTCTACAATCAGCTCAGACAACAACTGGAGCAACTGCAAAGCGCTTTGATGATTAATGATTTACTCATCAAGAAAAACCAGCAGCGTGTTCGCCAGTCGATTCGTCTGCTATCCGGATACGCTCCGGTGAATAATAATATGACCTACAATAGTAGCGGCAATACACACGAAGAAAACCTGGATAGTCACTCGCTCGCCAGAGCCTGATAGGGTCAGGATGACCGAATAAATAAGGCTTCCCTACCTTCAGGCAAAGGACGTGGGCGCGCGATGCCATAACCCTGTGCGAAATCTACCCCAACCTGCTTAAGCGCCTGAAGAATTTCATCATTCTCAACGAATTCAGCAATGGTTTTAAGCTTTAGCACATTGCCAATGTTATGGATCGATTCGACCATGGCCCTGTCGATAGGGTCTTCGGCCATATCCTTCACAAATGCACCGTCGATCTTCAGGTAATCCACATCCAGAGATTTTAAATAGGCAAATGAACTCAGCCCACTGCCAAAATCGTCCAATGCAAACAGGCAGCCCAGCTGTTTCAGTTCCGCCATAAAGATCTGCGCCTTGGAAAGATTACTGATGGCGGATGTCTCGGTGATTTCAAAGCAGATTCGACTGGCCGGCACAGCGTAGACGCTGAACAACTTCTTGATGCGGTACAGCAGGTTTTCATCCGCCAGCGACTGGCCCGACAGGTTAATCGCAAAAACGTCACTGGAGTCGTAATCCCAGTGATCATCCATCCAGCTGAACAAATGCTCTATAACCCATCGGTCAATGCGCGCCATTAACTGGTAGCGTTCAGCAGACGGGATAAAGGCGCCAGGCGGTATAGACTCCCCATTTTCACCTATCATTCTAAGCAGAATCTCGTAGTGGACGGGTTCATCGCTTTGATTCAACGGGATAATGGGCTGGTAGTTAAGCTCAAAGCGTCCATCTTCAAGCGCACTCTGTATGCGTACCATCCATTGCGCCTCTCCCCGCCTTTGAGAAATCTCCTTATCATCCTGACTATATAGATGAACCCGGTTGCGCCCGGCTTCCTTGGCTGCATAGCATGCTGAATCCGCTTCCTTGAATACTTCTTCGACATCTGGACTGTTTTTATCAATGATGACCAGACCAATACTGATACCCACCTGGAATGACTGTCCACCCCAGCCAAAGCGAAAATCCTCCACAGCGGCACGTATCTGCTCGGCAATTTTAAACGCTGGACCAACCTTACATTTCTTCAGCACCACCGCAAATTCATCGCCTCCCAGTCGCGCTAGCGTATCGTCATCGCGGATACAGGATTTAAAGATTTCCGACAGCTGTCTGAGCAATTCATCGCCAGCGACATGTCCACAGGTATCATTCACCACCTTAAACTTGTCCAGATCCATGAAGCAGATACAGTGCTCACTGCCATCCTGACGTGAACTGTTGATCGTCGTTTCCAGCCTGCGCTCGAATTCACGACGATTAATCAACTGGGTGAGTTCATCATGACTGGCCTGCCAGGAGAGTCGGCTGGCGAGCCGATGGGACTTACTGACATCACGGAAAATCATGACCGCACCGATGATGTCACCCACCTGGTTATGGATAGGGGTTGCCACCTGATGGATCACCAGTTGATCGCCATTCTTCGCAATCAGAATATCTCCCGCTACCGAATCGACCTGTGATCCGCTGCTGATACATTCATAAACCGGAAGTTGAGGGCGGTCGGACTGGATGCTGATCACCCGATCCAGGCGTTTATTGATCAATTCCTCATGCTTATACCCGGTCAGTTTGAGCGCAGCGGGATTGAGAAAGTTTATCTGACCTATGATATCTGTCGTGATCACCCCGTCTGCGATACTACTCAGGGTAACCTGAGCCTGCTCCTTCTCACGATACAGTGCTTCCTGGGCCAGCTGACGTTCAGTGATATCCTTAATGGTGACAATAAACTGCAAATCCTCTTCATCAAAAATACTATGCACCGCAACCTCGGAATGGAAAATTTCTCCGCCCGATTTAAGCGATTTCACCTGCTCCAGAAAGTTTAACGGTTTGCCGGGGTGTACCCCTTCCATAATCATGTTAAACCGACGGTTATACGGCGACGGGAACAAAACCGACAATGGTTTACCCAGCAATTCAAACTCGGAATAGCCAAACATAATCTGGGCTGACTGGTAAAATCCGCTAATCCGGCCCAGGCGGTTGAGGATGATAATCGCATCCAGGGTATTGTTTAAGATGGTCTGTAGCTGCGACTCCTGTTCGTAGGCTCGACTCGCCATAGACTCCAGTTCCAGCGTCGTCTGTTTCAGGGAAAGTTCATGCATATTGCTTCGCGTTAAGTCCCTGATCTGTATCAAACAGCATGATCCCTGCTGACTTGTCAGCGGCTTTACGGTAATGGATTGGTGGATTCGATTATTACGTTCACGATTCTGCTGGTTTTGATAAAGCGGTAATGCCGCGTGATGGAAACGGGCAGAAATCAATGAACTCAGACCATACTGTATGGCATCTTCAATCGCCTGATTCAGACGCTGATTCGAAACCGGAAAAACTTCGTCCAGACGCCGGCCAAGGACTTCGGATTTTGCACGAAAACTATAGTTGCTTAACCATTGATTCCACAGGATGATTTCACGATGCTCGTTGAGCACCAGAAAACCATTGCTGATAGAATCATAGATTCCCTGATCGAATTGATAACTGACTTCGGGAGTATGCTTCATATCCATCTCAGCGTGCCAGCAATTGCGGAATTAAACCCGAAATATTGAGCCATGTTTGCACCTTAGGCGACACCTGTCCACATCAGGTTCGCCTCGTAATCATGTTCATTAAAGCTTATCAGCAACTGGATAAAAAATAGTTCATCGCCGCTCATCTCGGTTCGATATTCATGCAGGACCTGTGCGAAATGTTCGCGCTCCAGCGTAGGCAAATGGCTGTTGATCTCGACATGATGGTGGCTAAGGTAACTGCTCAGATAACTATTGATAATGATATTACCCAGCTCCAGTAATGCCTCTTCCTCCATCTCGGTCAGTTCACGTAGACGCGCATGCTCTTTTAGCAATGCCCGCAATAGACTCATACCTGTTTTATAATTTAAAACAAAGATAACATGACCCTGCAAGGCCCCCTGTATGCGTTGACTGATCGCAATCACCTCGGGATCCTTCTGATCAAACAGCCTATGAGCCTCCTCCAGACCCATCACGCCCTGCGCCAGGGTACTAATTGAAATATCCCTTTTGCTGATTGAAGACACTACCGCCTGTGCCATGGCTAGCGCCTGCTCGGTCATCCTGGGCAAAGGTAATTGGGGTCGATCTTCAGTCATCATTTATATTTTTTAGCTGGTGATAATTTTGCTTAAAGATTGTTATATAGAGCTTATTGGCGGGATTGTAAATCGCTTGTTAGGTAGCAAACACCTCATCGCCCTCTGTACTTATTATTTAGACATCCCTGCCGCGCTGAAAAAATTACCAGTATTAAAACACACCTCGCTGGAATCAGGTCAGGAAAAATCCTTCCCAAGCAAAAAAAACCCCATTGAGAAATGGGGTTAAACAAACATTAATAACAGGAGGTGATATTGAGTATAGGTAGACTTTTCAGCTTTTTTGCGACCCGAGTCTCAATCTGCTATCTGGATATCTACCGGGTGAAAGGATTTATACCCCCAGATATCCACATCGTACCCTTTTTCTCGGATTTTCTCGGCACGCACCGAAATGTAGCGCTGAAAACTAGGCTGCTTGATGTAGCCCTTATCCAGCACATAGGCGAGTGAAGACTGTACATGGAAGGTCTTGAAAAAACCTTCAAGACGATGTACTTCTTTACCCGCATCATCAAACATGACTATCGACGGGGTATAGCTAATTTTCAGCTGTTCCGCGTAATCCTTGTGGGACATTTGCTGTCCTTCTGGCGTTGTGACCAGGGCGTTCGAATTCACATCCAGCTGAATATTGTCCATCTTCTGTAGCAGAGCGCGAGTGGGCGCATCAGTGAGGACTTTCTGGTGCAGGAGTTGACAGTCCTCGCACCCTGCTGCCTCAAAAAACAGTACTAACGGCCTGGATGAGGTATGAATCTGAGCCTGCAGGTTATCCTGCTGCAGGAAAAAATCTTCATCAACCAGATCGTTACTCTTAGTGCCCTGCCCCTGCAACATAAATTGCGTAAACGATAAATCGCCTTCCTGTTTCTGTGCCACATAGGTCAGTGCTTTGCGCAATTTTTGCGGAGACTGGTATCCATTCAGACGCAAAACCACCTGGCCCTGCTCATTCAGGAATAACAGGGTCGGAGTGAATTGAACCTTAAGGGCTGCCGCCAGGGTTTTCTCAGTAAAGGATTTCCCGCCAATGCTGACGACCTCCCTGTCTCCCCACATATTCAGGCTGATACTATCGAAATGTTGCTGGATGTAGGATTTTAATCGCGGATCGGTAAAATTTTCTTCTACCAGACGTGCACAATAAGGGCAGCCATTCTGGTGAAAGTACAACATCACCCGTCTGCCCTGTTCGGCTGCTTCTGCAACATCTTCTTCAAAATCCAGAAAGCTTTCCTTGAACCAGTCAGGCTTTTCAGACACTTTGGCACCATAGAAGGTGCCCTCAGGTTGCTCCGAAGCGAGAACGGGGCATAAAAAAATCAATCCCGCTAATAAGGTTAAGACTTTCACAATTCCGCCTCCAGTCGCCGCTGGCTATCAGCTTGATAAACCAGAACAACATATCAAAATTTTATTATAGATGTTGGTTAACTATAGAGAATGACGTTGAAGTGCTGGAAATTATTCATTAAATCCGCTCAGGATTTAGTTTCCGGGTATGACTGAAGCTGTAGCTGGCAGTAACAATAATACCCTACGATGTTCAGGGTCAGCCGAGGAAATCGTCATCAGGCAGCTTAGTTCGGTGGCTTGATCTCAATAATCTCATCCATCAGCTCAAGGCCGGTATTAGAGTGGGTGATTAGCAATAGACATTTGTCTGTCAGCTCCGCGAGCAGGCCAGATATCAGATTTTGTTCGGTTTTACTATCCAGCCCTTCACCAGGCTCATCCAGCACCAGGCAATCGAAATCTCTCAGCAAAGCACGCGCTATTGCGATGCGCCGCGCCTGTCCACCCGACACCTTAATGCCGGTTTCGCCCACCCAGGTATCCAGTCCATCCGGTTGCTGCTGAATAAAATCATCTAACTGTGCCAGCCGACACACCCGGTTTAACGCTTCACCAGGCGCCTGCGGATTGGCCAGTAACAGATTATCGCGGATCGTCGCATTAAATAAATGAACCTGCTGGGGTACCACCGCAATCCATTCATGTAATTGCTCACTGGAGTAGTCCGCAATCGGTCTTGAGCCGAGCAGGATGTTTCCAGACTCGGGATCCCTGTGATGCAACATCAATGGGATCAGGGTGCTTTTACCTGCACCGGTCGGGCCGACAATGGCAATCTTTCGAGGTGCTTTCAACTGCAGCTGTATATCATTCAAAACCCAGTTCAGATGTGGCTGATAGCGGAATGAAACCCCTTTAAACTGCAAATCAAACTGTGCAGGTTTCGCAGCAGGATGCAACGGTTCGGTCACAGCGAGCGTGCGATCTATCACCTGAAATAGCCGGTCGGCAGCGGTCTGCACCTGACCCAACAGGCGAAAGGCTTCAGGTAGCGGCATCACCGATTCGAAAGCGGCAAGCGTAAAAAGCACAAGCATGGCCAGCTCAGCACCGTTAATACCAGTACTGAGAACCAGCGGGATAGCAAGCAGCAGTACCAGCCACTGCGCCAGATGCATCACCAGCAACAGCCCTGACTGAGCGAGTCCTGAAACATACCCCATGCGCTTCTGGGCATCGATAGTACGCTGGCTGGTTGCACTGACCCGAGCATAATTTTGGTCCAGCGCAGCATAAACCGAAAGCTCAGCCAGTCCCTGCACGGCATCGACTATCTGGGCGTTTAACTCAGCGCTGTGTTCGACGATGGCCTGCCCCGGCTTTTTTCCCAACCTGGCGATGATATAGGGCAGTAACAGGCCAGCAAGCAGCAGCATAAAAAATAATAGCTGAGCCAGCTCTATACTATAACGACTCATTACCCAGCTAGTTAGCAGAACACCCACAATAGCAACGCAAACAGGTACTATGACCCGTATATAAAGATTATTCAGGGTTTCTATATCGCTACGGATGTTACTCAGTAAATCTCCACTACGCATATCTTCCAGAGCGGAGGGAACCAGTGGTTCCAGACGTGTATAAAACCAGACCCGCAAAGCTGACAGAAATCGAAAAGTAGCCTCATGTGTTACCAGTCTTTCGGCGTACCGCCCAGCCGTTCGAAAAATAGCCGCTGCACGTATCAATGCAGCTGGGCTGTAGTAATTCATTGACACACCTGCTACACCCGCAATTGCCATAGAGGCGATGAACCAGCCCGAAATAGCCATTAATGAGATATTAGCCAGCAAGGTGATGCAGGACAGCAATATGCCCAGCATTACCCAGCCGGTATAGGGTTTATATAACTTCAGCAATCGCCACAGGTTTTTCATCCCGCCACCCCGTAGGCCTTGACCAGTTGCTGGTATAAACCACTTTGCGAGATCAGTTCGGCGTGACTCCCCTGTTCAACCACTGAGCCCTGATCAAGCACAATAATACGATCTGCCCGCTTGATAGTATTGAGTCTATGCGCGACTGAAAGCACTGTGCGACCTTTTGCTATAGCCTGTACTGCTTTTTCAATCAGTTGTTCACTGGCGCGGTCGAGATGGGCAGTTGCTTCATCCAGAATCAGAAAATCGGCTTCACGTAAAAAGGCCCTGGCAAGTGCCAGTCGTTGAATTTGGCCACCAGATAAACCCTGCCCGCCTTCTCCAATCAGGGTATCCAGCCCTTGCGGTAACCTGTCCACAAACTCGCGAGCACAGGATTGTTCAAGTGCCTCATTCACCCTGTGCTGATCAACCTGCCCCAGTCCCAGCGTGATATTGTGTAGAACCGAACCATAAAATATATGCGGACGCTGGGGTATCCAGGCGATACGCTGACGCCAGCTTTCCAGATTGATCTGATTCAGGTCCTGGCTATTTATCAGTATTTTTCCCTGTTCGCTCTGGATAAAGCCCAGCAGTAAATGTACCAGGGTCGTTTTTCCACTGCCGGAAGGCCCAACCAGAGCAACATGCTCACCCGCTGAGATTTCAAAATCGACATGATTCAATGCTGGCCTTTCTGCGTATTGAAAACACAGCTGCTGGAACTGTATTGATACTGGACCTGCGCAGACATGCTGCTTACGATTTTCAGATACAGGTAGCGGGGCTTGCAGAATGTTCAGAATCTGTTCACTGCTTGCAATGGCTTCCATACGGCCATGGTAATGTGTTCCCAGCGAACGTAATGGAAGATAAAACTCTGGAGCCAGTAGCAGAATAAAAAACCCTGACTCAAAACTCATCTCCGCAAACAGCAGGCGAAACCCAATCAAAACCGCTACGATGGCGATTGAAACGGTTGCCAGAAACTCCAACGCCAGCGAGGATAGAAAAGCCACCCGCAACACTTTCATAGTGGCAGTCCGATAGTCTTCGGATATCTGCTGCACCACCAGGGCTTCGCGTTTACTGGCATTAAATAGCTTTAGCGTCGACAGCCCCTGGATCACATCCAGAAAGTGTCCACCCAATCGCGTGAGCTTTTTCCATTGCTGCTGGTTCAGGCTTTCAGTACCCTTGCCGATCAGAATCATAAAAAACGGAATTAAGGGTGCAGTCAGCGCCATAACCAGAGCAGATTTCCAGTCGACTGGAAAAACAAAAAACAGGATAGATAAAGGCACCCAGGCAGCCAGCGACATTGCTGGCAGAAAACGCGCGTAGTAGTTTTCCAGCGCTTCAACACCATCGCTTAGGATGGTGCTAATTTCACCACTACGTGAACCAGATAGATAGGAGGGACCCAGTTGCTGAATTTTTCTGAGCAAATGCTCACGCACATTTTGTTTGATACTGGCAGTTGCGAGAAATGCAACACGCTCGGTTGCATAACTTACCATCGCGCGTAAAACAATAAGCAGCAAAATACCAGCCAGCCAACCTTTTGTGTCTACGACGGAAAGGCCCTGAAACACGACGGCATTCACTACCTGCGCCAGGCACCAGGCCTGTGCAATAATTAATATTCCACCCAGACTTCCTAATGCAATAGCTAAACGAAGTAAGCCTCCCTGCTGTTTTTTTTGAGCTTTTAGAAAGTCTACGGCTTGCAGAGGCTCACTCATAAAATACCAGAATAATTACTGAATATGCCCTGGCTGATCTTTTTCCAGAAATGCCTCTTCTTCCGGACTTAAATCTATTTCATCAAATCCAGTAATCATCGGCGTCACATGCTCCTTTACCGAGTGCCCTAGCGTCAACATATAAACATGCACCAGAACAAAAAGGGCAATCGCAAAAGCGGCAGCAGTATGTACGGCAGCGATGACCGCCAGAGACAAGTCTGAAAAAACAGGGGCCCAGAATCCATACAACAGGTAAATGATTCCAGAAATCCAGATAGCCGGAAAGATTAATGTTTTCAGAAACAAATAAGCCAGTGCCTGTAAAGGATTGTGCTTGCGCAAATAAAGTTTTCGGTAAGGATGATGTTCACCCTTGAAAACCCCGTAACCATAAAACCTGATTACACTCCAAAGCCCCTTCTTTGTCGGTAAATAATGTAGCCAGGCACCCGTGGTAAACAACCAGAAGGTAGCAAATGCCCATAACAACAGCAATGCCAGCGCAGAATAGGTATGCCATTTGACTTCAGCGTAAAAACTCATCAAATCATGGAACCCATGTATACCGAAGCCGGTGAACAGCAATATCATAATCAATGACATCTGGGTCCAATGCCAGAAACGTTCGAAACGTGTGAATATTAATACCTTACGCTTAGCCACTATTTTGTCCCCTTTACTAACAGTTTACGTACCAGAGCATGTCCAACAATAGCGATCATACTCAGCAATAAGGCGATCACACCCAGAGTATCCAGTACCGGGTTACTATCTCTTGCCGGCAAATAAACACCTTTTACGTCCTTTAATCGACTATCACTGGAATGGCAACTGCCACATTTAACCGCATCCTTTTTAGGTGCCACCATATGGGTAATAGGCCAGAATGACTGCGTCTGGATAAAGCCATATTCTCCACTGTAGGGTCGATGATTTTTATCCATGCCAGTTGCAATCGCTTTGGAAAAATCAAAATTACCCCAGAACGAGGTTTCATCATTTCCCCACAGGTGCATATACACCAGAGTATTATTTCCCTTATCAAAAGGCTGGTTTGTTTTCATCCTTTTAAATGGCCAGATGCGAGAGTTCTTGTCGCCCGCACCACCTCCAATGTGGTTGATATCTATCGGGGCAGTTGCCGGATCAAATTTGGTATCCGCCAGGGTGTAGGTCATAGCACCATTAAACCAGTAATATTCAGGCACCAGGTTTTCACCATACACGAACTCTCCTTTTATCGACTTGTAGGTGTGGCGGTGTTCACCATTGCCCTGCACATAATTCTCTTCATTATACCCCAGGCCATCTTTCAGCTTACCCGCAACACTCCAGTCCCAGTCGGTTTTGGTTGCCACACCGCCGCGTGCCATTTCGGGAATATGACAGGTCTGGCAGGCGTTCTTCTGCACATGATGATTGAGTTTGATACCCGCCAGTTTGTCGGTATCGTGTGGTGCGTCACCATGACAGGATTCACAGGTTGCAACATCACGCCTTTGCCCGGGTTTACCGGTACCTTCGGTATCTTTTGCGATCACGTCATAGCGGCTTCCAGCCCAGATGTGCTGACTGGTTACATGACAGGTAGTACAGGCAAAGTTCAATCCCTGTTCATCCATATGCACGTCCAGCGATTTATCCGGATGTATCAACGACGAGTCCAGGTCGCCATGCTTTACTCCATCCCCGCCGCCGCCGTAGAAATGACAGCTACCGCAATTGTCTCTGGTCGGCAGACCAACGCTTTGTGCTACCTTGCTCCACTGAATTGGCTGCAGGCCTTCAAACATAATAGAGCAGGCTTTATTACCTTCTGTCGTCGGTGTTTTGTAATAGCTGCCCGTTGTATCATGGCAGACCAGGCAATCGATGTTTTCCTGTTTACTAAAATCAAAGCTTTCATCTTTCCAGCCATAGCCTGCATGACATTGCGCACACATGCCTTCATTACCACGCGCATTGGTGCAAAAGTTATTGATGACATGCTTTTTCCCCAGTTTCTGCCCGGTTCTCGGATTAGTGTACTCCCAGCTCCAGTGGATATTCTGCATAAACTGATGCCCGGCCCTGGTATGACATTCCAGACAGGCCTGAGTTACTTCCGGCCCACTTTCAAAAGGCCCCTGTAACTCTTTAAACTTAGTGTGATCAGCCGTTGAATTAGATTCATGCTGTGAATTATGGGGCGCTGCTTGCATATCAAGCTGATGATCACTGTCATTATTACTCTGTGTTGATATAGATGCCTGTAACGAGACCGAGAACAACAGGCCAAGCAGGACCACGCAGGTTTTCCTGTTAGATAATTTCTTCATAAACCCTGATTTTCACCTATGTCTGCCTGCAAAAGCAGGGCAAAACATTCCTTTATTGTTATCCAGTTAATGAGTTTTTTTGCAAACAAACACTTTTTGAACTGGTCCTAGGAATCTACGTTTTCAATACTGACGACGCATTACAGAAAACGCAGCTCTTTTGAAGTGCCATCCAGTACGCCCATAGCTACTTTCGATTACCCCGCCGTAAACAACTCCGACTGAATAACCGGAGATTATATAAGGTCAAAAGACAGAATCAGGTTTATATATATTAACAATTTGCGGCTTATATCTAATGCTTAGCATACTATTAACCCGGCACCAATATAGGTAATGTTCAGCCACAGCACACTGGTTCACGGCAAGGCAACAGCAGGCCGCTGTAGTCATTCTCCAGCAACTGCTGTTAACGTAGTCCGTGGGCCAGTGTGCTGCGGCCTATCTTTTATATTTCCAGTAAGTTAGGAGTCTCAAGAAAACTCCAGCTCCGCGTTACAGCTCTTGCCAAGGGAATAACCATTACCTGCGAGCTGTGCCTTGATCTGAAGCTTTCTTGAGACTCTGAACAATACCTATATTGGTGCCGGGTTAATATTAGAAAACCAGAACCGATAAAGCCCTGATTTCCATACCAGAACCCTGTTGAAGTTACGTTACAACACCTGCTGTTTTTCTACCGATGATGATCGTTCAGGTTGTTGTAAGAAAATACTTAATTACTTAGCAGTTTTCTGAATTGATTCACCTGCCACAGATACTCACTTTGATAAGCTGATGGATCGCTTACTGCAGAGCTGGAATAGGAATATACTTTTGCGTAAGCTGAATATTCTGCAGCTTCTATGGCTTTGCCAGCTAATGCCAGGGCCACAGCATGGCTAACAGAAACTGCGGCATTACCAGAACCATCCAGAGAATTTGACCCCGCATGGCTTGTTGCCGCCTGTTTTGCGAATGCGGCGGCTTGCTGTAATTGCTGAATACTGCATTCACCTTTTAAAAACTTTTTCCCTTCAGTGAATGCTGTTTGAATAGCCTCATCCGTTAGTAAATGCTCAACCCTTTCAACGCATGAAATAGCAAAAGCAAGCCTGGAGTTAAAATTATCCTCACCATCGATATTATGTTCCTTAACTAATTTTCTTAATTCGAGATTCATAATATTAATTTAATAATTGCAATTCCTCACCGTCTAACCAGCTGGTGATTATCTGCACCATTTCTCCATAAAAAACGCGATAGGTTTGATCAGTGACATAACCGACATGTGAGGTCAGCACGGTATTAGGAAGACTGCGCAGAATATGATCTGCGGGTAGTGGTTCCTGGTCATAAACATCTAGCCCTGCACCTGCTATCTGCTTATTCTGCAGCGCCTGGATTAAATCATTTTCATTGATTATCGGGCCTCTGGATGTATTCACCAGGTAAGCGGAAGGTTTCATAAGTGCCAGAGCCCTTGCATCGATTAGGCCTCGATAACGCTGACCCATTTTAAGATGAATGGTGATGATATCCGAGGCTGCTAACAGGGTTTCCTGATCGACCAGTTCCACCCCCAGTTCTTCACATCTTTGTTGTGTCAGGTTCTGACTCCAGGCAATCACTCGCATACCAAAGGCCTGTGCAAATTTGGCGACATTCGATCCATGCCTGCCGAGGCCTATGATACCGAGGGTTTGTCCTTTCAGATCGCGCCCGATGGTGGTTTGCCACAAGCCATTTCGCATCGCATTATCCTCAGCAACTAGATGCCGAGACAACGCCATAATCAATCCCCAGGCAAGTTCTGAAGCCGCATGGCCGGGCGAATGAGTACCACATACCATGACCTCATGGTCTCTAGCTGCTTCCAGATCAATTGCTGCATTTTTTGCACCACTGGTGACCAGTAACTTAAGTTGAGGTAACTGTTCAAATAAAGCCCGTTTGAATGGGGTCCGTTCGCGCATAATACAGATCACATCGAAAGGACTTAACGCGTCGATCAGCAACTCGATGTCAGCAATATGCTCATTAAAAACAGTAATGTCAGCCCGATCTTCAAGCTTGCTCCATTCAGCCATATCCTTTGCTACCTGCTGATAATCATCCAGAATACCAATACGTATTTTTTCACTCATGATTGAGCCTCTTGTCGCAATTTTGCTTTTAAGGCTTCAAGAATAAGCGCTGATCCTTAGCATCTTTTAATAATGAAGCCAGTCGATAGAAACCATGCACCATTTTAGAAAAAGGTGTCAATACAAAAAATGTCAATACCGATCCTAGATGAATCACCAATAACGCCGGCATCAGCGAACTACCCGCGAAGGCATATACAGCCAGCCCCGTAGTACTCACCACAAACAGCAACAGTGTAAAAGCCATTTCTCCACCCCAGATGCGATTGTCTGACAGATGACGCTCACCCTTTAATTTTAAGGTTGCCATGCCCAGGCTGCCCAGACTGAGCAATAGCCCACCACTGATACCTAATAACTTTGGTAGCGAAATGAGAGGATAAGGCGCGGGTAAATTAAACACATAATGCATCAAAGTAGCAACGCTGGTTGCTGCAAAACACAATAAGAATCCATACATCACTGCCTGGTGCATAGCACGTCGCGCATTGGAAAATCGGTCTTCATCTTCAAAGTTACATCCATCACCATGCCCACCGGAAAGATTCTTCATCGTTGCAAGCGACTTAATCGCGGCGTGAATGTCTGCCATGCACAATGGCCCGCCTCCAATAGAGTGCCAGTATTTACCAACACTGAGCAACACCAGTAGTAGTGGTAGCAGAAACGCCGGCGCAAAAATTGCCACCATCGCGTTATGCGAAAGTACCGCATAAAAACCCGAGTGACTGCTCGCCCCAAACCAGCTTACCAGGGCCAATATTAATGCAAACCCAATAATGGTTGCCAGCATGATGGCTACGCCACTTTTATGGAATAGCCCGGCAAATGCAGTGGGTACGGCATGGTCCTGCCAGCTATCCTGACGGACTTCAGCCAGAATCTTGGGGATATTCAATGCAAATTCATGTGGTTCGGTATACTGACAGGCGTAGTAGCAGCCTCGACAGTTGTGGCACAGGTTGGCCAGTTGAACCACATCAGCATCGCTGAAAGCCCGCTCCCGATTGATCGCAGGAAAAACCGAGCAATAACCTTCACAATATCGGCAGGCATTACAGATTTCAATCTGCCGACGTGCTTCCTGGATGGTCTCATTTGACATAGCTAGCTGCCTCCTTACCGGCAATGCGGCCAAATACTGTTCCAATCGTCATACCAAACCCTGCCAGGTAACCCTGACCTAAAATTGACCCTGCCATGGTTTCACCTGCAGCCCAGAGATTTTTGATAGGACCATATTCCCCCTGTACCTGAGCTTTCTCATCGACTTTCAGACCGAGGTAAGTAAAAGTCACTCCGGTACGTAAACTGTAACCGTAATAAGGGGGTTGATTGATGGGTCTGGCCCAGTTGGTTTTTGCTGGAGTGAGTCCATCGGTCGATAGCCCATCCAGCTCAGTTGGATGAAAATGCCCCGGCTGACAGGCCTTATTGAATTCATCTACCGTTGCTAATAACTGCTCTGCTGGAAGTCCCAGCTTATGCGCCAGTTGTTCCAGGGTATCGGCCTTGATTGCAGGAAATACCGAGGGCATAAACAGTTCAAGCGATTTTGCATCGATAATGGCGTAGCCAACCTGATCAGGTTGTGCAGCAACCAGACGACCCCAGATCGCATAGCGTTTGGGCCAGACATCTTCGCCTTCGTCATAGAATCGTTTGGCCTCTTTATTCACCACGATGGAAAACGGAACGCAGTCCAGTCGAGTGACAATCCCCCCGTCAAATTTTGGTGCCCGACCATCTATGGCAACCGCATGACATTGAGTGGGATCGCCCACCGAGAGCACACCCTGATCCAGCAAATCCTTAAGCACCACACCCCGGTTATAAGGCGTCCCACGGATCAGGAAGTTTTTGGCCGCAGGTCCCCAGGCGCGGGCCAGCCAGTCGGTATCAGCCTGGAAACCACCCGAGGCTACAATCACGGCATTCGTTGTTAACTTCCTGTGTTGGCCCAGATGCTCATACTCAAGCGAGCTGATTTCATCCTTATCAAGTTGCAAATGCGTGACATGGGCATCGTATAACACCTCAACACCCAGCGCCTGGGCGGTTCGATAATAGGCATTCACTAACGCTTTACCACCGCCGCGAAAAAAAGCATTGGTACGCGACAACGAGAGTGTACCTGATAAAGAAGGCTGGAAGCGGACACCACGTTGTTGCATCCAGGGCAGGCACTCTTCAGAAGTCTCAATCGTCAGACGCGCCAGATTTTCCTCTGTTTTTCCCCCGGTCACTTTGAGTAAATCCTGAAAGTATTCATCCGCATCATAGTTGCCAGTTAATACAGACAACGGCCCCTGATGCATACAGCGAAAATTGCGCGTATGGCGTGAGTTTCCTCCACGATAGGCTTTCGGAGCGCCTTCCAGTATCAGAACACTCGCCCCTGCTTCGGCTGCGGTGATTGCTGCACATAATGCCGCATTACCTCCTCCGATGATGACGATGTCTTTATTATTAGTATCTGGCATACACATTAACCTGAGTTTATTAGTTTTGCAGGATGATGTAGCAACAGGATTAATTTGTTAAATAACAAAATCGGATTTATTATTGCGGTATGCGCATAAATTTCGATTTTCTTGATCTGGAAGCTTTCCTGGCAGTGGCCGAACTCGGGTCATTTCAACGGGCAGCTGAACAACTGGCTATCTCGCAATCTGCCATCACCCGGCGTATACAGAAGCTGGAAACCGCTCTTGATACCATCCTGTTCGAACGCACGACGCGCAGCCTGAAACTCACGCTGGAAGCGCGTAGTTTTCGATCACGCGCGCAGGAAATTATGGATAACGCGGCTGAAGCAATGCATGCAATGAGTGATGAAAGCACGCGCTTCGAACATCAACGCAACAGCATTATTACCATTGCAGCCATTCCTACCACCACCCACGACATCCTGCCTCAGGTGATTAAACACTTTAGAGCAACCGGACATACTGCACGCATAAAAATTCTGGATTATTTTGCCAACGACGTGATTGAAGCCGTCACGCAGGGTGAAGCCGATTTTGGAATCAGCTTCATCGGTATGCAGGAACCGGGATTAGTATTCGAATATCTGTTCGAAGATCAATTCGTACTCGCCATGCATCGAGATCATCCATTCAGCCGGCAGGAAAAAATAAGCTGGCATGAAATAGAGGGAGAACAAATCATCGTACCCTGGAAAGGTACAGGTAACCGCATGTTGATCGACAACGAAATGGCAACCATCCAGCAACAGTTGAACTGGTCCTATCAGGTTCACCATTCCTCATCGGCCATAGGACTGGTCGAGGCCAACCTCGGTGTCGCCCTGCTACCACAGTCCGCTGTCCCGCAACGGGAAAATTCCCTGGTGGTCTCTCGCCCGCTAAAAGATCCACAGATCACTCGCATAATCGGCACTGTACGACGCAGCCAGCAGGTACTCTCAGTTGCTGCGGAAGCGTTCTATCAAATACTCATCGATAAGTGCCATAAAATCATGCCGTAGTAGCGCATGCTTAATAAATCTCAGAAACGTAAGCTGGCAGAGTATCTTTATCAGGTAACGGTGTAGGTTTTCCGTCATCATCGAGAGCGACAAATTTAAAATTCCCTTCGATGACTTTTTCACGTATGCCTATACGATTTCTGCGTACCCAGGCTTCGACATGAATAGTCATCGAAGTTCTACCGGTTTCAATAATCTCAGTATAGATGCCTAATATATCTCCAACCCTGACCGGCAGGATAAAACTCATACTGTCCAGCGCAACCGTAACCACTCTGCACTGCGCCCTTTGTCCTGCACAAATACCTGCGGCTATATCCATTTGCGAAAGTACCCAACCACCAAAAATATCTCCTGAAGGATTGGTGTCGGCAGGCATGGCTAAGGTTCGGGTGGTTAATCTTCCGCGTTGTTCATTCATAGTCATTTTCATCTATTTTGGCAGCAATAATATAATCAGCAAAAACACTTAAATTTAAGGTGGATACATTATCGTCTACTACGACTTTCATTTCACTTTCAATAAACATGGGGCGATAGCCTTCAACTAAATTTCAGGCTAACGCATAAACCCTGCCCACTGTCAGCGGTGTTGAGTGATAGTTCTGCAGCGTGAAATTTTGCAACTTCACTGGCGATAGCCAGACCCAGTCCGGTTCCCTTACGGTCTTCCTGTAATCGGGTAAATCGCTCCATCACACGTTCGCGATCTGCCAGCGGAATCCCCGGACCATTGTCTTCTACTTCCAGTACCGCCTGCTCATTGTTCAACTTAACTCGGACGTTTACGGTAGTGCCTGGCGGACAATAATTTTCAGCATTATCCAGCAGGTTGCTGATCAATTCCTGTAATAAGGTTGGATTGCCACTCACCATCATGGAAGTATATTCAGACTCAAAACCCAAATCTATCTGATGCTGTCGGTGCTCTTCCATCCAGAACAGTGTCACCTGTTTACAGAATTCAATCAGCTCTATTGGTTGTAACAATTTATCGGCTTTATCACTATTTTCGACCTGTGCCAGAGTGAGCAATTGATTGATCAAGCGCGACATCTGTTGTGCACGATCAATGACCACCTGAATTTCATGCTGACCACTTTTCTCACCGGCTTCTACCTTACGTAAGCAGTGTTCGGCCTGCGCCATTAAAGCCGTCACGGGTGTTCTTAACTGGTGTGAAGCATTCGAGATAAAGCGCCGGTTTTTATCCACACTGTCGGCCAGACGAGTCAATAAATCATTCAGCGTATCGACCAGTGGTGAAAGCTCACGCGGCATCGGGCGTTTAATCGTGTTCAAATCGTCGTAGGAACGCCGGGCTATTGCACTACGTAATCGAGTAAGTGGAATCAACCCTCGGCTGATACCGTACCAGGTCAGGACCACGGTAATAATGACGAGAAATGAAAGTCGAGCGACGGTCTCCAGCATGACCTGATGCAACTGCTGCTGACGACTTTTTACGGTTTGGGCAACAAACACAGAGAGCCAGCCATTTAAGGGGCGGTCTTCGATAAAATATTTCAACGCAACCACACGCAGCTTTACACCATCATTGATAGCGTCATAAAACAACGGGTCACCACCCTGTAACTTACTTTTTGCAGGAATATCAGGAATGCCATCAAAGCCAGAAATATAGGCATTGTCCGGCCCCACCACCTTATACAGAATGGTTTCGTGCAGACTGTTTTCTATAATGGTTTGAATATTTGCCGGTAACAGGTCGCCATCCGTGCTGACCGAGTGTTCAGAAATACTGAACGCCGTGGAGAGAAGCAAACTATCGCCCATCTCAATCAGGGTATCGCGGGTATTGTAATAAACCTCTATCACCATAACCGTTGACAGCGTAGCCAAAGGGATTAATAACCAGACCAGAATACGCAGGTGAAGAGAAGGATTACCCTTAGCTGTCATAATTTCTCGAGCACATAACCCAGCCCACGCACGGTACGGATGGTGATTTCAGGGGTATTGAGTTTCTTGCGTAAACGATGCACGTAGATTTCAATGGCAGATGGACTCACTTCATCATCAAAACTAAACAGATGCTCTGCTATCTGCTCCTTACTCACTACCCGGCCATTGGTATTGAGCAATACCTCTATGACGCCACGCTCTCGTTTGGTCAGGTTGAGTGTCTCATCGTGCAAACTGACCTCACGCGAGACCGTATCAAACTGCAGTGGACCGAATTGTTGTTTGGTAGATCCAGTTTTTTGATGACGCCTTAATAGTGCACGCACCCGCGCCTCCAGCTCCTCCAGATGAAACGGCTTGGTCAGATAATCATCGGCACCCAGATCCAGACCTTCAACCCGAGAAGACATATCCGCACGAGCGGTTAGAATGAGTACAGGGATATCCCTGCCAAACGCTCGAATATTCTTCAGTATTTCCAGTCCATTTTTACGTGGCAGGTTAAGATCGAGAACCGCCAGATCATAAGGTTCATGCTTTAATAACTGTTCCGCGATAACGCCATCGACCGCTACATCTACCGCATGCTCCATCTGCCTTAACGAATTTACAATACTCTCGGCAATATCACTATTATCTTCGACTACCAGTATACGCATCAGATTTTTCCTGGCTTTGACGATTAATTGAAGGGTTGACTGGCTTTCATTTGCTGTAGCTATTCTTATTCAGGTAGCCCCTGTTTTTTATGCCTGAGCAGGGCCTGTTAACATCTGTTACAGGCCCTAGATTGCCTGATCCGTTTCAACTTCGCAACACTGCTTGCTAAATTGCGCAATGAGGTTTTTCAAATGAAAGTTAATTGAAAGATTGGTCTGATATCTTGTATCTGTACATTATTAGATCAACTAAATAAAACATCAGTATCATTTATAATAAATATCGAGAGGAATCCTCAATGAAATTTAAAAAAATCCTGGCTAATGGCCTGATCACCTCGGTTGCCGCGCTATCTTTCGGCTTTTCCAGTGCCCCCGCATTTTCTGCTGATTTCAGCGGTGAACGCATCGAATGGATCATTCCTTTCAAAGAAGGTGGCGGTTCAGATCAATGGGCGCGATTTT
Source organism: Gammaproteobacteria bacterium (assembly GCA_050288105.1). Classification (GTDB taxonomy): domain Bacteria; phylum Pseudomonadota; class Gammaproteobacteria; genus JACNJF01. Next base: position 131,946 of record JBNKDE010000003.1, read on the forward strand.
ATGCCCCTTTACTCGCTGAAAACTTACCTGGAAAGCCTTCGATTGCGGTCAAGAATGTACCTGGCGGCGGCAGTACCAACGGTGCCAACCAGTTTACCGCACGCGCCAAACCAGATGGCTTGACCATCCTGGGCACCTCTGGCTCGACCCAGTTTCCCTATCTGCTGCAGGATAAACGTGTGCGCTACGAATACAAGGACTGGAAGGTGGTGATGGCATCGGCTACTGGTGGTGTTTTTTATGTCAGTCCTTCCCTGAATGTCAAAAACATGAAGGAACTAGCCGCAAAGAAAGACACCCAGTTAATTTACGGTTCACAGGGTGCAACCTCGCTGGATTTAATTCCGTTACTGGCCATGGATTTACTCGATATTCCTGTCAAAGCGGTATTTGGCATGAAGGGACGTGGCGCTGGCCGACTGGCGTTTCAAAGGGGTGAGTCCAATATCGACTATCAGACTTCATCATCGTATCTTTCAAAAGTGGTTCCCATGGTTGAAGCCGGTGAAGCGATTCCCATGATGTCCTGGGGTGCTCTGGATGATGATGGTAATATTGTACGTGACCCTACATTTCCAGATCTGCCCAGCTTTCCCGAAGTGTACGAGCAGGTACATGGGAAGAAGCCTTCAGGTGAAGCCTGGAAAGCCTGGAAAGCGTTTTTCGTTGCCGGATTTCCAGCACAAAAACTGGTATTCCTACCCAAAGGTACGCCTCAGGATATCGTCGATACCTATGTAGCTGCCGCTAAGAAGACGATTACTGCACCGGGTTTCAAGGAAAAATCACTCAAAGTTCTTGGAACCTATCCTCAAACCACAGGCAAGGTCGCTCAGGTTCATTTGAATGCCGCTCTTGATCTGGATGACCAGGCCAGAGCCTGGGTACAGAACTGGCTGACTTCTAAATATAACGTCAAGTTCTAACTACTGTGTCGATAACACCGCCATCATGGCGGTGTTATCAAGCTTAGTTAATTTATATAACACAGGGGTGTAATCATAGTGTAGTGCAGCTATGGAGCCTGGCTATTCCGGATTTTATCGGGTCTTAGACAACAAGCTTACAGCCCTCGATTTGAGGATATACCAATGCTTGACGCATTACTTTCAGCTTTAATCACCGTCGTGAGTGGATACCATGTTCTCTATCTGATCAGTGGGGTTATTCTCGGACTGGCCATTGGTATTTTTCCCGGTCTTGGCGGCATAGTAGGTCTGTCATTATTACTGCCATTTCTTTATGGCATGGATCCTGTTTCAGCGCTGGCCATGTTGATTGGTCTGGTCGCAGTTATTCCCACCTCTGATACCTTTACCTCTGTGTTAATGGGCATACCGGGTTCCAGCGCATCACAGGCAACAGTGCTGGATGGGTTTCCCCTCGCCAAACAGGGACATGCCGCAAGAGCACTGGGTGCTGCATTCGCCGCTTCTTTATTTGGTGGACTATTTGGTGCCATAGTCCTGACCGGCTTTATATTAATAGCCCAGCCCGTTATTTTATCTTTCGGCTCAGCCGAGTTGTTTATGCTGACGATTCTAGGGCTCAGTATGGTTGGCGTACTGGCGGGTAACAGTATTGTCAAAGGACTTTCTTCCTGTGGTCTGGGGCTGTTGCTGGGAAGCGTAGGTGGTGCACCCGCAACAGGCGAATACCGAATGACCTTTGATATTGATTATCTTACCGATGGCATTCCACTGGTCATTGTGGGTCTGAGCATCTTTGCAATTCCGGAAATTATAGATTTATTACGCCAGAATCGAGCGATTTCGCAAACCGCCAAACTTGGCTCTGGATGGCTGGATGGCTTTAAGGACATGATCAAACATCGCTGGTTATGTTTACGTTGTGCCGGTATAGGTTGTGTCGTGGGCGCGATACCCGGTCTAGGTGGAAGTGTCGTCGACTGGATTTCTTATGGGCATGCGGTTCAAACCACCCGGGATAAATCGAAATTTGGCAAAGGAGAAATACGTGGCGTGTTAGCGCCAGAGTCATCCAACAATGCAAAGGAAGGCGGCGCTTTGATTCCAACCCTGCTATTTGGCATTCCCGGCTCAGGCAGTATGGCAGTATTTCTGGGTGGTATGGTTTTGATAGGCATCGAGCCCGGCCCTAATATGGTTACTGCCGACCTGGAAACCACCTATGTAATTGTCTGGTCACTGGCACTTGCGAATGTTTTTGGTGCAGGCTCCTGCCTTTTCCTGTCACCCTGGGTCGCTAAATTAACGACCATCCGATACTCACTGCTGGCACCGTTTATGATTATGGTGATCTGTTTTGCAGCCTTTCAGGCGACGCGTGATATCTATGATCTGGTCGCTTTAGTGGTTATCGGCTTACTGGGCATATTCATGAAACGGTTTGGCTGGCAAAGACCTGCATTTCTGATTGGTTATGTATTGGCTGATGGTATGGAAACCTATCTTTATCAGTCTGTACAATTTGACGGCTGGTCATTCCTGTTAAAGCCCAGCGTGATGATAATTACATTGATCATTGTTGCATCGGTATATCTGGGTGCGAGGTTTGGTCATAGTGTGGACGAATCTGGCTCGGACGGTGTCAAAAAATGGGTATACCCCAGTCTAACCCCTCAGCTTGTATTTTCCGCACTGGTATTTCTGGCATTTGCTTATGGATTATACGATGCATTTCAACAATCCTTTCTGGGAGGCGTATTCACCGCTGGATTGTGTGTAGTCATGTTGATACTCAGCGGCATAGTACTGATTAAGCAGTTAATAAAAGGGACAGAGTCTTCTGAAGTCTATGACCATGAAGTAAGCGCCGGTTACATCGGTGATTCATCGGTAGCAAAACTTGGCGAGTATATCTACTGGCTGGTCGGTTTTGTGGTCGCTGTCTCTCTGGTCGGTTACATTATTGCTGTCACTATCTTCTTTATTTTATTCCTGCGCCTGAAAGCGGTTTCAAGCTGGACCCAGACCCTGATACTAACCACTTCTGCAGTCAGTTTTCTGGTGTTCCTCGGCTGGATAATGGTACTTGATTATCCCCCTGGCGTTTTACAGAAAATTATTGATCTGCCCTGGCCGATCGGTTAGGAGAATATACTGATGAATACACCCAAAATATTAATGATGTTTCTAGGCACCGGCGATCAGGTGGATGAACGCCTGCATGGATCCTTACTGGTGGCTAAAAAGCTAAACGCTCATCTAAGAGTAGTCCATACTCAGATGGACTCGAACTCTCTGCTGCCTGATGATCTTTCTATTCCCGTTGCAGCGCGTAAAAAGTTTACCCAGATGATGCTTGATGTGACTAGCAGCGAGACTCAGGATTTACGCGAAAAGTTTAAACTCTATTGCAAAGAGCTGGATGTAGACTTTTTAGAAGAGGGTAAAATCCCACCACAAGGCTGTTCCGCTGCATGGATTCCCATACAGGGATTACGCAGTACCATCGTGGGTAGCTATGGCAAACTGGCAGACTGGATCATTATGGCCAGACCGCCAGAAGGACTGGTGACCGCCAGTTTTGAAGCTGCTGTACTGGAGACTGGCCGACCGGTCCTGATCATACCGCGTCAATACGAACTTCCATCCTTTGACAACATACTGGTAGGCTGGAACTATCGAGCCGAGGCAGTTAAGGCGATGGCTGCAGCTATGCCATTGATGCACTCAGCTAAAAGTATCAGAGTCATTACCTCGTCGAATTTCAAAGGTTACCATCCACCGATTGAGCTGGTTAGCGAATATCTATCGATGCATGGAATCGATTCCAAATCCAGTATGATCGAATGCAACCCGAACAATGCAGGCAAGGAACTGTTAAAACAATGCAGTGAGAATAATATTAATTTGATTGTGATAGGGGCATATAGCAAACGCCGCATTCGTGATTTACTGTTTGGTGATGTAACACGTTACCTGCTACGGAAATCGCCCATACCCATTTTAATGGTGCATTAGGAGAATCAGTGATGGCTACACAACTTCAGTCTATCCCCTGTGTTTTAATGCGCGGTGGTACTTCTAAAGGGCCTTATTTTCTTAGCCATGATCTCCCTGCAGATCGGGAGCAGATAGCTAAAATACTGCTGTCCGTCATGGGGTCACCCGATTCCAGGCAGATCGATGGTATTGGTGGCGCTGATACCCTGACCAGTAAAGTAGCGATAGTCGGACCTTCCACCCATCCAGAGGCTCAGGTGGATTATCTGTTTGCCCAGGTAAGCATCGATAAAGCATTCGTCGATTTTGCTCCTTCCTGTGGCAATATGCTGTCGGGTGTAGGTCCATTTGCAATAGAGTCTGGTCTGGTTTCAGCGCAAGACGGAACCACCACGGTAAGCATACATAATGTCAACACGGGTGCGCTGATTGATGCGGTTGTGCAGACTGAGCAAGGCAAGGTTATCTATAGCGGTGACACATCTATTGATGGTGTGCCCGGCACAGCGGCTCCGATAATTTGTCGCTATCGTAATATTGCAGGTTCCAAAACTGGCGCTTTACTCCCTACGGGTAATGCGATTGATATTATCGATGGTATCGAGATGACGCTAATCGATGTCGCGATGCCAATGATGATGTTACGCGCAAAAGATTTTGCACTCACCGGCAATGAATCCTACAGTGAAATAAATCAGCAGAAGGACCTGTTTCGACAAGTTGAAAGCTTACGCATCAAAGCCGGAGCACTGATGGGCCTGGGTGATGTCAGCGCTCTGGTGATACCAAAGGTAGCCTTATTATCTGAACCCCATGCCGGCGGCAGCATTACCTCACGCTATCTCACCCCGCATACCTGCCATGCGGCGCATGCAGTTACTGGTGGACTTTGCGTTGCCAGTTGCTGCAGATTAAAAGGGAGCATAGCGCATAGTCTGGCTCGCATTCAGGATAACGACCCGGTAACCATTACCATTGAACACCCGAGTGGGCATCTGGATATAGAATTATCAACACGTGAAGAAGCGGCGCAATTAAATGTTTTGTATGGCGGGGTGATTCGAACTGCACGCAAAATATTTCAGGGCAATGTTTTTTATCAGAATAAAGACTAGTACTGCAGGATATAGAATTGAAGTTCAATTCACCGATGAGTGATGTTAGAGCCGGTATACTGGCCTTTGTGCTCGCCCTACCCGGTGTTTACCTTTTTCTTTTTTTTGATTTACCTCTGCCCTGGTTGCTGGGTGCAATATTTCCATTGCTGATTGCATCACGCTTCGAACGCATACAACTCATCTCAGCCAAACCGCTCACCCATCCTGCCAGGGCTATTTTAGGTATTGCTATTGGCGCTTCCTTTACCCCTGAAATTATAGATTCACTGGATAATTATTTGATTAGCTTAATGTTTATGCTGCCTTTTCTTTTTATTGTGGTCGGTCTGGGCAAATACTATTACCAGCACATCATTGGTTATGATAAAGCAACCAGCACTTTTTGTGCCTTGCCCGGTGGCCTGCTCGAAATGACTCTAATTTGTGAAAGCTTTGGCGCCGATATGAAGCGGGTATTACTGACTCATGCTACACGGGTACTATTGATAATTTACGGCATTCCCTTTCTGATTCAGCTCACCACGGATATCGATCTGAGTGGGCATTTTGTCATGCCCGCTAATAGCAATGAATTTGTACTGGGTGAAATGCTCGTAGTCCTGGCCTGTGCTTTAGCGGGTTGGTGGCTTGCTTATCATTTCAGGATTAGTGGTGCATCCATCATAGGCCCGATGACCGCCTGCGCCGCGCTATATCTCACCGGTTGGGTAACCTATAAACCACCGGGAGAGTTGATTAATCTGGCGCAGTTGATACTGGGCATCCGCCTGGGCCTGTCGTTTAAGGGAATTGCGCGCAATGAGGTTATGAGGAATGTTATTTATGCTTCCGGGTTATTTGTCATACTACTCCTGGTCGTGCTGCTAACCGCTTATTGTGTGCACCTGATTACGGATATTCCGTTGATTGCAACCTTCCTGGCCTATGTACCTGGCGGGCAGGCTGAGATGAATATTATCGCGATTGTCATAGGTGTTCATATTCCTTATATCGCCTTACACCATGTGACTCGCATGTTCCTGGTTATTGCATTAGCACCAGCTTTGGCTAATAAATTTACCAAAGCCTAAGTCCAGAACCAGCCGCTCGCTCGGAGTTAGTTTGTTATTTCAAATCTACTCAGTTGGTCAAGGCTGAGTAAACTAAGCCAGATATCAGCACTTCTTTAGATAAATACTTCACATTCTGTCAACCAAATCTCCTGTTATGCGTTGTACCCGACACAAACTAACAAAACAGGAACCCCAAAATGCAAACAGGAATACACAATATCAGTCTGCTGACCCGATGGATTATTGTTTTAATCATGACCCTCGGCATACTCAGTGGTTGCGGCGGCTCTAGCGATCCGGCCACCAGCGATGCAGAAAGCCGTTTATATATCTCGCTGACCGATGCAGAAGGCGACTTTACCCAGTACAAGGTAGAAGTGAGCGAGCTCAAACTGTATCGGGCAAATGGCTCGATTATCGAAACCATGCCAGCGACTGCGACACTGGATTTCGCACAATACGTTGATGTCACCGAATTTCTGACCACCACTACCGTCCCACTGGGTAACTACAAAAAGGTTGAAGTTACGCTGGATTTTACTAATGCCGAAATCTCGGTAGAAAATGCCTCAGGTGATTCAGTACCCGCCACAGCAGTGGATGAAAACAATGACCCGTTAGGGGTAATGACATTGACTACCCTGATCAATGGCAACAGTGGTTTCGAGATCGCCCCAGGAAAACCCGCCAGCCTGTCTATCGACTTTAACCTGGAAGCTTCCAACGAAGTCGTCATGGCAGCTGATGGAAACAGCGCGACAGTTACGGTCAACCCGGTGCTAATCGCCAGCACCGAAATGGATGATGATAAAATCCGTCGCCTGCGCGGACTGCTGGAGTCTGTTGATGAAACCACTTCATCCTTCGTGGTAGACATTCGTCCCTTCCGTGTGCGTCATAATACCCATGGTGAAATCACCGTTCTGACCAATAGCGAAACCGTTTACGAAATTGATGGAAACAGCTATGACGCCAGCAGCGGATTAACGGCACTCGCCCTGCTGGATAGCAACAGCCCGATTATTGTGCTGGGTAACTTTGATTTTCAATTGCAAACCTATACAGCATTAGAGGTTTATGCGGGAAGCAGTGTGCCCTGGGATAAACAGGACGTCCTGAAAGGTAGCGTCATTGCGCGCTCCGGCAACACCCTGACCGTGCTGGGAGCCACCGTAGAACTCAAGGAAGGCCAGTTCGTTTTTAATGATGAAGTTACCCTGCTGGTGGATGATACAACCGCCGTAACACGCCAGGGCAGCGAAGACAGCTTTAGCATTGCAGACCTGAGTGTTGGACAACAGATCGAAGTTCTGGGTGATGTCAGCAGCGATAACACCACCATGGATGCTACCGTCGATGGTCTGGTGCGTATGCGCTACAGTGATATCAGCGGCCTGGTCGTCTCTGCGTCACCACTGGAGGTTGATGTACAAACCTACAACCGTCGCAATATCAGCCAGTTTGATTTCTCAGGTACCGGTGTAGATGCAGCAAACGACGCCGATCCAGCTCAGTACCAGGTCAACAGCGGCACGCTGACTCTGGATGGTATCGCGCTTAATGATCCCATCAAGCTGCGCGGCTTCCCAACGCCATTCGGCACCGCTCCGGAAGATTTCACAGCCACCACGCTGGCGCTGTTTGATGATATTCACAGTAAAATTATCGTTGATTACCCCGCTTTTGGTGTAGATGATGCGATTGCTTCGCTGGATGAAAATGGACTACTGCTCAACCTCGCCAGTGCTAATGAAACCCAGTATCTGGTACAGGCAGGCATTTACACTGAGCTTGCAACACTGGCCAGTATGCCGTTAATCCTGCCCAATGATGGCTCAGCGCTGTACGCGATTCAGCAACATCATTCATTACAGGTATTCACCGACTGGCAGAGTTTTCAGGATGCCCTGACTACTGCGCTGGCAAATGGCGACATGGTGAAGTATGTGCATGCCGCTGGCGAATATGATGCTGACGCATTAACCCTGTTAACTCACTATCTAGTGATAAGAATCACACAATGATTGCAGCGCCTATCCACCTTGTTACAATCCCCGCATCATTTGATGAGGGGATTGTATGCCCAAAGCGTGGATATTTGCCTGCCTGTTATTGTTTGAATGCAATATGGCCCAGGCTCAACAGGATACCGAGAGCAACGATGCGCCCTCGGTATCCCTTGATTTTCTGGAATTTCTGTCTGATTTTGGAACAGTGGATGAGAGCAGTTATGAAATTATTGAATACCACGCCGAAAAGGATCTGGCTGATAAAAAGCCCGTCATAAAGGTCAGGGAGAATACCAATGAAGATTAAATACCTTTACCTGTTGTTACTGCTAATTGCATTTCCTGCCCAGGCTATCGAATGGCAGGACATCGACCCTGAGGTACAGACACTGCTATCGCCTTATCAGGATCAATGGGCAGACCTCAACCCACAAAGGCAACAGAAAATTGTCAGTGGCGCCCAGCTCTGGCTCAACATGGATAGCGCGCAACAGCAGCAGATGACCGATCGCTTCAAACGCTGGAACGCGATGGATAGCGAGCAGAGAGCGGCAGTACTCAACCGTTTTCGGCAATTCAACCAGCTAAGCGATGAACAGCGACTCAAGGTACGCACTAAATTCCAGCAGTTCAAAAGCCTGCCTCCAGGGCAGCAGAAGAAACTGAAAGCGCAATGGAAAAGCATGTCGCGTAAACAACGCGCGAATGTACTGAAAAACCTGAACAATACGCGCAAAAACCTGAATCCACCGAAAAAGCTCGGCCAATGAAGTCTGTTCATATGGCCCTGGCCTGTACCAGCTTACTGATTCCTGCCCTGTCTCCTGTACCGCTTCATGCAGAAGACTGGATAGGGCTGGATGATGAACCCCTGACCCAGCTAGGCTATGCCTATTCCTTAGGCCAGGATGATAGCGACAGCCACCAGCTGAGTCTCTATCATGAACTCGACAGCACAATCGATATCAGTATCCAGTACAGCTATAACAGTACTGCTACCGATACTCAGGACTTCAGCTACGATAATTTTTTCGGCCAGTTGAGCTGGATCGCCAGTGAAAACCTGCGCATGGGTATAGATTATCAATACCAGGGCAAGGATCAGGAGCTCGAGATCAGCAACCTCGGCCTGATGGCAAGCTACACCCGGTTCCCCTTAACCGTCAGCTTTGAGTATCGAAGCGGCAGCCTGAATGCTTATACCCAAAGCCAGATTATCAGCTCTCTGGTGCCCGACAGAATCGAGTCGGATATGCACAGCGAACACTACAGCATCAACTGGTTTTCGCAGGATTACGGGGTTTATATCAACCACCAGCAATACCACTATGAGAAAAACCTTAGCGCATTAAATAACCAGCCCCTGCTGCAGGCACTGGTGAAACCGGGCGTACTGGCCAACAGTGGATTAATGCTGAACGCCAGCACCGTCGCAGGCATCACCTACTACCAGGATAAACGCGAACTGAGCTGGCTGCTGGCACACAGCCGTTTTGAAGTCGATGACAGCCAGACCGACTCGCTACAGTTCGAGTGGCGCGAGATCATGCAGCAGTTGAGTATTGTCTACAGCGTGGCTGCAACCGATGAAGCCAATGACAATCTATCCTTCGGCATAGGATTTGAATGGAATGTGTAAACAGGAAACCAATCGATGGATGAAAACACTCGCCAGCAGCTTGATCAATTCCTGGCACGATTTGAAACCGAGGCCTATAAAGTGTCACTGATCATCACTCAAAACCGCGAAGATGCGCTGGAAGTTGTACAGGACAGCATGCTAAAGCTGGTACAGAAATACAGCCATAAATCGGCCGATGAGTGGCGCCTGCTGTTCTTCCGCATCCTACAAAATAAGCTGCGTGATTATCAGCGGCGTCAGCAGGTTAAAAAGTTTTTCCATTTTGCCAGCAGCAAAACAGAGCAACAGGCCGACCCCGTCGAACAGATAACAGACCCGGCACCCTCGTCACCCGAAAATAAACTGCATAGCGAACATGCACTGAACGATATTCAGCAGCTACTGACCCAGCTTCCCCTGCGTCAGCGCCAGGTATTTTTACTCAGGGCATGGCAGGAATTCTCAACGCGCGAAACCGCTTTTGCGCTGTCCATCTCTGAAGGCAGCGTCAAAACCCATTACAAACGTGCCATCGATTATCTGCGCTCACAGTTAGGAGAGCATTATGAATAACACCGACCCCTTTATTCAGAAAATCAAACAGACGCTGGATCAACAGGCGATAGATTCAAGCACCCGGCAGCAACTGGCACAGGCACGTGAAACTGCACTGGCAGGCAAACAGACCTTCTGGCGCATGAATACGGCGCTGCCCGCCATGGTGATGGCGAGTCTGGTCGCCGTTGCGCTGCTGATTACCCTGCAAGTATCTGACCCAGCCCCAGCACTGCAGCCTGATTCGATAGAAACCTTCGAAATCCTGACCAGCCGGGATGATCTGGAGCTGTACGAAAACCTTGATTTCTACCTGTGGCTGGATCAGCAACCTACCGGTTAAATCTGACTTACCACAGCCAGGCAGCCCCGCGTACGCCACTCGAGTCGCCAAACCTGGGTGCAAGTATCGGCGTCTGCACAAAATCTGAGAACACATACTGATTCAGATGCGCAGGCACTTCCTTATATAAGGCCTGGATATTCGACATCCCCCCGCCCAGCACGATAGCGTCAGGGTCAACAATATTAATCACATGCGCCAGGGCTCTAGCCATCTGATCATAATAATGCTGCATCAGTTGCAGGCACTGCTCATCGCCCTGCTGAGCACGCAGCACAATCTCGCGACTGTTCAGTTGCAACCCGGTTAACGCCTGAGTATTGGCAGCAAAACCCGGTCCAGATAAAAAGGTTTCTATACAGCCCTGCTGTCCGCAATAACAGGGACGCAAGCTGTCGAAGGGCTTCAACCAGGGCATGGGGTTATGCCCCCATTCGCCGGCTATCGCATGCGCGCCAGCCATCAACTGTTTTTGCCGCACCAGTCCGCCGCCTGTCCCGGTACCGACAATCACACCGAACACGGTTTCATAATCTGCCGCAGCGCCATCTATCGCTTCCGACAGTACCAGGCAGTTCGCATCATTGGCGATACGCACCGGACGTTGCAGTAACTGCTGCAGGTCCTGTAACAGCGGTTTGTTGTTCAGACACACCGTGTTTGCGTTTCTTAACAGACCAGTACGGGGAGAAATCGCACCCGGGGTACCAATACCGACCTTGAAAGTTTCCCCAGTCGTGGCTTCCGCCTGATCCACCAGCCCCTTAATCGCAGACAGCAGGTTGGCATATTCAGACGAAGGGGAATCGATACGTTGCTTAAAGATGACCTCACCCACAGCATTCAATACCACTGCTTCTATTTTGGTACCACCCAGATCTATACCTAATCGATTTTGAGTCATATGAACATCACTTACACTGTTATTTATCAGATAACCGTTGGTCGAAAAAACCGCTCTATTAACGCTTATTAATATTGAATTTTTTTATTGAAACAGGCCATTCATAACTTTAATAAATGGTATTTTTTAGTGCCTCCTCGCGCAAACCCTTGTCTGACGCGCCCTGCTAAATATTCACACTTTATCCACAGCTTATACAGAGTTTAACCACAGGTCGATCCACAACATAATGTACTTGACCTGTCAGCAAAACACATTATATTGTGCCCGGATGAATTGCGAGCACAAATCGCTAAGATTTTATCGGGTTATGCACAGACAGCAGGAAGTTACGGTTTTTAATGAACAAAACGGCATATCCCGTAGTCATGGAGATCTTTGTATTTACAAATCATCGACTCCGAACATTGGATCAATCAACACTCAAAAGCAGCAATCAGCGCCGTTATGCATCGGGTCGCTGACGCTAGCGTTGTGATATCCAGTTAACACTCACCATGAAGAACATAAACGGAACGGGCAGCTATGCAAAATATTGAATCACCTCTCTCCAGACAGAACGAAACCGCCAGCTTTGACCTGCTAGACACTGAAAACGAAAACGAAGTCAGTCAGGCATCCAATCACTATAACGTGGTACGCCGTAATGGCAAGTTGACCGTTTTTGATAAGGAAAAGATCGTGGTTGCCATGACCAAGGCCTTCCTGGCGGTTGAGGGTGGACAGGCTGCTGCATCTTCACGCGTACACCAGACTGTAGCTAAACTGACTGATCTGGTAGTTGAAAACCTCAAGCGTCGTCAACCCAATGGCGGCACTTTCCTGATTGAAGACATCCAGGACCAGGTAGAACTGGCGATGATGCGCAACGGAGATCAGAAAGTCGCCCGTGCCTATGTTCTGTACCGTGAAAAACAGGCCGAGAAACGCGCCTCTGAACAGCCCGCTATCGAAGTCATAGAAACCGACGACGACGAAGCCATCATCCACGTCAAAACCGCAGACGGTCGTAGAGAGCCACTGGATACCCAGCGTCTGCGTCAGGTGATCACCGACGCCTGTGAAGGCCTGGACAGCACTGATCCAACCCGAGTATATAACGACACCCTGCGTAACCTATTTGACGGCGTTGCCGAACGTGACGTATGCCCCATGATGGTAATGAGCGCACGTCAGCTAATTGATATTGAACCCGATTACTCACAGGCCGCCGCCCGTTTATTACTCGACAGCCTGCGTACAGAAACCCTGAGCTTCATCGGCGATGGCAGCCCAAATGCCACCTATGCTGAAATGGCCGATCGTTACCCGCAGTATTTTGCACAGTACGTAAAGAAAGCTGTTGAGCTTGAGCACCTGGATAGTGAACTGCTCAAGTTTGACCTGGTTCGCCTGGGTGAGGCACTTAAGCCTGAACGGGATCATCAATTTACCTATCTCGGTCTCCAGACTCTGTATGATCGCTATTTCATACATCATGATGACACTCGTTTTGAGTTACCCCAGGCATTCTTTATGCGCGTCGCCATGGGCCTTGCGATCAATGAAGTGGATCGTGAAACCCGTGCTATCGAATTCTACGACCTGCTGTCTTCGTTCGACTTTATGAGCAGTACCCCAACCCTGTTTAACTCAGGCACCCTGCGTCCACAGCTATCCAGCTGTTATCTGACCACCGTGCCTGATGATCTGGACGGTATTTTCAGTGCAATAAAAGATGATGCACTGCTGTCCAAGTTTGCAGGTGGTCTGGGTAACGACTGGACCCGCGTACGCGGTCTGGGCTCACATATCAAGGGCACTAATGGCAAATCACAGGGCGTAGTTCCATTCCTTAAGGTCGCCAACGATACAGCGGTTGCGGTGAATCAGGGCGGCAAACGTAAAGGCGCGATGTGTGCCTATCTGGAAACCTGGCATCTGGATATCGAAGACTTCCTCGAGCTGCGCAAGAATACCGGTGACGAGCGTCGTCGTACCCACGACATGAACACCTCCAACTGGATTCCTGACCTGTTCATGAAGCGCGTGGCGGAAGATGCCGAGTGGACCCTGTTCTCTCCCGACGATGCACCCGAGCTGCACGATCTGTACGGTACTCAGTTCGAACTGGCGTACATCAAGTACGAAGAAAAAGCCAAACGCGGCGACATCAAGCTATACAGAACCGTTAAAGCCACCGACCTGTGGCGCAAGATGCTGGGCATGCTGTTTGAAACCGGTCACCCCTGGGTAACGTTCAAGGATCCTTGCAACCTGCGCTCACCACAGCAACACATCGGTGTCGTTCACAGCTCAAATCTGTGTACAGAAATCACCCTGAACACATCAGATACCGAAATCGCCGTATGTAACCTGGGTTCCATCAACCTGCCCCAGCACGTGGATGAAAATGGCCTCAATCTGGAAAAACTGGAAAAGACCATCAACACCGCCATGCGCATGCTGGACAACGTGATTGATTACAACTACTACAGCGTACCGCAGGCGCGTATCTCTAACCTGCGTCACCGTCCGGTCGGCATGGGTATCATGGGCTTCCAGGACGCACTGTATAAGCAACACATCGCCTACTCTTCTGAACAGGCCATCGAGTTTGCTGATCAATCGATGGAAGCGGTCAGCTACTATGCGATTCAGGCCTCCACCAACCTGGCGGAAGAACGCGGCACCTACTCCAGCTACCCCGGATCTTTATGGAGCCAGGGCGTACTGCCTATCGACTCCATCCAGAACCTGAAAGATGCGCGTGGCGATTATCTGCAACAGGACATGAGCAGCACCATGAACTGGGACAGCCTGCGCGAGCGCGTGATGAAGACTGGTATGCGCAACTCCAACACCATGGCGATTGCACCGACTGCGACCATTTCCAACATCTGTGGCATCAGTCAGTCCATCGAACCGATGTACCAGAACCTGTTCGTCAAATCTAACCTGTCGGGTGAATTTACCGTGGTGAACCCCTACCTGGTAAAAGACCTGAAAGCCTATGGCCTGTGGGACGAAGTCATGATCAACGATCTGAAATACTTCGACGGCAGTGTGCAGCACATTGAACGCGTGCCCGACAGCCTGAAAACCCTCTACGCCACCGCTTTCGAAATGGATTCACGCTGGCTGGTCGAAGCCGGTTCACGGCGCCAGAAATGGCTGGACCAGGCGCAATCGCTCAACCTGTACATGGCCGAGCCATCCGGCAAGGCGCTGGACAACCTGTACAAGCTGGCCTGGGTACGCGGATTGAAAACCACTTATTACTTACGTTCGATGGGCGCGACCAGCGTCGAAAAGACGTCCACCCGTGAACGTGATGAAGCACCGGTTGAGAACGACATGCCCAAAGCGTGTTCGATACTGGATCCGGATTGTGAAGCATGTCAATAGCCACTACTCATTACAATTAAGCGCACGAGGTAAATAGCAATGTTAAACTGGGATGACCCATTAGCAATACCGAGCAAAACAGCTCCCCAACAGCCTGCTGTCAATCACTCTATTCAACAGCGGTTACAACCATCGCTGAGAGAGCCAGAGCCTGCCGCAAAGACTCCGGCCCCTATAGTGAATGACACACTGGCGCGCTCACCACAACCAGAGCAGCCGCCCGAGAAACCGCTTAAGGCTAAATCGCACACAACCTCTGTGCCCAAAATGCCTGCCTTCAGTAAATCGGCCAAACCGATCAACCCTGAAGACAAGCGCGTGGTTAATGGCATGGCGGATATCAATCAGCTGGCCCCATTCAAATATCCATGGGCGTGGAATTACTTCCTCAATGCCAACAAGAATCACTGGACACCCCTGGACGTCAACATGACGCAGGACATCCACGATTACAACCACAAGCTGACGCTGGAAGAACGCCACGTCTACGACAATGTGCTGGCTTACCTGACCACCTCTGACATTCTCGCGATGCGTAACATTGGCCTTGCAGTAATGGAAAAAATGTCAGCACCCGAGCTGCAGATCTACCAGGCGCGCCAGGTATACGAAGAATCCATGCATACCTGGACTTACCAGCATTGCATCGAAACGCTGGGGTTGGATCAGGGCGAAGTGTACAACCGCTACCGCGTAGTGCCCGAGATCCATGCCAAGATCAATATGGCGAATTCACGTCTGAGCTCCATCCTGCGCAGCGATATCGATTTGCACGATCGAGACGAACTGGAAAACTTCGTCATGGCTTACGCCTTCTTCGCTGGTATCTTCGAAGGCGCCTGGTTCTACAATGGCTTCACCCCTATTTTCGCCCTGCAACGTCGTGGCCTGATGAAAGGCACCGCCGAACAGTTCCAGTACATCATGCGCGATGAAGTCATGCATGCATCATTCGGCATACGCGTGTGCAAACAGATCATGCTAGAAGAAAAAATCTCGCTCGACCCTAAAGCATTACAGGACATGTGGGAAGAAGCAGAAGCCTGTGAATCAGACTATGCAAAATACCTGTTGCCTGACCCTATTCTGGGCTACAGCTATGCTGACCACATTGGTCAGTTCCGCTTTGTTGCCAACCGACGTGCCAAAAGCCTGGGCCAGAAAGAACCTTTCCCCGGTGCAGAAAACACCCTGCCCTGGCTGGACGAACAGGCTAATTTGAAGAAGGAAAAGAACTTTTTTGAGACACGCGTAACCGAATACCAGACAGGTGGGGCTTTAAGCTGGGATTAAACACTTTTATCATTGGGTGCCAGTACTTAAACTGGCACCCCACAACATACGGTTGAGCAGAACATGGAAAAAGTTAACCCGCAATTCAACAGTAGTATCGAAAACATCTGTCACGATGTCAGCGCCGCCAATTCAGTCATCAATGAACTGGATCAAATGTTTTACCTCGCAAGCCGACACAGCACGACTCAAAGCTACCAGACTGTATCCATTCAATTGAAAGACTTAGCGCGATCGTATCAAGAGTTAAAAAATCTGCTTAAGGCCAATACCAACTAACCAAAGACTAACACTATGAGCATTACCCGCCTTGGCACAGACCGCCGCCGCATGAGCAAAATCGTCATCCACAATGGCACCATTTATTTATGTGGACAGGTTGCCGAAGATGCCGAAACCGACATCAGCGAACAAACCCGCACCATGCTAGAAAAGGTAGACGAGTTATTAATACAGGCAGGCAGTGACCGCAAACACATCCTGTCGGCAACCATATACATCAAAGACATGCAGTACTTTTCCGCGATGAATGAAGTGTGGGATAACTGGGTGATAGAAGGCCACTCACCCGCAAGAGCCTGTGTACAGGCACAGATGGCAAGACCGGAATTATTAGTAGAGATATCAGTAATAGCGGCAGTGATTGAGTAGTCACAACACTGCTAATTTAATCAAGGAAGTAAAAATATGGGGCGAACATATGGAACAGCAAAAGGAATTAATCATAGTAGATAGCGAATTGCATGCAGCCGATGAACTCATCATGCAACTCGACCAGGCTATACAGAGCACCAGAAACCTGGAGCTATCAAAACAGTTAAATGAGATTTCGGACTGTTATGAAGTTATCAGGAAATTGATGAAGGGTAAAAGATAAAGCTAAGAAGAATCTGCTTAATCCTTTCAAGATTGTCATTGCGGCAAAAAAACGGCTCCTGCGTTTTTTGCATACTTGCCATCCATGGCAATAACCTGAACGAGACTGGAGTGCTAAGGGAAGTAGCGTTTACAAAACCAAGGGATGTAATCTTTCGACGTAGAACAACAAAAGAGACACCACCATGAGCGAACAAAAAAACAAACTCATCACCATGCTCCAACTACAGGGTGAAATGAATCTCTGGGTACACAAAGACTGGGCCAGCCAGGGCTTTGAATGGCACCGCGCCATCTGGATAGAAGCCTCCGAAATGCTCGAACACTATGGCTGGAAATGGTGGAAACACCAGCAGCCCGACCTCCCTCAGGTCAAACTCGAAGTCATCGACATTGTACACTTCATGCTTAGCATTGAACTCACCTCCGGTAAAAGCCTGGAACAGATTGCTGATGGTATTAGTAGTGACTTTGCCTTGCCTCGCTCTACCGATGACATCAAAACCACCATTGAGTTACTGGCGATGGAAACTCTGCAGGACGGAAAGGCACACTTCGATATTATTGCAGGGTTGATGAAACAACTGGAGATGGATTTTAATGAGCTTTATCAGCGTTATGTAGGTAAGAATGTATTGAATGTTTTTCGTCAGGATAATGGGTATAAGACTGGGGAATATATTAAGGAATGGAACGGGCGTGAGGATAATGAGTATCTGGAGGATATTCTGGGGACGTTGGATGTTAATAGTGCGTCTTATCGGGATGAGGTTTATGATTCTTTGAGTAGTTGGTATCGGTCGGTGCAGTGAGATTTGAGAAAATGCTGCGGATAAAATGCGACATAAGTCGATATTTGTGTGTGTCACATAATCAGCTGTTAGCTGAGAAGATAAGAGCATCATGGATATAAGTACAATTTCAAGTGCGTACTCAGCAGTAAAAGCCATTAAGGATATTGGCTCATCACTTTTAGACGCGAAAATAGATGCCGAGGCAAAACAGCGAGTTTCCGAAGTTTTGGAAAAACTTGGTGGGGTACAAGATACGTTGTTTTATATGAGAGAAGAGTTACTTAGAGTTCAAGATGAAAATCATTCATTAAAAAAACAGATCAAAGATCTGAATGAGAAATTAACTCAAAAAGAAAGGCTACAATATATTAAGCCTTCATATTGGTTAGTCGACGGCGAAGAAAAAGACGGCCCATATTGCCAAAAATGTTATGACGCGAATCAAATGTTAATTAGGCTTCAGGGAGGCCGCAATGACGTCTGGTCGTGCCATGAGTGTAAATCAACATATTACGGTCCTTGTTATTCACGGCCAAAACCCCGCCCTAAACCGAACAACTGGCGTATAACCTAATGAAGTCAGCTAACAATCAACTTAACACGGACATTTTGCTCTGCTTGAAACCTTCCCCCATTAAGTAGACGCTTACCTTTACAAACAGGTAGGTGTATAAATGGCAAAGATACTGTGTGAAGAACGGGTTGTAGAATATTCAACTGAATTTAAAGTAAGGGTGGTTGAACTGACTAATCAACTAGATGTAAAAACGACAACGATAGCGGAAGTTCTAGGTCTTCATCCTGTGATGATATATCGCTGGCGTCAGGAATATCGAGAGGGTAAATTGATAGAACAGCCCAGTAGACGAATCACGATGACCAAAGCTTTCAAACCAAAACAGAACGACGATGAACTGAAGCATTTGCGTAAGCAAGTAAAAAAGCTACAGAAGGAGAATGATTTCCTAAAAAAGTGGGAAGGGTATCTGAAGGCACAAAAGCAGAAAGGTTCGGATTCATAACCGATCATCTCGAAGAATTTGGCATCAGATACCTGTGTCGTAAATTAAACGTTTCCCCACAGGGTTATTATCAACACATCGAACGTACGGAAACGGCCAGGGATGTTGAGAATCGGAGGTTAATGGAAAATATAACCGCAATCTATATGCAACATGACGGTAACTATGGAAGCCCAAGAATATATACTGAGCTGAGAGCCCAAGGGGTCAAGGTGAACCACAAACGAGTGGAACGATTAATGAAAGAGGCTGGCCTTGTTGGAAAAGCGGGAAGGATATACCGAAGAAAGCCACTAGCGCCAAATCCCTGCATCAACGTACCGAATCTTAAACGGGAGGAAGGTGAGCCTCAGAAGCCAAACCAGCAATGGGCTGGCGATGTTACTTATCTTAAAATACAAGGTATCCAGTTGTATTTGGCGGTGATCATTGACCTTTACTCAAGAAAAGTGGTGGGATGGGAACTGTCGGGAAATCGAAGCGTTACATTGACCCTGGCAGCCCTGGAAAATGCCATGAGAAACCGGGAAATAGAAAAAGGAATGATCTTCCATAGTGATCGAGGCGCAGAGTATGGAGCACACCTGTATCAGCAAAGACTCAGGCAAGCAGAAATAAGGCCCAGTATGAATCGTCCGGGGCATATGAACGACAATGTATTTATTGAAACATTCTTCCAGACACTGAAAACAGAGAGTTACACAGGAATAGAATTCGAGTCTGTCAAAATACTTAGAAAGACTTTATCCTGGTATCTGGACGAGTATTACAATTTAAAAAGGCGCCATAGCTCATTGGGCTACAAAAGTCCGTGTGAATATGAAAAAATGGTAACGAACAATGATTAACGAAAGGCGTCAACTTTTTGGGGTAAGGCTTCCTTCGCGCCGCAAAATTCCGTTGAGTTGGGGCGTTAGCAGTCAATAATACTGTTTAAGTTTTCCGCGAAAATATTAAGGGATAAAATAATGCATTTAACACCGTCAGATCCAGACATAGCTACTTTACATAGAAAAATTCGGCAAGGACGTCTTGATCTGCAGCCAAACTTTCAAAGGGGAGAGGTTTGGGGTAAAGCTAAAAAGCAGAGATTAATTGATAGTATTCTTAGAGGTTGGCACATCCCTCCTATTCATGTCATTCAAGTCCCTAATAGTGACAAACAAGAGGTTCTTGACGGCCAACAGCGCTTAGCGGCTATACGTGATTTTTTGGAAGGTGAATACACTATTAACGGGAATTTAGATCCCGCTGAAAAGCATATAATGGAGCTTGACGGGCTTTCGTGGGATGAGCTTCCTGACGAAGTTGCCGGTAAAGTAGAAGACTTTACCATTCGTTTGCTAACCATTTCCGACTACAAGCCAGGCGAACCTGGTGAGCTTTTCTATCGTTTAAACCAACCAACAAACCTAACGTCAGCAGAACAGAGAAATGCTTACTTCGGGGAAGCTCGTCAGCAGGTCAAAGATTTATCTGAAAGGATGGTTGAGCTCGGTTATAACCGAGAGGTTCTGGGTTTTTCCAATTCAAGAATGGCCTATGACGACGTAATATCAAAATTTTTACTAACACTAGAACATGGTACGTTAAAGAAAAAAATAACGGCTAATAGCGTTACAGCTCGATATCGAGATAGTGATGGTTTTGATAGTAAGTTAATTCTCGCTACAGAAGAATGTCTAAACAAACTTTATACTTGCTTAACGCAATTCGACACCGCTGTAAAATTGAATAAAGCTTCAGCACTTAGCTGGTTAGTATTTATATATAAATTTAGTAAATCGTTTAGTTCTGACGAGGACCTTAAAGGGTTTTTCATAAGATTTGAAAGTATTAAAAGAGAAATTTCAGAATCTAGTGATCTGACTTTATTGCCCAAAGGTATTAATAGAGGTGTCGTAAAGAAAATACTGGATGTGTATCTTGACAGAGTTGGATCACGGGTTGCCGACACCTCATCCGTGGTTTTAAGAGATATAAGTTTATGGTCGATCTTTGCTGCTTATTTTCCTAGTGTCATAGAGCAAAATATAGAATATTCTTCCTTACTTGCCTCAGTACACCACTTAGCCACACTTTCACCGACAACCATTACAGAGAAAAACCTTGAAGAAATTGCGGGTAGCCTTGCTTGGGGGCAATCACTATGACCAATTTACGTCAAGCCCGAATGGATGATTATTGGAGGACAGCCTTTAAAAGGAATTATCCTCTATTTTTACAAAATATGGAGTTTACTGAAGGTGAAGTGTTTGGTGATACTAAGTTAACACTTAAACCTGGCATGAATGCAATTGTCGGGAAAAATGGGATAGGTAAAAGCAACTTTATTAGGGCAATTTATAATTCACTGAAAAGTGACTCCAGCAATAGACAAGAATTTTCAAAACTATTAGATAAAAGTAAGATCAAGTTTGATTTAATTATATCTGACGAAAATTTCTCATTTGAGCTAAGTCCTTTCGAAAAAAATGAAATTGAACAGGATGTATTATGTTTGCTCTTCGATCCCTGCACGCTAATTCCTGAAATACAAAAGTTATTTGTCCAGCAAGAAAATTTAAATGAATTGTTAGAAAGCTTTAGCCCTAATCAGTTGTCAGCTGATGAGTTGAAGTTGGCAAACTTCATAACCAATACGGAATATTCATCTATAGAGATAATTAATATTGAAGATGAATATGAGTCATTCCCAATGCTGCCGTTTTTTTCAGTCGAGAGAGGTGACGTTAGATATGATAGCCGAGATATGGGGCTAGGCGAATTGTCACTTTTGTACTATTTTTGGATCATTGACTACATTGGAAAATCTAAAAGTAATAGCTTACTTATCATCGAGGAACCTGAAAGTTTCCTTCCTCCCTTAATTCAAAATAGGCTGTGTGATGTCCTAGCAATGACCTTGGCAACTAAGGGAGTCGCGTGTTTAATATCAACACATTCAGAACATATACTAAGAAAAATACCTAGGTCTCATGTGCACATCATGAGCCGAGTATTGAATAAAATAAGGTTTTTCAGTGCAGCCTCAAATATTGAGCAGATGGATGTGCTTGGACTCACTGCACCCAAGAAAGGACTTTTGTTTTATGAAGATAAGGCCGCATTCCTTTTTGCACGCTCACTAATTAAAGCTTCGCCATTATTTGTATCAGATAGCTTCCTCTATCATTGCTCTGGTTCAGAAGGGGATGTTTTGCAAGATTTAAAGCGTTTCCCTGTTGGCCTAGATGATTTTTCGTTTATTGCATTGTTTGACGGTGATTGTAGAGGAAAGATGGATGATCAGCTCATGGACTTCAACAACTATATATTCTTACCATCAGCTTTATCTCCTGAAGAACATCTTATTTCTTATTTAGGGGGGATAAATATAGTTGATGTGGCTAACCATATAGGAAAGCCAGTTGAGCTTATGAGCGCAGCAGTTGAAGTGGCCGCTGGTTCTGACCACCACGATTATTTTGTCGAGATAGCAAGGGTCCTTTCAATATCATATGAAGAGTTATTCTCAAAACTGTGTAATTTATGGGTAGGTGATGAGAATGCTAGTGAAAGTGTTCAGGCATTCATCGGCAAACTTGAAACTCTTGCCGCGTAAACAAAATTAATTAGAGACACCCATAGAGGGAGACCAGGGTCACCCATTAGGCAATTTGTCAAGCGGAGGCACAAAAAAACTATCCCAACAATAAATGCAGCAATATCGGGGTCAGATCACAGAATTTGCTAATATAGGTTCGACAGAAATTTAATAAATCTCATTTTAGATTTAACTACATGGAGGTTGAGATGGCTCGCAAACCTAGATTCAATTTACCAGGGGTTCCACAGCATGTCATTCAAAGAGGGAATAATCGTGAACCCTGTTTCTTTGCCGAAGCTGACTACATCGTAAACGTCTGGCCAACCCAACGAATATCGGGGTCAGATCACAATTTACTCTAATATTAAAGAACAAGGGGTCAGGTCTAGCTTTTAGCCTTAACTAACTAGTGAGATCACGGGGTCATAAATCCAATGTGTGTCTGAACCCATTTAATTGGAAATAATTTTTAAGAAATAAACATGGAGAAAAAAATGAAAAAATCAATAGTCTTGTTAGTCTGTTTACTCATGAGCATTTTAACGACCTCAAATGCCGAAACTATAAATAAAGGGAAAAGTACAAAAATTCCACTCACGGATTTTTTATTCGAATATTCTCCTGACTTTAGATTAAAACTTGACAAAACCATGTTACTGGTCATGCAAGGCAAGGAAGCGCTAATCAATTTACAAAAAGAGCAGGGAATCATAGATATAGCAAAATATGAATCTGACTTTGATGATATTAAGAATGGAAAGGTTTTTTTAAAGGGTGGCGGTACCCTGGGTGTAGTAATAAGGGAATTCGAATCGACAGAAAGAGCAAAGCAATTTTGGGAGAAAATACCCTTCAAGGCTGAAGAACATTCTATTACAAGTAGCAGCGCTATCACGAAAAAGCATACTCTCCTTCCTGTCGTGGGAATAAAATTTTCTGCCGCATTTTATTTAAAAGATCAATATGTTATAGAGATCAGTGGAACGGCAATGAACACAGATCCGCAAGGCATAATAAATAATATTGCTGATAGTTACCCTCAGTTTTTAGAATCACTTTAGACAAGATTAGCAAAGGCCTGGAGGGTCAGGCCTGGTATTTATACGAAAACCCGGGACAGAGAGCAATACTTTCTAATATTAGTTAAAAATGTTCTCTGACCCGGTTTTTTCAATAGACATGGCAATAGTATGAAGAAACCACAATCAGTAAAATCTCTAGAAACATTAGGCAGAGTAAGATTATCAAAATCATTTTACATGCGTGATTTTATGTACAGTGAAATTTCCAATTTCTATGGCACGCCTAACATACCTGATTATCCAGATATAGCAATTGAGGCATGTACACAGTTATGCAACGAACTTTTAGAACCACTAAATGATACCTTTGGTCGTATTTCAATCTTTTCTGGTTATCGATCCCCTTTAGTAAATCAGACGGGTAACGAGAAGAAGCACAACTGTGCGTCCAATGAGTCCAACTACGCTGGCCATATCTTTGATTACAAAGATTCGACAGGCAGTATGGGTGCTACTGTGAGTGTTGTTATCCCTTGGTTTGCTGATCAATACGAGAATGGCAGAGATTGGCGGGATTTAGCATGGTGGATACATGATCATTTACCACATTGTGGTTTATACTTCTTCCCGACATTGGCCGCGTTTAACATCACATGGCATGAAACCAATAAGGAAAAGACGATATACAGTTACATTAAACCCAAAGGATGTTTGACTAAGGCAGGTATGGAAAACCACGATAAGGATCATTCGGAGCACTACGAAGGTTTTCCAAAACTAAAAACACAGAATGATGAGGAATAGAGTAAAACCCGGGTCAGAGATCAATACTTTCTAATTTTAGCTGATGTTTTCTCTGCATAAGGGCAAGGGGTCAGGTCTAGCTTTTAGCCTTAACTAACAAGTGAGATCACGGGGTCATAGATTCAATGTGTGCCTGCGAAAAATCCGGGTCAGAGAGCAATGCTTTCTAATATTTTCAGACGAGCCATGACCAAACTAACGTTGTACTAATCTTGCTTAATGGCGATATCAAACTTATGAGAAGAAATACCAGCATTATTTTTATGACCCTAACATTAATAGCCTTAACTAGTTCCGGTCTCGCGAAGTCTCCTTTTATACTTCTCGACAAGGTCATATCAGATTACCACCAAAAATTATCAACTAACTGGGGCAACCATAAACTTACTGAATACTTTTCTCCACAGAACGAAAACTATAAATACCTGGCTACGACATTTGGATCATCTGTCTTATCAGAGTCTAGTTTAATTGAATCGCGATTTGTTAACCTATCCGAAGATGTGGATGCGGAAGGAGGTTATGACCTTCTTCTTTTTTTACTCGAGTATCCAAGCTCATCAATCTCTGATTCTAACTTTAAAAAAATTACCCAATCTCCAAATAGGAATTTAAAGGGAGGTAAAATTTTTATGGGGTATGCTGCTTTACAATGCGATAAGCAAATAATTATTATTGCTTCATCTGCAATTGCAACCAGTGAAATTAAAACCTACTTCAATCACTTTACAAACTCAATGCAACTGTGCTCACATTAAGGAAACAGAGGGAGCACAAAGAAAACCCGGGGCAGAGAGTAATAATTTCTAATATTACCGAATATTGTTCTCTGACCCTGATTTATTCAGCCCGCTGAGTCTCAAACCTTATGTGCACATTTAGAGATAGTTCCAAAGGATGAAGCAATATGAAGTTCTCACTATTCACTGAATCTAATTCCCAGGAGATTATTGATCTTTTCAAAAGCGTGTTCTCCGCTTCCGAGGGTGAGGAAGAAGGACAGGTAATTGCTGAATTTGTAGAAAAGTTAATTGCCACAACCAGGCCTCAAGATTTCATTGGCTGCATTGCAGAAGAAAACGAAATTATAGTCGGGTGTATCTTTTTTAGTCGATTTACTGTTCCTAATGGGCAAGTTGCATTCATTTTGTCGCCGGTTGCGGTTTCAACAGATGTTCAAGGTACAGGTATTGGTCAAAAGCTAATTCATTTTGGCCTGAATCATCTCAGGTCTTTAAACGTCAATCTGGTTTTCACTTACGGCGACCCAAATTATTATTCCAAAACTGGCTTCCAGCAAATCGATGAAAATACGGTAAAAGCGCCTTGTCCGCTAAGCCAGCCGATTGGGTGGCTCGCGCAATCACTTGATGGACAGGAGATACAGGCTATGGCTGGGCCCACTAGATGTGTTGAGGCATTAAATGATTCCAGCCTATGGTAAAAATACACAGGAAAACCCGGGGCAGAGAGCAATACTTTCTAATATTAGCGAATATTGTTCTCTGACCCGGATTTTTTTAAAGAACAATTTCACCTAAGATAACTTAGTTGTGAGTACAACCAGGATTTTTCACAGCGGGTAATCAAGAGATTAGTTCCGCAGTCGAAAAATTAATCCCTGTACGGCTGCTTTTGTAACATCCTCGTCACAGCCAGGATCACGCCTGACAACCATTAAATCACCCGCATCTGGCGGGGGAATCAACCAGCAATTGTTATTCACCAGAACCCGTCGATAGCCATCGGCACCGGGCTGCTCCTGCTCATTCCTGTCTGATGGTGCTTTCATTGGGGGTAAGAACATTGTTTCGTTCTTTCCATTGGTATTGCGTAGCCTGGGATTGAACGGGATGCCTTTTTCTACACTGGAATTCAATATGTTTGTGTTTTCCGTCGGTAGCGACAAGTCCAGTGGTCGCCGTAGCGTATTGGGTTCATTGGTTCTCGTCGTCGCTATTGCTGGGGCCGACATTGAAGATGTGTTTGAAACAGTAGCCTCATATACAGGCTGTTGTCCGATTGCTTGATGCTTCTTAAGCACGGATTCTTGTTGTCGTTTTGCTTTTTTGTCGGTTGCGGGCTTTGAAGGAGCCGGGGTTGCGTCGCTCGTTGTAATCTGGACTGATAGCGTTGTCGACTGTGTTTTCAGCTCAGTGCTTGGATTCCAGATCGGGGTTTTTATCCATAAGACGCCCCCTGCATGTAATACCAACGCAACGACTATAAAAGCCCACAAGTAGTTTCCAGATTTTATTAAGCGCACTCCAGCCATAGGACTATCAGATCCTTGGCTGAGGGATAAGTTTCACTATCCATTTTCGGTCAGGTCATGAAATATCGAGCCCAGTAATATCAGGATCAGATTACAAAATATTCTAAAACACTAACCCAGCGTCAAAAAACTAGACCGAAATTGATCAAGTGCAATACGTACAGCGATAAACTAGAATTCAAAAATCTCAGGATAACTCTACGTGAGTAATCAAAAGACTCGATCGATTTTTAATCTCAAGTTTCATTAACTATACACCGGAATCCGTAACTTCATGACCACTGTTCGGCAGGCAAAAATATCGGATGCAAAGAATCTGGCCGCTTTGGCAGAGGCAATTTTTCGAGACACTTTTTCCGATCAAAACACCCCTGAGGATATCAACCTTTATTGCGCCTCGTCTTTTGGGGAGGCTATTCAGCAAGATGAAATCTCAAACCCTCAATATGTCACTCTGGTTGTTGAAAATCAAAACCAGCTCATTGCTTTTGCCCAGCTACGCTGGGGCCCTGCTCCCAATTGCATAGTCGCCAGTTCTGCGGGAGAAATTCAAAGACTTTATATTGATAAAGCATGGCAAGGCAAAGGTATTGCACAACTTTTGATGTCTACCTGCCTGAAGATCATGCAAGCGCATAAAATAGATGTGGCGTGGCTAGGTGTGTGGGAGGAGAACCCAAGAGCCATTTCGTTTTATCGGGAAAAACCCGGGGCAGAGAGCAATACTTTCTAATATTAGCGAATATTGTTCTCTGACCCGGATTTATTCTTTCTCTTTATCGGTTCCGCGATTGCAGCGCTGTGGGCGGCTGTCGGGATCTATCTTGGCCGCAGGTTTCACCGTCATGATGATGACATCAGATAGGATGCGCAGTGTTTGGAATGAACGGCGACTGGAGGGGCTCTGGTTCACATACTCATGCGTGGGCTTGTATAGCAAGAAGCGCCCTTTGGCCCAATCGGCTAAGGAAATTCTTGATTTATAAATTCCCTTACAGTAGTCTGGTTTCGAGAGTTGAAGTATAATCTTTGCTGTAGAGATGCAACTTTTAAAATATTCTCCTTGACTCATAGTCTGTAAAACGCATAACTTAATTACTGTTTAATCAGTATCTTTATATTTAGAAATTCAGCGGTATTCAGTAAATGGATTTATCTTTCAAGCCTACTCTATCATTCATCATACTCTTAGTACTCCTGCATGGTTGTGGCTCTGGTTCTGGAAATAATCCAGGTGCTAATTCATCAACTAACTCTAGCAACGAATCAGTTGTCAACTTCATAATCAACACCGAACTTCTACAATACAATGGCTTAAAAACTGCAGCCAACCTGAATACCAATAACCTGTGGCCATATATAAACCTGATACTGGTTAACGATACTCTAAATACAGGAATTACATCTAATAAGAACGTGGATACAGGTACATTAGCCAGTAAAATCAGGAGCCTTAAAAATATAGTAGCCCGAAGGACTAATACAGATCTTCAGACTTCATCTAAGATTCAAATAAATCAGCAAGGAGTTATCGATTGCGCAGATGGAGGCAATGTGACGGTTTCGATAGCCGTTGAGGATTTTCAGAATGTGGAATATTACCAGTTTGATAAATGCCTGGAGGTTTATCGCAACCTCTCAACAAATACTGTTATCGATTACGATGTCATGCATGGAAAGGTGAAATATTATCCCGCTGATAGCGCTTTGCTCAATCATCTGGAAGCCTACGAGTTTGATCATTTCAATTATCAGAATAATAGTAACAACAGGACTTTGAATGGAACAATAGTGTCTTCAGGTGATAACTGCCCGGATGAACTTCTTCAATTCAACTTGCTTTTGCGTGACGAAAATAATGGGAACGTTTTTAAAATGGAAGACTTTACTATTGAGAGCAGCTGTTCCAGCTACAGCACATTTTCTTCTTTTTCTGGACGTGTCTATTTCGAAGATACAGGTTATGTTGATGTGCAAACTCTATCTCCTTTCTATTACTTGTCAAAAGATTCAACCTACCCCACCCTGGATGGAATTTTGTTGTTAAATGGTGTCAACAGCACTTTCAGACTGTCAGTAGTCGATTCAGAATTTTATTCTATTCCCTATTCGACTTCTACGACCGATGATTCGAATAAACTCTATCAGGTAGCACTGGATACTGATGGCGATGAAGTTTATGAAGTAAATTACAGTCTGTTACCTTCTGACTTTATGAATGAAACCGGAGCCATTATTTCAGATAATGATCAAGACCTAATTCCAGATGGTTTCGAAATACTGCACGGTTTCGATACCAATATAGACGACTCAAATGCAGATCAAGATAACGATGGCATTTCAAATTATAACGAGTATATCTATCAGGGAAATGAAGTAGACCTATCGGTTGGAGTTGGGAGAGATTTTTACCTCTATCACTCAGACCCACCCACAGCTATCATGGAAAATGTAAACGCTTTCCATATTGAGGTAAAGAATAACTCAGTCAATTTTAATGCAAGTGATATGCAATTGAAAATCACAATTTCTTCAGACGATATTCCCCCTTCCGAGTTCTGGCTAGAGCAATATACCAACGGCTGCGAAACTGTTTCCAATGTTGAGGTTCATTGCCCAATCGATTTTTTAGGGGCTTTGATGGATACTTCTTTTCAGGCCCCTTTAATTAATCTATATTCAAATTTACCTGGGACGATTGACGTGGTTGCTACAGTAACTACTTCTATGCCTGAAACAAAAACGGATAATAACCGTTTTTTTATGAGCTTTGAATTTACTAATGGTCAGTCTGACTTGAGACCTAGATTTGAAATAAAGGCAAGTCTGATTGATGATCCGCGCGAGGATGTTATCACTTTCTATAACGCCTTCTCACTGGATTACGTCACAGCTTATAATCCAGTGGCGACGATTACTGTACCGGAAGATATCCACGTAAATTCAGCTTCGATGTATCAATACGAAGAGGAAAGGGATTTTGAAACATTTGAAATTTTATATCAGAAAGAAACTTACCTGGGAGAATGTGAAGATATTCAGCAACCGGAAATAGTCTGCTCGCTTCCCATATCACTCGAGCCGGGTGGCAATATCGTGAAAGTCAAAATCAATCATACTGGCATCACTGAGGGTCTGGTAAAAATTCAGGCGCGTATTGACAGTGATCAGCTACACATCGATGACACTACCCAGCCATGGAATCAATCCACTACTATCACGGTTGCCAGATCGCTCTCTGCCTACCAGTCAACCATCGATTCAACTACTGAACCAACCACGATTGTTATTCCTGATGGGACCTATGCCGGTGTGCTCAACTTTAAGGATAAGGACATAACCTTAACTAGTGAAAATGGTAAAGATGCAACCTCTTTACTGCTACTCGATTACGGAATTAATACAGATAATGGTGGAGAAGTTAGCGGTTTTCATTTTCTAAATACTAATGCAAGTATTGCTTCAAGTAACGGTCACCTGCGTATAAATAATAACGATTTTACTGATGATTTTGGGGCAGTATTAGCAATTTCAGGATCGCTCGATTTTTTCAATAATGTAGTCAGCAATTTCGACTCTGTATTTATGCGCGTTTATCACACCAATGTAAACGTCGCCAACAATATATTCAGGGATAAGGTTTACGGTGTCTGGAGTTGTGGTGTAGATGCTCCCGTACTCGAATTTATAGACATTGAAGAATTTACTATTACCAATAATTTATTTATTAATGTGAATCAGGGCCTGAGATCTTGTCATATTCTTAGCTATTATCAAGGTGGAAGTAGTGATTCTGTAGATCTGGTTCTTGGCCTGGTTTCTAACAACTTATTTTATTCTGATAACATTAAACAGCGTTTCTTGTATGCTGATGTAAGCCCCAACATCAATACCCTATATGTACAGAATAATATTTTTTACTCAACTGCCCCTATTGTTGAACAATACTTCCAATCTTTTCCTGCTTTGCATATTCCCCATATGACAAACAACCTGTTTTTTGGTAGTCGAAGTGCTTCTGGTTATTACGATGAATATGGGGATAACTGGATTGTGAATCAGGATCCTTTATTTATCGATGCGCAAAATTATGACTTCCGATTAGGTGCAGGATCACCGGCCATCGACACCGGTACTGGCCAGTTTCCTTTGGATACCGACTTTTTGAGTAATCTACGGCCGGTAGATGGAAATGGCGATAATATCAGTAGTTATGATATTGGACCTTATGAGTTCTACCAGTAACAAAAATCCGGGCGCAGCCGATAATCCTGCTTAAAGTGTATTTTTACAATGCCGGGGCTTCGAAAGCGCCTATATCATATTCAGGGACAGAGTCTCCATTACCATCAACAGGGCGTATCGATCCATTATAGTCGGTCATAGGTGCATCCTGATTGCTACCGGTATCAATAGCCGGTGATGGAACCTGTAATTGATAATTACCACCTGCAGCATCAATGAATAAAGGATCCGTGTTCAGGTTATTGTTGATCCCACTCTGGTCATCAATGCCTGTATATTCGGAGGAATTGTTAAAAGTTAGATTATTTTCCCATATCAGTTTCTCTGAATGTAAATTATTGACTGTAAACCCGTAATTATTATCCACCAGCAGGTTGTTTCGAGCGGTAAGTGATACCGTAGCCACATCGTGCTGGCTAAGCCTAATTGCTGTACCATTATCAACAAAAGTATTATTAATTACCTGCGTTAAATTATATCCACTGCTTAATAAAACAGCGACACAGGCATTATTTATGAACTGATTATTTAAAAGATTTACTTCGTCTGCAAAATAAACGTGGACCACACCAAATGACCATCCCCAACAATCATCATATCCGGTAAAAAGGTTGCCCATGATCAACAAATTACCTTCAGCAAAAACTGCATTGGTATCACTACCTAAGCCCTTAAACAGATTGTTTTTTATGACAAAAGGTTGTGTTCCTTTAATCATTATAGGAGCGCCCATAATAGTAAATCCTTGCAGTGATCCACCTGTTGAGGTGTCCAGAAGGTAATAACTGGCATCGGATCCAATCAAGATAGTTTGATCAGCGCCATTTCGACTTACCAGATTAATTTCGCGGTTCTGGAAATCAAGCGACCCCAGGTAAATACCCGGCTCTACTATCACCGTATCACCACTATTTGCTAAATCTATCTGGTCCTGTATCTGTTGCATAGATACAGCTGCCAGTTTTTCTAAAGACGCGGTATTGTTGGTCAAATCATATTCGTTACTGTCTGTTGTCAACGATACAGATGCTGTCATTAAGCCACTAGTAGCCGGCGCAGTAACATTAAAAGTATTGACAGTATTCAGCCCCCTGGGATCCAGATGGTCAATATAACAATCAACAATTTCTGCTATAGCACTACAGTTCCAATCTGCATTGGTTGATGACACCATCCGACTCTCAGATGGTAATAGTAATTGCACATGGATATTTTCAGCTGTAGTAGTTCCATCATTATCTATAAGCAACCGGTATTGAAAGTCTGTGTCAATAACGGCACCAATACCGGGACTAATAAAAGCTGTAATATTCAAATCAGCATAAGGTTTCAGAATGGAGGTTGTTGCCGAAAAGATATTATCCTCAGGATAATCATCATAAGAATAGCTGACGGCCTCCGCTGAATAGGTTATTTCCTGTTCGATTTGCTGTGAAGGGTAATAAAAATAAAATAATTTTTGAGCACCCACATCAAAGTCCAGAATTTCACATACAATATCGACTGGCTCAGAACTTTGAATGCTACAGTTCTCCATGTTTTCCAGGCTTTCAGGGGTAAAGCCTTTAGGAGGATGCAACTTCACCTTAGTATAACCTGCAATATCAGGACCATAATTATAAATAACGTAAGTCAGCCTGAATTCTTCATTTATAAAAAGTTCATCAACCTGATAAAAATATAACCCCGATCCAATATATGCATCGATAGACAGATCAGATCTAAAAGGATGCGACAGGGACTTATCAGGGTTACTGTTACCTTGATATTCACTTACATTGCTATATCCATCACTATCTAAATCTTGTTCGGCATCGTCAGCAGAACTAGGATTGAGCCCAAAATAGCTCTCCCACCCATCATGCATACCATCGTTATCACTATCTGCAATATCACTGCTTAGCTCACCGGATAATTGAGTCCAACGGAAGATGGCGTCCACTTCCGCTTCATGATCACCATCTTCATCCAGTTGAATTTTAATAAATGAGCTGGATATCAAAGTTGCAGTAAGGGATGAATTATTTGCACCTGAGAATTGCAATATCCCACTGTATGGTAAAGGTTTTATGACCTCTGGTTGATACTGGTTTGTATCCTCTGACAGAATTGACCGAGCTGTTGAGATATCAATAAATCCGTTATGTGATTCATACAGCCTGCCCTGTATAGTCTGACTGATGGCCTCAGGGAAGTTAACGGACCCTATGATTTCTTTAATGACAGAAAAATTAACCAGTTTAAACAGTTGATTGGTGTTTGACTGCTTTACTACCAGATTGGAAACATTTTGCTCAACGGCAGTATTTTCTGTCAAATACCAGATGTTACCGCTCATTAATAAACTGGATACACTATTCCCGAACTCAATCGTATTGAATTTGAACGACATTTCGTATAAATCATAAAAATCCGGGGATGAATTGATGATGTTTAATGTGAGTTTTCCATCGGTATATTCACCATTGTAGACACAATGATCATAATCGAAAATCAGTTCACCTTCGCCATGAACCTCAGAAGTATTACCATCCATAACTTGAAATAAGTTTCCGGATATATTTACAGCCCCCTCATCGCAGACCTCTACTTCCTTAACTTTAAACTCGTCAAGAACTCGTCTATTGGCGAGTCTTAATTGATCCGAACGTGCTTGGTTAGTTGCCAAGGAGAGCCTTTTGAAGGTTGTCTTCATCTGCAAGCCAAGTTTTTCAATCTGATCTAGAACTGATGATCTCTTTTTAGAGGTAACATGCTTTTCGGAACGGAAAGCAGGAGTGATTCCAAAATAGTCGTCCAGACTAAATATGTTATTTATATAGACAGAAGCATTCTGGCTAGTGAGAGATGCTGGCTCAGTTACTCCATTATATTCGAGTGAATTATTCTGAGACTGACCTGAGCCACAGGCAGATAATAAAAAAAACAGACTGGCAGTGAGCAGAAAACTGGAGAGTCGATTGTGGGACAACATAAAAAATCCTTCGCAAAAAAACTTCCTGAAGACGAGTTGATATTACATAACTCGAATTATATTTAAAAAGGGATGAATAGTATATTCCTATCAGGTACATTTGGTACCATGACAGCCAGATTCCGAAATAAACGGAGGCTGGTACTCGTTAAATTTAAACTAGGATTTTCAGGCTACATTGCCCTATGGCGTAGACATCAGTGACAATGAACTCGAGCGGGTTGCTGTAATTATGCCACCTTCTTCATAAGCCAAATCAATGCTACCGGTGTTTGATATTTTAGCCGTTATCGTGATTTCACAGGTCTGCTCAGGTGGGGAAAACCCGGGGCAGAGAGTAATAATTTCTAATATTAGCGAATATTGTTCTCTGACCCTGATTTATTCAAGCCAGCTTTAAATATTTGAGGGATAGAAAACCCGCTTCAGAGCAAGGAAAGCATGGGGTCAGAGCGCAATTCTTTTTGTTATTAGCGGATATTTTACTCTGACCTGACTTTTTCAGAACGATTACTTATCAAAATTTCCAACCCATTCTTACGTGGTAAATTCAAGTCAAGCACGACCAAATTATATGGTTCTTTTATAAGAACAGCTCTGTCACTACGACCCCATCAACCCTATCGACAGCGTGTCCCATTGGTCTTAGATAAGTGGCTATGCCCTCCGCAGTATCAGTATTGTCTTTTACAACCAGTATTCGTATCGATTTATTTTCGTAAGTAAATTGAAAGGTTTGAATGCTAATTTAACAGGGTCGCTGTTCTAAATAAAAATATTAATAGCGCATTCACTACATCATAAATTGGAGGAATTATCTCGTGAGTTTATCTAAAAAATATCAGTTACCTGTCGTTGCGGGCTGCAGTATGTTGGCTACAGCTTTGCTGGTCACGTCATTCAATGCTCAAGCGGAATTCAGTGTTTCTGGACATGTTGCTTACAATCTTGTTGATCGAGATTCTGAAGAAGACCTGGTTTTCCAGCGTAATGGATTTTCAGAAAGCCGTTTTCGTATAATTGCAGATAAGGAACTAGAGAGTGGCCTTAAAGTCGGCCTGGTTCAGGAATTCGGAATTGCTGAGGGCGAAGGTGCACTCGATAGCCGTCGTCAGGAAGTATTGTTTACGGGTGATTTTGGTGGCATCCGGTTTGGCCAGGGTAATGATGCGGGTGACGGTCTGTTGAATGGTGACCTGTCTGGTACCTCTGTTATTCAACCTGTAGCTTCTTTATCGGCTGCTTACGGCTATAGCAGCAGTAACTACAACGGTTTCGATCCAGGTCGCGGTGAGCGAATTCGTTATGACTCTCCAAAACTGGGAGGTTCAACCGTTGTCTCGGCCCAGCTGGGTGAAAATTCGGAAAAAGAAATTGGTGTTTCGTACAAAAAGAAATTCGAAGGTGGTAGTCAGATTCGTGCAGGACTTTTTATCTCCGACAGTGGTGATGCTGACAAAGACTCAAATGGTATTCTGATTTCGTACAAAATGAATAACGGTCTTAACTTCACGGTCGCCTCTTCTAGCATGGATAATTCAGCCGGAGCCGGTAATGATGGCGATTTCACTTCATTTAAAATCGGCTACACAACCGGGAAACATGCGGTAAGTCTGATCTCTGGTACTTCGGAAAATGCGAAAAATGCTGTTGAAACTGATGCTACCGGTGTTGCTTACGTTTACAAGCTGGATAAAGCTATAGAAGTTTACGGTAGTGTCCAGCAATTTGATTCCGACGACGACACTGCCGACGAGGATTTTACCGTTATAGGTACACGTGTGAAATTCTAAGCATTAGGAACTTTTTAAAGTTACCTATTCCTCAATTCGTATCACTTAATAAAGTGGTACGAAATTTAAACGCCATGTTAAAAACATGGCGTTTTATAAAATTGAACATGGTATAAATACGCTATGAAAACGAGTAAAGCGATCCTGTTTTTTTCCTTGCTGTCTATCTTACAAGCCTGCGCACATACCCAATCCCGCGACATTTTTCACGAAACCGACGTTGACGAACCCGAAGGCCCGGGCCTGTTAAGTGGTGATAGCGGCAGAATTATTATTATTGAAAACCAATCTAAATCTGTAAAACCCGAGAAATAATTCTGTCCATAGCCCTGCTAACCAGGTCATTTCAACTGACTGTGGGAATAACTGGGGCAATTATTAACAGCAATTGTGATCTGAACATCCCCAGTTTGGTCAAATATAAAGGGCAACCTATAAATGAGCTGGTTGTGCTAAATCCCAACATTAAGATCATGACTATCTCAACAACCATGTCTATTATTTAAGGCGTCAAGAGTTCGACTATTTGCGCTGGATATGATGAATGAGAAAGGGTTAAGATCTGAGGCTCAATCCTTACCTTTTTCATGAATAGACGTGGTGCACTGACAGTGCATTATCATTTTGAGGTATCACTCGAATGTTAGATATTAAAATCCCTGGTTACCGGGATCTACAATTAAATCATATGGTTCTCGACTTTAATGGGACTATTGCTTGCGATGGTCAATTAGTCGAAGGTCTTGCAGAAAAGCTGGAGATATTATCCGAAAAATTATCTATCCATGTCATCACTGCAGATACCCATGGTTTTGCAGCAGAGCAACTTGAAGGCTTGTCATGTACCCTGAAAATTTTATCAGAAGGTCGGCAAGAGGAGGCAAAGGCAACATTTGTATCTAATTTAGGGGCGAGTCAGGTAGTTGCTATAGGCAATGGACGAAATGACAGCAAAATGCTAAAAGCTGCCGAGATAGGCATCGCCGTTATTTCGCCAGAGGCATTAGCTGTAGATTCTTTATTGTCTGCTGATATTATTGCTAACGATATTGACTCCGCCCTGGACTTACTTTTGAAGCCGCTACGTTTAGTGGCTACTCTAAGATCTTAGGGTCTGGTATTCTCGAATTAATTTTTGATATGGATAAAGAATATTTATGTTTAGCTTTGATTTATATGGACTTTTGGATCTTTTAAGATCGGGACTTAAATTTATTGCGTTTGCGATATTACTGGCTACCTATTTAAGGCTGATAAAATTACCTAAGCTTTCGCTATCGATAGGATATTTCAAGACAGGGATTTTATTTTTGCTTCTTACTTTTATTTTTCCCCTCTTGCTTATGCCACTAAAGTACGGATTTTTTGGCGATTCTTTTGCTGAGCCTGAAATTATGATCGCTGGTTATACCGCAACCTATTTTATTCCATTCATCATATCGGTATGGTATTTCTTTCTATCCGCCAAAAGTTATCAGGCTGATTAACCATGTGCGGACCTTTAATATAGAGTAGCCTGGGGCATCAATGCTGTCAGGACAAAAAAAACCAAACCCTGGCGCAAAAAGCGAGAAATCTAAAAATCTTCGCGCCCTTCGTGTGCTTCGCAGTTAATCACAACATTTAACAGACTGGAAAGAAATTTAGCAAAGGTTAAGCATGCAAATATTCATAAACATCCTCACATCTCTTATTCTTCTGTTCTGGCCAATTATGGTCATGATGTCACCTATGATGTTTGATGCGCCGGGTTCGGATAACGATAAAAGTAACTTCATTAATCTAATGGTTGTCTTATCTTATCCAATAGCTCTATTTCTGTTTCTAGGCGTTTTTGGTCAACGTTATCTTGGTTTTAACAGTTTTGTTCTTGCAGTTATCAGTGCAATTATTATTGCCAGTTTGTTTTCACTATTTGGATTTTTTGACCGCTTATCTAACCTAACAAAAGGTATTGCTAATACGGGGTATTCTGTTGTTGATAGTACCGTATACCATAATGGCAAACCGTTAGAAGGCGCCGATGCAGGTACATTCGTCGCGGTTGAGGATGATGCATTTATTTATACTGCTTCAGACTATGCCACGGATAAACACCATCTTTATTACAATGGGAAAGCTGTTGAAGGAGTGACTGTAAACAATCTTAGAAAAGAAATAATCGACAGAGATATTTACTGGTTTAACGATACCCAGGTTATTCATCAGGACAGGATTATCCCAGGTGCAAACCCCGATGATTTTCATACGTTCGAGAATTTTTCAGGATGGAGCTATTCCAGCACCAATGGGCAAACTATTTTCTACAGTTATGACCAGCCGCTTCCTGCTGTAAATAAAGATAGTTTTACACCACTTAACGATTTTTTTGCCAAGGATAACAGACAGATTTTTGAAAAAGAAAAACCAATATTGCCTGAAGCAGATGCAGCCAGTTTCAATCTTTTGGAAGACCACGATTTTGCACGAGATAAAGATAACATTTACTACCTTGCAACAAAAAATCCATTTGCCATACCGAATGCCGATGTGAATACTTTCCAGATACTGGGTCGTGGTTATTTAAAAGATAAAAACCATATCTATCTGGTTCACCAGTATCAAAGTATTGAGACCCTGCATCAGGTTGATGTTCCAACCTTTGAAGTAACACAATATGATGAGAGCACTAAATCAGAAGCTAGAGATAAAAATCATTTTTACTATGATGGAAAAATCGTAGGGCCAAGGTAAAGCCTTCGGTATACCGGCATACCCGGCCTCAACTGCATAAGACTAGCCTGAAAGCATACATTTTCAAAAAGGATGCCAGAGCCCGGCTATCGCTGAGCGTACAAAGGTAATCGCTCATAATCTTCGAGCCCTTCGTGAGCTTCGTGGTTAATATCTTAGGGCCCTGATTCAAACACCTGTATACCTATTCCACGCTTCCCCACCTATTACCAATAACAAGCTTGCTATATCCCTAAAAACTTAAAAAGCCGCCTCCAAAATTGATCCGCATTAAGGATTGCCCTAGCCGAGTTACTGTAAAATTTAGACTTTACAACCGATTCAAAAATTGGGTAGTCAGGCCACTAAACAATGCAAATTAAAAAGTACAGCATCCCGGACTCAACGCTAACCTATAAGCCCCGCTCCCCTTTTATGGCCAGGGTGGTATCAACTACCGAACTCACTGACGCCGCTAGCAGTGATGAGGTACGTAATATCGTTTTTGATGTCAGGGGGAGTGGCATCCACTATATCGAGGGCCAGTCTATAGGGGTAATCCCACCTGGTGAAATCGAGCCCGGAAAACCCCACAAAGCTCGCCTCTACTCTATTGCGTCATCACGTACGGGTGATGATGGTAGCTCAACCACCGCTACCATTTGTGTCAAACGGGTTTTTAGCGAAGACGAAGTCTCCGGTGCCAGAGTTCCCGGTATTGCCTCCAACTACCTGTGTGACCTTAAGCCAGGCGACTCAGTCGCGCTGATTGGCCCCAATGGACGACGTTTTCTGTTACCCGAAGATGATTCTGTTGATTTGATTTTAATCGCCGTGGGCACGGGCATTGCGCCCTTCCGCGCTTTTATACGACATATCTATCTGGAAAAAGGCTTCTGGAAGGGTCGTATCCGACTTTTCTATGGCGTTAAAAATGCAATGGAGGCGCTGTTTCTAAACGATAAGAATGATGATATCGGTCAGTATATGACACAAGATACCTTTGAAGCTTTTCGCGCCCTGTCCAGAGCAAATAACGAGGATGCCGAGAAGGGCTATGTGCAACACAAGCTAGCTGAGCATAAGCAGGAGGTCTGGGAGATGATCTGCGCTGGAAATTTTTCCGTTTATATCTGCGGACTGAAAGGTATGGAACAGGGTGTGGATGAAGTATTTTCTGAGCTGGCGCTACAACAGGGGCTGGACTGGCCAGCTATGAAAAAAACATTCATCGATAGCGGACGCTGGAATACTGAAGTCTATTAGTACAAGCACCCTATGGGTACAAGCAGTTGAGTAACGCAGGACACCTAAATGGATTTAGGTCTTAAATTGAAGCAGAAGCTAGAGCCAAGCAGTAACCCAGTTGCTGTGCCGTAAATCATTTCGCACCCGGTTTCGTTGCGCTGAGAGATTCCATATCCATTGAACAACGCCAGGTACTCAAATTCGTGATCAGTGCACGCATATCCCCTTCAATATTCGAATATAGTTCTAATATGATTTCTTTTCGATCGATAACCGCTCTGCCCTTAATCGCTACGCTGCTACTTGGCAGTGCCAGCGCGGTTTCTGTGGCCCATGCTGATATCTATAAGTACGTCGATAAACAGGGCCGTGTCTCCTATACCAATCGTCCACCTCACGACGGGTACAGATTGATCTTAAAATCTCGCAAAAGCTGGCAGGAGCCCAGAATCGATTACGGGAATATGGAAAAAAACAGGCAGCGCTTTGCGACCACAATTGCTAGCATCGCTCTCAACAATGACCTGCCAGAAGGCCTCATCCATGCTGTCATCAGGGCGGAATCTGCCTACGATCCGAATGCTGTGTCACGTAGTGGGGCAGTCGGCTTGATGCAGCTGATGCCGGATACTGCCAGACGCTATGGCATCACCAACCGACGTAATCCATCAGATAATATTTCAGGTGGTGTCCGCTATCTAAAGGACTTGCTTAAGCGCTTTGACAACAATCTGGAGTTAGCTCTGGCCGGTTATAATGCGGGTGAGCGCATGGTAGAAAAGTATGGCAATCAGGTTCCACCTTTTGTCGAGACCCGTAGCTATGTCCGCAAGGTGATGAAACTCTTCCAGCAGTACTCGAAACTTGCGGATGATGCGTGAATATAAGCCCTACAGTAACTCTACGTTTTTCATAACTTTCCTAGCTATTCTTCTCATTCAGATATTGTGCAAACAATCGATCTTCCTTAACGGTATGCTGGGTAAACCAGGTTACCAGAAAGTTAATAATATTATCAAAATCCTCCCTGGACATATGCATCTCCAACATAGCCCCCTTTGATGACAACTGATCCAGTAGTTTAAGGTGATGCTGTTTATGTTCCTCTAGCAACGGGTATTCATATTGCGTCATGAAGTTCTCTTCACTGATGAAATGAAAGCTGGCATAGGCTTTTAACTCATTAATCAGGGATATTTTATAATCACGCTTTGTCGATTTATCAATTTCTTCCGATAAGCGATTTATTAACCGAAGAAAATACTGGTGTTGCACATCTATATCTTCAACACCTAATATGTACTCATCTTTCCATTCAAACTTATTCATATTTTTTCTTCTAATGTTGCCAGTTATAACTAGTCTTAAATTACTTCAGTTTTTATATCGGATTCCCGGGAACAATGACGTTCTTCGCTTGAATGATTGTATTTGCAATTTCCTGTGCCAAATCAAAATTGTAACCATCGATGGCAGTTTGCAGTTTAATGAAGTCAGCTTCGAGCTCGGTACGATTTAGTACCGGAGCAAGTTTTTTAACCACATTTTTCGCTGCGATATCACTAGTGACCAGTAACGGTAGTAATTCATTCAATATGTTTTCGAGTGCCGAAAGATCTAGAGCCACCAAATCCATTGTACCAGGATGGGTTTCAACTTCATCTTGTGTCTGCAGTGAGCTGATGCCTGATAGCACCGTATTCAGTTCGCGCATCAAGTCAGCCAGAGATTGATCGACTAAGGCCGCCTGATTATCTGCGCAAACCTTTTCCAGTGCCAGGGATAATTCGTATAAACCGTGCATACCCAGATTGCCCGCAACACCCTTCAGGCTATGGGCTTCAAACCGCGCCTGATCCAGCCCCTGATCGAGCATAGCGCGGAAGGTTTGTTCAAACCCATGGCTCTTTTCATAAAATTTCAGCAATAGCCTTCGATACAGATTTTCATTATGTTGCGTTATCCGCAGACCCGCTTCGAGATCTATGCCGGGCAGTTCTTCTGGCAGCGGTAATTCAAGTTTTGTCATGCCAAACCCTGTGCTAGTAAAAGTAAGTTGCATTCATGTATATAGACCGAAGTCGGCCATGTTTCAGGTAATTCGATAATCCATGGGGGTGAGGTTCTTACAGGATACGCTTTGCTTCACCACTGAACAGGGAGACAGACTCTGGCAGCCAAAACATAACCGGATAAACATCATGGCTTTTGTGAGAAATCAGCTATTGCTTAACATAGTCTGCATTCCTTGCTGATTTAATCGCGCATGAAAGCACAACGGTGTAATCGCCGTCCTGATTTACCCCAGGTTTCTGTGTCACTAATCCAGGTAGTTTGCCTTCACTTCCAGAATCTGTGGTAACACAAGTTCAAATAGATCGACCAGATGAGGGTCAAAGTGCGCACCTCGACTTTGCGATATGTGATTCACCGCTTTTTCTACCGACCAGGCATCTTTGTACTGGCGCATAGAGGTCAACGCATCAAATACATCCGCAATAGCGACGATTCTAGCTTCAAGAGGAATCGCCTCCCCCGACAGACCTTCGGGGTAGCCACTGCCATCCCATCTCTCGTGATGAGATAATGCAATCGTACGGGACATCTTTAACAGGGGGTTGGAATCTTCACCAATGATTTCCGCACCATAGGCTGAATGTTTCTTCATGATTTCCCACTCGTCAGCATCCAGCTTGCCCGGTTTCAGCAAAATCTTGTCAGGTATTCCAATCTTGCCGACATCATGCATGGGGGCTGCGTTAAATATCATCTCTACCCACTCATCATTACCACCGTACGCCTCCGCAATCAGACGTGTGTAATGACTCATACGAATAACATGATAACCGGTTTCGTTGTCACGATATTCCGCAGCCCGGCCCAGTCGTTGAATGATTTTTAATCGGGTCTGGTTTACTTCCTGCAGACGTTCTTCCACCTTCTGTTCAAGTTCACGTTTCTGATTGGCTAGCGCGAGGTGAGTTTTAATGCGGGCTTTAACAATAGAGGGACTGATAGGTTTTGAAATAAAGTCCACCGCGCCCAGTTCGAAACCTTTCTCTTCATTGATCGTTGAACCCAGAGCAGAGACAAATATCACCGTAATATCGGAAGTCGCCGGGTCTTCCTTTAAACGGCTACAAACCTCCATACCATCAATTTCCGGCATCATAACATCGAGTAAAACCATTTCTGGTCTGGGTATTTGCTGACAGATTTCCAGCGCTTTTGCCCCACTCAATGCTACTTTTAGATCATAGTCATTACGCAAAATATAGGAAAGAATATCAATATTCTCGGCGATATCATCTACGATCAGAAGCAATGGTTTTTCAGACATTTACAACGAATTCCGGTATTTTCAAATCTACGATAATTTTAGCACAGGCTTCACAAATACTTTGAGCATCCTTAGTACCATTCCATATATTGTTAGCACATGAACAGGCCTACTGTTACCCTGCATGATCAAGTTACTCAAAACAGCTTAAAATTAATTCGATCTAGTGTAATTCCTGGTCCTGTTCAGGCAATTTTGTATCAGGCTTATTTTCCACAATATCACTTTTGTCGGAAGCGCAAAGATCCTGTAACCCGGATAAAACAGATTGCAACTGATCAATAACCACTACCTTCAATTCATTTATATTATCAGCCTGAGCTGAACATGCCTGTTCCAGTTCCAGCGCAGCAAGCTGAAGCCTGGTCATACCCAGATTACCAGCAACACCTTTTAAAGTATGAGCAACACGCGCAGCGGCTGAGGGATCATCAGAGCTCAGAGCTGTTTCAAACTCCTGTTCAAAAGCTTGCTGGCTATCGCGAAACCTGAGCAGTAGTTTTCGATACAGTGTCGCGTTTTGCTGCGTGGTTTTCAACCCCTGTTCGATATTAACACCGGGTAATAAGATCCCTTCAAATGTCGCTGAGTCATTGGTAATAGCCTGACTGTCTTGCCGCTGAGTTGCCTGAGCCTCTGATGGAATCCATCTGGCCAGTGTGACCAGCATTTGATCAGTGTCGACAGGTTTACCAATGTGATCGTTCATCCCCGCTGCAAGCACGCTTTCGCGATCACTTTTCATCACATTCGCTGTTAATGCGATTACCGGCAAATCGCTTAGCTTGAGTTCGTCACGGATCCTTTGAGTCGCCACAAATCCATCCATCACCGGCATCTGGCAATCCATTAAAACAGCGTCAAATGAATCCTTAGCCAGTGCCTGTAACGCCTCTTCTCCATTATTCGCTGTCGTTACACTCACACCCTGACGTAGCAGCAGATCCTCTACCAGTTCCTGATTGATTTCATTGTCTTCAACCAGCAGGATTTTTCTTCCTGCCAGTTGTTGCCTGGCCAGTTGTACATTTATTTCAACGGAGTTTTTATCCACTTTCTTCGATTGTTGAGGGTCAACCGCTTTTAGTTTCACTGTAAAATAAAACGTACTGCCTTCGCCCTCTCTGCTAACCAGCCAGATCCTTCCTCCCATTAACTCGGTCAGCCTTTTGGAAATCACCAGGCCCAATCCGGTGCCGCCATACTTTCTGGTTGTTGACGAATCCGCCTGGTTGAATGGACGAAACAGTTTATCCTGCTGTGCTACCGAGATTCCAATACCCGTATCTCGGACTGCAAATTTCAGGATAATATTTCCATTCTCGTTACTAAGTAAATTGACTGAAACGTCAATTTGCCCCCTTTCCTTACTGAACTTTACTGCATTGCTGCACAGGTTAATCAGTACCTGTCCCAACCTGAGCTCATCACCACATAATAAGGGTGGAATATCAGGATCCAGCTTCAGATTAAACCTGATATGCTTCTCGACTGCTTTTGGATCGATAATATTCATCAGGTTTTTAATTACCTGGTTAAGCTCAA
Source organism: Gammaproteobacteria bacterium (assembly GCA_050288105.1). Taxonomy (GTDB): domain Bacteria; phylum Pseudomonadota; class Gammaproteobacteria; genus JACNJF01. The sequence continues at coordinate 176,396 of JBNKDE010000003.1, forward strand.
AATTAGAATACTCAAGGTCCAGTTTACCTGACTCTATTTTAGATAAATCTAGAATATCATTGAGGATACCTAACATATGCATCGCAGAGCTCAGTACTTTTTCAATATAGTTTCGCGAACGAACGGATAAATCGGTAGTTAACGCGAGCTGTGCCATACCGATGATACCATTCATTGGCGTGCGGATTTCATGGCTCATATTCGCGAGAAACTCTGACTTAGCGCGACTACCCGCTTCTGCTTCGTGTATCGCCAGTTTAAGGCTGGCTGTGCGCTCTTCAACCAGGCGAGTAAGATTTTGCTGGTTTTGACGCAATGCCTGTTTGCTTTCCTGGTACTGGGTTATATTTCTACCGATGCCCAGGACACCGATGAGCTTTCCTGCGTTATCAAATATCGGGGTTTTTATGGTTTCAAGATATTCTCTATGTCCATCACTGGCATAGGTGATTTCTTCTTCATTTTTTGTTGGCTCACGCTTTTCCATTGCACGCTTATCGTTGGCACGGAAAAAGTCTGCCAGTTCTCTGCTAACGAAATCATAATCGGTTTTACCCACGATCTCTTCCTTACTGGCACCAAAGAATTCTTCAAAGCGTTGATTGCAGTCCAGATACACACCGTTTTCATCTTTCATCCAGACCAGGTCTGGAATAGCCTGTAAAAAACTCTGTAACTGGCCTTCATTTTTCCTGAGCTGGTTTTCCAATTTGATACGCTGTGTAATTTCCCGAGAAGAGGCACAGATTACAGGCCTATCATCCAGTTCAAAAACAACCAGGTTTAGTTCTACATTAATTAATCTGCCATCCTTACAACGGTGTAAGGTACGTCGTAATAAATTTTGCCGGGTTGCAAATAGCTCTTTGATAAGCGCCGATACCTTATCAGCACCCACACCGGCTTCCCAGTCACTCACCCTCAGTCGATTGATTGCATCTCGTTTATACCCCAGCATCGCCAAAAAAGAGTCATTAGCATCAATTAACAGGCCCTCGCTGTCGATAATATGAATACCATCAGCAGTCATACCCATGATCGTCTGGTAGCGCTTCTTTTGTTGAACCAGCTCGCTTTCATTTTTTTCAACTTCTCTAATCACTCGTCTACTTTTCATCAGGATGAGTGACATCAGAGAAATAAACAGGGCAATATTTCCCCAGAACAAAAAGGTCTTTACAAACCGAGCAGCACGTCCCAGTTGCTGTGAAAAGTTAAGTTCCAGAATTTCCAGCTGAATGTTTAACTGGTAGATATGGTTTAATGTCTGTTGAACGGATAAAGTATCTCGCGCACCGATATCTGACCTTAACTGGTAAGCTGCTGCATTTAAATCCTGAATCAGAGGTTCAGCCTGTGCCCAGCTTTGGATTGCTTCGCGAATATAAGGAAAGTTTTTAAAGTTAAGGAATAGCCGAATTAAGCCGGGAATATCTTCTGGCTTGTTTCCACCCTGCAAAAGTCCTTCCCTTGCGGTCTGTAAATCGGGTGGATCTTTTTCTAACGCGACTCTGGCTCGGTTATCTCCCAGCGGGATTCTGATATATTCTTCAAATTTCAGGAAGTCGTCAGCATTGTTTGACTGCGCGTACCTGAAAAGAGATATCACAGCATCTTTCTGTCCTTTTGCATAAAGGCTTTCTCCATGCACATAAGATCGAACGCTATTTAATATATCTTCTGTTAAAAAAATCTGGGCTAACAAAATCAGCGCCGTCGCTATAAACAGAAAGACTATGGAGTTAATCTTTTTTTTCATAAATGAACTCTCGATTCGCAGGATCTGTGAAGCACAGCTTTTACCACCACTTAGTTTTCTACCTGTAAAAACACACTGACCCAGAACAGGCTACCTTCTCCCAGTCTACTTTCAACGCCAATTTCTCCATTAATACTCAGCAATAGCTGCTTAGTCACGGCCAATCCCAGACCTGCGCCTTCATAATGTCGGTTTGCCTTGTCCTCAACCTGGCTGAAACTTTCGAAGATGAGAGGAATTTTATCAGCTGCAATCCCTATCCCCTGATCCTGCACTTCAAACCTGACCTGAGTCCCCTGCTTATGCTCTGCGAGCCGAATTGCGGATAACTTAATTTCTCCCTGATGAGAAAACTTTATTGCATTATCAATAAGGTGCCAAAGCACCCGGTCTATCACAGGCCAGTTAGCACTCAACCGCTGCGGCAGATCAGGATCAAGATGAATACTGATTCCAATCCCCTTCGCGTCTGCTTTTGTAAGAAATCTGCTACGCAGCTTACCCAGTACTTCCTGCAGGCTACCTGCTTCATTCAAATCATATTTAACGGCTTCAAACTGATCGGTCATGTGCAGGATATCATCGGTCATTCTCGAAAGATGTCGCGCGCTATCCAGAATATTCTGCAGGAAACGGGTATTGATTTCCTGATCTGGGCTACCCAACAGAATTTCCGAAAACCCGATAATTGCGTTAAGAGGGGTACGTAGTTCATGTGTCATATTGGATAGAAATGCACTTTTTGTGCGATTAGCCACTTCTGCATCGTCCATTGCCAAAATCAACTGAGCATTACTTTTGCGCAATTGTTCAGTTTTTTCCTGCACCCGTTGCTCCAGCTGATCCTTGTACCTGGCGAGTTGCTGCTCGACCCTGTTCTTTTCAGTGATATCAAAAAAAGTACCTATAATGCCACCTACTTCTCCATTCCCATCCAGAAATACATTCTTGCCATAAATAACATCTAGCTCCTGTCCCTGTTTATCCTTCACCTTAAACTCATATTCCTGATGCATTGGATTGTCCATCAGTTCGAGATCTTTCTGGTGGTATTTCTGAGCATGTTCTCCTGGCCATAGCTCATAAACCGTTTTCTGGTAAATTTGCTCCTGGCTGACGCCCATTATTTCTGTAAAGCGACGATTACACCCCAGATACCTACCCTCTCTATCCTTATAGAATACGGCTACCGGTAACGAATCCAGCAATGTACTTAAGAAACTTTCCTTGCGCGCGATAGCAACTTCATGCTTTAGATTTATCTGTTCAATCTTCATATGGGTGTAGACACTGACTACGCCAGCAATGCAGGTTGTCACCAGGATTGTGATCAGATGTGACTCCCACGGACTAAGTTGGTAATTAAAAATGAACTCTTTTACCAACTCATAGCCCGTCATTATTAAAGCGGTTGAAAGCAATACCTTGAAAAGCCATATACCGGAAACTGTGGAGAGAAATTTACTCATCTAAAAACCCCATTAACATTGCCGTTTTCTATATGCGGATTACCTGTGTTGTAGCGCGACTGGCACCAGGCAATCTCTGACTGAATCTCAAAAAAACAGGTGTACTACAAAGAACGGTAAAAAATGTTTATTAAAATTATAGGTCCATAATTAAGGATATGCGAAATGATTACCGAATTAATGCTGCCAGATGAGGTGGGCGTATGATCAATATGCTGTAAGGATGAAAATAGCGGGGGATAGGCAGTTGCAGAGATCTACCGCCCGGTATTATCTCTCCCAGGCGACAAAAGGTAGAAACTTGTCCCAGCTAAACTGAAGATGATCGGCCAGACCCTTATGAACCAGCCCGGTTTGATCGAGGCGAAACTTTTCACCCGGCCTGGATAACTGAACACCCTCTCGATTGGTGATCATACGCAATGTAGAGGAAATGCTACTCGACTCCTCGGGACCTGAGATAACAATCGCTTTTTCATTACTTTCGAATTCCAGGATAGAGCCTATAGGCGTAATTCCATTAATCTTGAGAAACAGCCCACCCAGCTCGGGATCCAGTTTTTTCTCGGTTAGCATTTTCGTGAACTCGCGCGTCGGATTGACAATATCCACACCAAGCCGTTCGTTACCCCGCATAGCAATACCCGCATACACAAAGGGGATACATAATAAGCGTGCTTCCAGCGAGGTTTCCAGTGACGGGATATTGTGGTGCCGGATCGCATCCAGAGCATCTGCAGCCGTAAGGCCAATCTTCTCTGCCGCCTGCAAACTGGCGCGCGGGTAAAGCTGGAGGATTTCACTGCGCTGCGCAGTGGTCAGCCTTCGGTTATGACTGTAATCCTGATATTGAGAGTTGAGTAAACCCAGATTATGCAACATCGCAGCCTGCATCAGGTTGTGCATCTTTTCTATGGAAAATGCTTGCCCGCTGTCAATTTGGTTAAAACGCTGAATCAGCGCTTTTACAGAGGCAGCAATATACAGAGGCTTCACATAAGAGTAAAAACGCGTATCTGATAGATATAACTCACCCAGTACCTGGTTACTGTTTTCATCACACAGGCCTGCCAGCGTATTGCAGATATCGACAAGTTTATCTCGGAGTCCAGGCGTAGGATCGCTGATAATGCTTTTCTGAAGATTCAGAAAACTCAGCATGATCATGACAAGTCGGGAATGAATTGAATCCGGCGACGAATAATTAATACTCGCTTTATTTGCGCCCTGATTGGGACTGTAGTCTTCTTCGACAATCACAGCTTTTTCTCATATGCCCTGCATTCAGGCCTGTTTTTAATAGATGTCAGTAATACTGCAATCCGCACATCACCTGTACGCTGCATTGCCCAGCGTTAGTGTCATAGAGTGTTCCCGGCAAGCAAATTAGATTAACAATCATCGTGACTAAAAAGCCTCTGTTCGACATCAGCCACTGTTAATCAATCGTAAATGGAGGAAAAACGAAATCTGTATTTTTCGTTTTTCATACCCCCATGATTAATTTCGACTATCTAACAGTCAGTACAGAACAACTAGCGCGCTGCGCAACTTTGTGTGAAACACTGCCAGTCACAAAGCCCTTGAGACGGCTTAGCCCACGGCGACCCATGATAATGATATCCGAGTTATTCTTTTCAGCCACCTTGAGAATCGCATTTGCATAATCGCCCCCATGAATCTCCGTACGCACATTTTTCAATCCGGCATCTGAAGCCATGCGGTTTGCAGCTTTGAGGATCAGCTCACCCAGAACAGTAATGACACGCGCCTCCTTATCGCCGGTACGTGAAAAACCTTTGTTAGCAAGTGTCACAGCGATCTGGCTGACCTGGTCATCGATATGTGTAGGTCTAAACCCGTGATCCAGATGCTCCACCTCAACCATGCGCTCCATTTCCTCGGACGGGTGATCATGGGTTAGCACATGAACAATGGTTAGTTCAGAATGATATTTGAGCGCCATATCTATGGCGATATTTAAGGCATTGTTCGCATGGCTGGAACCATCGGTAGCGAGCAAAATTTTCGAGAACATGACAAACTCCTGGTGATTTTAATTAGAGGCTTTTGCGTTGTTTATTTTATTACCTCGACATCAATAAGCATCGCTTAATCACCGCCTCAGGTCAACCGCCCCCGTCTACTTTGCAGGATCTTTGCGGTACTATTAAACCGGCAGGCAGCCATTCACGGCGTTTCTGCGCTATGCAGGCGAGCCTCCCGTTTTAAACTAAGGGCTTAATCAGCTATGATCGCTATCGTCAAAAAGGAGATTAAATGAACATTGATGCATTATTCGCGCTGGTAGTCGCCACAGCCGTACTGGGACTGGTTCCCGGCCCCGTAGTAGCTGCTCTGGTGGGTCGAGCACTCATCGGAGGAGTCAATTCAACTCTTGGTTTTTTAGCGGGTGTCTTTATCGGGGATTTACTGTGGTTACTGGCCGCGGTGTCCGGACTGGGCTATCTGGCTGCCACCTGGTCGACCCTGTTTATGTTGATCAAATATGCGGGTGCGCTGTACCTGATTTATCTCGGCTACAAAGCCATTACGCATGCCCTGCAACGTCATCAGGAAATCAGCATACCTAAATCCACCAAAAAAGGCATGGGATTAATGAGCGGCTTGTTTGTGACCCTGGGCAACCCCAAGCTGGTCGCGTTCTACGTGGGCTTTCTGCCGACCTTTATCGATATGCAGACACTGAGCTTTCAGGACGCGCTAGTCGCCGCAATCCTGGTGCCGTCAACCTTCGCCGTGATGAACTTTGCCTGGGCCTTAAGCGCATCCAAAGCAAAAAACCTGTTTAAATCCGACACACCCTTACGCATGGTTAATTTTACTTCCGGTGGACTGCTGGTCGGTGCCGGCCTGTTTATGATGCTAGAGGAAAGGCAGTAAGGAGCAGGATTGAAAATACGCACCGGCTCACCGATGCTCAGACACTTCCCGCTAATAGCGGCAGGCCTTTGATCAGTACCGATGGGAGAGTCTTGTCATTCTCAAGCCATTAGCGTTTAATGGGTTCCATCTATTGCTACAGATCGAATAGAGAATCACCAATTGATAGTCAGGAACCTCAGCAGGTCGTTGACTGGATTTTGCAGTGCAATGGGAGGAGACATCTATGTTCAGAATCACTCGCCTCACTTTAACCATGCTTTTCACGATGCTAATCCTCGCTGGCTGCGGTGGAGGTGGCGCTGGTAACAACCCTGATCCTGCTGCTAGCTATATCGTATTTCTAGCAGATAAAGAGATCGACGATGTTAATGAGCTTTATGCGACACTAACTGATAACAGTATTACCCCCATAAACCTCTCGGCCAGTACCGCCCGGATGCAGGTCGCAAGCTACTCACTATCACCCAACGGGCAATGGGTTGCTTTTAGCGCGCGCTCTGACCAGGACAACAATGGTGTTTTTGACACCGCAGATGGCAGCTTTGATCTGTACTGGTGCAAGGTTGACGGCTCTGAAGCTGCAGTCAATATCTCCGGCGACCTGCCCGACCACGCCAGCATACTCGCGATAGACTGGTCACCCGATAGTAACAGCCTGGTGTTCAGGTCGGACATTGACACCGATGATGTCGACGAGCTGTATCTGGTGACTCACAGCAATCCGACACCGCTAAAGATTAATGGTGGAGTGGGTTCGACAGTAGAGATGGGTGAGGTGATATGGTCGCCTGATAGCCGCTATATTGCACAAATCGTACGTAACCGGAACAATACCTATATTACGGATCGGGTCGCGATCAATGTGTTTGACACCACAGTGGGCAGCCCCAATAGTCAGCGTCTCACCGGCGCCACATTAAGCGGTGGCTATTTTTCCGGAAACTCATTTATCGGCGCACATATTAGCAGTGGTATCAGCTGGTCGCCGGATTCCTCACGTCTGGCCTATATGCTGGACGATAGAAACAACGGCACTCGTACCCATTATCAGGCATTTCCAGACGGAACCAATCAACGCGTGACCCAGACACTGACTGGGAATGAAATAGGCGGGTTGTCCTTTTCCTGGTCGGACGATGGTCGTTATCTAGCTTACCAGGTTGCTACATTAGGACTTGGTACCAATAAGATTGATGTGTTTGATACCACCAGCGATACCGTCCATCGCGTCATTACTGCACCCAACGATGGCGTGTTTCTCGCGCGTACTGATTTATTGAACTGGCGTCCCAATAGCTATGACATCATGCTCGTGACCTCCACCAGCGCAGGTGGGCCCAGCGAGATGTATGTATTAGCAGCCGATACAACATACAGCCAGTTACCAGCGCCGGTATCCGATCCGTCAATCAGTAAAAATTTTAATGCCTACTCCTGGTCACCAGATGGTCGTTATCTAAGCTATATCATCACTGACAGCAGTGATCAGAGTCAGCATCTAGTGACCGTGCAACCCGATAATGCCAATCAGCGCGTCACGGTGTCACACGATGCTAGCACCTATTATCAGTATCCAGCGGCAGAATGGCTATCCTCAAATCGCTTACTCTACAGCTTTGGTGATGGTGTTTATGTCGCGTCGGCGGGTCAGGCGAGTTCGGGGGCTCTAATTAGCGGAAATATTGAAACCGATATCGGTTCTATGGGCTTAACCGTCGTTCAGCGAAAAGGCAACCCATTAAATACCGCTGAAAATGAACAACGCGCAGCATTCATTGGCTATCGAGCGGGTAGTGATATTCGATCATTATTCAGTGTACTGCTGGATGGGAGTGACCTGCGGGACAATGGCGGCAGTATCATTGATCAGGGTGACGTGATCAGCTTTGATTTTGCGCGTAATGAAATACTGTAGACTCCCTGACCAGACAGCGGGGCTTTGGTTGTAACGTGCTACGCCACACCGCGTTCGCACTTTTCACCTAAGCTCAGAATCCTCATCGTTGCCCTGGGTCTGGATCGAAAATCGATCGATGGCAGAGGCTACTGAGTGGTTCTACTGGAATATCCAATAAATACTGTTAACGCACGCAAATCACATTCTGCTGGATGCGGAAGCCCGCTTAGGCAACAAAATTGATGATATATCACCAATTCTAGTAGCCTGTTACCAGCCAGGTCATTTAACGCCTTCACCCTGTCTGTAAGAAAAGCTGGAAAAGCACAAAAAGACATTGTAGAATCGCGCGCCTTCGACACTCGGGTGCTTAGCTCAGCTGGGAGAGCATCGCCCTTACAAGGCGAGGGTCGCAGGTTCGATCCCTGCAGCACCCACCAGTTTCAAATTAGGAGTGGTAGTTCAGTTGGTTAGAATACCGGCCTGTCACGCCGGGGGTCGCGGGTTCGAGTCCCGTCCACTCCGCCAAACGATAAAGCGTCCCAGTCGGGGCGCTTTATTTTTTATAATCCAGACTATTGCCACTCGCTTATTTCTTTTCATTTAATAGAAACAACCCACTAAACAACCCTACTTTTACTCTGGAACATTTGTTTTCCCCTGATTTTCTCACCCTGCACTGATTTAGTCCGTAGCAGGTCGCACCTGTGCGCATGTGCAATTGATGCGGTAAACGGTTACAATAGTGCGTCTATGTCAGATACCCCGTCCAAACTCCATGGCAAGACTACAAGCCCGCTGGAAGCTGGTTTTCATCAGGTAGTCACTCCTTTCCAGGAATTTATTCATGATCAAAAGACGGCCAGCGTGTTGCTGCTTTTATCAACCCTTGCTGCACTGATCATTGCTAATTCTCCTCTCGCCCACGCTTACCATAGCCTGATCGAAACTCGCATCGGTTTTGTTTTTGGTAACAGTGATTATTCTATGAGCCTGCATCACTGGGTTAACGATGGTTTGATGGCTTTGTTTTTCTTTACCCTTGGGCTGGAAGTCAAACGTGAATTACTGGTTGGAGAACTGCGTGAGCCTGCACGCGCAATACCGGTTATCGGTTCTGCCATGGGTGGTATGCTGATACCCGCGTTACTTTTTTATGCCATGAATGCAGGCACCAGCACTGCACATGGATGGGGGATACCGATGGCAACGGATACCGCGTTTGCCATCGGCATACTCGCGTTATTGGGAAAACGGGTACCTGCTGGACTGACGGCATTCTTACTGGCCCTTGCCATTATCGACGATATGGGTGCAGTACTGGTCATTGCACTATCTTATTCATACACAATCGACCTACAGCAGCTCAGCATTGCGGCTCTGCTACTTTTCGGGCTGATGGTTTTTAACCTGTTAGGCTCACGCCGACCCATCATCTATTTTGGTGGTGGCTTTCTGGTCTGGTTAGCCATGTTAAGCTCAGGTATACATGCAACACTGGCCGGAGTCTTACTGGCTGTAGTGGTACCTGCCAGACCTCAGCGTAGTACCGTGGCTTTTGTCAGGAAAAGTCGTGAATTGATTGATGAGCTGGAGGCAATAGAGGAACAGGAGGATGAAAAAACACCGGTATTGGCAGAGCCTGACAAACACGAAGTGCTGGAAAACCTGCAACATACCGCTTCGCAGACCACCACACCGTTACAGCTCTGGGGACGTGCGCTGGAGCATCCGGTAGCACTTTTTGTGCTGCCCCTGTTTGCGCTGGTGAATGCCGGTATAACCGTAGAGGTTTCAGCCCTGTCGGCCATGTTTAGTGATCCACTAGCATTGGGTATTGTACTTGGCCTGTTACTGGGCAAGCTGATTGGCATTACCCTGCCCACCTTTGTACTGGTTAAACTTAGACTGGGTCGATTACCAGCAGGCGTTCAATCCAGTCATATCATAGGACTGGCATTGCTGGGTGGAATGGGATTTACCATGTCCATCTTCATCGCAACACTGGGATTTTCGAGCAATCACGATCATCAGCTGATCGCTAAAGCGGGAATTATTACAGCATCATTACTCGCTGGTATCCTGGGTTATCTCTGGTTGCGACTGGTAGCACCTGACCATCGAGAAAATGGAAAAAACGGTCACCATTGATTATCGGGACATACATAAGTCAGGCTGCATAGCAACACTGCCCCCTTTAAGCGCAGGCAATGATGCTGAACTATTTTAACTGACACGCTTCATATTGAATTAAAGATTAACTGGGAACACAACATGCCAGACTTCGACATACTGAATCAGACTGTATTGGGTAATAGCTTATTGCAGTGGTCAATAGCGGCCACTGCACTGATGCTGAGCTTTATCGTCATGCGCCTGGCAAAGCGCATAGCCACCCGGCGCCTGGCAACACTGGCTGCAAAAACCAGCACCCAGTGGGACGATATTATCGTCGATGCTATTAAGCAGACCCGAACCCTGTTTATGTTATTCGCCAGTATTTTAATCGGATCCCTGTTTGTAGAGTTGGCGGATCGGGCACATTCCATCATACAGGCAGCTTTTATTATCGCCCTGCTGGTACAGGTCGGTATCTGGCTCACCGTCATTACCATATCGGTAGTGAGCTTTTACAGTAAGCAAACGGTATCTAAAAATCCTGCAGCGGCCAGCTCAATCAACTTTGTTGGATTTATCGGTAAGATTTTCATCTGGTCGGTAATCACACTGGTTGCGCTAGATAGCCTGGGCATTCATGTGACTACCGTCGTCGCTGGCCTGGGTATTGGTGGTGTGGCGGTTGCGCTCGCCGTGCAAAATATTCTGGGTGATTTGTTCGCTTCGCTATCGATTATTCTGGATAAGCCTTTTGTCATCGGTGACTTCCTGATCATTGATGAACACCTCGGCAGTGTGGAATATATCGGCCTGAAGACCACGCGCCTGCGTAGCCTGTCAGGAGAGCAGCTCATCTTCTCCAACTCTGACCTGTTAAAAAGCCGCATCAGAAACTATGGACGTATGTACGAACGACGTGTGGTTTTCAATATTGGTGTGGTCTACAGTACGCCGCGTGATAAGCTCAGGCGCATACCTGAAATCATCAAAGATGCGATTCAGGCACAGCAGAATACCCGCTTTGACCGCTCGCATTTTATGAAATATGGCGATTATGCGCTGCAGTTTGAGACGGTGTATTACATCAAATCCCCAGATTACAATATCTACATGGATATTCAGCAGGCTGTGTACTTCGCGATACACGAGGCGTTCGAACAGGAAAAGATTGGGTTTGCCTATCCGACTCAGAAACTTTTTATCGAACAAACGAGTAGCTAAGCATTCATTGTCCGCACCCTTTCATGACTTGATAAAGCCGGCATTTTAACGACAATAGTGCTATGTCCTTATCTCAACTTGCCCAGCCGCCAGCCAACGATCTCAACGCGATCTATCTGGCTAATATCCGCCAACGCTTCAAGGCTGAGATCAATCGCCTCACCAGTGGCGCTATGCTTAAGCTCCTGGGAAACAGGCCATTAGCAGCAGAATTAAGCTTTCCCTTCAGTTACCTGCATGCCCTGCACTGGCTGCAGCAACAGGTTCATCATGATTATCGTGCATCGGTATTATCCGCCTTTTCGCGCGGTAAACAGGCATTCCTGATGCAGATGATTCTGGACTCAAGCGATGCTGCATCGTTTATTGAGGCTTATATCAATCACTGGTTGAACTACCAGGGTGAGCTGCAGATCCAGCATCAGCAACTGATGACCCTGTTTCAATATCAGCAGCAGGATAAATCACGTCTGCAACAGTTCATGCTCGAACAATGGTACAGCCTGGGGTTGTTTACACAAACCCCGGCACAGTCCTATCATGTGCTGGCACTTGAAGAGAAACAGCGTTATCAGGAATTTTCCAGTGACGAAGAAGCCGAACGCCTGCGCCTGATCGATGCCCTGCCCGACAATGGCCCCTTAACCACTTCGTTTGAAAAACTGGGGGTTATCCCATCCATGGCCTGCCCACAGACCTGCCGTCATTGTATGTTTATCTGGCGTCCTATCATGAAGAATACGCCAGACCCGCAACAGCTCTATCGCAGCGTCAATCAACTTACACGCAATGTGCTGTTTACCGGTGGCGACCTGACCCGGCAACTGGATGATTTTTATCGGGCCATAGCCAGTATGAAAGATGTCAGCACCTTCGCGATACTACTGAACGGGGATTTTGCCGAAACGCTGGAAGTCACCGACTCGGTGCTTTCAGCGATGGCGCAGGCGATACGTAAGCGACCGGCTAACTGGCCTCAGGCAAAAATCATGTTGCAGATCAGCTTCGATGAATTTCATCAGGAAGTCATCATTGATAAACAGGGGCAACCGCGTGAACGCATAGCCATCAGTAAGATTGCGAATATCGTACAACTGGCCCCGCGCTACCCGCGTGAGATTCAACTGGCGTTATTGCATAAGCAACATGCGCTTAACTTCTCTATGGATCTGTTTCAGAAAGGCGTGTTTGCACGCCTGGCTAATGAGCTGGGGCAACGTGGACATCAGCTAAAGGTATTATCTGCCCAGCCTTCATCGCGCCTGAAAGCCAACCCGGCACAGCCAGGAAACAAGGGCCAGTTGATACGTGACGCCAATTTTGTGCTGAGTCAGTATCCGGATGTACCCATTATACTCACCAGCTCCACTATCGATGCCTATGGCCGCGCCACCACGATGGAACAGCATGAAGCGGTCAATGATCGTGAAATGCTCATGCTACTACTGGATGGCAATCCGCCGCAGGGTGAATATTTCGATACCGACCTGATGTTCTGGTTCAACGGATGGGTCACACTGTTTTCTGCAGTCCATATGAACCTGGGTGATTACTATCGCGATGGCCTGGATACCATCCTGCGTCGCCATCAGAAAGACCCATTGACCCAGGCGCTGCATAATTTTGATCTACGCCTGCTCGATTATTATGCAGAGATACGCAACGACCTGACACAGTTGATCGAAAATGCGACCGGGCCACACCAATTATTCCACCGCATTACCGAACAGGCTGAGCTGCGCCTGCATATGACGCAACGCCTGATAGAAAACCGTTCAAATTAAATTACAGGAGCAACCAACATGTCCGAAGTCGGCAAATTCACCATCCAGCTAGAGCAGGAAGAAGGCTACAACTTCCGCGTAAAATTCGATATCGACCAGGCCGAACAACTACTGATGGATGAGCCCGCCCCGCTGGGCGCAGACCAGGGCCCTAATGCTTCACGTCTGCTCGCGGCAGCGACCGCCAATTGTCTTAGTGCCAGCCTGATGTTCTGCCTCGCCAAGCAGGATACACCCAGCCATGCGATCAAGACCGAAGCTACCTGCACCATGGTACGTAATGATAAAAATCGCATGCGCGTTGGGCGCATCGATGTACGTATCATGGCCGGTGATGTGTTACTGGAATCGAAAAAAACAGCTCGCTGCATGGAGCTGTTTGAGGATTTCTGCGTAGTAACGGCCAGCCTGCGCGAAGGTATTCATGTGGGAGTAGAAGTCGTTAATGAAGCGGGAGACCTCTTACATAAGGTTGATTAATTCCTTATGCAAATGAGTCAACCATCAGCTTGATACCGATAATAAACAGCATCACCAGGATGCTTTTATAGAATACTTCATCGTTCAGCCTGGCCTGAATCCACAGCCCGGCCCGGATGCCTATCCAGGCCACAGGAGCCAGTACCAGCGCGATCAACAGGTTTTCTGTATTCACCTGGCCCAGCATGGCATAGGGCAACAGCTTGACGGCATTGATAGCAGCAAAGAACACGACTGCCGTACCCAGGTAGTTTTCACGTGGCAGTTTGAGCGGGATCAGGTAGTAATTCAGTGGTGGTCCTCCAGCATGTGCCAGGAAGCTGGTAAACCCGGCTACCAGGCCGCTGATACGTCCAACACGAGGAGAGGTTCGGTGTTTGAATTTGGCCCCTTTCATCAACCCATACAGTGAAAAAAGCACCGAAAACACACCTAGCATAAATGCCAGAATCTGGTCATCCAGATAATCAAATAACAGATAGCCGATCAAGATACCGAGCATGGATGCAGGCAACAAATGCTTTAGATGTTCGTTTAACTGCTTACCCCACCAGGCCCGCACACTGAAGAAATCCATCAGCAATAATAACGGTAGCATCAACGCTGCGGCGCGAATAGGCCCCACCTGCAGCGTTAACAGCGGTACAGATATCACGCCAATACCACCGGCAAAACCAGATTTTGAAACCCCGGTGATAAAAACCCCGATAATAGCTAATAGCCAGAACATCCATCCCAGGTTGATGAGTTCATCAATCATTAAACGACCTTTACCTAAAAAAATAGCCACAGATTACACGCTGCACACTGGCGCAGGCAACCGTAGTATTGGCAGCCCTACGTTCTAGTCACACAGCACGACGCGCTTCCCGACTCTGAGGTTGAGCCATCCAGACCTTCTTCACGGATTCGTAACCGTAGCTTAATCGCATTGTCATCTGCTTACCTTTAAATCTACTCCACATTCAACCATGGAGACTAAAGATGAAAACACCAATCAAGACATTACCGCCTCTGGCTGCAATGATCGCACTGAGCTGCTCGCTAAACCCAGTTTATGCATCGACACCCAAAATTGAACAGGGCATTCAGTTTGGCGACGTGAGTGAAGGCCACGCCATGGTCTGGAGCCGATCCGACCAGCCTTCCAGAATGATGATCGAATATGCATTCAACAGCCAGTTTAAAGATGCCATCACAGTGACAGGCCCCTACGCTACTGCCGAATCGGACTTTACCGCCAAACAGGATTTAACCGGATTACCTGCCGGTCAGGATGTATATGTCAGGGTATGGTTTGAAGACCTGAGCAATGAACGTAATCCCAGTGAGCCAGTAAGTGGTCATTTCCATACCATCGGCAAAAATGAAAGTATTCGATTTGTCTGGGGTGGTGATGTTGGGGGCCAGGGCTGGGGCATTAACGAAGCATTCGGTGGTATGAAAATCTATGAGGCCATGCGTCAGGTTAAACCACAGTTTTTCATCCAGAGTGGTGATAGCGTTTATTCAGATGGCCCAATCAAGGAATCTGTTGTGGCCCCTAATGGTCAGATCTGGAACAACATCGTCACGCCAGAGGTAAGCAAGGTTGCCGAAACGCTCAATGAATTTCGTGGTAGATACAAATACAATTTACTAGATGACAATATGCGTCGTTTTAATGCAGAAGTACCGCAGATCTGGCAATGGGATGATCACGAAGTTGCCAATAACTGGTCAGATTCAAAAGACCTGTATGGCGATGAACGATATACCGTAAAGGATGTTCCATTGCTGGTTGCACATGCTACCCAGGCATTTCACGAATATGCGCCATTGCGTCCGCACAGTGCCGATGAACCCATGCGCATTTACCGTAAAATCTCCTACGGTAATCTGCTGGATGTATTCGTACTGGATATGCGCAGCTATCGCGGCCCTAACAGCTATAACCTTCAAACCGTCGAAAGTGCAGAAACCGCATTCCTCGGCAATGCACAGATCGAATGGTTACAGCAACAGCTGGAAGACTCTGATGCAATCTGGAAGGTAATTTCGGCGGACATGCCACTCGGATTAAACATCAGCGACGACTATGTCAATAATCCGCCACAGAAATGGGAAGCGGTTGCAAATGGAAACGATGGCCCGGCCGCTGGACGCGAACTGGAAATCGCTCGCCTGTTGAAATTCATCAAGCAAAAGCAGATAGAGAATATCGTCTGGCTAACTGCTGATGTACATTATGCCGCTGCGCATTATTACAATCCTGAAAAAGCGGCTACCGATGATTTCAACCCTTTCTGGGAATTCATCTCTGGCCCCTTAAATGCCGGATCTTTCGGACCCAACAGCACCGACGGCACCTTTGGTCCAGAGGTAGTATTCAGCAAGGCACCGCCTGCTGGTCAATCTAACCTGTCTCCTTATGCCGGTCTTCAGTTTTTTGGTGAAGTCAATATCGATAAACGCAGTAAAGCGATGAAGGTAGCGTTAAAAGACCTGAATGGCGAAACCGTATTTAGCAAAACCTTACGCGCCAGGAAGGTAAAACAGCACGAGCGGGAAAACGAAAAGCATCAGCATTAAATTGCAGCCTGATTGTTCATTGTAAAAAAACCCGCCGGGTTTCCAGCGGGTTTTTTGTGAAAAATGTCAATAAAAAATACTGCAATCCGGAAATCGCGGATTAATAAATTGTAAACAATCGATAAGGTATTCTGCTGGCGAAATTAAATCACTTTCCGTTAATACTTTTCACAGCAGGAATATTATGATTGCCATTCAATATGTTCACCCTATGATTGTTCATTTCCCAATCGTATTCGCACTGACTTTAGCGCTTGTCGACACCGTTGCGATATTTCAAAGCCGTAATGTAACCGGGCGCTCTTACCTTGGAAACACGTCAACGCTATTTGCTATCATTGCGGGGCTATCGGGACTGGTTGCTATTATATTCGGGGACATCGCCCTGGAGACTGCCGAAGCCGGTGGATTCAGCAGTGACATCGCAGAAATACATGAACACCTGGGCAGTGCCGTCGCCTTTATTCTTATGGGATGGGCTATTGTAAGAGCCATACTCTGGTTCCGTGATACGCAATTACCGAAGTGGAGCGTTAACTTAATTCCAGTTATTGAACTGGGTATTGCCGTTGGCATTATTGCGACCGCATTCTTTGGTGGTGAACTGGTTTTTGAATTAGGGGTCAATGTAGTCAGTCTCTGATAATTCCGATAATTACCTATCTAAATCATCGAAAAATATGTAATTCATATTGCAGGCAAATCCAATTGTTTAGATTTGCCTGTAGTTCAAGCTATTTGTGGCAATGCCAGTGGGCAGCCGGGGATATCTCTGCCCCTGCACTAGACAGAAATTAACCTGCCTGTCTGTGTTCATTTCCTGGCCAGGCAAGGGGAAAACATATTCTGCTAGCGCTTGCAGCACAACTTGAACAGGTCAGATTCTGGGATGATAAATACGGGCTAGAGTTCATTCATTTCAGGATTTAAACCATTTAAACCGCAGAAGACACAGAGACCACGGAGGTTGAATATTTAACAAACGACTTCTGGAGATTTCTTAGGTATCAAAACAGCTTGTTTGATGAGTACAGCATAATAAACAATTTTCATTTTTCTCTTCGATCTTTGTGGTGAGTTTATTTTCGATAGATTTGCTAGATTTCAGCTGTCATTCAACGTCTAACCTTGATCTTGTAAAACCTCTGCTACGCGTGAGCGAAGAACGGGCAGGATTTCTTTTTCGAACCAGGGGTTACGTTTAAGCCAGAGATTATTGCGCGGGCTTGGATGTGGTAAGGGAATAGTATGCGGCCAGAATTTGCGCCATGCTTTAATTACCTCAGTAAGCGATGCGCCCGCATTCGGTAGATGATAGTCCTGTGCGTACTTACCAATAACCACGGTAAGCTGGAGGTTCTGCATCTTTGATAGCAGCCTGGCCCTCCAGGCTAGTGCACATTCAGTGCGCGGAGGCAGGTCTCCTGACTTACCCGTACCTGGATAGCAGAAACCCATCGGGAGTATGGCAACCTGTTCAGGATCATAGAATACTTCGCGAGCCATACCCAACCATGAACGCAAACGTTCACCGCTGGCATCGTTGAACGGTATACCGGTTTCGTGCACCTTCTTTCCTGGTGCCTGGCCCGCAATAAGTATGCGAGCTGACGAATGTACCTGCAAAACAGGTCGCGGACCAAGCGGCAGATACTCTGCACATAATGTGCAACTACGAACCTCTTCCAATAGCATCTCATCTGATGTCATGAGACTCGCTCTTGAAGGCAAACCGAAGTAAGCAGCAGGAACGCAGTAAATAAAAACAAGCTGTTATTGGTCTGATGACTCATTAAAAATCACCTTGTTTGAAAATGGATCTATTACTGTAAAACAGCGATTACCCCAATGGGTCTGCTCAACCTCTGACTTTTTATACTGATAGTAATTTGCCAAATATTACCGATATTAACGGGCAGAAACAAAGAGTTAGTTTGGTCCGGTGTAGTGGGGTAACTACCATACCCATCAGATTCAATTGAATACGGGCCACTGTAATTATTCTAGACAGCCTTTTCAACTTCCTTCAGCAACTTCTGCGCTTTCCCATAGAGATGCTATCACCTCCGAGTCAAGTACCCTTGATACATTTCCGTTATCATCCAGATATTGCAGTGAGCCATGATTGATAAACAAATATTCTGTGAGTTCCGGAAAGCTGGTTTTCTCGTGAATAACCCATTCGGCTCGTATCCATAATCACCCGCAGGTGCCAGGGTCATTACGCAGTATCACGACCCAGGTACCTGTCACATGACATGTTCGTAATAGTTTAACGTAAGTCCCTTCACGCAGAATTTTCCATGGAATATCTGCAGGATTAATGTGTAAATCGTTTGTGATTTTATTCATTTGTTAATCCTCAGAATTTACGCTAAACCTGCTTACTAAAATCAGGGCAAAACCTTTAACTCGGTAAGGTCAACACGACCTTTTTATTTATATTTCACTGGCAGGTGCCAGATCTGCAAACATACTGATCTCCATCCAGTTACCGACATTATTGATCAGTGCTTTTGGCCCCACCAGGGTGAGCAGGTTATTCACCTGAGCTTTTTTATAACTTATGTCTCCCATCCAGACATCCGCCATGGTTTTTACGGTGGTGGTGAAATAGATATCTACATCCTTGCCCGGATCATTCACACAGATATCAACTTCATTACCGCTCACTACCATCCACCAGTTCGGGTAGTCTTTAATATCCGTGAACTGAAAACGGATCACGGTTTCACTGCCTATCAGATTTTCTGGATTGATACTGCGTTTGAGATACAACATCAACAGCTCGACATCGTAATCCTTTTCCGTCAGATTAGAACGCGCCCAGCGCATACCCCAGTCGCCCAGAGATTTTACTATCGGTAATAATTCAGTGCAGGATTTGGTGGGGAAATACTCGTAGCCCTTTTGATTGGGGATTTTTTTCTTGATGAGCAATCCATATTGTTCCAGCGAATCCAGTCGCTTGGATAGCATAGTGGGTGATATTTGGCTGAGCCCGTGATGAAGTTCATTAAAACGCGAACCACCCATCAGCAGCTCACGCACGATTAACAGTGTCCATTTTTCCCCCAGAATTTCTGTGGCTTTTGCAATTGGACAGAACTGACCGTACTCCGTATCTCACCCCCCCGAATTAAAGATATAAACACGCCTGCTTTATCTTACACACAACTAACTACAGAAAATAGAGTTAGTTACTACAGTTTGTGTAGTGCGCTACTACAGTTTGCAAAGTAGAGTGAAGTTCACCCTGTCCTTAAGCTTCTCACATCGGCAAACACCTGTCGACATCACCGAGGAGAAGATTATGAACGCAAGTATTACCGACACTATAGTCCACACCAATGAGTTACTGAGCGATGTGCAGTTTGACCAGTTATCTCAACAGATCTATCAGCAGCCAGGCGTGGTTTCTTTCAGAAGAAGCCCACATACCCCCAGGTTTTTAATGGTGGTCTACGACACTGCACGTATCCAGGCTTTGCAAATCCTTAACACGATAACGGCAATGGGGCATCGCGCTTCTTTACTGGGACTTTAAGCGGAGAACACTCATGTTACGAGCCAATCAACAATCCGATAAAAAGCAGCAGAGTCACTGGTATTTGATCGCTATTGCACTGCTAAGCATTGGCAGCCTGAGCGGTTGTGTTTATTGCATCCCATCGCTGATGGTGCTGTTAAGCATTCCCCTGTTGCAGAAATTAACCAGAAACATTCCGTCAATACAACACGCTAGCAGCATCTAGCACCCTTTAACCATTAGGAGTAAATCATGAAAAAATCACTTGTTTTAATTTACGGTATCATCAACTACCTGCTGGGTTCATCTGCGTTGGTGGTATTTATCGCCTTTACCTTTAACCTGTTTATCCCGTTTACTATCGATTCCGGTGCCGAGGGTAATGTGTTTGTTGCGCTGGCGGTTAATCTGGGGCTGATTGTTCTGTTCGGACTGCAACACAGTATTATGGCGCGTGGAAAGTTCAAGCAATGGCTATCGCGTCATATACCCGAAGCGGCAGAACGCAGTACCTTTATGCTGGCGACAGCCATCGTGGTGCTCGCGTTATGCGTGGCATGGCAGCCTATGACCCAGGTAATCTGGCAGGTGCAGAATGAGGTACTGTACTACAGCTTACTGGCTATCGGGCTGAGCGGCTGGGCAATGGTTCTGTATTCAACTTTTTTGATCAATCACTTTGATCTGTTCGGTCTGAGACAGGTATGGCTCTATTTTCTGGGACGCGAATACACTCATCTCCCTTTTAAGGTTAGCTCACTGTATAAATATGTTCGTCACCCAATAATGACTGGCGTATTTATCGGTATCTGGGTCACACCGGTTATGACAGTCGGACATCTGGTTATGGCTCTGGGCATGTCGGTTTATGTTGCTATCGGCGTTTACCACGAAGAGAAAGACCTGATCCGGGTCTTTGGAGATCGCTACCTGAGTTACATGAAATCTACGGCGAAATTTTTCCCTCAAGTGTTCAGCAGCAAGGAGCACAACTCACAGCCCGCTTCTTCAAAAGCCTGAAAATAACGGCCTGATACAGTCCAACAGGAAGGGACAGAGCACAGTAAGTACCCGCTTACGGCTTTGTCCCTTTTAAAATCCATCAACTTCAGACACCCCGGCATCTCGCTTCAATCTTTCAGGTCGCTGCTTAACGTGTACAATGGGCATCATAAAAAGCCCGCAAATGGAAACGCGATTGGGCTGCTTGATAACGATAGTGAACAGCCTCGGGACAGTTGAATCGCGCCACACAACCCTGCTGATGACATTGTGCCTCGTCATCACGCTCAAGGTATCGGACACAGGCCGCCACATCATAACCAGCTGTCGTAATCGCAGAAACTGGACAGCTTGTCAGGCAGGGCTTTTGTATACAGGCCGAACAAATTTGCTTTGGCGCCGAAGCGGTATTATTCGGTATGAACTCCGGCAATAGTAAAGCAAACCTGTAGGCATGCCATAACCCGAATTCTGGATGCATCAGCAGACCGAGCGGAGATTGTTCCAGCTGCTGAGCTGCATTCGCCCAGCGCTGAAAAGGCAGGTAAGGAGGCCCGCTAAAAGGAAAAACAGCTTGCAGTTCAAAGCGCGAGCAAATTCCAGCGGCGATGCGTTGACTCCAGCGATCCAGGGGATGCGCCTGACCATCGCAGAACTCTTCAGAACTGGAAAAAACCGGCCACATTGCAGGACCCGCATTGCCCACCAGCGTAACGGCTGTCGCTGTAAAACCATATTCACGTTGCTGTTCAGGCGTAATAGCGGCAACGCCTAGCAGAGATAGACCTGAACCGGCCAGCTCGATACCTATTTCATTCAGATCCATATATCACCATCGATATCAAATTTCGCTGAATTCTTTTTCCAACGCAGCACGCCCGGGCCAGCAAACCCACCAGGCAACGGTGATAAATTCGAACTGCTGTTCAGCGCCATTCGCAGGCAGGGCCTATCGCAGTCGCGATCACTCTGGACTGAAGAAATAATTCGCCATCACCACTATCTTGCACATGCACATCGTCAAAGCTAACACGAATCTCATGGCTACTAGCGCCTGCTTCGATAATGCGGCGCTCAACTTCCTCTCGCACCAGTTGCTCAGCATGCGCCCTGGCTTCCTGCAGACTGTAGAAATGCAGCGGCTCTCCGCCATGGAATAGCGCGAACTCTCCCTGCTGAGGCTGAGTCACGGTAACCTCTGCGCGTTGAATAATACTGCCCATCACCGCACCATAAGCGTTAGCCACCTCAGCATGCACAGGAACATGCAATTCCAGATTCATACTGCTGGCCACCTCGCCATAATAGGTTGCAGCCGGTGCGCCAACCGCGATCAGGGGATAATCATTACCAAACTCTACCTTGAACAATGGCTTATGATTAGCATTGGCACTGCCCCCCACAATCATTCGAGTAACCGCGTCGATTAATTGCTCAAAACGAACACTACCCTGATGCAGGCTGTCTATATTCATCCCGACCGCAACCAGTAACTGGCGAATCTGGGTATGCACCAGTTGGTAAACCTGCTGACAGGCACTTTCTACATCCTCTGCATCCCACTGACCATAGCCGTATAGATAACGCATTTGACGCATCCACAGACGCGCACTAAGCTCCGCAGCCTCCCTATTCCAGTGACTATTTAACCCCAGCACATGCACTGCATCACTGGGTGTAAATCCACTATAGATCACCAGCCCCATGCGTTTGAGACGGGCCAGTGTGCGCCCCAAAGCCAGATTATCTTTAACCGTTTCATCGAGTTCCAGCGGGCCTTTTTGCAGTAAATCCCAGGCCTCACGCTCGATGTTCGATAATTGCCGCAAAAGAACAGGGTTTTGTTCAAGCCGTAACACAAAACGATTGCTGCGCGCATTCACCATACCCAACAGCTGTGTCTGCAGACGCGGAATCACTTCGGGATAAAGGTGGGCTAATAGACTGGTTGGAACCACCCGGCGGGGTCCAATCTGTAGACCTCGCGGACCGGCAAAACTCACTTCGCTATCGCCTCCCAGCCCAATTGAATTGACCTGCACAGCCTCTACCATAGGCTGCCACTCACCTATCCAGGCGCCATCGGGTGACAGCTTTGGTTGCCCATTGGTCACTATCGCCACATCGGTGGTAGTCCCCCCCATATCGGCAACAATGGCCGTTTGCAGACCACTTAATGCACAGGCACCAATAACACTCGCTGCAGGGCCTGACAAAACTGTACCAATCGGCATTTCGAGGGCGTGTTCCAGGCTTGCCAGCGAGCCATCGCCTTTAACAATCATCAACGAGGCGTTGATCTTATGACGTTGTAAAATATGCTGAACCGAGTCAATCAAGTGTCGTACAGGTGCCACCATACGCGCATTCAGGGCTGCTGTTAGCGCACGTCGCGGTGCACCGAGACTGGACGCCAGTTCATGCCCACAAATTACAGGCATATCCTGACATAATTCCTGAATCAGGGTCTTAATGCGCAATTCATGACTGTTATTTCGGGTACCGAATACGGAAGACACCGCAAATGCAGCGACCTGATCTCGCAGGCGCAAAATCGCTTCTCGGGCTGCCGCTTCATCAAGCGCCTGATGTTCGCTTCCTACAGCGTCAAAACCGCCCGCCAGCGGCACCAGAAATTGCGGTGCCAGTATCTCCAGCAGCCCGGTTTTCCTGACCTGTTGATCATCATAGCCAGGTAACAGTAAGGCTACCGGAGGCCCCTGATCTTCAACTACCGAATTGGTGGTCAAAGTGGTCGATAACGAAACCATAGAGACCCGTGCAAGATCTTGCTCACTAAAACATGAGATCACTTCACCGATGCCCAGAGCTAAATCAACCCGGGTGGTCAGTCTTTTGGCGGACGCGATAATTTCTTTGTCATCGTTAACCAGAACAGCATCGGTAAAGGTGCCTCCAGTATCAATGCCTAGACGATAACTCATACAACTCTCCAGAATAGATGAAACCACTTTACTGAGCATCTTACCGCTCAATCATGCTCGTCACGACAAAAGCAGGACAAATCGCGACCCGGACCTGTTCCCAGACCCTGGCAAATTAAAGCTTTTCCAGTTGCTGCCGTTAACCCGATAAGCCCGTATAGAACACAACTGGAGGGGAGCATGATTATTTCAAACGCCCAGGTGCAGATGCAGGCCCAGCACCAGTTACAAACCACCCGGCAGGAATCCTTCGATTTCCAGTTCTGGAACTCGAGCGAGTTACCGACAGCCCGGACCAGCCTGCAAGTTTCCAGCGACTCCGTCAATTCAGTGCCTGCACAGAAAACCCAGCAGGTTGAATCATTGCGCAAAAATCTTGAGCTTGAGGTCTCGTTACTAAAAAGCCTCATCGAACGGCTCACTGGCAAGGAGATCAAGTTTTATGTACCAGACCTGTCGCTGCACAGCGAGACGACCGTACAGATCGATAAAGGTATGCAAGCAAGCGAGGGTAGTAACTCGGGTATGAGCCTGGATTATACCTCATCGCTGCATATTTCAGAGCAGCTCAATTTCAGTGCCAGTGCCATAGTCAAAACCCAGGATGGGCGTGAGATTAACCTGGATATCAGTATCAATTATTCGCGTGAACTGGAGATAGAACAGAACTTTTTCTTACGCGCGGGACAGGCATTAAAAGATCCCCTGGTGCTTAATTTTTCAGGTAACTCGGCGCAGCTCGCCACCAATAGCTTCGAATTTGACCTGGACATCGATGGTTCCAGCGACAACATCCCACTATTTCAATCAGACAGTGCATTCCTTGCGCTGGATAAAAACCAGGATGGCAAAATCAACGATGGCTCAGAGCTGTTCGGCGCACGATCCGGTGATGGCTTTAAAGAGCTTCAACAATATGACGATGATGGTAATAACTGGATCGATGAAAATGATAAAGTGTTTTCACAGTTGAGTCTTTTCCGCATGGGTATAGATGGGCAACAGCAAATGATCAGCCTGAATGAAAAAGGCATCGGTGCACTTTATCTTAACAGCCTGGTCACGCCGTTTGAGCTACGCGACCCAAAAGACCATAGCTTGACTGGCGCACTGAAAAGCACGGCATTTTATCTGAATGAATCGGGTGATGCAGGCACACTGCAGCAGCTCGACCTGGCGATTTAATACCACTCTGCCCCGTTAAAGCAGAAGTTCGATATTTAGAGCAGTCTATCCAGTGCATTGATCAGCTTATCGATGTCAGACTGGCTGCTGTAGTGCACAAAGGATAGACGAAGAACGCCGCTGTCGGGATTCACACCCAGTGCCTGCAGCAGGCGTACCGCATAAAAATGCCCGGCTCCGCACATGATGTCACTATCGGCAAGCTGCTGCGCCAGCGCCTGAGGAGTTTGTCCTCTGGGCACGATGGATACCGTGGCCGCTCGTTGTTGCGCATCGGCAGGGCCGAGTAATCTCAGGCTTTTATGCTGGCTGAGGTAATCCAGCATCTGCTGTAACAGTCCGACTTCCGCTGAATGCATCAAATCTCGTACTCGCTGCGCCTTGATCACATGCGAGTCGGTGGCAGCAAAATGATGATCGTGCAGGGTGTCAAAATATTCTGCAACCCCACGACTGGCGGCAACCTGCGCATGATCCGGTCCAGCAGGTACAAACCATTTATGAATACTGTCGCCATTAAAATAGTGCGCCTGGTTACCCAGTCGCTGCGCGGTAGCACTACGGATCGCCATCACACCCTGATGAGGCCCGTAGGTTTTGTACAGCGAAAACAGGTAAATATCGGTACCCAGCGCATCGATATCGGGAAATCCATGCCCGGCATACGAAACACCATCGACAACCGTGGTAACACCCGCCGCTTTGGCTTTGGCACATATTTCTGAAACCGGATTGATATGCGCCACAATATTGGAGCAATGCGGAAACATCAGCAGACGGGTTTTATCATTTAATAGCTGATCCAGCTGCGCGGGGTCCAGTACCCCACTTTGCGCATCGACCTGCCATTCTTTTATCACCACACCCTGCTCTGCTAACCTGCGCCATACACCGCTATTGGCTTCGTGATCCTGGTTGGTGACGATTATTTCATCACCAGGCTTTAACAATCTGGTAAAGGCGCAGGCCAGCACATAGGTGTTTTGCGAGGTAGATGGCCCAAGATGTACTTCGTCGCTAGAGACATTCAGGTATTCTGCCAGCCGCTGATGAGATAAATCCATCAACTCACCCGCCAGCTTTGACACCGGATACAGGCCATAGGGCTGGACCTTGGTTTGTCGATAATAGGTGTCCAGGTGTGAAATCACCTGCTTGCAAACATAAGAACCACCGGCATTTTCGAAAAAAGCCTGGCCGCTCAGTGAAGGTTCGGCAAACGCAGGAAACTGCGCGCGTACAAAATTCAGATCCAGCGAAACTGTCATATCAGGGTTATCCATTTTTATGTGCGTCTACCTGATTTGCGGGGTGCCCACATAAACCTGGCGCGGCCGCGCAATGCGCGCATCCGGGTCGTTACTCTGTTCGTACCAGTGCGCGATCCATCCCGGCAGGCGACCAATCGCAAATAGCACGGTAAACATATTGGTGGGTATGCCAATCGCGCGCAGGATGATGCCACTGTAAAAATCCACGTTGGGATACAGGTTGCGTTCTATAAAATATTCATCGCTAAGTGCGATCTGTTCCAGGCGATGGGCAATTTCCAGTAGTGGATCGTTAATACCCATTTCATGTAGAAAACGCTCGCTAACTTTCTTGAGTAATTTGGCGCGCGGATCAAAACTTTTATACACCCGATGTCCGAAGCCCATCAGGCGAATCGGACTATTCTTGTCCTTGGCCTGCGCTACGTATTGCTCAGGGGTCAGGTTATCCTGATGAATCGCTTCCAGCATTTCGATCACCTTTACGTTCGCGCCACCGTGCAGCGGCCCCCACAAGGCATTCACACCCGCCGCACAGGACACATACAGGTTCGCCTGGCTGGAACCCACCATGCGCACCGTTGAGGTACTGCAATTCTGTTCATGGTCAGCGTGCAGAATCAAAATCAGGTTGAGCGCTTCAATCGCGGCGGGATTCGCCACATAAGGCTGATAGGGCTGTGAAAACATCATGTGCAGAAAATTCGACACATAGGGTAATCGCGGATCAGGATAGATATAGGGTAAACCCATAGAGCGACGATAGGTATACGCGGCCAGGGTTCGAATCTTACTGATCAGGCGCGCTGCGGCCTGCTGGAATTCCTGCCGGTTATCCAGGTGGTTGAATTCCGGGTAGAAGCAGGACAGTGTTGAAATCATTGCCGACAGCACCGCCATTGGTGGTGCGCTACGCGGGAAGCCTTCGAAGTGGTGTTTCATATCTTCGTCAATATTCGCGTTATTGGTCAGGATATGACTAAAGCTGCGATAATTCTCTTCATCCGGCATCTTGCCGAAGATTAACATCCAGGCGACACGCGCAAAGTTTGGCGCACCTTCAAATTGTTCAATAGGTATGCCACGGTAATGCAGTATGCCTCGCTCACCATCGGTAAAAGTGATAGAGCTACGACAACTGCCGGTATTACCAAAACCAGGATCCAGCGTGATATGCCCGGTCTGGCTGCGCAGAGTCGAGATATCAATTGCCTTTTCTCCTTCGCTACCAGTGACTATGGGGAATTCATACTCAACACCGTCGAGTATCAGTTTTGCAGTTTTATCCATTTTAGCTCCTGAGAAAACAGTAGGGAAAAGGCCGTAGAACGGTGTCATCGACTGAAAATACAAGCCAGTTGGGGCGTGAAATCAAGCGCAACAACTGGGTAAAAATCATAGATCTGTTAACTGATAAAATCTACATCTGTGATCTACAAAAAGCAGCAGACTGCTGGAATTAAAACGCTTCCAGCAGAGATTGATCATAATCGTCTGTAGAAATATCCAGGTTGGCATCTTTAATGCGTTGCTCCAGTCCGCTCAGTTTCAGGTTGAGCGCATCGATGGTGATGGTATTGTCATCCAGCGTATAGAGCTGTTTCGACCCCCGGTACATAAAATTCATGATAATCATTGCATTGACATGATTGTCATCCAGCAAGGGTTCAATCTTGTGCTGCTTACGGTATATCCGGTTAAGCTGATACTTTAAGTCCCAGACATACACCACCTCATCCATATAGGGATGGCTGCGCAGCCGCTTTAAGGTCAGCACGGTGATAATCCCGGCCACGATAACCCCCGCCAGATTATGATAAAAATGTGAGGCGTCAGCTGTACTGAAGAACTGGATGAAAAGCTGTGAAACCACTAGTGAAATAGTGATCATCATGACGACGATACCGGCAAAAACAACCCTCAGGTGTTTTCTGTAACGCGATTTATCTATATCTCTGAGTTTCATCGGTAAGTCCTGAATTGAATCGGGTGATTTTACCCTATTAAGCTGTCAACAATATAGCTCATGTTCAGGGACGCTCTATAAAAGCCAGGCATAGCTTTACAGAACACAAAAAAATGAAAACTGCGATTGCCATTTTTATCCCGCCTGCAATCACATAAACGTGATTACAAAAAGCGCTGTGTGACTGATTGCACAATTTTCCTGGTTCACCCGTATAGCCGAAACAAGTTAATAATTAATTAACAGGCCTGCTGCTAAAAATCCCATCCAGATACACGCAGACTGTCAGACTCTGCTTAAACCTTGAATTTGTTATTGGGCGGTAACGATTTCATAACATTGTGCGAAAAGGTTCTATGAAATTATATGTATTGCTACCCATCCTCATTAGCCTGAGCGGCTGCGGCCACCTGCTACCCGAAACCGTCAAACCCTGGCAACGTGGGGTGATGGCGCGACCGAATATGTCACTCACGCCCAACCCGGTACAGACAGGGCTGGATGAACATATCTATTTCAGTAAGGAAGCTGCCAGTGGCGGCAGCAGCGTAGGTGGAGGTGGCTGCGGATGCAATTAAGCAAAAGACTCAGCATGGCTGTCTGTACCTTACTCAGTGTCGGGCAGACGCAGGCCTCGGAAACCTTCTACGATTTATCCATACTCAGCTACTCTGAACAGGATAACCAGCAACAGGACCGCGTTGCGGTTTTTGAACCGGTACTTTCTGTTACCAGCCAGAAAGCAGACGACGATTATTTTAAATACGACCTGGTTTTTGACAGCCTGAGCGGGTCTTCCCCCAATGGAGCCAATGCATCCAGCGTGTCCCAGCAAATGGGCAGCCTGCAAACTGAGGCGGGCTACACGCCAGTCGATCCTAGATTTAGCGACAATCGCCTGGCGTTAAATCTCAGCTGGATGACACCACTGGATCGTCTATCACGATACAAAGGTGGCATTAGCCTGTCCTATGAGTCTGATTATCGCTCAGCGGGATTCGACTATAGCTATTTTGAAGATTTAAACAATAAACTCACCACGCTGATGATAGGTGGTGCATTGAGTTATGATGCAATTAATCCAGCGAGTGGTTTTGGTACACCCTTATCCTCAATCTCCGGCCCAGTTACGACTAGTCCACGGCAAATAAATCTGCAGACTACCACCTCAGCGTCTGGTGGGGGCACAACCACTATCCCGTCCGGTGGTGGCACCTCCGGCTCCGGCTCCTTTAATGAATCAGAGTCCGATGGCGAAACTGCCAGCCTGAACCTGTTCCCTGGAAAAGCCAAGGTTACTTATGAAGGGATGGTCGGTATTTCACATATCTATAATCAATATACCCTGCTCAATCTGAACTATGGATTGAGTTACGTGGATGGCTATCAGACTGACCCCTATAAATTAATTTCTGTTATCGATAGCTCAGGCTTACCTGTCGATTACGTATGGGAAAAACGCCCCTCGTCGCGTTTAAAACAAACCCTGAAAGGCAGTCTGGTTACAGCCATCGGTAAAGATTCTCTGCATCTGGATTATCGCTATTACCAGGATGACTGGGGCATCACCAGTAAAACTCTGGATGTAAAATATTATCTCGAGCTCGGTCATAAGCTGACCATCGCTCCGCATTATCGCCGCAGTGATCAGACCCGGGCTGATTTTTTCAGAATCAGTCTGAATGAAAACGAAACACTACCAGCTTACGCTTCTGCGGATTATCGGCTGGGTGATATGCAGACTAATACCACCGGGGCAATGCTGGCCTACCATTTTAATCCCGACCTCACGCTATCGCTGAATGTTGACAAAATCCAGCAAACCGGTGAGAGCTATCCGGCTGAAGCCATCGGTGACCAGCGTCTGAACGACATGTTTCCCGACCTGGAGTTCTGGGCGATTACCCTGAGCCTGCAGGGCAAATGGTAGACACAGGCAGCAAGTCATCAGCGTGCTGACCTGACCATAGCTATCGCGCCGGGCACAGAGCCGGTATAATTCGGCTCTGTCAAACTCGCAGCATAAGGTAACCCGTATGAAAATGAGCCCTGCTGATCTCACCGGCATGAAAGGCGTAAAGCCGATCCCGATGTTAACCGCTTACACCTGCCCCGTGGCCAGAGGTATTGAACAGGCCGGTGTTCCGGTCATTCTGGTGGGCGATACGGTCGGCATGGTTGAGATGGGCTTTGACAGCACACGCGATGTAACGATTGAGCATATGGAATACCATATCGGCGCTGTCAGGCGCGGCGCACAGCATACGCATATCATTGGCGACCTGCCCTACCTGACCGATAAGGACCCCGACACCGCGCTGCTCAATGCGCATCGATTGATTACTGCTGGTGCAGATAGCGTCAAACTCGAAGGCCCCAGGCTGGATGTTATCTCCCATCTGGTGAAGAATGGTATTGCCGTTGTAGGGCATACCGGCCTAACCCCGCAAACAGCAAAATCTTTCAATAAAGTGGGTGTCACCGCTGATGATGCCGAAAGGGTAGCGACTGAAGCCAGCCAGATTCAAAAGGCTGGTGCATTTATGGTTGTACTTGAGCATATCCCCTATGCCCTTGCGCAGGATATCACCAGTGCTTTAGCTATCCCTACCATAGGTATAGGCGCAGGACCGGATTGTGATGGTCAGGTGCTGGTAATTAACGATGCCCTCGGTCTGGGGGATTACTGGCCACCCTTTTCCAAGCAATACGCCCATGTCAGCCAGACCATTTTACAGGTAGCACGGGGCTTTAGCGCTGAGGTTGAATCGATGGAGTTTCCCAATAATATTATTCAGATGACCGGGAGCGATAAGAGATAGCCGACTATCTCGGCTACCCGGCCTCAAAACGGGTTAAAGTTAATCTGATTGCCTCCACTGCTGACGTAAACAGGAGTATCTAATTTTCCTTGAATAGAACCCCCGCTCCAGCTCGCTCATAGACCCGACGCGACATATGACCCTCATCATGTTTACCTGCCTCATTCCCTTACTGCTGATCCAGATCAACAAATTCTTGATTTTAACAAAGATTTATTTTTCTTTTAGAGATATGATTGATTAAAAATATAATTTCTCATGTTTAACAGGCCTGTAAACTACATATCAGCATAGCTTTAAAATTATAAATATTATAATAATTTCAATAAGTTAACACATTAATCATGCTTTTAATAAAATATAACGAGGGGATATATTAATGAAAAACATAATTACATTATTAACAGTCTTTATCTGGGCTTTTTTTTCCAGCTTTTCATATGCAGAAGAAGTCTCGTCTATTGCCCGCGGTGGCAGACTCTACGATAACTGGTTCAAGGTCATTGGCGCTGAAAAACCTAAAGACACCCATCCCGCCTGGCCAGCATCCAATACCAAAAAAAAGGGCAATGCTACGCATCGTTGCAAGGCCTGTCATGGCTGGGACTTAATGGGCAAGGATGGCGCCTATGCGTCTGGTTCCTATAAAACCGGAATCAAGGGCTTAACCCAGATGCAGGGGGTTGCAAATTCTCAGGTCATCGCTGTGATGAAAGATGCGACACATGGCTTTGCCGGTAAAATGCAGGCGCAGGATTATACCGACCTGGCTAATTTTGTAACCAAAGGTCAGATTGATATTGATGCAGTGATTGATAGAAAAACAAAAATGGCTAAAGGCGATAAGGATCAGGGCGAGAAATATTTTAATACGGTCTGCGCTAACTGCCATGGCATGAGCGGCATGAAACCTAAGGACATGTTACCGCTTGGCAAGCTGTCCAATGACAACCCCTGGGAAATCATACAAAAGATTCAAAATGGGCAACCCGACGAAAATATGCCCGCCATGAGAGCCTTCGATATTCAGGTTTCTGCTGACATACTGGCCTACTTACAGACCCTGCCACAAAAGTAAGTTAAGGCATAAGAATCGGTGCTCGTTGAGTCACTCTGATTGAATCCTTCAACACCCATCCTGTAGAGGTTGCCCCGGGTTACTCCGGGGTCAGCTTCTGGAGTACATCGGAATAGGTCAATGTTACATACAAAAAATACAAAAACGCTGCTTTTTATCTTCATCGGCGGAACCCTGTTTGGCATTCTTTTGTGGGGAGGATTTCACACCGTGATAGAGCAGACAAATACCCTCGAGTTTTGTATTTCCTGCCACGAAATGGAGCAGACTGTCTATCAGGAGTATAAAAAAAGCATTCACTATTCCAATGCATCAGGCGTCAGGGCAATCTGCTCAGACTGCCATGTGCCGAAGGCGTGGTTACCTAAGATGATTCGCAAGATACAGGCGAGTAATGAACTGTTTCACAAGGTCATGGGTACCGTAGACACGCCAGAAAAATTTGAAGCCAAACGGCTGGAACTGGCGGAACATGTCTGGGATGCCATGAAAAAAACCGACTCACGCGAATGTCGTAACTGCCACTCTTTTGAATCGATGAACTTTCACGAACAACGTCAAAGATCAGCCGAAAAAATGCAGGCGGTCATCGAACAACAAACCGGAGAAACCTGTATCGACTGTCATAAAGGAATTGCCCATCAATTACCTGAAGGTTATGGGGATGACGATGATTGAGACAGTCATCAAAAGCTGATTTCTGCCATCAGCCCCGGCTGACTATGGTTGCCAGGCTTCAACTGCATTTCTCCTACCGGATAACAGTAGAAACATTGAGAAGAGAAAAATAACGCTCAATAAATCCAAACTGCCACTGCTGCTATCGACTGCATAAAGATTACCATTATCCACCCTGTATTCAGTTCCCGATGCATCGAAACATTTACCATCGTGAACGGTACATGAATTTCCGTCATGGGTTGGAAAAGTAACACCCTCAAAGTTGATCAGGTCACTTTGCATTAGCAGGTGACCCGTCGTAATGTCTGGCTCAGACTGCAACAGGCTAATTTCGCTTAACGTTAAAGACGAAGCGCCGGGCAACAAATTTAGCTCCCCTGCATTAATAACACCGCCGGTATCAACCGTTACTACAGCCGAATCTCCTGATAACAGGGTGACACCATCACCCGACAGGTCGAGCTGGGCTGATACACTGGTATCGCTTGATAAAGCGACGCCACCCAACAAAGTTATCGTGGAGCTGGAGTCACCATGAAAAGAAATGCTACCTGATGCTCCTACCGCAGCGATGCTGATATCCCCATCTACGATCAGATTCATTGCCGTATAATCGATGTTACCGCCATCGCCCAGATCCAGCACCCCTCCGGCAGTAAACACCAGTGTATCACCAGCATTCAACTGCAGGGTTTCACCGCTTGAATAGCCGGTAGCTACCGCACCATCGTTAATCACCCCGCCCGAACCAAAGCTCATGGTTAAAGCTTCAACGGCTTGCAAAGAACCGGATCGGGTAAAGTCTATGTGCAGATTACAGGCAGGATCGCAGAGATTGCCTGCCAACAAGGGCTGGCTGATTAACAGCAGCATGAATGGTAACAACGAAAAATCCCTGAAAAGTTTCATTTACTTCCTGTTTGTAACAACGTAAACCGCGTCTATCTTAAACACTTTTCACGCTCAATCAACCGGAAACAGGATCAATTGACCCTGGGCTCGTAACACATTTTGATCAGCGCAGTATCCTTACCATCCAGATAGCGGCGTGCTTCAATTTCGTAGGGCTTAAAACCCATAGCGCTATACAACAGCAGTGCGCGGCTATTGATTCCAAAAACAGAGATATGCGGGACAGCATTATGTTCAAAAACGCAAAGCTTGATCATATGCTCGGTTAGCGCGCTTCCAACACCACGGCCACGGTATGCTTCGGCTACGATAACGTTGCCAATAAATGCAATATCGTTCGGCTCTACATCATACAGACTGGCAAACCCAATCACGACGCCCTTATCCAGCACCACAGTAAGATTGAGCCGCTGGCGGGCGATAGCTTCGAGCTGATCGATATCCCAGGGATACTGTGCCTTTGGTGAAACCAGGAACAATTCTTCTGGCGAAGATACCAGCTTGATGATTTCCGGATAATGCTGTTGTGCTGCTGTCTGGAATTCCACGTGGTTGCCTGTGAGTGAAATCCAGTATACATAACATGAATAAAAATCCCGGTGTTGGAAAATTATCAGCTAACCCAAACCGAGTTGATAAAAATCAATTAATCGTGCAGTTTCAGGCATCGTAGAGGTTTCGATTAAACCCCGATCAACCCTCAGCCAGGGGCCTAGAATTGTTTGATCAGTGCAGAGCTTACTCCGGTTAACTCGTCGGATGGCACGGTTTTCCAGACCACATTATCCAGTGGTTCGATATGCGCATCACGGCCGTAGATAAAACTTTGCTCTTCGACAATCACTTTATAAGCCTTGTTTAAAACTATCGCACGCTGCTCACTCGGCAACAGCAAATGAGACATATCGCTGTGCAACAGCTCCAGTTCATCAGTTTTAATATTGCCCGACTGGTCCCAGAACTTTGCCATAACCTCATCGTTATTGCGAAACTCATTGGCGGATTTATTATTTACCAGATATTCCGAATACTGCCACGATCCGTCGCTGTATTTTGGCTCAGGTATGCCCTTAATCCCCTTCTGTGTCCAGTGCGACCATCCTCCCTGATAAGCATTCGAGTCCAGTTTACGGGAAAATGCGTAGCTTGAATCGACTGTGACACCTATACCGGAATGACATCCTATACAGGCAACAGATTCTTCATAATTCTGAGGCCTTAGCTTTCCATCAGCATTCTCGATAAAGCCCTGGTAAATCCAGCCCTGCCCATTCGCGAGTCCAAACTCAGCATCACCGATAATAGTTCTCAATAACTCTGGTGAGGTGTCCGCTTCTTTTTGTTCGCTTAATGCCTGGTTCCTGAGCTGGGTATAATTATTCCACTGTAGCTTGCGTGCATAACGCAGTTCTTTCATGCGTGCAGCAAGCTGAATCTCGCCATTATTATCGATATCGAGATAACGTACCGAATGTAAGAATTCAGTACCTTCGGGGTAAAGCCCAGCAGCAAGGTGAAGCTCACCGCTTTGTTGCAGTAATTTAGCTTTACCCACGTAAGACATAAAACGACCCTGGGTGGGAGCCCAGTCGTAAACGATTTCACTGGCGATATCAAGCTGACCATTTTTATTCAGATCCACGTTAACCAGTGATTCATCGGTCGCTTCGATCGGGATATTCTTGCGCTGAACCAGTGCCAGAATAATAGACAGATTGAGTTTGTAAACCGATCTGTTCATTGTGCCATCTTCACTCTGCTGAAATGCAGGCGCCAGGCGAATCAATACATCATCTGTGCTTCCATTGGTAGGCCAGAAGGTACCGAGGAATGGCGCATAAGAAAATGCTCTCCAGCCACTTTCCCGACCATCTGGAGTCAGATCAAAGCCTTCGTCATCAAAGTTGAAATAACAGTCAGGGACATAACCGTCCCATTTCCCATTTCCGTCAAAATCCCAGTTTACGGGTAAACGAGTTAAATGCTGCGCCAGTGCGATATCGCCACTGTCGGTAAAATAATTAGAGGTTCTGACATAATTCATGATGTCAGCATCACTGATAGCAGCCACGGCAGCGCTACGATCCTTAAACAGGTTGTCCCAATGATTGGTTTGCGAATAATTTCGAAATTCATATTTAAGCTGAAACGATGAGTCATCCACGTAGTTGGGCTCCTGCCCCTGGGTATGACAGCTAAAACAGGGATTGTGAACATCACTATCCACATTGGTTCTGGTATAACATTGTGAGGGTACGTATGCAGCCCTGTTCTGCAGCAGACTGTTTTTTAACAGTGAAACCCCTAGATCTTCGTTGGCGGGTAAACTAATTTCCGGATTTGGCTGACTCTCCTCGGCCACCTGCTGCGATGATCCGCAGGCCAAAAATAGCGTTGAAGCCAGGGCTATCAATCCAGCCCATACAAAATACTTAAACTTCAGACCTGAGTACTGTGTGTCCATGCTCATCCCGGAAAATTTATAACTTTCAAATTTAATCAACAGTGGCACCTTTACAGGTGCCACCATCGACTACAAGGTATTTGCAGATTACTTCAGTTTAGAGAAATCGAAATTTCCGATATAACCTGCTTCAGTTCTGATATCTACTCCAGTCGGACGTACATAGCCTCCACCTACTTCACCAAAAGGATGCTGGGTAACCAGAGTCAGGTAACCATGACCATTCAGGTCTTTATACCAGTAAGGAGAGGTAGTTTCAGATCCGTAAGGCGTAGTTGCGATACGTGACATCTTGTCGGTGCTAACATCATAAGCCCACACCATATCGTTGGGGTGCTCACCTGTATCTTCGCCGATGACCAGAATATTGCTGTCTTCCAGGAAGGCCAGATTATCAGGATTGGCGATACCATCAACGTCGCAGTTGTTGCCTGCCATTGCAGTACCTGTGTAATCAACCGGGGTGCCAGCAACCAGTCCTTTCATACTATAGGCAACATAATCAGAACCAATATCTTCGTTGGTCGCAACGCCCAGTGAATAAACACCACCACAGTAGTTGTAGCTTAGACGAACGTCATTATTGCCACCGATATCATAACTGGTATTAGCACTACCCTTTCTGGCAGAATCTTCCATGCCGTAACGAATCTGGGACATTGCGATGTAAAGATTTTTACCCCGATTATCAAAGGTAATACCTTCTTTCTTGTCGAACTCAGAAGTTGCCCCTAACATCGCAGCCATACGACGTGATTCCATGCGAGCAGCAATGGCGATGTCCGCATCATTGATCAGAGAATCACCAGTTATATCTTTCAACTGTAGACACTCTTTAACACCGCCAGCAGTATTGACTGATTTAAAACCATTAGAAGCGTCCAGACCAGTACCTGGTGTAGGGCAGGTTCCATCAGCATTAATGGTTTCGGTATTAAATACGTCACTGAAAGATTTCTTGGCAGCGACAATAGTACGGACTTCAGCATCGCTTGCATGACCGAGGTCTATCCAACTTAGCACAGCTTCACCCAGACCAGTGTCGGAGACCTGGTTCCATTTGGCTGCGTAGAGTTGACCCGCGCTTAGGTCTTCTGCAGTATCTGCAACAAACATAAACAACACACCACCGGAACCATCATCACTCATGTAAACGGTTTTACTGTCAGGCATAACATAAGCCAGCTCATGTGCAAATCGTCCCATTGAATAGTGCTTGGTGTAAACCGGGTTACCACTACTGTCTACATCCACTTCAGGAATCCAGCCGTAGTAATATGGGTTATTTTTAGTAGCGTCACCACCCCAGTAGTACTGCGTAACCTCTGAAAAATAGCTGTTACTGGTATAGTTATATGAAGAACCTGCAGGATTCGCGTCAGCTTCATATTCCTCTGAACCCAGATGTGACTGCCAGGGGGTTGTCATACCTGCACAATGCACCCAACCACCAAATTCTTCCTTCTGGCTTACAAATTTGAGTGTGCCCGCTTTCAGCGATAGCGTGCCATCAGCAGCCTGGTCCAGTTCATTCATATACATCGCCCCGGGTCCGCATTCAAACTGGGAAACCATATACAGCTTATCGTTCTTCTGCAGGATAGAGATATGATCCAGTCCCGAGCCTTCACCGGAATCCGTACCGTTACACAGATAAGCTGAATTATCAGCAGCAGTGATCACCGCATCCTGATAGTCCTTCACCACGCCAAAGGTTTCGCCATTATCGGTATCACCCGTTTTGATTAAGGTGTGATAGCCGATGGTTTGCTTTTCACCTGCGATAGAGACTTCATTAGTCGCACGAATGTTACTTTTCTCTGTATCGGTAATTGCTGGCGCAATCTCGCTGAAAGCGATTGAAGAAGCGTAAACTTCACCATCTGCACCATTACACACATAATCAGTGCTGTCGACTTCGCTATCGTCAAGCATGCCGTTTTTGTTTTCGTCGATACCGGTATCAACCTGGATACCGCCATAGGTACATTGTGCGCCAGCCGCGATAACCGTACTTCTGCTAGCGCTGGAGGCATCGCCAGCCGAATTTCCATTACTGGAACAGCCGCCTAAAATCACAACAGAACCCAGCATCAGGGTTCCGATAAGAGTCGATAAATGTGTTCGTTTGAAAGGAATTTGCATGCCCATTTTCTCCTGTTGATTAAATTAAACTCAAGCAAACATGCAACCAATGCTCCTGCGCGAGGTACTGGTGAATGAATGATCAAATGTATGCGCACGGTATACAAGTCTTGTTACATCAAGGTTTCAAAACCGTTACAGGAGTATTAAAAACAGCAAAAAGTTAATAGAGATTAGCATCCGATTTTTGTCATATCCGCGACAGAACCATGATGTCGACAATGTCGTATTGCAGACAGATTGCCGGTGAAATGTACTGTGTAATACCGGATGTATTTATTAACGACCAGTCATATCGCGCATTGCACTGCAACTACACGTTAAGGCTTATATGGTACGAATATTGCTGACACCACTTTGATACCTTATTTATAAGGTACATTTTATGGCAGCATCAGAACTGGGTTTGCGAGCCATTAAAACGATGCAGAGTTTAATTCAATGAAACTACAGTACAGGTATAATCAGGCGGAATCAGTGGTCACTACCTTTGCACATCCGGCACAGCTGCGGGCTCTGCACCGCTTCCTTAACCGGGTAAAAAAGACTTGTTTATAAGCAGAGCTGTGTTTCGCATTATGGATAAAGTACATGCCTGAAGCAGCGATCAACCTGTGGGCACTGGACAAGGACAGCGCCATCAAACACCTGCTGTTATTACTGCGACAGGATATGGGTTCTGACGCGTTCGAATTAGTCGATACAGACCAGCTCAACCATCAATCCATTCGCCTGGGCACCAGGCACACACCCGCCACCGTTTATATATACACCTATGGCCAGCGTAAAGATCGCTATGGACTGCACCTGGAATACCCTCGCTTTGAGGAAAGCAATGTCAGCGAGCTGGAAGAAATCTACGAAGACCTGAATTACGACAAGCTGTTAGAGATACTCAAATTACACCTGCAGTAACACAATCCAGAATCATTGAACCAGATAAACTCAGAGTTGCTGTCGCCACCAAAGACGGCGTCGCCATCAACGAACGCTTTGGACACGTTAAGGCCTTTTATATCTACGATATCATCGACCAGCACAACCTGAACCACATCGAAACGCGCGAGGTTCCACATTACTGCCTGGGCGATCATTCCGACCAAGAATGCAGCCAAATTTTGTAATTCGCATCAACAGTCCCTAGAATAGACGCTAAAGCTGCCTAATACAGGGATGAATCATGCGCAAACTCATCATTTTAATCGTCGTCATAGGCGCCATCTGGTCCTGGCAAACAGGTCGTTTTCCATTGCTAAACACTGCAGGTGCGTTTGATGAAGCAGGGAATCCGCTGGTGTGGATATTTACCATAAAAAATTGCGGCAAGGCCTGTGTTATGGGGCGTCAAAACCTTGATAGACGGCGCGTTAAATATGAAGAAAAACTTATAGACCCATCTGATAGCAACGACCCCAATGTAGCACTATGGAAAGATGTCGGACGTGGCGGCTTCCCACTGATCGTCGCAGGAAATGAAACTATTAAAGGGAGCGGAAGCACCGCAATGATTGTCAATTTACTTACTTCAAATTTCGGCGATGCTTACCTGACTAACTCTGAAAGAAGTTTATTCAAAAACCATTTTGATAAAAATGGGGATCCTCGAATCGTGATGTATGGAGCTGACTGGTGTCCATACTGCAAAAAATTGCGTGCAGAGCTAAATGACAACAACGTTGAATTTACCGAAATTGATGTTGATAAGAGCGCAAATAAAAGCCGTATAGTGAGTACTCTGGAAATAGATGGCTATCCAACTGTTTGGGTTGGCTATACGCGTGTTAACGGAACTAACCTGAAGGCCATTAAAAAAGTATTAGGGCAAAACAGTATCTTTTCACTTTAACCTGAAAGTTACCCATTGCTCCTGTAGGTCATCAGGTTTAGATCCACCAGCGCTACTTTATTACTCTCGGATGTGCGCTAAAAAACGCCCATATTTTTTCGGAGATATTCGGCCCATCCGGATAACTGAACTCACCCGCATTCCCGCCATACCAGCCATGGTCTGGACCATGCAGGAACAGCGTTTCAACTGCTGATACACCATTCACCTCACCATACAGGCAATGTTGCCATTGAGTGGTGCCATCGACGCCAGTGATTTCTTTAACCGGGGTTTGAGTATCAATATCAAAACACAAGCCCCAACTATCGCGAATATTTTTAGCCGACTGTATATCAACAGTCTGGTCGTCATGAGAATGGATGATCTGAATGGGGACCATACGCGCTTGCTCGCCCATCTCCTTTTGCATGGCATGCACAATCTTCGCCAGTGGTTTATTGCGTGCAATCTTGTTCAACATATGGCGCACAGCTTCTGCGCGTTCGGCATAAGGAATCCCCGCTACCGCAGCACCTGAGGCAATTTTGTCCGAGTGCGCAACCATCATGACTACTGACATGCCGGCTCCCGAAGACAGTCCTGCTACATGGATGTGATTCGGATCGATCTGATAATTCTGCTGGATCTCTTCAATGATTTGCCGCAGGTCTTCTACCTCGCCAGCACCCGCGTGTATCTCGCGATCAAACCACCAGCCCCAGCAGTTTTCAAAACGTAAACCCCGATAGCTGGTAATAAAGGGATAGGCCACAATAAACCCGTATTTATCCGCGACTTTGTTAAATGCAGAGATGTGCTGAATTGCATAATGGTCCTGTTTACACCCGTGCAGTACCAGTACCAGTGGGCGGACCCGCTGTGTGCGGCTTTGTGCAGGTTCATGCACAATGTACTGTCTTTTCCTGGAGCCTATATGCCGTCGTGGCTGATACAGGAATACACGGTCGCTGGCTTCGCTACCCTGCCCACTTTTACCTACCCTGGATAAAGGCCCAGAGCCAGGTGAAAAAAATGTCGGGATTGCCTTCAGTTTTGAGCCCAGCCTGGTAGCGCCGTGCTGAATTTTTTTTAGTAAATTATCGATAAAATTTAACTTTCTTTGCATATATGTTCCGCCAGCAAACTGGCAATCAGGCGGGATTGCAGATCGCTAATGTTTGATCAGCAACTGACTATAAAGGAAGAAAGTGGAAGCGGTATTATTATTAATTCTTTAGTTAGTATTGAGCTAATTATGTTGAATAATTTCTGACTTTGACCCTTAATTTGCCTTCCAGCGCGATTTAAAAAGCTGGCAAAGTTTAAAGTATTTTTCGGTACTCTTGGGCATCGCAGTACGGGCCCTGGCGATATGCGAAATCAGCTTAACGCCCTGTTCTAACAGGTATCTACTGTCCAGCTCATCCAGCAATACTTCATCCGGGTCATGCTGATCAACGTTCGATTTGAAGCTCATGATTTCTTCACCCGCTACCACAAACTCGGCCCAGATATCCAGGATGACATCGTCAGTGCGTAATATTTCACACTTCCTTTTGGCAACGTCTGCATAGTTTTCAATGAGTGCTTCTATGCCCGTAAATCGTGCATCCTCCTTTAAACAGGAGGCCATATAACCAGCGACCTCATCAATATTGCGCATCGTTAGAGCAATCTTGACATAACGACTCTGGTAAAAGTCTTCAATGCTCATAATAAAGGCTTTGAATGGCTCTCCCCATAACTCATCGATACCTTCATCTCCATTACGATGTTTGACCATTTTTCCATATACGAGCGCTTCCTGCAGACATAGGCCGCAGGAATGCATCAAATCATTGCCCGGTACAATCTTGACACCGCAGGCCTCCAGCTCGACCAGCTGATTGAAAATATCTGCTGCACGATTAAACAGGGCTCCGGCCAGCATTGCGCCTTTGACGCGTTTCTTTTTGGGGTTGGTTTCAGCTTCGTAAGCGCTACGAACCTGCTCCAGCATTCTGCCGGGAATATTGATGCCATGTTCCATATGGTTAAATAACCGCCGCGTAAGCGCCTGTATTAACAGCTTTTTATCGGTGAGGTTATCTGTAGGAGGGTTGTAACGTTTGATCCAGTATCCATCATGGTAAATTTTTTCTTCACCATTGATGATATCAACCATACCGTTTTCAAGCGTTTGCTTCATCTTCACTGTATCGGGCATTTGGACTGGAGTGGGCATATTAAATCAATAAACGTTCTTAAAACGTAGACTACAACCCGAAATAACCGTTTATGTCGCTTCGGGCTTGATCATAGAACCTGTGAACGTTCCTTGTGCGCTACAATGGATTTTTTTGCTCATCAAGTCACGCTTTTTTTCACTAGCGCAGTACTATCTTTCTCAATAGTAGATATTCGCAAATAAGACAGGGTTGACCAACCGAAATTCCCAGTTTAGACAGCCTCTGGATTAACCAGAGGCTTTTTGTATGGGTAGATAGCTACCCACCGACCTCATAGACATATCAGGCAAGATTTTTAGCAAAGAAATCCAGTGTCCTGGACCAGGCCAGTTCTGCCGCCGCTTTGTCATAGCGCCCGGTGGAATCGTTATGGAAGCCATGGTTCACTTCCGGGTAGACATAGGCCTGATAATCTATCTTCAATTGCTTTAACAGGGCTTCATAATCAGGCTTTGACGCATTCACACGTTTATCCAGACCCGCATAGTGCATCATCAAAGGCCCTTTGATAT
This sequence comes from Gammaproteobacteria bacterium, assembly GCA_050288105.1. Taxonomy (GTDB): domain Bacteria; phylum Pseudomonadota; class Gammaproteobacteria; genus JACNJF01. The sequence goes on from JBNKDE010000003.1 coordinate 219,170, forward strand.
TGCGCACGATATCGTCTTTGGCAGGGGTTCCATAAAATGGAACTGCAGCATTAATCACATCTGGCAGAGCGGCAGCCAGCATATTGCTGACATAACCACCAAAACAGAATCCAACGACCCCGACCTTACCATTACCCAGATCATGAGATTTCAGATACCGCGCAGCTGCAATGAAATCCTGCTCAATTTTGTCCCTGTCTAACGATTTTTGCATGGCTTTGCCATCCTCATCATTTCCCGGATAGCCGCCTAGCGTATGCAAAGCATCTGGTGCAAAGGCAACATAACCCACTTTTGCGAGTCTTCGAGCAACGTCTTTTATGTATGGGTTTAACCCACGGTTTTCGTGTACTACCAGAACGGTACTGGCTTTACCTGCTAACTTACTCGGTTTAACCAGATATCCCCTGCCTTCCAGATGGCCTGCCGGGGATTCAAAGGTTTCAAAGCTGGCTTTAATATCAGCGTCGTTGAAGGAAACCTGTTCGGCCAGCGCATAATTGGGCATCAGAGCGCCGGTTAAGACCCCCATACTTAGACCTGCGCCAGTGAGTCCTGCCAGACGCGACATAAAGGTACGCCGATCAATAAAACCATGCGCATATTCGTCGTACCAGTCAAAAGCTTCCTGTGGGATTACGATACTTTCTTTTTCAGTCATTTCATTCTCCTCGGCTTTGGTGATTAGACTTCACTCGTTTTTGTAGCTTTATTGTTGCTTTGTACTTAACAGATTAAATTAGTTCTGTTGGTTAAAAACCGTTTTATTGCAATGGTCTTGTCTCTACCCGATGATTAACGAATCGCTTCCTGAACTCTCCCGGACTTAACCCGACTATACGTACAAATATTTTCCGACAGGCGTTGATATCTTCATAGCCCACTTTATTAGCCACTACTTCAAACGAATCTGAAACGGATTCCAGTAAATCACAGGCTTTTTGAATTCTGAGTCTCTGTAAATATTCGCTGGGGTTTAATCCTGTTGCTCTAAAAAAACGACGTAAAAAGGTGCGTTCGGTCAGACAGCTAAACTCAGCTAATGCTGAAATTTTTATCGGCTGAGCATAATCACTCTGCAGTTTTTGCTGCACCGTCAAAATCAACTCATCACCATGTGTAAGCCTGGGTGAAAATTGCTGATAATAGCGCTGCTCACGCTCACCGGTATCTACAACCAGTAGCTTACCCAGCTGGCGCATAATGCCGGGGCTGGTAAATTGCGCCACCAGTTCCAGTCCCAGATCTAACCACGACAGCATCCCTCCTGCAGTAATAACATCCTGATCATTCACCATAATTTTATTCGCATTCAGTCGAACTGTAGGGTGCATTTGTTTAAACTCACTGACCAACCCCCAGTGCGTTGTTGCTTCGCGTTTATCCAGCAAACCGGTTGCAGCCAGAATGAAAGCACCGGCACAGGCCGAGCAAAGCATACTGCCCTGCTTGTGCTTTTTAATCAGCCAGTCCTTGATTTCATGAGAAGGATCAAGATAAAAGATATTGTCGATGGCGGGCGGTAGTACGATGGCGGAGTAGAACCTGCCTCTCGATTCAATATCACCTGCAGACTTTAATTCAATAATCTCGGTTTCGAACTTTATAGGCAGGTTCTGCTCAGCACAGAGTCGGTTAGCTAATGCAAACATTTCGCTCAGCCCATATACCGCGGACATGAGTGCGCCAGGGTAATCAATTATTGCCAGATTCATATACATTCAAACAGATTGTCAGATTTGACAGCTATTATGTCATTTTTGACACTAAAGTCTTGAATTGAATAGCAACACAATACGGTCTGTATTTTTTGATAAGAGACCAAAGGCATGACACAGAACACAAAACCGGCGTTGCTCGTTATAGACCCACAGAATGATTACTTTCCACAAGGCAAATATTCGCTATGGAATACAGAGCAAACTTTGAGCAATATTGAAAAAGCTATTGAGAAAGCAAAACTGCTAGATATACCGATTGTACTAATTCAGCATATTGCAGATGACAGCAGAGGTATTGCGCCCTTTTTTAATGAAGGTAGCTCTGGCGCAGAAATACACCCGGCTATTGTGCAGGCCGCAGCTGAAGCGGATATCGTGATAAAGCAATTTGCCGATGGATTTGAGCAAACCTCTCTGCAGCAAACCCTGGACAAACACGGAATCGATAAATTATTGATCTGCGGGATGATGACGCAGAATTGTGTCACGCATACAGCGATTTCTAAAAAGGCGGAGAATTATAAGGTCACCATTCTGACAGACTGCTGCAGCACAGTAGATGAAATGATCCACAATATCGCTCTGAACGCCCTGTCAACTCGGGTAGAGCTATTACCGTATGAGCAGGCTATACGCTAGGGTACCCACGCTGGAGCATGGGTACCAGATCAGGAAAAGCTTTCTAAATTTCAGGGCGATCAGGCCCGACTTAAGCAGCCAGGTTATCCACCCGCTCCTGCTGCTGTCTGATGGCTCGATTGACACCGTTCATCAACGCTTTAATCGCTGCGGTGGTGATGTTCCTGTCCTGCCCTACGCCAAACACGGTATGCTGATCCCCTACCTTGACTTCGACATAGCACACCGCGCTAGCGTCTGATCCCTGACCCAGTCCATGCTCGTGATAATCCACCACACTGACTGATTCACCAACATGCGCGCTGATCGCTCGAGCTGCTGCATCTACCGGACCATTGCCTTTACCTGTCAGGATAACATCCTGATCGTTAAACTGACTGTGTATCTGAGCAGTCACTTCGGTTTCACTCTCATTCACAAACTGGCTGGCCTGATACTGATACGGTTGAGCTGACTGTAAATACTCCTTATCAAAAAGCTGATAAATCGATTCGCTGCTAATTTCTTTTCCGGTTGCATCACTCACCCGCTGCACGATTTTGCTGAACTCTATTTGCAAGCGTCGCGGTAATTCAAACCCAGCCTGCTGATGCAAAAGAAAACTCACGCCACCTTTGCCCGACTGGCTGTTTACGCGTACCACGGCATCGTAACTTCGATTCAGGTCTGCAGGATCTATCGGCAAATAGGGCACTTCCCAATGTGAATCGGACTTCTGTTTATTAAAACCTTTTTGGATAGCATCCTGATGCGAGCCGGAGAAAGCGGTAAACACCAGCTCACCCGCATAAGGATGTCGAGGGTGCACCGGTAACTCGGTGAACTCTTCGATCAACTGGCGTACCTGATCAATGTTGCCAAAATCTAGTCCGGGATCTATGCCCTGCGAATACAGATTAAGTGCCAGAGTCACCAGGTCTACATTACCGGTACGCTCGCCATTACCGAACAGACAGCCTTCAACACGATCAGCGCCAGCCATCATTGCCATTTCAGCAGCTGCCACAGCAGTACCTCTGTCATTATGCGGATGTATGCTGATGATAAGGCTGTCACGTCTGTTTAAATGACGATGCATCCATTCAATCTGGTCGGCATAGGTATTAGGCGTCGACATTTCCACAGTTGCCGGTAGATTTACAATCATCTTGTGCTCTGGTGTGGGCTGCCAGATCTCTGAGACTGCATCGACGACCTCTTTGGAAAACTCAACCTCAGTGCTTGAGAAGATTTCTGGCGAATACTGATACACCCATTCAGTATCAGGCTGAGTCTCGGTATATTGTTTAACCCAGCGAGTACCGCGCACCGCAATCTCTTTTACACCTGCCTTATCGGTGTTGTAAACCAGCTCACGAAAGCTGGGCGCTATCGGGTTATACATATGCAGGATCGCTCTATGCACACCTTTAAGTGACGCTACAGTACGAGCGATTAAATCTTCCCGCGCCTGAGTTAGTACTTCGATAGTGACGTCGGCGGGGATACGATCCTCTTCAATCAAACGGCGTACAAAAGTAAATTCGGTTTCTGAAGCTGAAGGAAAACCCACTTCGATCTCCTTGAAACCCATTCTGACCAGTTCACTAAAAAAACGCAGCTTGGTTTCGACCGACATCGGATTGATCAGTGCCTGATTACCGTCGCGGAGATCAGTACTCATCCAGATCGGTGGTTTTTCGAGCACTTTATTCGGCCACTGGCGATCGCTTAACTGAATCGGCTTAAAGCTGCGGTATTTTTGTTGTGGGTTGGTAATCATGGTTAACTCCTGTTGAAAAATATGCTGTTAAAAACCTGATGCGATCTCCTGGCGACCCTGGAAGGGTAATTAACCCAGAGGTTTACGATTACCGCTCAGCACTTGTGATGCTGATGGGCCAATCGTGCCAGGAGGAGCTTGTGGCTCGCTTCGCTACCGGTTTCAGGCATGGGGAAAGTATAGGAGCAAGGCTGTAGAATTAAATTTCAATAATTACACTAAATTTCATATTTAAAGCATTTATTGCCAAATATTTAATATTTATTAAAATATTATACCCACACAAAAAATTATCGGAAAATATTATGGCACTTCAACTGGATAGATATGATCGACAGATCCTGGATATCCTGCAAAAAAATGGTCGCATCTCGAATCAGGAACTGGCAGAAGCCATTAACCTGTCACCCTCGCCTACACTGCGCCGAGTCAAAATGCTGGAAGAAAATGGCCTGATCGATGGCTATGTAGCCCTTTTAAACGCCAGAAAGCTCGGACTATCACTGATGGCTATCATTGGCATCAGTATGGATAAGCATATCCCAGAGCGTTTTGCAGTTTTTGAGTCAACGCTGGCTGAATACCCGGAGGTACTGGAGTGTCACCTCATCACGGGTCAGACCGCCGACTATCAACTCAAGGTCGTCGTTGAAGATATGGATGGCTACCAGCAGTTTTTGCTAAACAAACTGACGCGTATTGAAGGTGTATCCGGTGTACATACCTCGTTTGTGCTTAAGTCACCGATTAATACCACGGCATTGCCTGTAAGTTGAGAATCCGCAGCCTTTCCGGTCAATTCACTTCATGCAAACACTCTACGATCATGAACTTTCTATCCAGCTGATTTCTGAAGCTACCGAAACAGAAAGCCCGAAATGTCGGGTCTGTGTCAATGGACAGGCTTCAGGCCCCGTTCTGGACGGTGCAATTCTGGAAGCAGCGATTAAATATCAGAGCTTTTATCTGCTATTGACCAGCAATGACTGCCCTTACGAAGAATCTTTAAATATTTATTATCTGGCCAGTGATTTAAAAATACTCGATCAGGCCATTCTGTCCTGGCCCTATGCCACAGGTCTCTTCACATTACTCAACATCATTGAGCCCAACAGGATTGCATTTGAGTTTTTTACAAAGGATGCCTGGGAAATCACCCTGTACCCCAAACCCCAATGGTTTATGCCCTTGTTCTCTGAGCCGCGCGGGGTATGGAGAAAGTTTAAATTTAATCGTTACTTTAAAATTTCTAAATAAGTTACCTATCTCACTGGTAACCCATGCAACCCTGTCACGCAGCAACACCCATCAGAAAGATGAGCGTTTGAATACTCAACCAGAAACCTGCGATACCCGCCACAACCAGGGCACCAGCGAAGGTGACTGCGTAAACCGACCATTTAAAAATATGAGTTACTGCCTGCATGATATTACCCGCCAACTGCTTTGTTTTACATCAATCTATGACACACCATTGCGTGCGCCATAACAACAGGGCAAATGTTAAACAATGTGAAATCTAATGCCGTGAAGCAGGTAGAGTTTTATCGGGTACGGCCGGAATTTATTACCTCGCCTGAAATTAAAAAGCGCTCTATAAATAGAGCGCCTTTCAGTGAACAGGGCAATACGAAATTATTGATTGATCGTCAGCTCAATACTACCGACCGCTGCAATCTCGCCCTTGATGACATCACCAGCGACCACTGGACCTACTCCTTCCGGGGTTCCTGAATAGATCAGGTCACCAGGTTGCAGATGATAGAACTTCGATAGATGAACCAGGATTTCATTAATGTTCCAGATCAGTTTATTGATATCTGATTTTTGTTTGAGCTCGCCATTCACCGACAGCTCAATATTACCTGAGTCGATCAGACCTGTTTTCTCGACGGGAACGATAGGCGAGATCACTGCCGATTGCTCGAAATCCTTACCCAGGTCCCAGGGACGCCTGTTCTCTCGCGCTACCAGTTGCAGGTCTCTACGGGTCATGTCCAGACCACAGGCATAGCCCAGGATCAGAGAGTCAGCCTGGTCGTCACTAACACAAAAACCTGCCTTTCCGATTGCGACTACCAGTTCCATCTCGTAATGATAGTTTTCGGTCTGGGGAGGGTAATCGATATGGCTGCCGCTGGCGATAATGGCTGAGGGATGCTTGGTAAAGTAAAACGGTTCCTGTTTGGTTTTATCCACCGTCACCCCCATTTCAGCAGCGTGCGCATGGTAGTTGCGGCCTACGCAAAAGATACGGTTAACCGGAAATAGCGCATCACTTCCTTCTACAGGTACCGTGGATTGAGCTTGTGGTGGAAATAACAGTTGGTCTGGCATGGTGTTCTCTCAAATTAAGTTTAGTAAATACCCAGATACCGATGCAGCGGCTCTTCATCGGCGGTAATCAGGAATGCTGGCTGATCAGCTGACCCATTGCTCAGCACGACTTCGCTGTAACCCGGGGTAGCTGCGGTGTCCTTTTCGGTCCAGTGAATCGCTTCGCCAGCGTCTACGGTTAATTGCCCTTCACCCTCGATAGCATGAAAGATGCAGGCGGTAGTTCGCTTTGGCAGGGTAACTGTCTCGCCAGGGCGTAACATAATGGCGCCAAAGCCAATACTGGGGAACAAAGGACCGCCCGTTTCCGGGTTTACAAAGCTGATCCGCAATAGCCCTTCGTTATGATCCAGTGCCATCTGCGCCAGGCAGGCGCGGGTTTTGCTCCAGGGATAACGCAGCATAGGGGTATCGGCTGGTGCGCGTTTGAAATTAAGATGAGGCACCACCCCGGCAGCAGAGTATTCAGCATAGGATTGATCGCGCTCACGCACATCCTGTTGCAGCTGACCTTCTATCGCCCAGGAACCTTCCAGCTGATAGATGATCGGTAAGTCCAGGATGTCTAGCCATACAATCGGGCCATCGCCATCCTGATGGTGCTCGTGCCATTTGCCTGTGGGTGTCAGAATGAGGTCACCGCGTTGCATGATGCATTTTTCGCCATCTACTGTGGTGTATGCACCTTCTCCTTCTACGATGATACGTACTGCATTTGGCGTATGTCGATGATTGGGGGCAGTCTCGCCCGGCAATACCAGTTGCAGCCCCAGATAGATGCTGGGTGTCGCCTTCATATTGGGTAAGCCATGTCCGGGATTTGCCAGCACCAGTACGCGCCGCTCCGCTTTTTGCATTGGGGTGAGTTCACCCGCCTGCATTAACAAAGGCCTTACAGTCTGGTAAGGCCAGGCCAGGCTCTGGGTATTTCTTGCCGGCACCTTATACGGCAACACGGCGCGCATACTGGGCCATAGTGGTACCAGATTATGGCGAGTCAATTCATCTCGATAGCTTTGCGGGAGCTCCTCAAGTGTTCCTAGCTGTGTTGACATGGTTTTTTCCTCTTCATAAATACCGTCTTTTTTTACGCCATCAATACGCGCTGCTATGCAATAAAATCGGGCTGATTTTCGGGCGCTGCTTTTTTAAATTCGGGTAACTCCAGGCAGCTCTGATAGATTGACCTCACTCGGGGAAAGGGCTGCAGGTCGCATTTCATGCGCAAGGCATTGGCAACCTGAGGCACCAGGCAGCAATCAGCCAGCCCAGGCGTATCTCCAAAACAGAAGTCTCCTGATCCGTAGCGATGCAGCAGGGTTTCCACTGCCTCAAAGCCCAGGTGTATCCAGTGCTGGTACCAGATCGATTTATCCTCCGGCGATACCTTTAACTCATTGCTAAGATAGTTCAGGATGCGCAGGTTATTCACTGGGTGCATATCGCAGGCAATACCATTACACAGCTCCAGCACCCGGGTCTTACTGACCAGATCCTGCGGGAGCAAACGAGGTTCGGGATAACGCTCATCGAGATACTGCATAATGGCCATGGATTGAGTGATTTTCAGATCACCATCCACTAAAACCGGAACACTTTTGGATGGGTTTAATTCCACGTATTCAGCCTGGTACTCATCACCCTGGCGGATATTGACCCCCTTATGCTGATAGTCGAGCCCCTTCAGTGCGAGCGCTATTCGGACTCGATAAGAGGTTGAACTGTTAAAGAAGCTATAGAGTTCCAGCATTTTTTCTCTCCACCCAGTTTGAATGATTCAGTGCACTGCTTGCAGCGTGCGAGATTAATTACAGCGCATTATTGACTCAGCAAGGTATAATGAATAATGATATTTTATGATATAGATATATATTAAATGGTATACCTTAGATGAGCTGGGCCAAACGGTTACGCTTAAAACAGCTTGAACAGCTGATCATACTATCCAGGGCTGGTAACTTAAGTGACACCGCGCGCCTGACCCATAGCACACAACCAGGTTTATCCCGCTGGCTTAAAGAGCTGGAAGACGATGTGGGCGCGCCACTATTCGAGCGTCATGCGCGTGGCCTGCGGCCTACCGCACTGGGAGAAATACTGATTGCGCATGCACAGCGCATCAGCAGCGAACTGGAACGCGCGAAACATAACCTGGATGCCTATCAACAGGGTGTGGAGCAGATCATTAGCATCGGCACCTCACCAGCCACCTCGTCCAATTTCGTACCGCAGGCCATCATGGAATTTTTAAATCTGCACCCCAGAACGCGCGTAGAAATCCACGAAAGCACCATGGATACACTTTTAAAAAAACTCAAGGCAAGTGAGCTGGACGTAGTTGTAGGTCGCTTCGATAACTACCAGCCCGAGCAAGGTCTGAACAACGAAACACTGTACAGTGAAAAACTTTGCGTGATTGCCCGGCGTGATCACCCGCTTGCCGGAAAAAACTCACTAAGTTGGGAAACACTGGGTCATTATGAGTGGATCGTATGGCCTCACGGTGCGCCAATTCGCAACAAACTGGATGCCGCACTGACCCACTCAGGCAGAAAGCCGCCAGTCTACCGAATCGAATCGGCGTCCCAGGTCAGTAGCCTGTGGCTACTCAGCCATAGCGATATGATTTCTATAAGCTCGGAACATGTGGCTCGATATTTCATCAGTCGAGGTCTGATCAGTATTCTGGACTTTGAGATTGAAGCCGACAGTTCAACCGGTGCGGTAGGTATGTGCTGGCGCGATGAACAATATCCGCAGGAATCAACCCTGCAACTTATTGCATGCTTACGAAAATCGGCTGAGGGCTTTGCCACCCAATTAAATGGCTAACAGTTACGCAGGATTATTTTGCTTCGGCACAGAATGATCATCTGCTGTATCGGCCATTAAAATTCTCCAGGCATAAAAAAACTGGCTGCAGAAAAATCCGCAAGCCAGTTTTTGCAGTGTACAGACTAAGATTAAGGTTTCTTAGCGTAGGAAGCACACCAGCCAGTAGCAGCAACTTCTTTACCTGGGAAGATTGCGCATGGGCCAGAAGCAGCACCAGCTGCACCTGAATACAGTGCACAGTTTGAACAGCTGCTGCCGTCAACTGCACTGGTTTCAGTGTATTTCAGTGCTTTCGCTGTGGGATCATCAACAGATACCATTGCTGCCTGAGCAGAAGTCTGGAAGCCGGCAACAGCGATTACAGGAATGCCCATCAATCCTTTCAGGATAGAACGGCGGCCTTGATCAGGGTTTGTTTTTTTCATAGATTGCTCCGAATCATTAATTGGTTATTAAAGCGAACTGAATTCTAGTGCAATCATTACATATCCACAATGAATATTAGCTGAATGAACTGCTTGAATGGCCTGGGTCAACTAAAATTAATTATATTTAAAATTTTACCCGCTAATCTGGAACTTTTTGAAAACAGAAAATCTGGAATCCAGGAAAATATTATTGAAATATTTCAATGCTTTATGTGAAATGATTTGATATTGGCAGTTATTCTTAACGTTCCTGTTTATCTCAATATGCTGTAGAAAACTGGTAAATGTAAAATTTTCACAGCAGCCAATATCATGCGGCATTACTGTCAATTTTTAAACATTCCTGCGTGCGCTCCTGTTAGAATGCGCGCCTTCAAAACTCACGTCTTATCCTTCAACCTAGCGAGGTCATTTCCCGACAATGTGGTTTAAAAATATTCAAGCTTACCGATTTACCAAACCCTGCGAATTAACCGCACAATCAGTTAATGAGCTACTGGAACAACACGGCTTTGTGCCCTGCGGCAGCCAGGATTTAACCCGTTCAGGCTGGGTTCCGCCACTAGGTCGACATGGTGAGGAATTCGTACATGCGGCAAACGGCTATCTGATGGTGTGCCTGAAGCGTCAGGAAAAGGTATTACCTGCTGCAGTTATCCGCGAAGCACTGGAAGAAAAAATCCAGCACATAGAGCAGAACGAGGCGCGCAAGCTTTCGCGCAAGGAACGGCTATCACTGAAAGATGAAATCACATTCAGCATGCTGCCCAAAGCCTTTGTCCGTTCCAGCCTGAACTTTGCCTATATCTCGTTACGCGACAACATGCTACTGGTGGACTCCTCCTCCGTACAACGCGCTGAAGACCTGCTACACGAATTAAGATCTGCCGTTGGCTCTCTCTCGTTAATTCCGCTGACAGCGAAAAATATCCCGATAGAGACGATGACGCACTGGGTTAGTAGCGGAAACCCGAGCAACGGTTTTTTACTGGGTGAGGAATGCGAGCTGCGTGATAATAACGATATCCACAGCGTTATTCGGTGCAAGAATCATGATCTGGGCGCCAGTGAAATTACCAATCATCTCAAAAGTGGCATGCATGTCAGCAAACTGGCACTGAGCTGGCAGGATCGACTGAGCTGTGTGCTGGATGAAAAACTGACCGTCAAACGACTCAAGTTCTCTGATATTGTGCATGAAAAAGCCTCTGAACTGGAAGCAGAAGACGTGGCACAGCAATTCGATGTGGAATTCTCCATCATGACGCTGGAACTGTCCGAGTTCTTCAAGGCATTAATCGCCGCATTTGGCGGAGAAGATCCATCACGACAGGACGATTAAGCGCGAATAACCGATAAGCAGCTACCCTTCATCGCGCTAGCGCGTTACCTGAAGGGTATTTGCTCGACTTTCAGCGCTGGATTCATTACAGTGCGCGCGCTTAATTTTCAACAGCGGGTCCCGGGCCTGCTCACCCCACTAAACCTTACACGCTTCAGGTATTACCCTTTGATTTCCACCGCAAACATCACGATGCAGTTCGGCGCCAAGCCACTGTTTGAAAATATTTCAGCTAAATTCGGCAATGGCAATCGCTATGGCCTGATCGGAGCCAATGGCTGTGGCAAGTCAACCCTGATGAAAATCCTCAGCGGTGACCTTGCCCCCTCTTCGGGCAATGTCTCCATGACGCCAGGAGAAAAAATGGGTGTCCTAAGCCAGGATCAGTTTGCGTTTGAACAGTATAGCGTGATTAATACAGTCATCATGGGCGATGCCGAACTCTGGAAAATAAAACAGGAACGCGATCGTATCTATGCTTTACCTGAGATGTCGGAAGAAGATGGCATGAAGGTAGCTGAACTGGAAGGCCTGTTTGCTGAAATGGACGGTTATAGTGCAGAAAGTCGCGCCGGAGAAATCCTGTTGCAGGCAGGTATAGAAGAATCATTACATTTCGGCCCGATGAGCCAGGTAGCGCCGGGCTGGAAATTACGTGTACTACTGGCGCAGGCATTATTCGCCAACCCGGACAACCTGCTGCTGGACGAGCCGACCAATAACCTGGATATACACACGATAAACTGGCTCGCGGAAGTGCTTAAACAACGTAAATCGACCATGATCATCATTTCGCATGACCGGCACTTTCTGAACTCGGTCTGTACGCACATGGCAGATATCGACTATGGTGAGCTGCGCATCTACCCAGGCAACTACGATGATTTTATGACCGCGTCAGCCCTGGTGCGCGAACAGTTACAGGCCTCCAATGCCAAGAAGAGTGCCGAGCTTGCAGACCTGCAGCAGTTTGTGGATCGATTTTCGGCCAATGCGTCAAAAGCCAAACAGGCCAGCTCACGCGCCAAAAGAATGGAGAAAATCAAGCTGGATGAAATCAAGCCATCCAGTCGCATGACGCCGTACATAACCTTTAAACAGGAGAAAAAACTCCACCGGCAGGCACTGGTTCTGGAAAATCTCGCGCATGGTTTTGATGCTGACACACTATTCTGCGGCGGCGATATCATCCTGGAAGCTGGCGCCCGCCTCGCTATTATTGGTGAGAACGGCTGTGGTAAAACGACTTTACTACGCTGCCTGATGAATGAAATCAGTCCGAGGAAAGGCACCATCAAATGGTCCGAAAATGCCAGCATTGCCTACTGTCCTCAGGATAATACTTCAGATTTCGACAACGAGCTGGAGCTGTTTGACTGGATGTCGCAATGGCGCAAACCCAAACACGATGAACTTATGGTACGCGGCTTTCTGGGGCGACTGCTATTTAGCGCTGATGAGTCAAAAAAGAAAGCTCGCGTCTGCTCGGGTGGTGAAAAAAACCGTCTGCTGTTCGGAAAGCTCATGATGTCAGATGCCAATGTCCTGATCCTGGACGAGCCCACCAACCACCTCGACATGGAATCAATCGAAGCACTCAACCAGGCATTGCTGAACTACGATGGCACCGTAATCTTCGTTAGTCATGACCGGGAGTTTGTCTCGTCACTGGCGACTCGGGTGATCGAAATCAGGGACAGGAAAATCCACGATTTCCAGGGAAGCTATGAAGAATATCTGGCGAATCAGCCTGGCACACCCCGAGTAGCCTAAGAAAATCGGCCTGCATCTGTTGAACATTTGTCTCCATCTGTTACCATCTACGCCAGCGCGATAAGGATGTCGAGTGGATACTCAGCCTTATTGAACGAGTATTAATTAATAAGGAAGTATTATGAAAAACCTGCTTATCGCAGTTGCATGCCTGTCAGGCTGCCTGCTCGCACCGGCCACAGTACACGCCAGCAACTACCCCTCTTATTCGTATTTACAGGCATCAACGCAATCCTGGGAATTGCTCGATTTTACCGATCTGACAGGCCCCGGCGTCACATTGTCTATTGAGCTTGGTGATACTTTATTTGTTACCGCCCAGGGGTTACAGATATCAGAAGAAGAAAGCGCCGCTGCCTACTCCATTAAAGATGAATTTGAAGTCGCTAGCCTGGGGCTGGGGTTTCGCTCCAGTACCGTCAATAAAACTTCCTGGTACCTTTCCCTGACGCATGAAAAGTGGAAGTGGGACACCATAGAAACCTTTCTGGGCGTGACAGATATCGACACCATAAAACCAGAACGAAATGTACTGAGAGTCGGCTTCCGTTCCCAGTTAAACAGGAGTATTGAACTTAACGGCAGCATCCTGCGCTACGATCTGGACCTGAAAAATGGGGATGAGTTTGACTCATCAGATACATTCACCGGCACCAGCATTCAGATTGGTATGAGTTTCCAGTTTATCGAGGATCTTCATCTGTTACTGGATTACTCCAAATCTCAATCCGATCTTGAATATGAATCCCTTAAACTGGGTCTGCGCTATAGCTTTTAATGACCACTAGAACAGTGGGCTAGAGGCTGGATGCAACGCTTTCCAGCTTTGCCCTGACCTCAGGCGCTACCTGTGCAATATGTTCATTATCAACCATACCCAGCACCGCAACCGGATCCATAAACCCGATATACACCCGCCCGCCAGCTTCCTCGCGCAACAGCACATTGCAGGGCAGCAACAAACCAATATCAGGATCCGCCTCTATCGCCTGATGCGCCAGCTGCGGGTTACAGGCCCCTAGAATTTTATACCCAGCTCTATCCACATTGAGTTTGGCTTTCATCACCTTCTGCACATCAATTTCAGTTAATACACCAAACCCTTCAGCCATCAATGCAGCGCGAACTTTTTCTTCCGCCTGCTGCATGGTGGCACTGATTGTTTTGCTAAAACTGTACATTTTCGGGTTCTCCCTGGTATCAATAAAAAAACATTAAGCGAGCAGGTATTGCACACCATACAGGGTTAACAAACCTGCGGTAATAGCAGCGATTACATTGTTCAGTAATATACCGATGACAAAGACAGCAAGTGCCGCCAATAATCGGGAGGGTTCTGGATCACCATTATTCGCTGCGGGCCAGACAACCAGTGGTGTTACCAGAGCGGGCATTACCGCAACAGCAACATAGCGTAGATGGCGCAATACCCAGTCGGGTAACTCCTGCCCACCAATCAGGCCTAGAAAAGAAAAACGGATCAGGAAGGTACCTATACCCAGGCAGACAATAACCAGCCAGATAGTGAAATTATCCATACTCAGGCGTTACGCTGCTTTAACCATTGCTCGGTCCTGGCCCCGGCCATCATTGCAACGATCGCGGCGATCAGTAGCCAGAGGTTAAATGGCATCCATCCCAGTAACAGCGCCAGACTGATAGAAACCAGCGCTGCTACCAGATGAGGCAAACTCCTCAACATGGGCGCTACCAGCGCTATAAAACAGATCGGGATTGCAAAATCCAGCGAGTATTCCTTTGGAATAGCCTTACCGGCAACTGCACCTACTAGAGAAAAAATATACCACAGCGGACAGATACTCATTGCGCAGCCAAGATAGTAAGCGGTTTTTTGCGAAATTGACCACTCCGGCTCCTTATCAAATTTCTTGATTGACACTGCAAAAGTCTGGTCCACCATGAAATAGGATAGCAGGATTCTAGTCCCCAACCCCGCCTTGCCGACATGCGGCAGCAATGCGGCTGAATACATCGCCATGCGCAGGTTTACTGCTAAAGAAGCAATTATCACGATAAAGGTAGGCGCATGTTCTGACATCAACGCCAGCGCGGTAAACTGTGAGGCGCCCGCGATAACCAGTACCGTCATAGACATCGCCTGCAACAGGTCTAATCCGGCTTCAGTCGCGACTACACCAAACAGTAACCCGAAGGGGGCAACGACCAGAATGAATGGACTGCAATCTATAAAGCCTCGCCAGAAAGCGGATTGTTTCAAGAATTAAGCGTCCACAGTAAGTTGAATTTAAAAAAGCAGCGGGAAGCTGGAATAAACAGGCAAGGAACTGCCAGCTGGCAGAACCTTGCTGGAAGACAGGTTAGCCTTTATAGGTCATATCCTGCCCGCAACACATGGGGGATTTAATCATGCCATGTCCATCCGGGCATTTTGAAACATCCACTGTGCCACCATCATCGGTTTCAACTGTGCCATGATCCAGTTCTTTGTCGCAGGTTCCGCAAGTCATAGAACCTATACTCATACCGCAAACTTCGCAAACATAAGCGCCCATTTTTTATCTCCTGTTAAGTGATTGAAGATTGCGCAGCCAACGCGCTGCGTAACCAGCTGACTGTAATACTAATGGAATTATGCGCGCGGTAAAACCACATTATATCAGCTGGATTGAATAGCACCTTGCAGCGTAATTTTTGCTGCGCACTGTTTCAATCGGCACAGGGCATCATCGCGCTGCCGGATATCTTTTACGGCTTTTTTATAGAACCCTCTCAGATGCCCCTTGAGCTGTTTACTCACCTGCGCATCCGGTATTTCCTTGAGCACGGCAAACAGTGCCAGAGCATAGGTGGACTGTTGCTCGGTCAGATAAGCATCACGGTTTGCCTGCGGGTTATAGCAACTACCGCAACCGCCGCGAAAGGTATAAGCACTATTCGCAAACATCAACCCAAAGCCCAGGAAAATAGCGGTGACTTCTGTAGCATGTGGCCATAACGCTTCCCCGCCCGGCGCTGCCTGCCTGACCATCTGCCCCATATAATGTGCAATGATGTGCGCAAAACTCGCTATCATGCCTTCCGGGTTATTAATCTGCTGCGGATTATAGGGGATCAGCAGGCGATCCGATTCAGATGTCGTATTATCCACCGTATCACCGATCTCTCTAAGCGCACCAATGATCTTAATCTCCCCGGCATTAAGTAACGCACAGCTGCTCTGATCGACCACCCGGGTCGGCCAGTGTGCAACCCCCGCATAACGGCTAACCTGTCGAAAAATCAGCTCTGCCATACCCTGAACACTGTCTACCCGGCCCGGGAAGAAATCGTTATTTGGTAACACCAGTACGCTATGCTGATAAAAAAACTCTGCCCCAAAATTTTGTAGCGACCAGTCAAATACATCAAACATCCATTCAATCGCGCTTTCTTCCAGCAGGGGTTTCTTTTCAAATAAATTAAACACTCAACTTGTCATCGTGGTTCTGGAGGAGGCCCAGTGTATCGAAAAACCTGTCTGGTACGCATCCCCTTTGCACGATTAAACAGCTTAAATTGCCTGCGCATGAGGTTTAACTATCGACTACCAAGGTTGCAAAACCGTTCCAGTCACGGCACAGTAGCCGACCGTAGTTCGATTTCACTCTGCGTAATTTATCCTCTACGACTTCTTTTTTAATTATTACTTGGAATTTTTCATGTCAGATATTCAACTCTCCACCACTGAGGAACAGGCCTCTTACGGTATTGGTTTACAGATGGGTCAACAGATTCAGGGTGCCTTTCCAGGCGTTTCCATTGAAGCCGCCATGGCGGGTATTCAGGATGCCCTGGATGGCAAACAACCTCAGATAGAGCCAGCAGCGATTAACGCTGCATTTCAGGCCATGCAACAGAAACTACAGGCCGAAGAAGCTAAAAATGCACAAAATTTGGCTGCCGAAGGTGCTGCATTCCTGGAACAGAATGCAACGCGTGACGAAGTTATTGTGACGGAAAGCGGTCTGCAATACGAAGTTATTACCACGGGTGAAGGTGACAAACCCAGCGCTAGTAGCACGGTTAGAACACATTACCGCGGCACCTTAATCAATGGTGAGGAATTCGACAGCTCCTATAGCCGGAATCAACCCACAGAATTTCCGGTCAATGGCGTCATCGCTGGCTGGACCGAAGCGCTGCAACTGATGCCCGTAGGTTCCAAATGGAAGCTTTATATCCCTTACCAGCTGGCATACGGTGCACAGGGCGCAGGCGGCGCAATTGGCCCCTACCAGGCACTGATCTTCGAAATCGAATTGCTGGATATCGTTTAAGGACCTGCATATTTCTGCTGATGAATTGAGTGATCAGTTCATCAGCAGTCACCTTTCCAAATCAAACCAGATAGTTACCACAATTTCTGTTATACTGTCGCGCAATTAACCGGTGCTACTCGGTCAGCACCGATATTAATGCGGTAATCCACCCTGATTTCCTCTTAATTATTTTTAAAAACATTATCCGCCTGGACCGTCCCATGCTCGTTATTACACGTAAGCTGGAAGGCCGATTTCTGGAGAACAACACTACATGTCATTTGAATCGCTTGGCTTGCACGCCGAGTTAGTCCGCGCAGTATCTGAAAAAGGATATAGCAGCCCAACCCCGATACAAACTCAGGCCATCCCATTGATCCTCGAAGGTCGAGATATTATGGGGGCCGCGCAAACCGGTACCGGTAAAACAGCCGGCTTTACCCTGCCCCTGTTACAGCGTCTGACGCAGAGCGAAAAGCCACGTCAGGGACGCCGTCCCATTCGCGCGTTGGTGTTAACACCGACGCGTGAACTGGCTGCTCAGGTTGCTGAAAGCGTCGAAACCTACGGCAGACACCTGCCGCTTAAATCCACGGTCATATTCGGCGGTGTCAGCATTAACCCGCAAAAACAGAAGCTCATTCGCGGCGTGGATATCCTCACCGCCACCCCTGGGCGCCTGCTTGACCACGTGAGCCAGCGCTCTGCCGACCTGTCTCAGGTTGAAATTCTGGTGCTGGATGAAGCAGATCGTATGCTGGATATGGGATTTATCCATGATATTAAAAAGGTGCTGGCACTACTGCCCAAACACAAGCAAACCCTGCTATTTTCCGCTACCTTTTCTGACGACATCAAAAAACTGGCTAACGGCCTGCTACACAAGCCCTCGCTGGTTGAAGTCGCCAGCCGTAACTCAGCTTCTGAAACGGTTGCCCAGGTGGTTCACCCGGTAGATAAAGGTCGCAAGCGCGAGCTACTCTCGTTCCTGATTGGCTCAAACAACTGGCAACAGGTACTGGTTTTCAACCGCACCAAGCACGGTTCCAATCGACTGGCCGAACAGTTAAACAAAGACGGAATTACTGCCGCCGCGATCCACGGTAACAAAAGCCAGGGTGCACGCACGCGCGCACTGGCCGACTTTAAATCGGGCAATATTCGTGTGCTGGTCGCAACTGATATCGCCGCACGCGGGCTGGACATTAATCAATTACCGCATGTCGTCAATTTTGAGCTGCCCAATATTGCAGAAGATTACGTACACAGGATTGGTCGAACCGGACGCGCCGGGCGTGAAGGTGAAGCCATGTCACTGGTGTGTGTCGATGAACTGAAGCTGCTCCGGGATATTGAGAAGTTGATTAACCGGGAGATCCCCAAAACCGTGATTGAGGGCTATCAACCAGATCCCACAATCAAACCCGAACCGATACAGAATGGCCGCTCAGGAAACCCTCGCAATAATACTCGAGGAAAACCACAGGCTCAGCGCAGGAGCAGCAGGCCAAACCACTCCCCATCGCAGAACACTGCGCGTAACCCGCAGCGTCGTCGTAGCGCCGCTTAGCATCAATACAGGTATCTGACCCATGACTGAACAAACACAGCAGGACGACCGCAAGTACCATATACATAGCATCGAAAAAATCGATGCCCCGGCCGGGATGGAATCAGACCAGCAGTGGTACCAATACGTGATCAGTCATGGTCCTTCACGTATCGAAGGCAAACGCCCCGGCACACTGGAATCAGTAAAAAGGCATGCCGAAGAATACACAGAAAACCTGAACCAGAGAGCCACTTTAGGTTACTCTGCATATGCAACGCGCAAACCCAAACAGGCAGATAAGACACCGCCAAAACCGCCTGCCAAGGAACAGGATTAAACCCCTATTTATCAACCATTAACTCATAATAACGTCATGACTGATTTACCCCATTGCCCCAAGTGCGACTCACCCTACACCTACCAGGATAGAGATATGCTGGTATGCCCTGAATGTGCCCACGAATGGTCAGCAACAGAATCCGATGCGCCCCAGGGCCTGCAAATTAAGGATTCAGTTGGCAACCTGTTACAGGATGGCGATAGCGTCACCGTAATCAAGGATCTGAAGGTTAAGGGCACATCGTCTACGGTAAAGGTTGGCACCAAGGTTAAGAATATCCGCCTGGTTGAAGGCGATCATGATATTGACTGTAAAATCGACGGCATCGGTGCGATGAAACTTAAATCAGAGTTTGTCAAAAAAGCCTGATAAGCAGCTGGCAGCCTGCAAGTAGACCGCTTAACTCAACGAGTATTGGTGTTGTGTGTATAATGCACACAGCCAATACTAGCTGTACCTTTCGATTGCTATGAAACAAGCCAAACCCCTGTTAATCATGCAGCTCAGACCAGAGGATGACACCTCCGATAACGAGTTTCAGGCGATTCTCAAATATGGCGGACTCAAAGCCGAACAAACACAGCGCCTGCGTATCGAGAAGAGCGGCATTCCGGACACTTTCTCTCTGGATGATTACTGCGCCATCATTGTTGGCGGCAGCCCATTTGATATCAGCACTCCGCTTGAAGACAAATCAGCGATTCAGCTCAGGATAGAAGCAGATTTCAGGCGCTTGTTACAGCAGGTGGTTGACAGGGACTTCCCGTTTCTTGGTGCCTGTTCAGGCAATGGATTACTGGGATCATACCTTGGGACCTCCATCTCAAAACGCTATGGAGAAGCCGTTGGCTGTGTCGAACTGCAACTCACCGAGGCCGCTAAAAGCGATCCCTTGTTACAGGGCTTCCCCGACCGCATTATGGCCTTGCTGGGGCATAAAGAAGCCTGCGACACCCTCCCTCAGGGAGCCACATTGCTAATAACAGGTGCAGCCTGCCCAGTTCAAATGTTTCGCATTGGTCAGAACGTGTATGCTACCCAGTTTCATCCGGAAGGCGATAGCGAAGGATTTATTGTACGCATCCACGCCTACAAGCATCATGGCTATTTCAAACCCCATGAAGCCGAACAGCTGATTGAAGCCGTAAGCCAGTATAAAACACCCTACGCGCAAAAAATTCTGGCACGCTTTGTTCAACGGTACCGATAAATATGATTCCAGATAAAGTCAAATCAGTTCTCGACGCACACCAGCTCACTGCACTGTTATTCGAACCCGGTAGCACACCGACATCGGAACTTGCTGCTGCTCAGATTAACTGTGCCGTCGGTCAGATAGCAAAATCCATGCTGTTCAAAGGCAAGGATGGCGCGTTTCGCCTGTTTGTCTGCCCTGGCGACAGGCGGATTGATAACAGAAAACTCAAGAATACCATTGGCGTTAAGGCACGCATGGCAAGCGCAGATGAAACCTTTGAAATCACCGGATTCAAACCCGGTGGCGTCTGCCCTTTTGGTATAGATAGCATCGATATCTTCATCGATGTGGGCCTGAGTGCTTATTCCACCATCTACCCTGCTGCTGGAACTGATGCTTCTGGGGTACCTGTGAGCTTCGACCAGCTCAAACAGGTTATTCAGGCGCGTGACTGTGATGTGATGATGGATTCCGCTTAAAGCGTTAAGCGCTGATTGCGTTTAATTTCACTGGTCAGGCTATCAAACACTCCTGCCGTACTGGCATACTCCGGCCAACGACTTACTACCTCCTGCACCTGATCGATAATCTGCCGCGCCTGCTGCTTAAAATTACCAATTAAATCTGCCACCGCCAGTACATCAGCACGAGTAAAGTTATCGCGCTTTCCATTCAGGCTCATCTGGTGCGCATTCACCCAGGGCGAATCCTTTTTATAGCTATACGCAAGATCAAATGCTGGCGCCAGCCGCCAGCCCCCCTGCATGGAATCCAGCACAAAACCAGTGTTTTTACTGTGATCATCATGATTACGTGCCATCACGTTGAATACCATACGACGAAAGATTTCCACCGCATCCTGGCGCGGTAGCCTTAACCGACGCGCAACCGAAAGCAATTGTTCATAGCTATAGCTACCCGGCTTTTTATAATCTGCATGATCCATTGCACAAAAAGAGGCATAGTGAAGCTTTCTGTTTCCATCGCGATCAAAACGCCTTGTCATAAAATGTGCTCGCCTGCCATCGATCAACAGTTCACTGGGTGACATATTAATCTCACAATCTCGCGCCATTAAATAATAGGCATATTCCATGCGCCCAAATCCCTGCGGATCACCAAAAACTTCACTATCAACCTTATGCGCTTCCACCCCATCAAACTTAAGCAAATAATGCTCAAAGCCCTTTGGCGCATCCAGCTGACCTGAGCGTATTTCTGTACGCTGTTGATTCACAGCCACCAGCGCCTTGGCTCGCGCACCACCTGCTGAGGTTCCCACCTGAAACAGTGCGCTCATCGCCGCGTCATTTTCCTGCTGCATATCAACAGGCTGCCTGAGATGACTCCGTTGATCGAGAATCTGCTGGGCCATGGCAACCAGAGATTCCAACTCTATCTGCTGATTGTGCGCGGAATCTGTTCGCATGGCAGGCCGGTATTCCAGCGCGCCCATACCACGATTGCCACTGTATAACAGGCGTTCAATGGCATTCAATGAATCAACATCACGCCCATTCCTGAGCAGCCAGGCATTGATTACGGAGTTGCCGAAATCATCCGGTAAGGTATCGCTAAAAACCGCTGGCAGGCCTCGGTAAGTTTGCGGGTTTAAGTCGTTGAACTGGTATATCTTTGTTGACCTCGGCATATGCAGCGGAGCAATCTCTACCCCGGCATCCAGCCACTGCGGTGCATACTCAAATCGGCTAATGCGGGTGTTAGCATCATAGGCCAGCGCCCCAACCAGATGTCCCCAAAGATGCACCTCTGCAAGCGCCTGCATTACCAGTCCAGCCCCGAATCATTATCATTTTTTTCGCTAGCACGAGAAGCCGCCGCATGCGCTTTTCTACTACTCGCTCGTTGCCTTTGCCGCCCCTTCATCTTAAGCTGCTGCATAGGGCTTGATGTCACCTCGGGAACAAATCCGGCCACCAGATCAAGGCGCCCCAGCACCCTGAGCGCTGCGACTATATTTTCAAACTTACCCGCGCCATCCACCAGTTTCCGGTAACTGAGCCGGGAAAGCCCGATTTCGTCAGCCATGAACTGCTGCGTCAGGTTCTGCTCGAGACGCATCTGCTCGATACGCTGGCCGATTTCCTGAGCAATGGCTCGGTCTGTCATGGAGTCAAAGTTCATAACGATAACTTTTCTATATTTTAAAGGCTGAAATCAATGCTAAAGTATACTTTTATTAACAATTATTCTGTTTATACTGATATATATTCTAATGTCAACTTTAACTACCATAAAGACCTTAAATCGAACTTAATGGTAATAAAAATATCCATTAAACAAGCATCAATCTACTCATCATGAAACCAGATATTAAACCCTACGCCCAGGCAGCAGAGTTTTACACCCAGGAAGGCTGCTATATACGCGAGCTCTCCAACTCGGTGAGTGACCCTGAGTTGTCAATAGCCCAGGCCCGGGTAAAGCCTGGTGTCACGACACAATGGCATAGCCTGCAAGGCATAACTGAGCGTTACCACATTCTTCAGGGACAGGGCATTGTTGAAGTTGGCGCGCTTGAGCCCCAGCGCGTAAGCACAGGGGATACCGTGATTATTCCGCCATCCTGTCGGCAGCGTATCCACAACTCGGGGCATGATGATTTACTATTTCTTGCAATATGTTCACCCCCATTCACCAGCACCGCCTACCAGCAACTGGAAGAGTAAAGCTGGTCAGAGTAATCGCATTCAAAGCGTGGATTTTAAAACAGCAGGCTTAACATCAATGAGCAGCATGCCATTTGTAAAAATAAGTTAGATCGTATAGTTTACCGATAAAAATCAAGCGACAGAATCGGTATGCCATACGTAAATATTAAAATCACTAATGAAGGGGCAAGCCCTGAACAAAAAGCCCAGCTAATCGAAGGCGTAACCACATTGCTTAAAGAGGTTCTAGGGAAAAACCCGGCAACAACCGTTGTTGTAATAGACGAGGTCGAAACCGATAACTGGGGCATAGGCGGAGCAACCGTCACAGAGCGTCGTAAAATGGGGCTCTGACTCGTTTTTTCCGGGAGAAAACACCCACAATTCTGCTTACCCTGTACTATCATTAAAGTAACGGGATAAATCGTTTTATGCATTCCCGGCGCGTGTAGGCAAAACAATGAAAACTAGTGAGCTGGTCTGGCAGGACACACAACATCAGGAGCTTCTGGCCCTGGTCGATTCGTTAAAAAAATCACCTGAATCCGGCCTCGAAATACTGCATCAATTGACTGATTACGTGACGCATCACTTTTCACTGGAAGAGCACTACATGGAAGCGACCGATTATCCGGACGTTATCGCCCATATCCGTGCACACAGGGATTTTGAAGACACCATCAATTCTCTCAAATTAAATCGCCAGGTAATCGAACAGGGCTTTAGTGACGACAAATTTCGCAGGGAAGTTACCGACTTTCTTACTGACTGGCTCGCAAGTCATGTTTTTGGCCTGGACAAAGAACTGGAACAACACATTCTGGAGTCAAACATCAAATAATGTCGTGCTCAGCCTTTGCACTGATAAATACCTGACTCGTTCTTTTATTGTGCAGCAAAACACGTTTTTTTGTTTATTAGCGATTAGAATCTGCATACCTTTTGATGCAGTTTAGAAGTAAAGACCATGAGCAACGACAACGTAGTAATACTCAACAACGGCGATGATGACGATAGCACGATCTTTCAAAATACCGAAGATCGAGAAAAACTGAGGCGAGAAATCCTGGGTGAAGATGAGGACGATACCCTCATTGATACCACGCTCAATATGCTACCGGTGGTTAAAACACCTTACTGGCAACAGTTATTTGGTTAAAAAAACCGGTCTGAGATGCTGCACTCAGACCGGTGATCTGGAATCATTGAATATCTACCTGAATCTTTCTAGCCTTCTCCACAGTTGATTTTGGTAAGTGCAGATAGAGCATGCCATCCCGATTTTCTGCTTTTATCTCAGTCTCGTTGACATTCTCAGGCAGGGTAAAGCTGCGTGAAAAGCGGCCATAAAAACGTTCTATACGATGCTCTTTCTCATCGCGTTTTTCCGACTTACGCTCTCCACTCAGGGTGACCACACCCTGATTAATATCGACGCTGATGTCTTCCTTTTTAACCTCAGGTAGTTCAGCCTTTATCAGGAATTCCTTATCATCCTCGGTTATATCGACCGAGGGGCTCCAGTCAGCACTCAATACACCCTCTTGAGAGGGCTGTCTGGCCATCGCCCGTTGATAGGATTTGAATAAATCATCCATTTCATTAAATGGATTCCAACGCATCATATTCATCGCTTTCCTCCTCATTAAGTTAACAGAGAAATCATTCTGCGATACCGATATAGGGACGGGGACAGGAATTTAAAGCGCTTTTCTGCTTAATTTAAGGTATTTTGATGCGAATCAAGCTTTATTTAAAAACACCCATAAACAGACTTGAAACGCATTTTTTCGACATTAGATAGATTACTTATGTCCCCATTGTCTGATTAGTATCGACCCAGGTTATACCCCGTTAAACCGACTCAGAGATTCGCCTTGAATAAAAAAACATTCTTCATTCTGTTGCAGTCATTGCTCATCCTGATGCTAATCTGGCTGGTATGGAACGCCTACGAGCCAGCACAGCCATCAGGAACAGCTTCTAGCGCAAACAGCCCTGAGGAACAGCTGCAACTGGATGCATTGGCACATCGCGTTAACACACTGGAAATTCAACTTGAAAACGAACAACTCGCACACCAACAACTTGAAAATCGTCTGATCGAACTTGAGCAGCAAGGTAAAAGCATCGCGCCAGATTTCGCTGACTTATCTGCAAGCCAGGCCCTGTCAGCAGTCAATGGCCACGTTGATAATGCAGAGGAAAATGATTTATCCACGCAACAACGGCTATTACAACAGGGGGTGTCCGCAACAACCGTCAACATGATCAAAAACTATCTTGATTCGAGACGTTTACAACGCCTGCAGTTGAGAAACGAAGCAATCCGCAATGGAACCCAGGACAGTGATGAGTTTATTGAAAAAATGTATCAATTAAACGATACCGCTAGCGTACTGCGCGAGGAGTTTGGAGAAAAGGTTTATGACCAGTATTTATACGCCTCAGGACAACCCAACCGGGTCGTAGTACGTGAAATTATCGCAGGGTCTGTCGCAGAAAGTGTAGGTATTCAGGCTGGAGATATCATATTGCATTATGCCGATCAGCCGATTTATAAAATGAACGATTTACGGCAGGCCACGACTGAAGGGAGTCTCGGCGAAGGCACTTTGATAGAGCTGAGTCGTGACCATCAAGTTTTTTCCCTGACCGTACCTAGAGGCCCGTTGGGCGTGCTGATGGATTACCTGCGGGTACAGCCGGAACCTTAGGGCCTATCAAGACTCGAAATTATTTTTCCAGCATAAAAAGTGGCACACTGGCTAATTCAGTGCTGGGCTGTCCAATATAATAGCCCTGAGATTGCGTGATCCCTAGCGACTTAACAACGACGTAAACCTTTTCGCTAGATACAAATTCAGCAGTCGTTACCCCTATCCCCAGATCATGCGCCATTTCCACGATAGCCCTAACAGCGACAAAGCTTGAGGCATCTTCAGCCATTGGCTCGATCAGAGAACCATCCAGCTTCAGGTTATCAACCTTGAGTTTAACCAGATGCTGCAGGTTGGAATAACCCGTGCCATAATCGTCGATCGCAATCTTGCATCCGCAAAACTTGACCCGTTCAATAAACGATTGCAATACCGAATAATTTTGCACCCCTTCGCTTTCCAGAATCTCCAGAGTCAAACGCCTGGCTAGTTCCGGATGCTTGATCAATCTTACAACCATATAATCACTGATTTCATGATCTTCAATATCGTCGATAGAGAGATTGATGGTGAAGCTATATTCGTTGTGTGCGAACTTTTCCATACACTTGTCGAACATGATGCGGGTTAACTGGCCATACAGTCGACCTTCCTTGGCAATATGCAGGAACTCATTCGGGTAATACAGCCTGCCTTTGCGATCACGGATTCGAATCAGACATTCGTAGCCTACAATGCGTAGATCGACATTATCCATAACAGGCATAAAATGTGGGTCAATGAAATCATTTTCAATTGCGTCCCGAATTAAATGCATCATCGACAGGTTTTCCTTAACCTGATTTTCCCAGGAATGATCCCCCTCATACAGCATGAACTTGTTGCGCGTTTTCTTGATCTTCCTGAGTGCAATATCGGCTTTTTCCAGCAGTGGCAATATGGTTGATACACCAATAGAAACCTGGACGCCCAGATTGACGGATTGATAAGAGAAGCTGGAAGACTCAATCTGCTCAATAAAACGGCTGGCAAGCCCAATCAATCGGTCTTTATTCTTAGTCTCGACCAGCACACCGAATTCATCCGATCCAACACGATAGATTTCATGTACGACGGACAGGTCATTAAACTGAGCGACAATCTGGGAAAGAAATTTCAGGTATTCATCCCCCACTTCACGACCATAAAAGTCGTTGATGTTTTTAAATCCATCCACATTGATCAGCAGCATTGAGCATTTTTCCAGCAACTCATTTTCTTCCTGTTCAAATGCAAAACGATTCCTGAGTGTCGTCAGACGGTCAGTTGTTGCACGCTGTTCAAGCTTCCTGGTCAACTCTAGCTGATTTTTGCGCGCACTCTCCAGACCAAAGAACAGATAGATAATATACATGATGGAGGCAACAAAAATGACCGAGATAAAATTGGATAAAGTGTGTAACTTTTCGGCCTCAATCGAACTGATTTTTAAAAAACTATTCTGTGTCTGGTGTAACAGGAGCGACATGGGGTTATTGATAATATCGTCGAAAACAGGTGTGTACATTGGTAGATAACGCTGCATAACGCGCGCGTGGGCAATAAATACCTCGTTAAAACGCTGCATTTCCTCGCTATCAAAAGACTTGGACTCCAGATAATCGATGCTTTTATTAATACCAGCGATCAAATCAGCATCCATCGCATTCCGTGCCTGAAAGATAGACAGGGTGATTTTAGAAATTTCCAGCAAATACTCCTGGTCTTCAAACCCAAAGCGGGTGATATACCGAGAGGTCATGCTGGGAACATGTGTCGCGGAATTTTTAATCAGTGAATTTAATGTGGCAAATTTATAGGTGGATTTTTCTTTCTTATCCAGCGCCTCAGCAAATAAGGCAAGCTCGTCAGTGACAGGCTGGTACCTGTTATTCTTAAAAAGCGGGGCTTTCAAGAGCCCGTCCACCTGGCTGCGTAACTGTTGCAGATGGACATTAATCTCATCATACGAGCCATACAGCCGGTATGCAGTGATCAACACCTGCTCATTGATTTTTTCGTTCTTAAGTTCCAGGTCGTTTAAGCTATGCAAAACCTGCGCATGCGAGACCAACAAATTCTCGTTTGACTCATTAACGTAGAAAAAAACAGCGGCTATAGTTACCGCAAAGGCAATAGTTGAATAGAGTTTAAGTTCAAACCGGCTCATTCTAAAAGTATGCCGGGCATCTTGCCGGTGAGCGTGTGAAGAAATTTCTGTATCAACATATTCTCTGTTTCTGTCAATTTAAATCCCAGATTATAGTAAGCCATAATATCAAGCACATCAGAGAGCTGCTCTTCACTACCATCGTGTAAATAGGGCGATGTCAAAGCAATATTCCTGAGGCCGGGAACCTTAAACCGGTTCTTGTCAAAAGGGTCTTTACTGATTTCGTATCTATCGCCCTTTAACTCCCGATTTATCGGATTTACAGCACCCAGATACTGATACGAATTACCGCCAACATTGATCCCATTGTGGCAAGAAATACATCCCAGAGATTTGAACAGGATATAGCCTTTTTTCTCATCCTCTGATAATTGTTCCTCCCCTCGCAGGTACAGGTCAAACTTACTGTCAGGAGTAAATAATGCCTTTTCAAATTCAGCAATCGCATCCACTACCTGTTCAAAATTTATTTTGACTGTCTTGTAAATTGCGGGAAAAAGCTGCTGGTATTCTTTATTTGAATTTAAAAACCCTTCAATACGCACGGGTGACATATCCATCTCAACCGTACTATGCAGCGGACCTTTGGCCTGTTCTACCAGATCGGAAGCCCGACCATTCCAGAATTGACGGAAGTTGAAATAGGAATTGAAAACAGTAGGCGAATTCAATGCCCCCTGACGTTCATATACACCTGTTGACACCGAACGGGGGTCAGCACCGCCTGCAGCAAAGCTATGGCAGGAATGACAGGAAATCCTGCCATCCCGGGATAAACGCGGATCGAGAAAAAGCTTTTTACCAAGTTGCGCTTTAGCCCGATCATATTCAACATATCGCGGGATAGGCTGTATGGGTTCGAACGCCTGCGCCGTAGACGTTAACAGACCCAGGCACAGAACTGAAAAATAAATCAGGATATTTGTTTTAACCAATAACAGAATAGGCATTAATTCTCTAATACAGCAGGATAGAACTGCAGAGGTTTAGGTCCAGAGATTATAAATCGAAACAGCCTCAGTAAGTACCGTTTAAAGTAATTATATTTGTCGGGTATGTGTGCAATACAGCACACTTTGACTACAAATTTAGTCAATAGCGCAGATATTGCAGGAATATCCAGTAGTTGAACAGATTTAACAGCGCCTAAAGCATTTCCGCAGAACTATACCAGAGCTGACTGGGTGCATTACTCTCTGCACGCTCAATCCATAGCAGATGTAAAGTCCCTTTATTGTCGAGAGCAATTGAAGCATGCGTCTGCTCCCCCGAACCGGAAGCGGGTGACGGCGAAAAATCGCTATTCCACTCACTGTCTTCATTATAGTGACTCAGCCAGATATCAGAATTACCATTTCGAAAATCATCCCAGGCTACTACAAAATAGCCTTCTTCATTACCCGCCACTGCAGGATTGTAATGCGGTAGCTCGTCGCCTTTGTTGCTCTGCACCTTCTCATTGGGGCCGAATTCTACACCGCCGCTGGAACCTAATGCAGCATAGATCGCATAACCCTTACCGCCAGTTCGCTTATCCATCCAGGCGGCAAGCACCTCATCCTCCGCAAATCCGGCAATCGCTACCCGGGTCACTCCGTTACCCTTATCGTATTCGTTTCGATTCGAATAAAATTCGTTCAGAGAAGCGGGACTCGAAAAACGCACGTCAACCCGATCGGAAGTACTCACCAGCAAGCGCGTATGGCCGGCACGCCGGTCTTCCCAGGCAAGACAAACTGTTGAAGGGTTCATCGTGATCGTCGGTTTTAACAGCGGGGTATCAATCCACGTTTCCTCAACCTGGTAGCTGTGATCCAGTTGCATCTGGTTAGCCCCATCTATACTCAGACGACCCACTTTTAACGCATACTGGCGTTTATACTTTTCACGCCATACTGCCAGAATCTCATCCTGATAGCTCGCGATACTGGCCTGCCCAGCGGCATTATCACTGGATAGCTTCAATTCCTCAGACAGGCCCTGACTGGATAGTAATCTGGCATACACAGCGCCATCCTGTTCGTATACCACTACAAACCGATTCCCCGTAAGCGCCGCAACAGCCGGTTCATAGGCTTCCTGCCCGCTGCTTACCCTCACAGCAGCTGCAAAGCTTTGTGCAGATCTAGCCTTATACGATAGATAAACCTGTGGGTCACCACTGGAGTTGTCTTCCCAGACTACAGCAATCTGCTCGTCCGAAACGGCAATATGCTTACGCCCGGCACCTTCCAGATGGTGAAAAACACCTGCCGTGGGGGCTGCTGTGACGGCAAGTCTGGAAGCGAAATTCCAGTCCGCCGCCAAATTCAGTGGCGCGACCAAAAATAACCCCGCCAGTAACAGCAATATCGGTTGTGCGCGGCGCATTATTTAGTAGCCAGGTATTGTTTAAGCGTTGCTTCCTGGTAATGACCATCAGCCACATAGGTATTGAAGTCCGACATCTGTTGAATAGTCTGGAATCCCGCTTTTTTAAATAATGGCTTTTGATCTGCTGAAAAATAAATAAAGGTGGGCGTCCCCTGAATACGATTGCGCGCAGTAAACTGCATCTCGGTAGTAGTTTCACCATTAGGCAGGCGAATTCTTTCATCGCTTTCGGTATCGACATAGGCCAGAATAAATTGTTCATTGAACTGCTTATTCAGGCCTGCATCGCTGAAAACCTCTTTATGCATCTTACGGCAGGTACTGCAACCATAACGCCCAAAGTAGAGAAACATAGGCTTATTTTCTGCGCCCGACTGTTTTATCGCCTGGCTCAGGTTTTGAAAGTTATAACCTTCCGGCGGCGCGGCGATCGCGGCGGCCTGGTGACCAATCAATAGCAATAACAATAGATGTAAACTATTGCGGACAATTTTATGGTTATACATATCTAAACCCTCCAGAGTTATCTACCCAGAAACCTACGCCAGCTTACAAATCGCGTCAAGCCTGTGCATCCACACAAAACCGATTGACAGTTTTTTTAATTAGCGCGACTATGCATTCATGATTCAGACGCAACCCAACCTGCCCGTATTCCGTCTTCGCAAGCGAATCCTGTTATGGACGAATTACTGGCGGCCGGGTGTTTTCTGAATTTCAGAAATCCATGACCAGACCGCTCCCGATGAGCGGTTTTTTTTTGCCCGACAGGAATCATAATGAAAGTACTCAGCGCCTATTTAATGGTAATCATTATCTGGAGCACCACACCGCTCGCGATCCAGTGGAGCGGGAACGGTGTTGGTTTTAGCTTTGGTGTAGCCGCACGCATGATCATAGGACTTATCGCACTGCTGCTGATTATTCGAATATGGCGTATCAACCTGCCCTGGGACAAACACAGCCTGCAGGTGTACCTGGCAGGCGGCATTCCGCTGTTTATTGCGATGTCGCTGGTGTACTGGGCGGCACAATACATTCCTTCAGGCTGGATCTCGGTAATCTTTGGATTGACCCCTTTCATTACCAGTCTGTTTGCACGCCTGTTACTTAAGGACAAAAGCTTTACCGTCGCCAAAAGCTTCGGCATGCTGCTCGGCCTGGTGGGGCTGTTCATTGTATTTGCAGAGAGTATCGAGCTCGAACAGCTAGCCTGGATGGGCGTCATAGGCGTATGCCTCTCAGCCACTGCGCATTCGCTCAGTTCGGTGCTGATTAAAAAGCTCAACCCGGTCATGCATCCGATTTCAATCACCACAGGCAGCCTGACCATCGCTACCCCGCTGTTCACCCTGTCCGCTATCGCCAACGGCTTGCCACAACAGCTGCCAACCCAGTCACTGCTGGCTATTATTTATCTGGCCATTCTGGGCTCAGCGCTGGGATTTCCACTGTACTTTTACTGCCTGAAACAGTTACATGCCCAGCGGGTTGCCTTAATTACCCTGATCACGCCCGTGATTGCCCTGCTGCTCGGTAGCGCTCTGAATGGAGAAATCATCAGTGCACGCATTGGTTACGGCACCCTGTGCATCCTGCTCGGGCTTGCGTTCTATGAGTACGGTCAATACCTCCCCATCAGAAAGTACTGGTTGCGCTGGAATCGATATCCACTATAAATAACAGTGGATATAACACCAATGCGACGGAACATGCTCAAGCGAATCAAAATAGCAATCAGCCTGATGACTCTGGTCTGCCTGCATGCACAGGCAGGTACTATCCTGAAATGCCAGGCCGCAGATGGCTCTATTACCTATGCTGATACCCGATGCCCGGGGCAACAAACGCTGTTGAGCAAACAAAAACACCAGCCCCAGATCAAACAACCTCCTAGAAATATTAAAAATATCGAGCACATGGCTGAATTCCCGCCCGATCAAAAGCAGTTACCATTCGCCAGACAGGTATTCCAGGCAAAATTTGTGCAGGCCTTAAGTTCGATATCGACGATCAAGATCAGCATGACAGAGTACTACCTGATGCGCGGAGAGTGGCCCGAAAACCTGGCAGCGATGGGGTTCGAGGCAGGCGACATGAGCAGCTCTACCATACAACAGACACAGGTAATGCCGGAGGGTCGATTACTGCTCAAACTGGTAAAGGATTTTGGCGAAGATAAACAGATCTGGATCTATCCCCACCCCGTTATGGGGGGCACCCAAATTGAATGGATCTGTTATAGTAACTTTCCCAGTTATAATTTAAAAAACACAGCTGGGGGAATACTATGCAATTCCAGAAACTTTTAATTGCCCACAAAGGGCAAGGTTTCGAACCAGCATAATAAAAGGCACCTGCCCCCAGAGTGGATAAAAAATGGCCATAGCAGATCATAAAAGGACCACCACTGCAGCGATATTTTCGACCTGTTTTAATGTCCTGTTTTTGCTATTGCTATTGACACCGGATCATGCTGCCCTCGCGCAACCTGTAGATTTCAACCAGCAGGAGCTGGACTGGATACAACAACACCCTAAAATCAGTGTTGGTATGGATGATCGATGGCCCCCCATCGATTTTATCAATGCCAACGGCCAGCACCAGGGCATCAGTATTGATGTCCTCCGGTTAGTGGCTACCCATACCGGCATCCAGTTTACTCCGACTGTTGCAGCAAGCTGGCAGGATATGCTGAACAAAGCCGCAGCGCATGAAATCGATATTGTGGCCACTCTGGCACAAAACTCCGAGCGCGAAAGAAAATGGAATTTTACCGAGTCCTATTTCCAGTATCCTTATGTCATTACCGTTCGAAAAGAGGATGACTCTGTAATAGATCTCAGCTCGCTGGATGGCAAAACAGTGGCGATAGAAAAAGGCTACTTCCTGCAGAAAACACTCGCCAGCCATCCAAAAATCAGGCTTTTGCAGGTAGACAGTACTGCACAAGCACTACAGGCGGTATCGCGTGAACAGGCTGATGCCTATGTAGGCAACCAGGCAGTAATTTTCTATCTGATCGAACAGGCACGCCTGACCAATCTAAAGGTTGCCGCTGATGCAGGTTTTCCAGTAGGTAAGCTGCACTTTGGTATACGTAAAGACTGGCCTGAACTGGTCACTATTATCAATAAAGTACTGGCCAGCACACCCAGCCAGCAGTTCAAATTGATTGAACGTAACTGGTTAGGATTAAACCAGCTCAATAGCAACAGCCTGGCCCCACCCGAAAAGGTAGATTTCACGCCTCAGGAACGCGAATGGTTAAGCCAGCATCCAAAGCTGACCGCAGGGGTTATGGACAATTGGCCACCGTTTGACTTCGTTAATGAGAACGGTACTGCAAGTGGCATTAGTGTTGAACTCATACAGCAAATTAATCAGCGTCTGGATAACCGGATCACCATTAAAGCGGCAAAATGGAGCCAGATTTACAGTGAGGTAAAGAACGGTAAGCTTGACCTGATCATGGATATAACCGACAAACCCGAGCGTGAAAAAGACTTTAACTTCACCCAGCCCTATCTTGATATCCCGCACATCATCGTTGCTCGCAGAAATAGCGAATCGTTTAACGATGAAAATGCGCTCAGCAACAAAACCCTGGCCCTTGAGCAGGGTTTTGGCAACGTCAATTACTTCCAGAAAAACTACCCGTCAGTAAAGTTAAAGTTCTACCCCGATACTGAACAGGCACTGGAAGCAGTATCTCGCGAAGAGGCTGATGCCTACGCTGGTAATCGCGTGGTGGCATTGTATTTGATCGAGAAGCTGGCGCTTTATAATCTAAAAATTCATGGGCGATTAAATAAACCCGGCTCGGTACTCTCTATAGGTACAGCTAAGGATTCACCGGTATTGAGAGATATCCTGCAAAAGGTGCTCGACAGTATAGGCAACGACAAGATACGGGAAATAAAAAATAGCTGGATATTCGACCCGGAGCTGGTGGAGAAAAACACCTTCACCCTGAGCAACGCTGAAAACAACTGGTTATCTCAACACCGGGTAATACCGATTGAAGTCAATGGGGCCTGGCCCCCTGTCGACTTCTTTGACGACAAGCAGGTACATAGTGGTATCAGCGCCGACTACCTGAAATTACTCGGCAAAAAGCTGGGGGTGGAGTTTTCCATAAATAATAAAGAAAAAACTGCTTCGACTTTACAACGAGTGATCGACGGTAAAACCCCGATAGCGCTCAGCACATCCTATAATCCGGAATTAACCCGGGATTTACTATATACCCGCGCATTTTATCACCTGAAAAGTGTGATATTAACGGCCATCGATAACCAGGAGATTAGTTCAATAAAGGATTTAGCGGGTAGAACCATTGCAATAGAAAATGGATTTAGTCTTAGTGAAAATTTACGCGATAAATATCCGGGTATTAAATTAGTTCCAGTTAGCTCAGCCACTCTGGCACTTGAAAAGATTAATTCCAGGGAAGTCGATGCCTACATCGGTTTCCAGGCTGAAACAAACTGGCTACTTAAACGACAGTCATTCCCCAATATTAAGACAGTTGCAGAAACAGGCCTGGACACCCAACCACTGAACTTTGCAGTCTCAAAAAACATTCCAGAGTGGTTACCATTTGTCCAGATCATGGATAAAGCCATTGGCAATATCAGCAGCCAGGAACATGTCGAAATTCAGCAGCGCTGGCTTACGCAGACCTCAGCCGGCAATGACAACATAAAACCCTTAATACTCAGCAAAAAACTGACTGACTGGATTAAATCACACCCGGAGATTAGGCCGGGTGTCGATACCCAGTGGGAGCCGCTGGAATATCTGGATAATCAGGGTAACTATCAAGGCTTATCATCTGATTTCATCAAATATTTTATGCAACAAATTGGGGTGAAATTGAAGCCTCCAGAAAATATTCCCTGGTCTCAGGTATTACAGGGATTGCAAAATAAAAGCATAGATATTGCGCCGCTTTTAATCAACACGCCTGAGCGTTCGAAATTCCTGAACTTTACCAAACCTTATCTTACCTTTCCGGTTGTCATCTTCAACCAGCGAGGCAACACACTATTAGATGGTTTGACTGACCTCAGCGAAAAAAAGGTGGGCATGGTCGAGGGGTATGCCATTAACGAACTGATCAAACGAGACCACCCAGATAT
Source organism: Gammaproteobacteria bacterium (assembly GCA_050288105.1). Lineage (GTDB taxonomy): Bacteria > Pseudomonadota > Gammaproteobacteria > JACNJF01. The sequence goes on from JBNKDE010000003.1 coordinate 254,417, forward strand.
ACAGCGAGTCATGTTTAAAGATACCAGGGTCGGTCTGGAGGCGCTTGCCACAGGCAAAGTAGACGCTTTCATAGACGTGTTGTCGGTAGGCGCCTACCTGATCGCAGCCAATGGCATGTCTAATCTTCAGGTTGCTGCGTCCACGCCCTACCAGCATAATTTTTCCATAGGTGTGCGTAAGGACTGGCCCGAACTGGTTAGCATCCTGAATATTGCAATCGAGCAGTTACCACTGGAGAAAAAAAACCAGTTTTTGAAAAAATGGCTGGTGGTCAAATATGAGAAGGAAATTGATTACACCCTGCTGTTCTGGGTTCTTGCTGTGGCCCTTTTTATCTTTCTACTGCTCTCGCTTAGAGCACGCGAAATGGGAAAGATTAATGCTCAACTCACCGAGGGAAGAGAACGGCTAGCACTAACCCTGGAAGCAGCTGAACTGGGCACTTTTGAACTGCGCTTTCAGCGCGATGAAGCGCCACGTTTTTTTTACGACGAGACCTTTGCTGGACACCACTGCCTGAAAGAGCAAATTGAGTTTCAAAATGTGGATGAGTTTTTCAGATATATCTCCTCTGAGCATTCTGACCAGGTTCGCAAGCAGCTGAGACAGTATGTAAAAGGTGAAATCAGCGAATTCAAGTCTGAGTATCAAAGCAGCAGGAATAATCACTGGATTTCTGTTCAGGGCAGGATATTCGAACGAGACAGTAAAGGTTGGGCGCATCGCATCATCGGCATTTCTCAGGATATCAATGAGCGCAAGCAAGCCCAGATTACGCTGGAAAAATCCAGCCAGTTTAAAAGCCAGTTCCTGGCCAATATGAGTCACGAAATCAGAACCCCGATGAATGCTATCGTTGGCCTGGGGCATCTTCTATCAACTAGCACCTTAACTGAAAAGCAGGCAGGCTATGTAAATACCCTGCAAAAATCAGCCAAGATTTTGCTCGGTTTAATCGATGATATACTGGATTTTTCCAAGATCGAAGCCGGTCATTTACGCATTGATCACGTAGAGTTCAACCTGGAAGACCTGCTCAAGGATCTCGCCGACATGACCTCATTACGCATCACTCAAGAAAACCTGGAATTCATTATCGATGTCGGAAACGACCTTCCCAGAAATCTGATTGGTGATTCGTTTCGACTCAACCAGGTTCTCAACAATCTGGTCTCTAACGCCATCAAATTCACAGAACAGGGAAATATTATCCTCAGGGTCGAGCTTGAAGAGCTGACAGATGAAACGGTCACGCTAACCTTCTCGGTTATTGACAGCGGTATAGGTATCCAGAAAAGTAGTCTTGCCACGCTATTTGACCCCTTTATTCAGGAAGATGGCTCTACTACCCGAAAATACGGAGGCACCGGTCTGGGCCTATCCATCAGTAAACAACTGACTCAGCTCATGGGCGGTGAGTTGCATGCTGAAAGCGAGAAAGGTAAAGGTAGCAAGTTTTATTTTACCCTGCCCTTCAGACTGGCTGCTGATGATCATCAACAGGTTTTACTCAGCCCCCCAAGTACTGACCTGAGAGGCATGAAAGTATTGATCGCTGATGATAATCCAACTTCGCTGGAAGTACTAACAGAGACATTAAGTTCGCTTAGCTTTAAAGTCAGCAGCGTTAATTCTGGCAAAAAAGCAATACGGACATTAATACAGACAGCAGAAAAATTCGATATCCTGTTGATTGACTGGCGCATGCCCGATAAGGATGGTATTGCAACCACAGCTGAAATCAGAAGCACATTAAGCGATGATAGAATGCCTCTGATCATACTCATGACCGCCTATGGTAAGGATGCGATTGAACTGGACAGCACCCACTTGCAGCTGGATGGCATTCTGATAAAACCAATCACCCCGTCCTCACTGTTTAATGCCATTATGCAGGCTAGAAATAACGCCCTGATCGACAATTCCGGTCATTCCGAATTAGTAAGCACTGCGCCCAGCATAAAACCGCTCAAAGGTTCTGTCATACTTGCCGAAGACAATCCGATTAACCAGCAGGTTGCACAGGAAATATTACAGCAGATGGGCGTAACGGTTACGCTCTGCCAAAATGGTACCGAAGTCATCAGGCAGCTGGAGCAGACTATCCCAGACCTTATCCTGATGGATATCCAAATGCCTGAAATGGATGGTTATGAAACCACCCACATCATCCGCTCGCAGGAAAAGTACGATAGCTTACCTATAGTCGCCATGACCGCCAACGCTATGAAAGAGGATATACAGAAATCTATAGATGTTGGCATGCAGGATCATATTAGCAAACCCGTGAATCCGAACCAGCTTTATCAGACCCTGGCCAAGTATCTCAAGTTTGAGCAAAAAGTACCTCTACAAAGCAGCACAGAAAGCCTGGAACCCGCACCGCAAGAGAGAAAATGGCCCTCAAGCATCCCGGGGCTAAACATCAAACGGGGCATCAAACAGGTGGGTGGTAATGAAAAGCTGTACCAGAGGTTACTCACTGAATTCCTGCAGAATAATAAACACCTGAGAAAAGACCTGAATATATATATTCAACAGGGTGACCTGGCTCAGGCAGCGCGCTCGGTACATACGCTGAAAGGGGTGTCCGGCAATATTGGTGCCGAAAGGCTTTACAATGTCACCAGTAAAATCGACAGCAAACTGAAAAAATCCGAAGCTATTGACAGCGACCTGCTCGACGAATTTTCACTGGCCTACAATGAATTATGCCAGGGTATAGAGCAACTTCATTCCATTCAGGATGATATCCCCTCCCCCTCATCCAGCGAAAAACAGGCTTCACACGGCAATATCGATCAATTGCGAGACGCTTTAAATAAAGGCGATGCCAGTTCACGTTCTTTACTGGATCAGGTAAACTCAGAGTTAGATCAAGTTATTGGGTCTAAAAGCCTGGAACGAATCTCCACTCTGGTACAGAATTATGAGTTTGAACAGGCGGCACAGGAGCTTGATAAACTATTAGAAGGATCAAAAGATGAATTATGAAAATAATCAGAGTACACGTATTTTGGTCATTGATGATGAACCTTTTTTCCTTGAATTACTCAGTAATGCGCTTACCCCTCATTTCCAGGTCTCGCTTGCCAAAACGGGTGAACAGGGCGTTAAACTAGCCCAGGGTGCAGGGCGTCCTGACCTCATCCTGCTTGATGTCCTCATGCCTGAGATGGATGGATATGAAACCTGTCGCCGCCTCAAGTCAAACCCCGCAACCAGTGAAATCCCGGTCATATTTCTAACCGCAAAACAGCAGACGGAAGATGAGCTAAAAGGATTTCAGGTTGGAGCCCTGGACTATATAACGAAGCCTATAAGTATCCCTGTATTGCTGGCGCGACTTAAAACTCAATTAACCGTATCCGGCCAACGCCTGGCGCTGGAGCAACTGGTTCAGGAACGTACCGACGAGCTTGAGCGCACTAAGGACGCGATTGTTTACAGCATGGGACAAATGGCTGAAATGCGCGATAAGGAAACAGGAGATCATCTGCTTCGTACCCGCGAATACGTTGCTTTGCTGGCACAGAAAATGTCTGAACTATCTCGATACCAAAACACTCTGACCCCGCGCCTGATTAAAGCGTTTGAACGTGCCGCACCGCTACATGATATTGGCAAAGTCGCGATACCTGATAAAATTCTGTTGAAACCGGGAAAATTAACCCCACAGGAATGGGAGGTCATGCAAACACATGCCCTACACGGAAAATTAACTATTGAAAATGCAGAGCAAAGAATCGGAAGCACACTATTTATCAAGGTCGCCAAGGACATTGCCTATTGCCATCACGAAAAATGGGATGGCAGTGGTTATCCGCAGGGCATTGCGGGTGAAGAGATTCCATTATCTGCCCGCCTGATGGCGCTGGCCGATGTATATGATGCGCTCACCACCGAACGGCCGTATAAGAAAATCTTTACTCATGAGTCAGCAACTGAAACCATCACACAACAGCGAGGCAAACATTTTGATCCAGATATCATAGACTGTTTCGAACAGGTTAACGAACAGTTCAGCGCAATCTCATCAAAAAACAATGAACTTAGGCGAAAAATAAATCAGGCGTAACAGCCTGCCAAAAAAGCATATAAAAAGGAGCTGTTATCATGACAAATCCCTCGGACAATAAACCCACAATACTCATCGTAGACGATGAAAGTTTCTATACCGAAGTACTGGACAACCTGCTTAATCAGGAATATCAGATAGAAATCGTTCAAAATGGTGCCGACGCGCTTAGTCGCTGCGAACTCGAGCCTCGACCTGACCTGATATTGCTGGACATCATGATGGAAGATCTTGATGGATATGAAGTATGTAAATTACTCAAGAAAAACCCCCAAACCCAGGGTATACCCGTTATTTTCCTCACCGTACGTAGCGATGTTGACGATGAAGTACTCGGCTTCAATCTGGGTGCTGTCGACTATATCACCAAGCCGATGAGCCCACCGATAGTACGCGCCAGGGTACGTACCCACATTGAAATCCAGCAGCTGCGCAAAAAACTTGAAAAACTGCTGGCCGAATGTAAATAATCCACCACGGATAAACATACGTTTCTCGCAGTTATTGACCTGAAAGCGGGCGTATTGATAATCCGAGGCTGTTAAAAATCCATCTAAAACTTAAAGGAGAACCTGATGAAACTAAAACCCTATATCCTATTACCCCTGGCGCTGAGCGCCCTGGTTTCAGCAAACAGCCTGCAGGCAGAACAGAAATCGCAGGACGAATTAAAGAAACAGGCCGTAGAACTGGTAAAAAAATTCGGCGGTACGCTGAAACCAGAACTTAAAAAAGCGCTGCAAAGCGGTGGCCCCGCACATGCGATTGGCGTCTGTTCTGAAAAAGCCCCAGCCATTGCCAAAGACCTGCGCGATTCCAGCGGCTGGTACATCAAGCGCGTCAGCCTAAAAGCGCGCAACAGCAGCACTGCAACCCCCGATGCCTGGGAAGCACAGGTGTTAAAACAATTTGATGAGCGTCAGGCCAACGGAGAATCCGCCCGCAATATGGCCTACTCAGAAGTAGTTGACGGAAAATTCCGCTTCATGAAGGCACAGGGAGTCGCCGAGGTATGCCTGAACTGCCATGGCGCTGATGTTAAACCCGAAGTGGAAGCCGTATTGAAACAGAAATATCCTGATGATATGGCTAGAGGTTACACACTAGGTCAGATTCGTGGCGCCTTTAGTCTTGCCAAAGATATGTAACATTTAACTTAAAACCTGCACCGGGAAGTAACCCGGTTGCAGGTTTTTTTGCTAACGCCTGCGGCTCGCAGCTGAAAAGTCTTCGTTGTGCTGCAATAATGTTTTGCCGTCCGATAAAGTTTCCCGCAGAAAACGATGCCCCCTATATTCTGCCGTCAAGGCTGGATTACATAACTTTATCCAGTCAGTGAGATTTCAGGCACAGCAGGATCGCATGCGGGTCGTTGAAGTCTTTCCCGAAGTTGTTGACACGGCACTGATCAGTCAACTCGAAAACAACAAGCTGGAAATCAATTTTGGGTGGACCAAAATTCTCAGCCTTCTCAATCGATTTTCTCCAGGCCTTGCTTTAAAAATTATAAATAAAGCTGGCACCATGGATAACAGAATCGATGCTAGATAAGGCCACTAGTGGCAGACCGACCTGATTGCCAACAAGGACTTTTCATCACCTGCTAAACAGGTAGATAATAAGGACAGATAAATCTGGAGATGAATATGGCTGGATATTCAAATACCCCATTGCTCAAAAAACTCGGTATAAAACCGGGATTCAGGGTGTATTTAAAAAACCCGCCGCAAGGATACCTGGATTTACTCAAGCCCTTGCCCGATGGCATTACGCTATTGAAAAGAGCCTCAAAAGATATTGACGTCATCCATTTATTTAGCAAAAGTCGGCAGGAACTGGAAAACCTGCTGAAATCATCGATGACAAGAATCAGGCAAAACGGCATGATCTGGGTCTCCTGGCCAAAGAAATCATCGAAGGTCAGTACCGATATCACCGAAGACGTGATACGCGATATCGCACTACCTATGCATCTGGTCGACATCAAAGTTTGCGCGGTCGACGAGGTATGGTCTGGTTTAAAGCTAGTGATACGTAAAGAATATCGTCAGTGATGCGCATCAAATCAAGAAATCCAGTCAGTTATTTCACGCTAGACGCTAAATCGCGATTACTTAAACTCATCGAGTAAATTCTATGAACCAAAACCTGCAAAACATTCGTAAGATCAGTAATCGACTGGCGATTGCACTGGTTAGCCTGATTATCCTGATCTTTATGGGCGGTTTACTCGCCTATAGCACCGATGTCATCACCGCACCTATGGCGGCATTCTCAGCCGGCATTATTGGCGGCTTTGTCGGGCTACAACGGCGCTTAAAAACCATGTCGCAGGAAGACCTGGAGTTGCTCGCCAACTCCTGGGTTTATGTCTGTCTCTCTCCCGTGGTAGGTGGGGTACTGGCTGTCGTGCTGTATGTGCTGTTTATCTCCACTCTGGTAAGCGGCGACCTGTTCCCACATTTTGAAGCGATTGAACCTGAACCAGGCACAGCTAAGGGTAAAGGATTCGCCGCAATATTTGATGTCCAGGGCGATACGGTTGATTATGCAAAAATGATGTTCTGGTCTTTTGTGGGAGGATTTTCAGAACGTTTCGTGACTGACATCATCAGCAAGTTTGACAGTAATAACGAGAACAATGGGCAGTAAGCTGATGACGCTTTGCATTCGCGTAAAAAAGAGCAGCCGGTTGAGGGCCGGCTGCAAGATGAGGAGATAGTCTCTTCGCGAATAGAAAAGCTACCTCTGTGACAAAGCTTTTGCATGGTAGGCGATATGCTCACCGATAAAGCTGGCAATGAAATGATAACTATGGTCATACCCCTCCTGCATGCGCAGCGTGATAGGGAAATCAGCCGCTTCGCAGGCATCGGCCAGTGCTTTGGGATACAGCTGGTCGGGCAGAAATTCATCCGCGCTGCCCTGGTCAATCAGCAGTGGGATTTTAGCCGCGCCATTGCTTACCAGTTCAGTGGCATCGTAGGCTTTCCAGCTTTGCTGATCATCCCCCAGATAGGCACTAAAACAGCCTTCGCCCCAACCACAGATCGTCGGATGACAAATCGGTGCGAATGCAGAAACCGAGCGGTACGCGCCCTCTTCCTTCAGCGCACAGATTAGCGCACCATGCCCACCCATCGAATGCCCACTGATTGATTTCACACCGGGTATCAATGGCAGTTCTGCTTCCAGTAAGGCAGGTAATTCCTTAGTCACGTAGTCGTACATGTGATAGTGCTCGGCCCAGGGTTGCTGGGTCGCGTTGACGTAAAAGCCCGCGCCTTTACCCAGATCATAACGCTCTGCTTCATCCGGCACATCATCCCCGCGCGGGCTGGTATCCGGCATCACCAGTGCGATACCGTGCTCTGCCGCGTAGCGTTGCGCACCCGCTTTGGTGCGTACGTTATCATCGGTGCAGGTCAGACCGGACAGCCAGTACAACGCTGGCACCTTTTGCTCGGCCGCCAATGGTGGCAAATAAACCGATAACGTCATTTGGCAGTGACAGCTTTGCGATGCATGCTGGTATCGATTCAGGTATCCACCACATTCCTTGATGGATTCAATTTGTGTCAGTTTTTGCATCAATCCACAGCCTCTAGAAGATAATGACCGAACGAATGCTTTTGCCTTCGTGCATCAGATCGAAAGCGGTATTGATCTCTTCCAGCGGCATGGTGTGCGTTACCAGTGAATCCAGTTCGATCTGTCCATTCATATAGCGATCTACATAGCCCGGCAATTCGGTTCTACCTTTGACGCCACCGAATGCGGTTCCTTTCCAGGTACGGCCAACCACCAGATTAAATGGTCGTGTTGAGATTTCCTGACCGGCACCGGCGACCCCAATTACGGTAGATACACCCCAGCCCATGTGGGTACATTCGAGAGCGTCACGCATCACGTGGGTATTTCCGATACATTCAAAGGAATAATCCGGACCACCATTGTAGGTATCCTGCATATACTCAACAAAAGAACCGTTGATATCTTTTGGATTTACGAAATCGGTGGCACCCAGCTGTTTGGCGAATTCAAATTTATCAGGATTGATATCTATCGCGATGATACGCCCTGCGTTTGCCATCACTGCACCCTGAATACAGGACAGCCCTATACCACCCAGGCCAAATACCGCAACAGTAGAACCGGCTTCTACCTTGGCTGTGTTGAGTACAGCACCAATACCCGTCGTTACACCACAACCCAGCAGGCAAACCTTATCCAGCGGCGCTTCCTTGTTGATTTTGGCCAATGCGATTTCAGGTACCACGGTATATTCAGAGAAGGTTGAACAGCCCATATAGTGGTAAATAGGCGAGCCGTTGTGAGAGAAGCGACGTGTTTTATCCGGCATATATCCGGTCCATACGGTTTCCGCAATGGACTGACACAGATTGGTCTTGGTGGACTGGCAGTATTCACATTCACCACATTCCGGTATGTACAGTGGGATCACATGATCACCGGGTTTCAAGTTCTTAACGCCGGGTCCACACTCAACCACTTCACAGCCACCTTCATGTCCTAGCACGCAGGGGAATGCACCCTCTGGATCATCACCAGACAGGGTAAATGCGTCGGTATGGCAAACTCCTGATGCAATGACTTTTAATAAAACCTCACCCTCACGTGGTCCCTCAACGTCAATCATTTCGATGGATAGTGGTTTTTTCGGTTCCCAGGCAACCGCTGCTTTTGCTTTCATTTACTTTCCTCTTTAGAGTTGTTACGATTTTCCAATAGTCTTTCGACTACCTTAATGACATGATCTGTACTCATTCCAAAAGGTACCAGAGTATCAATAACACCCTGTTGATTGAGTACAAATAATTGGCTTGAGTGTTCAACGGATACACTACCATCGTTTGAACGCTCGATCTGGTAATTGGCATGGAAGCGATGCACGATATCATCGATACCTTCCCTGCTCCCCGTGATACCGGTAATATCGGCATCAAAATATTTCAGATAACTGCGCAGTACCTGTGGCGTGTCGCGTTCGGGATCGACACTTACAAACACGGCTTTGAGCGGATAATCCTGTGCGCTTAAAGATTTTAACACCCGCGCCATGACACTAACTTCCATAGGACAGACATCTGGACAGGAGGTATACCCAAACGCCAGCAGTACGACCTTACCCTGCAATTGCTGGATCTTAAAAGGCTGCCCCATCTGGTCGATCAATGATAACTTGCCTGACGACTGCATACTGGATAAACCCAGGCTGCTGAAACTGGCAAGAAACATGATCAATATCAGGTATTTAAGCGTTCGCTTCATCAACAACCTCATCGATCCTGATGCGATATATCGCCTACAGGTGCCGCAAAAGCATCACCTATCAGTTGTTTCACATTACTACCGGTCAGCGATTTGAGAAACTCAACCAGGTCCTGCTTTTCCTGCTCGGTCAGATGCAGTGGCCTGATACGTGGGTCAAGCAATGAATTTTTAATTCCCCCCTTATCATAGAACTCGACCACATTATTTAACGAGTCGATCGAACCATCATGCATATAGGGCGCCGTTAACGCTATATTTCTCAGCGTTGGGGTTTTATAGCGCCAGCGATGCGCAGGATCCTCTGTCACTTCGTACTGCCCGACATCCGATGCCACGCTACCCGCTACGGGCTTGATCAAACGGGTTTCAATATCGGCATAAATACCCGGTGCCAGTTGTATTTTCTGTGTCTCGGGTTCAACACCCATCGATTTTCGGTAGCCGATACCGGTGTTATGTAACTGGTTATCCATCAATAATGCATAAGATTCATTGATCAAATGACAACTACTACAGGCGGCTTTACCGGCGAACAAATTATATCCCCGCTTTGCGGATTCTGATAAAGCACTTTCCTGGTTGCCATAAAACCATCGATCAAAACTGGAATCAGCAGAAAGCAGGGTGCGCTGATAACTGGCTAGCGCTTCACCTAATGTCTGCATTGACACCTTTTTTCCATCAAAGGCCTGTTCAAACAATCCCTGATAGTCCGCCAACCCTGCAACCTTTTTCAGTACTGATCCCACAGAGGGGTTTCCCATCTCATTTTTCGCCAGCAGTGGTCCCCACACCTGCTGTTCCAGATTGAACTCGCGCCCATCATGAAACAGGATGTCGGCATACGCAACATTATAAATGGTTGGGCTATTGCGTCTTACAGAGCGCCCCTCTATCCCGACTGCTGTCTGTAATTCATTACTGGTAAACCCCTGATCTGGAATATGGCACATGGCACAGGAAAAGGTGTCATTCAGTGATAGGCGTCGATCAAAAAATAGCTTTCTACCCAGTGCAATCTTTTCCCGCGTTAACGGATTGTCGGCTGGCTGCGGCAGTTCAGGTAAGCCTAGTGGGGGATTCTCGGCGATCGCCATTAAATCGAGCGCCTCGCCTGCCTGTAGCTCAATAGAGCGACTGCGAGTTTGGTAATCCAGCGACTCATAGCCTGTTTTATCATCACCTGGACCGACATTGTCAAGCGAAGCCAGTGTTATCGGTGTAGATCCGGCTGTAGACTGTTGCTGGATCAGAGTCTTCACGTCATTGATCAAAAGATCCTTGTGCAAAAAGGCGACACTATAGATGTTGCGAATGTTCAGTGCTGGATCGATAAGAAAAACGCGCAGAATATGCGAATAGCGCTGCTGTTTTTTATCCAGGCTGTATTCGCGTTGAATATCCTGTCCGTAGTCCTTCAGAATCGGTTTTAAGCTGTCTACCGAAGATGTAGAAATAAAGTCCCACTCTCCCCGATTACCGGAATATTTAAAATTGTTCGCATAAAGTCTGAGCACCTCAGCGGTGTCGTACTCCGGATCAAAACTGAGGCTAACCAGCTTTAACTGACTGGCCAGCTCTGGCTCCTTATTCATCAGAGCCTTGATCTGCGAAAACACATGAGCACTTAACGGACAGCCGTTGACATCATCACAACGGCTATACATAAACGAGAGTAGTACATACTTGCCATCAAACAACTGGTGCAGGGAAACCTGCTGCCCCTGGTCATTCATCACCAGTCCATCCGCAGCCTTACCCAATGGGGGGAGCTGATAGCTGCCCACCGCCGGCAATGGGTAGGAGAGTTCACCATAACCCAGCGCATACTCAATATCCGCTCTGCATACTGACGTATAGATCAGCAGCCACAGGATACCCAGCATTTTTAACCGTGAATTCGATAAATGCATAAAAACTTCAGCGTTGTGTACAGCAGGACATTACCGCTTCAGGGTAATGCCCTGCCATGCAAAGCTTGTGTTACTGCGATGCCTTCAGGCTTGCGAGTTTAACTTCATCATCTACATATGGATTATTCATACCATACAGAGAATAGGCGCCAAAGCGCATCTGGTGTGCCCTACCCAGTTTTTGCGCGTTGAAATCGATCTCAAACTGTTTCTCCAGTTTGTTACCATCCCAGCTATAGGCTTTGAAGTATTGCTCGTTATCCTCACCCTTTTTATCCCAGTTAGCCAGCAACGATGAAGTGTAATACTCACGCTTACCATCCCAGCTGGATGACACCATGTTGACCTGACGGCCAATCACTGTTTCATAGGTTTGTTTGGGGTTATCAATATCGCTGATATCAAAGTAACGTGATTTACCATCCATAAAGGTATTAACCCATAACCCGCTATCATCCGATGTGATCGAAATATCTACTGGTAATGGAATCTTGGATGGATCACCAATATCCGCGATTGCCTTTGCCTGCCATTCCCCGGTGATATCCTGCTCGATCTTCCAGATCTTGGAGGTCAATGCAGTAGTAGTTAAACACCAGTTATGTTCCGGTTTCCAGGCACAACGGACTTCCAGCGGTGCTCCAGGAACATCCAGCACCTTCTTGGGCTTTTTGGTATGCAGATTCCACACGGTTACGGTATTACCAAAGCGCTTCATGGCTTCTGGATCCTGTAGCATCTTACCGAAATCCATCATGTAGTTACTCCACCCGGTGAAGGAAGAAGACACCATGACATTCTTACGTGGTAATACACGAACATCGTATCCATAACCATCTGCGAATTTGCCCCCTTTTTTGGCACCGTTCATCTGCTGATCGGTGGGCATCCAGTGGGTGGCTACAAAATCTCCCGAGTTGGTATACTCAACCAGCGCCGTACGTCCACCGTGATCACGGTTATTGGAAAGACCGGTGATCATCATCCTGCCAGGTAATGCATAAGTGGTATGCGGCCCGACCACACCGCCGCTGTCCGATACAAAACTATCGATGACTCTGGTTAATGAGGGCTTCGCTGGATTGCTATGCACATCAAAGATGAAGATTTTGTTGGTATCCAGCCCCCCGGCCCAGAGATATTTTCGATCATCGGTAAATCCTGAGTGATGCGCTTCATTGCGCCCGCCGACAGACAGGGTATTCACCACCTTGCCGTAACGACTGGAATTAGGATTTACATCAATGGTGACCAGCTTATCCTGACCATCCCCCAGGCCTTCGACGCCCAGTGTCCAGACATAAACAAAATCCTCCTGTCCGGTAATCTTGGCCATATACGGTGATTGACAGGTTTCATCAGCTGAAGTGCTTAATGGGAAACCTGCGGAAAATACTGACAAAGCCATTGCACATGCCAGAATTGGTCGTTTTATTGTATTTAATTTCATTCCACCCTCCTCAAAGTGTTATTGACGACTCGCGAAACAAAATAGAATGAATGTTCATTCTTGTCAAATTTTTATCTATAATGGCATATAATTTCTGATATGGTTGGCTCACACCCCAGAGGATGTAACAAGACTTATGCCCTACTTAACGCGCGTAGCACCTGATCCTGAACCGATAGATTGCCGAGTACTGACAGCCGCTCTAAGGCTGTTTGTTAACAACGGCTATCACAATGTCTCCATTCATGACGTGCAAAAAGCTGCTGATGTCAGCATCGGCTCTATCTATAAACACTTTGGTGGCAAGGAAGGTGTTGCAAAAGCACTCTATCTGCATCTGCTGAATGAAATGAATGAAATGATGGACTCCGTGATCAGTCAGGATTTAAGTGCAATTGAACAGTGCAACCTGATCATCCGGTTATTATTTGAATACACAGAAACCCGCTCCGATATCATTGCATTCGTGCTACACGCCAAGCACACCGAGTTCATCAGTGACGAACCGCCTATCTGCTCGGCAGAACCCTTTCAGAAATTACGCAGTATCGTCCAGCGAGGTATGGATAATGGAGAAATACAGACTTTTGACTATTGGGTAGCGACTTCAGCGATTTTTGGCGGTGCCATTCGACTGATTCATCTACGCCTGGACGGTGTCATTCAACACCCCTTACCTGAACTATATGAGCAGCTTATTTCGGTCACCTGGAACGGTATAAAAAATAACCTTGTAGACAACACTATCAACAACTTATCAGCTGCAGTTTAAACCCTTGTTACAGAAAGCATAGGACTTGTCGACAGACAGCAGAATAGCAGACAATAGGCGATTGATTTTAACCTGTTGCAGTTCGAACATTGAAAAATACACCAGATACACCACAGATCAATAACAGCGCATGGAAACAGATGCTGCAGGGTGCATTAATCATCACCCCGCTGTCCATTGCGGTAATCCCCTGGGGTATCCTGGCTGGATCACTGGCTGTGGAAGCGGGCCTGGTTGATGTTCAGGCACAGGCGGTATCAGCCATCATCTTCGCCGGTTCCGTGCAACTGGTTGGCATGGGGCTGGTTAAGGCCGGCGCTTCGCTTTCAACGCTGTTGCTGACCACGCTGTTTCTGACCACCCGTCATCTGTTGTACAGTGCGACACTGCGTACACGCATCTCGCATATGCCCCTGGTAAAACGCCTGATTCTGGGATTCCTGCTGACGGATGAACTGTTTGCCGCCTGCTCGCATAAAACACGTTCAGAATTTCATTTCTGGTACGCTTTCGGGGCGGGTTTCAGTTTTTATCTGGTGTGGCAAGTCGCCTCGCTGTGTGGCATCCTGCTCGGACAAACAATCCCCAACCTTGATCAATACGGCCTGGATTTTGCGGTAGCAGCGACCTTTATCGCCATCGTCCTGCCAACTATAAAAAAGCTGTCATTCCTGGTCACGATGCTGGTTGCAATGGTACTCTCGGTATTTTTCAGCCTGCAGAATATTGAAGGCGGCATAATATTTTCCAGCCTGATCGCGATGACCATAGGCTATCTGGTTTCTATTTTCAGGAAGGAACCCATATGAGCTGGACAACCCTGTTACTGATGGCTTCGCTGGTCTTTATCAGCCGATACCTCTTCCTTGAACCAAGACTACCCATACACCTGGGGCCCAAAGTACTTCATTTTCTGCACTACACCGGAGCAGCGGTGTTAACGGCCATCTGGGCGCCCATCGTCTTCAACCAGAATGGTGAACTGGCTCTGGAATTAAACAATCCCTACTTAGCTGCGGCTATAGTTGCGTCTATACTTGCCATCTGGACACGTAATGTATTGTTAACCACCGTGCTTAGCATGGCGCTATTTTTTATACTCAAATGAATCTTCCAAACTACCTCCAGGCCGCTGAAATACGCGCCCAGTTCGCCGCAGCCATGTCTCAGATGTATATCGACGAAGTACCCATGTACGGCACTTTACGAGATATGACTGAAGACCTTAACCTGCAGCAGCTGGAGACACAGACCGGATTTATTCAACCACTTAAAAATACCGACCACCTGAAACATATCACTGAAGAAAGACACGGTGCTATACGCCTGGGCACAGCGGCTGAACTCAACACCATGCGCCGTCTGTTTGCTGTCATGGGTATGTATCCTGTCAGCTATTACGACCTGACAGAGGCCGGTATCCCTGTTCATTCAACGGCATTTCGGCCCGTGCAGCTGATGCATCTGGAACAAAATCCCTTTCGTATCTTTACCTCGCTGATTCGGCTAGATCTGGTAGAAGATGAGGCTTTACGTGAACAGGCACAGCAACTGCTTGAGCAGCGCCAGATATTCACTGCGGAATTATTACAGCTGATCGAATGCTTCGAAGCCCAGCATGGTCTCAGTGCAGACCAGGCCAACCTGTTTATTACGGAAGCACTAAAAACTTTTCGCTGGCAACAGCAGGCAACGGTGGATAAGGCTACCTATGAGCGTTTTTCAAATACCCACCGCCTGCTGGCGGATATTGTTTGCTTCAAAGGCCCGCATATCAACCACCTGACGCCCAGAACCCTGAATATAGACCGTGCACAGGCACGTATGCCTGATTACGGACTGGATGCCAAGGCACTCATTGAAGGCCCTCCCTGGCGTGTAAATCCAATACTGTTAAGACAGACAAGCTTTAAGGCGCTGAGTGAACAGGTCGAATTTAAAACAGAGCAGGGGCCACCCAGCAGCGGTAATCACACTGCCCGTTTTGGCGAAATCGAACAACGCGGCATGGCTCTGACCCCTAAAGGAAGAGCACTATACGACAAACTGCTGAACCAGGTCAGAGAGATGGTACCCGATGCACTGAATCAGGTAGAACAGTATTATCAGACGCTGGAGCAGGTATTTGAAGACTTCCCGGACGATCTTGAGCAGATCCGTTTACAGGGCTTAGGTTATTTCAGCTATCAGGCACGCATGGGTGCCACGCTCTGGACTGATCCTGAACTTGAGCAGTTAATACAACAGGGCATTATTAATTATTACCCCGTGACCTATGAAGATTTCCTACCGGTCAGTGCTGCGGGGATTTTCAAATCCAACCTGGATGATGGGAGTAGCCAGCAGATCCAGCGCTCGCCAAACCAGCAGGCGTTTGAAGCGGCACTGGGTTGCCCGGTGATTGATGAGTTCGAAATTTACCAGCGCATACAGAATGAGTCACTCTGGCACGCATTACATCAGCTGGGGCTGGATGACGACCAGTGTGATGCTTTAGTTCAACAGCTACCTACGGGATTTTAGAAGCAGGCAATAACATCGCACTGGCAATCGGATTTTTCCGCAGAGTTTAATGATTTAGCGACTCTGAGCCTGAATAGAAATGTTACCCAGTTGCGGATTCCACTGATACACTTCCTGAGCTTGATTGGCGCTGCAGTGGCAGTTGCCTGAGCAACTTGGCGGCTGGGATTTTAATTTAATCCTTCCTTTCCGTACCCAGAAATCCAGGATGCCACGTACGGTTTCAGGCTCTTTATCAAAATGTAGTGCAATATCCTGAAGACTCACCTGCTCGCGGCTTTTTACATATTGTTTGACTTCCTGCAGGATCATGCCGTGACCCCCATCGCACGTTGTTTTCTGGACGAGTAACTACGTAATCCCAGTGATATCAGCAAAGCGTAGGCAATAACTGCAATGATGGTAACAATTGCGGTATGCGGGTGCTCCCCCAGTCGCGCAAACTGGTAAAACAACGTTGCCGTGATATAGGCTACCGAGGTAGACCAGAATGCAACAAATCCGGCCCACATTCCGCCAGACTCCCTCACTATGGCCCCCATTGTGGCCACGCAGGGAAAGTACAGCAGGATAAATAACAGATAGGAAAAGGCCCCTGCCTGCCCATCGAAGCGTTTCACCATTTCACCGAATACGCCACCTGAGACAGCCAGTTCACCCGCGGTAGAATCCTGGTCCTGCAGGTTTCCAACATCCAGTCCAAGGGGATCCAGAATCTGTTCGGAGATTGCGGACAGGTTTTCAGGAATGGTGGCAAACGCTGCCTTAATTGCGCGCCACAGATTAAACGCTTCATCTTCAGTCGGCGTTTGCTGTTCAATCATTTGTCCATACACCGCATCCAGCGTTCCTACCACCGCTTCCTTGGCCATCACCCCGGTTAAAATACCGACTGTTGCCGGCCAGTTGTCCTGTTGAATACCCATGGGTTGAAACAGCGGGGTGAAGGTTTTACCGATCACACTTAACACCGAATGCTGGCTGTTCTCATTCCCTATACTGCCGTCTGTGCCGATCGAATTGAGCACATTCAACGCCAGCACCATAATGATGATGACCTTACCCGCATCTCTGACAAACAATTTCACCCTGTCCCAGGTGCGCAGCGAGATCCCTTTCAAAGTCGGCACGTGATAGGTAGGCAGCTCCATGATAAAACCACTACTCTCGCCAGATAACAGTGAGTGTTTCATAATCATGCCGGTCACAATCGCCATAATGATGCCGATAAGATACAACGCGAAGACCAGGTTCTGTCCATCACTGGGGAAAAACGCCGCTGCAAACAATACGTACACCGGCAATCTTGCACCACAGGACATAAAGGGGTTCATCAAAATCGTCAACTTGCGCTCACGCGGACTTTCCAGCGTACGCGTTGCCATCACGGCAGGTACATTACAGCCAAAGCCGACAATCATCGGAACGAAGGCCTTACCAGGTAAGCCGATGCTGCGCATGAAGCGATCCATCACGAAAGCAGCGCGAGACATATAGCCACTGTCTTCCAGCATCGACAGGAACAGATACAGACAGGTGATAATGGGGATGAAAGTCGCGACCACCTGGATACCACCACCCAGTCCATGCGCCAGTACCAGCACCAACCAGTCGGGCAGATGCATAGCAGTCAATAAGCTAGCGGCGCCATCCACAAAAATTGCACCCGCCACACCGTCAAAGAAATCGATAAACGCGCCACCAAAATTGATGGTAAACATGAACATCAGGTACATCACCAGCAGAAATAGCGGTACGCCCAGAATTCGATGCAACACGATCTGGTCGATACGATCTGACATATAGCGTTTCACCTTACCGCGCACAGTGACGACCATCTGGGTAATCGCATGGGCATGTCCGAAACGGGAGTCGGCAATGAATACATCCGCTGTTTCACCTGATAATGTAAACAGGTGCTGGCGCCAGCGATTAACGACCTGCATTAACTCATCAGGCACGGTCTTGTGCTGGCAGATGCTGGTATCCCCCTCCAGCAGCTTCAATGCGATCCAGTAGCTGTTATAAGCTTCACTTTCTGGTGGTAACACGCGGCGGATATCAACAATCGCATCTTCAATCTCACTATCCATGGTGAGCTTGAAACCGCTTTTAACTCGACCCTCCATTACATCCTGCAGGGCTTTCTTGAGTTCGTCTACCCCTTTGCCACTCACTGCGACAATACTTAACACCGGACAGCCCAGCTTTTCGGACAGCCTGTCGATATCAATTGCGATACCGCGCTTTTGCGCAATATCCATCATGTTCAATGCCAGCACTACGGGCACACCCATCTCCAGCAATTGCACAGTCAGATACAGATTGCGTTCAAGGTTGCTGGCATCCAGTACGTTGATTACTACATCAGCTTCACGGCTTAACAGGTATTGGCGCGTCACCTGCTCATCCAGTGACAGCGCATCAAGGCTATAAATACCCGGCAGGTCTATCAGCGTAACCTGGTGTTTGTCATACAGATTGAATCGGCCCTGTTTGCGCTCAACCGTAACGCCCGGCCAGTTGCCGGTGGTTTGGCGTATACCGGTAAGATAATTAAATAGCGCTGATTTTCCGCAGTTTGGGTTTCCAGCAATGGCGATAGTGGTCATAACAGGCAATGCTTAGTTTTGTTCAAGCTGGGAAGATTGCAACATTTGTAAAAACACATGCTCGGCAATGCTGGCACCCAGTGCAACACGACTGCCATTACTCATAACGACGACCCCGTTACGACGTTGCTGCAGAATAGAAACCAGTTGCCCCTTACGTAAGCCCAGACTCATGAGTTTTCTTTTTAGCTCGTCATCACCATCGATACGCGTGATTGTGCCCTGATGTCCCTGAGCTGATTGATTAAGAGGGATAGCCTGTTTCATAATTACCACAAATGAGAAGTATTCTCATTAATATATAAACTAACGCTAATACTGTCAACGTAAAAAAATTCCGATCACGCACTGGATGATTTAGCTCAACGCCACTATTGAAGCAGACGTATTAGTGACCACCGTATCTCGATTGATATTACGGCAGCCAAACTAGCCGCCTTATTACCTGGGGGTGAGTAAATTCACCGTCAGGGTTGCACTCTCTGAAGCCTCTCTACCGAGATCGGTTAAATAGCCACCATCGTGTTGCGTGATCAAGCCCTTATCAAACAGCCTTTGTGCTGCATCAATCAGGCTGGCATCAGCATCATGATGGACCTTTAATCCTTCCATTGATGTATCAGGAAACTTCAGTAGCAGGTTGATTTCCTGTACCAGCAATTCAGTTAATGAGTGATCTAACATATTTCGTTTTCCGTTCTAATTCAGGTTCTTCTAGGGTACAAGTGAATTTGAGCTTACATGCCATTGCCAAACTTGTCATGGAATATTTGGGTACTTACTCGCATAGTGATCAAAGCCTGCGTATACCCCTGCAGGATACCCAACGTCCAGTCGATACGCTCGCGATAATAAGCATCTGCAGAGGCATTATTTTCATCAGGATTGTCATTCAATACCGATTCGACATGGCGAATAATCAAGTGCTCGGGTATGTAACAAAGCCGGTTATTTTTATAGCTACTCATGCGCAATTCAACCACCGGATAGGCTCCCCCATCGGATGAAGAAACCGCAGTGATCAGTGCAGGTTTATGGCCCAGCTCAGTTTTACCAAATAGTAAAAAAAAGTTTTTCAAGCCTGATGGCACCTGTCCATGCCATTCCGGGCTAACAATAATAAAACCATCACAATTTTGCAGCTCGGTCCTGATAGGTGCCAGGCGCGCTTCCCAGATATCATCGTTTTGCCAGATTTCCTGCTCCCACAGCGGTAACGGGTTGTGTGCCAGAGGGAATACCCAGGTTTCTATGCCCATTTCCACCAGACGCTGCTGCATATAATCCGCAACCTTTTCGCTCTGCGATGGACTGCGATGACTTCCACTGATAATGCCTATTTTCATGTGTCTCCCCGGTTGATTAATGGCTTTTTTAAAATAACATAACAGGCATAAAAAAACCCTGTCATCTAGACAGGGTTTTTTACTAACGCAACAGCGTAACCAGCAACTACTTCGCAGCAGCAGCCTTGCGTTCTTTAACTTCCTTGATAACTTCTTCAGCCACATTCTTGGGACAGGGAAGGTAGTGTGAGAACTCCATAGAGAACTGACCACGACCAGAAGTCATCGTACGCAGGTCACCGATGTAACCAAACATATCTGACAGCGGTGCTTCCGCCTTGATACGCACACCCGTTGGGCCTGCTTCCTGTGACTTGATCATGCCGCGACGACGATTGAGGTCACCAATAACATCACCCACGTGATCTTCAGGAGTGAACACATCAACCTTCATGATCGGCTCGATCAACTGAGGTGCAGCCTTTGGAATGGTCTGACGATAGCCGCCCTTAGCAGCGATTTCGAAAGCAATCGCAGACGAGTCAACCGCGTGGAAACCACCGTCCATCAGAGTTACTTTTACATCTAATAGCGGGAAGCCAGCCAGTACACCTTCGTCCATCATCATCCGGAAGCCCTTCTCAACAGCAGGCCAGTATTCACGAGGTACGTTACCACCAGTAACCTGTGATTCGAATACGTAGCCTGAACCAGGCTCACCAGGTTCAACAACATAGTCGATCTTACCAAACTGTCCAGAACCACCAGACTGTTTCTTGTGGGTGTAGCTGTCTTCAACACGCTGGGTAATGGTTTCGCGATAAGCCACCTGAGGCTTACCAACTTCAACGTCAACCTTGTGGGTACGACGCAGGATGTCTACCTTGATATCCAGGTGTAATTCACCCATACCCTTGATGATGGTTTCGCCAGAGTCTTCGTCAGTTTCTACACGGAACGAAGGATCCTCAGCAATCATCTTGGCCAGTGCTATACCCATTTTTTCAGAGGCACCTTTATCCTTAGGCTTGATCGCAATAGAGATAACGGGATCAGGGAATACCATAGGTTCCAGAGTCGCTGGATCGTCCACATCACACAAGGTATGACCGGTCTGAACATTCTTCAGACCTACGATTGCGATAATGTCACCCGCCTGGGCCGAAGCAATTTCTTCACGCGAGTCGGCATGCATTTCTACCATACGACCGATACGTTCGGTTTTACCAGTAGCTGTATTCAGTACCGTCATACCTTTTTCCAGCTTACCGGAGTAAATACGGGTAAAGTACAGTGCACCAAAGCGATCATCCATTACCTTGAAGGTTAAAGCACGTAACGGCTTATTCACGTCAACGATCGCATATTTACCTGTTTCGTTGCCTTCCAGGTCTACTTCAGGCTGAGGCTTAACTTCAGTTGGGCTAGGCAGGTAATCTACCACGCCATCCAGCACCAGCTGGATACCCTTGTTTTTGAACGCAGAACCACAGTAAGTCGGGAAAAAATCCAGCGCTATGGTTCCTTTACGGATACAACGCTTAACATCTTCGATAGAGGGCTCATTACCTTCCAGATAGGCTTCCAGTAACTCATCATCCTGCTCCAGTGCAGTTTCGATCAGCTTTTCACGGTATTCTTCTACCTTGTCAACCATATCTGCAGGTACATCTTCCAGGGTGTAGTTTTCTGGCTGTCCGGTTTCATCCCATACCCAGGCCTTGCGAGTTAACAGGTCGACCACGCCAACGAAATCATCTTCTGTTCCGATTGGCAGCACCATAACCAGTGGGTTAGCACCCAGTACATTCTCGATCTGGTCGACTACTCGGTAGAAGTCTGCACCCAGACGATCCAGTTTATTCACCAGAATAATACGTGAAACTTCCGAGTCATTCGCATAACGCCAGTTGGTTTCGGACTGAGGCTCAACACCACCAGAACCGCAGAATACACCAACACCGCCATCCAGCACTTTTAGAGAACGGTATACTTCGATAGTGAAATCAACGTGCCCAGGGGTGTCGATGATATTAAAACGGTGATCCTTCCAGTAGCAACTGGTTGCAGCTGACTGGATTGTGATACCACGCTCGCGCTCCTGGTCCATAAAGTCAGTGGTTGCTTCACCGTCGTGTACTTCACCAGTTTTATGTACTTTACCGGTCAATTTCAGGATACGCTCAGTTGTGGTTGTTTTACCTGCATCAACGTGAGCGAAAATACCTATGTTCCGATAGTGATCAAGGTCTGCCATAATCGTTCTCTAAAAAAAATTAATAAAAATTTGTCCGTCACAGCCTGTTTTTCAGGCCAATAACGGTAAAATTCAGCGAATACCACTCCAATTCTGGTCATACTTTCAAATGCCAGAAACCTTAACTTATTGATTTCAAAGGTATTTTTGGATAGTGGAGTTCTTACCGGCGCATATTCTATCACGATTTCTTAATAGAAAAAGGGCTAGCAGGAAGTTAATTACAGAATTCTAGAATTGCTGACCATTCATCAAGCTTCTGCTGGAAATTTTTGCTGGCATGCGCCGGGCTGGTTGAAGGCAAACGTAACAGGGTATAGGCCTCCGGGTTGTCCAGTTGCTCGATAATCAGCTGCCTGAATAACTTCTCCGCCGTGGCACCATTAAAGGCTATTAAGCGAATAGAGGTGTAATCGCGTAATAACTGCACTATGGCATTTGGCATGAGCTGATCCTTTTGAATATTTGAATCCAGGCTGCCATCGCGTCGACAACTATTCAGTACATCCCATAATACCAGCGGCAAGGCACTGATCTGCTTAATCTTTTGTGGATAGCTATGCGCCCAGTTGATTGAGAACAGCTCACCCATAATAGGCCAGAAACTGTTACGGGGGTGGGCATAATATTGCTGTTCGTGCAGCGACCTGACGCCTGGCATACTACCCAGAATCAGAACCCTCGGTTGCGTTCCGATAACGGGCGCAAAGGATTCAACTCGAGTCATGGCAATAAAAAACAGTTAGCGTTGATTTCGCATCATAGCGCGCGCTTTGAGCGGTTATTTCAAGCTACCCGGCCAATGCTATTTTTTCATCTGGTCAAAAAATTCGGTATTGGTCTTGGAGTTCTGCATACGGGCCAGAACAAATTCCATCGCCTCCAGGTCATCCATAGAGTGCAGGAATTTGCGCAGAATCCAGACTTTCTGTAACTCATCCGGATCCATTAACAGTTCTTCACGGCGGGTTCCAGAGCGATTGATATTGATGGCAGGGAAAACACGCTTTTCAGCTATACGACGATCCAGATGGATTTCCATGTTACCCGTACCTTTAAATTCTTCGTAGATAACCTCATCCATTTTAGAACCGGTTTCGATCAACGAAGTCGCCAGAATAGTCAGACTGCCGCCCTCTTCAATGTTTCTTGCCGCTCCAAAAAAGCGCTTGGGACGATGCAGTGCGTGGGCATCGACACCACCGGTTAAAACCTTACCAGAAGAAGGAATGGTTGTGTTATAGGCACGCGCAAGACGCGTAATGGAATCCAGCAAAATGACCACGTCGCGCTTGTGCTCGACCAGACGTTTAGCTTTTTCTATAACCATTTCGGCAACTTGAACGTGTCGACTCGCTGGTTCATCAAAGGTCGAAGCAACAACTTCACCCTTAACCATGCGTGTCATTTCTGTTACCTCTTCCGGGCGTTCATCAATCAACAGGACAATCAGGTAACATTCGGGATTATTACTCGCGATACTTTGCGCAATATTCTGCAGCATCAGCGTCTTACCTGCTTTTGGCGGTGAAACCACCAGTCCGCGCTGGCCTTTACCAATCGGTGAAACCATGTCGATGATACGCGCGGTAATATCCTCAGTACTGCCGTTTCCACGCTCCAGATGCATACGCTCTTCGGCATGTAAAGGGGTCAGGTTTTCGAACAGCACCTTGTGCTTGACTGCTTCGGGAGAATCGAAGTTAATCTGGTCAACCTTTAACAGCGCAAAATAGCGCTCGCTGTCCTTGGGCGGCCTGATCTTGCCACTGATCGTGTCACCCGTACGCAGATTGAATCGTCTGATCTGACTGGGCGAGACATAAATATCGTCCGGTCCGGCCAGGTAGGAGCTATCAGCCGACCGCAGAAAGCCAAAACCATCCTGCAATATTTCCAGTACCCCATCCCCGAATATGTCTTCGCCCTTTTTAGCCTGGGCTTTGAGCAGACTAAAGATAATATCCTGTCGACGCATGCGCGATGAGTGATCACCACCCATTTCTTTCAACATTTCAATCAATTCAGGGACTGTTTGTTTTTTTAATTCACTTAGATTCATAGTTTTTTAATTCGGAACGAAATGGGAAAGTCAGGAATGACCGTCGGAAAAATAGCCTGTCAGAAAATTATTTTGGAAATTTAGAGGTTTATTTTTAGATAGCCGCCAACGAATGGGCGATCAATTGTGCTTGAGATTAGCACACAAAAAACAGGTCGTCCACATTAATTGGACGACCTGCTGGGAATCATGTTACAGATTACTATCGATAAATGCGGTCAGTTGCGACTTGGATAATGCACCAACTTTGGTCGCTTCGACATTACCACCTTTGAATAACATCAAAGTTGGGATACCACGGATACCATATTTAGGCGGAGTACCTGAATTTTCATCGATATTTAATTTAGCAACCTTGATCTTACCATCGTATTCTTCGGCAATCTCTTCCAGTACGGGGGCAATCATTTTGCAAGGGCCGCACCAGTCTGCCCAATAATCAACCAGTACAGGTTGCTCAGACTGAATAACTTCAGCTTCGAAGCTGTCGTCGGTCAGGTATACAATTTTTTCACTCACGTGGTGTTCTCCAGCTCAAGTTTCGTATTCAGATTTAAGGAAGGTCAATTTATTCATATACACCCTGACTGTCAAGCTTCGTTACGGATTCCTGATGGCCTGTGTTTACTGCGCCCTGAACCCCGGTAAAGCCACTAACGACTATTAATATTTCACCCGACAGGAGTAGAAGGCGTGCTATCATGCAGAGAATAATGTAAACACCACAGGACTAAATGAGTACACATCACCTGACAGATATCCGCTTCAGCACCTTGTCCATCGATCCCAGACTACAGCAGGCACTACAGGAAAATAACCTCGAATTTTGCACCCCGATTCAGGCCGAAACCTTACCCCTCTTACTCGAACACAAAGATTGCGCTGGTCAGGCCCAGACCGGAACCGGTAAAACCCTGGCTTTCCTGCTTGGCTGTATGCAAAAGCTTCTATCCCAGCCTGAGGTTGTAACCGAACCGGGTAAACCTCGTGTGCTGATACTGGCACCGACCAGAGAGCTGGCTTTGCAGATCCACAAGGATGCAGAAACCCTGATAACACATTGCGGGCTTAATGTAGCGATCTGTTATGGGGGTAAAGCTTATGAAGAACAGAAAAGACAATTTAACCAACCGGTAGACATCCTGATAGGTACTCCGGGCCGCCTGATCGATTTTTTCAAGCAGCATTTATATAACCTGAAATCAGCAGAATGTATGGTGCTGGATGAGGCTGACCGTATGTTCGACATGGGCTTTATCAAAGATGTCCGCTACCTGTTGCGTAGACTACCCCCGCCAGAGAAAAGGCTGAGCATGCTATTCTCCGCTACCATGGCACAAAAGGTCATGGAGCTCGCCTATGAACACATGAACAATGCTCAACTGGTCAAGATCGAGTCTGATAGCCCGGCCGTAGATCGCATCCAGCAGCTCGCCTATCACCCGGCCAACCCGGAAAAAATCCCTTTACTGCTGGGGCTCATCAAACAACTGGAACCTCAGCGTTCCATCGTTTTTGTGAATACCAAGCACGCTGCCATGCGTGTATGGGAATACCTGATGGGTAATGGTTACCCTGCCGCGGTAATCTCTGGTGACATCCACCAGAATAAGCGCGAAAAACTGTTAAAGAAGTTTCACGACGGTGAATATGCCTTTCTGGTTGCTACCGATGTTGCTTCGCGCGGCCTGCATATACCCGACGTTACTCATGTCTTTAATTACGACCTGCCTGACCTGGGTGAAGATTATGTACACCGGATTGGGCGTACGGCTCGCGCGGGTAAACAGGGCATGGCGATCAGCTTTGCCTGTGAAGATTACGCTATGAACCTGATGGATATTGAAAGCTATATTGAAAAATCCATACCTACACAACCGATTACGGCTGAATTACTAATCAAGCCTGAGCCACGGAAAAAGATGCAGGACAGTTTACCCAAAGCCAACCAGCACAAAGGTCGCCCGGGTAGAAACAATCGAGGAGGAGCACGCTCAGATAATCAGAAGCGGCATTCGAGTAACCGTCGCAGAAAACCTTCTGCCAACAAAGCAACAACTACAGGTTAAAAGCGTGAAGTATCAAAACATTATTCTGCTGGGCGGCAGTGGATTTGTGGGCAGTCATCTGGCGATAGAGCTGGCCCAGCGCGGATATCAGGTCACTATCCCCTGTCGCAGACCACAGCGCCATAATGCATTAAGAGTCCTCTCTAATATCAAATTGCTTGAAGCCAATATCCTGGACACAGAGCAGCTTAACAAACTGTGTCAGAGACAGGATGTAGCCATTAATCTGCTGGGTATTCTGAATGAAAGCGGGAAATCCTGCTTTCGGCGCATTCATGTCGATTTTGTAAAGAATCTGGTACAGGCCTGCCAGTCGAACAAAATCAAACGTCTACTGCATATCAGCGCACTGGGTGCAGACCAGGCTACTGGCAGCAGTAACTATCTACGTAGCAAGGGTGAAGGTGAAAACATGGTTCATACCTTCGGGCAGAAAGACCTTAAGGTCACCAGCTTCCAGCCCTCGGTGATTTTCGGAGCGGATGACAGCTTTATTAATCGCTTTGCGGGAATCCTGAAATGGTGCCAGGGCGTGTTTCCTGTTGCCTGTGCAGACAGCCGTTTCGCTCCGGTGTACATTGAAGACCTGGTTAAGTTGATGGCAGATACTCTGGAAGACAAAAGCAGCTGGTCCCGGCGTTACGCGGTATGCGGACCAGAAAGCTACACCTTAAAGCAGATCCTGCAACAGATAGCCGCCGCGCTCGGAAAGCGCTGTCACATCATCGGCTTACCAGATACCCTGGCCAAATTGCAGGCTGCCATTTTACAAAACTTACCCGGCAAACTCTTCACGCTGGATAATTTCCGCTCGTTACAAACACCCAGTACCTGTAGCAAGATCACAACGCCCTGCCCTACTTCATTCTCGGGTTACATCAAAGGCCTTAGCAGCAGCTACGACCGGCGCAGAGATTATGCACGTTACCGGCAACAATTACCCAACAAGTAAGTCCATGCAGGTTTATCGAGTCGGTGGTGCCATCAGGGATAAACTACTGGGCTTACCCATCAAGGACACAGACTGGGTAGTTACCGGAAGCTCCCCTGAACAAATGGTCGCTTTGGGCTATCGCCCTGTCGGCCAGGACTTTCCAGTGTTTCTGCACCCTGAAACCCAACAGGAATATGCGCTGGCACGAACCGAAAGAAAGGTATCTCAAGGGTATGCCGGTTTCCAGTTCAACACTGCCGCAGACATTACCATTGAGCAGGACCTGGAACGCCGGGATCTCACCATCAACGCGATTGCCGAGGATGAGCAGGGTAATCTGATTGACCCCTTTAATGGTCAGCAGGATATCAAAAACCGTGTTCTACGCCATGTTTCCGATGCTTTCGTGGAAGACCCGGTACGCGTACTCAGGATTGCCCGTTTTGCGGCGCGTTTCGCACAGCTCGGATTTACGATTGCAGAACAGACCTGTGAGCTAATT
Source organism: Gammaproteobacteria bacterium (assembly GCA_050288105.1). Taxonomy (GTDB): domain Bacteria; phylum Pseudomonadota; class Gammaproteobacteria; genus JACNJF01. The sequence goes on from JBNKDE010000003.1 coordinate 282,171, forward strand.
CTACAAATTGGCAACTCTGGTGAACTAGATGCTCTGGTACCGGAACGGGTCTGGACTGAAATGAGCCGCGCATTATCCGAACCAGATCCTCAGGTATTTTTTACCAGCCTGCGCGAATGCGGCGTACTGGGCATCCTGTTTCCTGAAATCAACAACCTGTTTGGTGTTGCGCAAACCGCAAAATACCATCCCGAGGTAGATACGGGTATCCACCTGATGCTGGCCCTGAAAAAATCTGCGGAAATGGAACTGGACAATGAAACGCGTTTTGCTGTACTGACGCACGACCTGGGCAAGGCTAACACTCCGGCACATATCCTGCCGGGTCACTATGGGCATGAAAAACGCGGCGTTGAACTGACGCGAGAATTCTGCCGCAAATGGCGCGCACCAAAATCCTACAGCGAACTGGCTATCATGACCTGTGAATTTCATACCCATATCCATCGCATGTATGAAATGAAGCCTTCGACTCTGCTACAGTTTTTTAATCAAACCGATGTATTCCGCAGGCCCGAGCGTTTCAGCAAGATGACACGCGCCTGCATTGCCGATGCACGAGGCAGGACGCATTTTGAAAACGACCCCTACCCTCAGGCTGACTATGCGATACGGCTGGCTCAGCAGCTGATTGATCTGGACCTGACGCCGGTACTTGAGTCGGGAAAACAGGGAAAAGCGATGGGAGAAGCCATAGACGAGTATCGTCTACAATACCTGAAACAGATTATCGAACCCGAACCACAGACCTCTTGATTCAGGCTAAGGCAGCACTGCGTTCAGCTGCTGAAGGCGATCAACGGTGCCCACATCACTCCATAGCCCGTCATATAGCTCAGCACTGATGCTACGCTGATCCGCCGCCTTTCTTAACAAAGGAGCCAGAGCCGATTTACCTTCACGCAACTGCTGAAAAAACGATTTACGATATGCTGCTATGCCTGCAAAGGTATAACGAGACTGTTCAGAATTGGAAAGATAACCTTGCTCGATGGCAAAGTCTCCCGCAACATTATGTTGCGGATTGGGCACCAGCACCAGATGTGCCTGGGCGTCAAGCGACAGTAGGCGCGAGTAATCAAAGTCGGTGTAAACATCCGCATTCACCACGATAAACTCATCATCCAGCTTGTCGCGCGCCTGCACGATACCACCTGCAGTTTCCAGCGCTTCAGTTTCGTAGCTGTAATCGATACACAGGCCATAGGCACTACCATCACCCAGCGCCTGCTGAATGTGTTCGGCCAACCAGGAAATATTAATCACAACCCGCTCGATACCAGCACGCTTTAACGCTTCCAGATGATAAACAATCAATGCCTTGTGGTGGACTTCGAGTAGTGGCTTGGGACAACTGTCGGTTAACGGGCGCATACGCTCACCGCGACCGGCAGCCAGTATCATTGCATTCAATAAACTAGGACCTGATCATCGACTTAACCCTGAAGTTAAGACTAAGTTCATTAATAAGGGTGTATAGCCCCACCATGCTCATTTCCTGTACACCGACTATCTTCAGGTAATTCAGGGTACGCGGAATATCCTTTAGAAACTGATCTTTACCATCGCGCAACTTCAGGCGTGAAAAAATGCCTATCGCTTTTAAATGTCTCTGAATCCCCATCAGGTTAAACCAGCGTAGCAGTTTCCCTGCGCTGATACCCTGCAAATGCTCCAGTACGGCAAAATCATGAAAATCGACAACCCATTGATCGACCTGCGGTTCAGGCCAGTCAACATAGCAATCGCGTAACAGAGAAACCAGATCATAGGTAACCGGCCCTTTAACCGCATCCTGAAAATCAAGAATACCCGGATTTCCATTCTCCAACTTCATCAGATTACGCGAGTGAAAATCACGATGAACAAATACCTGAGGTTGCTCAAGGGCACTCTGCACCAGGGTATCTACGGTGAGTTTCCACATTCCCTGCTGATTAGGGGTGAGCTCAATACCGAGTAATTTTTCCAGAAACCATTCCTTAAATAAACTCATCTCCTGCCTTAGCAACGGCTCATCGTATGCAGGCAGATCATCGGCATTGATGCGGGTTTGCATCCGCATAATCGCCGCCATGGCATCGCCATACAGTCCATTTACCGTTTCGGGTTTTAAAACATCGAGGTAAGAGGTATTGCCAAAATCAGTCAAAACCAGGAAGCCCTGCTGTAGATCCTGGTGAAGGATTTCCGGTGCCGACAGGCGAATATCCCTGAGCTTATTCGCCACCTTGATAAAACTATCGCAGGGCTCTTTCTCAGGTGGCGCGTCCATCACAATCCAGCTTTCATCACCCTGAGTAAGGCGAAAATAACGCCGAAAACTCGCATCTTCAGAAGCAATTTCGAGTGAGTAATTCGAGTATCCCAGGCTATCCAGCCAGGTTTTCATAGCGGTTATTCTTTCGTTCATGTATTACTTCGGGATGAATTTTTGAGGGGCGTATTATGGCGCTGATGGTGGATTTATTGCAATTGGGATTGCAGGGGTATCTCTTCATATTTTTTCAACTGTTATTACGAGGCATGCAGCAACGACGAAATCTTTTGGGGTCGTTATTAACTGACCGGACATGTGTTTCACATGCCTATGCTTTCCCTACTCCGTAGCAACTTAAAAGTACGCATGCGAGTCACTTTTTTTGGACAAGCAAAAAAGGGGCTCGCACGCGCACTCGTCAGCTGCTACAAAGCAAGCAAAGTTAAAGCGTGTGAAACCATATTCCCTGAGACAAAAGTTTGCCCAACTCCATCCGCAATGCCATGATTAACCTAACCAACTACAAATAAACATCAAACATGCCCGACTTATCCCCCCTAACCAACCTAATGGCCGCCCTACGCCACCCAGAAACCGGATGCCCCTGGGACATCAAACAAACCAGCGCCTCAATCGCCTCCTACACCCTGGAAGAAACCTACGAATTACTCCACGCCATCGAAAGCGGCGATATCGAACACACCAAAGAAGAGCTTGGTGATTTACTGTTCCACATCGTATTCCATGCCCAAATCGCCTCAGAAAATCATCAATTCGATATCAACGATGTGATCAAATCAATCGTAGATAAAATGACCTATCGCCATCCCCATGTGTTTGATAAAGACCACGATAATCAACTCGACGATGAAGCCCTAAAACAACAATGGGCCAACCTGAAACAAAAAGGCAAAAAAGACAGTAGCCGAGTACTTGATGAGGTGGCACAAAAGCTTCCCGCCATGATGCGCGCACAGAAGTTACAGGACGTCGCCGCTGAATATTACTTCGACTGGCCGGATGCTATGCCAGTACTGGACAAGATCGAGGAAGAGATAGCAGAGTTGCGCGAGGCGATGATTCAGGGTGACCAGCAGCATGTGCGATCCGAGATGGGGGATATTCTGTTTGCCTGCGTCAATCTTGCGCGCCATGTCAAGGTTGATGCCGAATCTGCACTACGAAACACCAATGAAAAATTTATCCAGCGCTTTGATTACGTGGTAGATCAAATGCAGCGTTCCGGTATAGAGTTCAGCCCCGAGCAGCTTGATCAGATGGAGCACTTCTGGCAGCAGAGCAAAAGCGTCACTGGATAGCGACAAACGGCATAATTTTGGTTAAAATCCTGCTCCATGCAAAAAAGTCGAATCAATACAGAAGGCCGCATCCTGCAAGCGGTAAAAACCCTTTTACTGGAACAGGGCTTTCCCGAAGTTGGCATAAATGCGATTGCGCGCGCTGCTGGTTGCGACAAGGTCTTAATCTATCGCTATTTCGGTGGATTCGACGGGCTGTTACAACGCTTCGCTGATGAACAGGATCTTTGGTGGGATGTGAATGAAATCATCACTGAAAACATGGATGAAATCAGCCAGATGTCTCTGCCCCACTTTCTGGATTTATTATTAAAACGCCACATAAAGGCAGTGCAGAGTCGTCCTTTGACCCAGGAAATCATGGCCTGGGAAATGTCCGCCAGCAATCCACTCACTCAAACCCTGAACCGTATCCGTAGTGAGCAGGGGATGCTACTGGTTAAAAAGGTCCGTCTGCATTTCAACCAGCCCAATATCGACGTTGGCGGCATACTGGGGATTTTTGGCGCAGCCATTAATTATCTGGTGATTCGCTCTCGACATAGTGATTCTGAATATAAAACCGAAGAATGGTGGCGTCTGGAACACACCATTAGCAGCCTGTTAAGTTGTAATACGGATCCAGCAGCCAGGCGCTAATCCTGGCATACAGGCTTTGAAATCAGGATTGAAATACAGTGCCCGAATCTACTCTCCGACTCTCTGAAGTAAACGCCGACAGGCTTGCCAGCCTGCTTGCACGTTATCAAATGAAACTGGAAATTGTCACAGACCAGGATATTCCCGGCAGCTTCTGGGGCGACGAGGAAGCAGGATTGATTGCAAATAGACTCTATGCGCGCCTGGATACTCCCATCCATTCCATACTGCATGAAGTCTGCCACTATATCTGTATGGACGAGACTCGACGCAGCAAACTGGATACCAACGCCGAGGGTGATTACGACGAAGAAAACGGGGTCTGTTTCCTGCAGATTCTGCTCGCGGATGAGCTCCCTGAGATGGGTAGAGAGCGTATGATGCAGGACATGGATGCCTGGGGATATACCTTCAGGCTGGGGTCAGCAAAAGCCTGGTTCGAGCAGGATGCGGCTGATGCGCAGGCCTGGTTGCAAAGCCATCGGCTGGTCGATCAGCAACAGACCACCTTTCAACTAAGACAGTAATGGCAAACCTTTAAGGGAATCACCTATGAATGCGATTAGCCGTCACTTTACCAAAAACATACTTGCCGGACTGGTTGCTATCTTACCCATTGGTGGATTAATTTTAACCATAGGCTATCTGGAGACGTCTATCTCCAGCGCCGGATTGACTCGACTACCTTTCTACTTTCCAGGCCTCGGCATTCTGCTGGTTTTAGTTCTGATTTATCTGATCGGATTAATTCTGACCACCTTTATCGGCAAATGGCTATGGAATGTTATCGATAAAGTCCTCAACAGCCTGCCCGCACTAGGCAAACTTTATCAAACCCTGAAACAAATCCTTGGCTATGGTGAGGGTGAAGATGCCATTTTCCAGCAAACGGTGCTGGTTCCAGCACAAGGTGGATGTGGCCAGGAAATTGGTTTGGTGACGAATCGGGTTCAGCTTCCTGATGGTACAGAAAATCTGGTGATTTTTATTCCAGGCTCACCCAATCCTACCACTGGCAGACTGATTATTGCGCACCCTGATAAAATTACCCTTACCAAAGCACCAGTCAATACTGCGTTTAAGATCCTGCTTGCAGCTGGTAAATCAGAAATTGAGTTAACCAATTAATTTGAAATCAGGCTTTACTGGCAAATAATCGGGCAGTAGTGGAATAAACCTGCTGTACCACGTTACCGAATCAAAAATTCAGCCCCACCTCCGGCAATGGTCTACAATTTAGAAAAGAATTGAAAATAACCATTTCGGGCTTTCTGCGCAAAACATAAATAACTGAAATGAAGTCCTTCAGCTGTTATCGGACTATCTTAGACGCAGACATCAATAGTGCTGGATATGATTAGCTGAAAATAAATGCTTATCTGATTATATACGCCAATTCATCACCTCCCATATGAGGCTATATGTTTAAAAGCACAACAGTACGAGCTGCACTCATCCAGCACATCGTAGAAGCCAGTACCATTTCGATATTCGTATCTATCGTGGTTGCCCTTGTACTCTTCTATGTACAAAGTGAGGTCATCCCCTACGCAACAGCCGTCATCTGGTTCACCGCATTTATTGCGGCAGCCCTGTTCAGGGCGATCATGAGTTTTCACTTCAGGCGATTCTGCGCAACAGCGGAGCGTGAAATTAATTCTCGTCTGCTAAATTTACGCATTGGAATTTTATCCACCGCAACCATTTGGGGGGCAGCCAGTTATTTATTTTTCCCCACCGGTTATCCTGACCATCAATTATTCCTCATCTTTATGATGGCAGGGTTGACCTCTGGTGCGGTAGTGACCTACGCAGCCGATACCATAAGCGCTCATGGCTTTTCGATAATTGTACTGACACCACTGAGCATCCGAATCTTTCAGGAAGGCAGCGATCTGGCCCTGGCGATGACTATAGGCGTTATAATGTATCTGCTCTACATCATAATGATTGGGCGTCATGTCAGCCGTACCTTGATTGAAAATATTGAATTGCGCATTCTTGCATCAGAACATGAAGAAGAAGCCCGCAAAAGCGAAGAATACTACAGGCTTATTATCAATCATGCACCGGTAGGGATATTCCATTACGACAACTTTATGAAGATCACCCACTGCAATGAGCGCTTTGCCGAGATACTCAATACCTTACCTGATCGTATCTTTGGTCTGGATATGAACACGCTCAGAGACCAGTCTGTCCTCCCGGCCTTGCAAAAGGCGCTAGATGGAGAGCTGGGATCTTACGAAGGTTTGTATAAACCCACATTGAGTGAAAGCAACATCTGGATTTCCATGACCTGCGCTCCCTCAAGCAATCGTTCGGGCCGTATTATTGGTGGTGTTGCTATTATTCAGGACATCTCGATCATCCATAAATCCCTGTATAGAGTGACTGCATTGCTCGATTCAATGGCGGAAGGTGCTTATGGAATTGACCTGAATGACCGCTGCACGTTTGTCAATCGAGCATTTCTGGACATGTTGGGTTACGACACGGCAGAAGAAGTCATCGGCCAACCCATACACGAACTGATACATTATGCCCATGCCGATGGTAGCCATTACCCGACCTCAGAATGTCACATTTATTTTGGCAACCATTTCCATAGTCAGGTACATATTACTGACGAAGTCTTCTGGAGAAAAGACGGTAGCTCCTTTGCTGTGGAGTACTGGGCACAACCCGTGTATGAGGGCGATGTTCTGGCCGGCGCCATAATCACCTTTATTGATATCACTGAACGATTGAAGGTGATGAGTGATTTGCAGGAGAGTGAGGAACGATTCAGACAGATGTTTGAAAGTCATAGCGCTATGATGCTACTAACCGATCCGCTGTCTGGCCTGATCATTGATGCAAACCCTGCTGCAGCTGATTTTTATGGGTACCCACTCAATACCTTACGTGGCAAAAGTATGGGTAGTATTAACGCTCGTAATGAATCCCAAAAGGAATATGATGCATACCTCAGTTATGAGCCACTGCCAAATCACTCTGCTTTTGAACACCGGCTGGCGAGTGGTGAGATCCGTAACGTCGAGATTTATTCATCCTCAATTTATTTTGGTGACAAGGAGCTGTGCTTTTCAATTATTCACGATATTACCGAGCGCAAACTGATAGAGGAACAGATACACAATCTAGCTTTTTACGATGCATTAACCCATCTACCCAATCGACGGCTATTGTATAACCGGCTGGAGCAATCGCTTATTATCAGTAAAAGACATCACTGTTATGGCGCTCTGATGTTCCTCGATCTGGATAATTTCAAACCCCTTAATGATGCTCATGGACATGGGGCCGGGGACTTACTGCTTATTGAAGTAGCACGCCGTATTACCATGAATATCAGAGATACCGACACAGCGGCACGTTTTGGAGGTGATGAATTTGTCATCATGCTCACTGAGCTGGAATCCAGCTCTGAACAAGCAAACCTTCAGGTACAGAGAGTCGCTGAAAAGATTCGTATGGCATTATCCCGCCCTTATCTTCTAACTTTGAGCGTCGATGATTCAAATACACTCGTTTCCGTAGAACATCACTGCAGCTGTAGCATCGGCGTTGTACTCTATAAACATCAGGACTTGCGTGAAGATATACTGCGTAGAGCTGATATGGTCATGTATGAGGCCAAACAGCGTGGGCGCAACTGTGTAGTCGTTGAGCCCTTAAATTCTGAATGATCATCCAGCCCTGGCGAAAATCTTAAAAAAGATAACCTGTAGGTATGACTATAAGTGCGAGCCCAGGATAACTGAAATCTATCTCCATTCCGAAATAAACGACCAAATTATCTAAGGTATCACGTAAAACAATACCGAGAAGTAATGTAATACGCTGCCCGCCAGCACAAACAAATGCCAGATTGCGTGGTTGTAGGGCATTTTATCTCGAATATAGAAAATAACTCCAAGCGAATAGCTCAGCCCACCCAGAAGTAACAGTACCAGCCCTCCGGTCTCCACCCCGGCTAACATCGGCTTGATCGCGATCACAACGATCCAGCCCAGGCCCAGATATAAGCCAAGAGAAAGTTTCTTAAATCGAGGCAGGTTAAAAAACTCGAGTATGGCGCCAAAAATCGCAATCGACCAGATGACCGCGAAAAGTGACCACCCCCACGCCCCTCTCAGCGTCACCAGTAGAAAAGGGGTATAGGTTCCGGCTATCAACAGGTAGATCGCTGCGTGATCCAGTTGTTTCAGCACCAGTTTGGCACGCGGATTGGGGATACCATGATATAAAGAAGAGGCGCTGTACAGCACCACCAGGCTCGCGCCATAGATACTACTACTAACAATATGCCAGGCATTGCCGTTTAGCGTAGAAAAAGCCACCAGTACCGCAAGTCCAGCAATACTAAGTAAAACACCAACTCCATGGGTAATGGTATGGGCAATTTCTTCACCGGTCGTATACCCGACACTGCTCACCTGAGACATGAATACAATTCCGGAGGGTAACTAAAGAGCACAAATAGTCTCAAATCAAAACTAATTATTCAATAGAAATATTCCCTGTTAGCTTTTACTAAAAAATAACAGGGGGCAGGAGTTGCAATATTTCACGTGCCAGCAAGCAATTGAACCGCTGTTCCTGTAGCCACAATCAGGAATCGTTTTTTATTATTTTCCGAGTCAAGCGGCGTATGCTGCAAACGCACATCAGTAACTGCTTCAGCGTTACAGCTCAATGCCTGAGCCCGTAACAGCTGCATCACACGTCTTCTGGCGTGCTGAAACTCCTGTTCTGCACGTTTTTCAAACTGTACATTTTGACTAAAAGCAGCCATTTCAATCATAAAAACAGTTTCTGCCGAGATGAAGTCGATCTGCTTTGCAATCGGACGCCCCGCAATACTCGATGAAGCACTCAGGATTACCTTGGCAAGATAATCACGGTATACATCAACCGGCACCTTGCTCCAGTTTCCCGTTTCTCGTGCATCAGCAAGCGCCGTCCTGATTTCTTCCAGACGCTTTAGCTGAAAGTCACGCTCACTAATCACATATTCTGTTTGGTCATAGTCCATCGCATTATCTCCAGGCCATTCAATTCTGGATATTACCGCGATCAACCCGCTGCTACCAGCTAGCAGATCACAGTGTTATCAGTATATGACCGTTGCCGTATGAAGATAATGCAGAAAACTAAAATACCTACAACAATTAATGACCATCACCCAAAAAGAGGTGATGGTCTATTAAATGCAGAGTCTGAAAAGCTCAGAGGACTACCAACTGCTGGAAGAAACTCTATGACAGCCGCTTCTACCACAATTCGCATATCCACTGCTGCTGGTATTCTCGATTCTTGATTGAGAGTGCTCTCTTCTTCCATCATTGTAATGACAGGCAACACAATAAGGAGCCAGATCAGCCCTTTCACTCCAGGGGAAATTCGCCGTAGTAATCGGGAATACACTATTCGGGAAGTTTCCAGTATGGCACTCATTACAACCATTTGCGGCTATCCGACGAGTTGAATGAGTGCCTGGATAATTACTGGTACTGTGTGAGAACGACCAGTTAGATGTGTTATGACACCAGTCACACTGCGCTGTCGCATTAATATGACCCGATGGTTTAGGTGTTGCACCACCATTAGTGACATGGCAATTGGTACAGTTACCAGCACTGGATGCATCGTGCGTCCAGCTTCCGCCAGCAAACGTGCCCGCATTCGCATTATGGCAGGAACGACAATCCAGAGAAGTGACCAGGTGGGTTGGCAGTGCATCATCTTTACCTGTAGCGGTGGCCGAGCCATCAACATGACAGGAATCACAGCGAGTGCTTGCAGTAACCCCGCTATGGTCAAATACGGCCCCAGCAAAAGTGTCAAAGCCGAAATGACAGGTTCCGCAATCCTGAGAGGTATCGATATGCGTTGCTGACTTGGGTGTCGCATATCCAGGGTTAGTGTTATGACAACTGTCACAGCGGGCAGACGCTGAATTCTGGCTATGATCAAAAGTGCCTGGAATGAAGCCTGAGGTTACGTGACATGCGCGGCAGTCCTGACTGGTAGGCACATGTCCTAATGGAGGCTCCTTACCTGAGGCAGCGTTGCCATTATGGCAGGTATCACAACGCGTGCTTGCAGTAATGCCACTATGATCAAAACTGGCGCCTGCAAAAGCAACCGTGTTATGACAAACAGAACAGTCACTATTATCGGTAGTATGTAAGGTATCGTTAGGCTCTCCAAGCGCACCACTACTTACATAAGAGCCATCATGACAGGATGTACAATTATTAGTGATACCTGAGTGACTAAAAGTACTGGGTTTGAAAGCACCGCCAGCAATATGACATGAACCACAGTCATCTGACCCCGTGGGCACATGGTTAACTGACATACCCGTGGCAGTGCTGCCATGGCAGGCGTCGCAACGTTGCGCCTGTACTGCAGGGCTACTGTGGTCCACACCTCCGTCCTTGAAATCAATCGCAGGATCCGATGAATGACACACAGAGCAGTCACTTGACGTCACGGGGTGAGTATTTGTATTCGTACTATTTGGGATAAAGTTCTTACCCTTGATCACAGGTGCCGGAGGCGTATTGAAGGTAAAGTCGCCGTTATGGCAGTTATCGCAACGAACGTTCTGTATATCAGGACTGGAGTGATCCACATACGCACCATCCAGGAAGTTATTACTGGTGGTATGGCAGATTGAACAATCCGCAGTAACCGTGTTGTGAATCGTATCGCTGGGTTTACCCTTCGCATTCGGTAATACACCGACAAACGATCCATCATGGCAGGAAGCGCAATTACTGGTGATACCTGTGTGAGCGAAATTTGAGTAATCCGAGAAATCAACAGCAGAAGCTGAATGACAGAACTGGCAATCCTGCGAGGTCGGTAAATGGCTGGACGCTTTATATTTATTAGCATCTGCGGCGTCTGGAAATAGCCTGCTGACATGGCAGCCTTCACAGCCTTCGGTCAGGCTATCATGCACAGCCGTCCTGAAATTAGTCACAGTAAAATCGCTGGTACTGGTATGACATACACTACATTCAGCCACGGAAGGGATATGCGTTGCATGCTTTGCTGTTGCATAGCCTGTCGCATGGCAGGATGCACAATCCGTATCATTGCTTGGTATCGCCGCATGATCCCAGGTTGTTACAGTGAAAGTTGTATAACTACTAGCATCATAATGACAGGCGATACAGTCGAGCGCCCGTGTAGGTATATGCCCAACAGATTTGCCGACACTTTTAATGCCATCATGACAGGCAGCACAGACCGAGATATCGACGCCCGCATCGGTGTGTGTCATTACGATTGGGGTCGCAAAACTGCTGTAGTCTGTAGTGGTATGGCAGACATCACAATCCGCAGGCGAGCCCACCATTAATGGTATATGGTCTGCAAAGCTGGAAAGTCCTGTACTGATAACACCGTTATGACAGGAGTCACACCGATTAGCCACTAAATCAACGGTTGAGTGATCAAAAATACCAGTCGTGAAAGTCCCTGGTGTATGGCAGGCACCGCAATCAGCACCATTGGTGTCCACGTGCTGATAGGTCGCTGTCGGTGCAGGAATACCTGTAGCATCGATATCGCCAGGATTGACAGGTGCAAGGTCTCCGTGACAGTCCGCACAAAGTTTGCCGGGGGCCAGCACACTGTGATCGAAGAAGGTAGCACCAGCAAATGCTTCGGTGCTATGGCAAATAAAGCAGTCAAGATCCTGATTTATAGTTAACCCAGAATGATTAACATCATTCGGCATCTGAGTCGCACCAATATTGGTTGTCGCATCATTGTGACATTTAAAGCAGGCCGGCTCCTGGGGATTTAGTGAAATATCTATAGAGGCGTGATTGAACCCTCCAGTCTTGAATTGAGTAACCGAATGACAGACATCACAATCCAGGCTACCGTCACCCGCAATACTCATGTCAGCAGGGTGGAAACCAGTGCTGCTTCTTCCAATACCGTTGACGAGATCGTCGTTATGGCAGGAGTCACAGCGCTTGCCAAATACACTACCATTGGGGTCTGTATGATCTGGGTAGGCACCTTTAAAACTGGCTGTATTATGGCAGAAACCACAGTCGGACAGCGGCGGCTGGTGTATAGGTGTATCAACAGCACCTCTCGCAACTTTACCGTTGTGGCAGCCCTGACAGGCACGGGTGATATTTGAGTGGTCGTAAGAGCCATCCGCTTCAAGTGTTAAAAAGCTTACGGTATTGTGGCAGGCATTGCAGTCTGACTCGATAGGGGAATGAAACTCCGACATACCCACTGCGGTCACATTATTATGGCAACCACTGCAACTACCAAAGACCTCTTCGTGATCAGTTTTTACTGCAATAGCAAAGCCCCGTGTCGTATGACAGGCCTGGCAGAAATGACTGGATGCAACATGGTCAAGTGGTTTAGGTGTGATTAATTGTAACGTACCATTTTTGTTATAAGTATTAACCCCATTGTGGCATTGCAAACAGTTGGAAGAAACGCCTAAATGGCCGGAGTAAGGACCTACAATCGCCATATCGCTCGCTTCTGTGACCACGATAAGTTGCAATGCCCTCTGACTGGTATAACCGTTGGCAGAAACCGTTAGCTGGACAATATAATCGCCAGCAACATCTGCAGTGAAACTTGGTGCGGAGCTGGTCGGGTTCTGTAATAAAGCAGCGCTGCCTTCAGGTACATGGGTAAAAGACCAGTCATAACTCAAAACAGCATTAGTAGAAACAAACGCAGGGTTGTTCGAGGAATAAACGGATTTTGTGCCATCCAGATCAACTACATCATTAACCTTCGCAGCCATAATACCGCCGGCAGTTCTAGCCTCTATGATCGCCGAATCTCCCGCAATTGGAGCTACTGGCGTGGTACCCGCAGGAGCGCTACCGCTACCGCCGCCACAGCCGCTCATCGACATGGCCAGCATCAATGTCAATAAAAAACCAAAAAGCTTTCTGGAAATTCCATGCGACTGCATAGTTAACACCCTTTCACCTGTGTATATTAAGTTCTATCTTTTTTATAGTGTCGAACCATTGATTAGAAAATCCTTCCCTAATCCGCCTGTATGATCCAAACGCCGCTAATTCTAAACTTACTACCCTCAATGATACAGGGAAATAATTCCCAAAACGACAACCGGTGCGTTTTACCAGATTATCCTCATAATATTCCATGACTCAGTTGTGGTTTAGCGATTTTGCTCTAAAAGTGTGCCTGTCAAAACGAGACCAACGCCACTAATCTGCTCGTTGACAGTCCGACCTGCTTAGGGGACAGTTTATCCCTGTCGATGATTGAATTTTGACCCGAAGCACACACTGGTTACACAATCAGAATGAGTTCAGCCGAACCCTCTATAACCACACGGCTCGCATAGCTCAGCTACTCAAGGGTTGATCAGTTTAATTTTGACGCCTTTGCTCTTTTTCGCCAGATACATTTGCTCATCGGCTCTCTTGATCAGGTTTTTTGGATCATCATAACTCTCAGATCCGGTTTCAGAGATCCCTATACTCAGATCTATCTCAGGATATTTGAGGTGAAATGCGGTATGAATTTTCTCGCTGACCATTTGCGCATTATCAGAGTTACAGTCAGGTAAAATGACACAAAACTCGTCACCACCATAGCGGCAGGGAATATCGGCTTCTCTGACGTTTTGCTGCAGCACCTTACCCACATGCTGGAGCACTTCATCCCCCTTAACATGTCCTTCTAAATCATTAATTTTCTTGAAATCATCGACATCAAGATAGATCAGGCTGAGCTTGTTCGCATGCCTTTTAGCCAGCGCCAGGGCCTTACGTAATTCATCTCGCATGGCGCCCATATTATAAATACCTGTTAACGAGTCGAGCCTTGCCTGGCGCTGCAGCTGAGCAGTCCTTTCCGCGACCTTTTTTTCCAGGCTGGAAGCATACTGTTCCGTTCTTTTTTTTGCCGCCTCAATCTCGCTCACCAGGCTGTCAATATAGGTATCAAAGACTAGCGTGGTATCGAAATACATCAATTTATCGAGTGTATTGACCGACTTCTCAAGTATTTCGCTATCTTTGATGCCGGACTTCAAAACCTTAATGATCAAATCCTTGAGCGAGCTGACGGCCGATAGATAAAGCTTGGGTTCAACACCGATTCGTTTATGCACCATTCCAATACGTAATCGGTTATTGACATACTCCGCATCGTAACTTCCGGAAAATAGATCCAGGATATAATCACGCTGTGCCTGACGCAGGCGAATCAGAGTATCGCTATCCCCGATGAGTAACGCGATCTCTTCAATCTCGGTTTGTTTTTCATAGAACTCATCGACAATATCGCTAATGCTTTCTTCGATTAAGTCATAGTGACTGGATAGCACAACCAGACAGGGTTGTGTCAGACCAAGCAACTCCATGCGCCGCGATATCTCAGCATCACTGAATTGCATTTGTTCCAACAGGGTTTTCTCGGTTCTTTTCATCATTTTGCCTGAAAACCACTCAACATTCCCAATCGACAGATCATTTAAGAATAGTGTATCCGACTACTATTTCAATAAAAAACAAATGACAGGTTCAGGCAATATAGTTAGGCAACTGGTAATTTCGCTGATGATTAAAGATTAACACTGTTTCTATGCGGGTCACTTCAGGACGAACAGTAAAATAGTCCAGCGCCAGGTTCCGCAGGTGCTGGGTATCCCTGACCGCCACATGCACCAGAAAATCATACTGTCCAGAAACCAGAAACACTGACCGTACTTCAGGCATTTGTTCAATCTCCAGTTGGAAATTTTCGACCAGCTCTCTCGAATGTTTGTTCAAACCTACAAAATACATCGCCTCAAGCTCTATCCCCAGCGCCACAGGACTGACCTCAGCATGAACCCCCTCAATCACGCCATTTGCATACAGTTGTTTGACACGTTCAAAACAGGTTGACGGTGCCAGGTCCACCTGAGCCGCCAGTGATTTATTTGAAATTCGACCATTATTCTGTAAATGCCGAATAATTTCGAAATCTATTCGATCCATTGCTTATAACCCTCAATATTCAGAAGTTAATTCGATATATAAATCTATAATCATAGATTATTCTATATTTTTAAACTTTATCAAAATTAATTTCCAAATGACCGGCAATACAAAGAATAAAACCCAGGGATTCTCTACCCGTGCTATCCATACAGGTTTTGACCCTTTTCAGCATCACGGCGCGCTAAACCCGCCGCTATACCTGAATGCAACCTATGCATTTGAGTCAACCGAACAGGGGCAGAAGCGTTTCCTGGGCGAAGAACAGGGCTATGTCTATTCTCGCATTGGGAACCCCACGGAAACAGTACTGGAAAAGAAACTGGCCGAACTGGAAGGAGGAGAAGCCGCTCTTGCAGTTGCTTCAGGCATGGGAGCGATCACTTCACTATTGTGGTCCTTCATCCAGCCTGGGGATGAGATACTGGCTGATAAAACCCTGTACGGGTGTACCTATGCACTCTTCACCGAAGGCCTGAGCAAGTTTGGAGTCAGGGTTGTATTTGCTGATTTTACCCAGCCGACCGAAGTTGCAAATGCAATTACAGAAAACACCCGTTTTCTATTCTTTGAATCGCCTGCCAATCCAAACATGCGCATCATCGATATCGAGCATATATCCAGCATAGCGCATCAGGCAAACTGTCGTGTCATTGTGGATAACACCTACTGTACTCCGTATCTGCAACGCCCCATCGAGCTGGGTGCGGACTTCGTTATCCATTCTATGACCAAATACCTGTGTGGTCATGGCGATGTGATCGCTGGTGCGATTATAGGACCGGCGGAAGATATCCAGCACATTCACCTGTTTGGAATCAAGGACATGACCGGTGCTGTCATTTCAGCATTCGATGCCTACCTGGTAATTCGCGGCCTGAAAACCCTGGAAATCAGGATGGATCGACACTCTAGCTCCGCAATGCAGCTGGCGACATTGATTCAGCAACATAAGGCAGTGTCACAAATTTACTATCCAGGCCTGGCATCACATCCGCAGCATGAACTGGCCAAACGGCAGATGAAGGATTTCGGTGGCATGATCGCATTTGAACTGAAAGGTGGTTACGAAGCTGGTATTCGGTTTATGGACAAGCTTAAACTCGCGATGCGTGCAGTCAGCCTGGGTGATGCTGAAACCCTGGTGCAACACCCAGCCAGCATGACGCATATCACCTACTCTCCAGAAGACCGAATCAAGCATGGTATTAGCGATGGTTTGATCCGCATCTCGGTTGGACTGGAAAACCTGCAAGATATAATTACTGATATTCAACAGGCTCTGGATCACTGCGAATAACGACAGTATTAACAGGGTTTAATAAGTGTTATCCCCCATTGACGGGGTAGAGCCTGTGGTTTGAATAAAGAAAATGGTGCCGGCACCACGAATCGAACGCGGGACCTACTGATTACAAGTCTCGGCGTCACAACATTCCACAACATCAAACACCTTGAAATTCAATGACTTACAATGTCGTCCTTCCGAGTCCATGTTGTGTAATGTTGTGGCTTTCTGCCCCTTGGTGGACTAAATCTGGTACTACCTATCAGAACTGAAGCGCCCTTCGAGCGATCGTAAGGCATCAAGTAATACAATGCCCGAAGGCCTGTCGATTACTTTTGATGTGTTGATGTCCAATTTGGCTTCCCGACTCAGTCCCACATACCGATCTCGATCAGCCTCAAGGTTGGCTGATTGCAAACAGGACAAGTTAAGGCTCCCTGATCCGCAGGATCTAAATTGATCAACTTCCTGCTTCCGCAAGAACTGCATTTCCGGCTCTTGGAAGCACTACTTGAGTTCAACAGTGTCTTGCATTTCTGGCATTCATAAAGTCCGTACCCCTGCCCCATCATGCCAACACCATCGATGTAGTCGGACTTCCTGTAACCGCAGGGACAGAATGCTTCGTAGATTTCACCCATTCAATCGTGGCCGTCCTGTTTCCGCTCGAAAGTTGGCTGATCAAAGTGACTGTAATCGACACCTTCATCGTTCCAGGTGATAGAAAGACTTTCCTGCCTCTCGCTGATAGTTTGCCCAAATACCGATACATGCACCGCATCCATTAACGCCTGCATTTCAGCATTGGAAGTAAGATTCAGAAATACACCGGCCTGGATAAATCCGGCTAATCGATGTCGCTCCATATCTGGCAGCTTGTACCCATCTTTGGATGCTTTGAACAATCGCTGAAATCGTTTTTCGACTTCCTTTTTGAATATTACAGAATCGCTCATCCGTTTCACTCATGCCGGCCAATACAGCTTCACCAGCGGTATCAGTGTCTTCACTTCTACATCCATTTCCTCGTAATTATCGACCACCGCATCAACCAGCTGATCGAGATCCATCAGTGTCACCGGAATATTGGCACGCTCCGCCTCGTAACGCGCATCCTTGGTAAAACCCCCAGTACTGACATACATCCCTTTATCGTCCTTGTGGCGGCCACCAAGAAAGCCTCGAATTTCCTTCGACCCCATGGACTCACGGCGGTGTTTGCACTCCACTACGATACGCGGTTGCTCGAATCCGAAACCATCCGGTGACGCCAGAATATCGATGCCGCGATCTGCCCCAGGAGGTGAAACGCGTGTCTTGTACCCCATGGCTCGTAACACACCCGCAACGAGTTCCTGCAACTCAAAAGGATCGAGACGATTTATCTTGTCCTTGATGTACTCACGCGACTGATCTCTAACAGAAACCAATTGATCATCTTCGTCGAATTCGTCCTCAGCATGAATATCCGCATCAACAGATTTTCCGGCTAATCGCATTTCAATTTCTTGAACGGCCGGTTCAGGTAGTTGGAACAGGGTTGAAATGGCCCCGAGTGAATTACGCGACCTACTGGACAGACTGTCCCGATCAACCTCGCCCTCCCACTCAACCTTGCGGCAACGAGGCAATTCCGAAATGATAGAATCATCAAAGAAAACCTCAGACTTGATTGTACCTACCAGATATTTGCGTCGGCCGGAATCGTAACTGACCACCCGGTCTCCAATCTGGATATCATTCAGAAACCTGAAAACCTGCCCAGTAAAGATCGCAATTCGCCCTTTCTTGCTTCCAGGGTATGTCTCTATCGTCAATCGGGAAAGCTCATCCTTACTCATCGAAGTATCGAAGTTACCTAATTGAGACCAGCCAATTGCAACGAAAGAATGCTCCAAAAAATCATTGATAAAAGCCGATCCACTCCCGGCCCGGATCATCCACATTTTTTTCATTTGCCTATCCAATTATTTCAGTTAGTTGTAGATAAGTAACACCCAAAATCGTATCACCTAACCACTTATTAGACGTAGGAATGCCACTACCTGGTTGTGCAAGTACGGATGTCATCTTCTTTTCTCAAAACAAACCAAAGAAACGCTCAAAGAGCGCACCCAGCTTGTCCAGCACCGTTTGCTTCTTCATCGCGTGGCTGTTGTTTTTGTTGAACCTTGAAACCGGGGGCAGAATTTTCGTAATGGCTGTGCCGCTGACCGGAATCGCGCCGTCCCGAAACGCATTGTCAACAAACGCCTTGGTCTCGTCGGCGTTGAGACCTTCATCCGCAATAATCCTGTCAAGCTCCTCCACCTTTTTGGCTGTAATGAAGGCGACCCATTCCTCATCCACCTTGGCTCTCGTGGAGACGGAATCTACAAACTGTTCGATGAGGTCTTTCTTGTTGCGCAGGCTGGGGCTGGCATTGATCGCACGCTCGATGGTGGCCCTGATCTCTTTGTCTTCTCCCGTACCTTTCTTCTTCAGGTACCTTTCAACCAGCATCAAAATATAATCGACGTTGATTTCGACCTGCTTGATCAGCTCGATCTCGAACACTACGTCGTCGTTGATTGACTCCTTTTCCGCCTCCGATGCACTACGGAATTCTGCGTACAGGTTCAGATACAGACTCTGGTAATCCTGGAAATCACGCTCGCTGAGGATTTCATTGCCTGTGAAATCGTCGAATGCCGTGAGAATGTTTTTCAGCCGCAATATCGCGCCAAAGAGCTTGATAAACGCCTTCTGGGCCACCTCGCCGACGATGGCCCCGCCGAGCGGAAAGCCGGCGACAAGTTCCTCAATCCGATTCTGGTACTCCTTGTAATACTCGGCGTAAGGCTTCAGCAGCACGATGCCCTTGGCATCCTTGTTACCAAACAGCGCCAGAGCGTCGTTGGTTTCCTGTTCAAGATCACGGAAGGATATGATGTTGCCGTAGGTCTTGACCGAATTGAGAATGCGGTTGGTGCGAGAATAGGCTTGGATCAGACCGTGTGCTCGAAGGTTCTTGTCTACCCACAGGGTGTTGAGCGTAGTGGCGTCAAAACCGGTCAGGAACATATTGACCACAATCACCAGGTCCAGCTCGCGTTTTTTCAGGCGCTGCGACAAGTCCTTGTAGTAGTTCTGAAATTTGTCAGCCGAGGTGTCGAAGCTGGTGCCGAACAGTGCGTTGTAGTCCTTGATCGCGGCATCCAGAAAATCGCGCGAGCTTTGGTCCAGCCCCTCGGTTTCAAACTCCTCCTCGTTTAGCAGGCCATCGGCTTCTTCCTCGTTGGCAGTAAAGCTGTAGATCAGACCCACCTTGAGACGCCGCGCGGTCGGCAGCTCCTTTTCTTGCTCAGCGAATTCTGTGTAGTAGCGTTTAGCTGCGTCGATGGAGGCTGTGGCGAACAGCGAATTAAACCCAATCAGCCGCTTGCCATCATGGCGGTAGCTGGCATTGCGCTTGGTTTTCTGGTCGAAGTGCTCCCGGATATAGCTCACTACCTGCGTGATACGCTCCGGAGCCAGCAATGCCCGCTCCGTGTCTATGGCCGATACCTTCTTGTCCTTGATACTTGTGCGTGACTTGATGGTGTTGATGTAGTCAATACGGAAGGGCAGTACATTCTTATCGTTGATGGCGTCGACGATGGTGTAGGTATGCAGCTTGTCGCCAAAGGCCTGCTCTGTAGTGCGCCTCAGTGGGTTACCCCGGCTGCTCGCATTGTCGGCGAAGATCGGTGTGCCGGTGAAGCCGAACAGGTGATAACGCTTGAAGACCCGAGTGATCTCGGCATGCATGTCACCGAACTGACTGCGATGGCATTCGTCGAAAATCACCACCACATGCGCTTCATATATCGGGTGTTTTTTGTTCTTCGCCACGAAGCGGCTGAGCTTCTGGATGGTGGTGATAATGATGCGCGCGTTCTGGTCTTCCAGTTGCCTCTGCAATACGGTAGTCGACGTGTTGGAGTTGGCCGCGCCTTTTTCAAATCGCTCGTACTCGCGCATGGTCTGGTAATCCAGATCCTTGCGGTCCACCACAAACAACACCTTGTCGATATCCGGCAGGCCCCGCGCCAATTGCGCCGCCTTGAAACTGGTCAACGTCTTGCCGCTGCCGGTGGTGTGCCAGATGTAACCGCCTGCGGTTGCCTTACCCAGCTGACGGTGATTGGTACTGGTCGCGATGCGTTGCAGAATCTGTTCTGCCGCTACGATCTGATAAGGCCGCATAACCAGTAGCTTGCGATCGACATCGAACACGCAATACCTGGTCAGAATGTTCAACAACGAATGTTTTGCAAAGAAGGTCCTGGTGAAGCCAGTCAGTTCGGTGATGGGCTGATTCTTCGCGTCGGCCCACCAGCTAGTGAACGAAAAACTGTTGGAGGTCTTCTGGCGTGAGCGTTTGCTGCGTTGCTCTGCCAGATGGCCATCACGGACCGTGTTGCTGTAATACTTGGTCAGGGTGCCATTGCTGATGACAAACAGCTGCACATACTCGAACAGGCCGGATCCCGCCCAGAAACTGTCGCGCTGGTAGCGATTGATTTGGTTGAAGGCCTCGCGGATATCCACCCCACGGCGCTTGAGCTCCACATGCACCATTGGCAAACCGTTGACCAGTACCGTCACGTCGTAACGGTTGACCCGCTTGCCCTCCGCTTCATACTGATTGATGACCTGCAGGCTGTTGTTGTGGATGTGCTGCTTGTCGATCAGGTAAATATTCTTGATCGTGCCATCGTCACGCTTGAGCACCTGGATATGGTCTTCCTGGACGCGTGTAGTCTTTTCGACGATGCCTTCATTGGCACTGGTAATACAGGTACCGAAAAAATGCTCCCATTCCGCGTCGGAAAATTCGAGCTTGTTCAGCTTTTCCAGTTGGAGGCGCAAATTGGCGATAAGATCTGCCTCCGAGGTGATTGGTAGGTAACCGTAGGCCTGCAACTGCAATTGCTTGATAAAGGCTTTTTCCAGCTCAGCCTCAGACTGGTAGGCGGTCTCCCTGACCCCCTCGGGCAAGAACTCAGCAACTACGGTGCTTTCATTGGATAGCGCAATCGGCTCATAGCGGTTGGATGTGAGATCTTCGCTCATGCCGCCTCCCGGAAGGTGAGCAAACGATCCCGGTAGTGTTCATATTGCTTACGGCGCGCGGCGATCTCCGCGGGCAGGCCACTGGAGAGGTCGTTCACCAGGGCATCGAACTTGTCGAGGATGGCGACGATGCGTTCTTGTTCATCGGGAGGTGGAACTGGGATTGCGAGCTTGCCGAGGTTTTCCGCGGACAGCCGTTTGACCTTTGCCCTGGCCACGTATTTGTTCTTTTCTGCGTGGAAGGCCGCAGTCTGAAAGTAATAGGAGACAAACTTCGGATTCAACGAATGACGGAATGCGAAGCAGTCATCGTGAATAGCCACCTCACCATCACCGAGCCATGCGACAGCTTTACCTACATCTTCTACCGTCTCTCCGACTCCGGCGATCACAAGATCGCCATGCTTTGCGAATCTCAGGGTTGATGCCATGTCCGAGCGAACATGTGAAACCGTCGCAGTGGTGGCGGTACCATACTGTGTATAGATGTCTCCATAATGGATGCACGCAAGACCATCAGCATTGAGGTCGTTTTTGGTGAAACGCCGCCCACGAAAGAACTCTCCGACTTCGGCCATCGTGGTCCAGCGAACATCCTGACCTTCGAAGGCGAGCAGTGTGTCGCGGTAGTACTGATACTGCCGGCGACGCGCCTCCAGCTCCGCCCCCAACTCCGCTTCGAGCTCCGTGAACTTGTTGATCACCTTAACAATCTCCCGCTGTACATCGAGAGGCGGAACCGGCAACTGGATAGTTGCCAAGGACTGATAGGTCAGCCTGAAGCGTGCTCCCACTTCCGTCTTGCCCTCGATTCGGCGTCGTCCGACGCCGGAACTAAAATAGAGCTGAAGGTACTCAGGCATGATGCGCGCCGAGTCAACGCCAAACACTACGTACATGGGACTAACGACTACAGGGGCAGCCTCGTCGAGCCAGCCAATCGATCCGACGTTGATTCTTGAAGGGTTATACGCAAACATGCCTGGTCTCACGACCTTGTAGTTCCTTGTGTCGGCGCTCGTCCTAGCATTCTCAAAGAAATCAGAAGTACGAACTAACCCGCCGCTGTTAGTGACACTACGTACTTCGGAGTAGTTATTGTCGGCATTTCTCTCACGGTTTTCGTAGGTAACCGCCCCGAGCTCCATGTGCCTCACCCCATTCGGACAAAACTCCCGAATCAGCTCATCGATTCGACTCACGCCCCGCCCTCCAAGTCCACGACGATGGCATCTATCTGCGCCCGCAGTTCCGATTGCCGCGCCACGATACGAGCGATGTCGGCATTAAGTGCCACGATGTCGATCTCTTCACAAGTGCTGGGCTGCTCCACGTAGGAAGTGACGGCAATGTTGTAGCCGTTCTCGGCAATCTCGCCGTTATCCACCAGTTGCGCGAAGTGGTCTATGTCCTTGCGTTCGGTAAAGGCATCAAGGATCTTCTGCTGGTGCTCCGGTAGAAGCTTGTTCTTGTTCCCGCTACGCACAAATTCATTCGATGCATCGATGAACAGGGTGGCGTTATCGTGCTTGGATTTCTTCAGCACGATGATGCAGGTTGCGATAGGGGTCCCGAAGAAAAGATCGGGCGGCAGCTGGATGACGGTATCAACGTAGTTATTGTCGATCAGGTACTGACGAATCTTCTGCTCGGCCCCGCCGCGGTAAAGCACACCAGGAAATTCAACAATGGCCGCTGTGCCATTCACCGCCAGCCAGGAGAGGATGTGCATGGTGAAGGCGAGATCCGCCTTGCTCTTGGGCGCGAGTACGCCTGCCGGGGCGTAGCGGGGATCGTTGATGAGCAAGGGGTTGTCCTTCCCTTCCCATTTAATGGAATACGGCGGATTGGAGACGATAGCCTCAAACGGTTCGTCGTCCCAGTGGACGGGATCGGTCAGCGTATCACCATGGGCAATGTCGAATTTCTCGAAGTTGACGTCGTGCAGGAACATGTTGATCCGGCACAGGTTGTAGGTGGTCAGGTTGACCTCCTGGCCAAAGAAGCCCTGGCGCACCTTGTCGTGACCCAGCACCTTGACGAACTTGAGCAGCAGTGAACCGGAACCACAGGCGGGGTCGTACACCTTATTGACCTCGCTCTTACCAACCACAGTGATGCGGGCAAGCAGCTCAGAGACTTCCTGCGGGGTAAAGAACTCACCGCCAGATTTGCCGGCGGTGGAGGCATACATCGTCATCAGAAATTCATAGGCATCGCCGAACAGGTCGATGGTGTTATACGTAAAACCACCGCCATTACTCAGAGGCAGTTCACCGATGGCGTCGAGCAGCTTGACCAGCTTTTCGTTGCGTTTGCTGACGGTCGGCCCGAGCTTAGTACTATTTACATCCAGATCGTCGAACAGCCCCTTGATATCGTCCTCGCTGTCCGTGCCAATTGCCGAGCCTTCAATATCCCGGAACACCCGGCTCAACGTTTCATTAAGGTTAGCATCCTCACGCGCTTTCCTGCGCACGTTTGCGAACAGGTCTGATGGCAGAATATAGAAGCCTTTCTCCTTTACAGTTTCGGTTCGCCCGAACTCCGCATCACTATCGCTTAAGTCTGCATAGTCAAAATCATCAGCGCCGGCCTTGCGCTCCAGCTCGTTCAAATAGGCTGTAAGGTTCTCCGAGATGAAACGATAAAACAGTATACCGAGCACATAGCTCTTGAAGTCCCAGCCATCCACGCTGCCACGTAGATCATTGGCGATACGCCAGATAGTTTTGTGGAGTTCCGCACGCTCGATTTCTTTTTTGTTATTCATTTAGCCTGATCCTGACTGGCTGCGCTTATCACGCCGCCAGCATTAATACATTCACCAACCCCATTCTTCATAAATCCCCAGAGACGGTTTGTGCAGCGGACGATATCACACTGTAGGCGTTCGAGGTTTTGCTTTTGGCCATCCGTCATATTCTCGTTTTCGCTCCTTAAAACACCATTGAACAAGCGCTCAGCAATTGGCCTCATTTTTGAAGACTACACTTGACATGGCACCAGTCCCACGATTTGAAAATCAGGTATTTTGCTCCGAATGCAACAGTTTATCAGGGCTGTTTACCAAATACTTTTTTGAAGCGTGTATGCTTCACATCCTCCCAAGAACGCGGCAGGTCATTATTATCTTCGAGTGCTTGATATATTTCACTCACCATTTCCTTGTCAATCAATCTGGCAGATAACATCTTGTGCAAAACATCATAGCAATGAAAAACTTGCAAACCAAAGTCCTTCGCGAGCTTATGCATACCCAGATCATCGGTAGCAACTATTGCCGGCCTAACCTGGCCAAACGCAAGGCAGTAACAATCTGTCAATGAAGGCGGAGAACGCCCTTTTGAGGTGAAGGTTTGCGCATATTCTTGTACATGAGCCTGTAATACGCTGGTCATTGCGTTGATTTGGTCTTTCTCACCCTGACTCAAGCGAACTCGGTGATAGCTGCGCTCATGACTGAGGTCCAAATCTGAAAACCAGGGGTAACAAAAGCGCAATCTGGGGCTTTGCCGTACTTCGTCTTCAACATCCTTTAAGATGGTTAGAACATAACCCTTTTGGCCAAACGACTGCCCCAATAGAGGCCTAATGCGTTTTGCCAGCCTCAAATAAGCGTTGGTATCGAGCAGAACCAGCGTCAAAGACGAAGTTCCTCGTAAAGCGCTCGCGCATCATGTACCGATATATCCATTATTTGTTGTAGGTACGATGGTGCAGTTTCCTGTTCGTGCAGCATACGCTTCAAGGCAAGGAAAAAATCAGATTGAAAAGATCTTTCACTCGCAGCTATATAAACCGATGGTTCTGGTGGCATGGGTTGAAACAGCGCTTCACTGAGCAAAGGGCCTGAGGTGCTGTTGCGTACAGCGTGAAGATGCTTAGCTTCAACCGGGAGATGTTTTGCACCAATGCTTTTAGCATATTGGTTAACTTGCTCGTAGATTGTGTTTATAGAAATCAGATGTTCATCAGCGATTTCCAGCAACATATTGATAATGTTCTCAGCATCAAGACCGAGCGCTTTATGAAACGATATTTCAGCATTCTCTTTTGAGAACAGCAGCGCTCCAGCAAAAGCGTCAGCGAAATCCTCACCCTTTTCTGAGCCTGACAGCTCGGGCGTATAAACATGCGCTAACTCATGAGCCATCCAGAACTTAAAATCTTCTACATGAGTATCCAGATTTATGAAAATGAATGTCACATCCTCATCTGGAAGCCTGATGTGCATGGCGTTTTTATGGTCATTCTTTTTACCCCACATCACCGGAACCAGGATGGCTCCACAGCTCTTAAATTGACCGATAAGCTCCTCATACTCAAGCACGGCCAGGGAACCGATGCCCACCTCGTTTCGCGTTTCTGATGCCGCAGCTTGTAGTTTATGGTATTCGAGAGAAGGTGATGTAATGAGTCTGCGAATTGCCTGTTGCTCAGGCAGATATTTGACCAGTGGTTTAAGTAATTTCCCGGTTGCCCTTGCTTTCGCAATGTGAGCCTCGGTGGTTTTCGCATTACCTTTCTTGCGAAATGCAATAATGGGTTCATTTGCATTGCCCGTATCAACCAGGTGATCAAAGGTGAGCTTTAGAATCGCAGAGAGCTTAAGAAGAGTGGCCGGACGGGGAAAATCCTTTCCTTTCAACCAGTTAGTGACTGCTTGCGAAGACACATCCAATTGAGAAGCGATCTCTTTTTGAGTCAACCCATTTTGAGTAATCGCTTGTTTTACTACATCGGCTTTAATGGACTTCTTCATGGCTGCGGAGTTTAACCATAAAACTAACAAAATCAAGTTTTTTCAAGTTCAAAGCGATAATTTACGATTTACGGCCTCCAACCCCTTTACCGGAGAAACGTCCAGAGCTTTACAATACTGGATAAACTCCACGACATCGATTCGACGCTCCCCTTGTTCTACTTTTCCAACAAATGAATGTGGCACGCCCAGTTTTTCTGAAAGTTCGCGCATAGAAAGTCCTTGGATCTCGCGTTGCTTTTTTAGCCAAGAGATCAGGCGTTGATTTTCAGGACTGTGAAGGGTCTTAAACATTGTCCCGATATTAGGGACGATGTACCATGTACCCAATTTAGGGACAAACAGATTATGGCAGGGTCATATAGTTACAGGGTATAGAGAGCAATGAAAAACAAAATTGCGATATGGACAATTCTTGTTTCTGTTGGTTATTCATATATATCAGTGACAGGATTGTTCTGGAAGCTCTCAGGATCTTACATAGCTTCAGTGTACATCACCGGATTTGTCGGTTTAGCAGTCACGCAGGTCTTCTTTTTATACGCCATTATTAAAATTGGGAATTTTCTCAATAAACTTGAAGAGCTGAAAAGCGAACTTGAAGAATCAAGGTTTCATCATCAAGGAAGAATCACTTACTTAGAAAGACAACTAGAAATCTATACACAATATTTTGATGGTGAATTTGATTATTCTGGCCTAGAGAAAAAACTTAGCCAGTTAAACGATGACGCAATTGAGGTTTTTAGTGAACAAGCCCAAACATGAACCAGTTTGATCTCACGGATCTAACCCAAACTGGTGCTCCTATCCTGGATTCCAACAAGCCAGAGGTTCAGGTCATAGCCACTGCCTACCATGAAGCGGGGCATGCGATTTGTGCACTGCATACAGGAGCGAGAATACAAAAACTCGGTATTTCATTAAATAACCCCGGCGATGGTTTCACGCTCCGAAAACCACCCAACTTGTACAATCCCATTTATCCAGGCGAATCAGTTGAGTCCGTTCAGTCCGCCTGGGACTTTGCTGTGGAAAATTTCAAGAAAGAGATAAGCATCTATCAGGCCGGCCCTTTAGCAGAAGCAAAATTCCTTGGAGGCAACCCGTTTTGTCTACGCGGAGCAGAACATGATAGAGTCATGTGCGAAGGATTTATTCGCCGTATGGAGAGCCTATATGATTACTACAGTGATTTTGGCGCGCTGCCCCAATTCTCCGGCAACAAGATACTGAACAATGTCAGGGATTTAACTAAATCTTGGATTTACCGGAAGGCCATATGGAAGACCATAACAGCGGTAGCACAAATACTTTGCCTTAAAGGCGAACTCGACGAAAGGCAAATAGGTTATATTATCGGCCAAGTGAAAGGAGCATCAAATCAGCTATCTCTTGATCTGATGTAGTGAAGCCATGCCTTCAAGATTTTAGGATATCTCAGACGAGATCTAGCCCTATACAGACTTGGGAGCGCGGCTTGAGGCAGCCAGCTTCTTTATCAGCTCATCCAGTCGCTTTTCTTGCTCTTCGGTTTTTTTAGGGGCACAATTTCCAGACGGCCTGTAATTTACATGGCTGGGGTTTTTGCCGGGGAGTAAAGCGCCTCCTTGCATTAGTCGCGCAATCTCCATTGCTTCCGCTGGTGACAGCTTATTGCTGGATTTCGATTTCTCCAACTTTTCGATCCTATGCTTTAGATGGGGCATTGATTGCTTCCAATTTTTCTACTCGTTCAAGCAATTCATCGATTTCCACTATGCGGGCCAATGAAGCAATCCCACCAAGCAGGGCTTGGCCTTGACCGGCCGTGATCTGTGATGAACCGATAGCCTGAAGCACATTGCGCGCATCCTGGGTCAGGCTTCCTTCCAGTGGCATATTGACGAAAGTATCTCCGGATCTCATAGGCGCGATAACGCGGTCGAGCAGGATTTTTGCTGCGGTTGTGTCGCCGGACTTGGCCAGCCTGATCATCGAATCAATGATCTCAGGTATTTCCTCCAAAATCGCTTCGCGCAATCTTCGATGACTAATCAAACCTTTTGGCCGCCCCTTCGGATTGCCTGATTGGCCTTTAACGAACTTCGCCATACCTCTGTTCCCCCCTGTTATAAACAGCCGTGAGTCAAGGTTAACTCATCGGCCAGCATTTACACTGTTACAATTTTGTAGGGATATATTCCCGGTGGTATAGGTTCTTTAGGTTGATAAGGTTATCAAGGTAGTAAAACCTGTCACAACAAGTACCATGCCTGCTCACTCTGAAAGCCTTTAAAATAAAGACTTATGGCAATTTCGGATTGTCACAACAAGTACCATAATGCTTGTGACGAAGATGTAACCGAGATGTACCGAAGTTGTAACCAAATTGTGCAAAAGATGTAACCCAAAACACACTGAATCAGGACTTCCTCAGATCAACGATCTGGCGATAGGTGGGCATGGTTTGTAGGTTGCCGATGAAATATAAGGATTTCATCTTGCTCATCTGCCGGTAAACCGTTGACCAACGATCAGGCACTCCAAAGGTCTGTTCCCAGAACTTTGAAAACTTGGAATAGGGCTTTGGCCAAAATCGACCATTTCTTCCGGTCTGGTAATACTTCCCTTTGCTCCCCCCTCGCTGGTAAGTTATTTCAATATTGAAATAGGCTTTCACCGCCTCGCCTGTTCCCAGGCTAACAAGCTCGATTTCAAGCCTTCCTTTACCACGCTGATCTTTACGAGTCCTGTAGCCGATATACTGATATATATTAGCGGACTCGGCTTTCAAATCAGCAACCAATATCTGCTTGATCTCTTTTAAGCGCCTTTCAAGTGGTTCGGTCAATTTCTGATTTTCGGGAAGCTGAATATCGATTTCATCACCGGGAAGCAGTGACAAAACGTAACCCAGGCCCCTCAATTGATTTACCTTGCTCATATCCGGATAGTCACACGCATTTTCATCCTCGGTTTGAGAGCATCCTTATAGCCAGGATCAAAATCATGCGGTGTAATGAGATAACCTTCTCCGACAACAGCACCCCAGGCAAGAGGCCAGACAGGTTTGCCGGTTTCATACTCATAGCCCCATTCTCGGGCTGTCTGAGCAGCGACACGGTCATACTTGACTCTCTTTGAGGACATGTCAAAACTTAGAGCGTGTTTAGCAATAGGATTGCCGGCAACTGTTCCGATTCGTAACCAGCCTTTACCAATAGATGTGCTACATGGCTGGGATCGTCCCATACGTTGAAGGTTTCCCAATGGTTGCCGATTAACACTCTCTGGCTAAATCTGGGGACGCCTGAGAGGAGCTCTTTGACCAAGCGGCTACCATCGGGAAAGTAACAAACGATGACGAGCAAGGTATTCATACACCTTAGCCCTCCCTGCTATGTTGCAGCTTAACTGAAAACAACGGACAGGCAGGGGAAATACACTTTCCGGCCTGAAAACACTGTGCTCCCTTTTGGTGGGATGCGAGTGAGTAAGCCCGGTTTTTGATAGTCCATGCACTCATTAGACCACCTCCTTGTACGTACCTTGATGGAGAACGTAGTAGGCAACTCGATGAGTAATGCCGGCCACGTCTGTCTCATTGATCCAGTGAAGAAGAATGTTGTAGCCCATCTGACGCAACTCCATGATGCGTGCAGCAGGGTGCATGATGCCCATCTTCTCGCGGATAAACAGCGTCGTCAGGCTTTGACTTTTCTTTAATTGCTGCAGGATAGCGTCACGCTGTGCGCTGGTATGGGTCGAAGGCTTGTCGTTAACGAGCCCGTTAGACTTTATTTGGCGGGGATCGTGGTTAAGTCCCTGCCTCTGTTTACCCAGGGCATGGCTGTTTTGCTTACCCATTACAACCCCTCCCTCACCGCTGCGATATACCGGTCTCTGTCGATCAACAGCTTGCGCCCGTTGAAAAAGATTGCACGTTTCTCGAGGAGCTTGTCTTTGTGTTGATGGATGGTCCAGCGAATGCTGCCTTCCGGGAACGCAGGCTCTTCTTTCGCCATTGACTGGACTGTGTGGATTGGACCTATATGGTCGATGGTTTCTTTCGTATTCATCATTGTGCTCACAACATTGGTTGGTAAGACTGCCTTGCAAGACATTGTGGAGGCTTGCAAAACACCCTACACGATTGCTTCGTGTTGTGAGGAAGATACAGACGAGATTCGGGTGACCTAAAGCGATATCATTCGGCACCCGACGGGTGACCACCCGAGAGACATGGGATTTAAATGATTGTATCTATTGGTATTTTAGGGTGATTAAAAAATCTATTTTCCTTACTGGCTTTTAACTTTTCTTGCACCCGCTTTTGCAGCTTTATCGCGGATTATTTGGTCTATTGCCTTCGCTTCTCTTTCTGAAATAGAATAGGTATCTTTTATCCATGGAATAATATTTTTCTGTCCTGAATTTGGGTCAAGTTCCATGTCTACCCAAATTCGTTGCCATGCATCGACTGCAACTTTCAAAAGTTTAGGGGCATGCTCCAGATCAACATTGCCAGGCCGGTTAAAATTTTCAACCGGATGATCAACTAAATGACCCAGTTCGTCAGGAACTGAGTATCCCTTTTCGGCCGCCCATTGAATGAATTCTGTTGCCTTGACAGCAGGGTAAGATTTATCCAGAACATCCTTTTTCTTCAGTTTCTTTTCTGATAACTCACCATGTGCTAATGCCACGCGGACTGTTTCAAGTAAATCGAAATATCGTTTTGAGATTTCTGGACTGTATGAGGAACCCTCGTCAGTTCCGGGGTTACCTGGCTCAATATCCAGCAAATAGCAAACTCCTTGATCTATTGTCCATAAACCCCGCCTTTGGGCTTCCTCATAGTTAACTTTTCGATATTCGTCCCTTATCATTCTCCACCTCCAAACACAGCCTCGTTCATCCGCTCCACGACAGAGACGGTGTGCTGCTCTGACAGGTGAGCATAGCGCTTAACCATGGCCAGCGTTTTATGCCCCAATACTTCGGCAATTTCATGAAGGCTTGCACCGTTCATGGCCAATTCAGAAGCCGCTGAATGCCGGGTATCATGGAAGGTGAAATCTTTGATTCCGGCTTTTCTTAATGCTGTTGTCCAGGCTTTGCGCGGGAACTCTATATGTGAGTTGTGAGCACCTGGAAAGACGAAGGGATTTTTTAGATCCCGGACTTTGCCGTGTGCAACGAGACTGTCTTTCGCGAGGCCAACCAATGGAACAACACGAATCTCCTTATTCTTAGTTTTATAGAGCGTTATTGTATTACGCTCGAAATTCACCTGGTCCCATTTCAGGGTAAGAATTTCTGCTTGTCTCATCCCCGTTGAAAGCGCCAGCAAGGTAATTAGATACAAATGGTCACTCTTTGATTCTTTGCAGGTATCAAGCAGGGCATTACGTTCATTCGGAGAGAGAAATCTTACCCGACCTTCCGTTTCTTTCTCGCGCCTGATGCTGGCAAATGAGTTTTCCTTGGTCCACTGCCACTCTTTTGAAGCGATACCAAAGGCAGCGCTCATGGCTGCAATGTAGCGATTCACTGTTGATCCGCTCCTGGTTGTTCCTTTTGTTTTTCCTTTTATTCCAATTTCCGTCTTTAACTTTGTGCGGCATTCAACCAGTTTGGAAGGGGAAATTTTGTTCAAAGTCAGATCGCCGATCTCGGCTTTCCACCAAGCGAGCTGATGAGATCTGGATAACCGGTCATTAAGGGACAGCTTTTCAAGTTCTTCCTTTATGTACCGGTCAATCAGATCCGAAACGGTATGCTTGGCAGCTTCCTGCTTCTCAAAGTAAGTCCCTTCCTCGATTTCAAGCTCTGTTTTTCTTGCCCACTTCTCTGCCAGGCTTTTACTGCTGAACGTTTTTGTAACGGTCGGGTTATTCGGCTTCCTAATACGAACCTTGTAGGAGATCTTGTGTTTGCCAGCTTGCTTGGTAATAGTCGCCATAGTCCATGCCTCTCATCATGCCTATGACCTTATCATACAGCACTCCACAACAATAGACAACATGATTACCAATCCGTTTATCCTTTATATATATCTATTTGTTTTTATTGTTATTTTAATTAAATTTATGAAGTGGACTGATTTTATAGTCCAAAATCAGTCCAAATTGTCGCAAAAAAAAAGCCTAAAACCACCTATTTCAAGCCATTTCCAGGCGACCAGAATTCAAGGATATTATTGAGATATGTTGCCTAATAGTGGACTAGAAATGGACTATTTCGAGATTTTCAAAAAGCCACATCCATGTAACCAATTGATTTATATGGTGCCGGCACCACGAATCGAACGCGGGACCTACTGATTACAAGTCAGTTGCTCTACCTGCTGAGCTATACCGGCATAGATACTCTTCTGAACAGAAGGCAAAAACGAGACGCGATTCTAGTGCGTTTAATTCAAGTTATCAAGTCCTTATAAGGACTTAAACGATAAGTGTTAACAGGTCCTAACTACATTGACGCGCTATACGTGAAATTCCCTGTTTTATTTTCAACTCATCGACCAACGATGCAAGGCTTTCATTTTCTGGCCGGGCATAATCCAGCCAGTAAATCGTACGATTGCGGTAACGGGGTTCGGCTTGCACCTGAAATCCCAGCTTTTCCACCCGTTTACGCAATCCTTCAGCATTCTTCTTGAGTGCGAAAACTCCTAACGAAAGGATATTGAATTTACCCGGCTCATTCACAATGATGTAATCCTTTACCCCTTTTTCATGTAACGACTCGGCAGTAGCTATCGCCTGCGCGCGATTTTCATGCCCATCAATATAAACCATCAGGCCCATATATTCTTTTTCGACACTGGGTCTTGAGGTAATTGCTACGTTTTGCTGTCTGAATTGCTGGGCAGTTTCCTGCGCAAGCTGTTGCTCCTTGAACGGGCCGAGGGTATAGCAAAGTGGCGCGCTAACCCTGGCCTCGACCTGAGTTCCTGCGCTGGGCGAATCTTGTGTGGTCGCGGTCGATTGTGCCATCTGTTGTTCAGATCCAACTTCTGGTTCATCCAGCAACCTGAGCTTTTCAGCAACCTCTGATGTTCTAAGCTGTGGGACAAGCTGTTCATACGGTACCAGCCACTGGAACACGGCAAAAACAATGTTGGTTAACAGTAATAAGGTAAAAAAAACTTTCATCTAAACCCTGTTGTTCTGATTTTAAAAATCGCTTGGCGAAACATGTATTTTATCGGCAATAATGGTAGTTAATCCGACTTTACCGGAATCGAAATAGCGGCGACAAGAGCTGAACAGATCTCGAGCATTATCGCTGTAACTGAGTTTGTTGCAACATGCCCTGGAACACCAAATCGGATACCACCTCATGCGGCCGTTCCAGCTGTTCACTGATGCGACCCGCATCCTGTCCACACAGCAGTATATTTACCGGTTCTTTGAGTAACTTTATCCAGTCTTCCAGCAGTTCGCTGATACGTTCGCATGTCACTGGAAAATGGCTCATCTGTATACAGGCTTCGGTGGTCTGGCCCGGAAAATCATTGCGGGCAATATCTGGATGATCAAAATCGGCAGTTGGGAACATGCTGATAAAGCGTTCCCGATCCGTATTGAAACCCGGCAGGATTGCCCCCCCCAGATGACTGCGGGTTCGGGATAGCAGGTCTATAGTGATCGCGCTGCCCGCGTCGATGATCACGACATCATTACTGGTTAGCTTGTGGGCTGCCAACAGGGTAAGCCATCTATCGACCCCGAGTCGACGATAATCCTGATAGGCATTCTTCACCCGCCCCAGTTTGGCGAGTGTTAATAAGCGCGTTATCTTGGCAAATGGCAGACTCTGTGAAAGCTCTTGCATCACCAGCTCGGTAATCTGGTCACTGGCAACACTGGCCAGATAGATCTCTCTGGGCTGGTGCAGTTTCAGAAAGTCACGGAATGCCCTCAGGCTCGGCGCCTGGGTAAGAATGAAGGTATTATCCCAGCTCTGCTGATCAACCATCAGGCGACATTTGGTGGCACTATTTCCGCAGTCAATGAGCAGCATGTTATACCACCTCGCGTATCGATATCTCGGCTGCAGCGAAGCTTCGTAGCTGGTTAGCTACATTGATGCAGACCTGCCCATCCGCCTGAACTCCAGCGTAATCGCCGTTGATTTCCTCGCGTTGGGTTTTCACCAGCACTGGCTTACCTTTAAGGTAATCGAACTCATTAAAGTGTTGTAACAGGGTGTCAAATTCCGCGACTTCGAATTCGCGCACCGCTTGGTAAACATTGCCTAGCACATCAGTCACCAGTTGTTGATGGTCGCAGCTCACATCGCTCACCTGGCTCAACGCGATTGCGGGCTGGTCAATCTGCTGTTGATCGAGTTGACTCAGATGAAGATTCAGCCCAATTCCAATTACCAGATAAAATTCCTGCGCGGATATCGCTCGAGTCTCTATTAAAATACCGCCCAGTTTCTTACCTTCTAACAGGATATCGTTCGGCCATTTCAGCGCAACACCCTGATAGCCGTTCTGCCGCAGGCTACTAGCGATGCTAACGCCAACCAGCAGGGAAATCAGCCCCAGGTACTGAGGCGCGAATGTTTTGGATAAACCGATGGAGGCGTACAGATTCTGCGCCTGTGGAGAGACCCATTGCTTACCTCGGCGCCCGCGCCCGGCGCTCTGGTGTTCGCTGATCACAATCAAACCCTCGTGTGCGCGTTGCATACACTGACGATTGGTAGAGTCACAGCTCTGCAGATAGACCAGCTCAAGCGGATGCTGCGGCAGTGCATTCTCCAGCGCGCTACGCAGTCTGTGCTGATTAAACAGGTACCCTGCAGCGGATTTAGTCATTGCTTTAGTCACTACCTAACCAGCTTTGCAGTGCGGCATTTTCAGCATCCAGGATTGATAATACGGCGGTATCTTTTTCTGCCTGCTGCAGTTGAACCTCAAATTGCATTAACTCGTCTCGTCGAAATGCAAACACGGTATAGCTTTGCCCAAGCTCCGCCGATGCCAGCCAACTCTGGTACCATTTCAATGATGCGCGGATGCCATTGATTGCCAGGATCAAGTCTCCCGCAGCCAGACCGGCCTGCTGCGCAGCGCCCTGCTCGCTCAATGATACTATCTGTAATCCCCCATCCCCCTCTTTAAGCATTGCGCCCAGAGAAACCATCTCGACCTGCTTGACTTCATTCCCGCCTTTATCCTGCAGACCGCAACGCTCACGATAGTTAACTTCAACCGTCACAGTTTGCAGCAATTGCTGCAAGGGTAATTCATCAGTCTGGTAAATCATGCGCTCTAGCAGCTCGCTTAAATCACTACCTGCCACCTCGCTTACCAGTTGCTGTATCTGTCGCTCTTCTACTCCGTCGCTATTTTCCTGATACAGCGACCATAACCGGCGCATCACATCATCCAGCGAACAACTGGCATTAGTCAGCTGCCGAATCTCAAGATCAATACACAGTGCAATCAGACTCCCTTTGGCATAGTAGCTGACAATCGCATTGGGCGAATTTTCATCCTGCTTATAGAATTTGCTCCAGGCGTTAAAACTGGACTCCGCCGCTGACTGACGAGTCCGACCCAGCCCCCTTTGTACTCTGGTGATGGTTTGTCCAAGCAGCTCCAGATACTGTTGCTGAGAGATTCGACCACTGCGCACCAGAGCCAGATCGTCATAGTAAGAAGTTATCCCTTCAAAGGCCCACAGTAGAGGTGTATACACCTCGCGAGATAAATCTGGTTCGACAAACACCTGGGGCTTGATGCGTTTTACATTCCAGCTATGGAAATACTCATGGCTACACAGCCCCAGAAAGCCGCGATATTCTTCGGAGCTTTCCAGCTGCCCTGGCTGCGGCAGATCATAGCGCGTACACAACAGGCTGGTACTATTCCTGTGTTCCAGGCCGCCATAACCATCGCCAACGACCATGACCAGAAATAGATAACGAGGCATAGGCGCAGGCAGCCCAAACAGTTTGATATGCTGTGCGCAGATTCTGCTTAAATCAACTTTCAGGCGCTCATAATCACACTCGAACCTGCCCGTAAGGACCACATCATGACGCACTCCGCAAACCTCAAAATCAATTTGCTCAAAAGTACCCATCTCTACTGGATGGTCTATGAGTTCCTGATAGTCCTGCGCTTCAAATTGACCAAAACCAAACTCTTCTCCTGAAATCCGAGGCAGTGTAGTTGCCAGCTTCCAGTTTTTGCAGATGTCAGGCTGAGGTGGATTGATTTGCAGTTGACAGCGCTGATCAGACTGTCCGACGACCTCGAGAAATACACTAGTACCATTAAAAAACCCATGTGTATTATCCAGGTGTGCGCCACGCACGGACAGATCCCAGGCATACACTCGGTAGTTCAGGGTTACCGGCCCCTTAACAGCGGGTAGGCACCAGCTGGATTTGTCTAACTGGGTCAGTTGCAGCGGGCCCTTCTCATCATGGGCATCGATCTGTACGATGTTTTTCGCAAAATCCCGGATCATGTAACTACCCGGTATCCACGCTGGCAATCGTACTACCTGCCCCTGTGGCTGTGGGCTGTCTATGCTTAAGGAAATATCAAAATAATGTCCGGCAGGGTTTTCACTGCCTATCTGGTATCGAATCATCAGGGTAGGTTCTGGTCTATAAACTGTTCAAAATCTTTAGCGTGGATTATCTGGGTGCCATCGCAGTTAAACTGCAGGCGGACTACGGACTGCACAGTTGAGATGGAAAAATTACGCAAATA
The DNA here is from genome assembly GCA_050288105.1 of Gammaproteobacteria bacterium. Classification (GTDB taxonomy): domain Bacteria; phylum Pseudomonadota; class Gammaproteobacteria; genus JACNJF01. The sequence goes on from JBNKDE010000003.1 coordinate 319,298, forward strand.
ATATTCCGGCAGGTTGCGCATCATCTGTATTTTTTCTAACACCTTACGCACCTTGCTTTCTGGCATCGGCTGCCAGCTTTCATGCCGGTGCATGGTCAGGTTCTGCCAGTGTGCAGGAAGATACTGATAGATCTCCGAGCGCATCAGGGCACTGTATAACTGGCGCATGACTTCAGTCTTCTTGCTGTATGGGATTTTTGGAAAATGGCGTTGTATATAATCTGGGTCAACAAAAGCGCCCGCATCATGAATTTCTTCTCTGAGTGGATCAAAGATTGAGCAGGTCCGCACTTCACTGTTGTTAAAGCCAATAAATAGTCGAAAAATTCCTCGCTCCAGTAACAACTCAAGGAACACCGGTTGTATCTGGTGAAAAATCCGATCAATTTCGCTTTCATAGCGGCAGCGGTTCATCGCCGTTTCGCGCAGCGATGGATCACCCTTGATCCCAATCTGCAATTGATTTGCCTGCAGACCAACCGCGCTGACAATATTTTCCTCAAGCACCTGGCGCTCCAGTGCAATATTATCTAACTGAATTTTGTCCACTTTTTACCGGCTCTGCTGCATAGGGTTGTCATACTGCTGTCATATCCATAGTCATAATAGAAATTCCTGAAACTAGAGTATACAGAAATGAATGAAATTGCGATCCGACAGTTTGTCGAACAAACCGAAGAATACTTGCGACTTTACCGTAAAAGTATGAACCAACGTGAGCTGGACAGTGTGTCCGAACTTTATGATGACCTGACAGCGGAACTGGAGCGCCAGCGCCTGTTTGACGAGCTTTATAACTAGCTCGTTTTTTCATCGGAGTTACTGCTTTTTATACCTGCTCGACTTACTAATCCTTTCAAAACTCACCCCCACACCTGAAGTTTGTTGAACACTGCTCCCCGTTTTCCCCACATATTGGGCCCCCTGCTTCTGCTCCTGTAACACTTTTTCCGCCTGTTCATGCGCATCCACCTGATAAGGTAATTGATAGACTCGCGGCGGTTGCTGCGGATTGTTGCTTTCGCGTACCCACCAGTACATAACACCCTGATCTCGACTTCCAGCATCCGGTTCATGCACCTCGCTTGCAATCAGAATAAACTCATCCGGTAAACGGTCCGTGGTAGGCCAGCCTCCATACTGCAATAAGGATTGATATTGCACCCAGTAAAATGCCGAAATCAGGAGCACTAGCAGAAACTTGGAGACAGGTCTGATTTCACAGCTGAGCAGCAAAAAGGCTAACAGGATTAAAATCAGTATAAAACCAGCCAGCAGACCGCCGATAGCGAGAGTCACTCTAGCACCTCCAGCCCATAGTTAGTAAAACGCTTCTGCAGGTGGCTGATATCGGCAACCTCGCCCCGGGCATCCAGAGTTAAGCGTACTACGGTTTTTTCATCATCTTCCTGTTCCAGAATTACCTTGTCGACATAGATTACTTTCAAGGATGGGTTTACCTTCTCTACCTTAACGGTAACCTCGACTGGCTTTTGGGTTGTCGATTTGTAGTACTGCAGGTTGATAATATAATCTCCAGAGACAATACCTCGTATCGTCACGACTTCCTGATTGATGGGGTACACGGTCTCGACTCCATCGATCAGGATAGTGTCATTCAAATCTCCCTGGTCATCCCGATCAAGATGCAGCCAGCCGACATCACTATCACGATACGACAACAGGTTATAATTTGGATCCTGCACCCAGACATCAATATCGTCTGGCTGATTATCTGGCCAGGTGACGGTAATAATGTATTCGGCCTTAAAATTTACATTGCCCATCTTGGCGATAGGGTTCATAAAAATGATAGAAATAAAGAACAGCAGGCTGAACCCAAGCAGAGTATTAAACAGCAGGTCAGTAAAGGGATCAGAGAGCTGGCGGTTTTTGATCATCGATAAAACATCAGTCCGTATCAGTCATGCGTAATCATTTGCTCACGAATGTCATTGATCAAATGATCCACTGCCCAATCGATCAGGTTAAACTTCAGGTTCAGGGCGATGCCTGCAAGCAGGCCGCTTAAGGTTGTAAACAGTGCGACCTTCATGCCACCACTCATTTCCACCAGCAAGGTTTGCATCACCGTGATATCGACGCTGTTCAGGTTGGATAATGAACCCAGCATGAGTATAAAACCAATAACGGTTCCCAGAATGCCCAGCTTAAGCATCAGGTCGGCGACGATAAATGCGAATGCATAGCTGCTGCGGATTCGGGTATCCAGTACTTCCAGCAGAACCACCATTTTTTCAGCCAATGCTGACGGCTTTGCCAGATCTTGGAAAAATTGTCGCATGGGCAGACAGTGGCTATGCTCCCTACGTCCCGACTGCAAATCATTGAACTGTAAACTGGTCAGGTAACTGATATAGATAAAGTAGACAGTCGCAAGCAGGTAAACCAGCACAATAATAAAAGAGACCTGGCTACGGTCGCTTTGTATCAGCTCGTGCAGGTAACCGATACGGAACAGATAAAACCAGATAAATAATTCCAGCCCGGTAAGCAACAGGGTGAAAAGAATCAGTCCATAGGGTTTTTTAAGCAGCTTACGCATCTTGTTTACTACTCTGTATTTTAATCAACTGGCCTGGCCTTCTTCGGCTGCTGCAGCAAAAATTGTTTGCGTAACATAATAGCCGAAGCATAATGATAAGGAATGTCGAGCATATCCCGAGTCATGCGATCAATCAATTCGACTGCCTTCAGCCTTAGCCCCTGATATTTGTCAGGTAATAACAGAATCCCTCTCAATAACACAGTAAGCGGCGACTCAAGTACATCGTCCTGGATCAGGTAATACTCGCCATCACCCGGTATCAGACTATTCATACTTAATTTCCAGCGTTGCTGTTGATAAAAAGTGTCAAATGCCTGATTGGCCAGTCGAGCAGACAGATCTGCTGCCTGCAGGTCCTTTTTATCGCGCGCATAAAGAGCCAGAGCGTAAGCGAGATAAGCATAATCTTCCAGGTTAGTTTCAGCCGATGAAGACTGACCAGCAAACCGTCTAACCTCATCTTTTACGATAAATTCCTGCCTTATAGTACGATACAAGTCCTTGGCATAATGCGCTGCTATGGCATCGGGCTGGTACGCTTCTGCTTTCAATAAGGCAATCAACGCGAGTGCATTCCAGCTCGCCAGTCTTTTACCATCGACAGGCATGGTTGGTCTTTTTGCCTGACGCAACTTGTTCAGTATCGCCTGCTGTGTTTTCAAATCGATATCCTGAACTGACAGCGATGGAATTTGAAATTCATGCTGCCCAGGTTTCAGCACACCAACCCGTTGCAGGGCGTCTATTTCCGAACCCGATAATACCGACTCCAATTGCTGCTGGGTCCACAGGTATGCTGCACCTTCTCGATTATCCTCATCTACTGCAGACAGGCTGGAGGCATAAGCGCCACTCGGCAGCCACAGCTGACGATTCATAAACTCGATAGTATTCAGAGCGACCTTTGCGTAGGATCGCCCTGGCCATAGCCTGTCAGCCTCCAGATATAAAATTGCCATCTGCGCATTGTCGTACAGCATCTTTTCATAATGTGGTGTTTGCCAGCCAGGATCCGTGGTATATCTGAAAAAGCCATAATTAACCTGATCCATCAAATGATAGCGGGCCATACTATCCAGAGTCAGCTGCAGGAATCGTGTGACGTCGAGGTCATAGTCAGGTTTGACTTTAACCAGATCCAGTAGCGCCTTTATTTGTGGATACGACGGAAATTTACTGGTATCCCCGAACCCGCCCTGCAGTTCATCAGCGATACTCATCGCCTGGCTGACAAATGCATCGACCACCTTATCGAAATGCTGCACGGGTAAATTCACCAGTGAGGGCTGGACTCCAGCAGACTCAGTCTGTTCAAAATACTGCCGCGCGACTGGAGCAATCTCTGCAGAGCGTTCACGCCACTGTGTATCCAGTTCCCGCAGCACCTGCAGGAAGTTATCTCGGGGCAAATAGGTAAATCCAGTGACTGGGTAACCCTGCGGTGTCAGGAAGACATTCAGGGGCCAGCCTACCGCCCCACGAATAGCTTCAACAAACCGCATCATGCGCCGGTCTAGCTCAGGCCTCAATTCTCGATCGACTTTTATCGCGAGGAAATTCTTATTTAAAAAATCCCCGACCTCCGCATCTGAATAACTCTCCTTTTGCATGACGTGGCACCAGAAACAGGAAAAATAACCGATAGAAAGGTAAATCAGTTTATTTTCCTGCTGCGCCTGCTTAAGGATCTCACCACCCCAGGTTTGCCAGTTAACGGGGTCTTTGGCATGCAATTGCAGATAGGGAGAAGGATGGTTTTCTAGCGATTCCGCATAGCTCGCATCAACAGATAGAATCATGAGTACGCATATGGAATATAATCGGGGTATCATCAGTAGTACTCCAAACTCATTTTTTAAAAGACCTATTGTATGACCATAGAATCAACAAAACTCTCCTTCCTGCTGGAGCAGCAATCGATACCGGCAGCTCTATTAAATGACCCCGCACCGGATGATGCACAACTAAGTGCAATACTGCAGTCAGCTATGAGTGCTCCCGATCACGGCAACCTGAAACCCTTCCGCTTTCTTGTAATCAAAGGGGATGCGCGCACCGAATTAAGCCGGGTATTCGAACAGGCTGCCCGCAACAGGAACCTGGATGAGGATGCGGTACAAAAACAGAAATCCAAACCGCTGCGCTCTCCTTTAATTATCTGCGTCGTTGCCACAATCACACAATCTCCAAAAATTCCGGAAATAGAGCAGATCCTGAGCGCAGGAGCCGCTGCCCAACACATCCAGCTTGCCTGTAAAGCATTAGGATTTGGATCCATCTGGCTCACCGGCGAAAACTGTTACGATCAATACGTTTACCAATCGCTTGGGCTGGAATTTAATGAGCGGCTGGTTGGTTTTGTCTACATCGGGAGCCTGGATACTGAGGTCGCGCCTAAAGCCAGAGCGTCTGCATCTGAGATCACACAAAACTGGACAGAAATACAAACGGCTGAGTTTGCGATTTAACGCTTTTATCCAGGTTTAACTGTCATTTAAACCCGAAAAACACAGGCGGCTAGAATATCAGACTTGACTTATATTAGAGTTTAATTATATACTTTCCCACGTTAGATTTAGACCGACCTTCATGATCATATAAAGAAGGCCATTTAAAAACTCAATTAAATCAAAGGAGAAATCCATGAAAATTAAAACTTTAGTTGCAGCTGTTGCTGTAATCGCTACTTCTGCTGTATCAGCTTCAGATTTTTTCGATAACAACGGTAACGGTTATGGAAATGGCTATGGTAACTACTACGGCAATGGTGCTGGAAATGGCTACTACGATGGTCGTGGACGCGGTCAGGGTCGTGGTCGTGGAACTGGTCGTGGTGATGGTGAAGGTTCTTTCGACATGAACTTCAGCGCACGTGGACGTGGAAACGCCGACATGGATGCTGACACAGATTGGAATGCTGACGGTTACTCAACTGGTAACGGTTACGGAAACTACTACGGTGATGGACGTGGTAACTACTATGGTAACTACTACAACCAGAACGGTGGTTATGGTTACGGCGCTCCTTATGGTTACGGCGCTCCTCAGGGTTATGCTCCTCAGCAAGGTTTCGCTGCTCCTCAAATGCCTAACCAGCAAGAATGGATGAAGCAAATGGAAGAGCAACGTGCTGCAGCCATGGCTGAGCAAAAGAAAGCAATGCAGGAAGCTCGTGCTCGTTACGAAGCTGCTCGTGCTGAAGCTCAAAAGCAATACGAAGCCCGCATGGCAGCCGCCCAGGCAGCAAAAGCTCCTGAAGCTCCAGCTAAAGCAGAAAAGTAATCACCGTATTACCTGAAGCATTAGTGGATAGGGAGCGATAGGCTCTATTGCATAAAGCCCTGTCTATGAAAAGCCCCGATATATCGGGGCTTTTTTATTTCCGACAAAGTAGTAAGTAACTCACTAAACAGTTCCCGCCCGATTCGACATACTGTACTATTACGCCTTTAATTTTTAGTAGTTTAACACCATCAATGAGCACAGAGATCGAGGATAAAAAATCACCGGCAAACTTTATTCGAGATATTATCAATAAAGATATTGAAACCGGAAAACACAGCAAGATCATTACCCGCTTTCCTCCTGAGCCAAATGGCTATTTGCATATCGGACACGCTAAATCGATCTGTTTAAACTTTGGGATTGCTGAGGACTACAAAGGGCTTTGCAATCTACGCTTTGATGATACCAATCCTGAAAAAGAAGAAATCGAATACATCAATTCGATACGAGCTGATGTTGAGTGGATGGGATTTAAATGGCACAGCAACCCATCCGCGTCTGATTACTTTCAGCAACTCTATGAATACGCTGTAGAGCTCATCAAAAAAGGCCTGGCTTACGTTGATAGTCAAACTCCTGAAGAGATTAGAAACTCGCGCGGTACACTCACCGAACCAGGAACTAACAGTCCCTATCGCGATAGAAGCATCGAAGAGAATCTTTCCCTGTTTGAAGCAATGAAAGCTGGCGAATACAAAGACGGTGAACTTGCATTGCGAGCTAAAATCGATATGGCATCATCTAATATCAATCTTCGCGACCCTGTTGTATACCGCATTCGACATGCAACACATCACAATACTGGTGATGAATGGTGCATATATCCAATGTATGATTTTACGCACTGCCTGTCGGACGCAATTGAAGGAATCACCCACTCGATCTGTACCCTGGAATTCGAGGACCACCGCCCATTATACGACTGGTTTCTCGACCAGCTTGAAACACCGTGCCACCCTCAACAGATTGAATTCGCACGCTTACAACTGGAGTACACCTTAACCAGTAAACGTAAACTCAATCAATTAGTTAACGAAAAAATTGTCGATGCCTGGGATGATCCACGCATGCCTACGATCTCCGGGATGCGTCGTCGAGGTTACACACCCGAATCATTACGCAATTTTAGTGAAATTATAGGGGTGACAAAAAAAGACAGCACAATAGAAATGGGCGTATTAGAAAACTGCTTGCGTGAGGACTTAAACGTTAGAGCAGAAAGGCGAATGGCTGTCCTTGACCCGATAAAAGTTATTATAGAGAACTACCCAGAGGATAAGGTCGAAATATTTAATGGATTAAATCATCCTCAAAGTCCAGATTTCGGCACACGTGAAATTCCTTTCAGCCGTGAAATCTACATCGAAAGGGATGACTTTATGGAAAATGCACCCAGTAAATTTTTTCGCCTCGCACCAGGACGCGAAGTCCGCTTACGTTTTGCCTACTACATTACCTGTAAGGACATTATTAAAAACGAAGACGGCTCAATCAAAGAATTGATTTGCACCTACGATCCAGACTCTCGCGGAGGAAAAACGCCAGACGGACGCAAGGTCAAGGGCACCATACACTGGGTCAGTGCCCCTCACGCTCAAACGTCTACCGTGAGAGTTTACGACCGCCTCTTTAATGTAAGAAACCCATCAAAACTCGAAGACATCCATAGCGGTTTAAACCCTGATTCTCTTGTCATTTATGACAATGCCAAAATGGAACCATCAATACCCGCATTACGGCAGCCATTGGCTTTTCAATTTGAAAGACTCGGATACTTTATCGCCGATACACATTCAACCACCGATAATTTGATTTTCAATAGAACCATGTCTTTGCGTGACAGCTGGGCTAAAGTTGAGAAAGAACAGCCCTGAAATTGAACAAGAATCGAAACATCCACTAGAACATTTATATCGATTCTTATCCGTTTGTAACACCCGTTGCCTGTTCGGAATAGCACGGGGGCTGTCGTATGTTATCAGTCATACTAACAACAGGATCTCCAGACAGACTGCTCAAAATATCAGGTTATGCTTCCCTGATTTTACGTCTGGACAACAGAAACAACTCATTCGTGAATCCATCTTCCACACCTGTTGCGCTTTCACCGAATTAGCCCTCATTTGGAATCAGGATATAGAGAAGGTGCTGGACAAAATCACTGTTAAAAATATTGATCCCGGTTTCCTTTCCAGTAATAAGCCTTCTATTATTATTGTTCCCCATCATGGTAGTTGGGAACTAATGAATTACTGGTTAGCCAGTCAGGGAGCCTTATATGCTCTCTACAAGCCCGCCAGAAATAAAAATCTTGATAACTATATCTACAGAAAGAGAATTCGCAATGGGGCCACATTGGTAGCCACAAATACTGCTGGCATTAGAAAGCTTTTAAGAGGAATGAAAGCGAGTGCTAACTGTATGATACTACCCGATCAAAGACCTGGAAAAAAAACTGCCAGTGAAATCTCCAGTTTTTTTTCAAATCCTGTACAAACTTCCTTATTAATAAAAAACCTGGCAAGCAAAGTTGACTGTAATACCTATATCGGAGCTATCACCAGAGAAATATCGAAAGGAGAATATCATCTCGATTTAGTACCCATTGAGCGTTCAAAAATCGTCGATACCAATAAGGAGAGTGCAGACTATTTAAATGAGACTATTCAAAACTTTGTAAGCCATCGGATCTGTCAATATCAATGGTCATATCGCCGATTTACAGATTCAGCTTACAATCAAGTTTTAAAATAAGACTTTTAAATATCATTTCTTTAGCATAAAAAAAGCCCTGATATCAGACGATATCAGGGCTTCGGTATTAATGCCTGGCAATGACCTACTTTCACATGGGGAGACCCCACACTATCATCGGCGCAGTACCGTTTCACTTCTGAGTTCGGGATGGGATCAGGTGGGACCAGAACGCTATTGTTGCCAAGCAAACTGGCATAGATTAATGGCACAAGCCACCAATCCAAATTTGAAATCTGTAATAAAGTCAATGTTGCATCGTTTAACGCGACATAACACACAACCCAAAGTTGCTTGGGTGTTATATGGTCAAGCCTCA
>JBNKDE010000004.1:0-297417 GCA_050288105.1 Gammaproteobacteria bacterium
TATATTAACCAGGATCAATTGGAAGATATTGAATTAAAAGGAAAAAAAGGTTAAACCGAAAAAGCAGGCGGACAGATGCGAGCGCATCTGTCCGCGATAATTAAAATGACTTTGCCCAGGACTTTCCTGACGCAAGATAAGTCATGACCGGATCTGGGCCCGACTAAAACAAGCCTTCAATAAATCCTTCTTTATTCACCGCGATTTTCTCTGCGGCAGGTGAGCGCGGCAAGCCAGGCATAGTCATAACGTCGCCACAGATGACCACGACAAAACCTGCACCATGCGATAAACGCAGTTCTCGAATGGGCACGACATGGTTACTGGGCGCACCCTTTAAGTCTGGATCGGTAGAAAATGATAATGGGGTCTTAGCGATACAGACGGGTAATTTGCCATATCCTGCCGCATCCAGCTCGTGAAACTGGTCGCGCACCTTCTGGTCCGCAATAATACCCTGTGCACCATACAGCTCCTGCGCAACGGTACGTACCTTATCCCATAAATGCATATCGTCTTCGTATAGAAAATGAAAGTCAGCTGGTTCTTCTTCGATAGTCTGGACTACAATCTTCGCTAAATCAGTGGCTCCTTTACCACCACGCGCCCAATGATCGCAGATTGCTGCTTTGGCCCCTATTTCAGAACACAGCTGTCTTAACAGGTTTAATTCATCCTTGGTATCGGTAGAAAACTGATTGATGGCAACCACGACAGGCACGCCAAATTTACGGGTATTTTCAACATGACGTGCCAGGTTATCAAAGCCTTTCACCATGGCGCCCACGTTCTCCTTCTTCATCTCTTCTTCACTGCAGCCTCCGTGCAGTTTTAGAGCACGGGTAGTACATACGATGACTGCAACATCGGGTTTGAGGCCTGATTTACGCATCTTGATGTCGAAGAATTTTTCAGCGCCCAGATCAGCACCAAAACCTGCTTCAGTTACTGTGTAATCAGTCAGCTTTAATGCAGTTGTAGTTGCCAGCACAGAATTACAACCATGAGCAATATTTGCAAAGGGTCCGCCATGAATAAATGCGGGTGTACCTTCCATTGTCTGCACCAGGTTGGGTTGCAGAGCATCTTTAAGTAATGCGGTCATCGCGCCCTGCGCTTTGATATCACGCGCATAAACGGGGGTTTTATCGCGTCTGTAACCGATAATGATATTACCCAGACGGTGCTGTAGATCATCCAGACTGGTCGCCAGGCAAAAGATCGCCATAACTTCTGAAGCAACGGTAATATCAAAACCATCGGTGCGTGGAAAGCCGTTGGTAACCGGACCAAGTCCGTTGGTGATTTCGCGTAATGCGCGGTCATTCATGTCTACCGCGCGGCGCCAGGTTACACGGCGAAAATCCAGCTTCTGTTCGTTGCCCCAGTAAATATGATTATCGATCATGGCCGCCAGCAGGTTATTCGCCGCACCAATGGCATGGAAGTCGCCAGTAAAATGCAGGTTGATATCTTCCATGGGCACTACCTGAGACATACCACCACCAGCAGCACCACCTTTCATACCAAAACAGGGGCCGAGTGAAGGTTCGCGTAGACAGACCGCTGTATTTTTTCCCAGGCGTGAAAGTGCATCACTTAATCCAACCGAAGTTGTCGTTTTACCTTCGCCAGCCTTGGTAGGCGTCATCCCGGCTACCAGGATAAGCTTGCCATGTTTGTTCTTTTTGATGCCATCAATAAAGCGCAGGGAAACTTTTGCCTTATCATGCCCATAAGGAATGACATCATCTTTGGGTATCCCCAGTTTTGCCGCAATTTTTTGAATCGGTTTAACGTTTGCTTCACGTGCAATTTCTATATCTGAACGTGGATGTGTATTCTGTGATGCAGCCATGATGAATCCCTCTGGATACTGGTTAACTATGGACGATACTCGGCTGCTTTTTTTATGACCAACGAAACAGGCGAGCTGATAAAGTCAGAAATAGTATCGTCAAAATCCACAACAGGATTATCTCAAATGCGACATCAAATACGCCGGCACCGTCTATCATAATGCGTCGTGCAGCGTCCACAATATGGGTTAGCGGGAAAACCTGGGACAGGTATTGCGCCAGCGGATGCGTACCTTCCATGGAAAACCAGACACCGGAAAAAATCATCATAGGCCAGCTCATCAGGTTGAGCAGGCCATCAGCTACCTCTTCGGTTTTCAGCCGGGTAGCCACAATCAACCCCATACTGGTGAGGCAGGCAGCACCGCTGAAAAAGATCAGAAACAACGCCAGATAGGAGCCATGCATGGTGAAGTCGACAACCAGATCAGCGCCCAGGTACACCAGCACCGTGACTACGGTAATGATGATTAGCCTTGCCAGCACCTGTGCGCTAAGGAACTCAAATGGGGTCAAAGTTGTCGCCTGTAACCGCCGCAGCACGCCATTTTTGCGGTAGCGCACTACCACCCAGCCTACCCCCCATAGACAGGAAAACATCATATTCATTGCCAGCACACCAGGTAGCAACCAGTCGACATAACGAACACTTTTGCCAGCGACGACTTCGCGCTGGATCTTCGGGCTTTGATCTTGCTGCAAGGATTCACGAAGCAGTTTTTCGACCAGGTATCCTTTGGGTGAGTATTCATTCACCCAGTAGCGTAGCGCCCCACTACTATCGATTAACATATCAACCTGGTGCCGTTCCACAGCGGTTTTCATTTTCTGAAGATTATCGGTAGCGATAATCGTCACGTAGCGGGTATTAATGAAACGCTCCAGCTGAGGTGAATTTTGATCAGCAGGATATATCGCCACCTTAAATACATCCTGTGATTCACCACTGAAGATAAAAGCAAACCCCAGCAGGATCATCACTGGCATAAACAGGTTCCAGGCCCAGGACGTGGTATCCCTGTAATACTCTCTAAACCTCGCCTTAAGTACCGCTCTGATACGTTTTATTTTCATACTCAGTTACGCAGTGCATGTCCGGTGAGTTTCAGAAACAGGTCTTCCAGTGTCGGTGCGCTGATCTGGCAGTCACTTAAGCTGAATCCCAGCTTTTCCAGCATCGCTATCGAACCGGGCACATCATCGGTAAACAATTCATATTGATTGTCCACCAGTTGAATCTCATCCGGTAGTTTCGCGCTGTCAGCAACGGAACGCTGCGGCAAGCGGATAATGCTGGACTGAAAGTGCTTCTTTAACAGCTCATCGGGATTGCCTTCGATAATGATTTTACCGTGATCAACAATAGCAATCTGGTCACACAGGCGATAGGCTTCTTCCATATAGTGGGTAGTTAGCAGAATGGTTTTACCTGCCTGCTTGATACCCTCTATCAGAGACCAGAAGTTACGTCGCGAGTGTGGATCCAGCCCGGTAGTGGGTTCATCCAGAAACACCAGCCTGGGATTATTGACCAGCGCAATCGCCAGCAGCAGGCGTTGACGCTGTCCACCGGAAAGCTTGCGTGTATCGCGATTAATAAACTCCTGCAGATGGCACAGTTCGATTAACTCATCGATATTGGCGCTCTCATCGTACAGGGCGGCAAACATAAGCAGGGCTTCATGCACGGTCTGAAAATCCTGCAACGAGGTGGTCTGGAACTGGATACCGATTTGTCGACGGTAAGCCTCGTCGGCCGGTCTACCCTGGTATAGCACCTCGCCTTCATCCTGTTGAATGATTCCTTCCATAATTTCCATGGTCGTGGTTTTACCTGCGCCATTCGGCCCCAGCAGGCCATAACAACTCCCGCTTTGTATCGAGAAACTGATACCATCTACAGCGCGGATACCGGGGTAGGTTTTTAGCAGGTTATTAGCGGCGAGAATTGCTGTCATCGGTAGTCTGTCACCCAGGAATTACGCTATGTTAACACTCAACCCCTAAATCGCAACGAGGGCTTAGATGTCTGTATTCTCTACACTTTTACATTGTCAGGACAGGCATGAACTCGAGTCCGGTTTCAAGCTCGCCGTACAGTCTCTGAATGTAGAACAGCTGCAGTTACAGCAGGTTGTCAGCCAGGGTAGCATTGCGCTACAGGATGGCATTCAGAGCATGCTGCTGTCGACTGAACAGAACGAGCAGCAGTTGATCATCAAAGCGGGGATTTTCTTTCACAGCATCATTGCTGGCTGCAACTGCGCCGATGACCCAGGCGCTGTAGAGAGGCTGGAGGAGTACTGTGAAGCGCTATTCCTGATCGATAAAGAGGATGGTCACTTCAGCATCAAGTTTGACTGAGTCCACAGTTTGACTGAGCAACTGGTCACAATTTACCCAATACGACGAATTCTGGCATCCATCAACGTGACCAGAAGCACAGCAGCGTATAGCCTCAGACTTATAATGCAGGCATATCAATAACTAACTTTTTACCTGTGCCATGTTTTTCGACGACACGACAACCGTATTGGACATCACTCAAAATAGCTACGACGACGACAAAACCCTGATTTTAAATGGTAAACAGCGTCTGAAGTATTTTACCGATCAGTATTCTTCAAAACCCGTACTTGCGCCACTGTCTGAGAAAAGAAAGACAATCCTCAGCACGATCAGAAAAATGCTAAAGCGTTAACCGGCTTTTGCAGGGCAGATGGCCGAATAGACCGTCTGCCCAGGCAGATTCTGGCTAACAAATACCAGATTGACTGGCAGCACCTGAACCTGCCCAATAATTTGAGTTATCTACTATAAGGATATTAAAACCTTACCCTGAGAAACTGTGTGAGTAAAAAATCTGTAGCTTTGAGTGATGTGCAGATGGGAATGTTTGTGGAACTACCGACATCCTGGTTTGCCCATGATTTTGTGAGTAATAGCTTTTTAATCAGCAACGAGAAGCAGCTACAGCAGCTTAAGCGCCTGAAACTGGAAGCGGTAACTGTGGATTATGCGCGTAGTAATATACAGCCGGCTGTTGGCGAATCATCAGCTACTGAAGCTGAACAGCCCCATCAGCAATCAGTAGCCGACCCCAGAGAGCAACAGGCACCCAAAAAGTGGGATTCCGAAAAGCTGATGACGGATGATCTGCGTAACGTGCTGGAAGACCAGAACCTGCCCCCTGACCAGAAGTCAGCCTTTATCTATCAGCACAGCGTCAGCATGATGGAACAACTGCTTGAGTTCCCAACGGCTGAGAATATCCAGGCCAGCAAGGAAGTCATTTACGCTATTTCAGATACCGTTCTGGCGGAGGATGATACCGCTTTGAATCTGCTGCGCATCACTTCGCATGATTTTTATACCTATACCCATTCGGTAAATGTCGGTATTACCAGCATTCTGCTCAGCAAGCAGTTATTCCAGCACTCTGATGCGCATGATCTGCAGGAACTCGCGGCTGGATTCTTCCTGCACGATCTGGGCAAGGTCAATATCGATCCTGACGTATTGAACAAACCCGGTCGCCTGACCGATGTGGAAATGCAACACATGCGTACCCACCCCTATCAGGGCTACAAGATTCTACAACAGGCCAAAGCGCTGACAGAGGAATGCAAGGTTATCGTCATGCAGCATCATGAAGCGATAGACGGTAGTGGCTACCCAAGACGACTGAAAGATAAGGAGATACACCTATATGGAAAAATTTGTGCCATTGCCGATGTTTATGATGCACTAACGGCTGAAAGGTCGTATAAGAAAGCGCTATCCAGTTTCGATGCCCTGCGCCTGATGAAGGATCAAATGATCAGCCGTTTTGATAAAAAGATTTTCAGCAGTTTCGTCAAGATCTTTTAGTTTGCAGCTAAACAGTGCGAACCAGGCCCGGTGCTGACTTGGTTAAATTCGAGCAAATGCCAGTTATTGCCAGCGCCACAGCTGACATAGGTCAAGTACTAAAAGCTCTTTTTGTTCAAGACTGCGGCATCGGCTATAAATTAGCGGATATTAGATATGTATGTTTGTGTACCGGTATCAGGTAAATAAATGAGCAAGGAGCACATTGCATTAAAGGATTTGAAAATCGGTATGTTCGTGCAGCTACCGGTTAACTGGACCGCGCATGACTTCCTCAGGAACAGTTTTTTAATCCGCACCGAAAAGCAACTGCAAAAACTGCAGCAGCAAAACCTGCAGCAGGTGCTTGTCGATTTTGACCGTAGTCAGCTTCAAATCGACGCCCTTCCCTACTATCCTTCATCCAGCCCTTCACCAGAGCTGATAGACAATGCCGCAGATGACGCGCCAACCAACTGGGACAGCAAAACGTTAATGACCGACGAACTGCGTAATGTGCTGGACGACCACAGACTTTCCCCTGAGCAAAAAGCTAATTTCGTCTACCACCACAGCATCATGATGATGAAGGAATTACTGGAATTCCCGAGCGCTGAAAATATCAAAACCAGCAAGGAGGTCATTTATAAGATATCAGAAATGGTGCTAGCGGAAAACGACACTGCAATGAACCTGTTGCGTATTACCGCACATGACTATTACACCTATACCCATTCGGTATCAGTCGGGATCCTCGGCATTATCCTCAGCAAACACCTGCTATATCATTCAGATGCGCATGATTTACATGAACTGGCGGCAGGCTTCTTTTTGCACGACCTGGGCAAGGTGAATATCGATGCCAAAATACTCAATAAACGGGGCAGACTCTCCGAGCAGGAAAAGCAGTATGTACATACCCACCCAGATCAGGGCTACCAGATCCTGCAACAGGCAAATGAGCTTTCCGAAGAGTGTAAAATCATCGTCATGCAGCACCATGAATCAATTGATGGTTCGGGTTACCCCAATCATTTAAAAGGCGATGATATTCACCTGTACGGACAGATCTGTGGGCTGGTAGATGTTTATGCAGCACTGACATCTGAAAGATCATACAAAAGAGCACTCTCCAGCTATAACGCTTTAAAGCTGATCAAAAACCAGATGATGCACCGCTTCGATAAAAATTTATTCGACAGCTTTGTTAAAATTTTCTGAGCAGTTAACTTAACTCAGCAATCAATTTTCGTATCTTATTTTCCGACACTGGCACACTTGTTTTCATCGGTTGAGCAAAGCAACTGATACGGAATTCTTCAATCATCCAGCGCAGTTTTTCCAGTGTTTCGCTATCCATCTGTGGCTGTTGGGACATATCAATATATTGTCCCCATAAATCCTCGATAATGGGTAATGAACGATCAGCCAGTGTCGAATCCTGCTGGGTTTTCTCGATACGCTTGAGCAAGGCCTGGAAATAAACCGGGTAACGCTTTAACTGGCTGTCCGCAACTTCGCGGATAAAACCTTCGTATACCAGATACTCGCATTGTAGCGAGATATCGTCGCGGTGCGCCCTGCTTATCCTGGACGCCTGTAAGTGATCGCGTGTTTCCCGGTAAAGCGTGAGAATTTTATGCACCAGCTCAGCCTTCTGGTTCAATGTCGGCATAAACCTTTCACGTCCGCTGGCGATACATTGATCAAACTCATTACGCGTGTTAGGCAGCTGACGTGCGAGAAAACATTCAAACACCGAAGCCATGATAATGTCATCGATTAAATCCTGCTTGCTCGCAAAAGACATATACATTAATGCAGAGTGGTCTATCCTGGGCAGGTTTTTGTTGGCATATTTCACGCTGTCTTTTAACGCCAGGATAATAAGCCTTGCGATACCCGTGGCATGATAGAAAGCCGCATCCTGACGCGTTTCGAATAACTCTATCGCTACCGAATCCTGATAATCAACCAGTGCTGGAAAAGCAGTAATGCCTGCCCGGTTGCGCTGGATACTCACCTGCTCGGGCAACTCAGCAAAATCCCATTCGGTAATATCCGTACGACTAATCGATTCATCATGCGCCACCTGCTGTTCAAATTTCTGATTGGCTTTTGCTCCGTATTCTGCCTTAAGCTCAGCCAGTGAACGTCCGCTTGCGACTATGGCTCCATTATCAACCAGACAGTAACGCATCAGGAAATGCCTGTCGATCGCCTGCGGCCGCCATTGATCGAGTTCAACTCGAATACCGGTCATGCGTTGTAGCTGATCCGACAACTGGCTATACAGAGGCTTGCTATGATCTAGCACCTGCATACAGGCAGCAGCAAACTCAGGTACCGGAATAAAGTTTTTACGTAACTGTTTGGGCAGCGCCTTAATCAGCGCCTGGACTTTTTCTTCCAGTAGCCCCGGCACCAGAAAGTCAAAGTCTTCATCGTTAAACTGGTTTAACAGGGCAATCGCAATTGAAACCGACACCCCATCCGCATCGTCGGATGGATCAAACACATAACTGAGTTTTAATTTCTGTTCTTTTAGCTGCAGGTATTCAGGGTAGGTCAGGATATCCTTATCATGCGCAGTGGTAAGAACATCCTGCTCAAACAGGGTTAGCGAGCGAATGGTTTCTGCATCGCATTTCTTCACCCAGGCTTCGAAACTCACGGCGTCGACTATCGTCTCAGGCAGACGCTGATAATAGAAGTCATAGATTTCCTGTTCCCCGATCAGCAGATCGCGGCGTCGCTCGCGCTCCTCCTGCGCTCGGTAATGCTCGATCAATTTACGATTGGCCTGGATGAAATTGACCGTGGTGTGGTAGTTACCTTCGACCAGTGCTTCGCGGATGAATATCTCGCGCGACTCCTTCGGGTTGACGCTGCCATAGTTGACGCGTTTTCCACCCTCAATCAATAAACCATAGATGCGAGTGTTGCGGTAAGCACCCACCCGCCCCTGCTTCTGCTGCCAGTGCGGCTCATAATATTCATACTGGTGCAAATGCTGCAAATCACTAATCGCCCATTGCGGATTCATCGCTGATACCACATGCGCATACAGGCGGCTGGTGTCGATGAGCGAAAAGGCCATGATCCATTTAGGTGTCTTCTGTGACAGTACCGATGAGGGGAAGATGGCGGTTTCACGGCCGCGCGTAGTCTGGTAACGCCCTTCCTGGTCCAGGCTCGCGATATGGCTGGGTATGCCACTCAAAATCGCGCGATGAATGCTATCGTAATCCGCTTCGCTGCCATTTAAGGTCAGGTTTAATTCCTTCGCCTGATCGCGAATCTGCTTATGAATATCCTGCCACTCTCGCACCCGTAGCCAGGAAAGATACTGTGACTTGCACCATTTGGTGAACTGGTTGCGCGTCAGTTCCTTTTTCTGCTGTTTGATTTCTTGCCACAGCTTAATCCAGCCGCTAAAGTCAGATTTATCATCCTGCCACAGTTTGAATTTCTGGTTGGCCGCCTGGCGGTTTTCCTGCGACTGGTCGCGTGGATCCTGGATCGACAATACCGCCACAATAATCAATACCTCGCTCAGGCAACCCAGTTCATTAGCGCGTAACAGCATCGCAGCCAGGCGCGGATCAATCGGAAAACGCGCGATCAGTTTTCCTCGAGGGGTAACATGGTCATTACCGGTAACGGCTTTAAGTTCGTCCAGCAATCGATAACCATCGCTGATCAGGCGCGAATCAGGCTGCTCGATGAAATCAAAATCGCGGATATGACCGACGCGCAGGGTATCCATCTGCAGGATGACCGAAGCCAGGTTGGTGCGCAGGATCTCGGGTTCGGTAAATTCATCGCGCGCATTGAAGTCGTCTTCCTCATACAGGCGGATACAGATCCCGGCTGCGACCCGACCACAGCGTCCCGCGCGCTGGTTAGCTGAGGCTTGCGAAATCTTTTCAATCGGCAGGCGCTGGATCTTGGCGCGCCAGGAATAACGCGAGATGCGCGCGAGACCGGTATCGACCACATAGCGAATGCCGGGTACGGTAAGCGAGGTTTCCGCTACGTTGGTAGACAGGATGATCTTACGCCTGCCCCCGCTCTTGAAGATTTTCTGCTGCTGTTCATTGGTCAGGCGCGCGTACAGCGGCAGCACCTCGTACTGATGGAAACGCTTGCTGATCTTTTCCGCTGCTTCACGAATCTGGCGTTCACCAGCAAAAAACACCAGCGTGTCTTCAGGAGAGATACTGAATAACTCATCCAGTGCATCGATCACCGCCTGGGTACGATCCCGATCTTTCTGCTCTTCATCGGTCACCGGACGGTAACGCACTTCTACCGGGTAGGTGCGACCCGAAACCATCACCATCGGAGCATTATTGAAATAACGCGAAAAGCGCTCCGGATCTATCGTTGCCGAGGTAATGATCAACTTCAGATCGGGGCGCTTCGGCAACAGCGTTTTGACGTAGCCCAGCAACAGATCGATATTCAGGCTGCGCTCATGCGCTTCGTCGATGATCAGGGTCTGGTATTCATTCAACCAGCGATCATTCTGGATCTCTGCAAGCAAGATGCCATCGGTCATCAATTTGACGTAGCTATCCTTATTACTGGTATCCGTAAAGCGTACTTTGTAGCCCACCGCTTCACCCGGTAGCGAGTGCAGTTCTTCAGCAATACGGCTGGTTACTGCACGTGCTGCCAGTCGGCGAGGCTGGGTGTGTCCAATCTTGCCCCTGTCAGCCAGACCCAGATCTATACAGATCTGTGGTAACTGGGTAGTTTTTCCCGAACCCGTCTCGCCGCAAACAATGACGACCTGATTATCCCGAATTGCCTGTTTCAGTTCATCGCGCCGTTCATAAAACGGTAACTCCTGGTTAAGGGTAATGGCGGGACGTCGGGCTATGCGCTGGGCAACCGTCTGGATGGAGTTCGAGATTGCAGCATTTAACTCTTCTTGCGCCTTCGCAGCAGTCTTTTTATTCCTGCACTGGTGTAACAGGCGCAGCAAACGTGCACGGTCCGCAATCGCGCACTCGTTTAAAATCTGCTGCCTGATGTCACTTACCTTCATGTTAAATATTCAATCTCCTGATGTTTGCCCTGCGCATAAATTCTCATTGCTAGGGGGTAACTGTCATGGCAATCTAGACCTTTGTCATTATCTGCCTGACTCATTTGAAGAATCCCGATCTACCTTTCGAATATGCGCTCAAAATTTCACCCCGCGCACGCCGCCTGCGCATGGTGGTAAAACCTTTTGTTGGTCTCGAGGTCGTGATACCCCGAAACTTTCCGCGCAAGCAAATTCCGCGCATTCTACAACAACACGAAGGCTGGATCACAAAACAGCTCAATAAACACCGACATACCTTCCAGGCCAGTGCATTACCGGAAACAATTCAACTGGCATTGACTGCTGAACACATTTCACTGGCGTATACAAGGCTCTCGGATCAAGATGCTAAAGCCTCATTGAGATACCAACAGGGAACGCTGTCGATATCGCATCATCAGTATCAGGATGCGATACAGCAATTGAGACACTGGCTGCGCTGCAAGGCCAGGCAGCAACTGCCGCCCATGTTAAGTGAGATCGCCCGGCAGTATGACTTCAGCTTTACCAAAACCAGTATCCGCAGCCAGAAAAGCCGCTGGGGCAGCTGTTCTTCAAGAGGTACGATCAGCCTCAACGACCAGCTCATGTTTATGCCGCCGGCCAGTGTAAAATACCTCATGATTCACGAGTTATGCCATACCCGGCATATGAATCATTCAGCACGCTTCTGGCAGCTGGTGGAAAGCTGCTGTGCAGACTATCGACAGCATGAAATAAACCTGAATAAACCGTCACAATGGGTGCCAGAGTGGTTTACGCGAAGCCTGCATCAGGGCTAAGGAAAGAGCGCAAAAAATGATGAGGAAAATCAGCGCCGGAGACTGCAGAGATTTAAGGTAAATACCTTTGACAGAGCATCCTCATTGGTAATCGATACCGAGCTGATAACAAAAAGCACCATAACAGCAGACAGATTTCAAAAACATAGACTATGCTTACTAAAGCTCTGGATTAAATTGCTGGCTTCAGTTTCCCAAAACCAGCAACATAACGGGACACATGATTTTTACGCACATTTCCTGACAATTTAACAATGAATCCAAAAAACAAAAACATATCGTGGGGCATGCGCAATAAACTCATTGCAATCTTTGTCCTGATCAAGATTGTTCCCCTTATTTTACTAGCCTGGTTTGCCTGGCATGCAACCACTCAACTGGGTGAGAAAATAACGCTGAGCGCTGGCAAAATTGCCGATTCGATGATCGATAGTATTAAAACCATTGGTGACACCGTCACCACGGACTCTATTCGCGCACTCGACTTACGTTCCAGAGAGGCGATAGAAGCACTGACTACAGATACGGCTCGCGCTATTGCAGGCTTTTTGTATGACCGAGACAGCGATATACGACTGGCTTCCAGCTTGACACCTTCCGAAAACCTGTACCGGGAATTTATATCCAGTAAAACCAGACCACTGTACAAACATGGTAAATGGAAACTGGCGGATGACGGTCAATCCTGGATAGCGGAAAATCCGGTTACCCATGCCACTAAAGTAACTCGTCCCATCCTGCCTGATAATTCAAAAGATTTTCATGTCAGAGCACCTGAGTATCTGGGTGAAGAAGAGAATCGCCCGCTGTTCGTTGAGATGACTTTTATTGACCTGAATGGTCAGGAAAAGATCAAGGTAACGAATGGTGACCTGACTGATAAGGAACTGAAGGACGTCAGTTACTCCAAAAACACCTTCGTCAAGGCAGAACATTACTTTAATGAACTCAAGAGGTTAAAACCCGGTGAGATCTATGTGTCGGATGTTATAGGTGCCTATGTAGCTACCGACATCATCGGCCCCTATCTGCCGCAGCGACTGGAGAAAGCAGGCAAACCCTTCCAACCGCAACAATCCGCCTACGCGGGTACAGAAAACCCTATGGGCAAACCTTTTCGTGCCATTGTACGCTGGGGTATGCCGGTAGTGCAGCAGGGCAAGATCACAGGCTATGTCACTCTGGCGCTGGATCATGACCATATCCGCCAGTTTTCTGACCGGCTATCTCCATCGGCAAAAAGATACACCCCTATTGCAGATGCTGTTGAAGGAAATTATGCATTTATCTGGGATTATAAAAGTCGTTCAATCTCTCACCCACGCGATTATTTTATTGTCGGTTATGACCCCGAAACCGGCCTCCCGGTTACCCCCTGGCTGGACCAGCAGTTATACAATGAATGGCAGGCCAGTGGCAAACCTTCGCATGACTTCCTGAGGTTTACACGCAGTTTCAGAAACCAGAGCAGAGATTTAAAACCGGCTGTTGAACAAATTAGAAACGGTCATGTTGGTCTTGACTGCCGTTACCTGAACTTTTCACCACAGTGTGATGGCTGGAATGCCTTGACTGAGCATGGTGGCTCCGGCTCTTTTGTAATCTTCTTTTCTGGCTTATGGAAACTCACCACTGCAGCAGCCATACCCTATTACACCGGCCAATATGCAAATTCTAAACAGGGCTTTGGCTTTGTCACTATAGGTGCCAATGTAGATGACTTCCATAAATCGGCAACACAAACTGCCGAAACGATAAACACTCTGATCACACAAAAAGATGAAATCTTCAAGGCACAACGCGAATCATTGCTAACCACTATCAACCAAAGCCTGAAAAATACTTCAATTGGCCTGTGGGGATCCACTCTGGTGATGATCATCATCGTGATCGGAATTGCATTCTGGATAGCGAACCTTATAACCGACCGGATCAAAAATATCATCGAGGGTATCCGCGCATTTCAGGATGGTGACATGCACCACCGACTGCAAATCACCTCACAGGATGAGATGGGGCAACTCAGCAAATCCTTTAATGATATGGCTGATTCCGTTGAAGAATCATTTAACCGGCTGGACGAGGCTCGCGAGAAAGCTGAGACCGCCAATAAGGCCAAGTCGGCATTCCTGGCTACTGTATCGCATGAATTAAAAACACCGCTCAATAGTATTATTGGCTTTTCTGCTTTAATGAAAGACCAGATACAGGATGAGGACCAGAAAGACGGTATTCGCATCATACACAGCAGCGGTGAAAAGCTGCTGGCACTGGTATCAGAGATACTGGATTACGCCAGTATTGAGTCGGAAAAAATCAAGTTCAACTATAGTAAATTCCCGATCAACCAGTTACTGGAAGTGTGCACCTCTACCCATCGCAATAATGCTCAACTCAAGGGTCTTGAATTTCATTCTGAAACGACAGAGCAACTTCCAATATTTATCTGTGCCGATAAAACTCGCCTAACCCAGGTCATTAATCACCTGCTGGGTAATGCGGTCA
Organism: Gammaproteobacteria bacterium; assembly: GCA_050288105.1. Taxonomy (GTDB): domain Bacteria; phylum Pseudomonadota; class Gammaproteobacteria; genus JACNJF01. The sequence goes on from JBNKDE010000004.1 coordinate 14,094, forward strand.
AATTTACCGAACAGGGTGAAGTCAGGTTATGCGTGGATTGTTCTGATAGCGAAATCATATTTGCTATCAGCGATACTGGGCCAGGTATTGCTCCTGAATCGCAGGATGCTATATTTGAAAACTTTTCACAGCTGGAAAATTTCCTTACCCGCCAGCATGAAGGTACCGGACTGGGACTGGCTCTGGTACAAAAGCTAACGCAATTGATGGAAGGCAGAATCACCCTGCAATCGTCAGTTGGCGAGGGTTCTACCTTTACACTTTACCTGCCATTAAAACAGGAATGTGATTGATGCAGCGCAGTTACGGCTTACAGAGGTCGCCACCGGAATAGGGTTTCTGCTTAAGTATCTGGCCGCTACGCAGATTTATCGTGAGCAGCATGTTCTGCTTTTGCGACCAGCTCACGGCAACCAGATTTTCACCACATTGACGTGGCGTTATCTCGCGCCATGCAAAAGCGACTTTCCAGTCTGGATTAACCGATGAACATCCGCCTCTATATCTATCTGACATCAAGGCTGAGGCAGGTGAACAGGTAATCAGTTGCTGGCTGGCATTGCTCATTACAACGACCGATGCAGGATCCGACTGCAAACCGTTTCCTATCCATTCCCCCTCGACCAGCGACCGACTCTGGGCATGATCAAACAGCACAGAAACCGCAGCATGGTAAATAAAGAGATCCGAGATTATGTCATTAAACTCCCAGCTATGCTGGACTTCGCCATTCTCGTCCAGCTCAACCAGTACGGGATAATTGATACCCGCCGTATCAATCCTGAAACCCGCATAATATTTTTTATCTGCCAGCACGAGCTCCCGATAAACATGAGCAATTCCCGTTTTAGCAGTGATTTCAGCGGGGCTATCAACGGCCTGACTCAATGCGTATTGTGGTGTTGCGTGGCAGGGAACGGAATATATAACCAGCAGCACAAGACTAATAAAAAGATCCTTTTTCAACTCTCTCTCTGTTAAATACACACGCTTTTAATATCGGATTTTAAATGCATACAGGCGGGTGCAAACCCGCCACCAGCTCCAGGTAGCCGGGCTGATCAGGCGTTAATGTTCCATGCCTGATAAAGAAGTCCAGTAAAACCAGATTACAGTTAGTTTTGAATTCATCGGTCTCCAGCACCAGTTCAAGAACTTCCCGCACATCCATTTTTATGAATTCAGCAACTTCTCCATCGGTATTTCGAGGTATAAAGGATTCAGTTAGTCTCAGGTCATAGCAATAGAGAGTATCTGGTTTCAGGCCAGTTTCAGTTTCACAACAATAACTGATTGCACCTGTAGATACCGACTGCGCAACCAGATGATCAGGAATATCAGCCTCTTCCTTACACTCTTTCAAAAGATTGTCAGCAAGACTGAGGCTATGTGGTAAACCTCCGGCTACTATATTATCCAGCTTATCGGGGAAATTTATACGATCGGCTGAACGACGAGCAACCCAGAGCTTTATACCTTCGTCACTCTTTACATAACCGTTCAAATGTTGACCGTAGGTTCTTATGCCAAAATAACCGGCAGCACCACGGTCCAGCAACGCAAAGTGCTGTTCTCGGTTTGCACCGGTAACCGGATATATTTCGCCCAGATATTTGTGGATGATGTTTTGATCAACCAGTGCATGTACCACCTCATCCAGGCGTTGGCTGGCCTGATTGAAATGATCTTCCGTGGTGATTAAATCTACTTGCTGTTCACTGATGGAGAAATACTCTGGCCACTGGGCTAATGCCCTGCACATATATTCTTTTAAATACCCAACCCGCTGTCCCGATATAAAAAAGGGGCGGAAGTGATCAGGGTGCCAGAGATTGAGTGCGTCAACATGACGAAGATAGGGATGAGTCTGAGATGACATTACACGACTTCAATGAATGATTATTGACATTTCTACAGAACTACCTGGGATAACGCCACACCCGTTCTGCAACAGGCTGTACCGCTTAAAGGTGGCCGTACTTTTTGAACTATAGATTCCGTCAGACCCAAAGCAGCAACAGGCTGGCAGCGATAAACATCGCCACAATCTCGACCAGTGTATATACCATTGACTGTTTGGGTGGTTTTGACTGTATAGCTGTGCGTGCAATATGCAGGTTCATGATTCCTTCCATTACGGTTCAGTCCTGTTATGTATACCAGCATCATTTCAAAGTTCAATATTTTTTTAAAAATAACAGCTAAAATACTGAAATATTGATAATTTTCTCACAACTCAGCACTCTGTTACGTTTACTGCGAGGCCCCCGCGAGCAGTTTCCTTGTATTTCTTTTTCATATCCCTGCCGGTATTGCGCATGGTTGCAATGACCTTATCGAGTGAAACGAAATGCTCTCCGTCCCCATTCATTGCCATGCGCTTTGCATTAATCGCCTTGATTGCAGCCATTGCATTGCGCTCTATACAGGGCACCTGAACCAGGCCGTTAATGGGATCACAGGTCAGCCCCAGATTATGTTCCATTGCTATCTCAGCAGCATTTTCCACCTGTTCGGGGGTACCACCGGAGACCTCAGTTAAACCAGCCGCGGCCATGGAACAGGCTGAACCAACCTCGCCCTGACAGCCTACTTCGGCACCGGAGATAGACGCGTTTTCCTTATACAGGATACCCACCGCACCAGCAGCCAGTAGAAAATTAACAATACCATCCTCATTGTGATGAGAGATAAAACGATCATAGTATTTGAGAACGGCCGGGATAATACCGGCTGCACCATTGGTAGGCGCAGTGACCACGCGGCCGCCAGCAGCATTTTCTTCATTCACTGCTATGGCATACAGGTTAACCCAGTCTATCGCTGATAACGGGTCAGTTAGTGCCGTTTCATATTTATCACGCAATTTCTGGTAAAGCTGGGCAGCACGGCGCCTGACATTCAAACCACCCGGCAGAATACCTTCGTTATGGCAACCTGCGTGAATACAGTCCTGCATAACCTGCCAGATATGTAATAGACCACTACGGATTTCTTCTTCACTACGCCAGCACAGCTCGTTTTTCATCATGATCTGGCTGATGCTCATTCCCGTACGCTTGCACATATCCAGCAGTTGCTGCATGTTTTTGAAAGCATAGGGTAACTGGGTATCGTCGCTGGCATGCAGATGATCCTGTTGCGCATCGGCTTCCTCCACCACAAAACCCCCACCGATGGAATAATAGGTATTGCTAAATAGCTCTGCACCCTGCGCATCCAGTGCGCTCAACTGCATACCATTGGAGTGATAGTCGAGGTTCTTTTTGCCGAGCAGAACAAAATCCTGCTCATAGTCGAAATGGATGGCGTGCTCACCCAGCAGGGTCAGCACCTGTGATGATTTAATCTGCGCCAGGCGGGATTCAATTTGAGTGGTATCGATACTTTCCGGGTACTCACCTTCCAGCCCCAGCAGGATAGCCTTGTCGCTGCCATGCCCAATGCCGGTGGCGCCCAGAGAGCCATACAGGGTAACCCTGACGGTAGCAACCTGAGACAGCTGCTGGCGTTGCTGAAGTACCTGAACAAACTTACCCGCAGCACGCATCGGACCTACCGTATGCGAACTGGAAGGACCGATACCTATCTTGAAGAGATCAAAAACACTGATCGCCATGGCTCACCTCTAATGTATTACCAGAAATAGCCTGCCCGATACGGGGCAGGCACTCATTGACAGATAAGCCGGGGCGAAGGAGATTAACGGTAAACTGGAAACCGCTTACACAGATCCAGCACCTTAGCCTTGACCTGTTCGATGACTTGCTGGTTTTCCATATCATCCAGCACATCACACATCCAGCCTGCCAGTTCGGTAGCTTCCGCAACACCCAGACCACGTGTGGTAATGGCTGGCGTACCCACTCGAATACCACTGGTCACAAAAGGTGACTGTGGATCATTAGGTACCGCATTCATATTCACCGTAATGTTGGCGGCACCCAGTGCGGCATCAGCTGCTTTACCGGTCAGGCCTCGTTTGATGAAATCAACCAGGAACAGGTGATCATCTGTACCACCGGAGACAATATCAAAACCTCGTTGCAGAAAAACCTCGACCATCGCCCGGGCATTATCTACTACCTGTTGCTGATATTGCTTAAACTCTGGTTCCAGAGCTTCCTTAAAAGCGACAGCTTTTGCCGCAATCACGTGCATCAGCGGGCCACCCTGCATGCCAGGGAAAACCAGTGAGTTGAATTTCTTTTCCAGTTCGGGATTCGACTTACACAGGATCAAGCCACCGCGTGGACCACGCAGGGTTTTATGGGTCGTAGTGGTGACGACGTCCGCTATCTGGATCGGGCTCGGATAAAGTCCTGTAGCCACCAGGCCGGCAATATGTGCCATATCAACAAACAGGTAGGCACCCACTGAATCAGCGATATCGCGAAACTTTTGCCAGTCGATAATGCGTGAATAAGCTGAAAAACCGGCAACGATCATTTTAGGCTGATGCTCTTTAGCCAGCGCCGCAACCTGCTCATAATCAATTTCGCCCGTCTCTGCATTCAGACCATACTGTACCGCGTTATAGATCTTGCCTGAGAAGTTGGGTTTGGCTCCATGCGTCAGATGTCCACCATGGGCAAGGCTCATACCCAGTACGGTGTCGCCTGGCTGCACCAGTGCCATATAAACCGCAGCATTCGCCTGCGAGCCAGAGTGCGGCTGCACATTGGCATAATCAGCACCAAATAATTGTTTGGCGCGCTCTATGGCCAGTAATTCAGCCCGGTCAACATATTCACAGCCACCATAGTAGCGTTTTGAGGGGTAACCTTCTGCGTATTTATTAGTAAGTTGAGAGCCCTGAGCCTGCATCACACGCGGACTGGTATAGTTCTCGGAAGCGATTAACTCGATATGCTCTTCCTGACGTTTATTTTCAGCTTCGATGGCGGACCATAGTTCATCATCGTAACCCGCGATTTGATCATTCTTACTAAACATATTTTTTCCTGATAATAAAATTGGTTATTGTAACTTGCTTGTATAGTGATGGGCAGTCAGTTAGTCACCCAGCTCTATATCCACAATGAGTTCATTCGCCAGATCTTCCAGTACCGCACTTAACTCATCAATACTGCGTCCCTCGGACAGGCACAGGACAATGCTGGCCTTGAACAGGGTTTCACCTGACATGGAGGCTTCACAAACCTCGGTCTCCATATCATCTACCGAAGCACCATGCGCGCTTAATGCCGCAGTGATACGATGCACGATACCGGGGCGATCCTGACCTACCAGTTCCAGCTTATAGCATGGCCCAGACGCTGCCGCCTGCGAACCATCGGCCTCTTCTATCGATATTTTTAAGCCCACGTTGCTGGACTGTAAATCGCTACAGAAGCCCTGATACTCATCCTCTGGAAGCTTTACGCTGAGGATACCGGCAAACTTGCCACCCAGATTAGCCATGCGGCTTTCTATCCATTCACCCTGATGACGTAACACCACCGCCGCCACAGATTCAACAATGCCGGGGCAGTCATTTCCTATCAGTGTAATGACCAGTGATTTACTCATTTATCAATCCTCTCTCACGTTTGCGGGCAGCAAACTAACCTAATCTTCAGCGTAATGCGAAACTGGCAAGCAGGAACATACCAGATTTTTATCGCCATAAACGTTGTCAACGCGACCTACTGGTGACCAATATTTTGACATTCTTAAGGATTCTACCGGGTAAGCGGCCTGCTGGCGGGTATAGCCATGACTCCAGTCATCGGCAGTGACCCGTTGCACGGTATGCGGTGCATTGACCAGTGGATTGTCCTGAGCATCCATGCTGCCATCGGCAACGGCAGCAATCTCCTGTCGGATCGCGATCATTGCATCACAGAAGCGATCAATCTCAAATTTCGATTCACTTTCGGTCGGCTCAATCATCAGCGTACCCGGAACTGGGAATGACATCGTCGGTGCATGGAACCCGTAATCAATCAATCGTTTGGCAACATCATCTACGGTGATACCGGTTTCATCCTTTATTTCACGCAGATCGATGATGCATTCATGTGCCACCATGCCATTCGCGTCGCTATACAAAATAGGGTAGTGGTCCTTTAACCTGTGCGCCAGGTAGTTAGCATTCAGTATCGCAACCTGAGTCGCCTGAATCAGGCCACTTTTCCCCATCATCGAAATATACGCCCAACTGATGGGCAGGATACCCGCACTGCCCCAGGGTGCAGCGGATACCGGCCCCACGTGCTGCGGCCCATTTTCCACCACGGCAAAGCCCGGCAGGAAAGGTTCAAGGTGTTTACCAACACCGATGGGACCCACACCGGGACCGCCACCACCATGTGGAATAGCGAAGGTTTTATGCAGATTCAAATGCGACACATCACCACCGAATTTGCCTGGAGCGCAGATACCAACCATCGCATTCATATTTGCACCATCGATATAAACCTGGCCTCCATGTTGATGCACCAGATCACACACCTCGACCACGTGAGCCTCAAACACACCATGAGTAGAGGGGTAGGTAATCATGATCGCGGCCAGGTTATCACTATGCTTTTCCAGCTTGGCCCGAAGGTCATCCATACTGATATTGCCACGCTCATCGGTGGCGACTACGACGACTTTCATCCCGGCCAGGTGCGCTGAAGCCGGATTAGTACCATGTGCTGATGCAGGAATCAGACAGACATCGCGCTGTTGGTCGCCCCGGCTATCATGATAGGCACGGATTGCCAGCAACCCGGCATATTCCCCCTGTGCGCCTGAATTGGGCTGCAATGAAACCGCATCATAACCAGTCGCCGCGCACAGTAACTGCTCCAGTTCGCTGGTGAGTTCGGCATAACCTTTGGCCTGCTCCAGCGGCACATAAGGGTGCAGGGAGCCAAACTCAGGCCAGCTAACCGGCATTAATTCTGCGGCAGCGTTTAGTTTCATGGTGCAGGAACCTAATGGGATCATTGCACGATCCAGCGCCAGATCCTTATCCGCCAGCAGGCGCATATAACGCATCATTTCGGTTTCCGAATGATAGGAATTAAATACCGGATGGGTCAGGAATTCAGATTCTCGAACATAGGCGGGGGCTAAACCTGCGGCTGGCTCGGCTTCCAGCCTGGAAGCTGTTAGCGGCGTATCGTCATCGGCGAATATCTTCAGTAATGCATCGACATCTTCAAGCGTTGCCGTTTCATCCAGCGAAATTGAAATTTCCTTGTCACTACGCTGGTACAGATTGTATCCATGCGCATAGGCGCGTGTCATGAAATGAGGGGCATCGCATTTCAGACTAATGGTGTCAAAGTAATTCTGGCTTACTACCTTAATCCCTGACTGTTTCAAGCCTTCCGCCAGCAGGGCTGTTAAACGATGCACACGTTGCGCAATTTTCCTCAACCCGTTGGGTCCATGATAGGCAGCGTACATACTCGCCATAACCGCCAGCAAAGCCTGCGCGGTACAGATATTACTGGTCGCTTTCTCGCGTCGAATATGCTGTTCGCGAGTCTGTAGCGCCAGGCGATAAGCCTTGTTGCCATGGCTATCAATCGACACACCGATCAGACGTCCAGCCATGGAGCGCTTAAACGCATCGCGTGTCGCGAGATAGGCCGCATGTGGCCCACCATAACCCAGAGGCACACCAAAGCGCTGGGTATTCCCCACTACAACATCTGCATCAAATTCACCTGGCGCCTTTATCAGGGTCAGAGCCAGCAAATCCGCAGCTACCGCCAGCAGCGCATTATGCTCATGTAACTGCTGCGCTAAAGCCGAGTAATCGCGGATTTCACCGCGCGAACCAGGGTACTGCACCAGCGCGCCAAATACGTCCTGACCGTTCAGCTCGCTTAGCGCATCACCAATGACAATCTCAATACCAAGCGTTGCAGCACGCGTTTGCACCACTGCAATATTCTGCGGGTGACAGTCCCTGTCGACAAAAAACCGGGGGCTTTTGCTTTTACTCATGCGCTGGCACAGGGTCATCGCCTCAGCACAGGCAGTAGCTTCATCCAGCAAAGAGGCATTTGCCAGCTCCATCCCGGTCAGTTCAGCAACCATGGTCTGGAAATTCAACATGGCTTCCATTCGACCCTGTGAAATCTCTGCCTGATAAGGCGTATACGCGGTATACCAGGCGGGATTTTCCAGGATATTTCGCTGTACTACCGGTGGGGTATAGGTGTTGTAGTAACCCAGACCAATAAAGGACTTATGCACACCATTTTTAGCGGCCATCTGCTTTAGTCGCGCCAGTGACTGATGCTCGGTCATGCCCTCGGCAATAGCCATCTCATCTGTGCGCCGAATGGACTCTGGTACGATTTTATCGATCAGTTCATCCAGCGAGTTCAGGCCTAGCGCAGCGAGCATTTCCTGCCGATCCTGTTGATCAGGACCGATATGTCGATCTGCGAAACAGTCAGCCTGCTGCAATTGGTCAAGGGTCATGGAGTTAGGGTTCATTGCTTTATCTCTTGTACGAAAATTTATTCAAGACCTTCCAGATAGGTATCTTCATCCATTAAATCGTCGAGTTCACCTTCGTCAGACATCTTAACCTTGATGAACCAGCCAGCACCCATAGCATCTTCATTGACTTTACCCGGATCACTATCCAGCTCATCATTAACTTCCAGCACCTCACCACTGATGGGCGCAATCAGATCACTGGCCGATTTAACTGACTCGATTACCGCGATACCTTCCCCTTTTTCGATCTCTGTCCCTACCTCGGGTAGCTCGATATACACCAGTTCACCCAGTTGTTCCTGTGCGAACTCGGTAATACCAACCAGCGCGGTACCATCGTCTGCAGTTAATACCCATTCATGATCTTCAGTGAAGCGTAAAATACTCATTTTTATGTCTCCTGTTTTTAAATTGCTAAACCTGAGCCTGTGCCAGACAGACTCCAATACGAATCGTTAACCTCGATGGTAGCGCTGCTCTACGAAAGGCATTTTTTCCACAGTCACGGGAATCTGCTTGTCGCGCACCACTGCAAACAATGCAGTACCCGGTTTTGCCAGCTCGGTTTCCACATAACCCATGGCAACTGGACCATTCACCGTGGGACCAAAGCCTCCACTGGTGACAATACCGCGCGGGGCACCTTCAGCATCCAGCAGCTGTGCACCATCACGAACCGGCATACGACCTTCAGCCTTAATCCCTACCCGTTTACGTGCAACCCCGTTCGCAATTTGCGACATAATGGTATCTGCACCCGGATAGCCACCTGGGCGTGCGCCATCAGCTCGGCGCGATTTGCTCAAAGCCCATAACAGACTGGATTCTACCGGTGTAGTCTGGGTGTCGAGGTCGTGTCCGTATAAACACAGCCCTGCTTCCAGGCGCAGCGAGTCACGCGCACCCAGTCCTACTGGTTCAACTTCTGCCTGTGCCAGCAGGGTTCGCGCCAGTCTCACGGCATCTTTATTACGCACTGAAATCTCAAAGCCATCTTCACCACTGTAACCCGAACGCGTGGCGAAGCATTCAATACCATCGACTTCAATATGTGCAGCCGTCATAAAAACCATTTGCTCGGTTTCCGGGGCCAGCCGCGCCATCACAGCCCCCGCCTGCGGTCCCTGCAGTGCAAGTAGTGCGTAATCTTCCAGCACCTCGATTTCACAGCGATCAGCAATATGGCTACGCAGGTGCTCGATGTCCTGCTCCTTGCAGGCAGCATTCACCACGACAAACAGATGGTCACCGGCATTAGTGACCATCAGGTCATCCATTACACCACCCTGATCATTGGTAAATAAGGCATAGCGCTGCTTCATCGCGGGAAGTTCAACGATATCGACTGGCACCAGCGTTTCCAGCGCGGAGGCTGCATTCTCACCCTTTAACAATAGCTGCCCCATATGTGAAACATCGAACAGCCCTGCCGCACTGCGAGTATGCTGGTGCTCTTTGACAATACCCATGGGATATTGCACGGGCATCGCATAGCCGGCGAAAGGGACCATCTTGGCGCCGAGTTCTACATGCAGATCGTAGAGTGCCGTTTTCAGCATGATGTCATCGCTTGTCATATTCCTGTCCTCTAGATTTCCTATTGGAAATTATTGCTAAATAAAGTCACACCAGCTAACGCGAACTGGCACTGGTTTTTAAAGAAAGCTCTGGCGAAGGGGTACATACCCACAGGATCTGCGCATCCTGCTTGCTTTTCGAGATACATAAATGCCCCATACCGGAATCATAATACAGGCTATCACCCTGTTGCAGATCAACCGGTTCATAAAATTCGCTGTAAAAAATAATACTGCCGGAAAGCACCAGCAGAAACTCTTCCCCCGGATGCCGTACCCAGTCGCTAAATTCTTCGAATGATCTTGCATGTACCGTCGATTTGAATGGGACCATCTTTTTCTGCACCAGATCGGTAGCAAGTAGTTCATGCTCGTAAGTTTGGGTAGGATGTATACGGCCTTGCTGTTTGCGGGTCAGGGTCCTGCGCCCGGACACCAGAGGCTCGTTACTGGATACAAACAACTGGGGAATATCTATATCCATACCCGCAGCCAGTTTCTGTACCACTTCGAATGAGGGGGAGATCTGTTCGTTTTCAATCTTGGATAAGGTTGATTTGGCCAGCGAGGTGCGCTGTGCAGCCTCATCCAGTGTCCAGCGATTACGTAGACGGATTGCGCGCACCTTTTCTCCCAGCTTCAGCGGTTGAAATACCTTATCAGTGCTCATCTTCACCAGATCCTGGACAGATATGATTAATCGAGCGCTGATTGTATAAATTAAATTTCCGATTGGAAACTTTATTTCTAAGTATTTCTTATAATTTATCTATATAAGCGTCTAACCAGATACTTTCATGCATAGCCAGATATGCTCAATAGCCGTGCTTTTAATATTCAGATTCAGCAGGTGTAATCTATTTTTGCCTGAGATATGATGCCCCTTCGAAAAGTAATCTTACTCCCGCTGCATGAAATCATTGAAGGCCTTCCTGATGTCGCTACTGGAGAGTGTTCGCGACCTGCTGCCTATCATTATTGTCATCGCGTTCTTCCAGATAGTCGTGTTACAGCAGCCAATCCCTAATTTTGGCGAAATCGCAACGGGTGTGATTTTCATCGTCATCGGCCTCACCCTGTTTGTGCATGGTTTAAACATTGGTCTGTTTCCGGTTGGTGAATCGATGGCGTATGCCTTTGCCAGCAAAGGCAGCCTGTTCTGGCTGCTGGCTTTCGCATTTGCGCTGGGCTTTGGCACTACCGTAGCCGAACCCGCGCTAATCGCAGTAGCGAGTGAAGCTGCTGAGATTGCGGCCAGCGGTAATATGATTGAAAACACGAAACCGGCCAAAGAATCCTATGCCTACTGGCTGCGCATTACGGTTGCAGTCTCGGTCGGATTTGCCATTTTGCTGGGGGTTTTTCGCATTATCAAGGGCTGGCCGATTCAATACCTGATCATTGGTGGTTACGTGGGCGTGGTCATTATGACTTTTTTTGCTCCTGATGAAATCATTGGTATCGCCTACGATTCCGGTGGCGTCACCACCTCGACCATAACCGTACCTCTGGTCACCGCACTGGGTGTAGGCCTCGCTAGCTCCATTAAAGGCCGTAATCCAATGATTGACGGTTTTGGCCTGATCGCATTTGCGTCATTAACCCCGATGATCTTTGTCATGGGTTACGGCATGATGGTGTAGCCTTATGCATATCCTGCATGATCTTTTTGTCACGATGCTCAACACGGTATGGGATGTGCTACCAATTGCCGCTATCATCTTCGGCTTTCAGTTTTTTGTATTACGCAAATCGCTACCCAATATTAAACGCATTATTGCAGGCTTTGTGCTAGTGCTTTTAGGTCTGGCATTTTTCCTCGAAGGGCTGGAAGCCGCATTATTCCCGCTCGGCCGGTTAATGGCCGAACAACTGACCAACCCGGATTTTATCAGCGCGGGCAAGGCGCTGGACACACTGCACTGGAGTGACTACCAGTGGGTATACCTGTTTGGCTTCGCGATCGGGTTTTCTACCACAGTCGCTGAACCCTCGCTGCTGGCGGTTGCGATCAAGGCCAACCAGGTCTCTGCCGGTAGTATCGGCATCTGGGGCCTGCGTATTGCCGTCGCGTTAGGAGTAGCCATCGGAATTGCGCTGGGGGTTTACCGCATTGTGACAGGGACGCCTTTATACTGGTACATCATCACCGGTTATGTATTCGTCGTCATTCAAACCCTGTTTGCACCGCGAATGATCGTAGCGCTCGCCTATGATTCTGGTGGTGTCACCACCTCAACCGTCACCGTACCACTGGTGGCCGCACTGGGACTGGGCCTGTCTTCTACGGTACCTGGGCGCAGCCCCCTGCTCGATGGCTTTGGCCTGATCGCATTTGCCAGCCTGTTTCCAATCATGTCGGTGATGGCCTATGCACAGATTTCCGACTGGCTAGCCAAACAACACCGAAAAAAATCAACTTGATGAGAAAGAACCATGCATTTTAAATTAATCATTGCACTCACCGAAGACGGTATTACCGACAAGATCGTACAGGCTGCGCGAGAAAAAGGAGCAACCGGATCGACCGTAATTTCCAATGCACGTGGCGAAGGGCTCAAGGTTGCCAAGACCTTCCTCGGTTTAAGCCTGGAGACTCAACGCGATGTTGTGCTGTTTCTGGTTGAAGAGCACCTCACCCGTGAAATCCTCGAAAGCATTGCAGAGGCGGGCGAATTCGAAGCCAACCCCGGAACCGGGATTGCCTTTAGCATCGATGTTGAAGATGCAGTCGGGGTATCGCACCAGGTGAATGAGTTAACTGAAAAAGTGGAGGAAGAGTTATGAGTCAGAGAGAGATTATCCGCGTAAAACATGTCATGAAACCAGAGTTTGATCTTATCGATGGCATGGATACGGTGGCTGACGTTCTACGTAATTCACTACATGCAGAGAGCAAATGCTTTATCGTCAACAGGCGCCATGAAGACGATGAATACGGCATCGTACTGCTGTCGGATATCGCCAAGAAGGTACTGGCGAAGGATAAATCCCCTGAGCGCGTAAACGTTTATGAGATTATGACCAAGCCAGTTATTTTCGTTGATCCCGAAATGGATATACGATATTGCACACGCTTATTCGAAAACTTCGGATTAAGCCGTGCGCCAGTGATTGAAAACAAGAAAGTGGTTGGGGTAGTCGGTTATACCGATATCGTATTAAGAGGAGTGAGAGACCATCTGTCGTGAAGTGCTGCTTATGACTCCTGCACACAAGATGCCTAATTATCGCGCATTCCTGCTATTACTTTGGCTGTGCCTGTCTAGCTATGCGAGTTACGCGGACTCGCATTTAACGGCGGTCATCAGGCAACCTGTAGACCCTGACTTTAAATTGCCGGACCTGCAAGGTCGTCATTTCAGTCTGCAGGACTACCGTGGCAAACCTGTCATTGTTAATTTCTGGGCAACCTGGTGCCCACCCTGCCGAGCTGAATTACCTTCAATGAATCGAGCCTGGAAAAAAATCAGTGGTGAAATCGCGATGATTGCGATTAACGTTGGCGAAGATGAAGAAACCATAAAGCGTTTTTTGCAGGATTACCCCATCGACTTTCAACTGCTCCTGGATAAAAATGCCAGCAGCATTCAGCAATGGCCAGTGCGAGGCTTACCCACATCATTTGTCATCAGCCCACAGGGAAATATCCACTATCAGGCCATTGGAGAACGTGAATGGGATAGTGAACAATTACTGCAAAAAGTGAAATACCTTATAAAATAAATAAGGTACGGCAGTCATCTTCATGGCCTTAACATGGGGGTGTACAATTATAAATAGTGAATTTATGGAAGGGCCACGACATGAAATGGTTTTCAGGTAACAGTGAAAGTTTACAGAAACGGATTGAGGAATTAGAGCATCAACTCAGCATCAAGGATGAAGAGATCCAGTTATTGCAGCGAAAAGTCGACGCTGCGGGACCTGGTTTTAAAGACCTGCTGCAACAATACGCCCACTTAACCGCCGAAATCATTCATTTCGCAGACCTGGGTACCTCGCTCAATATGATTCGCAATAAATCAGCCGAATCGGCCGAATCACTGATAGACGAACAGCGTAAGCTACGCGAAACCTCTGGCCTGTTTCAGCAAAGCACAGAGATCCTGTCACAGATATCATCCGGCATAGGCTCCCTCAACGACACCACCAGTAACAGCATGAGCTCGGTTAACCAGCTGGAAGGCGCGACCAGGAATATCGAGCAATTCACTCAAATCATTGCGGACATATCCAACCAGACCAACCTGCTGGCTTTAAATGCGGCGATTGAAGCGGCGCGCGCTGGAGAAAAGGGGCGCGGATTTGCCGTTGTTGCGGATGAAGTCAGGGTACTCGCATCCAAAACCGCTGAAGCCACTAATCAGATTAAGGAACTGGTCCACACGATCAATGAGCTATCCGGCATCACCCAGTCCAGTTTCACCAAAATAGTTGAATCGACTGAAGAGATGAACACCTCGGTTCAGGCAGTGGGTAATGTCATTGATGAAGTCGTGGGTCTGTCCAACAGCATGACTCGAGTCATCTTTACTTCATCCACCAATGCATTTATCGAAACCGTAAAACTGGATCACATCATGTATAAGATCGACGTGTACCAGTATATTTTCGGCATGAGTGAAAAAAAGATGAACAGCTTTGCCGACCACCACCATTGCCGCCTGGGTAAATGGTACTACGAAGGTAAAGGACTGGAGCTTTCATCGGCTGAAAACTACCGAAGACTGGAACAACCGCATATGAATGTGCACCAGAGTGGTATCAAGGCCATGCAGGCAAAAAATGAAAAACGCCATGAGGACTGCATCTTTGCGCTATATGAAATGGAAATTGCCAGCCAGCAAGTTATCGATCTAATGGATCTGCTGGCTCTTGATAGCCATCGTATTCATGACGATCAAATGGAATAGCTAGCGCTGATCTATATGCTGCATAGGCGGGTTAAAACCGTAACCTGTGTATCGAGGAGGCACGGGGTAGGCATATCCAGCGAAATAGGGAACCGGTGACATCTGGGCCGGATAGACTGGCATCAAGACACGGTGGCGATGTGTTTGTCCACTGATCCGATTAAACCAGCCTGGTGGTCCACCCAGAGGACAAAACCCAAATTCCGGAAAACGCGCCAGCGCCTCGACCGAAAACAACATCGTCAGTATTAGCAGGCTATGAGTAACTTTTATTTTCATCAGGATCAGGTACATTACTAGAACTTGGGGGAATCTGTATCATACCTCAGGTAGACAGGAAATAGTGCGCGAACTCAAATCTTTCCCGCATTGTCTGTTAATAATATTCCTCAGGACCCTATCATGACTGATCGATTCAATTACGAAAAACTGGACAAAATTGTTGCCGATGCTCATGCCAACCGCGACAAACGCTCGCTGGGCTACCGGGAACAGGCGCTCAAGCTTTACCCCTGGATTTGTGGGCGTTGCGCACGTGAGTTTGATCGCAGCAACCTGCAGGAGCTAACCGTACATCACCGGGATCATAATCATGACAACAACCCGCCTGACGGCAGCAACTGGGAACTACTGTGCCTGTATTGTCACGACAATGAGCATTCACGCTACGAAGACTATGTCAAAGGGGGACAGTATGGTCATGGCAAGCAACAGGTTGAAGAAGTAAAACACAATCCTTTTGCAGATTTAAAAAAACTGATGGGACAGGATGATGAGTCTTAAATTTATTATTCTACTGATTCCGCTCGTTATCATTCTGTACTTTGCCGGTTTATCTTTTAGCACCAGGCACAGCCCCATCAAAGCGGAATCCAGGCGTACACTGAACGACTGCCCCGATACCCCAAACTGTGTCTTCAGCCAGGCCAGCAAACCCGAACAGAAAATCACTCCTTTTGATCTATCGCCAGAAAATCCGCAGAGTGACTGGAATAAGTTAACCTCCATCATTAAACAACAGGGTGGCAACATCATGTTCAATGATGGCACTTATTGCCACGCAGTTTTTACATCAACGATTTTTCGTTTTAAAGATGACCTCGAATTGCTCAAGGACGATAATCAGGTGCAAATTCGCTCAGCATCACGCGCAGGAAAATCTGACCTGGGCGTTAATCGCAAAAGAGTTGAAGCGATCAGAGCCGCGTACACAGAAAAATGAAAAGACTGAATCAAAACCGCTTTCCCAGTACAGGATTTCTGCTATTGCTGTTATCACTGATGATCACAGCCTGCAGCAAAGAGCCGGGCTCAGCAGAAGATGAGATAAGACAGTTTATCGATGCAGGCATACAAGCTGCAGAGAATCGCAACAGCGGCGATCTCGCCGATATGATTCGGGAGAATTATAGCGACCGGCAGGGACATAATAAAAAACAGTTAACCAGTTTAATACGTATTTATTTCCTGAGAAATAAAAGCATCTATCTGTTCAGCAAGATTAAGAATATACAGATTAGCGGTAATCAAAATGCAAGAGTTGAGCTGTACATCGCGATGGCAGGCAAACAGATTTCTGACATTACGTTACTGAGCAATTACCGCGCGAGTATTTATTATTTTGAATTACAACTGATAAAACCAGGTGATGAATGGCTGCTGGAACAGGCCAGCTGGAAAAGAGCTACAGCCTCGGATATGCAATAAGCTAACTTGATTCGCGCTGCCAGTTACCAGACTTACCACCCGATTTATGTAACAGGCGCACATCACCGATTAGCATTCCTCTGTCCACTGCCTTGCACATATCGTAGATCGTTAATAGAGCAACCTGTACTCCGGTCAGGGCTTCCATTTCCACACCTGTCTGTCCATTGGTTTGCGCGGTGACTTTACAGTTAACACGTTGCTGATCTTCATCAATCTTAAAATCCACACTGACATGCGTGAGCGCCAAAGGGTGACAGAGTGGGATCAGATCTGAGGTGCGTTTGGTCGCCATAATACCTGCCACTCGGGCGATACCGAGCACATCCCCTTTTTTATGATTACCCTGCTGAATTAATTCCAACGTTGAAGCCTGCATCTGGATATAACCCGCAGCCACTGCTTTTCTTTGTGTTATCGACTTTTCACCCACATCAACCATGTGAGCCTTTCCGGAGCTGTCAAAATGTGTCAGATTAGATGTCATTGTATTCTTTAATCCTCAGCTTGCAGAGTTCAAACTTTTATACTGATTGAAGTAAACCAGATATTTTTAAGATGAAACTACATTCAGTAACGCCATTTTTCTTGAGCGCGAAAACTGTGTAGCCTTTATCAGTATTCTTTCAAACTGGTAGGGGTCGATTCCGTGGCCTCAATATATTTCACAAATGTTGCAGCCCGAGCCTTGAGTTTTATTTAACCAGTAAGTACATAGCCTGATCACCACGCTTGATGTTTAATAGCAAACTACGACTGATCCTTGCCGCAGCATAGGC
Organism: Gammaproteobacteria bacterium; assembly: GCA_050288105.1. Taxonomy (GTDB): domain Bacteria; phylum Pseudomonadota; class Gammaproteobacteria; genus JACNJF01. Next base: position 31,527 of record JBNKDE010000004.1, read on the forward strand.
GTCTTCAAAGGTCTTCACGAGCTTTTTGTTGATAGAGAATATAATATCGTCTTTTCGTAACCCTGTATTCCATGCCGCACTGCCGGGCTCGACTTCCTGGATCTGCAGGTATTCCACCAGACCCACACGGATATCAGTTTCCTTAATCTCGGCAATTTTTGCCCCTGCAAGGCGATAGCTGAATTCCTTACCATCCAGCGCGACCACTTCCATCTGCTGGATTACTGCCTGTATTAAACCCAGTTTGCCATTGCGGATTATTTCCAGATCTACTGTCTGTCCAATACGCATCAGCCCCACTAGATTATACATATCGATGGATGAGCGCACCTTACGTCCATTGGCTTTGATGATAACATCACCAATCATCAATCCTGCTTTCTGTGCTGGGGAGCCCTGCTCAATCTTGGTGACCACGGCACCTTGCGTCGTCTCCACGTTAAACACCTGAGCCAGTTCAGGCGTCAGATCCTGTGCCTGCACACCAAGGCGTCCACGCCTAACCTTACCTGACTCAACCAGCTGCTGCATGACATCCTTGGCCATATTAATTGGAATAGCAAACCCGATACCGATGTTACCGCCGCCACCATTCGCGCCACCCAGTATGGCAGTATTGATACCCACCAGCTCACCGCGCAGATTAACCAGTGCACCTCCGGAATTTCCCGGATTAATAGAAGCATCAGTCTGGATAAAATCCTCGAAAGACTCTATACCCAGGCCAGACCGGCCGAGGGCAGAAACTATACCTGAAGTAACTGTCTGCCCGAGACCAAATGGATTACCGATCGCCACCACAAAATCACCGACGCGTAATTTGCTGGAATCGGCAAAGGCAAGACTGCTCAGATTATTTGCCTGTATTTTGATGACCGCAATATCGGTTTCTGGATCACGCCCCAGCACTTCCGCCTGCAACACGCGACCATCGCGCAGGGTGACAGTAATCTCAATGGCATCTTCGATTACATGATTATTGGTCAGGATGTAACCATTGCTCGCATCGACGATAACACCCGAGCCCAGACTTGAGGTTTCCTGCTCGCGCTGCACTTCCGGCAGGTTAAAAAAACGGTCAAATAAAGGGTCATTGAACAGCGAAGTAGTGACCCGGGTTTTACCACGCGTAGAGATATTAACCACGGCAGGTGTCGCCTGCTCCAGCATAGGGGCCAGAGTAGGCAACTCCTGACCATTAACGGATGCGGGCAGTGCTGCCCAGACGGAAGGCAGCACCAGCATTAAACATAAAATCAATAGCGATTTTATTCTATGCATCAAAACGTCCTTGGATTAAAACTGAATTGCTCAGACATCGATTGATAAAATTCACGCGCAGCCTCGTCGTTTGCTGTGGGTGTGAAAATCTGTATTTCGACCATCAGATCACCGTCAGGTTTACCAGGTAAGCCACGTCCTTTCAGGCGCATTTTCTGCCCTGACTGTACCCCGGGAGCAATCTTCAATTCAACCTGCCCGGACAGCGTCGGCACCTTAATCTTACCACCCAGTGCTGCTTCCCAGGGGGTGACCGGGCATTTCAGGATCAGGTCACGACCTTCCAGGCGAAACAGTCGATGCGGCAGGATATTCATTTCCAGTAATAAATCACCAGCCTCCCCGCCACTGCCAGAAGCATGTCCCTGTTTGGACAGGCGGATTTTCTGTCCGCTCACCACACCGCGTGGAATGTTAATTTTCAGCTTTTTCAGGGTGGGTGTTGCTATCCCTCCAGAATGCGACTCAGTACGCGACAACTGAATCGTTTTCTCACCACCATTGAAGGCTTCTTCCAGCGTGATATCAAGCTTCAGGGTCTGGTCTTCGCCTTTTTGTGCGCGCTGATGTCGGCCACCAAAGGGGGATTCATGTCGAGCTCCCCCAAATCCGGCACCACCGCGTTGCTGCGAGAAAATCGATTCAAAAAAATCGCTAAAATCTCCGCCGCCAAATCCACTCGAGCGGCTACCACCAAAACCACCAAAGCCTGCGCTGTTGAATTCGTGACCATGTTTCCAGTCACTACCAAACTGATCGTAAGCCTTGCGCTTTTCCGGGTCCTTGAGTACCTCGTAAGCTTCATTCACCTGCTTGAAGTTATCTTCCGCACTGGCGTCCTTGTTGACATCAGGATGAAACTTACGTGCCTGTTTACGGTAAGCCTTTTTAATCGTCGCGGCATCCGCATTACGCTCAACACCTAAAATTTTGTAATAATCCTGATATTTCATTCTGTTTGTATAACTCACACACAGTCGCTCCGCCAGGAGCGACATTAAGGGTTAATGACTGATCTCAATTTTACGCTGAGTTTCAACGGGCTGTACACGTCGAATAGTCAGGTTTAGCACACCATTCTTGCTTTCTGCCACAATTGATTCGACATCAGCATCGTCGGGCAAGGTAAACTGGCGTTGGTAACTGCCAGATTTACGCTCGCTGCGAGTTACAGCTGCACCCTCTTTTACGTCAGCAGCAGGCTTATCAGCCTTGATACTGAGTACCTTTTTCTCTTCGGTAATCTCAATGGCTTCAGGGTCTATACCTGGCATATCCAGCAACAGGCGATACTCATCCCTGCTTTCAATAATATCCACTGCGGGACGCCAGCTTGAGCTATTTTCGGTTGCTACTGAACGTGAACGTCTGGCCGGTACGAAAGCACGGAACGGGTCATAATATACGGTTTGTAACATGGTCATTCTCCAAAATAAATTGTCATAAATTAGCCAGATCTGACACGCAAAACCGGCCGTGATAATTTATCCCGCCGAATTTACATCCTTAAATTAAACGGGAAGAGAAGCTTCTGTTCACTATGTAGGGTTATTGGAAATCTTTTCAAGTGGGCAGCTATCCTTTGTTGTTAACGCACAGCGTTTTTTCCTGAGTCACACCATTGAGCGATATGCTGCGCATCCATCGGCTTGCTGATGTAATAGCCCTGTACATAATCGCATCCCATATCTTTCAGCAGGTCGTGAACCTCTATCGACTCCACGCCCTCTGCAACCACTTCTATATCCAGCGTATGCGCCAGTTTAATGGTTGCCTCTACAATGCTGCGATCATCCCGGCTTTTCAACATATCACGCACAAATGACTGATCAATCTTTAGCTTTTGTACTGGCAGTTTTTTAAGATAGGTTAGCGAAGCCTGCCCGGTACCAAAATCGTCAATTGACAGGGAAACCCCCATACTGGATAGCTGATTCAGGATACCGATCACCTGTTGCTGATCCTGCATAATCTGACCTTCGGTGATCTCGATCATCAACTGCTCGGCCGGGAGATCATAGAGCTGCAACGCCTCGCTGATTTGCTGTGGCAGCCCGTCATCATGCAGGTCAATCATCGACAGGTTAATTGCAATCTTAAGCTGCGGGTTATCCAGTTGCTTTAGCTGCTGGCAGGCAGTGTGGACAATCCAGTGTGTCAACGGCCGAATCGCCTTATTATTCTCTGCCAGCGCAATCGTTTGCGGGATAGTCAGGGGTTTATCCAGCTCGTTTTTCCAACGTAATAGTGCCTCAAAATAACTGGCCTGATGATCCTCCAGGCTCATTACGGGCTGGTACACCAGCTTGAATTCATCGTTCTCCAGAGCCTGCCTGAAAGACTGCATTTGCGATAAACCGAGATACCCCTGTTCGCCCTCCGACAATACCGGAATGACAAGGGCTCCATTTTTCTGACGTGCTTCCAGTAACGCCTTATCTGCTATTAATGCGAGCCCATCCAGCTGTTGCGCATGATCAGGATAAAGCGCCACCCCAATACTGATACTCACCTGCAGCTTACGCCCGTATACCTCGTAGGGCTGGATCAGTGACTGATGTATTTTATCCAGAAATGCCGTGAGCTGTCCCTCGTCCGAGTAACTCAGCAGTAGCGCAAAATTGTCTTCTTCCAGCCTCGACAGGCTATCTGATTCACGTATGCCATCATTTAATCTGTTCGCCAGCGAACGCAACAATCCATCACCCAGGTAATTACCGTAATCCCGGTTGACCTGATCAAATCCATCAATATCAATGAACACCAGAGCATACTTTTGCGCGCTGCGTTTACCTTCCAGCAAGGCATGCTGTACCCGCTCTTCAAACATCAGCCGGTTATGCAGCCCGGTTAGCGGGTCATTCTTCGCCATAAACGCCAGGTGCATAAAATAGCGTTGCAACAGGCGCATACCCGGTAACAGCCGATAGTCTTCATTATTATTGCCCGGACGCAAGGCTGTGACCACCTTGTGCATACGTCTGGCTAGCTGCAGTAATGGCTGCATCAGGCTCGTATCAAGTACACGGTAGACCACAAGGAATAATAAAAGCAGTAAAGGGACCGCCCACTTCGCATCAATCATCCAGAACTCAAAAAAACTCGGCTGAGGTAGCTGCAGTCTCAATACACCCAAGCTGACCTTATCGCGACTAAACATGATTTCATGTACTGATTGCGTTTCGCGACCGCCTTTTTCGTCATACACAACAAGATTCAAAGCCGGGTTGAAGGAGGCGCTTAACTGCCTGCCTGACTGACGCTCAAACTCGCTGATAAAGTGAAAGTAATCCATCAGGATAATCAGTGTCACTGGCTGCCCATAAATTTTAAAATCTCCCTTAACGCCCATCATCGGCTGCTGTTCATCGTGCACGCAGCTGAAAAATAGCGGTGGCAGGCCCTGATCGATGTCAGAGGATAACGACTGGGCGAGCAGCATACAGTCGCTGGACTGTAAAGCCTTGTTAAAGCTGGTGATGGGGTAGAGATAGGCCTGCCTTAACTCAGCGACATTATTCAGGTACTGATCCAGATAAAGCTTGCGCTGGTTTGCATCCAGTCGCTGCTGGAGGCCTGCGCGCATATCGTAAAAACGTGACTGCAGCCAGAGCAGTTGATCAGACTGAGCTGACTTGATCTGCTGCTGCCAGCTTTGTTGCTGAAATTGATAGCCCTGTGCCAGCAATTGCTGATAATGCTGGTATTGTCCGAAAGACCATAGGCCAATGCTGGCAAACGCCAGTAGCATTAAAAGAGCCAGGGTAAAATTCTGTATCCCGATTTTCATGCTCACACTTTAAAACGGTGCACTGGAAGGCAGCAGTGCAGGATTCACATTTTACTCTGGAGGATGCAGGCTTATTCGATATTCTGCACCTGCTCGCGCATCTGTTCGATCAGCACCTTGAGGTCCACTGCCAGCTTTGTGGTCTCAGCATCCTGCGATTTTGACGATAGCGTATTCGCTTCGCGATTTAACTCCTGCATCAGGAAGTCCAGCCTGCGCCCCACCGCTTCTTTGCGCTGCAGCACTTTTTCAACTTCCTTAATATGCGTTTGCAGGCGATCCAGTTCTTCGTCCACATCAATCTTCTGCGCCAGCATGGCCAGTTCCTGTTCCAGTCGCCCGCCATCCGCACTTTCACTCCATTGCGCCAATCTATCCTCAAGATTGCTGACCCATTTAGCTCGAATTGATTCGTTTACCTCAGGTCGACGCTGTTTCACCTGCTCAACAATGTCACTTATCTGTGAACAACGTGAGGAAATCATTTCCTGTAACGCCTTGCCTTCGCGCTCGCGGTTTTCTGTTAACTGTTCCAGCGCCTGCTGAACGCCGGATAAAGCCAGCTCCTGCAATGGCTTGAAATCCAGTTCTGACTCTTCCACCACACCTGGCCAGCGCAGGATATCTGACACTGATAGACTGTGCCCCTCGTGTACGATCTTGAGCACTTCCTGCTCCACCTGGCGCAGGTTTTTTACCATGTCTTCGTTTAAATGAATGGACGAGGGTGCAGAGCGGTTGAGCTTGTAACGCAGGCCGATATCCAGCTTACCGCGCTGTATATATTTCCCAAGCAGCTGCCTCACTTCAGGCTCGAGCATCTTGAATTCTTCCGGCAGTTTGAAGCCGGGCTCCAGATAGCGATGATTTACCGATTTAATTTCCCACACGATATCGCCACTATCGCAGCTCAGCTGCACCCTGGAGAAGGCGGTCATACTTTTTAACATTCAGGTACCCTCAATTATGTGCGTGAATTCTATGGCCTGCTGTTACTAATTACAAATCAGTGTTGTTGCTGAATCATAGTTCTTGATCATCGAATAGGCATTCAAACCCTTAACCGTTATAATCGCGCGCTATTCAATCCCGGTGCGCGAAAATACCCCCCTGAATACGCACCCCCATTAGGAGTAAATATGAGACCGAGCGGCAGAAATAATGATCAGATGAGAGAGATGCGCATCACGCGAAATTACACCAAACATGCTGAAGGCTCAGTCCTGATTGAGTGTGGTGATACCAAAGTCCTGTGCACTGCAAGCGTGGATGACCACGTTCCCGGTTTCCTGAAAGGCAAAGGCAGCGGATGGGTTACTGCTGAATACGGCATGCTGCCGCGCTCCACCTCCAGCCGTATGCGACGCGAAGCCAGCGCAGGCAAACAGGGTGGTCGCACCATGGAAATCCAGCGCCTGATCGGCAGATCGCTGCGCGCCTGTGTGAATACCGAAAAACTGGGTGAAAAAACCATTACCCTGGATTGCGATGTCATCCAGGCTGACGGCGGCACCCGCACTGCATCGATTTCCGGCGCCTTTGTTGCGCTTTCCGATGCCATACAAAGCCTGATGGATAATGGCAAGCTCAAGGAGAACCCCATCCACTGCCAGGTCGCAGCCATCTCGGTTGGCGTGTATCAGGGCACCCCGGTGCTGGACCTGGATTACGACGAGGACTGCTGTGCAGAAACCGATATGAATGTCGTGATGGATAGCAATGGCGGCTTTATCGAGATTCAGGGGACAGCCGAAGGGGCAGCCTTTGGTGAGGATGAGCTAGGCGCCATGCTGGCACTGGCCAAAAAAGGTACCGCTGAGATTTTTCAACTGCAACGCGGAGAATAAGATGCAGAAACTGGTTATCGCCTCGGGCAACAAAGGCAAACTACGCGAACTGGCGGCCTTACTCGAGCCACTGGATTATGATGTTCATACCCAGGCAGAATTCAATGTACCCGATGTGGAAGAAACCGGTACAACCTTCGTTGAAAACGCCATCATCAAAGCTCGCAATGCAGCCCTGCACACCGGTTTACCCGCGGTAGCCGATGACTCCGGGATTGAAGTGGATGCACTGGATGGTGCACCTGGGGTGTACTCTGCACGTTTTTCTGCGCCGGATGCCACTGATGAAAAAAATAACGCCCTGCTAATAGAAAAGCTGCGTGACGTCCCTGAAGCGCAGCGCAGCGCACGTTACCGCGCCGTGATCGTTTACATGCGTCATGCCGCAGACCCGTCGCCCATCATTTGTGAAGGCAGCTGGGAAGGTCTCATCGTGCTTGAGCCTCAGGGTGATGGAGGCTTCGGCTACGACCCCTATTTCTGGGTGCCCAGCCATGGCTGCACCAGCGCGCAATTATCAGCAGACCAGAAAAACGCGCTATCGCATCGTGGACAGGCACTACGCGAGCTGGTCAGCAAATTATCTGCACCCAGGTGAATAACGCCGCACTACAGTTCAGCAGCAACCCACCACTGGGCCTGTATATCCACCTGCCCTGGTGTGCGCAGAAATGCCCTTACTGTGACTTCAATTCCCATCAATCCAGCGACTTTGATGAATCAGCCTACGTCAATGCATTGATGCAGGACCTGTTGCAGGATTTACCCCAGGTGTGGGGCAGATCCATCAGCAGTATTTTTATTGGCGGAGGAACACCCTCGCTGTTTTCTGCAGCAGCCATGCAGCAGTTGATCACGCAACTACGGGCCTGCCTGAATTTTAGCCCTGCTATTGAAATCACCCTTGAAGCCAATCCAGGTAGCGCTGATGAAGCCAACTTTGCGGGCTATCTGGATGCCGGCATCAACCGCCTGTCGATAGGTGTACAAAGCTTTGATGACAACAGACTGCGCGCACTGGGGCGAATTCACGATAGCACCCAGGCATTATCTGCTTTTCACTGCGCACGCCAGGCTGGATTTGAAAACATTAATCTTGATTTAATGTTCGCGCTGCCCGGGCAGACACTCGCGCAGGCGGAAGCAGACATATTGCAGGCAATCAGGCTGCAACCGGAGCATATCTCGCATTACCAGCTGACCATCGAACCTAACACTTACTTTCATCAGCATTTACCTGACCATCTACCGGATGATGATCTAAGCTGGGACATGCAGCAGCATTGCCAGGCGTTACTGGCCCAGCACGGCTATCGCCAATATGAGATTTCAGCCTACAGCCAGCCAGACAGGCAATGCCGGCATAACCTCAACTACTGGCAGTTTGGCGACTATCTGGGGATAGGTGCAGGTGCCCATGGCAAAATTACCCTGCCCGCTGAAAACCGTGTAATAAGACGCCAGCGCCAGCGCCAACCGCAGCAATACCTGCAATCCAGCGCAGCTGAGCGCATTTCACAACAGCAGGAGTTGTCCGCACAGGATTTAATCTTTGAATTTATGCTAAATGCACTACGCCTGACCCAGGGTTTCGAGTTATCCCTGTTTGATCAGCATAGCGGATTACCTGACGAGATTTTAGCGCCGACCATAGAAAAAGCTGTGCAACTGGATTTACTCGAAAAACACGCCACATACCTGCGCCCGACCGAGCTGGGATTAAGGTTTCATAACGACCTGCAGGCGCTATTTCTGGATGTGGATATACCCAGTGAAAATTTCCTCCATTTGGGCTAATTTGCCCAAAAAACGGGCTTTTAGACAGCATTACTGACCCCTTTTTATACACAGCTAAAAAATTTTAATATTTTTGTCAATAGCAATTTAAAAAAAATCCACAGATTTTATTTTCCATTTCTAACTCATTGATTTTTATATATTATTTTGTATTGGTTAAAATTTGACTAATTTAACAGAAAGCCTTGCCGGATAAGCCTCAGCGACGATCTTCTACCCTTTGTCCACAGACTTATCCACAGCTTTTGTGGATAAAAACCCGAACTCTAAACCTGACAACATTTTTCCGCGATCTCATTACATTTCACTTTAACTTCCACACTTAAATAAGTATTAGCGGTTGCTAATTTAGCTGAGATAAATGAGGTTTCTGATGCGCACAGAAATTAGCGAAATCAGCGCCCGGAACCGAGCAATATTCAAGCTCCGGGTACGCTCAGATTCGCGCCTCTCACCAGCATGATTTTACGGTATAGGTGCGCTTTCAAATTAACACTTGCACTTTAAAACAAAAAAAGGCAGAATTCGCGCCCTTTTAAAGCAAGTTTCGAACTGATTATTATGAAACCAGGTATCCACCCAGAATATAGAGATGTTGTCTTCCAGGACTCATCATCCGACTTCGCCATCCTGACTCGTTCTACGATTCAAACCAAAGAAACCATTAAATGGGAAGATGGTAATGAATACCCACTGGTCAAGTTAGAGGTTTCCAGCGCATCGCATCCATTCTACACCGGTAAGCAGCACGTACTGCAGTCTGCGCGCCAGGTCGACAAGTTCCGCGAGCGTTACGGCAAATAGTTTATACTGTTTCCAAAGATTCAAAGGGTACCTTCGGGTACCCTTTTTTGTGTCTGCGATATATCTAAGCGAGCAGCAGTAGAAACCACAGACACAACAATAAACATAGTTCCAAGTTTTATTTGTATCGGCTAACGCAATTTTCTAATATGCACGATTCCGCCAGCAAAATGCCGGCGCAGGACTTTGATAAACCCGGTAAATCACCAAGCTTTACCACAACTAGTAGAAAAATATATGAACCCCAAAAGCCTCAAACAGGATGCCCTTGATTATCACGAACACCCCAAACCCGGCAAAATTGCCATCGAAATCACCAAATCAACCGCTACTCAGCACGACCTGTCATTAGCCTACACACCTGGTGTGGCTGAACCGGTACGTAGAATTGCAGCCAACCCTGACTCCGCCTACCGCTATACCGCCAAAGGCAATCTGGTTGCAGTCATTACTGATGGCTCTGCAGTTCTGGGACTCGGCAATGTAGGTGCATTAGCGGGCAAACCGGTAATGGAAGGCAAGGCTGTACTATTTAAGGCTTTTGCCGACATCGACGTTTTTGATATCGAGGTAGACACCCAGGACCCTGAAGAGTTTATCAATACCGTAGCCAATATCGCTGGTGGCTTTGGAGGTATTAACCTGGAAGACATTTCAGCACCCCGTTGTTTTGAAATCGAACGCGCCCTGAATGAAAGGCTGGATATCCCGGTATTTCATGATGATCAGCATGGCACCGCCATCATAATTGCAGCAGGCCTGCTGAATGCGCTGGAAATCCAGGGCAAAAAACTGGAAAGCGCGCGCATTACCTGCGTTGGCGCAGGTGCAGCGGGAATCGCCGCGATGAAGCTGCTTATCGAACTGGGTGCAGACCAGGATAATATCACGCTGGTAGACAGCAAGGGTGTTGTGCATTGTGATCGTGACGATCTGAATGTCTACAAGCAGGCCTTTGCTCGCGTCACTGAAAAGCGCACCTTAGACGATGCAATGGAAGCCGCCGATGTGTTTATTGGTGTATCCGGCCCCGATATTCTTAGTACCAAAATGCTGGCCTCTATGGCTGATCATCCGATTGTTTTTGCCCTGTCCAACCCCGACCCGGAAATCCTGCCGGAACTCGCGTTCAAAACGCGCCAGGATTTAATCATGGCAACCGGGCGTAGCGACTTTCCGAACCAGGTAAACAACGTACTGGGCTTTCCCTATATTTTTCGTGGCGCACTGGATGCGCGCGCCAACACCATCAGTATTGAGATGCAGATTGCTGCCGTGCATGCACTCAGCGAACTGGCCAAACAGCCGGTTCCTCAGGAAGTACTGGATGCCTATAAACTGGAATCGCTGGAATTCGGTGCTGACTACATCATCCCCAAGCCTTTCGATCCCAGACTGATAGAAACCGTACCAGAAGCTGTCAGACTGGCAGCGATCTCATCGGGTGCTGTCCATAAAAATTAACACCCCGCTGATCGCAGCAGCAGTAACACTGATACTGCTGCTGCATTTCACACATAACCTGAATGCCAGCCAGCAGGATTCCGGCTGCAGGCAGATCAGCAACAAGCTGGCCAGTGTTTCGCTGACCGAATGTGAAACACTGCAGCTCCAACCGACAGGACATCAGTCGGTCAATGGGTTCCCTATTCTGTATCGCGAATACCCACCTTTAGGCGATAAAACTCCGCGTGGACGCATTCTGCTGGTGGGAGGTACTCACGGCGACGAACTGGCTTCCATCAGTATCGTATTTAAGTGGATGCATACCCTGCTGGAACACCATTCAGGCTTATTCCACTGGCATGTTATCCCGCTCATGAACCCCGATGGCGCACTGCAGAAAGACCCCACCCGGGTGAATGCTAACGGCGTCGATCTAAACCGAAATTTCACTTATCCAGAGGGTGAGCAGAGTGCGCTGGATTACTGGGTCAACCGAACAGCACGCAATATACGTCGCTTTCCAGGCAAAACCCCATTGAGCGAACCGGAAACCCAATGGTTAAAACAGGAGATTGAACGCTTCAAACCCGATGTCATCATTGCCGTACATGCACCCTACAGCCTGGTGGATTACGATGCGCCTGAACGCAGCAAGGCGCCTCACCGTATAGGCTACCTGTACAAAAACCTGATGGGGACCTATCCCGGATCACTGGGAAATTACGCAGGTATGCAACAGGGTATACCGGTAATTACGCTTGAGCTGCCACATGCCGGTATCATGCCCAGCCCCGAGCAAATCAGCGAGTTATGGACTGACCTGGTGCGCTGGCTGATCGTAAATGTACATCCTGACCAGTAAGCATGAAAAGCGCGCTAGGGCCTTTTACACAGCGGGCGCTGATCCGGATTCTCTACCGCATCGGCTATAGCATCCACCAGATTACCCAGCTCCTGATGCGAGATCACGGTCAATATACGATTCAACACATCAGGCTCGACCTCGGCCAGTACCGATCGCCCATCCATCAAGGTGACATTCAGGCCCACCCGGCTGGTTTCATTGTCTTCACTTTCTTCCGCCACCAGGTTTTCGCTTAACTCCATCATCTCATCGTAGTAGTCCTCAATTTCTTCACTGATATCATCTTCAAGATTATCCTGAATATGTATCACAAAGCCTTCCACATCGGTTTCGTCAATGCCTTCTTTTAGCATTTCGATATTTTTCGACTGCAGAAATTGCTTAAACTGCTGATAGGGTTGCTGATGAAAAAAGATATATTCCAGAGTTAACTGCTCGTCCATTTTGATGGCTGCCTCGGTAGATTTAATTCAATATGAGTTTATTTAAGAATGCTTATAAAAACCGCTGATTTTTTGTGTTATTTTATACAGTCTTTAGATTAATCCAACCCGGAGTTGTTTGTGTCATCATATCCTTACCGCCGTCCTAGAAGAATGCGTAAAGATGTATTCAGTCGCCGACTGATGCGCGAGAACCAGCTCACCACCAACGACCTGATTTATCCCGTCTTTGTGATTGAAGGAAATCAGCAGATCGAAGCGGTTCCCTCCATGCCGGGTGTAGAAAGAATGAGTATAGACCTGCTGGTAGCCGAAGCCATCAGCTGTTATCAGCTGGGGATTCCAGCTATGGCCATCTTTCCGGTCACCCCGCCCGAGGTCAAGTCTGAAGACGCGGCCGAAGCTTACAACCCGATCGGCCTCGCACAACGAGCAGTGCGTGCCATCAAGGAAAAAGTCCCAGAAATGGGTGTTATCACCGACGTTGCACTGGATCCTTTCACCAGCCATGGCCAGGATGGTTTACTGGATGAGAGTGGTTATGTAGTCAATGATGAAACGGTTGAGGTACTGGTGAAGCAGGCGCTGTCGCATGCGCAGGCCGGTGCTGATATCGTAGCACCCTCGGATATGATGGATGGACGCATCGCAGCGATCCGTGAAGCGCTGGAAGAGGAAGGTTACCGGAACACCCGTATACTTGCCTACTCGGCAAAATATGCCTCCAGTTTTTATGGCCCCTTTCGTGATGCGGTGGGCTCAGCCGGAAACCTGGGTGGCGGCAATAAATATTCCTATCAGATGGACCCTGCCAACAGTAACGAAGCCCTGCATGAAGTCGCTATGGATATCGATGAAGGTGCCGATATGGTCATGGTCAAACCCGGTATGCCCTATCTTGATATTGTTAAAATGATCAAGGATGAGTTTAGATTCCCCACCTATGTTTATCATGTCAGTGGTGAATATGCGATGCTCAAAGCTGCCGGCCTGAACGGCTGGATAGATGAAAAAGCCTGTGTCATGGAAGCCCTGCTATCCATGAAAAGAGCCGGAGCTGATGGCATCCTGACTTATTATGCAAAAACAGTAGCAGAGTGGCTAAATAGCTAAACAGACATGGATCAATACGCAGTCGTTGGAAACCCGATTAATCACAGTCTGTCCCCGCAGATTCATACTCTATTTGCGGAAGAAACCGAACAGGAGATGAGCTACAGGGCTCTGCAGATAGAACCTGGTAGATTTGAAGAACAAATCAGAAAACTCCAGGCCGCAGGGTTTAGAGGACTGAATGTCACCGTACCTTTTAAACAGGACGCCTGGGAAATAGCCGATATCATGAGCCCCAGGGCCAGGGATGCCGGCGCAGTAAATACCCTGATACTGCAAGCAGACGGCAAAATCGCTGGTGATAATACCGATGGTATAGGCCTGATTCGTGACCTTATTGTAAATCACCACGTATTGATCGAGCGCCGCAAAATTTTAATCCTCGGAGCCGGTGGTGCAGTACGTGGCGCGTTAGGACCGATACTGGCAAAAAAACCGGGGCTACTTACCATTGCCAATAGAACGCTTTCCAAAGCTGAAAAACTGGCAGCAGATTTCTACCACGTCTGGGATGTTCAGCCATCAACCTATGAAGCGCTCGGAAACCAGACCTACGATCTGATTATCAACGGAACCTCCACCGGCCTGACTGGAGAAATCCCTCCTATTCCTGATTCGATTCTGGGACCCAATTCAGTGTGTTATGACATGATGTACAACGTGCTGCAGGACACCGCTTTTGTCAAATGGGCGAAGGATAGAGGCGCCTTACGAGCATTCGACGGCCTCGGCATGTTGGTCGAACAGGCCGCAGAAGCCTTTTTTGTCTGGCGCGGGAAAAGACCCCAGACCGCCATAGTCATTCAGATGTTACGCGAATCTGATAAAACCTGATTTAACCTGGCTTTCGATGATACAGATCATCCCTTTGCTGCGACACGAGTTCTAAGCTAGTACTAAATGCAGTCAATTCGATAATACCCATCATGGGTTATCATCGAGAACAGGAAGGTGTGATATGAAAGATCTCGACTATTTCAGAAATCGTTTACTCTCCCTTAAACAACAGCACAGCCAGAGAATTCACTCTATTGATAAGGATATCCGCCACGACGGGATGTCTGCGGACTGGGCAGAACAGGCCGCAGAACGAGAAAATGACGAAGTGCTTGAATCCCTGGGAATCGCTTCAGAAGAAGAATTACTGCAAATCAACGCAGCACTCGCTCGAATAGAGTCCGGAGAATACTTTTTCTGCAGCCAGTGCGGACAGCAAATACCCACGGCCAGACTGGAGCTTATACCCTTTTGTAGCACCTGTGTGAACTGTGCCGAAAAGTTGGAAGGCTAGGACTCACTACCCCTGATTTTTAACCACAACCCTCCGCGCTGGCATCATTTTTCCTCACGCAGTGGTAATCGAATTAGGATTAACAGGTGCTAGTCAGCGAGTGTCAGACCAGAGGTGTCTGGCGGGGGTGGTGCGGGCTGTTTTTCAGCGCTGGACAAAGGGCTACCTACTGGGGCGACATCAAAACCCGTGGTATCAATATTGGGTACAGGATGCTCCCGAATCTGGTGCTGCATCATGCTTCCTACTGGCGCAACGTCGGCAGCAAGGTCAGGAATATCATCGCCTTTTATGCCTAATGGTTCGGTAAGCAGCGCCTGTGGAATCTCGTCAGACTCCGGATAACGACTGACGTATTCCTCGGTAATTGCTGCAGGAGCAGCTGCCTGGACAGCCGCAGGGGTTGGGGTTGCTGCTGGAGCCGCAGGGGTAGCGTTTTGTTCTGAAGCAATTGCAACCACTTCACAGATTGCGCCAACCTTTTCAAATGCGCCACGATACTTTGCCGCCGTAGCCGCATCCACTGATCGCTTGATGATCATGCGCTTGCCAGAAAATAGTTGCTCTATCCTGGCCGCATCGGCCTTGAAGATTTTTGCAACATGCAGCTTCACCGTTTCCAGCTCCGCGCCTGCTGCAATCTGCCCGCTAAATGCGATTTCAAAAAGTTGCTCGCTCACACCGCCTGCTCCTGATTTTTTTCTAATTATAGCCTATTCAGCGTGAAGCGAAATTTAAAAGGGCCTATGTGGTGAGCAAAGCGGATAAGGTATCCAGCAATCGATCGATGTGAGCGAATTCATGCATTGCACTCAGCGTGATACGCAGGCGAGCACTACCATCAGGAACCGTAGGTGGGCGAATCGCTGCAACGTGTAAACCCCGCTCAAATAGTTGCTGACTCACGCGCAGGCAGGCGTGGTTGTCACCAATCACCACAGGCTGTATAGCAGTATCGGAGGGCATTAATGCGATACCCAGCGTTGCCGCCTGCTGTTTAAAGTATTCAATATTGTGTTGCAGTTTTTCTCTACGCCAGTTTTCATGCTGTATTAGCTCAATACTTTGCATCACGGCGGCGGCTATCGCCGGTGGCGTAGCGGTGGTAAAGATATAACTGCGCGCACGCTGAATCAGGGTTTCGATCAGTAGCTCACTACCCGCCACAAATGCGCCGCTTACGCCGGCAGCCTTACCCAGGGTGGCCATTAGCACCGGCACCTGCTGCTGTGTCATGCCGGTGCCTTCGCATAGACCGGCACCCGTTTTGCCCAACACGCCAAAGCCATGTGCATCATCAATCATCAGCCAGCTGTCACTTTGTGCAGCCAGTAGCGACATCTGCTTAATATCTGCACAATCACCATCCATGCTAAAAACCGCATCAGTCATAATCAGGCGACGCGCATCGGGCTGGTCATGCTGAGCCTGTTGTAGCTGCCGCTGAAGCTGGGCCAGATCATTATGCGCATAGCGCAGGAATTTTGCGTGTGAGAGTTGTGCCGAATCGATTAGAGAGGCGTGATTAAGCTTATCCTGAAACACATAGTCATGCCGAGATACTAATGCCGAAGTGATCGCCAGATTGGCCATATAGCCAGTGCTGAATAGCAGGGCGCGCTCTCGCCCGGTAAAATCTGCCAGTTTCTGTTCACAATCATGATGCAGCTGGCTATGTCCATTCACTAGGTGCGCTGAGCCACTACCCACACCAAACTGTTCAGTAGCCCTGATAAAAGCCTGCTTAATATCAGCATGATTAGCCAGCCCCAGATAATCGTTACTGCAAAAGGAGAGTAAGGTTTTACCATCAATACGGCTTTCAACCGACTGTGCGGCCTGCATGACCAGACGGCGACGATACAGTCCCTGCGACTTGCGCAGCTGCAGGTCTGCCTTCAGCCTATGCATGACCGGTGATCCGCATCAGGCGGCTGACTGTTCAGTCTCGCGCAGCGCCTGTGGTTTGATACCCAAACGATCAAATAGCTCAAGATCCCTGTTCTCGGATGGGTTTTCAGTGGTGAGTAATTTCTCTCCATAAAATATGGAGTTGGCACCCGCAAAGAAACACATAGCCTGCATTTCATCACTCATGTCATTACGCCCCGCAGACAGGCGCACTGCAGATTTAGGCATCAGGATTCTTGCAACCGCAACCGTTCTGATAAAAATCAACGGATCCAGCGTATCAATCCCATACAGTGGGGTGTTCTTGACCTGAACCAGCAGGTTGATGGGCACTGATTCCGGGTGGCGTGGCATATTCGCCAGCTGCTGCAACAGGCTTGCGCGATCCTCGTCATCTTCACCCATGCCAACGATTCCACCGCTACAGACATTGATGTTTTCATCCTGCACATGCTTAAGCGTATCCAGACGATCCTGGTAGGTGCGGGTGGTGATAATCTCCCCATAAAATTCGGGCGAGGTATCCAGGTTATGATTGTAGTAATCCAGCCCCGCCTGTTTCAGTCTAGCTGTCTGCTGTTTGGTCAGCATGCCCAGCGTCACACAGGTTTCCATGCCCAGATCCTTGACAACAGAGATCATTTCAATCACCGAATCCAGGTTTCTGTCGGTGGGATTACGCCAGGCAGCGCCCATGCAGAATCGCGTGGCACCATTTTTCTTCGCTGTTAAAGCCGCCTGTTTAACCTCTTCCAGTGCCAGTAAACGCTCTTTTTCCAGCTCGGTATCGTGTTTCGCACTTTGCGGGCAATAGGAGCAGTCTTCCGGGCAGGCGCCGGTTTTGATACTCAACAGGGAACTGATCTGTACACTATTTGGATCAAAATTCTGCCTGTGTACCGTATGTGCCTGAAACAATAAATCATTGAAAGGCTGGTCAAAAAGTGCTTTGATTTCAGGCAGGGTCCAGTCGTGGCGCAGTGGGGTATCAGTCATCAGACAAGCCGGCTATTTAAAAGGCCCACCAGTCTATTCAAAGCCATGGATTAGTCAATGTCAGGAAGACATATATATCTCAATATCAGGCATAAAATACGCCACATTCTAAATCCTGCCCTGTGCCAGATTTGCGCGGTGGGTATTCATTCTGACAGCTACTATTGCAGGCATTGCTGGTCCGAATTTGTTCAAGTCGAGCACGCCTGCCAGCTTTGCGGGCTGCCCAATCATAGTGCGGGTGCAATATGCCCGGTTTGCCTGCTGCACCCGCCCCCCTGGCAACGCATGCTGGCACCACTGGTGTACAGTGGACCTACGCGTGATGAAATCCACCGCCTGAAGTACCAGCGGCATATCGAAGTTGCCGAGGGCATGCTTGGCGAGTTGTTAGGGCAGTTTATGCCACAGGCTCAGCGGGTACTGTTACCCGTCCCATTACATAAAACACGTTTACTGGAACGCGGATTCAATCAGTCAGAAGAAATTGCCCGTGTACTATCCGAGCGACTGCAAATACCAATGGATAGAAACAGCCTGAAACGTATTCGCGCAACCCAGCCACAGGCAGGTCTGAGTCCTTCAAAACGGCGCAGTAATATCCGAAAAGCTTTTCAATACCAGCCGCAAAAACACTATCAATCGGTAGCAATCGTTGATGATGTGATCAC
Organism: Gammaproteobacteria bacterium; assembly: GCA_050288105.1. Classification (GTDB taxonomy): domain Bacteria; phylum Pseudomonadota; class Gammaproteobacteria; genus JACNJF01. The sequence goes on from JBNKDE010000004.1 coordinate 49,782, forward strand.
CAGCGGCAGTACCATGAGTGAAATTTGCCGCTTATTACAGCGCAAAGGGGTACAGGATATCCAGGTCTGGAGCCTGGCGCGGGCGCTCAAGAATTAGCTGCGGGCAGGATCTTTACACACGGAACTTTTCCACCAACGCCTGTAGTTCACTCGCAATATGCGTCAATTCAGTACCAGCCTGGTAGGTTTGATTCACCGTTGCTGCATTATTCTGTGCCATTTCGCTGATCCTGACGACATTTTCATCCATGTTTTCAACCACCGCATTCTGCTCCTCAGTGGCGGCAGCAATTTGCCCGGTCATCATATTGATACGAGACACCGACTCAGCTATGGTGGTTAAGGATGCGCCGGCCAAAGCGGCCTGATCGACTACTGACAATGTTTTGTCCCGACTTTGTTCCATTGCTTTTACCGATTCACGTGCACCAATTTGAAGTTTGTCGATAATATTATTGATCTCTTCGGTGGAATCCTGGGTGCGTCCAGCGAGGGTTCTTACCTCGTCTGCAACTACTGCAAAGCCACGCCCCTGTTCACCCGCTCTGGCTGCCTCAATCGCTGCATTTAGCGCCAGCAGGTTAGTTTGTTCAGCGATGCCTTTAATCACATCCAGCACGGTATTGATGTTTTCACTATCGCGCTCAACATTCTGAATCAGCAAAGAGGTTTGCTCCGTCAACTCAGACAACTGCTGTATGCCCTGAATCGAATCCTGTACCAGTTTACTGCCCTTTTCGGTTTCAGAATTCGCGCCATTGGCAGCATTTGCGGCATCGGTAATACTCCTCAATATATCGCTCACGGATGCCGTCAGGTCTTTCATGGCTGAAGAAATCTGCTCGGTTTCCTGATGTTGATGCTGAATATTCTCGTTGGTTTTCATCATCACCGTAGAGACTTGCTGTGACATCGCAGATAACTGCTGGGTGGTACTGCCGATTTTAGAAATCATTTCCAGCAGTCTTTGCTGCATTGCTTTTAATGCGCGCATCAACTCGCCGAATTCATCTTCACGAGTCACATCGATGGTTGAAGTCAGATCACCTTCAGCCACCAGATTTAATTGTTTTAATACTGTAGGCAGACAGGACAGTATGCGCGACATAATGAGATACACCATTGCCACCCCAACCAGAATCATTACCGACCCAATGATCACTGAAGTGAGCAAGTCCGAGGTCAGTTTCTGCTGATCGGCAAGGACGCCGGCTGTTTCCTGCTCCACCTCAGTCAGTAAACGGTCCACTTCTTCCGACATTCTGGCCGCAACTTCATCAAATGCTGCCATCATTTTATTTCCGCCCGATGGACCCTCATCGATGTAGGACTGTGCCATTTTCTTACCGGTTTGGTAGTAAGCATCAAATACCGGCTTCATGGCCTGGTACCTGCCTGCCCGCGCTTCATCCAGGGTGGATAGCTTATCGATCAGGCTATTGAAGCTCTGGGCGTTATTCTCCGCCTCATCGAAACCATCATTCAGGCCATCCTGAGCTCTGGTCGCGCTGATATCGGTCAGCCACTGCTGTACCTGTACAACAGCCAGTTTCAGGCGGTGCGCGCTATTCAGTATCGGGATATGTCGCTCGGTAAGCGCAATTGACTGGCTATCGATCTTCATACTGTCGGACACAATCATGCCCCCTTCAGCGATGACCAGCAAAGTGAGTACCAGGGTTAACAGTAAGAAACGCGTAGATAATTTAGCTTTTTTAAATAGGGTCATAGATGTGCACGATGAATTTATAGTTTTTGATTCCATACACAGGCCGCAGGCCTGCTGCGTGCATGGTTTTTCCGTTTTTTTATTTAACAGTAGCAGAGTTTTTAGAATATATCGGGAAAATTAGCGAGATCTTTAGCGTTTAAGGGGCATCATCAGGACAAATAGTAATGCGCCATAATGCCGTAGAACACGACCGCGCCCACCCAATGATTATGCAGAAAGGCATGGAAACAGTATTCAGGTATTCGATAGTGGATCATTGCCTGCTCGTAAGCGAGCAGAATAGATGCAGCAACCAGGCTAAAGAAATAAACACTGCTAAATTCAAGATCAATACCGATTAACCACATAGTCAGGATAAACAGGAACTGCAATATGGCGATAACAAATTTATCCGCATCGCCAAATAGAATAGCAGTGGACTTTACCCCTATCTTTAAATCATCTTCACGATCTGCCATTGCGTACATCGTGTCATAGGCGACTGTCCATAGCAGGTTGGCCGTATACAGCAACCAGGTGATACTGTTCACCTCACCAGTCTGAGCGGCCCAGGCCATAGGTACACCCCAGCCAAATGCAGCACCCAGATGCACCTGAGGTAGATAATGGTAACGTTTCATAAACGGATAACTGGCAGCCAGCAACACCCCGCCTATGGAGAGATAAATGGTAAAGGTATTAAGGGTCAGTACCAGTAGAAATGACAGCAACGCGAGTACCACGAAAACCCACATGGCTTCTTTGGCATTGATCTTCCCGGCGGTTAAAGGGCGTTCACGGGTGCGCGTCACATGCAGGTCTATATGACGATCTGCAAAATCATTCACCGCACAACCAGCAGAGCGCATCAGCAATACGCCAGCCACAAACACAAACAACACCCACAGATCCGGCCCACCCTCAGACGCCATAGCAAGCGACCACAGCGTTGGCCATAACAGCAGATAGCTCCCAATGGGGCGATCCAGACGAACCAACTGGGCGTAGAGTTTTAATTTTTGCAGGATATGCGGCGGCATGGCGGGTGATTAAGCTTTACAAGTTAGTTACACTAGCTGCTGATTTTAACACAGGGCTTAGTAATGATCCGTGCCTTTGGCTCAATAACCCCGCAAATTCCTGACTCCTGTTTCATAGACCCTCAATCCACTGTGATTGGCGATGTGGTTATGGGAGAAGATTGCTCAGTCTGGCCCATGAGCGTAATCCGCGCTGATGTGAACCGTGTACGCATAGGCAAATGCTGTAATATTCAGGACGGTAGTGTGCTGCATGTCAGTCACGCCGGTGAATTCAACCCTGAGGGCGCCGCCCTAACCATCGGTGATTACGTAACCATCGGTCACAAGGCAATGCTCCATGCCTGCCAGATTGGTAATGACTGCCTGATTGGTATGGGTTCTATCGTAATGGACAATGCTATCGTTGAAGATCAGGTCATGGTCGGTGCAGGCACGCTGGTCCCTGCCGGAAAAAACCTGCACAGTGGTTATCTGTATCTGGGCAACCCCTGTAAGCGGGTACGCAAACTGAAACCGCGCGAGCTGGAATTTCTGCGCTATTCGGCCGAGCATTATCAACGTCTTATGCAACGCTATAAAGCATAGCATTCAGCCAGACATGAACCAGAAAAACCGGAGAGAGTAAAAGATGAAACAATGGGTCTGTATCGTATGTGGATTTATTTATGACCAGGCAGAGGGTTTACCCGAAGAGGGCATCGCACCCGGCACCAGCTGGGATGACATTCCCGATGACTGGGTATGCCCGGACTGCGGCGTAGGTAAGGGCGATTTTGAAATGATGGAATTCTAATCCAGCAAAATCAGGTTATCCCGATGCACCAGTTCCACATCATCTTCATAACCCAGTATTCCTGCGAGCTCTTTACTGGTATGACCGATAATCTTACGCGCTTCATCAGCAGGATAATTGATCAGGCCGCGTGCGATTTCCCGTCCTTGTAGATTGACGCAGGCCACCACTTCTCCACGCTTAAAGTCACCCTTAACAGCTTTGACCCCTATTGGTAACAGGCTGGCCCCTGATTTTTGTAGCACAGCGACTGCACCGTCATCCAGCAACAGTTCCCCAGCACAGCGCATATGCCCGGCCAGCCATTGCTTTCTTGCGACTAGATGTTCCGATGAAGCCTTAAGAAAAGTTCCTATCGACTCGCCTTTGACCAGCCGCTTAATCACATCGGGTTCGCGCCCGTAGGCAATAATGGTATGCGCCCCTGAGCGGGCAGCCTTACGTGCTGCAATAATCTTGGTTTGCATCCCTCCACTCCCAAGCACACCACCCACGGGTTCTGCAAACTTCAGCAGCATATCATCCAGCGCATCGGCTTTTTCAATAAAATTCGCGCCAGGGTTGGTGGCAGGATTACTGTCATACACCCCGCGCTGATCAGTCAGGATGATTAGTAGATCCGCCTCGATTAAATTGGCTACCAGAGCCCCCAGAGTGTCGTTATCTCCAAACCGAATTTCATCGGTGGCAACGGTGTCATTTTCATTCACTACGGGAACAGTGCCAAAGTCAATCAGGGTGCGTAATGTTGAACGAGCATTCAGATATCTCTGACGGTTTGCCAGATCCTCATGCGTTAACAATACCTGCGCACTATGGATATTGTGCTTCTGGAAACAGCTTTCATAGGCCTGTATCAGGCCCATTTGACCCACGGCTGCAGAGGCCTGCAAGGTATGGATTTTTGTGGGACGTTTCTTTAAGCCCAGGCGCTTGATACCTTCTGCAATCGATCCGGATGAAACCAGTACGATATCGATGCCTGATAAGCGAAGCTGTGCCATCTGCTCCGCCCAGTCAGCAAGTGCAGCATGATCAAGTCCTTTGCCGCCATCGGTAATCAATGCACTGCCGATTTTGACAACAATTCTTTTTATTTTTTTATCCATACAGGGTCAGTTTCAACTCATTAACCAGTAAGATACCTGTCACTATGCTTCTGTGTTATCGGAATCCAGATCGCTATCAAAAGCCTGATGGCTACTGGCTTCTACCAGTTGCATGATGTCGTAGCACAATTGATCAACACCTTCTTTATTGATTGCAGAGATTTGATACACAGGCCCCTGCCACGCCAGTTCATCAATGATTTGCTGACAGCGTGGCTGCTGCTCCTCTTCAGGTAACAGGTCTAGCTTATTTAACACCAGCCAGCGTGGTTTGTTGTACAGTGCTTCATCATAATTCTTCAGTTCAGCTAGTATCTTGCGTGCATCTTCAGCAGGCTGCTGTGCTTCATCCAGCGGCGCTACGTCGATAATATGTAACAACAGACGCGTGCGTTGTAGATGCTTTAAGAAACGAATACCCAGACCGACACCTTCAGATGCACCTTCGATCAGACCCGGGATATCCGCAATCACGAAACTGCGATGCGGCGCGATGCTGACCACACCCAGGTTGGGGTGCATGGTGGTAAAAGGATAATCAGCCACCTTGGGCCTGGCCGCAGATACTGAGCGGATAAAGGTCGACTTGCCGGCATTAGGCAGGCCCAGCAGACCCACATCGGCGATCACTTTAAGCTCCAGTTTGACATCGAACTGCTCACCCTCAGTACCCGGAGAGCATTGGCGTGGCGCCCGGTTGGTAGAGCTCTTGTAGCGCGTATTACCCAGCCCGTGAAATCCACCGCGCGCAATCAGTATCGGCACGTCTGGCTCCTTGATATCTGCAATCAACTCGTTGTGTTCTAGCGTGGTGATCGTGGTACCCAGTGGCATAGGGATAATAATATCTTCACCCTTACGTCCGGTTTTATTACGCCCCTGGCCGGACTTGCCATTCTCTGCAAGAAATTTGCGTTGATGGCGAAAATCAGACAGTGTATTGAGGTCGGTGCTGCCAACGACATACACCGATCCACCATCACCACCGTCACCACCGTCAGGGCCACCCATGGGGATATATTTCTCGCGCCGGAAACTGACGATACCATTACCGCCTTTGCCGGCGCGCACGTGGATAATGGCTTCGTCAATAAACTTCATGTGAATTCCTGAGCGTATGCGCTGTAGGCTAAAAATGGCGCATTATAGCTTGCCGCCATGTTTTTTCAGGATTTATTTATACAAAGGCTGTAATAATTCTGCCTGCCGATCGGGCTTGCCGCTATCCGTTTTGACAAACTGTTTGAGTCCCTCAGCGAGCGCCGCGAAATCCACTGCCTTTTCGCTACCACCATACAGAACAGCATCCAGCAGGGTTAGCTGCTCGACCACCGATGCGGGTAGCAGCGTACGCAAATCACGCAGGCTGACGATGCCATTTTGCGGGAAATAGTGTTTTGCCCATTTCAGAATCTGCGCGCGGCAATCACTGGCATCTCCTTGCTTACAACTTGCGAGAACCGCTTTAAAAAGCGCTGCCTGCTGGCTGTGAGTCTGCTCATCAGCTGTGTGTTTGCGCATCTGCTTCGCACTGCCAAACAGGAACCAGCTTAGCGCAGTAGCCAGCCAGCCCAGTGATGAAATCACCGCCACCCACATCCAGAGTTGATTATTGTCCGCATTCACCTCCGGCACTGGCTCGGCGGATGATTCCGACGCTGGCACCGGAGTGGACTGAATCGGCGTTTCGGTCATTGGAGCAGCCGCGGCAGGTGTTGCTTTCTGGGCCACTGGAGAGGGCATTACCTCCACCTCGCGCGATGGAATACGCGCAACTTCACGCTGATTGGTGCGGGTATTCCACCAGGGGATCTCTATCGCAGGCAGGGTAATCTTGCCTGGACGTGTGGGTATAAAAGCAACCTTCTCCACACGATAGCCGCTCAGACCGCTATCGTTACGTATATTCTCCAGCAAAGGCTGGTCCGGATACTGTTTAAACCCGTCTATCGCGATATCCGGTAGCACCGGTAACTGGGCAGCGCTTAAACCCTCTGCCTTAATCGACAGGGTACGCGTCAGTGGCTCACCCTGAACAAATTTGGGGGGATTATCAGCCCATTGTTCCAGCAACGCCAGGTCGCTGGCGGGCAACCAGGGGCTCATATTGGCATCAGCGGGCATATCCATGACCTCCACCTGAATTGCATCGGAACGTGCCCTTACCACCTTGCCGCGCGCAAACTGATTAAAAATCGAATTCGAACGCGACCCAGTCTGCGCTTCTGCCAGTATGGGCTCCAGTTCCAGCTTGCCGCTTTGCTGCGGGAACACCGCAAACTGTTTTTCGACCACCACATACGCCTGCCCATCCATACGCGTTTTATATTGCTTTTCATCGCCCAGCGGCTCGACTACAACATCCAGACCGCCAAACTTGAGATCGCCCATGCCATAGGCAGCCAGGTTGTAGGCGGAGAATAACTGCTGCGTAACAACCAGTTGTTGCTGTACGTAGATCTTCGATTTGTTAACCCGGATGCGAGTAAAAAAGTCTTTCTTGTTAGAATCTGTAGTCGTGGCTTTGTTAACCATCACCTCATAGCTCGGGCTATTGTCTGAACCGAAAGGCACTGGAGGTAACAGCAGCTTGCCAGGTTGTTTTGCCATCACATTGAGGGTCCAGTTCTTCTTACTGCTATAGCTACCATTGATGATACTGATATTACTGCTCTGGCTACGGTTCAGGATATCAACCTGCTTTTCCAGCACGGAGAAATCAGGGTCATCATCCACGTCTCCTTCTGCCTCATAAATCAGCTGAAAGGATTCATTCAGACCCACCGGGTTGCGATCACTGCGCACGACAATATCTGCGCCTGACGCACTAATGCTAAACAGCAGTAACTGTAAAAAGCCTGCCACCAGGATTAATGCTCTGCCTGTATTTACCATGGTTCCTGCTCTACGTTTGGCTGGCGCTGACGGCCATACTGGTATTTGAATTTATTACGTAACAGACCACCCGGATCATCCGGGATACGCCGCAGCCATTGCGCCTCTGCCTGTTCGGACAGGCTTTGCTGCTGATCTTGCTGGCTTAATGCCTGGCTGTTGCTGGCATCCTCGTCCTCACTGTTATCCTGCTGCGCCTGCTCGGATTGCTGCTGGACCTGTTGCTGCTTTTCGGACTCAGCCTGCTTCTGCTCATCGCTCTGGCTAGACTGATCCTGCGGATTCTGCTGCTGCGCATCCTGCTGTTCACCCGACTGCTCATTCTGGCTCTGGCTGCTGGATTCGGAATCCTGCGTGGATTGCTGCTGTTGCTGGTTTTGCTGATCCTGCCCCTGTTGGTCGGATGACTGATCGGACGGTTGCTGCTGATCACCCTGCTCACCCTCTCCCTGTTGCGACTGGTCTTGCTGTTGTTTAAGTGCGTCCTCAACCAGTTTGCGATTATAAATAGCATCCTCATTATTCGGGTCCAGCTTCAATGCTTCGTCGTAGCTATCCAGCGACTCCTGCAGTCGACCCAGCTTTGCCAGTGCATTTGCTCGGTTGTAGGGAGCATCAGCAGATGCTGCGGATTCCAGTTGCTTCAACGCCGTTTCATAATCACCCGCTTTATAGAGTGCAGCCGCTTTCCAGTCCTGATTGGTGAATAACTCGGCAGCCTGTTTGCTATCTCCCTGCTGAAGCATTTGTGCCGCGCGCTGATCCTGGTTCTTCCACAGGTTTTGCCAGTGCCAGCCGTCATCCGCAGATACCGGCTGAATTGCGGGGAGCACAAAAAATAGTAGAAAAACTGAAAGCAGGACACCACGCCTGAATGCCAGAGCTGCCAGCGGAATCACCAGCAACAGCAACCAGGGTCCCTCTTCCTGCCAGCGATCAGATTTGAAATCCGTTTGCTGGTTTTCAGTTTTCAAACTCTGGTCGTTGAGTAAGCGATGTAGCCGCATCACATCCGCATCGTCCAGCTTCATCGACATATAGATCCCTCCCAGATTTGACGCAAGCTGACGTAGTGCGCCAGTCTCGGTTTTCGCGATAACGATTGAACCAGAGGCATCCTTCACAAAACCCCCGCTTGGCTGAGGAATCGGGGCTCCCTGCTCGGTACCCACAGACAGGATTGAAACACGGATATTTTTCAAATCCAGCTGCTGTATCGCTGTGGCACTTTTTTCACTGATGCCATCAGTGATCAACAGGATATCTCCATGCGTCTGCCCCGCATTTTTCAATAGTTCCAGCGCATGCTGCAGCGCCAGGTCACTACGACTGCCCTGCGCTGGCATGATATCGCTGGCCAGACTGGATACCAGTGACTGTATCGTGTCACTATCATCGGTTAGCGGACTGACCGTGTAGGGCGTTCCAGCATATGCGATCAGGGCGGTCTGGCCTTCCTGGCGCATCTTCAGAATATCAATCAACTTCAGACGCGCCCTGGCAAGTCGACTTGGCTTGATATCCTGTGCATTCATCGACTGCGACAGATCCAGTGCTATAACCAGCGCTGATTGCTGTTTAAAGACTGGCTGCGGCAGCTTGTTCCACACTGGGCCAGCAAGCGCAATAATCACCAGAATGCTCATCAACAGCACCACCCAGAACCACCAGCGACGGCTGGCACGATCACTTTCAGTCAATAGATGGGGTAACAATGCTGCATCGATGACCGCAGCCCAGTCCCGGTTATGCAATTTGCGTCGATAAAAAACAAAGCCCATCACGACAGCCAGCAGTAAAGCAATAAACCATTCGGGACGCAGGAACTGCAGGCTCATCGCGCTACCCCGCGCAGTACGATCAGGACCGCACTGATCGCCAGTGCCAGCGCTAGAGGCCACATAAACAATGCCTTTACTGGACGAAAGGTCTGGCTTTCTACCTCAACTGGCTCCAGTTTATCGAGCCGGTCATAAATCTGTTTGAGCGCCTCGGTATCACGCGCGCGAAAATACTGCCCCCCGGTTTGCTGTGCGATTGCGGTCAGGGTCTTTTCATCCAGGTCCTGCGAGGGGTTGATGCGCTGACGACCAAAGATTGAATCACGGATCATTTCATCAGCACCTATACCAATGGTATAGATTTTTAAGCCATAACTGGCTGCGAGTTCTGCTGCTTTCATCGGTGTTACCTCACCTGCCATATTGGCACCATCGGTCAGCAGGATGAGTACCTTGCTGCTGTCAGCATTATCTTTCAGGCGCTTAATCGCGAGCCCGATGGCATCACCAATTGCGGTCTCCTTACCGGCAAGACCGATGGCAGATTCCAGCAACAGGGTGCGCACCGTGGTTAAATCAAAGGTCAGTGGCGTTTGCAGATAGGCATTACGTCCAAACAGTATCAGCCCCATGCGATCACCCTTACGCTGACTGATAAAGTCAGAAGCGACATATTTAGTTGCGGTTAATCGATCAACGGTTTGTCCCTTGATTTGAAAATCCTCCACCTGCATAGAACCCGAAAGATCCACCGCCATCATCAGGTCACGTCCACTTACCGGTAATTGCAGCGGCTCCCCCACCCATTGTGGACGCGCGCCTGCCAGTAGTAACAGCAGCCAGCAGATAATCAGTACAATCGTCGTCATCAGGCGTCGGTTTTTCTTGCTCACAGGATCATCAGCAAGCGCTGAAAAATCTTCTATAAATGGCACACGCAATGCTGCCTGGCGCGTTTCCGACGCAGAGGGAAGCAGATACCAGACCAGCAACGGTAAAGGCAGGAAAGCAAAAACCCAGGGCCAGTTAAACTCAAACATGTGAGGCATCCAGCTGTATCTGTGCGGAGGGGTTAGCAGGCAATGCCTGCACCCAGGACCTGGCCTGAGCAACAAGCTGCTGTACCAGCTCAGCATCGATATGCGGTTGTTTCTGGTAAGGCGCATCGATCAGCAAAGCGACCATCTCCGCGCTAAATGCCTGCTCGGGTGCCAGCTGGTTAATACGCTGATACCATGACGCTCCAACCAGTCCAGCATGTTGCTCCCTGGTCAGGTAACTGATGCCTATGCGCCGGATGGCAGATGACAGTTGTTGCAGCATTTTCTGGTCATCAGCATGTTGTGTATATTCGTTTAGCACCTGCTCGATTTCAGCTCTGGCACTTTTATTAAGTCTGGGCTGCAGCAACTTGCGTATAGCAACAACCAACCCTGCCAGCAGCAACAGGAGCAGCACTAACAAAATCCACCAGCCTATGGCCGGCGGCCACCAGGATACAGCATCCGGTAAATGAATATCTCGCAGCGGCAGAGTCTCACCCGGATTCATGTTGCACCTCGATAAGACCTGTTCGGCTGCCGCACTATTTCCAGTGCACTGTGTTCAGTAGAGGCCGCGCGATAGGTGGCGCGATACTTCTGGCACAACCTGACCAGCGTTTGCTGTAGATCCTCGAAGCGCTGTTGATACTCAGTTTTCACGCGCTCATCTGAGGCATTGATTGCGGCTTCCACCAGCCCATCGGTTACCCGGTAATAGCCCGTCGCAGGCAATGCAGCTTCCAGAGGATCATGCACATGCAACAAAACCACTTCATTATGTAGAGATAAACGTGACAGAGTCGATTCCAGTTGCTCTGTCATATGACGAAAATCACTGATCAGATAAATCAGACTGCCAGGACGCGTTACCTGCACCAGACGGCTAAGCGCATGTCGCTCATCCTGTTTCTTTTCGCCGTCATTTCCATTTATGCGATGACTGAATTCAGACAGCTGCTTGATCAATCTGAGAACGGCTGTTTTACCTCGACCCGGGCGCAGCTCCAGATGCCTGGATTCAGTAAATAAAAGCGCCCCCAGACGATCCCCCTGCTGAGTGGCTTTCCAGGATAACAATGCGGCCAGTTTGGCAGCCAGAACCGATTTAAAGCAAACCTTTGTTGCAAAGAACATGGAGGGCCGAAAATCAACCCAAAGCAATACCGGACGTTCACGCTCTTCTCGGAAAACCTTGGAATGCGCGCGATTGGTACGCGCCGTTACGCGCCAGTCCATGTTGCGAATATCATCACCCGGCTGGTAGGGCCGCGATTCGTCAAACTCCATACCCCGTCCTTTGAAGCGGGACAGGTACTGACCGCTCATGCTGGAACGGATCATCGCTGGTTTTAATTTCAGGACCGCTGCATCAGACTGCAGACGAATCAGCGAAGACTGATCGATATAAATCACACCTTCATTGTTATCTGTTGCGGGGTTATTCATGAAACTCAGGGCACAGCGACTCTATTAATCAGTTCATTAATAAAGCGATCACTGCTAATGCCCTCTGCTTCAGCTTCGAAGCTGAGGATCACGCGATGTCGCATCACATCGAACGCCATCAGCTGGATATCATCCGGCGTGACATAATCACGGCCATCCAGCCAGGCATGCGCACGTGCGCATCTATCCAGCGCGATACTGGCGCGCGGACTGGCACCATACTCCAGCCAGTGTTGAATATCCTGTCCATAGGCACCAGGATTGCGACTCGCCAGCACCAGCTGTAGCAGGTATTGTTCGAGCGGTTCTGCCAGATGTACATCCAGCACTTCAGTGCGTGCAGCAAATAAATCAGCCTGCGTAATCAGTTCAACCTGAGCGGTTTTCGCCTGCTGCTGATTGCGCGCTTCCATGCGATTAAGCTGCAGTATTTTCTGCTCGGCTTCTGCGTCTGGATAATCGATAGTCACATGCATCAGAAAACGATCCAGCTGAGCTTCTGGTAGCGGATAAGTACCCTCCTGCTCGAGTGGATTCTGTGTCGCCATCACCAGAAACAGCTCTGGCAATTGATAGGTTTTACTACCCACCGTAATCTGGCGTTCTGCCATCGCTTCCAGCAACGCTGACTGCACCTTGGCGGGAGCCCGGTTGATTTCATCTGCCAGTATCAGATTATGGAACAGAGGACCCGGCTGAAATTTAAAAGAGCCATCCTGGGGCCGGTAAATATCGGTACCGGTCAAATCCGCGGGTAAAAGATCGGGGGTGAACTGGACGCGGTGAAAATCACCTTCGATACAATCTCCCAATACCTTGATTGCACGCGTCTTTGCCAGACCAGGCGCGCCTTCGACCAGTAAATGACCATCTGCCAGCAAGGCGATCATTAATCGATTGACCAGCTTGTACTGGCCAATAATCTGGCTTTCAGCAAATTGCTTTAACTGTTGAAACTTGTTTTGTAACGACAACTGTAATTCCTCACACAGTTTTAAGTGATTGATTGGATGGAGAGACCTGCAGATAGTTCCTGTACACCCATAACCATATTCCCTGATACTATATCCCAGACAAAAAAAACCCCGCAACAGCGGGGTTTTTATATTTTTGAATCGGCTTAAAAATTAAGCAGTAACCACATTCACGAACGTGCGGTTGTCTTTGCCTTTCACCTTAAATTCAACATTGCCGCCAGCTTTCGCGAACAGAGTATGATCTCTGCCACAACCAACATTCTCGCCAGCATGGAATTTGGTACCGCGCTGACGAACGAGAATATTTCCAGGAACTACGACTTCACCGCCGAATTTTTTTACGCCCAGGCGTTTTGACTGTGAATCGCGACCATTGCGGGTTGAGCCCGCCGCTTTCTTATGTGCCATAGTTTAAACCTTCCTATGCCTTGATTTTGCTGATTTCAATTTCTGTATAGCTTTGACGGTGACCCATCTGCTTACGATGATGCTTACGGCGACGAAATTTAACAATTTCAACCTTCTTGCCGCGACCATGAGAAACGATCTTCGCGGTTACTGAGCCTTTATCAAGGACCGGAGTACCGACCTGAATATTGTCTCCATCAGCAACCATCAGGACCTGATCCAGTTCAATTTCAGAACCCTCTTCGCCTGCAATCTTTTCTACTTTTAACGTTTCACCTTCGGTGACACGGTACTGTTTTCCGCCAGTAGCGATGACAGCGTACATTCTGATATTACTCCAAACCGATCTTGAAAAAGGGCGCAGATTTTATCTGCCAAACCCAGTCAGGTCAATGCTTTTAACGCTAAAAAGACTGACTCATTGCCAATATTCAGCCATTATCGCGGCATTATTACGGGACTGGGCGAAAAACCGCGTCAAATCTACACCTATATATAAACGAGGTCTATCAATATATAGAGAGATGCGCTTGCGCAAAAGTCGCGCTACAGTTAATCTGCCCGCCATTTTCGGACATTTCCGCTCCTACGCGGCAAAGACTATCCCTTATAAATGGAGGACTCCTCAATGATAAAACCAGTCGGCTCAGACGAGTTACAACCGCTTTTCGTATACGATACCGATAAGCATCATCAGCTGATGCAAGAAGCAGAAACACTTCCCTCAGTCACCATCAGCTCACAGGCCGCTGGTAATGCTGTCATGATGGGTGCCGGTTATTTTAACCCACTTAAAGGCTTTATGAACGTTGCTGACGCCATGGGTGCAGCAGAGAAAATGACCCTGACCGATGGTTCATTCTTCCCAGTTCCTGTTTTATGCCTGCTGGAAAACACCGATGCTATCGGCGATGCCAAACGCATTGCGCTGCGTGATCCTAATATGGACGGCAACCCCGTGCTGGCCATTATGGATGTAGAAAACATTGAAACCGTCAGCGATGAGCAAATGGCGATTATGACCGACAAGGTTTATCGTACTGATGATTCTGAGCATCCTGGTGTAGCAGCTTTCAATAGCCAGGGTCGTGTAGCTGTATCTGGCCCTATCCAGGTACTGCATTTCAGCTATTTCCAGGACGACTTCCCAGATACCTTCCGTACTGCGGTTGAAATCCGTAATGAAATCAAGGAACGCGGCTGGAGCAAGATCGTGGCTTTCCAGACCCGTAACCCCATGCATCTGGCGCACGAAGAGCTGTGTCATATGGCAATGGAAAGACTGGGCTGTGATGGTCTGGTCATCCACATGCTGCTGGGCAAACTGAAACCCGGCGATATCCCTGCTCCGGTACGCGATGCGGCTATCCGTAAAATGGTTGAGCTGTACTTCCCACCCAATAGCGCGATGGTGACAGGTTATGGCTTCGATATGCTGTATGCCGGTCCTCGCGAAGCCGTACTGCATGCTTACTTCCGTCAGAATATGGGTGCCACCCATTTCATCATCGGTCGTGACCATGCCGGCGTAGGCGATTACTACGGCGCCTTCGATGCACAGACCATTTTCGAAGATGAAGTACCTGCTGGCGCGATGGAGATCGAAATCTTCAAGGCTGATCACACCGCGTGGTCAAAGAAGCTGGATAAGGTTGTGATGATGTGTGAAGCACCGGATCATGAAAAGGATGATTTCGTCCTGCTCTCAGGCACCAAGGTACGTGAAATGCTGGGTAATGGCATCGCACCACCCAAAGAGTTTTCTCGTCCAGAGGTTGCTCAGATCCTGATCGACTACTACCAGTCTCTGAACTAAGTTTAATCTGGAGTTACACTCGATGGTCACACATCGGAAACAAGAAAGAGCGGTTCTGCCGCTCTTTTTTTTGTTAAACTAGCACGCTAGAAAATTATTGATCAGTATGAATACCTCACAACACCCAAACCTTGATCGTTTTACCCTGCAATCATTACGCGAGTTTACCGCCAATGATATGCTGCGCGTGAATCAGGTGATTGAGCATCATCTCAGCTCCGATGTGGTATTAATCAACCAGCTCAGCCAGCATATTATCCATAGTGGGGGTAAACGCCTGCGCCCCATGCTGGTCATGCTGGCTAGCAGAGCCTGTGGTTACGAAGGCGAAAACGACGCCTTACTCGCTGCCATTGTCGAGTTTATTCATACCGCCACCCTGTTACACGACGACGTGGTCGATGACTCCGATATGCGCCGTGGTCAGGAAACTGCCAGTTCTATCTGGGGTAATGAAGCCGCTGTACTGGTGGGAGACTACCTTTACTCCCGCGCGTTCCAGATGATGGTCATGGTTCAGTCACTCCCCATCATGAACCTGATGGCTGATACCACCAACACCATCGCCCAGGGCGAGGTGATGCAGTTACTAAATATCAATGAACCCGATACCACTGAAGAAAAATATCATCGGGTGATCTACAGCAAGACAGCCTGCCTGTTTGAGGCTGCCTGTAAAATAGGCGCCATTATGACTGGTGCGGGTAGCGAGCTGGAAAATGCGCTGGGCGAATACGGCAAGCATCTGGGTATTGCGTTTCAACTGGTTGATGATGCACTGGACTATGAAGCTGATAGTGAAGAGCTCGGCAAAAACGTCGGCGACGACCTAGCTGAAGGCAAGCCCACCCTGCCATTAATCCATGCCATGGAAAAAGGCACCGAGGCAGAAAGAATGATGATCCGCCAGGCCATAGAACAGGGTGGACTGGATCATATTGACGCTATCACGCAAACGATTAAATCGACCGGCGCACTGGACTATACCCATCAGCAGGCCATCCATCACGCCACTCTGGCCAAGCAGGCACTGGGCTCACTACCCAATAACAGCTATAAAGAAGCGCTACTCTTTATTGCTGATTACGCAGTCGAACGAAGCTATTGAGGCATAGGGGCAAACCGGGATTGAGGTTTGACTTATTAACTGATATTTAATTATCACTGATACCAGAGATGAGATTCCAGAACTCTCTTTCCCCCGCATTACATAAAATTGAACACCCACAGGTATTTCTTGTGTAGCGGCGCTACAACCGAGCGGAGCCTTGCGTAGTAAAACGAGTTAAGCGAACCACGCAGATTGCTTCGTTATATGCTGGTTTCACTTTACTTTGGTAGCGGTTTTATCTTTTTATCTATCAAAACATCCTGTTGCCATTTACCGGGCTTCTTGTCGGTGCGGTGTATACACCCGGCCCAGCAGCAAGGCCGTTTTTTTCCTTCTAGAAGTTCTTCTGTAGCCCGGGCTATCCGTTTCACTCGAGTCTTCTCCTGTTTGGCGTCTTCAATCCAGCAAATAAATTCATTTCGGCCAATTGCAGACAGGGCTTCCCAGGTATTATTGAGATCTTTATCAGTTAATGCTGCGGCCAGATCGAGGGGTAATTCATGCACCAGGCCTCCGGAAAGTTTTTGTTTCATATCTGATTACCTGATTTCTGAGTTTACAAATAACCTATTCGAAACTCAAAATGCCTAAATATGGGGCTGACGGAACGGAGATCACAGCTACGTAGTAACAAGATGATTTGGTTGTTATGTGTTATCACCACAGACAGCTTTGTCAGCTAACTACCACTCGCATAGCCCATTTATTGCAGTAACTCCACCAATTTGTTAATTGTATTCATATTTCTTGCCGTTGTCGGTACTCCGAGAGCTTTTTCTATTTTATTTGCTAGCTTTGATCTACCAATCCCGTCTGGAGCAAACAAGTAGAAAACTGAGCCTATTAATTCATATTTTTCTGTCTCAGTGCGTAAAGTCTCTAAAAATTCAACATTTAGTGGTTCCGGTTTTGTAACAGTAAAAAAATAATGAACATGCTTCCCGTCATTTGCCTCGAATGGACAGTTTTTCACTGCTAATTCAAACTTAGAAATTGGCAGAGCTAATACACCAACCCGGAATTTTTTAATTTTTCCTATTTCGTCCTGCACTGAGTCTTGAAGTAACGTAGCTGTCTTAGTACTTCTTAAAACCACATTTCCGCTTTGTATATACGTTTTTACTTCAGCGCAACCGAGCTCTTCGAGGATGCTAACCAACTCCCGCATCGGAAGTAGGTTCTTTCCTGTTACGTTTACACCCCTTAATAGAAGGACGAATTTTTGCATAGTTGTTTTTTAATGAGGCGCATAACGTTTGGCTTTGTGGCCGGTGTGCAGCAAAGCGCAACGCGCGTCTAAGCCAGCGCTTTTTTCCGCCGACAATAGCCTATTGTTATACGATTTTTGATTCGTATACACTAGTTTTACTTTTTGGCTGAAGCTGGGTGAACCATTTTCATATACACACCACCTTGTTTAAGTTCGGCTAGCATCTGGTTAAGTCGCTTTTGCTTTGTTATTTCTTGTTTTGCCTGGTTAATCCAGCCAATGTAATCGTTTTGCTGATAAGCAGGTCGCTTAAGATAATCTTGCATTAGCAAATTATCTTCCAATGCCGCTTTCACAAAAGTAGGCATAGCATGCCTATCTCTCTGTAATTTAGAAAAGTATCCAGTCATTGCTTTAGTAGAATAACGTTAAAGCTGTGTGGTGCAAACAAACCACAGCGTAGTTTACATCCGAACAAACGCCTTATTAGCTTCGCTTGCGCCGATAGTGCATGGCGACCGCTCCGTTGCGAAGAGGCATCGCCGAGACCAACTCTAGCCGCCGCGTGGAGGACAACCCGCCCTCGTACAGGGTCGGGCCGTGACCGGCGATTCTGGGGTGGATGAGAAATTTGTACTCATCAATCAGATCCAGCCGATCAAGCTCTGCCGCGAGCTTGCCGCTACCAAGGAGCACACCCGCCGGTGTCGCATCCTTGAGTTTCTGCACACCCGTGCGAAGGTCGCAAGCGATGTGGTGGCTATTGGTCCACGGGTAATCTCTTCGTGTCGAGGACACCACATACTTCGGCTTGGCCTCCAGCTTGACCGCCCACTCGCGAATCGCAGGTGGTGTCTCTATATCTCCGCGCGCGACCGCCGGCCAGTAGCTCTCCATCATCTCGTAGGTAACACGGCCCCACAGCATCGCCCCACCCTCATCCATGAGGCGGGTAAAGAATGCATGCGTCTCGTCGTCAGCGATCCCCTCCTGGTGATCTACACACCCGTCCAACGTGATGTTGATGCTAAATATCAGGAGTCCCATGCGGCCAGTCTCCGGTTAACGCTTGAATTTGGGGCCGCACAGTGCGGCGAAGGAAGCCTCCTCCCAAAAAGTTGATACCTTTCGTTTATCATCTTATGCCGCCATTTTTTCATAATTAAAGGGCTTTTATATCCCAATGAACGATGAAGTCTTAGTTTATTGTAGTAATCATCCAGATTCGTAGTAATTTTCAATGCCCTTTTAACACTCAATCTTTTAGTTTCAGGCATGCCCCAGATTGAGATGCGTCTGCCGCTTACTCAACTGACAGATAGACCCGGTCAAGATATAAAGTTTTCGGACTTTTAACTGAACTTAGAAAAAAACTGATATCAGCAATGTTTTGCATATCCATTGCTCTCTTGTGCGGTGCCTGTTTTACCTCAGCAAGATCAATCCTAATTTTATTCCAGCCTTTGACGATCTGAAGTCGTTTATTAAATCGATCATTGAATAGATAGCTTGGCTCTACTGTTTGATGTCTATCATCATGTACTCGAACGGTTAAGCTTAGCGGTTTTTCATACTCTGAATAGATATCCAGATTAACGAATCGATAGCTGGACCAGTCAGCAGGCATATACTCTATCCCTACTCCTGCATAGCGATTGGGTTGCAAACTGATTTTCATCTGTTTACCCGGTTTGCCTGCATAATCCTCAACGAGTTCGCGCTTTCCGTTCCCTTTCCAGCGATCCAGCTCAAATGGTGTACTGAAATCAGATAAAACAGGGAATTGCTCCCGCGCCGTTATTTCATCGGTGATAGCGATAGAAACCGGCAGCAAATGGTAGATTAAAAAAGCGCCTACAATGATCTGTAGTAATCGCTTTAGCGGTACTTTGCTGTGATCAACAAAGGCAGGATGAAAAGCAAGCATCAGCAACGCACCACATAAATCCCGTGACACATCCATCAAGTCGGCACTGCGTGCTGTGCCATACTGTAAAAGCTCTACCACAAACCCTGAAATCAGCGTCAACCCGATTAGCAGTACCCAGCACCAGAGCAGGGGCAGGCGCATAAATAATGACCAACGTGAAAATAGTAATACTAGCAGGGCGAAGTAGAGAATATGCCCCAGATTCCATATCTCCCTAGATGAACGTACCGCATAGGCTCCAGGACTACCCACAAAAAAGAAAAAGCTAGAGATTACCAGAATGAGCAATAGAACCAGGCTTAGCAACCTGTTGCTAACTATATCCTTCACTCAATAGCGCTCAATTTAAACAGTCTGGGTTTCACTAAGCCGGCGCACCAGCCATCCCCGGAAAAAAGGATTTTCGATATCCGCCTTAATTTTGGCCTCTAGCAACCAGCTCTGTAGATCATCAGGGTTTGACGCAGGCACCCCTTTAGTGGCGAAATAACAGTCCAGATAGAATTCAGCCTGTAGCTCTTTCCACTGCTGCTCATCGATGGCGTCTTTCATCTTGCCCGGAAACTGGACGATATTATCTGGCATAACAGCCCCTTTTATTGATTTACTGAAACAACAGGTCTGCCTGGGTCACGTATCCATTCGCTCCAGGAGCCATCATACAACCTCGGCATAGGAAATCCGGCTACCACAACCGCCAGCAGCGATTGACAGGCAGTGACACCTGAGCCGCACATATACACCTGCTTGTTAGCAATGCATTTTGCATCCAGCGGCGCATACATTTCGCGCAATTGTTCTGCGGATTTAAAATAGCCATCAGCAGCCAGGTTTTCAGTCAGCGGTAAATTGACCGCCTTCGGAATATGCCCGGCAACCGGATCAATAGGCTCGCTGATTCCTTCAAAACGTTCTTCGGTGCGCACATCCACCAGTAGAAAAGAGGGCTTGGAAATATTATCGAAAATAGCGGGGGTCGTTACCACCAGACTCCAGTCAAACTTTGCCTGGTAATCCGATGGTTGCGGTGCTGGTAGCTGTTCGGTTATCTCACCCCCCTGTGCCACCCAGGCCTGCCAGCCACCATCCAGCACTGCTACAGCATCATGCCCCAGCCCTTTCAGTAACCACCACAAGCGCGCTGCCATGGCGCCGCCGCAATCGTCATACGCCACCACCTGTAGCTCGTTACTCATCCCGTTCTGCCCCAGCCATTGCTGTAGCTGGTACATATCAGGTAAGGGATGACGGCCTGAATTTTCGTTAATGGGAGAGCATAGATGCTCATCCAGATGCGCATACAGCGCACCAGGTATATGCCCCTGCGCGTAAGCCTGGCGCCCACTCTCTACATCTGCCAGGTTGAATCTACAGTCAAAAACCAGGCAATTTCCCTGCTCCAGCAGCTCTGCTAACTGCACCGATGTAATTAATGTCTGATAAGGCATGATAAAAACTAACGTCCTCTTCGATCACAGTTTTGTGACAACTTAATTGCAAAACCCCGCATATAAGCATATAAATCATTAAATCGGCAACAAGATACCACCTGATACACATCAAATTATGCGCAGGTATTTAGTTCTAATCGCCGTTATCGGCCTGTTTGCTTCACCCTCAGCTCTCGCTTTCGGCATCGGGCTGGTTCCCCTGCATTCGACAGATGAGCAGATCAATAGCCCCTATGGCAAAAACATAACGTTGCATGGTACCCCTGAGCAAATTAAAAATCTAAGAAAATGGATCAGGCAGATCGCCGCCGTCCCCAAAGGACTGGACACCCTGATTCAAATTCAACAAAGTGGCCACAAACTTTTCATTTTCCATTCGGTTTATTCAATGGTGTCATCAGGTAGAACCTCTGCCCCGGTTTCCCAGAACCTGATTAATGGTAGTGGCGAATCTGTAGACATCCATTTTAATGCCGCCATACCCGATCAGGGTAGCCATCGCGTACTGGATAATTCACGCCAGCCTATTGAATATACCGCCGCACAAAATCTCTACCATGAACTGGCGCATGCGCTGCATATGATGAAGGGCACCTGGCTTTACTTTAAGTCTGAGCAGCAGGCGATCGAGGAAGAAAACATCTTTCGTCAGCAACTGGCGAAAATTCAGAACCAGCCATTTCACGAACGCGTCTATGTTAGTGGTTTGCCTATCTGTCCAGAAGCTGACCAGGCAATAGATCCTAGCTGGAACCAGCAATTGATCTGTAAATAACAGTCCGCACAGATTCAAAACCCTCTGCGCTGCTGCTATTTCAATTCCGCCAGCAATGACTCCATCATATTCTCTGCCTGTATTGCATAAGCAGCGCCAAACATATTGGCGTGATTCAGGATATGGTAAAGATTATAAAAATGCTTGCGCTGCTGGTAACCCGGCTGCAGCGGATAGATTTCCCGATAAGCCGCAAAAAACGCCTGCCCCGGATGACCGAATAACTCCATCATCGCCAGGTCTGTTTCTCCATCACCATAGTAACTGGCTGGATCAAATATCACGGGTTCTCCTGCATTTGTACCTGCCCAGTTTCCCGACCACAAATCACCATGTAACAGAGAGGGGCGCGGCTGGTAACCAGCAAACAAATCAGCGCAACGCTCCAGCAGGCTGCCACCCAGATCATACAGCCGATTGCGAAATCCATTCTTGCGCGCAAGCTCCAGCTGATAACCCAGGCGCTGTTTTTTCCAGAAATCCACCCAGTTGTCAGACCATTGATTCAACTGCGGTGTTGAGCCAATCGTATTATCGATTTCAAAACCAAAACGCTCGGCATAATGACTGTGTAGCTGCGCCAGTTTCTGGCCGAACAGTAATCCATTTGGCTGACCTGATAGATTGAGCCAGCTCATAACCGAGTAACTTTCGCTAGCCACCACCCCACGGCTTATTGGCTGCGGCACCTTTATAGTCTGAGTCTGATGCAATACCTGTAATGCAATCGCTTCAGCCTCAAACATAGCCAACAGGGAATGCCGATTGGTCTTTACAAAATAATCATCTTTTCCATCACTGATATGAAAGGCATTGTTAATACTACCGCCACCCAGGCTGCGTCGTTCCAGAATATGGAACTCGCTGCCACGAAATTTGCCGATATCCTGCTCTATCTGCGCCCAGAGTGCCATCGCCCTATACCTGTAAAACCCGGTATTGCCCTGGCTGTAAATCTTCCAGCTGGTAATCATCGATGGCAGTTCGCACCAGCCTTAACGCAGGGTATCCTACCGCCGCGGTCATACGCCGCACCTGTCGGTTTTTACCCTCTCTGATCTGAACTTCCAGCCAGCTGGTAGGAATCGATTTACGTTCACGAATGGGCGGGTTGCGCGCCCACAGGAAATCGGGCTCTGCTATTTTTTTAACCCGGGCAGGTAAAGTACGCCCCTCCTTCAGATCAACACCTCGCTGTAACCGTATCAACGCCCTGCGATCAACCTCACCTTCAACCTGCACCAGATAGGTTTTGTATTTTTTATTTTCAGGGGAGGTCAGGCGTGCCTGCAAAATCCCATTGTCGGTTAACAGCATCAGGCCTTCGCTGTCATAATCCAGTCGACCGGCCGGATAAACCGACTTGATATCGATAAAATCCGCCAGCGTCTGTTTGTCACCTTGCGGAGAAAACTGGCTCATTACCTGAAACGGTTTATTGAATAATACGATTTGAGTCATAGTCGTGCGTCTATCAGTTGCTGCCACTTCTGCTGTCGGGCCGAACCCATTTGATGATAAGCCATCATCTCGCGCAACGCATCCCGATCCGGCTTTGTAAGTTGCGTCGAGACCTGCTGCATCTCAGGGATGGTACAGTCGATGGGGGTGAGTTGTGCAGAGATATCCAGTATCGACTCATGCTGCTGCAATAAATTCATGATGCGTTCCGAGCCACGAAATTTCATTTTTTTGACCTCCTGCAGATTATTGCGCAGGTTTTGCAGGTCGCCGAATTTGGTGAGCAGACGTCCAGCAATGGTCATCCCTATTCCTGGAATCCCAGGAATGTTATCCACCTTATCCCCGGCAATAGCCAGCTGGTCTGCAATCTGTTCCGGTCTCACCCCAAAGCGCTTGATCAGGGCGCGATAATTCAAACGCTGCCCAGTGGCATAGGACCACCACAGGTCGTCTTCACCAATCAACTGTGCCAGATCCTTATCCGCTGTAAGGATCACGATACGGGTTTGTGCATCACGATGATAGCTTGCAAGACTGCCAATCAGGTCATCCGCTTCATGCCGATCACTCGCAACCTCGCTAATACCCAGGGCGCGCACCCATTGCCTGCACCATTGAAACTGCCGCTTCAATTCTTCCGGCGCAGCTGCGCGGTTCGCCTTGTATTGCGGGTAGATCTCCTTACGCACTGAATAGTGCAGGCTTTCATCAAACGCAAAAACCAGCTGAGTAGGTTTTTCGGCAGACAGGAACTGGTACATAAAATCCACGAAACCCAGCCAGGCGTTATTGGGTTGCTGATCTCGATTGAGCAGTGAATCCGGCAGACTGAACCAGGCTTTAAATACATAAATACTGGAGTCAACCAGATACAGCTTATTCATTGAACCTCACTTAAGATTATTGATATCCGCACGTATGGACTCTACTGAGTCATCGAGCATAGACTGTTCCATATCATTCAACGGCAGCTCAATAACTTTTTCCACCCCACTGCCGCTTAATACACAGGGCACACTCATCGCCATATCAGACTGTCCGTACTCACCCTGCAGAATTGCCACGGCCGGTAAAATTCGACGTCGATCATGCACAATCGCATCGACCATCTCGGTAATCGCTGCCGCAGGTGCATCATAGGCGCTACTGGTGCGACGCAGACTTAATATCTCAGCACCGCCGTACCGGGTACGCTCGATAATATCCTGAATGCGGCTCTGATCCAGAAAATGCGCTACCGGAATGCCCGAGATAGTCGTGAAACGCATCATCGGGACCATCGTATCGCCATGCCCGCCCAGCACCATAGCACTGATATCCCGGGTAGAAAATCCGGTTTCCAGCGCGATAAAGCTTGCCATACGAGTGGAGTCCAGCACGCCTGCCTGACCCAGCACACGATTAGGCTCAAAGCCACTGCGCAAAAACGCCTGATAGGTAAGTGCATCCACTGGATTGGATACCAGCAACACCAGCGCATCGGGAGCGTATCTAACGATATTATCGACGATATCGTCAATCACTTTGACATTCACATTGAGCACTTCAGAACGTGTCATACCCGCCTTGCGTGAAACACCTGCAGTGACAATCACCAAATCTGAGTCCTTAATCGCTTCCGCCTGGTGACAGCCATCAACCCGGGTATCGAATCTGAGCAGAGGCGCTGTTTCCTGAATATCCAGTGCCACGCCCTGCGGCACACCTTCGCGGATATCGACCAGCATCAACTCCTTACATAAATCCTGTTCTGCTATCAATTGTGCGGTCGACTCACCGACCCGACCTGCCCCAACTATACTTATCTTGTCCATTAATCTGACCTTCGATGACTAAACTATCAACATGACACTAGTAGATTCCTGCCGAATTTCCCGTACTGTTTCACGAACAGCGGATTAATTGAGAAAACCTTTGTAATGCTGGCAAAGTCACTGGGGCGTACTGCCGTTAACAACCGAATCATGCCGCTAGACATCCGCGCTGCAATAAACCGCAGCAGTTTGCTATAATTTAGCGCTTAACGAATTAGAACCCGATACATGCTCAAGATACTGCTCTTTCTGATTAACCTGGCTTTTATCAGCACAGTCTACGCAAATACCTTACAGCAAATGAAAACTGAACTGAATGCGGAGCAATACGCCAGGGCAGCAACCACCGGCCTGGCGCTGCTGCGAGAGCAACCGCATCACCTCGAAACACAGTTCCTGACGGCACTGGCATTTCAGAAAAATAAGCAGACCAAACAGGCCATACGTTACTATCAGGAAATCATTACCCAGCACCCGGAACGCCCCGAGCCACGTAACAATCTGGCCATCATTTACCTGCAACAGGGCGATTACGACCATGCAGTGAAGTTATTGATTGAGTCTATCAACACGCACCCCGCTTACGCAGCTGCCTACCAGAATCTCAACTCGATTTACCAGGGACTGGCCAGCGAAGCCTATCGCAAGGCACTCAGCGACGAAGCCGACTCGAACACGGTATTAAACCATATTCAGTTAACCGAACTGGATGAACTGTACCAGCCTGCCACTCAGGTAAATTCAGCACCACCCCTGGTCGTCGCACAGGCGCGTATTGAAAACGAACCGCAAGCAGCTGCAGTAGTAACACCCGTAGAACCAGCTGTACAGACTGTCCCCGAAACCCCAGCAGCGGCGCCTGTCAGCGAAGCGCCGACGCCCAGCCCGGCTCCGCAAATGGACAACCAGACCTTAATCGATCTGGTAACAAACTGGGCCGATGCCTGGAGTGAGCAAAAGTTTGAGCAATACGCTGCGACCTACAGCGATGACTATAAAGGCCGTTATAGCAATCATCAGGAGTGGCTTAAACAACGCTACAGGCGCATTGTCAGGCGAGATCGCATCAAGGTTAGCCTGAGCAATATAGAGATCAAATCGCTCACTGCAACCCAGGCCGTGATCGATTTTCAGCAAGCCTACCAATCGCCCAGTTATAGCGATAAAGTGGTTAAACGACTGCGCCTCAAACGCATTAACCAGCAATGGAAAATCTACAGTGAAGTTACCCTGGCTGTTCTATGATTAATCTCCGTATTTCATACCTCTGTATTCATTTACTGCTCGGGCTGCTACTGCCTGCAGTGGTTTCTGCTGCGCAGCAATCTGCAGATGAATACGAACACAAAATGCTTTCAGCATTGCAGAATATACAGCAGCAGAACAATGACCAGGCCCTGCAGCAGACGCTTGATATTATCCACAATTATCCGACCAGCAAGCTGGCACAGTTATTATATGCCGACCTGTTGATAGCGAAGACCGGCGTGTTATCCAGCATAGGGTCGGGCATCCCCCAAAATGCATCAGGGACACCCAGGCTGAATGAGCTGACATTCGAAATAAAACAACGTCTGTCACACATTAAAACACCCGCCACACAGGGAATGCTACCCGACAACCTGATTCGGCTCGCGCACAACCAGCGTTATTTTATAGTTATCGACCTGTCGCAATCACGCCTGTATGTGTATCGCAACGAACAGGGCACCCCCGTGCTGGAAACCGATTTTTTTGTCAGCATTGGTCTCAAGGGTGCGGGTAAACAGGTTCGAGGAGACCAGAAAACCCCAATAGGGGTGTACCACGTGACGCGGTATATAGACGATGCGGAACTGCCCGATTTATATGGCAGGGGCGCATTCCCGGTTAACTACCCCAACACCTGGGACATTCGCAATAACCGCAGTGGCGGCGGCATCTGGATTCATGGCACCCCGTCCTATACCTATAATCGCCCACCCTGGTCCAGCAATGGCTGTGTGGTGCTCAGCAACGAAGATTTCACCCGTATCAATGACTACATTCAACCCAGCCAGCATACTGCGGTAATCATCACCCGCAAAATCAACTGGATAACCCCTGAGCAATGGCAACTCAGACAGCAATCCATGCTAAAGGTCCTTACCCGCTGGATAGAGGACTGGGAGAGTAATAATCATGAACGCTACAGCAGCCATTACTCGAAAACAGATTTCGAGGCTTATGGCAGGGACTATAAAACCTGGGAGGGACACAAGCGCTGGGTCAACCGCAACAAAAAAGGTGTCAGTGTTGA
This sequence comes from Gammaproteobacteria bacterium, assembly GCA_050288105.1. Taxonomy (GTDB): domain Bacteria; phylum Pseudomonadota; class Gammaproteobacteria; genus JACNJF01. The sequence goes on from JBNKDE010000004.1 coordinate 76,837, forward strand.
ATACACCAACCTGAATATCTTTAAGTATCCCGGCGAGGACCAGCTCATCACCATGCAGTACGATCAGAGTTATCACAGCAATAATCTGGATCTTGCCACACCAAAGGAGCTGTTCTGGAAACTGCAGGACAAGCAGTGGTCCATCGTTTACGAAGGTGTGCGCGAATATCAAAAAGACGAAGACCGACTGGTAGAAAACTGACCCCTGAAAAAAACCTGGTGCGGATTAGTTCCTCATATAGGGGTATCTATCAAAATAATGCAGCGTTATACTTTATAAGGAGTTCTCCATAATCCGCCATTCCGATAGACAGGAATGTCGACTGAATTAAACAGAGTTCCCTGATAAACACAATCCAGGAGGCAGAGCTATGACCAATAAAAAGAAAGCTCAGACGCGTGAAATGATCGAAGAAGTAATTACCTTGATGAAAAAAAATGTCGAGGTCAGCCTTCAGCCATTAATAGAAAAATTTATTCGTAAATATTATTACGATACTGCCACAGAAGACCTGGAGGAAAGCAAGGCTGCCAACCTGTATGGCGCCGCACTGGCACACTGGAACTTTGCCCATATACGCAAATATGGCAACACTCTGGTACGTATATACAACCCTCAATTCGAAAAGCACGGCTGGCAATCAACCCACACCATTGTAGAGATAGTCGTCGATGATATGCCATTCCTGGTCGACTCGATCCGCATGGCCCTGAATGCGCGCAACCTGACCACTCACCTGGTCATCCACCCCGTCATCAATATTCAACGCGACAATAATGGCCATATCATTGACATCCTCGAACACAGCGAGCAGCACCAGGATGTGCATGAGGAAGCCATCATCCACGTTGAAGTGGACCGCCAGACTGAAACCGAAGTGCTTGAGTCAATCAAGCAGGACGTGGAATCCGTGCTCGCAGAGGTCGCTGTTTCGGTTGCCGACTGGAAGCCTATGTGCGATCAGATGCAGACCATCATCGACGAGCTCAAAACCACACCGCCACCCATCAACAATGAAGAGCTGATTCAGTCGCTAGCCTTCCTGGAATGGATTGGAAACAACCATTTTGCTTTCCTGGGGTATAGAGAATACAAGCTGGTAGGCAACGATGAACTGATCTCGGTATCGGGTACTGGGCTGGGCCTACTGCGCACCGATATGCCAGACCAGTCATCCAGGAGCTTCGCCAACCTGCCACTGGATATCCGTAAACTGGCTCACGAAAAACACCTGCTGCTAATCACCAAGGCCAGTCGACGCAGCACCATACACCGCCCGGGATACCTCGACCACATTGGCATTAAACGTTTCGATGAGAAAGGTAATGTCGTTGGAGAACGGCGATTCATGGGACTTTACACCGCAGCCGCCTACAACAATCGCGCCGCCGAAATTCCTCTGCTGCGGGAGAAAATGACCACCGTAATGACGCGCGCCGGACATATGAAAGGCAGTCACGCGTCCAAGGTGCTGCAGAATATTATTGAGACCTTTCCGCGCGACCTGCTATTTCAGATTGATGCGGATGAGCTATTCGATACCACCATGGGCATCCTGCACCTGCAGGAACGCCAGCGCATCAAACTGTTTATACACCGCGACCGCTATGGTCGCTTTTTTGCCTGTCTGGTGTATGTCCCGCGAGAATTATTCAACACCAAGGTCAGAAAGGTCATCCAGGCACTGCTGCAGAAAAACCTCGGTGGAGACGGAACCGAATTCAATGTCCAGCTTTCTGATTCCGTGCTCGCGCGTCTTTATTTTGTATTACATGTGCCACCTGATTCGGTGGTGGAATACGATATCCGCGACATAGAAAAGCAGCTTAAAGAAGCGACTCGAAACTGGTCTGATGACCTGCATGACGCCCTGATAGAAAGTTTTGGCGAAGAACTGGGCATGAAGTATTTCCGCCGTTACGGGGATGCATTTCGCGCTGATTATATCGAACGTTATTCACCACGCACCGCGATCTTTGACATTCAGCACATGGAGACTCTTTCTGAAGTCCCCGAGCAGCAGCTCGCCATGAGCCTGTATCGTCCGCTGGAAACCCCGGATGGTGTGCTTCGTTTCAAACTGTTCAATATGGGCGCACCGGTATCCTTATCCGATGCCTTACCCATGCTGGAAAACATGGGCCTCAAGGTAGATGAAGAACATCCAAGCAAAATCATCCGTGCCGATGCCAGCTTTGTCTGGATGCATGATTTCAGCATGAGTTACCCGGAGCACTGGGTGATCGACCTGGATAGTATCCGCGACAAATTTCAACAAACCTTTGCCCGCGTATGGCGTGGTGAGGTTGAAAACGATGGTTTTAACCGCCTGGTCCTGCGCGCACAACTTGAATGGCGCGACATTGTCATGCTACGTGCCTACAGCCGCTATCTGCATCAGGCAGGAACCCCGTTCAGCTCCGAATACATAGAGCGTGCGCTCTCATTCAACCACAGCATCACCGCGATGCTGGTAAAACTGTTTCATGCGCGCTTTAATCCACAGCTGCATGAAGATTCTGCAGCAAGCTGTAGTGATCTGGTCGCTGCCATCGAAGCCGCACTGGAGGATGTCATCAGTCTGGATGAAGATCGCATCCTGAGAAATTTTCTAAGCCTGATCCAGGCAACCTTGCGCACCAATCACTACCAACCGGCAGATGATGGCAACCCCAAATCCTACGTATCCTTCAAGTTCAATCCTGCGCTGGTACCCGACCTGCCCGAACCCAGGCCCATGTATGAAATCTTTGTCTATTCGCCGCGCGTAGAAGGTGTGCACCTGAGAGGCGGCCCGGTAGCACGCGGCGGCCTGCGCTGGTCAGACCGACGCGAAGACTTCCGCACCGAAGTGCTGGGACTGGTCAAGGCGCAGATGGTAAAGAATGCCGTTATCGTACCGGTAGGCTCCAAGGGAGGTTTTTTCCCGAAACATTTATCCGTGATGAATACCCGGGAAGAGATTCAGGCAGAAGGTATAGCCTGCTATAAGACGTTTATCCGGGGTCTGCTGGATATTACCGATAACCTGGTCTCCGGCGAGATTGCAGCACCACCACAGGTGGTACGCTATGATGGCGACGATCCCTACCTGGTTGTCGCCGCAGACAAGGGCACGGCCACCTTTTCTGATATAGCAAACTCAATATCCGCCGAATACAATTACTGGCTGGGTGATGCCTTTGCTTCCGGTGGCTCTCAGGGCTATGACCACAAAGCCATGGGCATAACCGCCAAGGGTGCCTGGGAATCGGTAAAACGGCACTTTAGAGAGCTCGGGTTAAATACCCAGGCAGAGCCGTTTACGGTTATCGGTATAGGGGATATGGCAGGTGATGTATTTGGTAATGGCATGCTGTTATCGCGCTATATCAAACTGGTCGGCGCATTCAATCACATGCACATTTTCCTCGACCCTGACCCCGATCCTGAAACCAGCTTTGTCGAAAGAGAGCGCCTGTTTAAGTTACCCCGCTCCAGCTGGGAAGACTATGACAGCAACCTTATTTCCAAAGGCGGTGGTATATTTTCACGTTCCGCCAAATCTATCCCGCTTTCTAAACCGGTACGTGAATTACTGAATACCAAAAAGGAAAAAATGACACCCAATGAGCTGATCAAGACCATGCTACAGGCACCGGTAGACCTGTTATGGAATGGCGGCATTGGCACCTATGTCAAGTCTTCACAGGAGCATCATAACGAAGTTGGTGATCGCAACAATGACGCGTTACGCGTAGACGCCACCGAACTCGGTTGTCGTGTCGTAGGCGAAGGTGGCAATCTTGGCGTCACCCAGTTGGGTAGAATCGAGTTTGGCGCCAGAGGTGGACGTATCAATACCGACGCCATAGATAATTCAGCCGGGGTCGACTGCTCAGATCACGAAGTCAATATCAAAATCCTGCTCAACGATGTTGTGCAGAATCAGGATATGACAGAGAAACAACGCAACCAGCAGCTCGCCAATATGACCGAGGAAGTGGGCGATCTGGTATTACGTGACAATTACCTGCAAACCCAGGCACTCAGTATCGCAATGAGCCAGGCTCCCCAGTTACTGGATGTCCATGCTCGCCTGATTCGGCAGATGGAGCTCGATGGAGAACTGGATCGCAACATCGAGTTTCTGCCCGGCAAGGAAGAAATTGATGAACGCATGACGCTTAACAAAGGTTTAACCGCACCCGAGCTGAGTGTTTTATTGGCTTACGTTAAAATCCACCTGTTCCAGCATCTGCTTCGCTCCGAGTTGCCTAACGATGAATATTTTTCATCCCTGTTAACCGACTACTTCCCGACACCGTTGAGGAAGAAGTTTCACCACCTGATGCCTTCACATCGACTGTGTCGTGAAATTATCAGTACCGTAGTCGCTAATGAGATGGTCAATCGCGCCGGAATTACCTTCGCCTACCGGCTTAAGGAGGAAACTGGAGCCGATGCCGAAGTCATCGCACGCGCATTTAGCGTCGCGCGCGAAATTTTCGGCATGCCCGACATCTGGTCGCAGATAGAGGCACTGGATAATGTTGTACCGGCGCGCACCCAGATCAGCATGCTACTGGAAGGACGCAAGCTGGTTGAGCGCGCCACGCGCTGGATCCTGCGCAATCGGCCCCGACCGATCGATATTGCCAGCAATATCGAATTCTTTACTCCCGGCATTAAAGCCCTCAACAGCACACTGCCCGAATTGCTGGAGGCATCCAGCAAGGAAAGAATGCAGCAAATGAGCGAGCGCATGACTGGGGATAAGGTGCCGCTTGAACTGGCGCAGCAAGTGGCTAATTTTTCCGAGCTGTTGTCCAGCCTGGATATAGTGGAAGTCTCCAGGGTACTAGACCTGTCGGTAGAACAGGTTGCTGAAGTCTATTATCGCCTGGGTGAAAATCTTGAGCTACCCTGGTTGCATCACCAGATTGTTGACCTGCCCCGCACCAATCGCTGGCAGGCCATGTCGCGTGCGGCACTACGTGATGACCTGTACAGCCAGCATCGACAGCTCACTCGTGACGTATTAACACATAGTGATATCCACAACAGTAGCGCACAACAATGCGTAGAGATATGGATGAACGACAACGCCGAAGCTATCGATCGCTGCCGCCAGATCCTGGCTGACCTGAAAACCTCAGGCAAGGCTGACTTTGCCATGTTACCTGTGGCTATGCGTGAGATCAGGGGCATGGGTCGAATTGAAACGGCTGAAAAATCGGATCAGGTCGAAAATGCCAAACCGACCAGCAAACGGAAGAAAACAAAGTCCTGAGTGATTAAGGGATAAGGCAGCCCATGCTGCCTTATCCCTGTTGATCATATCTTTACCGACTTGTCCGTCAGTGATCGCGTATTATACAGGTTAATAAAATTACCCAGTAGCATCAGCAGTCCACCCGCCATCAGCGAAAATTCAAAAGCTTCGTTGTAAAGCAGCACGCCGACCAGGGCGATCAACGGCAGGCGCAGGAAATCCAGCGTGACAATACGCGTTATCTCCGCATACTGCATAGCTTTAGCCATACAGAAGTGCGCTGACAAGGCTGTCATCCCAACCACCACCAGCCAGGTCCACTGCATCGCATCCGGCCACTTCCAGACCGACAGGGACAGAAAAAATCCCAGCGGTAACTGCACAACACACATATAAAAAATAATCGTTAAAGGCTTTTCGGTGCGCGCCAGCGCCTTGGTCGAGGAATGCACCACAGCAAAACACATTGCAGCCCCCAGCACGATAAAAGATGCCACATTAATAATTTCATAACCCGGCTTCACAATTAAAATCACACCCAGGGTACCCAGCAGTACCGCGATAACCTTACGTCGGGTAATTGTTTCCTTCAGGAATATTGCCGCAATGATGACGGTCCAGAAGGGTACGGTGAATTCCAGTGCAAACACCTCTGCCAGCGGTAACAATCCAATGCCTACAAACCAGCCATATTGCCCGCCAAAATGAAACAGGTTGCGAAATATATGCAGACCCGGGCGCTGGGTTAGCATCAGGCTGGTTTTCTGCCGCATCAACATCAGTCCAAGAATAAATACCAGACCAACCCCACTGCGCACCAGCAAGGTCTGGTAGACAGATATATCGCCACTAAGCTCTCTGGCACCTATAGCCAGCAAGCTGAACGACAGCAACGCTCCGCACATCCACAACAGTGCCATCATAGCCCATTACCTGCGTAAACCATTATTCCACCATCAACCTTCAGAGCAGCGAAACTGCATTCTGGCACCTTTATTAAGCGAAGCTTTTATTTTAGCCTTAACATCTGGCCGGGCTGGATCACATCACCCTGCAGCTCATTCAACGACTTCAATGTTGACACAGGAACGCCCATCACTGACGAGATTTTCCATATCGAATCCCCTTTTTTTACCTGATAGCTATCAGGAATCAGCAATGGGGATGAGGCGTTTTGCTCACTCTCGGCATCCTCATCATCATGGATTTTATATTCCACCAGAAACTGGGCTACATCAAAACAGGGGCAGGCCTTGGGCGCAGAACCGGTCAAACGGATTAAATCCCTATGCCCCATAATCTGCACCTTTTCAGGGGTTTCATGCGCATCGAGAAAGTCTCGCAACAGACGCGCCAGCATGCGGTATTGTTTTTTAGTGAAATTGTCTTCGGGTTGACCATTCGCATCCAGCCCGCCCGCCAGCGTAACCCCGAAGCTGCGTTTATTCCAGCCCGCACCACAACCGCCGACATGCGCCCCTTTTTGATCGACCCGACGCGTTGGGAAACCACCATCAAACATCTGCAGCTGCCCCTCTCGGGTAATCACGGCATGGTAACCACAACCACTCCAACCACGTTTTTTATGCTCTTTATCAACCCATTCGGCATCAATATCTTTCTGGCTTACTTTTGTTGCTGTGCAATGCACAATAAGGTGATCGTATTGAGTAATTCTAGGATCTATTTTTTTGAAAATCGCCATGGCTTACTCTCTGTTTTTTGTGGGGAATACAGAGTAACCTAGCGCCTTTTAAAAGTTAAGGAATTAACCGCTATCATGATTGAAATTTGCACCGCAGATCCCGCTAACCCTGCTCACGCGCAGGCTATCGTTGCTCTGCTGGATCAATATGCAATGCATCCTATGGGGGGTGGCGAAGCACTTACCGAGTACACGCGTAATAATCTGGCCGCAACCCTCGCCAGGCGTAGCGATTACAGTGCGATTCTTGCCTGGGATGGTGACGAGGCTGTCGGCCTGTGCAATTGTTTTGAATGTTTCTCTACCTTTGCCTGTAAGCCGATACTGAATATTCACGATGTCTATGTCGCAAATGGATATCGCGGACAGGGCATCGCAGGACAGATGATGCGGAAGGCTGAACAGATTGCGCGTAACCGAGGCTGCTGCAAGTTAACACTGGAAGTACTGTCGAAAAATCAGGCTGCAAAAGCTTCCTATCAGGCATCAGGCTATACGCCCTATCAGCTGGACAGCCAGTTTGGACAGGCTGAATTCTGGCAAAAATCCCTGCATTACGACGCCTGAGAAGAAGTCGCATTTGGTAAAATCTGCGGCTGCGCCTGTTGATACTATTTTGCATATCACTGCTGGAGAGCAAGCCTCCTGCGGCTGGGCATAAGAAGCGCCGCATTGTCGGTTTCTATAGTTAGGTGTCATATTCCCCTGACAGATACTGACTTGTTGGGGATACACTCGCTACGCTCTACCTGCCCGGATGAGTAATAATTAACAGGCCCCGGCCATCTGGCTATAATGGCCGCCTTTCAACCCACCCTGATATTTTGGAAAGTTATGTCTTCAGTCATTCTTGATGGTAAAGCCCTGGCCAGCCAGGTAGAAAAGCAACTTGCTGAACGAGTCGATGCGATAAAGCAGAAGACCGGCGGTGTAACCCCGATTCTCGCCACCATTCTGGTGGGTGATGACCCCGCATCAGAGACCTATGTCAAAATGAAAGGCAATGCCTGTAAACGGGTGGGTATGGACTCTATCCGCCTGGTACTGGGCCAGGATACCAGTACCGATCAGCTCATGGCTGAAATTCAGCAGTTGAATGCCAACCCTGATGTACACGGCATTTTGCTACAGCATCCGGTACCTGAACAGATCGACGAACGTCTATGCTTTGATGCCATAGCACTGGAAAAGGACGTGGATGGCGTCACCTCACTCGGTTTTGGAAAAATGGCCATGCAGGAATTTGCCTACGGATCGGCGACACCTGCCGGCATCATGAGTATATTGAAGGCATACGATATCGACCCGGCTGGCAAACACGCCGTGGTTGTCGGGCGCAGCGCAATCCTCGGTAAACCGATGGCAATGATGCTGCTCAACCAGAATGCGACGGTCACTATCTGTCATTCACGCACTAACGATCTGCCTACGCTGGTCAAACAGGCCGACATAATCGTTGGCGCAGTAGGTAAGCCGGAATTAATAAGAGGTGAATGGATCAAGGACAATGCCGTCGTTATCGATGCTGGCTACCATCCAGGCGGGGTTGGCGATATCGAGCTGGATGCGATCAAGAACCGTTGCTACGCCTATACACCTGTTCCAGGTGGTGTCGGCCCGATGACCATTGCAACCCTGATCACACAGACAGTTATCGCCGCTGAGCGGCATTACATGGTATATTAGAAAATTCTTATATTGTTATATAACTTCTGTTTCGTTATACTCTCGGCTAATCTAACCATACAATAAATATCCCTTAATATAATCATATTAAGGGATCTAGCTGGAGAGCCTGTCAAATGTTTAACTTAAAATCAGCAATATGGCTGAGTGTACTGGTAGTCATTACAGCCAGCCAGATCGCCACTGCGCAGAACTATTACCCGAGTGAAAACTACCTGCGTAATACCCCCTATAACAATGGGTACAACGCCTACAATAACTATAACAACTACCCACAACAGCCTGCCTACAATAACTACTACCCGCAACAGAACTACAACAATTACTATCCGCAGCAAGGCTATAACAATTATTATCAGCAGCCTGCTTACGGTTATGCACAGCCTGCCTACCCACAGAATTACTACCCAATGCCACCGCGTTACAACAATAACGGCAATGGATTCAACCGGGTATTCAAAGGCAAGAAATTTGGCGGACGCAACTTTGGCGAAGAGTTATGGCCTGGTCGCGGTAGCATCTACGAAGACGCATTACCGGTACATGGCCCCTGGGACCGAAACTGGGGTAAGGCACCATGGAATCGTGATTACGAAAACCTGTGGGAGCCCGAAGGCGGTCCTGACAAATGGTTTGATTTCAAGGATCCCAAAGAAGGACTGGCAAATGCCTGGGAAGACATGCTGTATACCCCGAATGCCCTTGGCACCATGCCAGGTGGCTGGGAAGCACCCAGCATTTCGGTCCCCAACCCGATTGATGTAGGCGATGAATTCAAGAATGCCGCTCGTGATATGCCGGATGAAATGAAGAACTTCAGCGATGGTTTCACCTATGGAGACGACGGCTATAACGACAACCCGAATAAAGGTCAGTTCGGGGCAGGCAACAAGAAAAAAGGCATCAATATTTCACCCAAAACCCGATAAGTAAATCGGCATCTGCACAGGGACGTGCCATGCCAGATTCAAAGCTCTCAACAATGCCCTGCGTATGCTGTAAGCTACGCACATGATATGGATCACCCTTGCTGTAAGCGGCATTATTCTGCTAATTCTGATCGTCGCCTATAACCGACTGATACGCGACAAACATCGTGTATTCTCGGGCTGGAGCGATATCGATGTACAACTAAAACGTCGCCACGATTTAATCCCTAAACTGGTCACTGCCATCCAGCAATATGCAGATTATGAGCAGGCAACCCTGAGCCGTGTGACCGAATTAAGGCGTCAGGCTGGGGACCTGCAACAGGCGAGCGCGCGCGCTGGGGTAGAAAACCAGCTCACTGATTCCCTGATCAAAATCTACGCCCTGGCAGAGGACTATCCCGAGTTAAAAAGCAATCAGGGTTACCTTGAGCTGCAGCAGCAAATTTCCGAGGTCGAGCGAGATATCCAGTTCGCGCGCCGCTACTATAATGGTGCGGTAAACAACATTAACACCCGTCTGGAAACCTTCCCTGACCTGATCGTAGCGCGCCTGCTAAATTTTAAACCTGCTGAATATTTTGAGTTTATGGAGACTGCTAAGGAATGATGTCGAGATTGATTTTCATCAGTTTACTGCTGATCGCCAGCGGCTGGGCTTATGCAGACGAACAGATAATTTCCTACCACAGCGTTATTCAGGTCAACCAGGATGGCAGCCTGCTGGTCACAGAGAACATTGAAGTGCGCGCCGAGAATCATCAGATTAAGCGCGGCATTTACCGAGACTTTCCCACTCTTTACCATGATCGGCTGGGGACAACTACACGCGTAGGCTTTGATCTGCTATCGGTTAAGCGAGACGGTCAGAAAGAAAACTATCACCTGCAGGACCTTTCAAATGGGGTCAGGATATACATAGGTAGTCAGTCGGTGATCCTTGAACCGGGTAACTACAGCTACCAGATCCAGTACCGTAGCACGCGCCAGCTGGGTTTTTTCGATAACTTCGATGAACTCTACTGGAATGTCACTGGTAATGGCTGGAGCTTCCCCATCCAGCAGGCATCCGCCACGGTACTGCTGCCCAAAGCAGTCAATGCCAGCCAGATCACCATGACCGGGTATACCGGAGTGCAGGGATCGAAGCAACAGTTCCTGACCCATCACGTGGCTGATGACAATGAATTTTATTTTGAGACTACCCAACCGCTGGAGCCTTATCAGGGTTTAACCATCGTGCTCGACTGGCCCAAGGGTATAGTGAATGAACCGGACAGCCAGCAACGCTGGCAATATTTCCTTCAGGATAATCTGCACAATGTGATCGCCATAGGCGGCGTTATCATCGTCTGCATCTATTATTTACTGATCTGGCTGAAACTGGGTAAAGACCCCGAACAGGGTGTTATCATGCCGCTATACCAGGCCCCGGAAGGATTCTCACCGGCTTCGATTCGCTTCATTTCAAATATGGAATATGACGATAAATGCTTTGCTGCCGCACTCATCAACCTGGCAGTGAAAGGCGTAATCAACATTGACCAGGATGTTAAAGGTAAATTCGTCCTCAGCCGTAACACGCAGTCTTCTGCCGAACTCGCACCAGGAGAAGCCGTAATATTAAACCATCTGTTTGAAGAAAGTGATCGCATTACCCTGACGCAGGCCGAACACAGTCGCGTCATTCCCACAGTGCGAGAGCATTCAGCTTCACTGCATAGCGACTATGAACAACTGTATTTTCGCACCAACAAAAAATACTTTGTGCCGGGTATACTGCTGAGTATCGCAACCCTGGTATTGAGTGCGATCAATATAGTGGATGCCGAAATCATTTTTTCGACCCTGTTCGTCGGCATGTTCACCCTGATCCCTTTAATTGTTATAGGCACATCAATCAGAAGCTATCTTAAACAGCGTAGATTCATGTCACTGGCACAAATAGCCATCCAGTTTGTCATGCTGGGCATATTCTTCAGTTTTGCGGGTGACCTGATCCGGCAGGCTATGGATAGAATCGATCTGGTCGCCTGGCCGCTACTAATCAGTGCTTATCTGCTGGTTGCCTGTAATGTGCTGTTCGAGCAATGGCTCAAGGCGCCGACTCTCGCCGGACGCAAGCTGCTGGACAAAATAGAAGGCTTCAAGCTTTATCTTTCGGTAGCCGAGGAAGATGAACTCAAGTCATCAGGCAAACCAGAATTCAGCAGCGATATCTATGAAAAATTCCTGCCCTTTGCCATTGCGCTGGGTGTCGAAAATGCCTGGTCCAGAAAACTGGATAGCGCGATTGCCGCGGGTCTGATTCAGGCCGACTACCAGCTGCGAGGGCTCTCTTACCACCACCAGCATGAAGGATTCAGTAGCTTTTCTGAAAACCTTTCCAGCAGCATGAGCGCAGCGATCAGTGCTTCAACGACCACACCCGGCTCCAGCTCGGGTTCCTCTGGCTCATCCGGCGGATCTTCCGGTGGCGGTGGCGGTGGCGGCGGTGGTGGCGGTTGGTAAATACGCTTAAATGCTGTGCATATTTTGCAAGGAATTCTTTTTAAACTATTAAATTTCAGGATTGAACATGTCAGCAACGATTCAACGGGTCACCGTATTTTCCAGCATCCAGCGCATGACACACTGGCTTATCGCTGCCGGTGTTATCTTTCAGTTACTTAGCGCCTGGCTTGTGCAAAATGCCAATATCGATGTCCTGGCCTGGAGCGAATGGCACCTCATGATCGGCCAGGCGCTCACGCTACCGATATTATTACGCGTTTATTTGCTGCTAGTTGCAGGACCTACGCACTGGCGAAGTTTTATCCCAACTCAGGGGCAACGCCAGCTCCTGCTGGACAGCTTAAAGTTCTACGCCTCATTAGGACGCCTGCCCTGTCCCGACTGGTATGCCTACAATCCTGTGTGGCAACCCCTATACCTGATCATGATCGCGCTGCTGGCACTCACCAGCGCAAGCGGCTTAGCATTTGGACTGGGGCCGGATATCGCCGCCTGGCATGCCATTCTGGCATCGTTCATTCTTTACTTTACTCTGGCTCATTTAATATTCAGTATATTACATGATGTCCGGGGACGTGGTGCACAGATCTCGGCTATGCTAAATGGCGACAAGTATTTTCAAAGCAGAGAAGCAGCGACCCAGATACCCGGTGAAAAAAGTGTTTCGCTGGATAACCTGTTGAAAAAATAGATGCTTATTGCGTTCTGAAGATCCGGCTTGCCATCAGGCCAAAGGGATCAAATTGAATTTGCTGAATTTTTTGAGTGCAGATTTTTTCTGTCGCAGCTTTTAACTATTTCTGGCAGTCTTTGTTATCTTTAAAGCATCGGTTCACGCCATCACTTGCTGATGTCACGTGATCGCCATTTTCTGAAAAAAAAAACCGTTGAATTACTGTTCCCTGAAGTCCCAGGGCGGGATGGCCTCGCTTTCCCACAGTCCTAGCGTTTCGCTTTGGGCACGCTGCTGCGCCTTTTCGTAGGTAATCTTTTGAGAATCGGTCAGACCGTCGTCCTGTCGATAATACCAGGCATAACCATCTCTGATCTGCTGTAAATTGATATCCTGCCTGTCCTTGAGCAGACGGGCAGTAATACGACCATAGCGATCAGGCTGTATGGTCTCCAGCATGACATATTCATTTAGTACCAGGTCGCTAAGGTGTTTACGTGACTGTTCGCCGTATAGCTGTTTTAACTGTGGCGCATCTATTCCAGCGAGCCAGATTTTGCGACTGCTGGTTTCGTGGTTTTCGATATACACAGTGTCTCCTGCGATAACCTCAACCACACGGCAGGGGCAGTTAAAGACTTCAGCCTGTACTGTGTTCAACGGACTCACCATCGCGATGAAGGTCAATACTCGGATTAGTTTTGAGTGGATTTGCATAATTTAATGCCTGTTAACACGCCTGCACAATACAGACTCTGACTGGTTTAGGAAAGATTAGTTCTGCAAAGAACCCTGAGTGGCGGCGCTAACCACCTTACCTGATTCACTCTGAACGACCGCACAAGCCTGGCAACACCATTTTACAGAGCTTGGATATATCCACCGTCAGAACGATAGCCTGTGAATCCCTGGTGATTACCGAGTGTTTCTGAATATCATCCAGCCGATACAGGTATTTCAACGAGATTAATTCATTTAAAAAACCACCTTTCAGGAATACTGATTCCAGATCGCTATCGTATACTTTGTCCCCTTTTGATTCGTACTGATACCCCAAACTCCAGGTTGTCAGTAGAAAAGACATATTCTCATTATGATGTGTCAATGCAATACCTGCGCTGAGATAGTCATCATCTGCCAGCTCGCTACCAAAATCATGATAGCCCAGCGTCATATCAATACTCAGCTTACTGAAGGTCAGCGCCTTGGGGCGATACGCCATTTCAAGCACATGATTCTTCTGACCCAGATTAAACCCGTAGGATAGCGAGAGCACATTCCTGATCGGCAGTGGCCAGATATGTGAATCATGATGATACAGGTAGGAATCAACAATAGGTTCGGCAACCTTGAGTGCAGTCTCTATATACTGGTTACCCAGCTGGCCTGGACAGCTATCACAACTGGCTGCTGACTTTTGCATCTGGATGATATTTTCATATATCCCTGCCAGTTTCTGCGAAGTGAATTTTCGTCCATCTTTCAGGATAAGCTCCAGGTCACTGCCGTGTTCAATATTCAGATCTTGCACATAGCCATCCAGGGTATCCAGGTATTCTGTGTAATTGATCTGGCTATCATGCGTCACACTGACAGTAGCAAATGACTTTGACAGCGCAATATTTGTGTTCTGGCTTTCCCTGCACAGGGTTAGTGATTTTTCAAATTCACTGTTATACAGGTATCGGAAGAAATCGATATTTGAATCTTCGTGAGCCAGATTAAGCTTTCTGTCGCTGGGACAGAATTGCTGCTGGGACTTTACCCACTGCAGTAATTCTTCACGCACACAGGTCTGGTACACCGGATCAAAACGGTTGACGTTTTTTCCCGCCTGTTCAATATTGTTATCGCACTGGATTTGAGCAATCAAATACTGTGCATCATAGACGCCCACCAGATAATCATGCAGACGATATTCAGCTGCGTAAAATGCACCAAAGTGTTCATGCAAATCGGCCAGCAAATGATGAAAACGATTTGTCATATAAAAACTGCGTTTGTCTGGATCAATTTTGGACAGACGTTTTAACGCTGATCGGTACTCATTATCCAGCGCCGTGGTAAATGAATTAATAAAATAAGTACCATAGTCATAAAGACCATTGACCGAATGATCCTGAATAACCGTTTGCTTGGTTTGTTCTATTGAACGATAGGAATCCGGGTTGATATAGATAAGCTTGATGGGGCGAGTAACCTCAGCTTGTTTGCCCTGCTCATGATCATAGACATCCAGACTCACGCCGATAGGCGAGTTATCAAAAAAACCGCCGTCACTGAAGTATTCGGTAGTCGCTCTACCCCGATCACAACGCTGCCCCGGCGCGAGCTCCAGTGGGTAACAGTAACTCAATGCTACCGGTGAAAACGCCAGTGGAAAGGCACTGGATGCCAGCGCCAGGTTCCATACATCATCAAAATCCACCAGGCCCTGTTCATTTTCTACCAGTTTTAAATAAGGCGTAGGAAACGGTATAGCCTGCCTCTCCAAAGGCTGATGGATACGCTGATAATTCCTGAAAGACAGTCGCCGGTTTGCATCAACAAAAACCTCCAGTGGAATCACAAACCGCTGCAGCTTGACGGTTTCACCGATTTCCTTGATTTTATAACGATAGGGTTCAACCTTGGTGATGGACATGGTGATAATCAAATGGCAGCCCTTAACCCCATCGCGCTGTATCAATGTTTCGATTAACTGTTTTTTCGCTTCAAATCCGACACGATCAAAAATACCCCGCTGTCTGGCATCGCGCATTTCAGCTGAAGCCTGACCTCGACGCGGCACCAGGTCCTTAATCCCCAGGTCCCAGCTCCAGCGCATAAAGTTCTGGCTCATGGAATCATTCAGGGCGACTTCATCCTGGGTAATACGTTTATCCTCAATACAGCTGTCGACTGCTGACAGTACACTATTGATGCTACCCGCAGAGGCACCTGAAAAAGCGACTACCTCATGTTTTTGCTGCTGAACATAACGTAACAGAGTCCTGTTCAAGCCGGTCTCGTAGCTCCCCAGACTGATACCACCTTTGACTGCAAAATAGTAATCATCGGCGTCATTGCCTGTGGTATCTGCCATTAATCGAAAACTCGACAACAGGAATAGCAGCAAGAATCCGGATCGAACACAATACTTCATGCCCGCTCTCCCGGAAACGGCCTGCCAGAAAATATAGAATTAAACATCGAATTGATCCTGTACTGATTACAGCTCTGAAGCCTGTGATTTAAGAAAGCGCCATGTTTTGCTGAGCTTCCCCAATATTTTAAATCGATAGCGACAACGAATTCGCGGTCGAATTGAAAACTTAACATTATTTAACCTTTGTCATCCACTAAAGCATGGTAAATTTAGTCGATTGGATCATTACAGTTAACACTATGCCTTCAGAATTAATCCCCAACACTCAACGACCACGTTCAGGCATCAGATTTTCGCATATCCTGATCATCATACTGGTTACCATTTTGCTAACCATGGCCGCGACCTACTGGTTTGTGCGCAGCTATATCTACGCAAAGGATTTTACGCCAGTAGAGCTGAGTGTGGGTGAGCAAAAACAGCTGGATCAGAAACTCAGGGTATTAGGTTACCAGCCATCAACCTCCACTACTAACAACGCGACGTCGGCCGAGACCGACGCGCAATGGCTCAGGCCAGAAGCCTATCAGGAGAACGACCAGCAGCGCGAAGTTAGATTCAGTGAACGTGAAATCAACGCCATGATTGCAAATAACAGAGACCTGGCACGCAAGCTGGCAATTGATTTGAGCGATGACCTGATCAGTGCACGTCTGCTGCTGCCACTAGACCCAGACTTCCCCATCCTGGGTGGAAAAACCCTGCGCCTTTCTGCGGGACTGGAAGCCGCCTTCAGTAACGCCCGCCCCAGGGTCATCCTGAAAGGTGTCAGCCTGATGGGCGTCCCGATACCTGCAGCCTGGCTGGGTGGGCTTAAGAATATCGACCTGATCAGCGAATTTGGTGATGACCAGGGTTTCTGGTCAGGCTTCTCCGATGGTGTGGAAAACATTCAGGTGAGTGAAGGCTTACTCAAAGTTAAACTCAAACCCTGAGCAAGAGCCTTTGCGTTACTGATCGGATGCCATTCAAGATCAAACCTTATGGCCCTGTTCAACACCCAGGATTCAGCTGCAGTAGAGAAATTTAAGCTATACATCCTCCCCCTTTTTTCCTGGCTGCCGGTATTTTCTAGATAGTCAGCATCATGCTCTGGAAATGCAACTGCTGGTTTTATCTACCCTTCTGGAGTGCCGAAAATCGGGCCATTTAGTAAGGTCAGCGCACATGGACGTGCGCTGAGGACAGTCGAGCATGGATGCGAGTCTGTCCGTGCCTTACTAAATGGTTCGATTTTCGGGAAGCCGCAGGCCGCTCCAGTGGGGCGCCCTTTTCTTTCGTCTCTTTCTTTTGAGCGAGCAAAAGAAAGGGACTCGCACGCCAGCCAGGAAGATACTACAAAGCCAGGAAAGCTAAGGCGTGTGAAATTCTACACGATCAGAAACAATAAACATCTGGATGGGTCAGACTCGATTGATCAAACCTCGAATTTAACTGAATATTCCTTCAACCAACTCAGATCAGATAGGCGGCAAAATCCACCAGAGCAGTAAAACAGGTTTGGCTGTTGTAACCTCGTTGAATCAGATGAACCGGTATCCTAACTGCTGATATCCGAGAAATACGGCCATGTGTTAGATATCCTCTACGTCAAATTATGAATGTGACTACGACATTTCATTTGTATCTGTATTTGACTCAAGTAGTTTCTGCCCCCAGTTATTTAGGTCGATGAAGCCGAAAGCCGATATTCAATATTCGATTGACCTATAATCCTGGATATCTACGCCGAAAACGATCAATAAAAAGAGGAGTCAGGTTCTATGTCTTTAACTGAAACCCGGTTGGAGAAAATCGCCAACCACGTTCCCGGGGTAGTTTTCCAGTTTCAGTTGTGGCCTGACGGGCGTTCGGCTTTCCCATACTCCAGTAGAGGTATTGAAGCGATCTATGGCGTCACCCCTGAACAAGTTAGTGAGGACGCTGCTCCAGTCTTTGCGGTATTACATCCCGATGATTTCGACTCTATAGTCGATAGCATCAACACATCCGCCGAGCAGCTAAGCATTTGGCACCATCGATACAGGGTCAATCATCCCAATGGGAAAACGATTTGGGTTGAGGGTGAATCCATGCCAGAGCGTCAGGGTGATGGTAGTACCCTGTGGCATGGCTATATCCGCGACATCACCAAGCTATACGAAGCCCAACAACGGTTGGAACTGGTGGTGGATAGCACCGCGGTAGGTATCTGGGACTGGGATGTCCAAACAGGAGAAACTGTATTCAATGAACGCTGGGCCAATATCATCGGTTACACGTTGGCGGAACTATCACCTGTCAATATAAATACCTGGTTAGAATATGCCTACGATGAGGATTTACCAGGATCAGAAGCTGCCCTTAAAGCTTGTTGGGCGGGAGAATCTGAATACTATATCTTTGAATCCAGAATGCATCATAAAGATGGAAGTCTGGTATGGGTTTACGATACCGGAAAGGTTGTTGAGTGGTTAGAGCCGGGCGTTCCAAAACGTATGATCGGAACGCACCTCGATATAACAGCCAGAAAAAAAGAACAGGCCGAATTACGCGAAGCTAAAAAAGCAGCAGATCGTGCGATAGGGGAAATGGTCGAGTTAAACTCTAATCTACAGGCAGAGATTTCGCAGAGAAAAGAGGTCGAGAGACAGTTGCAACAAATGGCACTATACGATTATCTAACTAATCTGCCAAATCGAGGGTACCTCAAAGATTATGTCAAGAAGGTCTTTTCAGAGGCCAGGCGAGGAAACTTATTGGTCGCAATCGTCTTCATCGATTTAGATGGTTTTAAAGTATTTAATGATAACTTCGGTCATGACATTGGTGATGCAGTGTTGGTTGAAATGTCATCTAGACTATCTGACTCAGTACGTGATATGGACTTGATCGCCAGGCTAGGTGGAGACGAATTTTTGGCTGTGCTACCGGGATGTAAAAGTAGAGTGGATATCGATACGATTGCACAAAGAATTCTTGATTCAACCAAAGAGCCATTCGATTTCATTGAAAACAGTCCAACATTAGGATTAAGTATTGGCATCGCTGTATACCCTGAGGATGGGGAGAGTTTTGAAGAACTCTTAAGCAATGCAGATAAAGCGATGTATACAAGTAAGGCATCCAAGGAAGAAAGACCAGACTATCGCTCGCATTGACGCATCACGGAACATAAGAACTTCATTTGACCTCATTCATGGCTTTAAACCTATTAGAGCCCCCAGGCTCAGCTTGAAATCTTATTTTAACCCCCTTCAAGCCCGCGGCAAAAGTTCGGTCAAATCTCGGTCGGGACAGTCATGGCGTGTGAAACAATAACCCAGTCAGTTGCTATTCCTCAAAAAATTTAAGGAGCGGAGCATAAAATCCACTCAGCCCAATGACCCGGTAAGGCTTGATAAATCTCAACTCATCATGAAATTATATTTGTTATATTTCATAGCTCTGAATGGGACTTAACCCGTGTACCATTCAGATCAAGCTTACTCATCAGTCATAGCGAGCGACTGACGAGCGGAGTCAATTACCACCGGCACTGACATCAGAGTTTACCCAATATGGCGCTGTTAAATATTCAGGAAAAAACTTCTCCACAAAAATTCAGTATTTTTGTCCTTGGCTTCCGCCCCTTTTTCCTGGCTGCTGGATTTTTTTCAATTATCAGCATCGTGCTGTGGATGGCTGTGTATCTGTTCGGGCTGAGCATTCCGTTAACCGGGCTGAGTAGTTTTCACTGGCACGCCCATGAAATGCTGTTTGGTTACACCATGGCCGTAGTCGCAGGTTTTCTGTTAACAGCGGTAAAGAACTGGACCGGAATACAGACCATACAGCACCGCAAGCTGCTAGCGCTGCTGTCGCTCTGGGTGGCAGCCAGAGTCTGCCTGCTAATGGGGACAAACTGGATCTACCTGGCTGCTCTATTCGACCTGAGTTTTGATGTATTGTTATTTGTTGCTGCGCTCATCCCGGTGATTCGGGTAAAACAATGGAGCCAGGTTGGCATTATTTCCAAACTATCATTACTGGCGATAGCCAACCTCCTGTTCTATCTGGGGGTATTTGGGGTACTGGAGGCAGGTGTGTACTGGGGTATCTATAGCGGCCTCTACCTGCTGATCGCACTGGTACTCACTATGGGAAGGCGGGTTCTCCCTTTCTTCATCGAGAAAGGCGTGGGTTATCCAGTACAACTCAAAAACTCACGCCTGCTGGACCTTTACAGCCTGCTGCTGTTTTTAATCTTCACGCTGAACGAAGTCTTCTTCTCCTCCTCGATCACGCCTTACATCAGTGCATTGCTATTTATCGTGACCAGCCTGCGCCTAATTAACTGGTATACGCCGGGTATCTGGCGGGTTCCTTTACTCTGGGGCTTATATGGCGCATTCATTTCAATCGACGTCGGCTTTGCCCTGTTCACACTCTCGCCACTTTTTCCGCAGATAACGCCATCCCTGGCAATACATGCAATGGCTTTTGGCGGCATTGGCATCATCACCTTGTCCATGATGTCACGTATAACGCTAGGACATACCGGGCACAATGTGCACAAGCCATCGTCATGGATAGCAGTCGCCCAATGGCTGCTCGTGCTCGGATTGGTGTGCAGGGTACTCCTGCCCCTTTTTATGATGAGTGCCTATGTATATCTGATCGGGTTGGCGCAGCTGCTATGGATTTGCGCTTTTATTATCTTTGTTGGCGTAAATTATCCCTTGCTCACCAGACCGCGTATTGATGGAGCTGCTGGTTAATCCAGATCAAATAGCCTGTTTTCAGCAGACCCCAAATTAACAAAATGGTTTGATAAATCTGCATTAACTATTAGTATCCGCTAATACTATTAAATATCACGATTTATCATGTTGAAACGACTCTTTCCCGCCAGCTTTTTCGTGCTCTCGCTATGCATAAGCTTTCCGCTACAGGCCGCCCCCAACGGACAGAAGCTGTACAGCAAACATTGCTCTGTGTGTCATAACGATGATGGTATGGGGGGTATTGGCCTGCCATTGAATAGCGAAAAAATCGAGCATTTCCCTCGCGATTACCTATTTAAAACCATTCGCAATGGACGCCCCGGTCGTGTTATGCCTGCTTTTAGTACGCTCAGTGATGCACAGGTCAACGCCATCGTCGATCACGTTCTAGGCTGGAAAAAAACCGACCAGATCGATGTCTATAGCCCTGCACCGGTAGCGGGTGATGCGCTAAGGGGCAAACCCCTGTTCGAAGAAAAATGCGCAGCCTGCCACGGTAAAAATGGTAAAAGTGAAGGCACTGGCACCGGCGTCACGCTGTCACGCGAACGCAAATTTGCGGTGGTTCCCCCGGCCCTGAACAACCCTGGCTTTCTCGCCAGTGCCAGCGATGAATGGATTAAAAGCACCATTACTCACGGCAGACCCGGCACTATCATGCCCTCGCAGCAGCTATTCAAGCTCAGCGAACAGCAGCTCAATGATGTCGTCGCCTATGTACGAAGTTTTGCCGAGGAATACCACGAAGCAAGCGACGAAGAAGTGGAAGACCCTACCATAGTCGTTGATTCACCTTATGATTTTGTTACCACGGTCAGCAACATCAAACAAAGTCTGCAAGGGCTGAACTTTCGCTATTTCCCTGATCGCTACCTGGAAATGGGGCTGGCAGATGATGCTGTGGTCAACAAAAAACAGTTATCGCTGCGCTTCTGTAACTTCAAACAGCTATACAAGATGATCAACATCGAGCCGCGCCTGGGCGTTGTACTTCCCTGTCGTCTCACCGTGGTAGAAGCGGACGACGGCTCAGTCAGGATTTACGCAATGAATATGAAGGTTGTCTCACGTCTGTTCAATAATACCCAGCTGATAGAGGTTGCAGAGCAAATGCATGAAAACATCCTCGCGTTGATTGAGGAGGCTACCTTATGAAACTGACCCGATATTATTTACTGCTGGCGCTGTTGTTTATTGCACCTGCTCAGGCAGAAAACATGATCATGCAACGCGTACATCATAATTTTGAAAACACCATGATTCTGGTAAAAGAAAAACTGGATGAGTATGGCTATAAGGTTGCGCATATCCAGAAATGCGATGGCGGCCTCAGCGATTTTGGCTACAAAACCGATGAATACCGTTCGATCTTCTACGGCAAGTTTGAGGAAACGCGTTACCTGAGTGCCAAATACCCGCTGTTAATCCCTTATGTTCCACTCAAGATTGCCGTTATGCGTGAAAAGGATACCGTAGTGATCGTCGCCATCAATCCGGTGATGTTTTCGGATTTCTTTCCGCAGAAAGAACTGTCCATACAGTTTGGACGTTGGGAAAGCGATATCAGAGCGATATTCGAGGAAATTGCTGAAACCCCGGGGTTATAATTCTTCCTGATTACCCATCTATTGCAGCTCAAATTCCGAATCACCTGCTGCGTCTAAACCTTTACTGGTTTTAGCAATGAAGGCTATACGTGAATGCAACTGCCGGTTTTATCTACCCTTCTGGAGTGCCGAAAATCGAGCCATTTAGTAAGGTCAGCGCACACGGACGTGCGCTGAGGACAGTCGAGCACGGATGCGAGTCTGTCCGTGCCTTGCTAAATGGTTCGATTTTCGGGAAGCCGCAGGCCGCTCCAGTGGGGCGCCCTTTTCTTTCGTCTCTTTCTTTTACTCCGGGCATCCCTGCCCTCCACCCTGCGGGCCGCACTGCGTGCGTTCTAAACTGATCCTGTCAGTTTAGTGGGCGCGCACGACCGCCAGGGATGGCGGAAGTACTGAAAATGCAGGAGCGATTTTCAGTGAAAGAAAGGGACTCGCACGCCTGCCAGGAAGATACTACAAAGCAAGGAAAGCTAAGGCGTGTGAAATTCTACACGATCAGAAACAACAAACTTCAAAACGCTCTACAACCGGCTGAGTTTGGTGGGTAATCAGGTAATTCTTAAACTTATAACCATAACCTTGACACCTGCAGACAATGATCAATGCAGTGACAGGCTCTAGTGTCGCATCTGAATTAAGCTTACACTTAAAACCCAATTTCAGCAGGACTTAAGGTCATAGCAATGCAACTGATTATCGGCAATAAGAATTATTCATCCTGGTCACTACGTCCCTGGTTATTGCTCAATCATTTTAAAATTCCGTATCAGGAGATCCGTATCCCACTGGATACGGATACATTTCATACTACCCTGGCTCAATATAGCGCCGCAGGCAAGGTCCCGGTACTGATTGATCAGGGTGTTGAAATCTGGGATTCGCTGGCGATCTGTGAGTACCTTTCGGAACAGTATCTACAGGGCAAAGGCTGGCCGGAAGACACCATTGCGCGTGCCCAGGCGCGCTCTGCCAGCGCCGAAATGCACTCCAGTTTTATGGCGCTTCGCTCCAGTATGCCAATGAATTGCCGCAGTTCTCGCATCGTTGATTTTACGCCGTCGATGTGTGAAGAAATCCAGCGTATCGATCAGCTGTGGAGTGAGCTGCGCCAGACCTATGGGCGCAGGGGTGATTTTCTGTTTGGTGCATTCAGCATTGCTGACTGTATGTATGCACCTATGGTGGCGCGCTTTAACACCTACCAGCCTGAGGTTGGCGAAACCAGCAAGCATTATGTGCAGGCGGTTCTTAATCTGCCCGCAATGCAGGACTGGTATGCCCAGGCAGCCAGTGAAAGCGAAGTACTACAACAGGAAGAAGTGGGGCAGGATAGAGTTTGATTCAACCCACTAGCATACCTTTTAGCAGATGATCAAATCACCCAGAATACTAACCCTGACAGTGACGCTGTTGTTACTGGCCATAGCCGCCTGGATCAGTTATGTCCTAAGCTGGCGCAGCGGCATCGAGCAGCTTTCGGCGCAGAACAAACTGCAGCTAGAACAGTTTGTCGGCCATCTGGATTCCCAGCTTGCACGTTTCAGGTTCATCCCTCAATTAATCGCTAAAAATCAGTTGCTGGTTGAGGCACTCAATGAACCGGGTAACAGTGCACGTATTAATCTGGTGAATCATTTCCTGAATGAGGTAAACAGCATTACAGGCGCTTCAGACACTTACCTGATGGACAAAAAGGGGCTGACTCTCGCCGCCAGTAACTGGCAGGAAAAACTGACCTTTGTCGGCAGGAATTTCAGCTTTCGTCCCTACTTCAATCAGGCCATGCAGGGTAAGCTGGGGCGGTACTTTGCGCTGGGTACAACCTCTGGTGAACGTGGATATTATTTTGCCTACCCGATCATTTACGCAGCAGAGGTGATAGGAGCGGTAGTCACCAAAATGGACCTGTCACATATAGAGCAACGCTGGTCTAATCGCGTGACACAGTTCATTGTAACCGATGAAGATGGCATCATCTTCATCACTACTCAGCGCAGCTGGTTGTACCATAGCATCAAACCGCTGTCCGATAGTAAAATTGCACAGCTATTATCCAGCCGACGCTATGGCGATATTCGTATCCAGTCACTCGACTACAGCAGCAATACCACCGAGCAACACGACACTATCATCGATCTGCTTAACCCCGACTCAAAGCGCAGCCTGCAATACCTGAGCGATAGCTATGCTATGCCGGACGCTGGCTGGACCGTTTCCATTCTGGCACCTTTAGATAAGACCTATAACAACAGCATCGTCGCCATGCTTATCATTCTGCTACTGGGTGTGCTGATGATACTCATTGTGGCACTGGCGTGGCAGAGGCATAAACGCCGTCAGGAGCGAGAGCGCTTTCAGCAGGAATCGCAGAAAAAGCTGGAACAGGAAGTCACTTTTCGTACTGCCGACCTGCTGAATGAAATCGAGGAACATAAACATACCGAACAGATTTTGCGTGACACCCAGGATGAGCTTATCCAGACTGCCAAACTAGCCGTTCTGGGACAGATGTCAGCCAGTATCAGTCATGAGCTCAACAACCCCTTGGCAGCCATCCGTAGCTATGCAGATAACGCTCGACAATTTCTCAACCTGAACAAAGCCGCAAAAGCGGATGAAAATCTCGCACGCATTGCAGAACTTACCGAACGCATGGGAAAAATCAGTTCGCAGCTGAAGTTCTTTGCGCGAAAATCCAGCGGCAATCTTGAAACAGTAGTCATTGAGTACGTGATACAGAGTGCTATCGATATTACCCAGCCACATCGTAAAAATACCCACATACAGGTATCAACCGATCACATTCAAAGCGGGCTGAGTGTACGAGCTGACCACATTCAACTGGAACAGGTTCTGGTTAACCTGATCAATAATGCCGTACATGCATTAACCGACCAGTCCGCTGGAGAAATTCATATCTCCAGCCGCAAGCTGGAGCAACAGGTATTAATCGATGTAGAAGACAATGGTCCCGGTATCGACGAGGACAACCTGGAACGGATCTTTGACCCCTTTTTTACTACACGGAAATCAGGATTGGGTCTGGGTTTATCAATTTCTGCCAGGATAATTGACAGTATGAATGGTAAACTGTCAGCAGTTAATCGAAAACAGGGCGGCGCATGCTTTACCATCGCGTTGACCAGTGCGGAGTAATCACATGCCTCTTACGGCAGATATAATTTTTATTGATGATGAACAGGATTTACGCCTGGCTAACGAACAGACCCTGGAGCTGGCTGGCTTTACGGTCGAGCTATTTGAAAAAGCCGAGGATGCACTACCCTTGCTGGAACCGGAATGGACTGGCGTCGTGGTATGCGACATACGCCTGCCGGGCATGGATGGCCTGAGCCTGCTGAATAACATACAACTGATGGATAGTGATCTGCCGGTAATCCTGATCACCGGACATGGCGATATCTCAATGGCAGTAGATGCCATGCAAAAAGGCGCTTACGACTTCATCGAAAAACCGTTTTCAACCGAGCGACTACTAGATACCGTTAAACGCGCACTGGAAAAGCGCCGGCTCACGCTGGAGAATCGTAAACTTAAAAGCGAGCTACAGCTTCAGGATGTACTGGGGCCAAGGATTATCGGCAAAACTCCGGTCATCCAGGCATTACGCGACACCATTAACCAGCTCGCTGATACCCATGCTGATATTCTGCTTCTGGGTGAGACCGGCACAGGTAAGGAACTGGTGGCTCGCTCACTGCACGAACAAAGCAGTCGGCGCGATAAAAACTTTGTCGCCATCAACTGTGGTGCCATCCCTGAAAATCTCATTGAGAGTGAACTGTTCGGGCACCAGAAAGGGGCATTTACCGGTGCTGAAACCGAGCGCATAGGTAAATTTGAATATGCCGACGGCGGTACCGTTTTTCTGGACGAGATTGAGTCGATGCCGTTACCAGCTCAGGTCAGGTTGTTAAGGGTATTACAGGAAAGATCACTGGAACGACTCGGTTCCAATGAATCCTTTCAACTGGATATCCGTATCATAGCCGCCAGTAAGGTTGATCTGCGTCAGGCATCGGATAACGGGACCTTTCGTGAGGATCTGTATTACCGGCTAAATGTTGTTACGCTGGAGCTACCGCCCTTACGCGAACGTCGAGAAGATATCCCGCGCCTGTTTCAGCACTTTCTGCTGGTCGCATCCGCGCGCTATGGGAAGGAAGCCCCAGCCATGCCACCCCAGGTCAGCCAGAAACTGATGGCCTTCAACTGGCCGGGAAATGTACGCGAATTGCGTAATACCGCCGAGCGCTACGTGCTACTGGGCGATGGTTGTGGATTAAAGCTGGACGACCCCGCCTCACAGGCGCCCTGCTCAGCGATGACCCTGCCAGAGCATGTGGACGCCTTTGAGCGCGCCTTGATCGAACAGGCCCTGGCAGAAACTGGCGGGGTGATCAAGGACACTATGGAACTACTGGGACTTGCGCGTAAAACACTGTACGACAAGATGCAGAAATACGGCCTGGATAAGACGGCCTTTAAATAGGTATCAATCAGACGCTATGTGCAGCTACCCAGAGCTGGATTAAACGCAATCCAGCCTGATCCATAGTCTCTCCAAATACAATCACACCATCTTCATGCCCCGCCATCATCAACAGGCCGCAATCACTTAACTCAGTTGTTTGATACAGACATTCTAATTCCTGTGCCATCGCGACCGTGCCATATTCCACTTCCGCAGAACTGGTGGGATAGGCCTGCTGTAGACCGAACTGCCACAGCAGGGGATCATGGATATGAAACACCGCCATGATTCGGGGGTTTAAACGATAAATCATGGCATGGCTTAATGCTTCAGAGGAAGGTGGTAAAACGCCCGATGCCTGTACACGATTTGCCGCTATATCAAAATTTTTTATCAGCGCGTAATGCGAGGAATCAAGCACCGGTAGATAACCGGTCTGGGATGCTGAAATGATAAATTGTTGGGTATTGAGCAGACTACGCTGACTCAGATTACCAAAGCCATACCCCAGATAGCGATCTGGCTGCTGCCCTACCAGTTTCAGCTCATGCAGAATTGTGCGCCACTGATTCAGCTCCCTGATATCCTCAACTGGCGCTTGTGAGGCCTGAAAATCAAGCTGATACTTAATAACGCCTTCTGTTTCCTGCACAGAACAAATTCTCCCGAAGTACCTGTGAAATGCAATATTAACCCCATTATCTGTCTGGAAAATGATATAGGTCAAATGATTAAATTAATGGGGTCAGCACCCTTTATTGCCGGGTGCAGTCGCATGATATAAACTACCCAGTCAATTTTATTTCTGCAAGAGGAATTTGCGATGCCGAGAAAACCGAGATTTTATCTTCCGAATTACCCAGTGCATATCGTGCAGCGTGGACATAATAAGAATAATGTATTTTTTGAACCAGAAGATTACAAAGTCTATCTGGACTGGCTACAGGAAGGCTCAGAATGGTATGAAGTTCCGATTCATGCCTATGCACTACTGCCAAACGAAATCCATATCCTGGCATCCCCAGGTGATAAAGAATCTGCCAGCCGTATGATGCAATATCAGGGGCGCAGATATGTTCCATATATTAATAGTACCTATGACAAAACAGGTACCATCTGGCAGGGCCGTTATAAAGCCAGCCTGATCGACCCGGAAACCTACCTGGTCAACTGCATGCTGTACATTGAAAGCCTGCCTGTTAAGGAAGGCCTGGCCAAGTCTCCGGCACCCTATAAGTGGTCTAGCCACAAGGCGAATGCTCAGGGCAAGAAAAATGCATTGATCACCCCGCACAAAGCCTTTAAGGCACTCGCCAAAGGTGATGCCAAACGCATGGAGAAATACAGCGCCATGGCCAAGGCAGGTCTAAGTGAAGAAGTCAGCACGAATATCCAGGATGCCTGGCAAACAGGTACACCACTGGGCTCTGACAAGTTTAAAGCCATGGTTGAGCAGAAGCTTAATATCAAGGTAGGACATTCAAAGCGCGGTCGCCCTCGTAAGAGTGCAGCCTGAGCGTTCAGCACGAGCAACATTCAAAGGCGCCTGCGGTAGAGCAGGCGCCTTTTTTTATGTCAGTACAAAAAGCCTAGAGTATAGGCGGCTCTTCGTTAATATCGTCATCATACTCAGGGCTATGCTCTTCCTGAAACTCTTCGACGATTTCAGCCACACTGTCGGGTTCAGTAAAGATAGCGATATGGAATAATGCTTCCCCTTCATTCACCAGAGGTAGATTGGTTCGACCTATCAATATCCCTGACGCTGTGGCGCGAACCGGTAACATATCCTTACCCAGAGGATCTGAAACCCAGCCGATCACTTCTTTTTTTGTAACCTGTGAACCCAGGCCGACCAGAGCTCGTAAAATACCACTTTGTGGCGCACGTACCCACAATGTGTTATTTGCAATAAGCGGTTCTGCAGATTTTGTAGTGCGTTTCCTGGAAGCAGGCATCATCCCCAGATGACGCATTACCCGCGTCACTCCCGTGACTCCGGCACGTATAGCCAGCTCGTTAAATCTTAATGCCTCGCCGGCTTCGTAAAGTAGCACCGGGATATCATCCTGTGCGACTGACTCTCGTAATGATCCGTCGCGCAACTCGGCATTGATAATAACTGGCACACCAAATGCCATCGCCATATCTCTGGTAATTTCAGAATTATTGACTTTGGCCCGTATTTGCGGAAGGTTTTCTCTACCCTGGGCACCTGTATGTAAATCAATGCCATGGGTACATTGCCGGACAACTTCCTGCATAAAGGTATGCGCCAGGCGCGCCGCCATGGAACCTTTTTCTGAGCCTGGAAAGGAGCGGTTTAAATCACGTCGGTCGGGCAAGTACCTGGACTGGGTTATAAAGCCATACACATTGACGACAGGTACCGCAATCAGTGCACCCTTGATACGGTAGATATTTTTTTTAAGCAGCAGGCGGCGAATGATTTCGACACCATTGATTTCATCCCCATGAATCGCAGCGCTGACAAACAATACCGGGCCTTTACGTTTTCCGTTGATCACATATACCGGCATGGATACGGGTGAATGAGAGTACAGCTCAGGAAGGGGGATCTCTACCGAACGATGCTGACCAGGCGGAATTTTGACCCCGGCCAGCGTGATAGTACCTGGCATAAGTTTGATCTCTCTCAATAGGACATTAGCGCATTATCGGGATTACCCCTTCCCCTTGGTCGCCGTTTTACCCTGCTTACCGTGGTTTTCCAGAAATCCGATAATCATACCAGCGACATCCTTATTCGTTGCTTCCTCAATTCCCTGCAAACCGGGTGAGGAATTTACCTCCATTACCACCGGGCCATGATTGGAGCGCAATAAATCGACACCCGCAACATTCAGCCCCATAATCTTGGCTGCACGCACGGCTGTAGAGCGCTCTTCAGGAGTAATACGGATCAGTGTAGCGGTGCCCCCGCGGTGCAGGTTGGAGCGAAATTCTCCGGCAACGGCCTGACGTTTCATGGCGGCGACGACCTTACCCCCAATCACGAAACAACGGATATCGGCACCCCCTGCTTCCTTGATATATTCCTGTACCAGGATATCCGCTTTCACGCCCATAAAGCCTTCGATCACGCTCTCTGCGGCTTTCTGGGTTTCTGCCAGTACCACGCCAATACCCTGGGTACCCTGTAATAGCTTGATGACCAGCGGTGCGCCACCAACCATCTTGATCAAATCCTTAATATCGTCAGGTTTGTTGGCAAAACCTGTTACCGGCATACCAATGCCTCGTCTCGATAATAACTGCATCGAACGCAACTTATCCCGCGAGCGCGTAATCGCGACTGACTCATTCAAGGGATATACACCGCCCATCTCAAACTGCCGCACCACTGAGGTTCCATAGAATGTAACCGAAGCCCCGATACGCGGAATCACAGCATCAAAACCTGTCAATTCGGCGCCACGATAGTGGATGGTCGGTTTATGCGAAGCAATATTCATATAACAGCGCAGCACATCTATGGTGTGTATTTCATGCCCACGTTCGCGGGCAGCCTCGATCAGGCGTCGCGTCGAATAGAGGTTTTTATTTCTCGACAATAAAGCAATTTTCATAATCTATGAGTATCCGCGATTCGCGTTAAATTTAGTGTTTATCCGAACAATCGTACAGAGCTGTAGCATCCACCTTGCCGCATAAAAATGAGGCTGCAGGATTCACCTGCATTTTATAATTCATCGCCTGCCGGCCTAACAACATGCGAAATCGCATACTGTCGCGATTGGTCAAAGTAATCTGCACCGGGATATCCAGTTCAGCAATCTGCAGACGAGTCTCGATCACGTAACGCATCTCCTGATGTCCACCTGAATCAGTAACCTGTCGTTGATCCAGCAGGCGGGCTTCACATTCCACAATCAGTGAGTTGTCGTTTTGCAAGGGATGCATTTTAAAACTCACCCATTCTTCACCGTCGCGCTCGAAAGGATCTACCTGGAATGCGTGCAGCGCTGAAGTTCTGGCACCGGTATCAACTTTGGCCTTAATCGCTGGCAGGCCTAAATCTGGCAGTGCAAGCCACTCTCGCCACCCTACGGTTAGTAGATCAGTCACGTTATTCCCATTCCAGTTCGGTAAATACCTTAAGGGCATTACGGCCCGACAGGGTATCGTAGTTATCCAGGTAACTGAATTCAGCAAGATCAACTTCAGCTATATCACTGGCGTCACCACCCTCTTCCATAAAGTTGGAGACCTTTTCTCGCAATGTCACCAGATATCGGTAGGTATCCTTTTCAGCCACCGCCAGTGAAACCGGGTGACCATGGCCCGGCACCACATGAGTCGGCTCATAAGCAGCCATAGATTCAAACACGCTGAGCCAGCTCTTGCTGTTGGATTGTTCACCAACGCCCAGCATACGTTCAACATACACAATATCTCCGCTAAACATCACCGAACGGTCGGCCAGCCAGATGTAGGCATCCCCTGGGGTATGCGCCTGGCCTACATGATGGATCTCCAGTTTGACGCCACCCAGGGTTAACTCGTAATCATTATCAAACAGAATATCCGCGTACTTTTCCTGAGTGCCTTTAAACTGCTCATCGCCAATCAATGCCGTGAGACGCCCCATCTGGTCGGAAAGCCGCTGCTCATGATCTTTGCGCGCAGCCCTGCTGGAAATAATTTTGGCACCCAACTTACTGAAGTAACCATTACCAAACCAGCGATGGTCCTGCCCACCGCTGTTGATGACGTAGCGAATCGGCTTATCGGTAATTTTCTGGATCGCCTGATGAATACTCTGAGCACCCAGATAGCTGCCTCCGGAATCAATCAACACCACACCTTCTTGTGTGACCACGACGCCAAAGGTCGCATTGTTCCCCAGGTTTTCTGGTGTGCGGTTAGTAATGGGCCCGACCAGGGCATACACATCCCTGGCAACATTAATCGCTTCAAGTTCCATTGCCTGAGCTGCCGAAAACGGCACCAACACCAGCAGCAGGAAGCATTGAATTACTGTCCTCATAAATTAACTCCTTAATTATTATTGTCGATAAACTTTGAGTCGTCTCCCGCAAAAAGCAGGATTACACATTATAGCCTGTCCCATCGACTGACTGATACTTTGCTGTTACAACATAATCCTACGCAAAAAAAAAGCCGGGCTTCAAGCCCGGCTTTTGCAGAATTATTAAGCTTTTGCTTACATCGCCTTGATTTGAGCATTTAAGCGGCTCTTATGACGAGCGGCCTTGTTCTTATCAATCAAGCCCTGCTGAGCAGAGCGATCCAGCACAGGAACAGCCTTTTTATAGGCAGCTTCAGCAGCGGGTTTATCATTGCCAGCAATTGCATTTACCACGGCCTTAAGATAGGTACGCATCATAGAACGACGACTGGCGTTGTTTTTACGACGGACTTCTGCCTGACGGGCGCGTTTTTTAGCTGATTGAATGTTAGCCAAGAGTGTCTCCTGAATTCTGCTGTGCAAAAATAAGGCGCGCATTATCTTTACCTGAGCGTCGGATGTCAACTGTAAAAAACTGATATGCGCTTAAATTCGGTGATAAAATGCCGCGTTTTTACCAAATACCTGGCGGCATAGCGGATACACAATTGAGCGGACTCATTAAATCTACCTTTTCTGTGGGCTCCATGACCCTGTTATCCAGGGTACTCGGACTGGCCAGGGATATCATTATTGCGCGCTTTTATTCCGCTGGCATTGAGGCTGATGCATTTTTTGTCGCCTTTAAAATCCCCAACTTTATGCGCCGCCTGTTTGCCGAAGGGGCTTTTTCACTGGCGTTTGTCCCGGTACTGACCGAATATCGGAACACACGCAGCCTGGATGACTGCCGCCTGCTGATAAACCAGATCAGTGGCACTTTAGGCCTGATCCTGCTCAGCATCGTCGCTATTGGTGTGGTGGCATCACCCGCTCTGGTATACGTGGTTGCCGCTGGTTTTACCCAACAACCAGAAAAATTCCAGCTCACCTCAGATCTATTGCGCATGACCTTCCCCTATATTTTCCTGATTTCGATGACCGCCATGGCGGGTGGCATCCTGAATACCTGGAAACATTTTGCGGCACCGGCATTCACCCCAGTACTGCTCAACCTGAGCCTGATTGGCTGTACGCTATGGCTATCGCCACTGCTGGATATCCCGGTTCATGCACTGGGCTGGGGGGTTTTGCTCGCAGGTATTGTACAGCTGGGTTTTCAACTCCCCTTTTTGTACAGGCTGGAACTGTTGCCCAGACCAACCTGGGCCTGGCGTCAACCCGGAGTACAAAAAGTCATCAAATTGATGATACCTGCCCTGTTTGGCTCATCAGTAGCCCAGATTAACCTGTTATTCGACACCTTCATCGCATCCTTTCTGGTGACCGGATCGGTGGCCTGGCTGTACTATTCGGATCGGCTACTGGAATTTCCGCTGGGTGTGTTTGGTATCGCTCTGGCAACGGTGGTGTTGCCGAATCTATCCGAATCACACTTTAAACAGGGCAAGGATCATTTCAATAGCATCCTCAACTGGGCAGCGCAGCTTTCTTTACTGATATCAATACCCGCCAGCGTCGGCCTGATGTTGCTGGCACAACCGATACTCTCAACCCTGTTTCAGTATGGCGCGTTTGATGAACACGACACCCTGATGTCCAGCATGAGCCTGATGGCATACAGCCTGGGCCTGCCCGCGTTTATCCTGATCAAGATTCTGGCAAACGCTTTTTACTCCCGCCAGGATAGCAAAACACCCGTACGCATTGGCATATTTGCCATGCTCGCGAATATGCTACTGAATGTTTTGTTTGTATTACTGCTAATGAATTACACATCGATTCCCGCCCATGTCGGGCTAGCGCTGGCCACCACCGGCTCGGCCTACTGTAACGCCGGTCTGCTGGCGCTGCGCCTCAGGCAGCAGCAGTACCTGACGCTCACGGGCACTTTTATGCGCATGCTGTTAAAGATTGTACTGGCAACAGCAGCCATGGCTGCGCTACTTTTTTATCTGTCCATAGATAGTGCTCAATGGGCCAGCTTGAGCTGGATGCAAAGGCTACTTGAATTAAGCCAACAGATTGTCCCAGCGATCTTGTGCTACGCCCTGCTACTCTGGATAATGGGCGTTCGCCGTGCCCATCTAGGTCCTGATCAAAACCATTAACCTTCCAGCGTATGAAATTAATTCGAGGATTACATAACCTGAGCGATCCGCTACCCGACTGTGTAGCGACTATAGGTAATTTCGATGGTCTGCACCTGGGGCATCAACATGTCATCAACCAGTTGAAATCAGTCGCTGAAATTAAAAATCTGCCGACTGCGGTGATCGTATTTGAACCACAACCAGTCGAGTTCTTTGCCCCACAACATGCACCCAGACGTCTGGCCCGGTTTCGCGACAAGATTATCCACCTGTCTGAGATGGGCATAGATTATATGATCTGCCTGCATTTCAACCATCGACTGGCTGACCTCAGCGCAGAGGATTTTGTCACTGATATCCTGGTTAAGCGCATGAATATCAGACACCTCGTGATTGGGGACGACTTCCGCTTCGGTAAGGGGCGTACCGGCGACTTCAATTATTTACGCCAATGCGGTCAGCAATATCACTTTGAAGTAGAAAACACACATACACTGCTGATGGATGACGAGCGTGTCAGCAGTACGCGCATTAGACAGTGCCTGGCAAAAGATGACATGGTCTGCGCACGCCAGTTACTGGGACGGCCCTATACCCTGAGCGGTAAAGTTGCACATGGAAAAAAACTCGGCCAGCAGCTGGGATTCCCGACCATTAATATAAAAGTCGGCAATCGACCCATCGCAGTGCATGGAATATTTGCGGTCTTGGTCAAAGGATTGGATAATCGCATCCTGCGTGGCGTTGCCAGCATCGGTACGCGTCCTACCGTAAATGGAGTTGGTACCATTCTGGAGGTCTACATCCTGAATTTTTCCGAACAGATTTACGGTCGTTGTGTAGATATAGAGATACTGCACAAGCTGCGTGACGAACAGAAATTTGATTCATTGAATGCCCTGACAGTGCAAATCAATCAGGATATCAATGATGCCCTAAACTATTTTGAAGACAACGAGATACTGGAAACAAAGTGACTGATTATAAATCAACCCTGAATCTGCCCGATACCGGCTTCCCCATGCGTGGAAACCTCGCCAACAATGAACCTGCAAGACTCAAGAACTGGCAGGAAAAGGGCCTGTATCAACGAATTAGGGAAGCGCGTAAAGGTCAGCCCACCTTCATTTTGCATGATGGCCCTCCCTATGCAAACGGTGAAATCCATTTGGGTCATGCGCTGAATAAAATCCTCAAGGATATGATCGTCAAGTCCCAGACTCTCAATGGCAAGGACGCACCTTACGTTCCCGGCTGGGACTGCCACGGCCTGCCGATTGAGCATGCGGTAGAAAAAGACATCGGCAAAGCGGGTATTGCTGTTGATGCAGATGAATTCCGCCAGGCCTGTCGTGACTTTGCCAACCGGCAGATAGACGACCAGAAGCAGGGCTTTATCCGCCTGGGAGTGCTGGGTGACTGGGACAAACCCTATTTGACCATGAACTACGATACCGAAGCCAATATCGTGCGTTCACTCGGTAAAATTATCGCCAACGGCCATTTACACAAAGGTGAAAAACCTGTGCACTGGTGTACCGACTGCGGTTCTGCGCTGGCAGAAGCCGAGGTGGATTATAAGGACAAGACCTCCTGTGCCATCGATGTCAAATTCCCTGTTAGCGACGAAGAAGCTTTTATCGAGTGTTTTCATAATGTGCCAGAGCACCACGGAGAAGGCCCACTGTCTGTTGTAATCTGGACCACTACACCCTGGACCCTGCCTGCTAACCTGGCCGTTTCCTTACATCCTAATTTTGAATATGTGATTGTCGAGGTCACCACCGAACAGGGTAAACAAAGACTGGTAGTAGCAGAAGACCTGCTTAAGGACTGTATGGCTCGCTACCAGATCGAAGACTATAAGGTCATCGCTTATGGCACCGGCAGTGCGCTGGAAAACCAGAAACTGAAACACCCATTTTATGACCGCGAATCATTGCTGATTATTGCTGATCATGTCACCCTGGAAGCAGGTACCGGCGCAGTGCACACCGCACCTGGCCACGGGCAGGATGACTTTATCGTTGGACAGAAATATGGACTGGAACCCTATAACCCGGTAGGTGACGATGGCTGCTTCCTGCCTAATACCGAGTTATTTGCTGGCGAACATGTATTCAACGCCAATGATCATGTACTTACCGTATTACAGGAACACAATGCACTGCTGCATTCGGAGAAACTATTGCACAGCTACCCACATTGCTGGCGCCACAAAACCCCTATCATCTTCCGCGCTACCCCGCAATGGTTCATCAGTATGGACAAACAGGGCCTGCGTCAGACAGCATTAGATGAAATCAAAAAAGTCCAGTGGATTCCTGAATGGGGTGAAGCTCGCATCACCAGCATGATCGCCAACCGACCAGACTGGTGTATCTCGCGTCAGCGCTTCTGGGGCGTACCGATTCCCTTGTTCGTGCATAAACAGACACACCAGCTACATCCTGATACCCAGCGTCTGATTGAAGAGGTTGCCAAACGTATGGATGTAAAAGGTATCGCCGCCTGGTTTGATCTCGACGCTGCTGAGTTACTTGGTGATGAGGCTGAACTTTACCGCAAAAGTACCGATACGCTTGATGTCTGGTTCGATTCCGGTACCACACATTTCAGCGTGTTACAGCACGATGAGCGCCTCAGTTTTCCCGCCGACATGTATCTGGAAGGCTCAGACCAGCACCGAGGCTGGTTCCATAGCTCCATGCTCGCATCCTGCGCGATGAATGGTGTGGCCCCTTATCGCCAGGTGCTGACCCATGGCTTCACCATCGATGCAAATGGTATCAAGATGTCGAAGTCTATCGGTAATACCATTCCACCGCAGAAAATCATAAAGACCATGGGTGCAGATATCCTGCGACTGTGGGTAGCCACCACCGACTACTCTGGTGAGATGAGCCTGTCTGATGAAATCCTCAAGCGTAACGCTGATGCATACCGTCGTATCCGAAACACCTTACGCTTCCTGCTGGCTAATATGAATGGCTTTGAACCGGCACAGCATATGGTCGAAAAAGACAAACTACTTTCTCTCGATCACTGGGTAGTGGCCCAGACCAGGCAATTACAAAATGAGATAAAACGATTATTTGACTCCTACCAGTTTCATGTGGCGATGCAAAAGATCATCATCTTCTGCTCGGAAACTCTCGGTGGCTTCTATCTGGATATCATCAAGGACAGGCAGTACACCACCCAGAGTGACTCATTAGCGCGCCGCTCCTGCCAGACCGCGATGTATCATGTGGCTGAAGCCATGACGCGCTGGATTGCACCGATTCTGAGTTTTACCGCTGACGAAGTGTGGGAAAACCTGCCCGGAGAACACGCGGAACTGGGTGTTTTTACTGCAACCTGGTATGACGGGCTGTTTGACTACCATGACCCTGAACTAAGCGATGATGTGTGGACCCAGTTGCTGGCTATTCGCGAACAGAACACCGCCGTACTGGAAAAACTGCGTCAGGAAGGAAAGATCGGCTCATCACTAGATGCGGAAGTTACTATCTACTGCGATGAAGGCCTGTTGCGTTCTCTGGAGATGCTGAGTGAAGAGTTACGATTTATTCTGATTACATCAGAAGCGACGCTGGCAAAACTGGAAGAAGCTCCAGATAACATCACGCTGATTTCACTGCAGGGAGATAGCCATGAATTCGCTATTCTGGCCAGCCCCAGTGAACATGCCAAATGCGTACGCTGCTGGCATCACCGGCCTGATGTAGGCAGTATAGAAAAGCACCCGGAATTGTGTGGTCGCTGTGCTGATAATGTCGACGGCGACGGCGAAACACGTCAATATGCTTAGGTATCTGTGGATTAGTGTGCTGGTCGTTATTGCAGACCAGCTCACTAAATGGCTAGCCAATACCCAGCTCGAATATCATCAGGCTGTCACTGTGCTACCTTATTTTGAGTGGTTTCTATCCTATAACCCGGGCGCTGCATTTAGTTTTCTATCTGACGCTGGTGGCTGGCAACGCTGGTTCTTTACCGTGCTCGCCATCGTCATCAGCATCGTGCTGGTATTCTGGATTAAAAAGCTCACAGCTAGCGAAAAACTCACGGCCATAGCTCTCTGCATGATACTCGGGGGTGCGATTGGAAACCTGATTGACCGAATGCTCTATGGCTATGTGATCGATTTCATTCAGGTCTGGTTGGGCAGCTATCCCTGGCCGGCATTCAATATCGCCGACTCTGCTATTTCGGTAGGCGCGGTCGTGCTAATCACTACCGGCATTCTCAGTCCTCATCAGGATAATAGCGATGAAAAAAATCACGCCTGACAGCATAGTCACCCTGCACTACCAGCTCGGTTTTACCGACGGTAGTCTGCTGGAAGACACATTCGACCAGGAGCCTATGACCGTCAGACTAGGCAGTGGTGAATTAGCTGAAGGGCTCGAGCTGTCGCTGATGGATTTAGCCGAAGGCGCGGAACAGACGCTGGACATCGGTCCCGATCTGGCATTTGGCTACCCGGACCAAGCCATGATACAGACACTCAAACGTAATGAATTCGCCGAAGATTTTGAACTCGAAGCGGGCCTGATTATTGAATTCAGCACACCCAGCGGAGAAACATTACCAGGCACCATTCTTGAGTTTGATGATGAACAGGTTAAAGTTGATTTCAATCATCCGCTCGCAGGTCATGTCACTCGCTACCGGGTAAAAATCCTCGAGATCCAGAACCCTGCCGTAGAAACGGTCAACTAATGCAAATCCTGCTTGCCAACCCTCGTGGATTTTGTGCCGGCGTGGATCGCGCTATAGATATTGTGGAGCGCGCGCTGGAATTATTCGGCGCCCCCATCTATGTGCGCCATGAAGTGGTACATAACCGCTACGTCGTCGATGACCTGAAGAATAAAGGAGCCATATTCGTCGACGAACTGGATCAGATCCCAGACGACCAGTACGTGATCTTCAGCGCGCATGGCGTATCGCGTACAGTACAGCAACAGGCCAGGCAGCGCGGACTGAAAGTGTTTGATGCCACCTGCCCGCTGGTCACCAAGGTTCACCTGGAAGTTGCCCGCTACAGCCAGCAAGGGATTGAAACCATTCTGATCGGTCATAAAGGCCACCCTGAAGTAGAGGGCACCATGGGACAATATGACAATACCCTGGACGGAAACATATACCTGGTCGAGTCGGTTGAAGATGTTTACAAACTAAGCGTTAAAAACCCGCAACATTTGCGTTTCGTCACCCAGACCACCCTCTCCATGGATGACACGGCAAAGGTAATCGATGCGCTGCACGAGACTTTCCCGGCAATCCAGGGCCCGAAAAAAGATGACATCTGCTACGCCACGCAGAATCGTCAGGATGCAGTAAAGAAACTCACCGAAAACTGCGACCTGATTCTGGTCGTCGGCTCGCGTAATAGCTCCAATTCAAACCGCCTGCGCGAAATCGCACAGAACCACAACATTGATGGATATCTAATTGACGGCGCAGACGACATCAATCCGCAATGGTTAAAAGATAAAAAATGTATCGGGGTTTCCGCGGGCGCATCAGCACCTGAATTACTGGTGCAGGGCGTTATTGATTACCTGTGTGGCCTGGATAAATTTAATGTTAAATCACTGGGCTTTACCGAAGACGTCACCTTTCAGCTCCCTAAAGAATTGCGCAGATCAGAAGAATAGTCAGCGTAGTCCGACACATGAGTTCAACGATGCATCAGCAGTAGATTTAATGCCAGTAAAATAAATACCACACTTACCAGTCGATTCATCAACACCCTGCGCGAAACTGAGTGCGTTAATTTCTCGCTGTAAAACCCAGCCAACAACGCGATTCCGCCGAACACCAGCAAGGTTGAGACAATAAACAAAAAGCCCAGCAATATGATTTGACTAGTTACCGGGCCATATGATTCATTAACAAATTGAGGCAGGAAGGCAATAAAAAACAGCCCGACTTTAGGGTTGGTTAAATTCATCACCACCCCCCTTAGATATAATCTGACAGGCGTCAGTTTCGGTTGGCGCGCCGCATTCGCATCACTAACCACAGCGAACCAGCTCTGCCAGGCAAGATACAGAAGATAAGCCACACCCAGCCATTGTATCAACCGGAAAAGTGCCGGAGACGCAGCCAGCAGCGCCGCCACTCCAAGCGCCACCATAGCGGTATGCCCGAGTAAGCCGCTACAGAGACCTAGCGTCACCATCACCCCTGATTTCTGTCCATAAGCCAGCGACTGACTGAGCACAAAAATGTTATCCGGCCCTGGTGTCAGGGCGAGCAGAACAGCGGTAGTAAAAAATAACGTGAGTACTTCGAGGGGCATAATGAAAGGTTAAACCGGTAAACTCTCTTCAAACCACCAATAATACCCTTCGAATAACCAGGCGGAAATCATTAATCTCTGCTAGCACTCCCAAGCGCACCAACCCAGCATGGGTGGCCATGCCGTCAAAACCAGTCAGAATCTAATGTTCTTACTGCGGAATTCCTTGCTACTTCAGTCAAACGGGGGGGATCAGTAAACAAAGATGAGGGCATTCTGCAGAGCGCTAGAACCAGCCGGAAAACAGGCGAGATAGCTGCGGCACATCAAGCAGGAAAAAAAGCGCCAGGGCAAAAAGAACAAAGAGTATCGGCAATAGATAACGCGCATTCCTTTTTTCAGAATCAATCTGCTGTCCGATATCTTCCACCTGATGATGGATATCGTGCATAGCCTTTCTGGCAACCTGCCGACGCACGATGTGCTCCACAACCTCATCGCCCTGCTGAACTGTTTTTTCACCCTCTCCCATAGACATCAACCTCAAAAGCTCTGTATTAATCAGGTATTTCGTGCGTTTTTCTGTTATTCAACTGTAGCAGCCAGCTAAAAAGCCTTCAATTTCTCACATTGACCCTGTTCTCAGTCTGGTGAAATAAGTTTTAAAATCTCGCCGAAACAGCTTTTTTCAGTTCAGTTTACATTCATCATGCATCGCTAAACTACTCCCGTACCTAAACAGAACGGGAGTTCGACATGAAAATTAAAACACTGAAAACTGTAAAAATTTCGACGCTGGTATTTATCGCCGCAATGGCCGGCACCCTGCCTGCCACCTCTATGGCCCATGATAATGGTCAAACCCAGGTTGATGTCCTGCTACATCTACTACCCCTGCTAAGTGCACAACATGTTCACGAGCATGACTACGTCTATGAGCATAACTACAGGCATCATCATCCTCATAAGGTAAAGCAATTTCGTCAGTATCCAACACGCAGATATGGTCATGGCAGAAACCATTACCAGGGGCCTGTCGTACGCAGCTATGAGCGTTATTCGGACAATAAAATTATAAGAAAGCATTTTGATTAAAACTGACGGAGGTTGTCCGTGATGAAAACTCTAACCCTGTTGTTCATTTGCCTGTTGCCGTCGCTGGCTTTTGCAGAAAATACTGAAACGATTACGCTGCGCAGTGCGGGTAAATTGATCGCAGATGATACTCTGGACCTGACGCAGCAGATCGAGCTCAGCCGTTCAATCACCCTGCTAAAATCGGCCGCGCAGGAAGCCGCTACTGCAACATCGATTCAAAGTAACAGGCTGGCGAATACCTACTCAGATCCGGTTCAGTTTGATCTGTTTGATGCCTGGGTTGATTTGAGCGGAGACCTTGATCAGGATGGTTACTATCACAATATCAGGGTGAGCTTTGACGCCGACGTGAATACACAAACCACTGAAGCGGTATATGCCAAGATTTACCTCAGCTATCAGGGTGGCCCCTGGTTTTTGCTCAGCACAACGGATTTGTTTGAGATCTACAGTAACTCAGCAAATGACAGTTACGAGATTTTTAATGAACTTGAGCAGGGGTTCGCCAGCGGTGACTATGAGGTCTTGATCGAGTTACATAGCCTGTACCATAGTGGCATTGTGAGTCAGAAAATCGTTCAACTGGACAAAGCAGGTTATCTGATCACGCTTGAGGATCTGGAACGGGATCAGCCTTCCTATAGTGTTGTCTATGTTGACAGCTATAGTTACGGTGTATCAGGTGGGTTTTCTGCTTTCAGTATTTTACTGCTCGGGTTAATGCTGGGTATTAAGCGAAGATTTGTGCCCACACATTAAAATGCTCCAGAGCCATGCATGATAAATAAGGGGGGGATCATGCACGGCCTGGAGCAAAGGGTGAAATCTTTTTCCAGACTGGAATATTCAGTTCCAGCTTAACAAAGGAGGTATATGTTCATATGATCGGCATCCTTGCCGATCCATAAGTGCAACCAACTCCTTGAGTCTGAAGCATAGTAAAAACCTGTAAATAGCAACAGTGACAAATTGTCGCAGTTGCTCAATATAAATCGTATTAGCAGTTCTTAAGGCGCCAGGCAGGATGATTTAGCGTGCCGTAGCGACTAAACTACAGACTGTCTAAATTCAGAGTTTGTTACATGTCGAACAACGGCGTACAGAGTTCAGCACGTATACTGCGTCAGTTATATTTGCTGCGCAATGTCACTATCGTTTTCATTTCACTGATGGTGGTACTGGCGTATTACGGGTTGAAAATTAACCTGCCCGTTATTCCGCTCAGCATCATTCTGCTGATTATGGCTATCACTAACCTGGTCACCCGTTTCATCATTGATCAGGACCATGCCATCAGCCAGCGCATGATATTTGTTCAGTTGCTGATCGAGATTATCTCCTTTTCATTTATCCTGTATTTTGCCGGGGGTGCAACCAATCCATTAACCTTCTTTTACCTGATCCCTCTGGCAATTGCAGCCACCGTCATCCCCGGAAAATACACCTGGACGCTGACCCTGATAACCGTCGTACTATATAGCCTGCTACTGGAATACTATGTTCCACTGTCCTACCAGATGCATGATCATCAGCACATGCAACCCGGTAGCAACCAGTTTTCTCAGCATGTACTGGGCATGTGGTTTGGTTTTCTGGTCAGCGCACTGCTGGTCACCTGGTTCATCACCTACCTGGCACAGGAATTAAACGCCAGAGACAAAGCTATTAACGAGGCTCGCCAGCGTGAATTGCGAGACCAGCAGATGGTTACACTGGGTACGCTGGCTGCTGGTACCGCGCATGAACTCAGTACCCCACTGGCAACGCTGGCAATCGTAGCTGGCGAGCTTACTGATGGCTACGCGCCCGAAAGCAACCAGGAGCTATTTGAAAATCAGCAAATTCTTCGCAACCAGATTGTACGCTGTAAGGACATCCTGTCGGTTTTATCCGAGTCAGCAGGAGAAGTACGTGCAGATGAAGGCTACCTGATACCGGCGGATGACTTCATCGACCAGACCATACAACACTGGCAGAATCTGCGTGAAGGTCTGAGTTTTGAATTGAATAAAGATCGCTTAACCGATGAAGCGCAAATTTTATATGACAAGACCATTAGCCAGTCGGTGATTAACCTGCTGAATAATGCGGCTGAAGTTTCACAGGAGCCGATTCTGATCAACATCATCAGTGAGCAGGAAAACCTGGTCATTGAAATCATCGATAATGGACCGGGCATGAGCGATGAACAGATCCAGATGGCTGGCGAGACCAGTTTTTCTGATAAACCACACGGCATGGGAATCGGGTTATTCCTCGCGATCAGCACATTGCGCAGGAGTGGTGGCAGTGTTCAATTTGAACGTTTACCCGAATCCGGTACCTGTACCAGGATCAACATGCCGTTAATTCTTTCTGAGGCGAAATAATGGAAAACAACCCTGATCAACCCAACCTGCTACTGGTTGATGACGACGAAGTTTTATGTCACGTATTGTCACGCGCGCTTAGCAAACGACATTATAACGTGCAGGTTGCCCACAGCCTGGATGAAGCTCTACGCTGTGCGCATCAACATCCACCCGAATTTGCGGTGGTTGATTTACGCATAGGTAACGACTCCGGATTAAACGTCATCAAGGAGCTGGCAGAAAGCGAACCGGGGATCCGTATCGTCGTTTTAACAGGTTATGCCAGCATTAGCACCGCCGTCGAATCAATTAAACTGGGTGCCATTCATTACCTCACCAAACCAGCCGAGGTGGATGACATCATCCAGGCCTTTTACCATGAAGAAGGCCGTACCGAAGTTGATATCTCACCACAACCCATGTCTGTCAAACGCATGGAATGGGAACACCTGCAAAAGGTCCTCAACGACAATGACGGCAACATCTCTGCTGCTGCGCGTGCCATGGGTATGCACCGTAGAACGCTACAAAGAAAACTCGCAAAAAAACCCGTGAAGCAATAAAAAAGCCCCGACTTGCGGGGCTTTTGAAGTGCGTTACTGGTTTTACTT
Organism: Gammaproteobacteria bacterium; assembly: GCA_050288105.1. Lineage (GTDB taxonomy): Bacteria > Pseudomonadota > Gammaproteobacteria > JACNJF01. The sequence goes on from JBNKDE010000004.1 coordinate 121,056, forward strand.
GGTGATAATCTCCGGCCCCATCATCAGGGTCGGTAACCAGGTGGAAATCCAGGGCACGTAAGTGACAATGATCAGGAACAGGAACATCACACCTAACCAGGGTGCTGCAGCCTTGACGATATTCATCATCGACATACCCGCTACCCCTGCCGTCACAAACAGGTTTAACCCTACCGGCGGCGTGATCATCCCTATCTCCATATTCACCACCATCATGATACCCAGGTGAATCGGATCGATACCCAACTGTATTGCAATCGGGAATACCAGCGGCGCCACGATGATCAATAAGCCTGATGGCTCCATAAACTGCCCACCAATAAGCAGCAGCAGATTTACAACAATCAGGAACATGATGGGGCCAAACCCAGCCGATAACATAGCTTCTGTGATGGCCTGAGGAATACGTTCTTCGGTCAGAACATGCTTGAGTATCAGTGCGTTGGCAATGATAAACAGCAACATAATCGTCAGCTTACCGGCTTCAAACAGGCTTTTCTTGGTATCAGCATGCCAAAATACCGATAGCCCTCGCCATAACAGCATAATACCGCCTGCGCCTTTGTGCTTGAATGGTCCCATATCGCGGTAGATAAAATTGGCGATTAAAAAAGCGTAAATCGCGGCTACCGCAGCGGCTTCAGTGGGGGTAAAGATACCACCATAAATTCCGCCCAGGATGATCACGATCAGCATCAAACCCCACACAGCATCACGTCCCGCTTCAAAAATTTCGCCCCAGCCAGCCCAGGGTTGCGCAGGCAGGTTTTTGTATCTGGCGACAACGTAGATGGCGAGCATGAGCATACCACCAGCCAGCAGGCCAGGCACCACGCCTCCCAGGAACATACGGCCCACAGAGACATCGGTCGCCGCGGCATACACCACCATTACGATAGATGGCGGTATTAAAATACCCAGCGTACCCGCATTACAGATAACTCCGGCAGCGAATTCGCGCGTATAGCCTACCTGCAACATACCCGCAATAACGATACTTCCTATCGCGACCACTGTTGCGGGAGAAGAGCCTGATAATGCGGCAAACATCATACAGGCGAAAACTGACGCCATCGCCAGGCCACCACGAAACGAACCCACCATTGCAATGGCAAAACGTATGATCCGGTGCGCAACGCCACCAGTCGACATGAACACGGATGCCAGAATGAAAAACGGGATCGCCAGCAGCGTGTAATGCCCCTGAAAAGCTGAGAATAAGGTTTGCGCGACCGAAGCATAGGACGCGTCTGAATGGATCATCAGGAAGATAATACTCGACAATCCCAGTGAAATAGCGATCGGTACACCGATCAGCATGAAACCTATGACCATCAGGAATAAAAATAGAATATCCATTATTTATTCTCCTCATGTGCAACCTGGTACTCTTTCTCCTGGATGAGAGCCTCTTCCAGCTCCTCTTCTACCTCATGACTGGCGATAATTTTATCCAGTTCGCCCGTCAGCACCTTCCAGCCCAGTTGAAAAAATCGCAAGGTGAGCAATGCGATACCCAACGGTAAAGCCAGGTAAGGAATAAACCTTGGAATTTTTTCGTATGCCTCACCCTCATTCAATGGGCCTTCGATAAAACGCAAAAAATCGGGCATAGGAATATCCTGAGTCTCCAACCACGCTCTTTCGGTTGCAAAGGGATACCAGTAGTTCCAGGAACCAACTAATAACATAATTGAAAAGACCAGGCAGGCAGACACAGAAATGATCGCCAGAATCTTGCGTTGCATCGGCGATACCATATTGATAACTACATCAACACCGATGTGAACATGCTTTTTAACGCCGTAAGATGCGCCCATCAATACCAACCAGGCAAACAGATAAACGGTCATCTCTAATGCCCACAGAATATTATTGTTAAAAACGTAGCGGGCGATTACGTTTGCAAAGGTTATCAGGGTCATTAACCCAAGACAGATTGCGATACTGGTTTCTTCGATATTATCGACAATCTGACCGATCTTGCTTGTCGGATGGTGGCTCATAGATTGCTCCCGTTAAGTGTCAGACCAAACTACCATTACCCGACCAAATCAGAACTAAATTCGGCAGGCAATTAAGGTTTCTTTATAATTATTAAGTAAACAGCGGCCAGCTACTGACCGCTGTTTATATGGACAACTGTTAAAGATTGACCAGACGATACTTACATATTGGACTTTAACGCAGCATCCATCAAGTCCGCACCAATATCCTTTTCAAACTTCTTCCATACTGGTTTCATTGCTTCAACCCAGGCCTGGCGTTGATCATCAGTTAAGCTGCGTACGACTCCGCCTGCCTTGATGATATTTTCCTTGTTCTGATTATTCACACGGGTTGACTCAGCGTTACGCGCTTCAGACACTTCTTTCAGGATAGTGCTCAATTGACTGCGCACATCACCAGGCAGCCCATCCCACCATTTGCTGGAAGTCACTACCAGGTAGTCCAGAATGCCATGATTGGTTTCTGTGGTACCGTCCTGTACTTCAAAGAACTTTTTACCATAGATGTTAGACCAGGTATTTTCCTGACCATCGACAACCTTGGTCTGTAATCCGCCGTACACCTCTTTGAAAGACATTTTCTGAGGTGAGGCGCCCAGCTGCTCAAACTGAGCAACGAGTACATCTGAAGCCTGAACTCGGAATTTGAGACCTTTTGCATCTTCGGGCAGAATCAGCGGCTTATTGGCAGACATCTGTTTCATGCCGTTGTGCCAGAACGCCAGACCTTTCAGACCACGTCGTTTCATGGAGTTCTTCAGTTTTTCGCCATCTTCCGAATTTTGAAAACGATCTACCGCATCTACGTTTTTAAATACAAAAGGCAGATCAAAGATGCGGAACTTTTTGGTGAATTTTTCGAATTTTGACAATGAAGGTGCTGCCATCTGAACATCGCCATTGAGCATGGCTTCCAGTACCTTGTCATCATCATACAGTGTTGAATTGGGGAAGACCTCCATACAGGCTTTGCCATTCATTTCCTCATTTACACGTTTTTCCAGTAATGACGCGGCGATACCTTTAGGGTGTTTATCGGTATTGGTCACGTGACTGAATTTGATAACTATCTCACCTGGGTCGCAGTTTGCCAGTGCGGCAGTACTTGAAACAGCCAGAACAGAAGATACAGCAAGACCTATGATTGCTTTACGCATGTGATAACCTCCGGGGTTTGTTTATAGTAATGGGGGCATCGCCCCCTTGATCGAACAATCAAATACAGCACAGTACGTGCCAATTTCTCTAAACAGCCGATCAAATTGAGCAATGCTTTGAAATTTAAAGGATTTTTAACTATAAATAGCGACATCAGAAAAAATGCAAATGGGCGGATTTCCACCCATTTCAACACGAGCAGTGTTTCCTATTTCACCCAGTACCACTATTACAGGAGCCGCTGACCTGTAGTGCAATTAACCCATTTTAGAATATCTCAGCGCATCACCGCTTATGCATTGGAGCATTACTGGAAATGGGTTAATCTTGCGCCTGTTTTTAGCAGGGATTAACACATGCCTCGACCACCTTTAATACTTTTATTATTAAGCACTTTCTTATTCGCTGTTTCACCTGCGCAGGCGGCACCCAGAGTTGTAGTAACTATTAAGCCCATACACTCGCTGGTAGCTAACGTGATGCAGGGGGTCGCCGAACCCGTGCTAATGATACAGGGCAATCACTCACCCCATACCTTCACCCTGAAACCGTCGCAAATGCACCAGCTGGAAAATGCCGATATCATTTTCTGGGTAGGTGAATCACTGGAAACCTCGTTGCAGAAAACCCTGCATAACGCTGCAGAAAAACATCAGGTAGTGGCGCTGTCACAAGCACCGGGGCTAGTACAGCTAGCGACAAGATCGGACCAGCGCTGGGAGCATAAACTGGCGCACAACGACGAACATGAGCATGACTCGGCGCTTGACCCTCATATCTGGTTAACCCCGGTGAATGCTGCCAGGCTGGTACAATATATTGCTGAAACACTCAGCCAGTTTGACCCACAGAATGCGCACAGCTATAACGCGAATGCCAGCAGCACGCTGGCTCGAATCCATCAGCTGGATGAACAGATTGCTCAACAACTCAAACCCCTGCAGCCTTACCGCTTTGTCGTTTTCCATGACGCCTACCAGCATTTTGAGCATCATTATCACCTCAACGCAGTCGCTGCAGTCGCACTCAGTCCTGACCGGCTGCCAGGCGCCAGACATATCAGCGAAATCAAACAACGCATTAAAGCACTGAAGGTAAGCTGCATCTTTAATGAAACCCAGTTCAACTCCAATCTGGTCAATAGCCTGCAACAGGATAACCGGATAAAAACTGGCTCGCTGGACCCCCTTGGCGCTACCCTGAGCGCCGGATCCGACGCCTGGTTTGACTTAATGCAAAATATCAGTGACTCCATTTCCGACTGTCTTTCTTCAGCAATTGAATAAGCAGCTGAGCTGCTATTTGATGTAACATGTCGCTTATTTTTAACTCTATAAAACCATGACTTGCACGCTTTTTTGTCTTCCATTACCACCACAGGTCTGCAGCAATGAGTGATCAACCCTGGCTCATCAAGGCCAGCGGAATAGAGGTCAGTTATCACCAGCGCAATATTCTGGAAGCTATCGACCTGGAGATTGCAGAGAATGAAATTGTCACCCTGATCGGCCCCAATGGTGCAGGCAAAACCACTCTGGTACGAGTCATGCTGGGCCTGATAAAACCCAGCGCAGGACAGGTTCTGCGTCGCCGTGGACTCAACATTGGATATATGCCGCAGCGCCTGCAGCTCCCTGAAACCCTGCCACTCACGGTGGCGAGATTTTTACAGTTAAGTAGCGTGCAGGATAAGCAGCACTATCAGGCACTGGTACAGGAGCTGAGCATCCAGCACCTGCTGCACAATCCCATGACCCAGCTATCAGGTGGTGAAACCCAGCGTGTACTGCTGGCCCGCGCATTGATTCGAAAACCACAGCTGCTGGTACTGGACGAACCGGTTCAGGGCGTTGATGTCACCGGCCAGGCAGAGCTGTACGCACTGATTGCCCAGTTACGCAAGCGTTATCAGTGCAGCATTCTGATGATCTCGCACGACCTGCATCTGGTCATGGCAACCACCGACCGCGTGTTATGTATTAATCATCACCTGTGCTGCGCCGGACATCCTGAGAGTGTCAGCCAGCACCCCGCTTATCTCGAGTTATTTGGCACGCCCGTGAGTGAAAACCTGGCACTGTATACCCATCACCATGACCATACCCACGATATCCATGGCAATGTGGTAGAACTGGATGAGGAAACACCACATGGATGATTTTCTAATACGAGCGATTCTTGCCGGTTGCGGCGTAGCAATGGTGACCGCACCACTGGGCAGCTTTGTCGTATGGCGACGTATGGCCTACTTTGGCGACACCCTGGCACACTCGGCACTGCTGGGGGTTGCACTCGGCTTTCTGTTTGATATCAATCTTAATCTCGCGATTATCTGCGTTGCCGTCATCATTGCGCTGCTCATGCTGGCGTTACAGAATCGTCGCCTGCTGGCGAGCGACACCCTGCTTGGCATTCTGTCACACAGCACCCTGTCGCTGGGTCTGGTCGTCATAGCGACGCAGGATGAACTGCGTGTCGACCTGATGGGATACCTGTTTGGCGATATTCTGGCAGTCAGCACACTGGATTTACTCTGGGTCTGGGGCGGCGGGATCATTGTTCTCGGTTTACTGATCAGGATCTGGCGACCCTTGCTCTCGCTGACCGTACACGAAGAACTGGCCCAGGTTGAGGGCGTGGCAGTCAATCAGATACGCCTGATCTTCATGCTGATGATCGCACTGGTGATCGCTATTTCAATGAAGATAGTCGGTGTGCTGCTGATCACCTCCATGCTCATCATACCGGCTGCCGCTGCAAGACGCTTTAGCCAGACCCCTGAGCAGATGACGCTGATCGCCGCGCTCATAGGGCTGATCTCGGTAGCACTGGGGCTTAGCGCGTCCTGGTTCTGGGATTCCCCCGCTGGGCCGTCGATTGTCGTAGCAGCCAGCCTGTTGTTTATCAGCAGTCAGATGTTTAACCGTGCAAATTAATTCATCCCTGATTCAGCTGTATACGATATGCTGCAGCAGTCTGTTAACACCTCTTCGGTTCTTGTAGCTATGAGATAAAAATGGTCTTTAGCCAGCATCACCAAATTAGTGTTAACAGGCCCGGTAGACTATGACAAAATCTATTTTTTTAACCCAAACCCCTGCTGACTTCTCTTGCCTGTTTTACACCGCTCACTATTCATCCTTGGCTGCCTGATACTGCCGCTCAAAGCCGCACTGGCCGAGGACTGGAGCCTGTGTAGTTTTCCAGTCATTACCCCGGATCCCCAGCTGGATAACTCAAACTATGTCAGCGAGATTACCGCTAATCAGCTGAACAGTCAGAACAGGGATTACCTGTTATTTGACGGACAGGTGGAATTTAGGCGCAATACACAATCCATCAACGCCGACACCCTCAAGCTATACCGCGAACCGCAACGCCTGCAAGCCAGCGGTAACATTGAATACACCGATGATCTGTTAAAGCTGAATACCGAACAACTATCCTTTAACAACGACCAGCAACAGGGGATGTTTCAGCAAAGCGAGTTCCAGCTATTCCAGAATCACATGCGCGGGTCGGCGCTTTCTATCGAACAGTCAGACAATTTGCACAGCCAGTTTCAAGATGTCAGTTTCACCACCTGTGATCCCGGCGATAACCACTGGTCACTGAGCGCCAGTAAGCTGTCACTGAATAAGGAAACACATCAGGGTACTGCGCAAAATGCGCTGCTGAAGATAGGAAAAGTCCCGGTTTTCTATTTTCCCTGGATGATGTTCCCGATAGGTGACCAGCGCATGAGCGGCATTCTGTCTCCTACCATTTCAAGCTCAGACAACGATGGCGATACGCTAACACTGCCGGTTTACTGGAACCTGGCACCCAACTATGACATGACCATCACCCCGGTCTGGTACAGCAAGCGCTCGCTACAGATCAATACCGAAAACCGATATCTGTTTGATCAGAACCAGGGCCAGCTGCAGCTGTCCTGGCTAGATGACGATACCACGCACACTGAACGCTGGTATCGTCAATGGTTACATGAAATGGATACATCCAGTGGCATCCATAGCTCTATTCAATATCAAAGAGTATCCGACGAACAGTTCCTGGAGGATTTTGACCATCTTCAGTCGGTTAGCTATGTCGATTTTTTGCGCAGCGCAGTCAGCCTGTCGGGAAACATCGCCAACTGGGACGCCCGACTATTGTTTGAAGAATATCAGACCATCGACCTCAGTCAGAGTCTGGCAGCCAGACCTTACCGGCGGTTACCGAGACTGACCGTAAACAGGATAACGACTACGGAACCTTTTAGTGTAAATCTGGACTGGAAAAATGAATGGGTACGTTTTGATCGTGACGACAGTATTACTGGCGAGCGCCTGCACCTGGCACCAGAAATCAGCTACCCCTTGCAGGGCGATTACTATTTTATTAAACCCTCGCTGCAGCTCGATTACACCGAATACCGCCTGGATAACAACCGCAATGATGTTAACGCAATCCAGCGTTCCATTCCCATGCTAAGTGTGGACAGCGGCCTTTTCTTTGAGCGCTCGGCTGGCGCTGACGGGGAGTGGATACAGACACTGGAACCGCGCCTTTACCTGTTATATGTACCCTACGAAGAGCAGTCGGATATCCCTGACTTTGATACCTCCCTGGTCAGTGAAAACTATAACAGCCTGTTTTTGAACAATCGTTTTTATGGCGCTGATCGCGTCGGTGACAGCCAGCAACTCAGTTTTGGACTCAGCACGCGCTTTTTGGATAAAGCGCAGGGCAATGAATGGTTTAGTGCCAGTATCGCACAGGCATTTTATGCTAGTGAGCGTGAAGTCAGTCTGGGTAGCAGCATTGATGAGCGCAGTAAATCCAGCCTGATGTCCAAACTCAGTTACCGGCCCACAGCTGAATGGAGCATTCAACTGGCATCAGCGTATGACCAGCAACAGAAGGAATCTCAGCAAACCGATATCGCCCTGCGCAGGCGAGCAGGCGAACAAATCTTTAACCTGGAATACCATTTTCGTAAAGACAGCCTGGAACAATCCACCTTCTCTATGGTCTACCCAGTGTCCAGTCGCTGGACCAGCTATCTCAAACGCCAGTATTCAATTCGCAAGGAACGTCCTGTGCAAAATTTATTCGGCCTTGCCTACGACAGTTGCTGCTGGAAATTTGACCTGCTGTACGAAGAATATGCAGACGAGGCGCTGACTAAAACAGACCGCGGTGTATATTTTCAATTCACCTTCAAGGGCCTCAGCAGTGCAGGAAAAGATATCGGTACAATCCTTGAAGATGGTATCCTTGGTTATTCAACACAAAACTAATTTATTCGAATTCTTATGAAGTTAAGTTTCAAAATCCTGTTGCTGGTGCTACTGATGCAAAGCGCGACCAGTTTTGCCGCAACACAATTTATTGACACCGCCATAGCGATCGTCGAAGACGAAGTCATTACCAACTACGAACTCGCCAAAGAAGTGGAGCGCATCCGCAAGGATTTGCAGGCACAGGGGCGCCAGATTCCGCCTGACGTTTCGCTCAACAGGCAGGTTCTGGAATTGATGATTACCAAATCGATCCTCCTGCAGCAGGCAAACAGCCGTGGTGTTGTGATCACTGACACACAGTTGAACGCCACTTTGCAGAACATGGCCAGGCATAATCAAATGACTCTTACCCAGTTTCGTAGTGCGCTCGTCAACTCGGGTATTGATTACAAAAGTTTTCGCCAGGATATCCGCGATGAACTCGCGATTAATCATATAAAAAACCAGTATGCACTGCAGAATGTCGATGTCTCCGAGCAGGAGGTAGATGAATTCCTGGCGCGCAATAGTGACAACAACAGTGCCGAAGAATATAAACTCAGCCATATCCTGATCGCATTGCCTGACGCCGCCAGCAGCGAACAGGTCAGCAAGGCTCGCGAAACTATTGAAAACATCAAAAAGAATATCCAGCAGGGTGCTGAGTTTGCACAGCAGGCCAGCGAATTTTCTGATGGCGGCAATGCCCTGCAGGGCGGCGATCTGGGGTGGCGTAAACTGGCAGAGATACCCAGTCTGTTCGCCAGCATCGTGCCAAAGATGAAAGCGGGCAGCATCAGCGAAGTACTGCGCAGTGCGAGTGGCTTTCATATCATCAGACTGGATGAGAAACGCAATGGTGAGCAGGTTCTTGTGGATCAGACCCATGCCAGACATATCCTGATCAAAACCGATGAAGTCACCAGCAGCGAGCAGGCCAAAACTAAACTGGAAGATATCCGTCAACGCATTCTCAGTGGTGCTGACTTTAGCGAAATGGCCAGGCAATACTCAGATGATCCGGGTTCAGGTGGACTAGGCGGCGATCTGGGCTGGTTCGGAAAAGGTGTCATGGTGAAAGAATTTCAGCAGGTGATTGACCAGACCGCAATCAATGAGATCAGCGACGTGTTTCAATCTCCTTTTGGCTGGCACCTGCTGCAGGTGCTGGGGCGTCGCACGGTAGATGAAACTGAAGAGAGCAAGCGCAGTAGCATACGTGCTCAATTACAGGAACAGAAAAAGAAAGAAGTCCTGGAACTCTGGCAACGACGTTTAAGAGACCAGGCATTTGTCAAACTTGTTGATGCCAGCTAAACCCGTCATTGCAATTACCAGCGGAGAACCTGCTGGTATCGGACCTGAACTGATGGCCTCGATTGCAGGCTGCGATTTTGACGCACGCCTGGTCATCATCGGTGATGAGCAGCTGATTCGGGAGCGTGCAGAATCCATAAACCGGCCTATCAGCTTACAGCCTTATGATGCGCAAAAGCCCGCCCCGGCCCAGTCGCTGGAAATCAAACACATCCCCTTGCGACAGGCTGCGATAGCGGGTCAGCTGGATGCTGCAAACGCAGCCTACGTGCTGGACACCCTGAATGACGCCTGCCTTGGCTGCCTGAACAATGACTACCAGGCAATGGTGACCGCACCTATCCAGAAGGACATTATCAATGTTGCCGGTATCCCGTTCAGCGGTCATACCGAATACCTGGCAGAGCTATGCAAAGCGCCCAAACCCGTAATGATGCTGGCGACCGACACCTTACGCGTTGCACTGGCGACCACCCATCTCCCGTTACGAGCCGTAGCCGATGCCATTAATGCAGCTGAACTGGAAAGCATTATTCAAATCATCCACCACGACCTGCGCACGCGCTTTGGCCTTAGCCGCCCCCATATCAAGGTGTGCGGGCTCAACCCACATGCGGGAGAAAATGGCTATCTGGGTAGCGAAGAGATTGAAATTATTATCCCTTTAATAAAAAAGCTGCAGGCACAAGGCATCAACCTTTCAGGCCCCTATCCTGCGGATACCGTATTCACTCAGGATTCGCTGCAAGATGCAGATATCGTTCTGGCCATGTATCACGACCAGGGCCTGCCGGTACTTAAACATGCAGGCTTCAACCATGCAATCAATACTACCCTGGGGCTGCCAATCATCCGCACCTCTGTGGACCACGGCACCGCTTTGCATCTTGCAGCCACTGGCAGGGCCAAACCTGACAGCCTGTTTGCAGCGATTCGCTCTGCTATTACCCAGTGTCATAATCTAAGTTCACAAAGCTGACAGGCCTGTATAATTAGTAACAGTTTTCATTTTCTGGAAAATTCGCATGAATGAGACATCGAAACCCCTGCACCGAATCGTCATTGTGGGTGGTGGTGCAGGTGGCCTTGCATTAGCAACCGCGCTGGGAAAGAAACTCGGTAAACGCAAACGCGCCGAAATCACACTGGTTGATCGAAGCCGCACCCATATCTGGAAACCGCTACTGCACGAGGTTGCAGCCGGGACATTCGATACCCACGAGAATGAAATTGAATATATGGCACAGGCCACCTATGGTCATTTTTGCTTTCGTCTGGGTGAAATGGTCGCACTAGATCGCGAACAACGACTACTACACGTCGGACCCACCTACAGCGACCGGGGGGAACAGATTATCCCTCCAAGACAATTCGGATATGACACTCTGGTACTTGCCATTGGGAGTGTCAGTAACCATTTCAACATCCCGGGAGTTACCGAGCATTGCCTGTTTCTCGACTCTACCGAGCAGGCACAGGTATTCCAGAAGCGACTGCTCGAAGCCTACCTGAAAGCGCATACCCAGCAAACGCCCTCATCGGCTGCTGCGCTCGATGTTGCTATTGTCGGTGCAGGTGCCACCGGTGTAGAGCTGGCAGCCCAGCTTCACCACGTATCCCGCATGCTTAAGGTATACGGCCTGGACAACGTACAGCCGGATGCCATCCGCCTCAAGGTGATTGATAGCGCTAATCGTATACTGTCCGGGGTTGCGCCACGCCTGTCTGCCGCAACGCATACCCAGCTCGAACGCCTGGGCATAGAAGTGATCACCGGCGCACGTGTCGCTGAAGTTCGCGCCGATGGTATTGTTACTGCTGAGGGCAGCTTGATACCTGCGGGGCTAAAGGTGTGGGCGGCTGGCATCAAAGCGCCCGATTTTCTCGCTAATTTGAGCGGGCTGGAAACCAACCACCTCAATCAGCTTGTGGTGCGCGACAACCTGCAGACCACACTGGATGAAAACATTTACGCAATAGGCGATTGTGCCGCCTGCCCCTGGCAGGGAAAAGATGAAATCGTGCCCCCACGTGCACAGGCTGCACATCAGCAGGCGACCACCCTGACCCAGTCAATTTGCAGCATTTTACGCGGCGGTACAGCGAAAGTTTTCGTTTACAAGGATTATGGGTCACTGGTATCACTCGGTAACTACACCACGGTTGGTAACCTGATGGGTAACCTGCTTGGCACGGTAATGATCGAGGGATTTATCGCACGCATGGTGTATCTGTCTTTATACAAGATGCACCAGATTTCCCTGTTCGGTTATTTTCGCACCGCACTGGTCACTATCGGGCACCTGTTCAGGCGTAGCGTGCATCCATCAATTAAGTTGCATTGAAACGTGCCCTTCTGGTGCTACCTGTTAGCGCTGAATAGTTGCACTTTAATGCGGATTCATCATGCTATAGAACGATAGAAATAAGGAACACAACAATGAGCTATCTACTCGCTGGTGATGTAGGCGGAACCAAGACGGTTCTTGCGCTGTATCAAACCAGCACGGCTGCACCTGACAAGACATCCCTGCAGGAAATCCATAAGGTGGCCTATCCCAGCTCGGCCCACACACAGTTTTCAGAGCTGGTGTCAGAATTTCTTGCGCAGCGAGCACAACATCGACCCACCCATGCCTGCTTCGGCATCGCCGGACCTGTTCAGCATCAACGTTGTAACACCACCAACCTGCCCTGGACTATCGATGCGCAACAGTTGACTGAGAATCTACATTTTGACGATGTTTACCTGCTCAACGACCTTGAAGCGGCAGCCTACGGTATGTTGCATCTGGGTGAAGATGATTTTGTCGAACTCAATCCACAGGCATCCCCACAGCCGGGGCATCTGGCGGTAATTGCTGCCGGCACCGGCCTGGGACAAGCCATACTGGCGTTTGACGGACAGCAGCATATAGCCCTGCCCACTGAAGGCGGACACTGCGACTTTGGCCCCAATTCAACTCAGGAAGACGCTCTGCTTCGATTCCTGCGACAACGCTTTGCCGGACACGTCAGCCTGGAACGTATTCTCGCGGGTGATGGATTTGGCAACCTGTACGACTTCCTGCATAGCAGCGGCTATGCGCAGTCAAACCCGGCAATTGAGCAAGAGATGACACAGGGTGACCGCAATGCGGTGATCAGCCGCCACGGTCTGGCAGGTGATGATCTGCTGTGTAGCGAGGCACTGCGCCTGTTCGTACGCATCTATGGTAGCGAAACCGGAAATCTCGCGCTCAAATGCCTGCCCCGTGGTGGCATTTACATCGGTGGAGGCATAGCCCCCAGAATCCGCTCAGCACTGGAAAATGGTGAATTCATGCGCGGCTACCTCGACAAGGGCCGCATGGTGCGTGCGATACAGCATATTCCGCTACGCCTGTCACTGAACCCGGAAGCACCGCTGCTTGGGGCAGCGCACATGGCCGCACAGCGTATGCGACGCTGAGATTCAATCAGACGATTACCTATACACAGGATTTATCCGATTACGCGACCCGGCAGGTATTTCGGTGATAAACTTCGTCATGAATCATTTTTGCATTCCAACTGAAATTTTCAGCAGCCAGGACTTATCTTTTTCCATCCATTGTTTTATTGATTACCCCAACGCACAAAGATCTCATGTTCATTCTCGTCATTAATTCCGGTAGCTCATCCATCAAGTTTCAATTATTACAGATGGAGGACGAATCCCGGCCCCTGTCCGGGTTGCTGGAACGTATCGGCGAAGGCTATGCCGAGCTGACCCTCAATACCGACGATGGATCGACCCGGCATCAGCGGGTGGACGCGCAGAATCATGATCAGGGAATGGTAATCATCCTCGATGCACTGAAGGATTCGCAGCTGTTGACAGAGGAACACGCCCTGTCAGCCATCGGTCACCGCGTGGTGCATGGAGGCGAAGCGTTTCGCGCACCGGCCCTGATTAACCCGTCGACAATCCAGCAGATACATCAATGCAGCACGCTGGCCCCACTACACAACCCCGCTAACCTGTCGGGGATCGAGGCCTGCCAACGTTTATTCCCGGAGCTGCCCCAGGTGGCGGTATTCGATACGGCTTTTCATCAGGACATGCCGGAATCAGCCTGGCGTTATGCCGTGCCAGATGATTGGTACGAAAGCTATGGCGTACGTCGTTATGGGTTCCATGGTTCCTCACATGCCTATGTTGCACAGCAGGCAGCAAACTGGTTAGGCCGAGCGCTGGATCAATGCAACCTGATCAGCCTGCACCTGGGCAACGGTGCCAGCATATGCGCTATTGAACGAGGAAAATGCCGCGATACCTCGATGGGCATGACGCCACTGGAAGGCCTGGTGATGGGAACTCGCTCTGGCGATATCGATCCCGCAATCCCCACCTACCTGCAACAACGGGCGGGCTTGAGCGCCGAGCAAATTGATAGCGCACTCAACAAGCAAAGTGGTTTACGCGCACTATGCGGAGAAAATGACATGCGGCGCATTTTGCAGCGCAGTGACGAAGGCGACCCTAAAGCGCAGCTGGCACTGGACATTTATTGTCAACGTATCCGTAAATACATCGGCGCTTATGTTGCGCTTCTCGGACGTGTAGACGCGCTTATCTTTACCGGCGGCATCGGTGAACATGCACCAGCCGTGCGCCAGAAAATTTGTTCCAATCTACAGTGCCTGGGCATTCATCTGGATGAGTCAGAAAATTCAGCAAGCAGCAGCGAAATAACTGCAATCCATAAACAAAGCGGTGAGGCATTGCCGCTGCTGGTAATCCGCACCAATGAAGAGCTGGAAATTGCCCGCCAGACCAGCATAATCTGTTCCACATTGAAACCTTAGAACGACTATGACCCATTTATATATCACCGGCACCGCACGCCGCACTGGCAAGTCAGCACTGAGCCTTGGCTTCATGGAGCGCCTGGCGGCCATTGGTGGCGGCGCATCCTACTTCCGTCCCATAGTCGCTGATGCGGACGACCGCATGCTGCAACTCATGTTAAAACGCTATGGCTCAAATCTGGAACATTCCGCGCATTATGGTTTGCTTGCGTCCAAAGCACATCACCTGTTCGCGGACGGTAATAAAAAGGAAGTCATCAAGACCATACTGGAACGATTTCGTTATCTTTCCCAGCATAGCAATCATGTACTTTGCGAGGGCACAGACTTCAGCAAAAGCCTTCCCGGCGCTGATTTCGATTTCAACCTGGAACTGGCCAACCATCTCGGCTGTGAAGTAGTGCTGGTCATTGATGGCTACCAGCGCGATGAAGAGCAATTACTGGAAGACCTGCAAAGCCTGCAGGAGACTCTGACTGAACACCGTAGTCAGGTGTTCACCCTGTTTATTAACCGAACTAATCCAGAGTTCGATAAATCGGTTCGCTATCGCCTCAAGGCGACACTTGCAGATGCCTTCCCGGTCTACCTGCTGGAACAGCGCCCAGTGCTGGATATGCCTACCGTAGGGGATGTTGCGCGCGCGTTGGGGGCAAAACAACTGGCTGGATCAGCAATCAGTCTGGAACGCGAAATCGCCAACTTTCAGGTTGCAGCGATGGAAATACCGAATTTTCTCGATCGACTACTCAATGGTAGCCTGGTCATCACACCGGGGGATCGCAGTGACATCATCTTAGGCTGCCTGCTTGCCGATGCCTCCAGCAAGCACCCACAGATTGCTGGCATACTGCTCAGCGGCGGCCTGCATCCGGCGCCGCAGGTGATGAAGCTGGTAGAAGGCATGGGCGTCAGGAACCTGCCCATCCTGCTGGCACCGAAAAACACCTTCGATACCGCGATCGCGGCGAGCCAGGTAGAATCGGAGCTTGAAATAGACAACCCGCGTAAGCTGGCCGAAGCCCTGGCCCTGACCGAAGAACTGCCGCCCGACTGCTGCAACCTGGCAGCCAAGGCCTTTGTCGAACGCCCCCACGTGACCACGCCACTGCGCTTCGAATACGAAATTATTCAGCGTGCGCGCCAGAACCGTCAGCACATCGTTCTGCCCGAAGGAGAAGAAGAAAGAGTGCTGCGCGCAGCAGAAATCCTGCTGCTACGCGAGGTTGCTGACATTACCCTGCTGGGTGACCCGGATAGCATACGGGCCAGAGCATCAGGCATGGGTTTACGCCTGGAACGCGCACAAGTTATTGATCCTGCCACCTCAGCCCTGCGTCAACGCTACGCCAAGGTGCTGCACGAAGTACGTAAACACAAAGGAGTTTCGCTGGACGCGGCGCTTGACCTGCTGGAAGATGTCAGCTATTTCGGTACGCTGATGGTGCATTGCGGAGATGCGGATGGCATGGTCTCTGGTGCAGTCAACACCACTCAGCACACGATTCGTCCCGCATTCGAGGTGATTCGCACTGCCCCTGGACACACTATGATTTCGAGCATATTCCTGATGAGCCTGGCCGACCGCGTGCTGGTGTATGGCGACTGCGCTGTCAACCCGGATCCGAATGCCGAACAACTGGCAGAGATTGCGGTTACCTCAGCCGCCACCGCGGAACGTTTCGGCATCGTCCCCAGAGTCGCGATGTTATCCTATTCCACCGGGGATTCAGGCGCTGGCGCCGCTGTTGAAAAGGTCAGGCAGGCGGTCGCTATAGCGCGCAAAAAGGCCCCCTGGTTCAAGATAGATGGTCCAATTCAATACGATGCTGCTGTCGATACCTCGGTGGCACAGACCAAACTACCCGAAAGCGAAGTGGCTGGACGAGCAACAGTATTCATCTTTCCTGACCTGAATACCGGCAACAATACCTATAAGGCAGTGCAACGCACCGCAGGCGCTGTAGCCATTGGCCCCATCCTGCAGGGGCTGAACAAGCCAGTGAATGATCTTTCGCGCGGATGCAGCGTAACTGATATTGTAAATACGGTAGCCATTACCGCGATCCAGGCGCAAGGGCGTCAAGATGACAGAAAATAACCGCAGAACCTATACAGGCGACTTCATTTCCTAAGCGCCTGGTTTTAGTAGATAATCCTACTCCTTCATCTATATTGAATTGAGCTTACAGCGAATCGCATGGGTAATCCCGCACCACATAGGGCCAGAAAAAGATTTGGTCAGCATTTTCTACATGACCAGAACATCATTCATAAAATTATTTCTGCACTCAATCCGCAGCCACAACAAAGCATTATCGAGATTGGGCCAGGTCAGGGGGCGTTAACCCTGCCCCTGCTTAAACGTTGCCAGAGGTTAACCGCGATTGAACTGGACCGGGATCTGATTCCTATTTTGCAGCAAAAATCTGCGAGCATCGGTGAACTGACCCTGGTCAATCAGGATGTTCTAAAGCTGGAACTCAGCGAACTGCAACTCCCCACCCCATTAAGACTCGTTGGCAATCTGCCCTATAACATTTCTACACCGCTGATGTTTCATCTGCTGAAGTCGAGCAATCTGATTAGTGACATGGTATTCATGCTGCAAAAAGAAGTCGCAGAACGCATTATTGCCACCCCGCACAGCAAGCTGTACGGCAAGTTAACCGTGATGATGCAGTACTTCTGTGCAAGCGAATACCTGTTCGATGTACCACCGGGCTGCTTCTCCCCTCCGCCCAGGGTTGACTCCTCGGTTATCAGGCTTCGGCCCTACAGCACACCTTTGCACCAGGTAAATAATTACCAGGCGCTGGAACAGCTGGTCTCTGCCGCATTTAACCAGCGTCGGAAAACCATCAGTAATTCTCTAAAAAACCTGCTCAATAAAGGTACAATAGCCGAGTTAGGGATAGATCCCTCTGCACGCGCAGAAAACCTAACCCTTGCTGATTTCGTTCAACTGACACAGGCAATGCTGAAGCAATAACATGACAACCTCTCTCTCAATTATCTGCGCCATGGATCAGAACCGGCTGATCGGCAAAAATAACGCTTTACCCTGGCATCTGCCCGCAGATCTCGCTTTTTTCAAGCAAACGACGATGGGCAAACCGATATTGATGGGGCGCAAAACTTATGAATCTATTGGTCGACCCTTACCCGGTAGACAGAACATCATCATTAGCCGTGATACTAATTATCAGGCCGAAGGTTGTGACTGCTGTACAGATATAGATACCGCATTAGCGCTGGCCGCTGATCATGCAGAAATCATGCTGATTGGTGGAGCGAGCCTGTATCAACAGACGCTGGAACGTGCCCAGCAACTGTATCTAACCCATATACATGCCAGTTTCGAGGGCGATGCCTGGTTTCCTGAAGTCAACCAGAATGACTGGCTGATCACATGGCAAGAGGACCATACAGCGGATGAGAAAAATCGATTTGATTACTCATTTGTTAAATATTCAAGAAAATAAGTGAACTGTGTACTTGGATTCTCAACATCGATTTACTAAAATGGCTGTCCATTTAATGAGAGAGCGTTATGGAGCTGGATAAAATGGAAAGCCGTACCTACATCATTGGAAGAGAGGGTCATATATTTCTGAACGACAAAACTGTCAGTAAGCAACATGCAGAGATTCAGATCATGAATGGTGAAATCTACCTTAGAGACCTGGAGTCTACTAATGGTACTTACCTGGTTAAAAATAACCGACTGGTCGCCTTTGCGGAAGGTTACGTACAGCTAAACCAGCCTGTAGTGATTGGCAACAAACAGTATACAATTAAAAAACTACTGGAAATGGCTGGGGCTATAGCTGCCTGATTCATCGTTTGACCAACCTGGCGTGACTGCTATTCTGGCAGCTGGCGCGTTTTCTGCTGACTTCTCTCGTCTATAAAAATTGCTGCTGAATCTACTGTTTTAGCGACTCTTTTCTCCATTTCATCCTGCTCACCGGGTGCCAGATAATACACCATGTCTATTTGATGACGGATATATCTCGATGGCAAACGAGTGAGTGAATAACAGGCCACATCGAGAAAAAACTCCTCATCCTGATCAGGGTATTTATCCACCAGAGTCCGACTTATGTAATCAAATACCAGATGCTCATAATAGTTATACAGACTGGCAAAATTCATTAATCTTTCCTCAAGTTAATCCGCTATCAGAGTATGCCGCATCGCGCTTAGATTCCCAACCCAAACAGCGCACCACCTAACAACCAGGGCCAGAAACCTTTACCTTCCTCTGGCGGAGCCGCTTTCTCGAAAATTGTAGCTTCCTCTTCGGTCAACAGCCCTGAAACAGGCTCCTGATCATCCACCATAACCACTTGCTGCCAGTCAGCAATCGCATATTGTCCTAATGCGAGCTCGCCCTGAACCCCTTCTTCATCCTCCAGCGTAATCACACCATCCAGTACCGCTACATGCAGGCGCGTTTCATCCGAGGTACAAACAGCCGACTGTTCACAATCATTGTCCTTACATAGCATCGCGACGAAATCCGTACCACGCACCCCGATAGTCATAACACCGGTATGAAATCGATAAACACTTAATGGGTTAGCCGCAATAGCTCCGGTTATTTTGCGCAAGCCACCCTTGATTAAGTTAATAATGCTGCGACTACCTTTCTCAAACGCTGACTTCATCACATACTCACTGATACGCACTGTGCTGTCAGGTTTCAGGTACATTTTTGCATCATCAATCATAGTAATAGCCAGCGTACTGTCAGCTGAAGTCTTGATACGGTCACCCTCGTAAACCGGGGAGTTGAGTTTGAGGGTATTTTCCCTGCCATTTTTATCGATTGCTACAGCATAGCCTTTAATATGCTGAATGCTGCCTACCTGTGTCAGCTGACTCTTTGAATCAAGCTGATGGATTTTCTTAACGGTTACCAGCTTGAGAGAAGAACCGACAATTAACTGACCCGTAAACCGATTAAACGAGGCAGGATTAATCTCTTCGATTTTCTTCTTGATCTGTGGCCACAGCGGCTTTTGCCGGGCGTAAATCTGCTCTACCAGTTTATCCAGGGTCTGGTTAGGACCAACGCGCATAATTGAGCGGGTAGATTCGACAAACTCGTAATGGACCTCTTCCGCATTTAACGGCGTCATTAAACACATAAAAATCAGGAAGATTCCATACGCCAGTGCATGATTACTAAAGTCATCAATCATTACTGTTCTCCTTTGTTCAGAGTTAACTTTTGAACACATTCCAGAATCTGACTTGTCATTCGACCTGCCACATGCAGAATATTCAGATCATTGTGATCAAATGGCGCGTCGCGGGTATGATTAACGACCTCTATAGCCCCCACTACCTCATCCTCAATGGTCACCGGTACACACATCAGAGAGGAAGTATTAAAATCGAGGCGCTCATCGATCGACGATGACCATTGCTTCGAGCTGTGCACATCCTCTACCAGTAAAGCCTCTCGGGTTTTAATCACATGCCCAACCAGCCCAGTTTCAAGAGAAATTCTATGATTCAGCAAATGATCATGGGATTCACCGATAACGGCGACAAACTCCAGCTCCTGACTCTCTTCATCAATCAGGATCAACGAGCCATTTTCAGTATTACAGGCATGCATCACCATCGCCAACAGCTCATTCAGCAGGTCGGGCAGGTCTAGCTCTCTGGTAATCGAACGCGCCTTGCTATCCAGCTCAGCCAGTACCCGAAATGCCTGCTGATGACGCGCCAGCTTATTACTTACCTGCTGGTTGCGCATTTTCAGCAATTCATTTTCATCCCGCAGCATCTGGATAATATCGCGTCTGTTAATGGACATAGAGATGCATCACCTCAAAATCTATGTGTATATGATAGATGACAGGCGTCAATTCGCCAGTCTACAAAGACAACATTCTGGATAAAATTGCCAGACGGTTAACTGAGGCGATAAAATGCCCTGATCCCGAGCATAATGGAATGCGTCGGATCAATTAGGAGCTGGATTTTCTATCGGTTTTAGAGGACTTTTCGCAGGATAGACTGAACCAGCGCGGTGACTTTTTATCGATGCGCAATGCAGTAATACGCCCCCCCCACAGGCAACCGCTATCAATGGCAAAACAGCTTCCATATTGATTGGTCGGCAGGGTAGACCAGTGGCCAAAAGCCAGTCGATTATGCTTGATAGCAGACTGGCTGTATTCAAACCAGGGGTTAACATCGCTCGATTTCAATTTCTGCGGTGCGCCTTTGATTTCCAGGTCGAGACTACCGTCCTGACGCAGGTAGCGCATGCGTGTAAACACGTTGGTGATAAAGCGCAAACGCTCCATGCCTGCGAGCTGCTCAGACCATTTTGCCGGTTGATTACCGTACATATCGCGAAGAAAGTCGACAACATTCTCTCCCCTTATCGCCTGCTCAACTTCACGCGCTCTATCCATTGCCTGAGGCAGACTCCAGCCGGGATAAATCCCTGCATGCACGATAGCGAAATTTAAACTGATATCAAAATGCAACATAGGCCTGAACCGGAGCCATTCCATCAATTCCTTACAGTCTTCAGCCTTTAGTACCTGGCTTAGGCTGTCGCTGGACCTGACCTTGGTCTGTCCGTAGTACAGCGCCAGTAAATGCAGGTCATGGTTACCCAGAACGCTGACCGCGCTATCGCCCAATGAGCGCACGAAGCGCAGCGTTTTTAAGGATTGTGGGCCACGATTTACCAGATCACCAACAAACCACAGCTGGTCATTTTGCTGGTCAAAGTTGATGGCTTTCAGCAGTTTCTTCAGGCTGCTGTAGCAGCCCTGAACATCACCTATTAGATAAACAGCCATCCTTTCCTCACTCGACAGCGACTGACTTTTTTAATTCAATGCAACGGAACCAGCCATTGGCTAATGCGGGCTCATCACTAACTAGCATGAGTTGCTTACATTGATCCAGTAAATGCTCAAAAATTACGTTGGTCTTTGTCGCCAGATGCCTGATTAGCGGATTAATCATCCGGCGACCTATGGCGAGCTGTCCGGGGCGCAGAAACTTGTCCGCAATCAGTAACTGCCCCTCTGGTTTTAAAACCCGACAGGCCTCGCGCAAGGCAGCTACCGAGTCCGGCACAATCGCCAGGATCAGGTGCATGATGACCGAGTCAAAAGAATTATCCGCAAACGGCAGGTTCATCGCATCAGCCTGGTGCAGGGTGATATCCAGCTCAGCTCGTTGCGCGGCACGTTTACGTGCTTTCGCCAGCATCGCTGCTGTGATATCAATACCGGTGTAGCGCGCCCCTGGGTCCAGCAAGGGGATATCGAGCCCGGTACCAATACCAACAATCAATGTATTGGGCACCTGGTGACTATTAAAACGTTGCAGGCTTTTCTGGCGTAATGAGCGGGTCGCTGAATCCACCATCGCATCATATATCGGGGCAATCACCGTGTAGCTATGCTTTAAAGCCACTAATGCAGCACTCTCGGTGTAGACAGCACAAACTCATCAATGGATGCATCGAACCGATTACCATCATCCGACTGCATTTCATAACTGCCGCGCATGGTGCCCACAGAGGTTTCCAGCATGGTACCGGAGGTATACACAAACTGCTCACCCGGTTTCAAATGCGGCTGCTCACCCACCACACCTTCTCCTCTGACTTCCTGCACCTTATGGTTGGAATCGGTAATGATCCAGTGCCGGTTCAATAGCCTGGCTGCCTGATCACCCTTATTGATAATCGTGATGGTATAGGCAAACACGTAATAGTCCTGATCCGGGTTGGATTGTTCTTCGATATACTGGGTTTGCACATCTATCTGAATGTTATTCATCAAACTTCCCCTCAGTCGTCAAACGGCTACTGGTGCCTTGATATGATCATGGCATTGGTACCCCAGTAACTCAAAATCTTCGTACTTAAAGTCTAGAATATTTTTCACTGCTGGATTTAGACGCATTTCCGGTAATGGAAAGGGGTCTCTGGATAATTGTAGATCAGTTTGCTGCAGGTGATTGGAATACAGGTGCGCATCACCCAGCGTATGGATAAACTCACCCAGCTTCAGATCGCACACCTGTGCCACCATCATCAGCAACAACGCATAAGATGCGATATTAAAAGGGACGCCAAGGAAAATATCAGCACTGCGTTGATACAATTGACAGGAAAGTCGACCTTCGGCCACATAAAACTGAAAAAAAGCATGGCAGGGGGGTAACGCCATATGCTCGAGCTCTCCCACATTCCAGGCACTTACGATCAGGCGCCGTGAGTCCGGGTTCGTTTTAATCTGCTCAATCAGCTGCGTTATCTGGTCGATATAGCGACCATCTGCAGTCGGCCAGGAACGCCACTGTGAGCCATACACCGGACCCAGATTGCCATCTTCATCAGCCCACTCGTCCCAGATGCTGACACCACTTTGTTTAAGGTATTCAATATTGGTATCACCCTTCAAGAACCACAGCAGTTCGTGAATTATCGAGCGCAAATGAAGTTTTTTTGTTGTCACCACAGGAAACCCGTCAGCCAGGTCAAAACGCATCTGATAGCCAAATACGGAACGCGTACCCGTCCCTGTACGGTCTGTTTTCTCCACCCCGTGATCGCGCACATGTCGCATGAGTTGCAGGTATTGTTGCATTATCTTTCTCTTCTCGTATAAGCCTGTGCCATAAAAACAATCCCGACGATGAGCATCGGAACCGATAGCAACATACCTTTGGTCAACCAGTTGGTATCCATGAGATATCCGATATGTGCGTCAGGTAGACGGATCATTTCTACCAGCGAGCGAAATAACCCGTAGCCCAGCAAAAAGAGACCCGAAACCGCCATCACAGGCCTTGGTTTTGATGAATAAATCCATAATAGGGCAAACAGCACAAAACCCTCCAGTATCATTTCATAAAGCATGGAAGGGTGACGTGGTGCCGCGCATAAAGCGCCGGCAAAATCTGAGTAGTACTGTGGAGGAAATCGGTCGCAGGGAAGCTGCATCGCCCACGGCAGCGTAGACGGCCCACCCCAGAGCTCAGCATTGATAAAATTTCCCAGGCGACCAGCGGCCAGACCCAGCGGCACCAGCGGTGCAATAAAATCGGTGATCTGGAAAAAACCGCAGCCCAGCTTGCGTCGATACAACTCCATGGCCACCAGCACGCCGAGGAAGCCGCCATGAAACGACATCCCGCCCTGCCAGATTTTAAACAGGTACAGCGGGTTTGCCAGAAAGCTATCCATATTGTAGAAAATCACAGAACCGATACGCCCCCCCAGAACCACGCCAATCGCGCCGTAAAAAATGAGATCATCGACCTGTTGCGGTGTAATCAGGCCGTCCGATGTTGCAGCGCGACGTTTTCCCAGCCACCAGGCTGAAGCAAAAGCACAGAGGTACATCAGTCCATACCAATGTATCTTAAGCGGTCCAAGTTCGACTAGAACCGGGTCAATAGCGGGGTAAGTGATCATTTACTGGAGAATTTCCGTGACTGTCTCAATAGCACTAATTATGCCTGATACGGCTGCTTTTCTCATCTGCTAACAGAAATTACCAGAAGATCAAAGACGAGCGTTATCAACAAAACACAATCAGTATCCATGTCAGCGCGACTATCCCCAGTGCAATAAATACAGCAGCGGAACCCATATCCTTAGCACGGCCAGACAATTCGTGTATTTCACCCCCAAAACGATCGACAACCGCTTCGATTGCTGAATTCAATATTTCAACCAGCAACAGCAACAACACACTGACAACCAGCAACAACTTTTCAATGGCACCATCACCCAGATACAAGCCAAGCGGAATCATCACCAGCGCCAGCATCGACTCCTGTCTGAATGCCTCTTCATTTTTATACGAAGCCTTCAGGCCCTGCCAGGAATAAACCGTCGCCTTCAGAATTCTCCTGATACCTGTATTACCACTATCCGCCATTGTTTACCCTGTACCTTTGTTAATCATTCTGGCGCAGTATAAACATTTCCGCCAGCTGCTGCAGTTGATCAAAACTCAAAACATGCAAATTACCCAGTTTAATCTCTACCCTGTTTTCAGAGCTATACCATTGCAGGCTGATGGGTAACTCATTCAGTTTCCACTTCAGTAAATTTATCGATTTTGACTGCTCCGGGTTGCTCTCCAGTGTGATAATACAGCAAGCACAGGATTCAGGTATGTCCTGACACTGTACCCCGCGACCAGAGATCTGTTGCTTTAGATAACGCGCGATAACCATAGACTGTGTAGCCTGCCTCCCCATTTCGGCAAACCCCTGCATACGGATATACGCCAGACAATGGATCACGGCGTATAGATCAATCGTGACATCCGATAACATACCTATGGATAAAGGACGCTGCTGTAGCTTGCACCATTGATACGCACCATCGGCATAACCAGCCACAGGTACTGGCAGCAAATCAGCAAAGTCCTGATTTGCCAGCAGGGCATTGACCCCTTTATCCAGTCCACACAAAGCTGCAACATCAAGGTGCAGGATATCGGCCTGCAACCATTCGACGCTTTTTTTATCAGTCAATAGGTACTGGTCAGATCCATCGACACACAGTGGAATCTGCAACTGTTCGAGTCCGGGTTTTAGTGTTTGCGCAAAATCCATTTTGTTCGACAACCCGGGCAGCGGCATCACTACCGCAAAACAGTCTTCATTGATTACATTCAGAAAATCGTCGGGGGCGGAATACACGATCTGCAATCCCATCTGAGTCGCCACAGCTGCAACCTGGGACATGCCTTTAGTCAGTACGATATAGCTGCGCTGTTGTTTGTTCATCTGGTGGCGCTTACCAATCATACTCAGGCAGGCAAAGATCGCCATTCTCGAATTAGTGCAGGGCAGAGAAACATCCGGATAACCCGTTAAATCAGACAGCAGATTCTGTAGCTGATAAACAGCAGCTATCGCGCCCTGTTGTCGGCTATCAGCAATCGCCGGATTGTAATTTTGCAGAACCGTTTTCTGTGCCACCAGACCTGCTAAGTGAACTGCACTACAGGTTTCCTGTATGCGCTGATACAAATAGTCAGGCGGCACACTGCTCTCTGCCCAGAGCGCTTCAAGTTCCTGTGCAGACCTGATCTGATGTGCGGAGAACCCGGCTGGAACAGTCATCATCAACCTTTTAGTGCCGCTAGTGCAGCTTCATAGTCCGGTTCATTGCCGATATCTGCCACCAGCTCTGTATAAAGAATACGATTATCTTCAGCAAGCACCAGTACGGCTCGCGCCAGCATACCCTGTAGAGCACCATCGTTCATCATCACTCCATACTGATGGGCAAAATCTGCTGACCGGTAAGCTGACAGAAAATCGACCTTTTTCAGCTTTTCCACTTTCTTAAATCGGGCCATAGCAAAAGGCAGATCCACCGAGATAATCACAAACGCATGCTGCGGATTATCATCTGCCATAGCGCCTATACGACGCGATGATATCGCACAGATATAACTATCGACACTGGGTACAATGCTGATTAATTTCCGCGTGGCCCCGTATTGTTGCAAAGACTTAATCTTGAGGTTACTGTTCACCAGTTCAAATGCAGGCGCAATACAACCTGCTGATGGAAATTCTCCTAGCAACTGTATGCGGTCTTCTCTGGATTTAACGCTATTCATAAAAAATATCTGTTGTGTTGATTCAGGAAAATTTGGGTTTTACCGGACAGGCGGCGGTGGATAAATTTTTAATCACAGTCGCCATTTTCTGTACAAAACGCTCAATCTGGGATTCATCATGCTGATCCGTACAGTGAAGCATCAGACAGTTAGACAATTCAGGATACTCATCTTCCAGAGCATAACCGGCTAATATATTGTGACCACTCAGGATCTGTAATACCCTGCTTACGTCAATACCGTCCAACTCTAGTACACATTCATTTAAATGCGGGGCGTCAAACTTCAGCCTAATCCCTGGTATCTGCAGTAACTGTTCGAGTAGTAAAACTAAATTTTTATGTGACTGCAAATAAATCAGCTGCAACTGTTCAGCAGTGTAGTATTTAAGAAAAGTCTGGATAGTGATCAAATCCTGTTGCATAGATTGCAACGCGGTATAAGACTCAAACTCCTGCTGGGAATCCTCAGCTGAACCGGCCCTCAGGGTAGCTCCGATACCTTTTTTACATAGAGCCAATCCCAACGGCTGAAGATCGGCAAACAGGTAATCAATCGAGTCACAATACTGTGCAGGGGGCTTCAGGTAAGCCATCACCAGAGGGTCTGCAATGACACAGGTCTTAATGCCGTTTTGACGCGCCCAGGCTGCCATTTCTGCAACATCTTCTAATACGCCAAAAAAATTAATATACGGCAGCAAAACCGCCAGCACACCCTCGAGCGCCAGGGACTCCGGCTGTGACACCGAAACCCGTCCACTGCCTGTATCAAACCCGATAACAACTGTCTCAATCGAATGAAATTTCAACAGAGTACGTAATGCCAGACGTAATTGAGGGGGTAGCGTAGCGGGTAACAATACGCTAACTTTCCCGCTACTGGTCTGATCGTTGGCATTACGAAGCTCGAGAATCATATCACACAGCGCCTGCACAAGACCTTCGCCCAGTATTTTTACATTCTCCATACCGGTCAGAGTCGCCAGTTTTGACTCAAGATTTGTTTTTATATTCGAAACATCGGTTACCGAACAGCTATTATCTATAGATGATAATACCGGGCTTGCTGGGGTAATTGAATCGAGTACAGCCGGACGATAGAAATCGTAAGCGCCCGCCGCAACAAAATTCATGGCCGCCCCATCACGCATAAACAGCGCGTTGAATGAATGAATCAGTTCCTTTTCAGTTTGCTGCTGAGTGTCAGGCATCGATTGCGAGTCGAACTCTGTCGTTGCATAGCCGCAGGTTATCATGAGCTGCTGCAACTGTTGTTTCGTTAACATGATTTCAGGAGTTACTCTGGTTAATTTTCAACGTAAATATAAAAGCCCTGTAAACAGGGCTTTTATAACACTCAAATTATAAGATATCGGCAAAGATTAAATACTTACTCGAGACATTGAATTATCTGCAGACCAGTCTTGGTGCACGCTTTTTCTCGTCATCTTCTTCATCGCCAATTGCGACTTTTACACCTTCATCAATCCGCCTCATGGCTCGTACCAGTTGCGGATGATTCAGTTCGGTATTATCAAACAGCACTTCAAGCTGATTCGCTATATCATTCAGTACCTGACTATCAGAGCTAATACTAATAACACCGGTATTACTGAAAGTAAAATTCAAGCCTTGTGGAATATCAACTGTGTCGAAGCGGTTGGCAAAAGTGCCATAGCTCAATGGTATAAAACTTTGATCCAGCAATAAGGCAAGCTGTACGGGTGTTTTACCATTAATCACTGCAAACCTGATATCTCCGCCCGCATTCAATGTCCCCGCGACATTCAGTCTATCGTGCAGCAGGCCAGAGACAGTCGAATCCAGTTTAATGACTAAAGCACCATTAACCCCCTGCGTATAATCACCCGTAATACTTAGCGTTCCCGTATTAAAAACGGAATTGACCAGATCTGATTTTCCAGGGGAAACCGTACCCGCAGTATTCAACACGTTACCGTCAAAGATGCCATAGCCCTGCAATGACTCTCCCGCCGCATCCAGCACCAGGTCCTGCGCTATGCCTGCACTTTCAATACGGAATGTTCCCGACTGTATACCAATGGTTCCACCCACATTGTCAAATGCCAAGTCAAACACCACAACATCCGGCCCTTGCACACTCGGAAAAGCATCCGCATCAATAATTAACAATCCCTCATTGATAAACCTTGCACCCGTTGTACCGGTAAGGTTCTTACCAGCAAGCGCTCGCTGCCCAGACAGAACAACACCATAACTCTCCACATTAAATGTGCCCTGATTGGTTATAGTCCCGCCGTTAACCTGAAGACTACCCGTACTCGGTGAGGCCCAGTTCACCGTGCCTGTAGTTGTGATTGTCCAGTCAGTATTTAAAATACCACTGGTCAAATCGACAGTCCCAGATGTAGTCAAACCCAGACCATCAACTGTCCCGCCATCCCACAACATATTTCCTGCATAGTCCAGATTATTGGCCGTCAGGATTCCACCAATCAGATCTAGATTTGCAACCTGTATCAGGCCATCCGCAACGAGACTAGAATCAAAAGCGATTGAAAGCCCGCCTGTTCCGCCCACGCTGGCAGTGGAGTTAACATTTAGGTCAGTATTTTTTAGCGTCAGAATTCCTGACTGCACCTGGATCGCGGAAGCAACATCGACCGACAATGAGTTATTAATATCAGTGCCTTGGAAGCTACCATCATAGACAGTAAAGGTTGTGGTATTAGGTATAGCTATGCTTCCAGCACCTCTAATCTCACCGCCAGACAAAAGCTGGATAACATGGGGTAAGACCGGAATATTCTCAACACCCGAAACCGCCCCTGCATTCAGGTCCCAGTTTATACTTTCATCATAAACTTGAGGGGCCACATTAACGGCAAATTCCGCGCCATTAGACATAGTTAACAGACCTGCCCCCTGAAACTGGGCGTTAGTACTCGCTGAAGATAAAGAAACCCCATCCAGCGTCAAACTTGCTCCATTTCCCCAGGACATGATGGCGTTATTGTCGATCGAACCGGTGCCAGTAAAGGTATTGGTACCACTATTGGCATCTATCGCAAACAGTGCGTTATTAACCAGATTACCGTCTAGTTGAAACGGCGTACCCACACTAGTTTGAATCTTACCCCAGTTGACAGTGTCGGCTGCCAGGATTCCCTGATCCAGTTTAAGTGTTGAACCCAATATGTATAAAACGCCTGCCCCAGATCTGGACACGTTGGCATCAGGCGCTGAAATTGCAATACCACCAATACCATTATTAGGTTCAAGTATAAATGCATTACCACTTATATCGAGACTACCAGCAACTCCGACATTTATCCGTCCTTCGGCCTGCATGCCTCTAACAGTGGCAGCTGAGGTGATATCAATAGTTGGATTAGTTATTCCATCAATAAACACATCCGTATTTGAATCAGGTGCCACAGTTACAGGTAAAAGTGACAAAGTAGAAAAATCTAACTTCGCCCAGTTTTGTAGATCACTCCAATTAGTTGGAGAGGTAGATGATAGTCCTGTCCATTGATATATATTGTTGGCATCTATGGTACCAATTGTATAACTCACATACTCTTGAGTCGAAATAACATTAGTAATACTACCTTTTGTAGTCGTTGATATAGGGTCAACTATAGTGTCAAAACCAAACAAATTTGCACTGGCGGATGTATCAAGACACCCTGCACTATTACAACCAACTACCGAGACTGGGTTTGAAAAAACTGCTGCACCAACTACTGCTGCACTATCTTGCCAGTTCAAAATCAAATCACCGCCATTAATAGTTACAGTAGATGCATTCACATAACTGGCCGTCATTCCATCTGATGCGTATAGGACGGAATATAAGGCTCCAGAATTAAATACTAGATCACCATTAATATTTAACGTACCAGAAAATGTTACCCCATCCCCACCTGCAAGTGCGCCACCATTCACAATTACACTGCTATTTAAAGTACTAAAACCAGAACTACTGAGTCCTGAACCTACTCCAAGATCAAGCTGCCCCCCTGTCAAAGTCAGAGTATTGTTATCTTGTAGGTCAATCCATCCAGTATTGGCAAAATTTAAGGTTGACGTATCTATGGTAGAAAGAGAAGTACTAAAACCATTAAGGTTGATATTCCCCTTATTAAAAAATTGGCCTGTCCCAGTGATACTGGCATTGTCCATATTGATATCACCGCCATTGGTCAACACTGAAGTAGCGTCTAAATTTAGAGTTGCAAATTGCAAATTGACCAAATGCCCCTGCTGCACATCCCAATTAGTATTTATAAGATTGACTTCCCTACTGCCGGTAATGGAAGTATCCCCGTTTACTACCAGTTGACCACCATTTGTATTGAAAGTAATAGGGAATGAATTACCAGTACCAGTAAAAAACTGTACATTACCACTACCATCTCCATCAATATCCGGATTTAAAATCACATCCATTACACCCGATGTAGAAGTAATATCTATACTTGAGGTTGAGAAGGTATCAACCACTATATTATTATGAGCATTAAGGGTCAGACTTGCGTCCGATGCGCTGATTTTCTGTATAGAATTGAGTATCGTAATATCTCCATTTCCATTACCGCCTAAAGCTGTGGAAACGACCACGCTAGTTCCAGCATTTAGAGCCAGCTCTATTGTCTCGGTATGTAAAATAGCATCATCAACAGTGGATATAAAATTGGGACTGCTCCATGATTGAGTTTCAGGTACTGAGCTACCCTGTAAATCGAGAGCATTTTGGATCACGATATTAAACGGATCAATCAACCACTCACCTCCGTTACCATTAACTGCCGAAGCATCTGGCACAGAGGTAATATCCAGACTTAACAAACCCGAAGTTTCTATAAACCCACCATCACCACTGACAGCACCACCACGTGCAGTCACTTCACCATGTACATGCACATCATCTTTTGCAAACACGATGACTTTGCCACCATTTCCATTATCGGTTGCATCGGCATTGACTGTCGCAGCAGCAGAAACAGTCGTAGAGCGAGCATTCAGGATTTCAGGGTTTAATCCCTGTTGATCACCACCAATCAGTATTTCGCCACCAGCACTAGCACCGGAAGCATTAATTTCTGCGCCATTTTCCAGCGTTACTGTGTCACCCAATACCTCGATATAGCCACCTTCATTACCTGATGCATCGACCACACCACTGACCTGATTACTGCCTTTTGCAACCAGACTGATTGAACCATCCGCGTTTTGCACCAGCCCACCCGCACGAATCACTCCACTGTGCTGAAGAGTGCCTGCAAACAGACTGGCACTACCCTGATCAACCAGAATTTCACCCAGGTTGGTCACGGTATTTTCGTTTCCTGTTACCTCAAACTGGATTGATGGATTTTCCAGACTACTGATGGTGATAGATTGCCCGGCAGCAAGAATCACATTACCGTTTTCAACCTCTATCACGCCACCGTTTTCAATGTTAGGCGCAATCAAAACAATATTGCCATTGTCTCCCGCATGGATGTAGCCCTGGTTATTAATGCCGGCAGAGCTATCACCTTCAAATTTTAAGCGGCCATTCAGGTAATCATTATCAGTAATATTTAACGTAGAGGCGAAAAAACCTGCCGTATTTACCTGAGCCCCTTCACCTACCAGAATGCCATGTTGATTAATCAGGAACACTCTACCATTTGAATTCAGGTTGCCTAGTAACTGGCTCGGTGAATTAGTGACCACTCGATTGAGTACTGAACTTGCAGAAGAAGGTTGAATGAAGTTGGTAGTTTGACCCGTGCCAATATTAAACGACTGCCAGTTAATCACGGTATTGTTGCTATTGGTTACGTTCAGGATATTGCTAGACGGGCTTGTAAAGGTGGCAGAGCCCTGCACAACTTGGCCACCCACAGGATTCGCATTGGCAAGCTGGCTACCCAGAATCAGACTTAAAGAAAAAGCTAGCGTATTGTATTTCATAATGATGACTCCGCTTGCCTGCAGCTAATTACTGCAGACGGCATTCAAACTCCTGTTTTTCACTACCTTCAACACCAAATAATTGGATCATTTTCTGCATTTTTGGTGACAGCTTCGAGGGCTCAGGGATCTTGTCGAATTTCTGGAATGAAGGCACAAAATTCAATCTTACTGCCTTTCCATTCAGGCCTGCCAGACCAGCCTCGCCTCTACCCAGATTAACTACCTGTCCATCCGCACCGGCTACCTCAACATCCCCGTCACGCACATTGACATACAATCCGGGTTTAATATCCTGGCTACCCTGGGCACTGAACAGATCATCTCTGATGGTCAGGCGGTCAGGCCTTGGAGCATTCCCCATCGAGCGCAGGTGAACCGGAAAATCAGGGATGATGATCGGTTTGGTAAATCCATTTTTCAGAAATGCCGCCTTGCCGTTTTCCAGCAGCATTTTGCCACCTTCAAACTGCAACTCTATGGCGCCGCTCCATACCCGAGCATACATTCCATTGCCATTTAGCGCATAAGCGGGTTTTAGAAAATACTGCAGCAACTGCGAGACCACTGTTTCTTTCACTGGATCAATCAGCGCAGTATTCTCGACACAATCTCCGTCACAGGCGAGGTCAAACCCGGTTCCACGGATTCCAATGGTTGCGGTAGGCGTTGCCACTCGATAGGATTTCTGGTTGAGGTGACCGATAGCACCCGTAATCAGCCGCAGCCCACCGCGAATAAAGCGCAGGAAGGCGTTATTTTCTGCAGGTGCTTCAGGACGATAGCGATGCTCTTCAATTTTAAAAGCGGTGCCTGGGCTCATGGTCACCCGGCTTTTATCGTTAAAAGCGATGACAGCAAAAGATTTGATACCGGTTTGAATCTGGTCCAGCTCGTATACGGCGGCACCGGTGGTTAAGGGGCGAGATTTTTCACTGCCATCCAGCGCACTGGCTTTACCCTGAATCAAGGCAATACGACCAATAACCTTTGATTCGTTTTCAGCGGTTTTATCCAGCGCCTTATTTTCTTCGTCACACTCTGTATTTTCACAGAGGCGCGCATCAAACTCTGTTCCGCGAATACCGATAGTCGCTACTCGGGTAGAGACCCGGAAAGCATCAGGGCGACTTTTGCTGATGAACCCTGTTATTGCTCTGAAGCCGCCTCGGATCAGGCTCATAAAAGCGCTTTCACTACCTTTGCTGGTATTTACGTTTTCAATCTTGAAAGTGGTATTAGGCCGCAGTGTCATGCGTGAACCATCCTCAATCTTGATCACTGCAAAACCGGTGGCACCCGTATTTAGCGTCTCCCCATTATGTAGCGGAAAACCCTTACCCAGAATCTGCGGAGCATCGTTCTCTAACTGCCCCGTCAACACGCCACGCGAGTAAACCACCTCACCAACTTCTGTTGCAGCCAGTAGCTCACCCTGAGCAGCAAATAAAAATAAAATTATCAAACTACGAAACAGTATGCCTTTGCTATCCATAGTAAGCCTCAAAATCGGTATATCAGGTTAAAGTGGGCTTTATCGTCACCGTCATTATTGATCGTGGTATCCAGACCACCACCTTCATTGATGACACCATAATCAAGCGCAACGCTGAGCTGCTGTTTCCAGTTCCAGCGCAAACCCACCCCGTAAGAGGAAAGATCAAAATCCCCACCATCGTTAAATTTTACTTTCGCCATATCGATAAAGACCAGATATCGAACATTTGAGAATGCAGGCGTCCAGATCTCAAAAGTGCTTTGATACCCACTGTCGCCAGTTACAGATCGTTCTTCAAACCCTCGTAAAGTTGAACTACCCCCTACGCCGAACTGCTCTCCTGAAATCAACAGGTCACTACTGTTCTGTCCGCTGACACCCGCATGAAATAACCAGTCACGCGAAAAAACGCGATCATAAGCCAGACTGTAGCGAACCGCGCTCCAGTCATTTTCTGCCCCGGGACGAACTAGGTTGTAATCTTCAGTGCTATTTTTACTGCCTGAATCAATATTCATTGCATACACCAGTCCACCACTCAGGGAGCTGGATTTGGCGGCGTAATTAAAACTGTACCCAAGCTCCACAGGAAAACTCAGGACATCAGCATTGCTGGTTACAGAACCGGAGGTAATTTCATTCTCAAACAGTTTGTTTTGCAGCCCTACCGACCATTGGTGATTAAAATTAGTATCGGTCAGCATGGGGCGGGTATAGGTAAATCCGAATACCGATCCCTTGCCGGTAATGTCGACGCCACTCGCCACCTCACCCGAGTTAACTTCTGAGTCAGAAAGCAGAAAATCCAGACTGGCTCCATGAGTGTAAAGCGGCACATGGTAATTTAACCCGATTTGAGTGGTAGCATCGGGATCTGCTGGAGCGACTGTTAAGGTTGCGGTCAGCACATGGTCTCGATCGAACAAATTACCATGCTGGAAGCCCAGTGTGCTGCGAAACTCTTCCGAGTCCTTACTACCCGAATTGTCCAGCGTGACGAAAAAAATCTGAGGATTGCGGTCTTTTACTGTCAGGTCTGCATCAATGGTATCTTCCTGCTCGCCCTCCTTAAACTTGAGCACCACATTCTTTGACGCATGGTTGTTAGCTATTTTCAGGGAGCGGGACAATTCCTTGGTATTGGGTGTACCGCCTACCGATAACTCGGGCAGTGAATTACGTATATTCTGTTCAGAAAAAAACTCATTGCCGGTTACATGCACGGCACCCATCTTAAAGCGGACAATATTTAGCTCTACTGTGCCTGAGGTTAATTGCTGAGGAGGCAGCGAAACTCGATGAAAGCTATAGCCCTGTTTATTAATTTCCTGTTCCAGTGCATCCGCAGCCGCGGACAGTCCATCCAGCCCATACTGTTCGCCGGTAAAATTTTGCAGAATTTGCTGTGCCTTATCCCCAATCGGATTGTCACCCGTGATCACAAAGCTTGAAACAGTAAACCGCATCGGGCTGTAGGTGGTTTGAGCCTGGCTAGAGACAGGCAATAGAACTACAAGAAATATTAAGAAATAAAGTCCCTGTGAAATTCTCATGAGTTTTCGTTTTTTATTCTCGGATACCAAAGAATATCGATAGATGCAAACCTTGTCCACGGCTAAACAGGGTCAGGACATATTATTTAGCGCGTTTTTAACAATCATTCGATTAATAGCGGAAGATTTATTGACGATAGTCATCCCCAGGTCACGCATCAGGCCCACTGCCTGGTTTTGCTGACCGTACAAATATTTGAGCAAGGTAAACAGATGCGTTGCGCTCACAGTCTCAGCCTTACGTTGACGCTCAAATCGACGTAACACACGCGGCTGGTAAAGCGATTCACCTGCCTGGCACAAATCCGTCAGCAGCCTGACATCCGAAAATCCCAGATTAACACCCTGCCCAGCCAATGGGTGAACACCATGCGCCGCATCTCCAATCAGCAATACTCGCTGTTTCAGCCACTGTCTGGCCTGATGCCAGTTGAGTGGAAACATGGCACGCTGGCCGCATCGCCTGATTGCACCCAATCTAGAGTCAAAGGCGCTTTCCAGCACCTGTTTGAATTCAATATCCGGCAGCGCCATCAGGGTTTCGGCGTAATCACTATCAGCCGACCACACAATGGAGCATTGCCCGTCCCACAATGGAAGAAAGGCCAGTGGACCGGTCGTAAGAAAGCGCTGCCAGGCGGTATGCTGATGTGGCAACTCAGTCTCAACGTTTGCGACAATGGCACTTTGATGATAATCACCAGCCACCAGAGGGAGATCAAGCAATGACCGCACTGAAGACTGGCGCCCATCCGCAGCAATTAGCAACTCTGCCCTGATGTTACTACCTTTACTGGTAACTACCGAAACAGCATCAGGCAGTTGCTCGATACCTTCGACCATACAGCCCTGATACAGGGTCACGTTCTTCAGGTAACGAATGTGGCGTAACAGCAGCGCAACTATTAAACGATTTTCGACAATAGTCCCCAGATGACTTGCAGCTAGTTGCTGTGCACTAAAATGCATCTGAGCGTTTCCATTCTGGTGCCAGACGTGCATATCATGATAATCACAGCTGCGTAAACGATGGATCTCCGACCAAACCCCTAGTTCCGACAGTAGCTGTTGCGAAGCAGGACTGATCGCGGACACCCTGAGGTCAATCTCATCACCTTCGGGACAGGTCATCACATCTATAGATTCACGCTCTATCAGCGCAACCCGATACCCCCTACGTGCAAACGCCAGCGCCGCGCTGGCACCAACCATACCCGCTCCCACAACGACGAGATCATACACCTGTGTCACATCACACCTCGCATCAGGCTATTGGTCCCAGGTCCAAGCCCCATAGCCATCCAGCTAAACTCCTGCCTTGCAATGGGGCACAGGTCAAGCGCTGCCAGGGCTGCAGCACGGGCATGGTTCAACAGCGGCAGTGAGTTCGAGAACAGCTGCACCAGCCCATGTCCCAGAGCTATGGTCTGCTGCTGATCCTGCAGGCGATTCTTTTCGTACTCAGTCAGTGTTGACACAACGTTGCCACCGGAGAGATCCAGCCCTTTGAGCTGATCGTAAAGATGTCCAATATCACGTAAAGCCAGATTAAAACCCTGCCCAGCCACCGGATGCAGTGAGTTGGCGGCATTTCCGATGAGCAGACAACGCCCATCCACCAGTCGACTCGAGCGCATCAGCTTCAGGTCAAAACGATCACGCTTACCCAGCGCCGTCATATAACCCAGCCGGAACCCGAACAGCTGATGCAACTGCTGCAAAAACGTTTCCTCATCCACCTGCATCAGTTTATCCGCCTGTGAGGGTTTTCGCGTCCACACCATAGCGTAACGTGCATCGCTTAGAGGCAGCATAGCCAGCGGGCCGTCAGCGGTAAAACGCTCGTAGGCCCAACCCGGCTTTGGCTGTTGAACCTGCACATTGGCAATAATGGCTGATTGATGATAGTCATGCTGCGTGCTCGGGATATTCAGTGTCTGACGCAGCTTTGAGCCAGCACCATCGGCAACCAATACAACCGAGGCTTCAATTTGAACACGCCCCTGATCACTGTTCACATTGACAGTTACCCCCTGCTCCTGCTGCTGCAGAGAATCAAATCGCGCAGGGGAGATAAGCTCTATGTCAGGGCAGACAACTACTGCATCCAGTAACACACGCATCAGACCAGGGTATTCAACCACCGCCCCCATCTGGGGCAGATTCAGGTCAGCGGCATGCAAACGAGTTACCCCAAAATGACCAGCACTGGAAATGTGAATATCAGAGATAGGAGTCATCAGATCGCGCAAACCCTGATCCAGCCCCAGTGCCTGTAACATTTTTATGGACGACAGGGACAAAGCTATCGAGCGCACATCCATCTGCGCAGGCTGCGCGCTGGTTAAAGGCCGGGCTTCTATCAGTTTTACCCTGCGTCCCTGCGCGCTCATTACCCTGGCAGCCATCAAGCCAACCAGGCCGCCACCAATAATGCAGATATCGCTATACATTGTGACTAACTGGCCATCAACGCTTCAATTTCCTTTATCGTCGTTGGTAAGCCGGCAGTCAGCACCTCGTTGCCTTTCGCGGTGACCAGCACATCGTCCTCGATCCGAATACCAATGTCCCACCATTTTCTGTGCACACCTTTAGATTGGGCTGGGATATAAACCCCTGGCTCTACCGTCAAAACCATGCCCGGTTCAAGCAGACGCCATTGATCACCCACCTTGTAATCCCCGACATCATGTACATCCAGTCCCAGCCAGTGCCCTGTGCGGTGCATATAAAAACGTCTGTAAGCATGCTCTTTGAGTAATTTGGGCAGGGAGCCCTTGAGAATTTTCAGCTCCAGCAAACCCTTGGTAATCACGCGCACAGCGGCGTTGTGCGGATCATTCCAGTGGTTTCCGGGCTTAACTTTCTGGATAGCTGCCTGTTGAGCCTGCAACACAATTTCATACAGGTCACGCTGTGCGGGCGAAAACGTCCCATTAACAGGGAAGGTTCGCGTGATATCCGAGGCATAGCCTTCTACCTCACAACCCGCGTCAATCAGTAACAGGTCGCCATCCTGTAACTGATCGGTATTTTCCGTGTAATGTAAAATGCAGCCATTGCGACCGCCACCCACGATAGGCGGATAAGCATGCTCAGCGCCATTGCGACTGAACTCATAGTTATATTCAGCCTCAATGCTGTACTCATACAAACCCGGCTTACAGGCTCGCATCGCTCTGGTATGAGCCGCCACACTGATCTTTGCTGCCTTTTTCATCACGCTTTGTTCAGCGCGACTCTTATACAGGCGCATATCGTGTAACAGGTGATCCAGCGAAACAAACTCATAGGGCACATGGACTCCAGAACGCGACTGAGCCTTAATCTGGTTTACCCAGCCCATTAAACGCGTATCAAACTCCGGGTAACGCCCCATCACCTGAAATACCTTTTCCCGCCCTTCCAGCATCCCCGGCAAAATGTCATCAATATCATCAATAGGAAAGGAATCGTCGGCACCATACAGTTCGATGGCCCCCTGTTGTCCGGCACGCCTGCCGTGCCAGGTTTCCTGTTCCGGGTCATTCTCGCGACAAAACAGGATATATTCACCATGCTTGCGTCCTGGTATCAACACCAGTACGGCATCGGGCTCGTTGAACCCTGTTAAATAGAGAAAATCACTATCCTGTCGAAATGGGTATTCCACATCTCGATTACGTACCTGTGAAGATGCTGAAGACACAATAGCGATGCTGCCCTTACCAATCATCTTCATCAACTGGGCGCGCCGACGTTTAAATTCACTCATATTCATGGTTAATGGACCTGTGTGGTTGGCAGAACCGGGTTAAGCTCTTCATGCATAAAAACAACAGACAGGCGCACATGCTCTGCAATCTCAGCGTATACCACCTCAGCATCCTCACTTTGTTCTTCATCGTGACTGATCTGACTGATTTGCAGCAGGTCATCCATACATTCACGCCCCTGCTCAGAAAGATTGTTCAACATCGCCTCACCATTAACCGCCAGTCCATAGAGAAATCCCTGGCACCAGTTACCCAGCCCTAACAAGCGGACTGCAAACTCCTGATCTTCCTCAGGCAATAACAACTCAAATGACATATCATCTGAATTCAACTGAGTCCTGGTTTGATCAAACAGCTGCTGGAGCTTCTCGACAGATTCTTTTGCCAGCAAGTCACCAGCCTCGGGTAGCGCATCCAGGGTAAACCCCAGCCAGCGCGCAAAATCCTGATTTCCCATCAATAACCCGCATAGAGTACCGTGAGCTTCCGCAGCATCCGTTATTGCATTTAGGCGCTGTAACTCATTTTGCACCTGATCAAAATCTAGCATTGTGTAAATTCAACTTGTTCGTATAATTTTCGCATTCTAACACTCGGGTTTGTTTTTCTCATTAGCGAAGAAGCTGGATTAAGCGATTCCAATGATAAATCAGACTCCTGGTGATTTTGAATTATAATCAGCTGTTGACAGTTAATCTTTCATCACCAAAAATGCGCCATGGATTCAGACAATAAAGCTTATACAGAATCAGACCTGCTCAAACTGGAAAATCAGATCGATGCACTGATAGATACAGTCAATCAACTGAAACAGGAAAACAGCAGCCTGCGCCACCAACAGGACAGCCTGATGTCTGAGCGCTCACAGTTAATCGAGAAAACCGAGTTAGCGCGCAGCCGTGTAGAAGCAATGATCACACGTCTCAGATCTCTGGAATTACATTCATGAGCAAGCCTTTACCAATCAATATCCATATTCTGGACAAAGAGTACAAAATCGCCTGTCCGGCTGGTGAACAGCCAGCGTTGCTGGCATCTGCAGAATACCTCGACAGCAAGATGCGAGAAATCCGCGATAGTGGCAGCGTAATTGGATCAGAAAAAATCGCCGTGATTACCGCATTAAATATCGCTCACGAGCTTTTAAACTCTAACCAGCAAAGTGACAAGCTTGAAAAAGGGCTTACCCCCAGACTAAGGAATCTTGAAAACCGCATTAGCGAAGCGTTACAGAAAGCGCGCCAGCTTGAAATCTGATTCAAGCAGTTAAAGTCATTTATGTGGCCGCCTGCCCAATTTATAGAAATTTAATTTGACAGCAGGGGTTATAAAAAAATTCTCACGCATTGCCGGTGCAAAAATTTTAAAAGCAGCGTATAGTTAATTAAACCAACTGCGGTGTTAGTTAGCTTCTATAAGATCCTTGAGCCTAATTATCAACTTCGGGGTTTTTAGTGACATGCTGGTGCGCATGCCCGAGACTTATCGGGAAGCCTGAAGGATGTCCTTTTTCCCCACCTGAACCTTTTGGTTCAAGGTTGATAGTCTGCGACGGCACCGCGGTTGGTATTTGCCCCCTCCCTGATTATAACTATGCAGCCTCAGCAAATTCGCCAGCATTATCGCCGTTTACGCGCAAATATCCCTGCTCAACAACAGCATGCAAACGCAAAAAGATTAGCCCGCAACATTAATTCTTATCTCGGCAACCTCAAACGATACAGAATTGCTGCCTATCTTGCGGTAAGTGGAGAAATATCGCTTTCGCCCTGGATTGAAAGTCAACTCATGCACCGCGTATATCTGCCCAAGCTGTATGAACCTGTGCAACCAAACTTGCGTTTTGCGCCTTTGACTCCTGACACTCAGTGGACGCTGAATCGTTACAAAATCACCGAACCAAAAGCACACTGGGGACAAACGGTGCATGCCCGGAAACTGGATATTGTGTTAATGCCTCTGGTGACATTTGACCGCTGCGGAAACCGCATGGGCATGGGTGCAGGCTATTACGACCGGGCGCTGGCTTTCAAAAACTCTCGCCGCTACATCAATAAACCTTTGCTGATTGGTGTTGCGCACAGCGCGCAGGAACACCCAGGGTTAACACCCAATAAATGGGATATCAGCATGGACTGCATCATCACTGAAAAGGAAATTATTTTTCCTGCACGTCAGCAATAGTTCAGGCAGCTACTTCAAAAATAGCTGATAGGCCGTATTATCACTCTCATCCCAATAGGGAAATTCCAGCTGATCCAGAAATTGTTTAAATTCCTGGCTTTCCGATTTATCCACCTGGATACCCATCAGGATGCGCCCATAATCTGCGCCGTGGTTCCGATAATGAAACAAACTGATATTCCAGCGTCTACCGATCTCGGTTAGAAACCTTAATAACGCGCCCGGCTTTTCAGGAAACTGGAACCGGAACAGCAGCTCATTATCCACCCCGGGGCCGGGGTGCCCTCCTACCATATATCGAGTATGTAGCTTGGCCACCTCATTGTCGGTCATATCCTCGACCTGATAATTTTTCTCCATAAGGTGCCGGATTATCTGCTCTTTTTCTTCATTTCCACGCGACAGCTGGATACCTGCAAATACGCGCGCGGTTGACGAATCAGCGTAACGATAATTAAATTCCGTGATCTGACGCTTACCAATGAGCTGACAGAACTGTTTGAAGCTGCCGGGCTTTTCAGGGATCTGCACCGCGAGTAGCGCCTCACGCTGTTCACCAATTTCAGCGCGCTCGGACACATGACGTAATCGATCAAAATTCATGTTGGCACCACTATTGATAGCGACCAGAGTCTTGCCAGTTATTTTTTTCTGCTCTACATATTTTTTCAATCCTGCCAGCGAAACCGCGCCCGCAGGTTCGCAAATAGCACGCGTATTGTCATAGGTATCCTTAATCGCAGCACAGATCTGATCGGTAGACACAACCATAACCTCATCCACCAGATTTCGTATCATTTTGAAGGTGTTCTGACCTATCTGCCTTACCGCAACCCCATCCGCAAAAATACCAACCTCTTTCAGTCGCACACGACGCCTGGACTTCATCGCCTCATACAGGCAGGCCGCATCTTCCGGCTCAACGCCAATCACTTTAATGGAAGGCCTGACCGCTTTGATAAACCCCACAATACCCGCCAGCAAACCGCCCCCACCTACCGGCACAAAGATCGCATCAATCTGATCTGGATTCTGCCGAATGATTTCATGAGCGATAGTCGCCTGCCCAGCCATAACATCGATATCGTCGTAGGGATGTATAAAGGTCAGGTTCTCCTTTTCAGCCAGCTCAATGGAATGCTCATAAGCTTCATCGAAATTTTCTCCGAATAACACTACCTTGGCTCCTAGCGATTTGACAGCACTCACCTTAATCGTTGGAGTAGTGGACGGCATCACAATTACAGCCTGCATATTTAATTTACTGGCAGCCAGTGCAACACCCTGGGCATGATTCCCCGCAGAAGCGGCAATTACCCCCCTTAACTCGGGATCGTGGCGTTTCATCTGATACGCCTTGTTGAAAGCGCCACGTAGTTTGAAAGAGAAAACCGCCTGCAGATCCTCTCTTTTTAATAACACCTCATTCTTCAGTCTCAAAGATAACCCAGGCATACGATCCAGTGGTGTTTCGATTGCAACGTCATAAACCCTTGCCGTGAGTACTTTTTCGAGAAATTTAGCTGGTGTCATGGATATACCTCTGATAAGGATCAGGCATTATCAGGAAACGCCTATGTTTAGGCAATAGCAGCACCAGCCAGATTGGTAAACGAATTCAAATCAGTAAACTCAAATTATCTTTATCAAACTAAGCTATCGGCGGTTGATAACACCCGGCAACGAATACACAGCTGCGCTGACTGCCATCCTGAATAGCCATGACTTTTCACCCCACTATCGTTACTATTCACGTTTTTGAATAAGGTTATAAATTTATGGATGCTGATGAAAAGAAAAAGATGGCAGCCTATGCTGCTCTCGATTATGTAGTTCCTGGCACGATACTCGGGGTCGGTACCGGCTCCACAGTAAACCATTTTATCGACGCCCTGGCAGAACGCATGAAAGGCGCGGTAGAAGCAGCCGTGTCCAGCTCTGAAGCATCAACCGCGCGCCTGCAGCAACACGGCATACCCGTTATAGACTTAAATTCAGCAGGCCAACTTTCGATTTATGTAGATGGCGCCGACGAATCCAACCGTCATTTGCACCTGATAAAGGGTGGTGGTGGCGCCCTTACGCGTGAAAAAATCGTGGCCGCCGCCAGCAAAACATTTGTATGTATCGCAGATGAAAGCAAACTGGTGGATTACCTTGGTGAATTCCCCTTACCGATAGAAGTCATCCCGATGGCGCGGAGCCTGGTCGCTCGAGAACTGGTAAAACTGGGGGGACAGCCCAAATGGCGCGAGAATTTCGTTACCGACAATGGCAATGACATCCTTGACGTTCATAACCTCAAGATTATGGAACCTATGAAACTGGAAACTCAGATCAATCAGATCGCGGGAGTCGTCACCGTCGGTATATTTGCACATCGCCCGGCTGACGTATTGTTACTGGGTGGTAACAAGGGCGTCAGCACCATCAAGCCCTGAACAAAAAAAAAGCCCCCGCAAACGGCGGGGGCTGTTTCAGCACACCTGATCTATTCATCCGGTACAATAACCGTCAGACCCAATGACTGCCAGGCCTGCATTCCACCACGGTAGTAGTACAGCTTATCCGCTGGATAGCCCAGCTCAAGCAAGCCTTTTATCGCCCTGGGTGACTGCCCGCACCACATACCATTGCACCAAAGCACTAATTTTTTTGCATTAGTAAAATCCCATTCATCCGTTTTCAGATCACCCCCCATTAAACCCATATTTTCGATGCTGCGGGTGAAGCCACCCACTTCTCCACGTCTTTTAGCACCCAGGGTACGCATGGTTTCGATCAGCTGAGGGTCATCGATATCCAGCGAAAAAATGGTAAATGGAATATTCACAGATCCGGGTATAGTTCCCCGCTTCCACCAGGCAGGTGTTCGTGCATCAATAATGAG
Organism: Gammaproteobacteria bacterium; assembly: GCA_050288105.1. Lineage (GTDB taxonomy): Bacteria > Pseudomonadota > Gammaproteobacteria > JACNJF01. Next base: position 165,119 of record JBNKDE010000004.1, read on the forward strand.
GCCAGTTTCATCCAGAAGCTCACTTTCCATGAAATCAAATATCTCTAACTGACCAACAGTGTGTACTCCCTCAGCTGCATATATTGGCTGAATGCAGAATGGAGGACACTTCCTGGAAGTTTTCGCAAAAGCGCCTTCGAGCGTGTGATCCTGGTCCTGAATACGTTCGATCTTGATCAGCTTGCTTTGATGAATCACTTCAACAAAGTCCTTGTCAGGAGTCAGCTTTACCTCCAGCGCCAGCACATTCGAAGTTAAAGATAAAAATACCAGTGGAAACAACCATTTGATCATGTGAGTTTTCATTACTGTTTACTGACCTTAAGAATAATATTTCGCACCGAATCGGGGCTTGGGTTTTCCTGATAAGAAGTAAAAACTTCTTTTTTCTGATTATCACTCAGGCGCTTATAGAAAAGATAACTTCCAATATAATTTTTTTTCAGCACATTTTCGAACTGCTCAATAGTTAAACCGCTGACCAGGCTATCAGCCTCACCGCCCTCCAGCGGTGAAACACCAGGCACATTGCCAGCAGCCTGCGAGTGTAGCTGGGTTTGCTCATCCAGCGTTACAGTCTCAGCTTCTCCCTGTAATGACTTCAGGTACTCATCACTAGCCTGAGCCATTGCTCTTCCAGCCATAAAAGTTAGAGACATGAAGAATATAACTGAAGAAAATCCCTTCCTTTGATCGAGCTTTACGATTAATTTCAGCAATTAAACACCTTTAAAGTGATTTGGAAGTAATATTAGTCGTATTTTTATAATTTTCTGACTTTATATGTTTTTTTTATACTTTACTTCAGAAAGACTAGACTTCAATCTTTAAGGTGTCAAGATAATACAATACATTAATACCTTTAATTACATAAAGTTATAAACCCTATCTAGATTTATTATTAATAATATTGCACTTTTATAACGCGCATAAAAAAAACCTGCTAAAAAGCAGGTTTTTAAGGTTTTTGTAGACTTGGGAAAGCCGATTAACGCTTGGAAAACTGAGTCGCGCGACGAGCTTTTCTGAGACCGACTTTCTTACGCTCAACTTCTCTTGCATCGCGGGTTACAAAGCCTTCTTTTCTTAATGCCGGTCTGAATGTTTCATCATATTGCATCAAAGCTCTGGTAATTCCCAGACGAATGGCACCAGCCTGTCCACTCGGACCGCCACCAGCAACATTCACGTTAATATCAAATTTTGAAACCAGATCAACCGTTTCCAACGGCTGACGAACCACCATACGTGAGGTTTCACGACCAAAATAATCTTCGATAGACTTCTTATTAATGGTGATGTTTCCACTGCCTTCAGTCATATACACGCGAGCTGCTGAGCTTTTGCGACGACCTGTTCCGTAATACTGTTCTGCAGACATATCTGATTCTCTTAAATATCTAGTATCTGAGGCTGTTGTGCAGCGTGATTATGATTCTCACCTGCATACACCTTTAATTTTTTAAACATTGCTCGACCTAAAGCGTTCTTGGGTAACATGCCTTTAACGGCTGTTTCCAGAATTCTTTCAGGATGAGTCGCACGTAACTTGGACAGGTTAACAGATTTCAGGTTACCAATGTATCCAGTGTGGTGATGATACATTTTGTCCTGCTCTTTATTGCCAGTCACTTTTACCTTCTCTGCATTTACCACAACGATGTAGTCACCAGTGTCCACATGCGGGGTATATTCAGGCTTGTGTTTACCACGCAGTCTGCGTGCAATTTCAGTCGAAAGACGGCCTAACGTCTTATCTGCAGCATCAACTAGGAACCAGTCACGTTTTACCGATTCAGGTTTTGCACTAAAGGTTTTCATAAATAATCCTATACTCGCTTAAATGCGTTGTCTTCTCGAAGAAAGGGCGCGAATACTAACGGATTCAACTGCAATTGACAAGATTTATCAAACGCTTTATTCAAGTATTTTTTGACGATCAATCAGATTCGACCCCTGGAAATATAAATATTTGAATCAGGACTGAAAAATTGTTAAAAAAGGGCGTGGCTGGTAGGCCACGCCAAAACCACCAAAGGAGGATGGAGGAGTTATGCTGGGGAGGCGAGGGGCGCCTCCTGATTCAGCATATAAGAATTATCTAATGTAGATAACTTGTTGTCAACTTGGATACCCTCCCATTAATGCCTACTGGTGCACATTTAATGCCAGCATTCGCCTGGATAGGCAAGATTCTGCTCGAATTCGAACACGGCTTACGTAGCCGCCATATCAGGCCTGAAACTGGCGCCAGACCAGATTACAGGAACTGGGCGCTCGCTCCTGCCTGCCAAACAAGGACCAACACAGCCAAGAAATCCTGAAACAGATGTAAATTTAAGAACAACACCATGCACAACTGGCGAAAGCCGCTGCTACCGCAGAGATACCCGATGTGGTGAAAAACATAATGGCTACGGTTAATAAGACAATGACCCGAACCGCTTGCCCGCGTTAACTATCCACTCTCACCGGTCTGACGAATTTCAAAATCATGTGTAATCTCTGCTGTTTTTGCCAGCATCACCGAGGCTGAGCAATACTTCTCAGCAGAGAGGTTGATTGCTTTTTCCACTTTATCCGGGTTCAGCTGATTTCCCGTAACGATAAAATGCATATGTATTTTGGTAAAAACCTTGGGTTCCTGCTCCGCACGCTCGTATTCCAGTTCAACCTCGCAATGCTCTACCTGTTGACGAGACTTTTTCAGGATCAGGATAACATCAAACGAGCTACATCCACCGAGACCAAGGATAAGCATCTCCATTGGACGTATACCCAGGTTGCGTCCACCAAATTCGGGAGGGCCATCCATAACCACCGCATGACCGCTGGCTGATTCGCCGACAAATGTCATGTTATCCAGCCACTTTACTTTTGATTTCATTGATCTCGCCTATTCTAATCTTGTTAAACTGTTGAATTATGGTATGTTATCGCGAATTCCAAAATTATAAAAAGGAACCGTTGTGAGCTTAGAGCCAATACAGAAAATTCCACCGGCAGAAAATCCTGCACTGGATAGTTTCCTGAAACACTGTCACCGGAAAACACTACCTGCTCGACAAACCATCATCCATGCTCGCGACGACTCGCACACATTGTATTACATCATCGATGGATCGGTGAGTGTGGTCATAGAAGATGAGGATTGCAACGAAATCGTACTGGCCTATCTTAATCCAGGTGATTTCTTCGGCGAAATGGGCCTTTTTGAACAAAACATGAAACGCAGTGCCTGGGTCATCACCAGGACGCAATGCGAAATCGCCGAGATCCATTATAACCAGTTCATGCAGCTAGCCAGAGACAACCCCGAGATTCTATTCCAGCTATCTGCCCAACTGGCTGCTCGACTACGCAACACCAGTCGCAAGGTTAGCAACCTGGCATTTATGGATGTCACCGGTCGCGTAGCCAGAACACTTCTGGACCTCGCCAAGCAACCTGATGCGATGACTCATCCCGATGGCATGCAGATCAAGGTAACGCGCCAGGAAATCGCCAAAATTGTCGGTTGCTCAAGAGAAATGGCTGGACGAGTAATCAAAACACTGGAAGAAGACAACCTGATTTCAGCGCACGGCAAAACAATAGTCGTTTTTGGAACACGCTAGCACCTGAGGTTCAGATCTTAAGCAGCGAATATCCTGGCAAGTTCGCTACCGGGATCCGGCGCGCGCATAAATGCCTCGCCTACCAGAAAAGCATTCACCTGATGGCTTTGCATCAACGCGACATCCTGCTTGCTATGTATACCACTCTCAGTCACTACAAAGCAGCCTTCGGGTACCATAGCCAGCATATCGATGGTCGTTTGCAGAGTGGTTTCAAAGGTGCGCAGATTGCGATTATTGATACCAACCATAGGAAGATCGAGCTGTAAAGCCCGTTCCATTTCTACCTCATCATGCACCTCTACCAACACATCCAGCGAAAGCTCACGCGCATATTGATACAGATCGATTAGCTGAGCCTGCTCCAGCGCAGCCACAATTAATAAAATACAGTCCGCCTGCAGCATTCGGGCTTCGGCAACCTGGTAGCGATCAATGATAAAGTCTTTTCTTATCACCGGTAACGAACAGGCTGCTCGTGCCTGCTGCAGGTATTCATCACTGCCCTGAAAAAAATCCACATCGGTTAATACAGAAAGACAGGCAGCACCACCCTGCTGATAAGAGCGCGCAATCTCAGGCGGATTAAAATCAGGGCGGATTATACCTTTGCTGGGCGAAGCCTTTTTGATTTCTGCAATCACTGCGGGCTGCTGCCTGGCTATTTTATTTCTGAGCGCATCAACAAAACCGCGCACAGCATCAGCCTGGCCTATTCGCTGCTGCAATTCATTGAACGAGACAACAGACTGTCGCTGGGTAATTTCTTCGCGCTTTCGAGCAAGAATCTTATTCAGAATGTCAGACACCGGCTCACTCACAATTTTCCAGTTTGCTGAACAAGCTTCTGTAGCACTGCGCTTGCTGTGCCAGCATCTATCACCCTGGCAGCCATTTCCACACCCTGCTGGTGTGTCTCAGTCAGTCCAGATACGTAAATAGCTGCACCTGCATTCAGGCAGACGATATCTCTTGCGGGTCCTGGCTGTTTGTCAAACACTGAATGGATGGTAGCCAGGCTCTGCTCCACACTATCCACCCTGATCGATTCAATATCAGCCAGCTGCATACCAAAATCCTCAGGAGAAATGGTATAGGTAGTCACTGCGCCATTCTTTAATTCAGCAACCTGAGTAGGGCTGGAGATACTAATTTCATCCATACCATCATCAGAGTGCACCACCATTACATGCCGACTACCCAGTTGTTTGAGTACCTGGGCCATCGTTTCCACCAGCTCAACATCAAACACACCAATAACCTGATTAGGCGCTGACGCCGGATTAGTCAGCGGACCCAGCACATTGAAGATGGTACGTACAGCCATCTCCTTACGTGGCCCAACAGCGTGACGCATGGCGCTATGGTGTTTTTGTGCAAACAGAAATCCAACACCCACCTCATCAACACATCTTCCTACCGCTTCCGCATCGATATCCAGATTCACGCCCGCCGCCTCCAGCACATCCGCACTACCCGATTTACTGGAAACCGAGCGGTTACCATGTTTGGCAACATGTGCGCCAGCAGCCGCAGCGACTATCGCACTGGCGGTTGAGATATTGAAACTACCGGAAGAATCACCACCCGTACCGCAGGTATCCACCAGGTAATCTGAATGAGTTACCACCTGGGTTGCAAGACTACGCATCACACTTGCTGCAGCGGTAATCTCATCGACTGTCTCGCCCTTCATGCGCAAACCAATCAGAAACCCGCCTATTTGTGAAGGCGTTGCCTCTCCCGTCATGATCTGCTGCATGACACTGGTCATTTCTTCACGTGACAGATCCTGTCGCGCAATGACTGCTTTAATCGCCTGCTGTATATCCAATGCACTAGCCCTCTAGTTTGTATTCAGAAAATTCTGCAGTAAATCATAACCGTGCTGAGTCAGGATAGATTCAGGGTGGAACTGAACCCCTTCAACAGCCAGAGATTTATGTTTAACCCCCATGATCTCATCGAATTCGCCATTTTCAAATTCAGTCCAGGCCGTCACTTCAAGACAGTCTGGTAAGGTCGATTTTTCAATCACCAGAGAATGGTAACGCGTGGCTTCAAAGGGATTATTCAGCCCCCTGAACACGCCTGTACCATTGTGCCTCATCATCGAGGTTTTACCGTGCATGATTTTTCTGGCATGCACTATGTTACCGCCAAATACCTGTCCAATACTCTGATGCCCAAGACAAACACCAAGCAAGGGCTTGACCCCGGCCATGGCCTCAATCACCTGCATGGAGATACCGGCCTCGTTAGGTGTACAGGGTCCGGGTGAAATCATGATGTGACTGGCATCGTTTTGCTTCACAAAATCAACATCCACCTCATCGTTGCGTACTACTTCGACATCAACCTTCAGCTCACCCAGATATTGCACCAGGTTATAGGTAAACGAGTCATAATTATCAATCATCAGTACTTTCATGACTCAGCCCTCGGCTCTGGAGGATGCACAGGGGTCCACTGGCGATAATCCGGACTCTGCCAGCGATACCGCACGAAAGATGGCTCGTCCCTTATTCATTGTTTCGGCCCATTCGTTTTCGGGTACCGAATCATAAACAATGCCGGCTCCGGCCTGTATATACAGCTTCTTATCCTTGATCACAGCGGTTCGAATAGCGATTGCGGTATCCATATTACCGCTCCAGGACAGATAACCTACCGCACCCGAATAAATACCCCGTTTGACCGGCTCCAATTCATCGATAATTTCCATCGCCCGGATCTTGGGCGCACCGGAAACCGTACCCGCAGGAAAGGTTGCACGAAGCACATCCATCGCACTTAAACCGGATTTTAACCTGCCAGTCACATTGGAAACGATATGCATCACATGCGAGTAACGCTCGATAATCATCTTGTCGGTTAGCTCAACGCTTCCAATTTCACTGACCCGGCCCGCATCATTTCGTCCCAGATCGATCAGCATTAAATGTTCAGCAAGCTCCTTGGGATCATTTAGCAACTCCTGTTCCAGCGCTTTATCCTCGGCTTCGGTTTGCCCGCGATGACGGGTACCCGCGATAGGTCTGACCGTCACCTCTCCCTGCTCCAGCCGCACCAGTATCTCTGGTGATGAGCCCACGACGTAGTGATCACCCAGATTCATGTAATACATATAGGGTGAAGGATTTAACCCACGTAATGCTCGGTAAAGGTTAAGCGGCTCAGAGTTGAAAGGTATCGACAGGCGTTGCGACAGGACAATCTGCATAGCGTCGCCATCAACGATATACTGACGCGCCTTCTCAACCGCCTGCATGTAGCCTTCGCGGGTGAATTCCGATTCAAAATCCTGCTCACTCACCTCAATCTCTTCCGATTTTGGTGGAGCGGTGGCTTCGCCATGCTGAATCCTGTCTACCAGTTCATCTAGCCGCGCCATCCCCTGCTGATAACCCCCTTCCTCATTCGGATCGGCATATACAATGATAAACATGCGCGAGGCCAGGTTATCAAACACCACCAACTGATCACTCAACATCAACAGGATATCAGGCGTATGGTGTTTATCAGGATTAGGGTTGCAGGAAAGCTTGGGCTCTATATAGCGAATGGTGTCATAGCCGAAATACCCGACCAGTCCACCATTGAATCGTGGCAAGCAATCCAGCTCGGCGACTCGAAATGACTGCAGGTAATTTTCGATGTACCGAAGGGGATCATCTACCTTTTGCTGGTCAATGATCTGATCGCCCGTTTGCAGGGTAACCTGGTGGTCAAAAACTTTTATATGGGTCTGGCAACCCAGACCGATAATGGAATAACGTCCCCATTTCTCACCCCCCTGTACCGATTCAAATAGGTAGCTATAGGGATTATTAGCAAGCTTGAGGTAAACGCTTAATGGCGTATCGAGATCAGCAAATACCTCTTTGACCAGAGGGACTCGATTACAGGTAGATTTTAATTGTTCAAATTGTTCCGGGCTCATAATGATGACTCAGCAAAAAATTAACGGGCAGTACAAAGGCAAAACGAAAGGCTTTCACCATCGCCAGCAGGTATATGCTTTAACGTTAATTATTTGTGGGTCAGTCATAATGCTTGGAATCGTTCAAAGGTATTGCGGTAATTCTGCGAAAGAATCTAACACAGCATCAGGATCGAAGCTACGAATATCTTCGCCATGATTATAGCCATAACTCATGCAGATAATCTGAAAGCCTGCAGCTCGTGCTGCTTTGACATCACTCTGCGAGTCTCCTAGCATGAGTGATTTCTCCGGCTCAATGGACAGACGCTGTGCAGCAGTCAGCAAAGGTAAAGGATCCGGTTTCTTGCGCGGCGTATCATCACCACAGATGATCACCTCAAAATAGTCCTTAATACCCAGATCAGACAGGATCGGCAAGGTAAACTCGCCTGCCTTATTGGTCACGCAACCAAGCCGGTAACCCGAATCTTTCAGGTAATCCAGACCAACCTGTACCCCGTCGTATAAATGGCTGCGTCTGGAAGTATTCTCTGCGTACAGCTCACGAAAAATAGCCACTGCTTTTTCATACAGCGCCGGTTCGGGTTCGGCATCCATGGAATTTGTTAAAGCACGCATCACCAGGCGCTCAACACCATTACCGACCCACAGCCTGACCGAAGCTTCTCCGCGCTCGGGCATACCCAGGGCTTTCATCATTTCATCGACGCAATACGACAGGTCAGGCACGCTATCGACTAGCGTGCCATCAACATCGATGAGAATCATTTCAGGCTTGTTTAAGGCCATACTCGTTATGCCCTGGCTAATTCTGCACGCATTTCGGCAACGATGGTATTGTATCGGTTCGCATCAGTATCACTCGCCTTACCGAAGATACCAGAGCCGGCCACAAACATATCCGCACCTGCAGCAGCAATCTCTGCAATGTTGTCGGCTTTAACACCACCATCTATCTCTAAACGAATATCGAAGCCCGAGTCATCAATCAATTTTCTAGCCTGACGTAATTTATCCAGCGTCGCAGGAATAAAACTCTGGCCTCCAAATCCCGGGTTCACAGACATCAGCAGCACCACGTCGACCTTATCCATGACATAGTCCAGGTAACTTAAAGGCGTCGCCGGATTAAATACCAGACCCGATTTACAGCCACTTTCGCGGATCAGCGACAGGCTGCGATCAATATGCTCGGAAGCTTCAGGATGAAAAGTAATGTACGTTGCACCGGCTTTGGCAAAGTCCGGGATGATACGATCAACCGGCTTAACCATCAGGTGCACATCAATAGGAGCAGTCACACCATGATTTCTCAGGGCTTCACAAACCAGCGGCCCTATGGTCAGGTTTGGGACGTAATGGTTATCCATTACATCAAAATGAACTACATCAGCACCGGAAGCGAGCACATTATCCACTTCTTCTCCCAGTTTCGCGAAATCTGCCGACAGAATCGACGGCGCAATCAAATAATCAGTCATAACATTCCCCAAAGCTCAAAAAATTTTGATCAGCGAATGTACACGAATCCCGAGCAAATTTCAGCCAGAATATAAATAAGAACTTAACTACTACTCAAAAATCCATAGAATAGAATTTTTTTGCGGGCACATTAGCGATGGGTATTAATCTGAGTTTACATGTTATTTCAGTCACCATATGGGTCGGAGGAATGTTTTTCGCCTATATGTTTTTACGCCCGGTAGCCGCCAGCGAACTTGAACCGCCGGTTCGATTAAATTTATGGCGCAAAGTGTTTAATCGTTTTTTCCCCTGGGTCTGGATAATTATTTTTATTATCCCTATAACAGGAATCTATCTAACAACCCCGTATGGTGGCTTCGCACATACACCACCTTTCATTCATATCATGACAACATTAGGGGTCATTATGATTATGATTTTCCTACATGTTTACTTTGCCCCGTTTAATCGATTAAAGAAAAATCTAGATACGAATGATATCCCTGCTGCAGCCAAACAATTAAACATGATTAGAAAACTGGTTGGACTCAACACGCTGATAGGAGTCATCACAATCCTGATCGCCACTGCTGGCAGGTATTATCCGGTTTAATGAAAAAAGTTAAGGCGCTCTGTGAAACTCATCGAGAGTTTTGCAGAGCATGAAAGCCCTCGCTTATTTTTAACAGGCGAAAAAAAAGCCGGTTAAACCGACTTTTTTACTCAGTTACTATTTTAATCTTCCTTCGACTACAGGCTTCCTATATAGGCTGCCAAATTTTCAATATCTGTATCACTCAGCCCAGCCGCCATCGCATTCATGGTTGGATTTTGGCGTGTGCCACTACGAAAATTGGTCAAGTTCTCCTTAACAAAAGCCTCATCCCTGCCTTTCAGGGAAGGATAAGTCGGTACTACACTAACGCCACCTGCACCGTGACAACCAATACAACCTTTCGCTGCGAATGCAGACTTTCCAGCCGCTACATCACCCGCCATAGCCTGACTGGAAACTATCAGTACAGATGTTAAAACTACAGATGAAAACAGTTTCATTAAGTAACCCCCGATATTATAGTAAAGTGGTTTGCATTCCAGAATAATGGCTTGCACAAACCGCAAAGCATTGTTACAAAGCCGCCAGATTTTGTAAAGTCTAGCAATATTATCTGAATAACAGCTGAACACCGGTACCCAGGCCAATGAAAGATTTCAAACAATATAACCAGCAGATACGGCAGGACATAAATTTGCAAACCACGCAACGTGGACACATGCTCAACCTGAAAACCACCTGGGGACTGTTTTCACCAAAAGCGATCGATGAAGGTTCCAGCATGTTGCTCAAATACCTTGAGATAAATGCTAACGATGATTGCCTGGACCTGGGTTGCGGCTACGGCATTCTCGGATTAAATATGGCGCAATGTGCACCGCAGGGACATACCCTGATGGTTGATAAGGATTTTGTAGCCGTCGAATATGCTGAAAAAAATCGTTTACTGAATCATATCGAAAATGCCCAGTGTCAATTAAGCAATGGCTTCAATCAAATTCCACCACAGCAATTTGATCTAATTGTTTCCAACATCCCCGCCAAGGTAGGTAAGGAAATGCTGTATATCTACCTGTTTGACGCACTGCAATACCTGAAGCCCGGCGGCTCTTTTTATATTGTCACCATTACCGGCTTAAGGCAGTTTTTTAAACGTGGCTTTAGTGAAGTCTTCGGGCATTACGAAAAGATCAAACAGGGGAAGACCTATACGGTTGCCAGAGGGATCAAACAAAGGTAGCGTCATCGTGCCCGTGGAATACTGCTCGTTGCCATCCATGGCCTCGGTAACCGCTCCTGCGTTACTCTACCTCCTGCGTCCGTGCAGTCGTCCCAGCATAAGCACATCCCTGTGCGATACTGCTCGTTGCCATCCATGGCCTCCCAGCATAAGCACATCCCTGTGCAAAAAAAAGGCAGCTAAAAAGCTGCCTTTCTTCATTTGAGCTGGCTGTTATTGTTGTGGAGGTGGTGCTACAGGAGCCTGTTGTACCGGTGGCTGATAGCCATAGGGGCCATAACCATAGTAAGGATTAGATCCATACGGTGCAGGACCCCATGGGCCGCCCCAACCACGATTACCACCCCAGCCACCATTGTTGTTGTAGTAGTTACCAGAGTAGTTACCACGACCATCGCCATACCCGTAGTAATTACCGTAACCATTACCACGCCAGTCAGTATTGCCATCAAAGTCGCTATCTGCATCCATATTGGCTTTACCACGACCACTAAAATTCAGGTCGAATGAGCCGTCACCAGAACCGGTGCCACGTCCACGTCCACGGCCTGTACCACGCCCATAGCCGCTACCATCATAGTTGCCGTATCCATTACCATAACCGTTATAGTAGCCATTTCCATATCCACTACCATCATTGTTGTCCCAGGCTGCATTTGCTGAAACAGAAAATCCTACGCATGCTGCGATCGCAGAAGCAATCAATAATTTTTTCATCACTCAATCTCCAGTTTTTAAAGGCATTTACCATTTTTTTATTAATCAGGATCGTTGAGCAGAGCTGACATACGGCTTTCAGATAAGCAAAACAACCCTCGCAAGAGCTTTTATAACGCAACCGAAAAAAAGAAGCAAAGTTTGAATGAAAATAGAATAAATTTAATCTGTGTTATTCAGCACGAGTTTGAGCGAATATCAGGGCGGGAATTAACTGGATAAGATTGCTCTGGCCTGCGACAAATGTTCCAGCGCTCGATCCAGCGCTGGTGCAAGAAAATTGATATGACCCATTTTTCGGCCCTGGCGCGGGGATTTCTTTCCATACAGGTGCAGGTGGGCACCCTCTATATCCAACACCTCATCCCAGGCTGGATCACCCTGAGCTGGCCATACGTCACCCAGGATATTCAGCATCGCTACAGGGGTATGCAATGCCGCATTGCCAGCGGGCAGGCCACACACCATGCGCACCTGCTGTTCGAACTGTGAGCAGTAACAGGCATCCAGTGTATAGTGCCCGGAGTTATGCGGACGCGGAGCCACTTCATTCACCAGCAGCTCTCCCTTTGTTGAAATAAAGAATTCAACCGCCAGTACGCCGCAGTAATTTAATCCACGAGCGATGGTCTGCGCCGCCTGCTGGGCTTTTTTCTGCAACGTGTCACTGATCGCCGCCGGGGCCACACTGACGTCCAGGATGCCATTAACATGCTCGTTTTGAGCAACAGGGAAACAGAAACACTCCCCTTTTTCATTGCGTGCGAGTACCACAGAGATTTCCATCTGCAAATCGATTCGTTGCTCTAAAACACAGGGCATATTCAGGGTTTTATATGCATCTGCTACTGAGTCAGCATTGATACAGTTAATCTGGCCTTTTCCATCGTAGCCCAGCGTCGCTGTTTTCAGGATGGCTGGATAATTCAGTTGAGCAGCCTGTGCCAGGTCAGTTTTAGACTCAATGGCAATAAATGGAGAGGTGTTCAAGCCTAAAGACTGGATAAAGCGCTTCTCAGTGATTCGATTCTGCGTTACCGATAATGCTGCCGCAGAAGGATGCACAGGTAGTTTGCGTGACAGGTAGTCCAGCGCCTCGGCTGGAACGTTCTCGAATTCTGTCGTGATGACTGCACAATGTTGTGCCAAATGCTCCAGAGCGCGTCGATCAGTATAGTCCGCGTGTAGGTGCTCTGTCGCCATACTGCCGGCTGGGCTGTGCGGATCGGGATCCAGCACAATCACCTCATACCCCATGGTTCTGGCAGCCGTGACAAACATGCGGCCCAGCTGTCCGCCACCGAGAATTCCAAGTGTACTTCCGGGAAGAATGGCCATAAAGATTAGCTTTGGGGAGGTAAAACCATTTCAAAAACGCTCTGCTTCTGATCCTCGCGGAACTGCTCCAGTCTGCTGAGCTGCTCAGCATCACTATTCGCCAGCAGTGCAACCGCAAATAACCCTGCGTTGATAGCACCCGCTTCGCCAATAGCAAAAGTTGCTACGGGGATGCCTTTGGGCATTTGAACAATGGAGAGCAGGCTATCCTCGCCACGCAGATATTTTGATGGGACAGGCACGCCCAGCACAGGTACCGTGGTATGAGCCGCCAGCATACCGGGTAGATGGGCAGCGCCACCCGCACCCGCAATAATACAGGCCAGACCTTCATCCCGTGCAGATTTGGCAAACTCGGCCAGCAAGTCAGGCGTCCTGTGCGCAGAAACAACCTGCGCTTTGTAGGGCACATTAAATTTTTCTAGCTGTTCTACTGCGAGTTTCATAATGGGCCAGTCACTATCACTACCCATGACTACAGCGACTACAGGTTTAGTCACGCTATTTCTCCGGTCGACTCAGAAAAACGGCGCATTCTACGCTGTTTTTCAACGAAAAAAACCCTTTAATGGCTTAGAAAGGGCTACAGGAAGCTGAATCTTATTCTAATCACCAGGCATTAGGAGTAAAATCTCGCTCCTTTTGCAGACTCAGATGAGCCAGATCAATATGTCTCAAGCGGTACACCAATCCCAGATAGAAAATCTGCCCCTGATCGCCAGAGGTAAGGTGCGTGATATTTACCAGATCGATGAGCAGCACCTGCTGTTTGTCACCACCGACCGTATTTCGGCATTCGATGTCATCATGCCCGACCCGATCCCCGGTAAAGGCGCACTCCTGACACAGATATCTAACTTCTGGTTTGATCAATCAGCGCATATTATCCCTAATCATCTGACCAGTCTGAATCTTGCAGACTACGTGAGTGCCGAAGATTATGAGTTACTCAAGGATAGATCGGTAATTGTCAAAAAGCTCCGGCAGCTGCCAGTTGAGGCAATTGTTCGAGGCTATATCATCGGTTCTGGCTGGAAAGATTATCAGGCCACTGGGGCAATTTGCGGCATTCAGCTACCCGAGGGGTTACAGCAGGCCGAACAACTCCCCCAGCCCATCTTCACTCCGTCCAGCAAAGCCGAAGTCGGTGATCACGATATCAACATATCTTTCGAAAAAACCATTGAATTGATTGGGCAGGAGCTGGCTGATCAGGTCCGCGACGTCAGCATTGCCATCTACCAGATGGCGGCGCAATACGCCCTCGAACGCGGCATCATCATAGCCGACACCAAATTTGAGTTCGGGCTGGACGAGAATGATCAACTGGTGCTGGCGGATGAGGTTTTGACACCCGACTCCTCGCGTTTCTGGCCACGCCTGCAGTACCAGGTTGGAACCAGCCCGGTCAGTTACGACAAGCAATTTGTGCGCGATTACCTGGAAACCCTGGACTGGGACAAGACAGCCCCTGGACCGACGATTCCAGCCGAAATCCTGGAGAAGACACGAGCCAAATACCAGGAAGCTTTCGAGGTTTTGACCGGACAGAAATTTGACTAGTACCGGCAGCTAGTCTGACCACCTGGGTACTTCACCACAAAGGCTGATAAAAGCCTCAAACTGAAGCCGTAACAGCAATGACCAAAACCACCCAGTCGCTTCAATTAAGCCACCGCCGGGTGCTACGCATCGCACTCCCGATTGTGCTTTCGAATGCAACCGTACCGATCCTTGGCGCGGTGGATACCGGGGTGGTCGGACAACTCGGTGACGCCACTCCCATCGGCGCAGTCGGCATAGGTGCAGTGATTCTGGCCTCCATCTACTGGATATTCGGCTTTCTGCGTATGGGTACCACCGGCATGGTGGCACAGGCACAGGGCGCGGGAAACCAGGCCGAGGTTTCTGCCCTGCTGACTCGCGCCCTGTTGATTGCCTTTGTCGGCGGTCTGCTACTGATCCTGTTTCAGCTGCCCATCCTGTGGCTGGTTTTTCAAATCTCACCAGCTTCAACGGAAGTTGAAACGCTGGCGCGTTCCTACATCAACGTCCGCATATGGTCTGCACCTTTTGCCATCTCCATCTATGGCCTGACCGGCTGGTTGATCGCACGCGAACGCACAAAGACGGTACTGTTATTACAGCTATGGATGAACGGAATCAATATTTTGCTAGACCTCTGGTTCGTACTGGGTCTGGGCTGGGGCGTCGAAGGCGTAGCCATAGCGACAGTGATCGCCGAAGTTTCTGGAGCAGCCATGGGATTATGGTTATGTCGAGATGCGATGAATCATCCAGCCTGGAAAATGGCAGAAAGGATTTTTGATCGTGAACGACTGATACATATGGCGCAGGTGAACACCGACATTCTGATTCGTTCCGTACTGCTGTTATCTATCATCGTAAGCTTTACCTTCTTCGGTTCCAGTTTTGGAGATCTGACACTGGCAGCCAATCAGATCCTGATGCAGTTTGTCGAAATCACCGCCTATGCACTAGATGGTTTTGCCTTTGCCGCTGAAGCTATTGTCGGTCAGGCATTAGGTGCCAGATCTCGTTCTACCTTACGCCGAGCTTCTTTACTTACTTCCTGGTGGGGATTGATGATGGCAGCACTTCTGGCTGTGGCGTTTGCTTTATTAGGTGGAGTAATTATTGATACCATGACCACGGCGGCAGATGTTCGTTTGGAGGCAAGGGATTATCTGCCATGGATGATAGCGACGCCTTTGTTAGGCATACCCGCCTGGATGCTGGATGGAATTTTTATTGGTGCCACCCGAACCCGGGATATGCGCAATATGATGGTGGTTAGCATGATTATTTATCTGATCGCTGTTGCAGTTTTGATACCGCTGCTTGGCAATCACGGGCTCTGGATGGCCTTGAATGTCAGCTATCTGGCGCGGGGAGGGACTTTGTTCTGGAAGTATTTTGGCTTGGAGGCTGATGCTGAGACTTAAGATTAATGCTGTCATTGAGAACGCAGTGAAGCAGTCTCTTGCAAAAATAACAACTTTCCGGATTGTGATACCACAATCCGGTCAGTTCCTTCCACCAAAAAGATTGCCTCACTGCTTCTTACCTTACAATGACAGAATAATATAGGGACAAGGGGGCCATTGCCCCCCTCAAAAATACCGGGCCAATTCCACCAACAAATAATCATCCGTCTCATAAATCTTCAAAGGATCACCATCATCAATATCCGCAAACAGCTGCATTTCCCCAGTCAATTTCCAGCTATCACCCAGACGCCGACTGGCTTCAACCCGAAAGCTTTTTGACTGGTTATCGGTATCCACAATCACCCCGGCCAGCACCTCGCTGCTTTGCACATCGTTAAACGCAAATCTCAATCCTGCAAACAGGTCATTATTAAACACACCATCGTCGGCTTTGGAGCGATCATCGTAGGAATACTCCATCAAGGTACCCAGGTCGATCGCAGAATCCATAATACCGTAAAAGGTATACTCAAATCCGGCGGTGGTGGCATTATAGGAGCCAGAGTCCTGCTCACGGTGAACAAATTCCCATTTCCATAACCAGTCTTCGACGATAGATTGCAGATCAATACCGAACTGGGTCATCTGGGCATAATAGGGAATCAATACTGGCTGTCCATTTCCATCCAGCGCAAACCTTAACTCGGGCTCACGGCTGGTGCCGTCAAACCAGGATAGCCCCAGCTCGGTATCACCAAAGGTTTGCGTATAACGTAACGCATAGTCGATATGCTTTTCCTTATCGGAGGATTCAAAGATGGCCTGGCTATCTTCAACCGGGTAAGGCAAGCGCAGGCGACCTTCGGGTGAATGGAACTCTGATTCGCGAAAACCAGGCAGGATAAAGACATGGAAAACACCCCAGTCCTGGATCGTGGTGTAGTGCAGCATGGGTTGACCGAGTTTGTCTTCACCGTCGATACCTTCAACCCGATCGATGGAGTTGATCACATCCACCAGGTGCTGCGATTCGGTAACGCCCCAGAATACGGTATCGATACCGACGCGCCATTCGTCATTATCATTGATATGTAGCCATTTAAGTTCACGGATATCTGCATGCTGCCGATTATCATCCTTACTGTCTGCACGCATAAAAAGTTCGGCGACAAAGGCATCATCTCGATCATTCCATTCGTGGCTTAATTTAGGTTTAAACGACAAGGTTAGACTTTCATCCTGTTGCTGCGGGAATTGTGCATCCTGACCATACAGCTGGAGTTCGGCTGCGACATTTCCCGAAAGTTGCCATGCCTGGCTGCCATGCATCCACAACCCGCTTAGCAGTAGCAGCGGGATTAGTTTTCCTGTCCTGATCATCTTGCTCTTTTTAAGGTTTGCGAGTTGAAGTCACCATCCTGCAGACCGGTTTTAAACTGGTAGTTTTTCCATTCCAGTTCGGTGGATTTTCCGTTCTGATGGTTCACCATTTCCATTTTTCCTGCCCGCCAGTAATGACCGAGGAATTGCTGGTAGTCACTCGCCTGCAGGGTTTTCAGCGGCTCATCCTTACGATCAAAATAATCCACCTTGATGACGCGATAAACTTCCTTGTCCAGCCATACCTGCTGACGTTTATAGCCGGAATACTCGTAAGCCGGAATGCGTTCAATCACATAACACTGGTAGTCACCACAGGCTTCGTCATTCAGGTATTTGTAATGATATTTTTCGACTTCCTGCGAGCCCAGGTCTTCAAAAGCAAACTCACTCCCCATAAAGGGGCCAGATTTATTACGCGAGCTGATACGTTTCACGCGTTTGATCGCAGGCAGGTATAGCCACTGGTCGTCGGGCTCCAGTCCGTGCGAAAAGGTAAGCATAGCGGTACCTTTGACATCAGCGGGTTCATCGAAGATCGACATGCTTTTATCGCCATCGCCCTGCACTTCTAGCGTGCGGATCCTGATTTTACGGGTCGAGGTTTCGCCTTTTTTATTTTTCAACGTCATATTCATATCAGCAGTAAAATCGACGAACCCCTGATCGTAAGCCTTCGCATCTTTAGCTATCTGTAGTCCTTTGTCTTCAGCACTTTGCGCATTAGCTATCAGGGGCAGGCACAATAAGCTGGCCAGTAAAATCTTTTTAAGCATGTTTCATCTCCTTTTTATCCAGTGCCATTAACAATGGCGGTAACAATATAAAATCAGCTATCAATGCAAATACGATGGTCGCTGCGGTCATCAGACCCATGTCGGCATTCAGGGTAAATGCGGAACGGGTCAACACCAGGAAGCCTAATGCTAACACGACGGAGGTTGCCACCAGCGCCAGTCCAACGGTCCTGAACGCATAGCGTGTTGCATCCTGTGCATTCAATCCTTTCTCTCTACGCGCACGCAGGTACTTACTTAGAAAATGTACTGTATCATCGACCACAATGCCGAGTGTCATCCCGGTCACTACCGACAATGCCAGGCCAACCTGTCCAACGCTAATACCCCATAATCCAAATGCCATACCTGCGGGCACAAGGTTGGGGATCAGACTAATCAATCCGATTCTTACAGACTTTAACGCCACAACAAGAATTAACGATATAAGTACCAGAGCAATAGTCGTACCTAACAACATAGCCCTGATATTTCTAAACCCGATATGACTAAACATAATAGTTGGACTGGCCCCAGGGTTGCGCATGGTATCTGGCACATTTTCCCGCAACCACTGCTGAGCCCTATCTTCCAGGTTTATCACATTGGTCGTCGAAATGTTGTACAGCATTACGGTCATTCGTGTTGCAGATTTATCTACATTGATCTGGTTGTTTAAATCCAGTCCATAAGGTAATGACATTTCATACAGCAATAGATACTGTGCAGCCAGATCTCGCTGTTCAGGCAGCTTATACCAGCTTTCGTCATCGGCATGCATGTTGCGATTTAGGCGTTTAAAGATATCCGTAATGACATTAACATGAATCACCTCGGGTTGCTGCCTGAACCAGTTTGCAAATTTTTCTATATTCGCCAGAAATGCCGGATTGCTCACACCCCCTGCTTCTCCGGATTCCAGTGAGTAATCGATCAGGTAGAGACCACTTAAGTTTTCCGATGCAAAATCGGCGTCACGACGAAATTCAATTTGCTGACCGAAGTACTTGGTGAACTCATCGTTTAATTCATTGCGTGGTACAAATGACACCAGAGCAATAATAAAAAGCCCCATAAAAATTAACAGCCCTTTGCGCTTCTCAATCACAAATTCAGCAAAACTGACCATTAATTTACTGGAGCGACTTTCCACTCGCTGTTCCCTGACGGGCAGGATCATCATTAATGCTGGCAGAAATGTAATGCTCAACAGCCAGGCGATAACCACACCCATGGCAACGATATTGCCCAGGTCTCTAAATGGTGGCGCATCTGAAAAATTCAGGCTAAGGAAACCAATTGCTGTGGTCAGGGTCGTCAGGAAAACGGGCTGCATATTGACGCGTAGACTATCCATCATCGCCTCCTGACGGGACTCACCATGATACATAGCAATCAGGAAGTTCATCAGGATATGTACCGAGTGAGCGATAGACATGGTCGGAATCACCATAATTGCAGAGAATGAAGGCGGGGTTAGTGCAATGCCCAGCCAGCCGGCCATACCCATGGCGCCTATGATAGAGAACACAATGATAAAAAACGTTGTAATGGTTCCACTTAAGCCTTTAACCCAGAAGAACAGCACGACGACGAACATCAGAAACATAAAAGGTACCAGATGCGTCATATCGTAGATACTGGCCTCGGGAAAGGCATTGTTCATCATGATAATACCGGTCATCTTGACATCGATGCCAGGAAACTTTTGCATGAACTCTTTCTTTAGTTCACGCACGTATTCTACGACCTGAGGGTTCTCTGCATTGACATCGACACCTTTTAATTCGATGGTGATATTGACCCCGGTCACACGCCCCGTTCTGGATATCAGGCGATTTACCAGCAGGGGCTCATGAGTTGCAATTTCACGCACCTGTTGTAGTCGCTCAGGGGTTAAATCGTCATCCGCAAACACCAGGTCTTCTACAATCAGGTCATCCCCTTCTGCATAGGTATACTGAAAATTAGTAATGGAATCTACGCGTGTGGAAAATGGTGTCTGCCAGGCTTTATTGGTTAACCAGGTAACGGCTTTGAGGGTTTCTGGCGTGAAAACATTACCATCCTCCGGCACCAGCACCATCATCACATTATCGTTTTTGGAGTAGGTGTCCTGCAGGTTTTCGAAGGCTAATAGCTGTGGATTTTCTTTGCTAAAAAAGACCCGGTAATCGTTAGTAAAGCTTAGGAATCGTGCGCCGAATGCCATCACCAACACCGCAAGAACACTGGCTATAACCACCAGCCATTTGAAACGTAGTATTGCTGCCGAATACCCTTTTATCATTATTTTTCCTCAGTGATTTGTAATAAATTCAGGTATTGAATCAGCCCTGCACCGCAAAGTAGTAGCTGATTAATATCCTGTGAAATCTTGCCTGAACTGATACAGCCTTCCAGCGTAGCTACGATCATAACGCTGACCTGTCGTGCATCAATGTCTGGTATCACCAGCCCGTGGCGCTGCGCCCTGGAGATAGCTTCCGTCAGTGAGTCATACCACAGCTGGTAAATTTTGTTCAGTCGAGTACGGAAACCTTCATCGATAGGTGCCATTTCCTGCGCCAGGTTGCTCAACGGACAGCCCAGGCTGACATCCTCCAGGGAAAAGGACTGCCCCGCATTATCAATCAACTCTACCAGGCTCTGCAGCGGGTTATCGGACTCAGACAAGGGTTCTATAAAGCTCTGATAGATACGCACGGCGATCACTTCTTCGATTACCGCATAACCGAGTTGAGTCTTGTTGGGGAAATGGTGATACAGGGCTCCCTTGGTCACCCCGGTATGCGCCAGAATATTATTCAGACTGGCCGCCTGAAATCCGTTCAGGTGGATTTCCTGATACGCGGCATTCAGTATTATTGCGCGCGTATCCGTCTCAGGCACCTCTTTCAGGGGGTGCCACCAGTAATTTTGTGGTGAATTCATAATTAGTCTCGCAACATACCGATCGGTATGTTATAATACCGACCAGTTGGTATGTCAACAGTTTAGTTCTTCAACTCTAATAGTTTTTACTTGAATTACAGGTGAACAGCACGATGCAGGAGCAGCCGATGAAAGCCATTTTCAGTACCGATATGCCTGTCCGATGGGGCGATCTGGATGCCTTCAACCATGTCAATAACACGATTTACCTGCGTTATATGGAAGAAGCCAGAATCCAGTTATTACGCGAGATGGGGCATTCACTAGATGATCCGGAACAGGGGCCCGTGGTAATCAACCTGCAGTGCAGTTTTATCCAGCCGGTTGTCTACCCCGATACCCTGAGCATTGAATGTTATGCCGCAGAGCCTGGTAATTCGAGCTTTATGACCTATTACAAGCTGTATAGCCAGCAACAGCAGAGCTACGTGTGCGAAGGCTCGGCCAAGGTGGTCTGGATCAATAAAACCACTGGTCGCTCAACCCAGCTACCTGCTGACCTACGTCAGCTGATCGAGCAGCAACAAATGCCACATAGCAACTAAACAGCCACCAGCACCCGCACCGCATCCAGCCGCAGGTTGGCCTGTGCGATCTGCTGTTCGACCTGGAGCAGTTGCTGGCGGAAAAAATCTACCTCTTCATCGCGCACATTGGGGTTAATCGTCTGCAGCGCCTGTAGTCTTTCAATCTCCCTGTTTAGCGCCTGTTGTGCAGCCTTTTGCGCCTGCTCAAGCTTAGCCGGCATCGCTTCGGCTGCGTTTGCCTCAGCTTTGTTAAGCAACTTCTTGATGATGTCTTCGCGCGATTTAATCACCTTAATAGAGGTATCTATATCGACAAACTGGGCCGTTTTAGCAATCACATCGGGAGTCAGGTTGTGCTGGTGTAACTGTCCGTTTTCATCAATACACAAGCGCATCAAATTGTCTGGCAGATAACGCTGCGCCTGCGCGCCCTTGACATCAGCAATCTCCAGCCGGAAGAAACAGTCCAGTATTAATGTACCCGGATTGGCAGCACGATACTTTATCGCCAGCAATGCGGTATTCCCCAGCTCACTACTCAGCACCATATCCAGTAACGTACGTACAAACGGGTGTTCCCAGGTCAGGAAGCGCACGTCTTCGTTCGCCAGTGCCACCGCTCGATCATAGGTTACCGTCATCCCATCATCCGGCAACCCGGGTATTTTCGAGATCATGGTATTGGTGGGTTTCAGCACCCAGCAGCCTGGGCTTCGAATCTCGTAACTGATACCGTAACAGTCATATAGTGATTCAATGAATCGCGCCAGATCCAGCTTCAGGTACAGCTTTTCAGCCTGCTCCCGCAGTTCAGCAGCGCGTGCCGGACGGCAGGAGTTATATTCCAGCAGGCGGTCGCGCCCCTGCTGTACCTGCAGATTAAGTGCATCATGCAATTCAAAACTACGCTGATAGAAGTCAGCATGATCCCTGTCTCCATCAAAAAGGCACTGCAGCAATTCATGATGCATTTGCATATAGACATTATGTCCCGCTGGACAGGTTTGCTCGAAGGCATTTAATCCCTGATGCAACCAGTTCAGCATCACCTGCTGTGCAGTATTCGCAAGATAGGGTACGTGGATCTGGATTGAGCTCATTTGCCCGATACGATCCAGTCGGCCGATACGCTGCTCCAGCAGGTCCGGGTTAGCTGGCAGGTCAAACATGACCATCTGGTGCGCAAACTGAAAGTTTCTGCCTTCCGAACCAATCTCGGAACAGATTAAGGCAGGTGCCCCGGTTTCTCTATCCGCAAACCAGGCTGCTGCACGATCCCGCTCCACCAGGCTTAACCCTTCATGGAATGCTGCCAGCGCAATGCCGGTTTTATCCTTAACGGCCTGCACCAGCGACAGTACCGTTTCTGCACTGGAGCAAATCACCAGCACCTTCAAGGCACGATTTTCCTGCAGAAAGCGGCACAGCCAGTCAACGCGCGGATCGATTGTGGTCCACTTCTGTGCATTCTGACTCAATGCCCTTAACACAATCTCTGGAGACAGTAACCACTGGGTGTCACCTTCTTCGCGATTTTCACGCAGCTCATGATAAAGCTCCAGATACACCGCTGGGCACTCCAGCGCATAACTGTTTAACTGGCGCGCAGGAAAGCCCTGCACAACATGCCGAGTGTTACGAAACAGTACGCGACCAGGTCCATGTCGATCCAGCAAATGTTCTACCAGTTGCTGACGCGCCTGCTCAGCAAGCTCTTCATCTTCGTCTTGCATCAACTCGATTTGCTGCTGATTATCGCCCTCGCTTACCGTTTTCTGCAGTTGCTGCATTTGATCTGAATTTAGCGCCTCACCCTGCAGCAATGCTTCCACAATATCGGCCACAGGCTTGTAATTGACCTCATCCGCAATGAAGTGTTCCAGATCGACAAAACGGTCAGGGTCAAGCAGGCGTAAGCGCGCAAAATGACTTTCCTTACCTAACTGTTCAGGTGTTGCGGTAAGCAACAGCACGGAGGGTATGGTGTTAGCCAGCTGTTCAACCAACTGGTACTCGATACTGGGGTGATCAGCCTCCCACACCAGATGATGCGCCTCATCCACCACCAGCATATCCCAGTCACCCGCAAGTGACTGGGCAAAACGTTGAGGATTTTGAACCAGGAACTCCAGGCTGCATAACACTAACTGTTCGCTGAAAAAAGGATTCTCCAGAGAGCTTGCGGATAGTTCATGGTCTTCTCCATCCAGCGCATTGCAACGTGCCTCATCGAATATGCTGAAAAGCAGGTTAAAGCGTCGCATCATCTCGACCAGCCACTGATGCAGGAGACTTTCTGGCACAACAACCAGCACCCGGTTTGCGCGTTCGTTGAGTAACTGCTGATGAATAATCAGTCCCGCCTCTATGGTCTTACCCAGGCCCACCTCGTCTGCCAGCAACACACGCGGTGCAAATCGACTGGCAACTTCATGTGCAATATACAGCTGGTGGTCGATCAGGCTGGTTCGACAGCCAGTTAAACCCTGCAGACTGGACTGGGTTAACAGACTACTGATCTTTTGCGTACGAGCACGCAGTTCAAACCATTTGTTTTTATCCACCTGTCCATTCAACAACCGTTGCAGCGGATGGTTTAATTTCAGGAAGTTACTCAGCTTTCCTTCACTCAGGCGTACTGGTTGTCCTGATTGATCGACACAATGGTAATACAGCAGGTCTGACTTTGACTCAACTTCCAGGACCTTGAGTTCGCGATTATCCTGATCGGTAATCTGGTCGCCAACAGCAAACATAACGCGCGATAAGGGGGCGCTATGCTTGGCATACATCCTGGTTTCACCAGTAGCCGGGAAGATGATACTAACGGTACGGAATTCGACTTCAAGTACCAGCCCTATACCCAGATGTAACTCACCCGCGCTGACCCAGCGCTGCCCTACCGCAAATTGATGCATTTTTGATCAAATTAAATTTAAAAAGGACGGGCATTATACAGACACCCTATAAGATGAAAACCATGCACTATCGCAAAGCCTTCAAAATATAATGCTGTAGAGCTTTAACTAGCAGGTGCAACAAATTGATTATGCTTAATATTTAGGTTAGTCTCTGACACCATATTGGTCCCGGTATTTATCAACATCCTGTTCAACCAATACGAAATGACATGACGATCATACGTCATTCATGTCGATTGCATGAAAAAGGCTTTGAAGTTTACCCAACTTCGTCTTTCAAACCTGGCACCACAGTTGCTTCGAATTGTGAGATAAAATGACTTCTTTTCATGCCTCAGTTAAACAATAATATATTTATAGCTGTTCAGGGAAGCATGGCCACAATCATTATAAATTGAGATTCTGTATGGGCCAGATGGCAACACTTAAATACGTGCAACAGCATGATGCGAGAAATCCCCGCTGGCTGATCATCGCGCGTATTTTAACGGTAACCGCCATTGTCAGTGCCCTGCTCACTGTTCTATTTTATCTGCACCAGAAACAGAACCTGGAGATTTCGCGTCAGCAGGAGCATCAAAAAGATCTCCAGTTAATCCATACCTTGACCAGCAAATCGGGCCTGCAGCTGCAAAAGTTTTTTACCCTGTTTTCGTCACTGGATGGTGTCAGTAAAGCTTTGCGTGCGGGCAATGGCAAGCAGATCCAGCGCCTTCTTGATGAGCATCTGAAGCGGATGCAGTTCGACTGGAATATCGATCTCGCTGCGCTGTATTCTGTCAACAACGAAAAAATAGCTGCATGGTCTTCGCATCCGTTGGATGATGCGCTGAATGAAAAAATCCTCAACTGGGTAGCAATGAGTAATGAATCACTTGGGGAAATTAAGGCGATCAGCTGCCAGAAAACCTGTAGCCAGTATCTGATTGCACCCTTACCCGAAGAAATCGGAGGCCAGTCGGTAATGGTGCTATCCGTTTCACTGATTGAGATACTCGATCAATTTCACCAGGCCACATCTAAAACGATTGGTATTCTGGTCACTCCGCAAGACCGGGAAAACTCGAACAATATACTGATTAATAACTGGGGACTTGCACTTTACAGCCTGACGCAGGCAGGCAGGTATGAGTCTATCCTGCATGGCTTTACGCGTGACTATATGCCGATCAAAGGGGTTGAACAGCACGTGCAGCGAAATATTCAACAGCAGTTTTTTGAACTCAGCCTGCACCCTCTGTCCAGCCACGAAGACAGTATACTGGTCATTATTCAGGATTTAAGTCATATCATCGATCGTATCCGCCACGAAACCCTGTTATTCGCCATGTCCGTATTTGCGGGCGTGTTATTGCTGATTCTGTCGCTGTACCTGGCACTGCGCCGATTTATTCCACGCGCCGGCTTTGAAATTCTGACGAGCGATCCCACCATCAGTAATTTTGACGCAACCGATATCGACATTACTGACATCGATAACCTGCACACCGAAAGCGATACCCCGCTGGATTTTGACCTCACCAGCAACGACGAAATGCCGATCAGAGAACGCCTGGACCAGTTGCGTAAATATAACCAGCATATCAATAGAGAGCTTGCGCATCAGATGCAGATCCTGGGGCAGGAACGCGATCAGATCCAGAAAATCCTCGATAACACCCAGACCATCATTCTTACGCTGGATAAGGACGGCAAGATCACCTCAATCAATCGCTTTGGCGAGTCCATCACTGGCTACAGCAAGGAAGAAATTGCGGGTAAGAACTTTATTGATCTTTACCCTGATCAGGTCACCTACGCGCTGAATGACCTGCATACCATGTCATCCGTCGCTGAAGGCACTCAGGAATCCTATCGCCATGAGGCGAGATTGCGTTGCAAGGATGGCAGAGAGCGATCAATTCTCTGGTTACACTCCAGCCTGAGCAATGAGGACTCATCACAGCTGCTTTCCACCGGCCTCGATATTACTGAAAGTAAACAGCTGGAAAGAAACCTGAGCTGGCTCGCGGATCACGACTCACTCACCGCGCTATACAACCGCAGGCGTTTTGAGCAGGAGCTGGAAGACGCGCTCGACTGGGCGAATCGACACGAGGTAATGGGGGCTCTGCTATATATCGACCTGGATAATTTTAAGGACATTAACGATTCCTGTGGTCACCAGATTGGCGACATTATCCTGCGCAAGGTTGCCAGCACCCTGACCGCGCTGACCAAGGATATTGACGCCTCAGCGCATCTAATCTGCGCCCGCCTCGGGGGTGATGAGTTTGCCATACTGCTGCGCAATATCGATGAAGAAAGTGCCAGCATATTGAGTGGGCGCATCCTGGATAAGCTTTACCAGATCCGACATGAGGAAGAAAACTTTAAATTCCAGCTGACCTGCAGTATAGGCATTGCGACCTTCCCGGGTATTGAAACCAGCTCTACCGAACTGTTGACCAATGCCGATTTTGCAATGTACCAGGCCAAGCTGCTGGGACGAAACCAGTACTACCTGTTTAAAGAAGACGATAGCCATCGAGAGAAAATCAATCACCGCTTAATCTGGCGCGAGAAGATTGAATCTGCACTCAAGGAAGAGCGTTTTATCCTGTATTACCAGCCAATTCTGAACATTCAGACACGTAAAATCTCGCATTATGAAACCCTGATCCGCATGCTGGATGATAACAATGAGTTAATCTCACCCAGTTTATTTATCAATGTGGCTGAACGGCTGGGCCTGATTCAGGAAATTGACCATTTCATACTCCGCTCTGCGATAAAAAAACAGGCTGAGTTGCTGCGCCAGGGATACGATATCAAGCTGGCCATCAACCTTTCCGGAAAGGCGTTTGACGACCCCGAACTTGCCAATATCGTGCATCAGGCGATCGATGAAAATAATGCACGCGCAGAAAACCTGATCTTCGAGATCACTGAAACAGCCGCAGTAACCGATATTGTATCGGCGGAAAAAATCATGACCGAGATACAGTCACTGGGTTGCGAGTTTGCGCTGGATGACTTCGGCGTAGGCTTTTCATCGTTTTATTATCTACGTGAGCTACCTGTTGAATACGTCAAGATTGATGGTTCCTTCATCAATGACCTGCCGTCCAATACTGACAATCAAATTCTGGTAAAGGCATTGAGCGAGGTCGCTATCGGATTTAACAAACTGTCAGTCGCTGAATTTGTTGACTCCCTGCAAACACTCAATATTCTCAGTGAAGCCAAGGTCAATTTTGCCCAGGGTTACTTTATTGGCAAACCCAGTGAATCAATTCCGGTCGACCCTCCCAACTTTCACCAGGCGTCCATCGCCGAAAACACGGCTTACGTGTAAAACGCGGATATGTCTTCACCTGCTGCAGGATATTTTATTACAGGCTCCGATACCGATGTGGGTAAAACCTGGATCGCCTGTCAGCTCGTCAGGCAACTGAATGCCAGATACCCTTCCGTCAAGGTTCGCAAACCGGTCGAATCCGGTTGTGAAATCATCGCTGGAGCATATTTTCCTGCCGACGGCAATGGACTTTTTCTCGCCAATAATCAGCGCGAAAGCCTGGATATCATCACACCATTTCGCTTTCAGGCTGCACTCGCCCCGGACCGCGCTGCGAGCATGGAGAAGCAGTCTTTAACGCTGGATCAAATACAGGCCGCCTGCCTTAATCAGGTTAGTAAAGGGGACATACTACTGGTTGAAGGTGCCGGAGGTTTTTACTCCCCCCTGTGCAGCGATGGTCTGAATTCGGATTTAGCCCGACTGCTCGGGTTGAAGGTGGTTATCGTATGCGAAGATCGTCTGGGTGCGATAAACCAGGCACTATTGACCATTACTGCGGTCAAACAGGAAGGCCTTCAGGTTCACGCCGTAATCCTGAACCAGAATAAAGCCCCGTTAAAAACCAGTCTGGATAATTACCAGGACTTATCTCGACGATGCGATATTCCAGTTTATAGCTGTGCATTTCAATCTGAAATAAAGGGGCAGGTTGTATAACAGAGAGGCGTAAGCCATGATTAAATCTATCAATAAATGGGCATTTGTTGCGACTGGCATCATCTTTAATATCAGTGCCGCAATCATCACGCATTATTTTATTGGCATTAATGATCAGCATTTAATGCAGCTGGACCGAAAGACAGCAGAATACGATACACTGATTCAGAGTCAGTGGCGCATCAAGACCGAAACCGACCGTAAGCAGGAATTTCTACTGCTGCTATTACATCAAAACAGCCTGCACAATGAACCCAAAACAATTTCATTTATTATTCAGCAACTAAACCAGTCTCTCTCCCTGCAACAACTGGGCGAGCAATCCATCGACGCTGACGCAACTATTGACTATGACACCATTATCGATACCAGCGAGCGCATCAGGCAACAGATCATTTCCCGTATTAACAATACCTATCTGGACAGATTAGTAGTGGAAGATAGCAAAGTCCCGCTTCAGGAAAGAAATTCCACGCTGTTTTCAATCGCTATTTTTTTACAGTTAACCGGGCTGATCCTGGTATTGGCCAAGGATATCGGCAAGTAACCATAAACCAGGTACCCAGGTTAAGCGTGATCACCAAAGCGTTGTTGCAGGTAATGAATGATATCGGATGATTCGTACATCCAGGCATCTTCTCCCTGATCACTGATTTTCAGGCAGGGCACCTGGATACGACCGCCCCCCTGCTCCAGCTCCTGGCGATAAGGACTACCCAGCTGCACATTACGGATTTCCATAGGCAGGTTCAAACGACGCAGTGCACGTCGCGTCTTGATACAGAATGGGCAGGCGTACAGCTGGTACAGCGTCATGGTTTGCAATGCCTGCTCAACCTGAGCCTGATGCTCCACAGAGCGCTGAACAGGTTTTGGACGAGTGATCCAGTCTATAAAGATAATCACCCTGCCAAGCCCTTCACGAAGTAATTTAATTAGCATAACCCGCACTCTAAACAATCGAAAACATAATAAAAAAAGGGAGCAAAAGCTCCCTTTTAATCAGATATTAACCCGAATTACTTGTAGAAAGAAAACATCTCTTCCAAGGATTTAACCTTGATCTTGTCAGCATGACCCGCACAACCAAAAGCTTCGAAACGAGCTTTACAGATGCCCTTCATAGCCGCAGTTGACTCTTTCAGGAATTTGCGTGGATCAAAGTTGCTTGGATTTTCTGCCAGGTGCTTACGAATAGAGCCGGTAGATGCCATACGTAAATCGGTATCGATATTTACCTTACGTACACCATTCTTGATGCCTTCCTGAATCTCTTCTACTGGTACACCGTAGGTTTGACCCATATCGCCACCGTATGAATTGATCACTTTTAACCAGTCCTGTGGCACTGAAGAAGAACCATGCATAACCAGATGAGTATTCGGAATACGTGCGTGAATCTCACGGATGCGATCAATACGCAGGATTTCGCCAGTTGGCTCCTTGGTGAATTTATAAGCACCGTGTGAAGTACCAATGGCAATCGCCAGTGCATCTACACCCGTATCGGCAACAAAGCGTGCAGCTTCTTCGACATCAGTCAGTAACTGGTCCATATCCAGCTTGCCTTCAGCGCCGTGACCATCTTCTTCACCCATTTCACCGGTTTCCAGCGAACCCAGACAACCCAGCTCACCTTCAACAGAAACGCCACCAGCGTGTGCCATATCAACCACAGTTTTAGTGACCTGCACATTGTATTCATAAGAAGCCGGAGTTTTCATGTCTGACATGAGCGATCCATCCATCATGACCGAGCTGAATCCAGACTGGATAGAGCGCAGACAAACAGCAGGCTCTGAACCATGATCCTGATGCATACAAACTGGAATATGCGGATACATTTCGATGGCTGCGCTAATCAGGTGACGCAGGAAGGGCTCACCGGCGTAGGAACGTGCACCAGCTGAACCTTGCAGAATAACCGGGCTGTTGACTTCATTAGCAGCCTGCATGATGGCATGCACCTGCTCCATATTGTTTACATTAAATGCAGGCATACCAAAATCGTTTTCTGCTGCATAATCGAGTAACTGTCTTAATGAAATGAGCGCCATATTGACTTCCCCTAAGTTGACATTGTTAAAATAAAAACTGGAACCTTAAACGGATGAGGTATGTTTTACAACATACCTCATCCGCCCTGATTCCGACTAATCTGCAAGCACTGGCATATCGCCAACCTTGACTATCTTCATCGCATTGGTCCCACCACCGGTACCCATCAGGTCACCTTTGGTAATAATAACCAGATCTCCCTTGCTCACCACACCTTCCTGTAACAGCACATCGATGACTATCTTGTTCGCTGCCGCATGATTATTGTTCTCAATGACCGGAAACTCGACCGGTGTTACGCCGCGATACATAGATACCTTGCGATTGGTTATTTCATGCGTTGACAGCGAGTAGATTGGAATCCCGGAACTGATACGTGACATCCATAAAGGGGTCGAGCCTGATTCTGTGAGCGCAGCAATAGCACGCACATTCAGGTGGTTGGCGGTGTACATGGTAGCCATTGCAATGGCTTCGTCCACCTGCTCAAAAGTCATATCCATGCGATGATGCGAGCGTAAGGCCGCTGCCTGCTGTTCAGCGTTGTGGCAGATACGGGACATTGAAGCGACTGTTTCTACCGGGTAATCGCCAGTTGCCGTTTCAGCCGATAACATCACTGCATCGGTACCATCCAGTACCGCATTCGCCACGTCAAATACCTCAGCACGGGTAGGGATCGGATTCTCTCGCATCGACTCCATCATCTGGGTAGCCGTAATCACTACACGATTCATGTCACGCGCCATCTTGATCAGACGTTTCTGAACAGCCGGTAAATGATCGTCTCCGATCTCAACACCGAGGTCACCGCGAGCGATCATAATCACGTCGGAGGCATCGATAATAGTTTCAATATTCTGCAGTGCTTCTGCCCTTTCGATTTTTGAAACAATCGCACCATGGCCACCAGCCTGCCGTAACAGGGTCCTGGCCAGCTTGACATCCCCTGCATTGCGGGGAAATGAAATCGCCACATAATCAGCTTCTATCTGCGCTGCAACCTTGATATCTTCGCGGTCCTTTTCAGTCAGCGCATCGGCGGATAAGCCACCGCCTTTGAGGTTAATACCCTTGTTATCAGAAAGCGTGCCACCGACCTGTACCGTGGTGAAGATTCGGTTCCCTTCAACCGAAGTCACCTCTAATACAATGCGCCCGTCATCCAGGACCAGCACATCATCCTGTTTGACATCTCGCGGTAAATCCGCGTAGGTAATACCCACTTCATGCTGGTTACCTTCATCCCGCGCGAGGTCGGCATTGAGGCAGAATTTATCACCTGTTGCCAGCTCAATGGCACCCTTGCTAAAACGCTGGGTGCGTATCTTTGGTCCCTGCAGGTCAACCAGCACACCCACAAAGCGGCCATTTGCCTGCGCAATTTCTCGCACACGCTGTGCACGTTGTTGATGCTCCTGCGGACTACCATGCGAGAAATTTAATCGCACGACATCGATACCCGCCTTGATCAGCTTATCCAGAACCTCGTCCGATTCTGTAGCAGGGCCCAGCGTGGCAAGAATTTTAGTACGACGTAAAACGACGTTATCGTTCATACAGGTTATTTCGCGGCCTGCTCTTCCAGCATGGCAACCGCGGGCAGGGTCTTACCTTCCAGGTACTCCAGGAATGCACCACCTGCTGTCGAGATATAGGAAACTTTATCGTAGATATCATATTTCTGAATGGCGGCAATCGTATCGCCACCGCCAGCCAGGCTGAAGCAATCAGACTCGGCAATCGCCATTGATATGGTTTTAGTGCCTTCACCGAACTGGTCAAACTCAAATACACCTACCGGGCCATTCCACACCACGGTACCCGCATTCCTGATAATTTCAGCCAGCTCATTCGCAGAATCGGGTCCAATGTCAAAAATCATATCATCGTCCTCAACTTCGGTTACTGGCTTTAAGGTAGCTTCAGCTGTTTCAGAAAATTCCTTTCCACAAACCACATCGGTGGCAATAGGAATAATGGCTCCACGTGCAGTCATTTTTTCGACCAGCGCTTTTGCAGTATCGACCAGGTCCACCTCACACAGGGATTTACCTACATTGTGTCCCATCGCTTTTAAAAAGGTATTTGCGATACCACCACCAACAACCAGCTGATCAACCTTTTCAGACAGTGCTTCCAGCACAGTCAGCTTGGTAGAAACCTTGGAACCACCCACGATAGCAACCATCGGACGTGCTGGTTCAGCCAGCGCTTTTGCCAGGCTATCCAGCTCAGCAGAAAGCAGGATACCGGCACAGGCAGTAGGCGCAAACTTTCCCACGCCGTGGGTAGATGCCTGCGCACGATGCGCTGTACCAAAGGCATCCATTACAAAGATATCGCATAAGGCTGCATATTTTTGCGCCAGGGCTTCATCGTCTTTCTTTTCACCTTCGTTAAATCGTACATTTTCAAACAGTACGACTTCGCCATCCGCAACTTCAGGAGCTGTTTCCAGGTAATCCTTGATCAGGCGCACATTAGCCCCAAGCTTGGCAGACAGCTCATCAGCGATGGGCTGCATTGAGTTTTCTTCATCAATCTTACCTTCTTCCGGACGCCCACGATGGGACATCACCTGAACTTTGGCACCGGCTTTAACACAGTGCTCTATCGTCGGCATAGAAGCGGTAATACGTGCATCAGAAGTCACCTTGCCATCTTTAACGGGAACATTTAAATCTGCACGAATCAGTACGCGCTTTCCAGCCAGGTCCAGGTCAGTCAATTTGATAAAAGCCATGAAGATTCTCCTTCAAGTATTTGGATAGGTTAAAACGGTTTGTTAAATTGATACATTTTTATGCTGGCCGCGAAACTTAACAAACAGTTTTTAAATAAGCTACCCGAGAATCGGGTAGCTTATAGTCTGAAACATTAAGCGAGGATTTTTATTCGACAGCAAGGCGGCCGATTTTTTTGAACCGCGCAGCGTACCAGCAGTACCTGAGCAGTCAAAAAAGTCCGACAACGCCGCTATCGGACAAAAAGACCGCTTAGTTGGCTGCGACGTGTCTGGCGAAACGCAGCATGTTACAGGTATAACCATACTCATTGTCATACCAGCTAACCAGCTTAACAAAAGTTCCATCCAGTGCGATACCGGCTTCTGAATCGAAGATAGAAGAATTGCTGTTTCCGCGGAAGTCGGTGGCAACCACTTTTTCATCGGTATAACCCAGTGTTTCACCAATGCCAGGAGCCTCTGAAGCTGCCTTCATGGCCGCACAGATTTCTTCGTATGAAGCATCTTTTTCCAGCTCAACCGTCAGGTCAACTACTGAAACGTCAGAGGTTGGTACACGGAAAGCCATACCAGTCAGCTTGCCATTCAGTTCAGGCAATACCACACCCACGGCTTTCGCAGCGCCGGTAGATGAAGGAATGATGTTTTCCAGAATGCCGCGACCACCGCGCCAGTCTTTCATAGAAGGCCCATCCACTGTTTTCTGAGTTGCAGTAGCAGCATGTACTGTTGTCATCAGGCCACGCTTGATTCCCCAGTTGTCATTTAATACCTTGGCAACAGGTGCGAGACAGTTAGTCGTACAGGAAGCTGCAGAGATGATCGCCTGACCAGCATAAGTTTCATGGTTAACACCATAAACAAACATGGGCGTACCATCTTTGGAAGGTGCAGACATCACAACCTTTTTGGCGCCAGCATCGATATGCTTCTGACAGGTTTCCTCGGTCAGGAAGAAACCGGTACATTCAAGCACCAGATCAGCATTGATATCACCCCAGGCCAGATTGGCAGGATCGCGCTCAGCAGTTAAGCGAATAGTCTTACCATTAACAACCAGATTACCGCCTTCTACCGAGATATCTCCATTGAAATTTCCATGCACAGAATCGTACTTCAGCATGTATGCCAGGTAATCAGCATCCAGCAGATCATTGATACCTACTACTTCTATATCGTTCGCAAAATCTTTTGCAATGGCTCGGAACGCCATACGACCAATACGGCCAAAACCGTTAATACCGACTTTAATCGTCATAATTTTCTCCTAAGTTAACTTTTTTCGTATCAATAACTATGCTACTGAATTTACAGCTTCAACAACCTTATCAACCGTGAAACCGAAGTATTTAAACAATTCACCCGCAGGTGCAGATTCACCAAAACGGTTAATACCAACTACAGCACCATTCATGCCCACGTATTTGTACCAGCCATCGCTAACTGCTGCTTCAACCGCAACACGCCGGGTAACCGCTGCAGGTAAAACGGACTCACGATAAGCGGCATCCTGCGCATCAAAAAGGTTGGTAGACGGCATGGAAACCACGCGAATCTTCTTATCGGTGATTTTTGCAGCTGCATCCATCGCCAGCGCAACCTCTGAACCCGTAGCAATGATGATCACATCGGGGGTACCGTCACAGTCCTTAAGCACATAACCACCTTTGGTGATGTCTGAGATCTGCGTACTAGTGCGTTGCTGATGAGCTAAGCCCTGACGCGAAAAGATCAGGCAGCTTGGGCCTTCCTTGCGC
Source organism: Gammaproteobacteria bacterium (assembly GCA_050288105.1). Taxonomy (GTDB): domain Bacteria; phylum Pseudomonadota; class Gammaproteobacteria; genus JACNJF01. The sequence goes on from JBNKDE010000004.1 coordinate 200,050, forward strand.
TCTATTGCCTGTTGCCAGGCCACTGCAGATTCTACTGCATCGCAGGGACGCCATACGGCCATATTGGGAATCATACGTAAAGTGGGAATTTGCTCGATTGGCTGATGTGTTGGACCATCTTCACCCAGGCCAATAGAGTCATGCGTGTATACGAAGATAGAACGTTGCTTCATCAACGCTGCCATGCGCAAAGCATTACGTGCGTATTCAGAGAACATCAGGAAAGTTGCACCGAATGGAATCAACCCGCCATGCAGGGCGATGCCGTTCATAATCGCTGACATTGCAAATTCACGCACACCATATCTCACATAGTTGGCATCTTCATTAGCATCCATAGGCTTGTAACCAGACCATTCAGTCAGGTTTGAACAACCCAGGTCAGCAGAGCCACCAAACAGTTCGGGAACCATCGGAGAATAGGCTTCGATTGCCGCTAATGACGCCTGGCGTGTGGCAGGGCTTTTCGCTTCAGCATTTACAGCCGCAATATAATCGGCGGACTGCGCAGCCCAGTCAGCAGGTAACTCACCAGCCATACGACGCTCAAATTCAGCTGCCAGTTCAGGGTTTTCGGCTTTATAAGCAGCGAATTTTTCATTCCACTCTGCCTCTGCCTGGCTACCGGACTCTTTCGCGCTCCAACCAGCATAAATATCTTCAGGCACCACAAAAGCTTCGTATTCCCAGCCCAAAGCTTCTTTGGTCTGATCAATTTCATCCTGTCCCAGTGGGGCACCATGACAGGAGTGGCTACCAGCCTTGTTCGGCGAACCAAAACCGATGGTGGTTTTGCAGCAGATCATCGTTGGTTTATCAGTCACCGACTTGGCTTCTTCAATTGCTTTAGCAATCGCTTCAGCGTCATGACCATCGACATTGGGGATCACCTGCCAGCCATAAGCCTCAAAACGTTTAGGGGTATCGTCTGTAAACCAGCCATCAACATGACCATCAATTGAGATACCATTGTCATCCCAGAAAGCAATCAGCTTACCCAGGCCTAAGGTACCAGCCAACGAGCAGGCTTCATGCGAGATGCCTTCCATCATGCAGCCATCGCCCATGAAAACATAGGTATGATGGTTAACAACCGTATGCCCGCCCTGATTAAACTGTGCAGCCAGCGCTTTTTCAGCGATAGCCATACCAACGGCATTGGTAATGCCCTGACCCAGTGGACCGGTAGTCGTTTCGACACCAGGGGCATATCCATACTCGGGATGGCCTGGAGTTTTGGAGTGTAATTGCCTGAAGTTTTTCAGGTCATCAATAGAAAGGTCGTACCCGGTCAGGTGTAGTAAAGAATAAATCAGCATTGAACCGTGACCGTTAGACAGGATGAATCTATCCCTGTCAGCCCAACCAGGATTGGAAGGGTTGTGCTTCATATGGTCATTCCATAACACTTCAGCGATGTCAGCCATCCCCATTGGGGCACCTGGATGACCAGAATTCGCTTTCTGGACAGCGTCCATACTCAGCGCTCGAACAGCATTTGCGAGATCTCTACGAGATGGCATAGCTTTCTCCTCACATTTAAAAAAAATCGTTGTCCTGCCCAGCCTCAAATTAGCGCTGAACAAAAATTCTTATAATCAGTTAGTTACCGCGCAAAAACCCAATACCTTGTATTGAATTTAACTATTAGCGGCGATAAAGGCGCGCTATTCTCCCCTAGAATCATATTTTCAGCAACTCAAAATGGTTATTGTGGTATCAATTCAAACTATAGAGTCAGACAAATTTCCATGCCAGGCAACTTGTTATTCCCCCGCGAATACGCTATATAATGCGCGCTTTGCACGTCTTTAAGGTAGATCATGTCCCATTCATTCATATTCACATCTGAGTCCGTCTCAGAAGGACACCCTGATAAACTATGCGACGCAGTCTCCGATGCGATTCTGGATGCAGTACTCATTCAGGACAAACACGCGCGCGTTGCCTGTGAAACGCTCGCGAAAACGGGCATGATTGTACTGGCTGGAGAGCTGACAACCTCGGCCCATATCGATTTTGAATCGATTGTGCGTAAAACGGTGGTCGACATTGGCTACGACTCCTCCGAAGTGGGATTTGATGGCAATACCTGTGCCGTCATTAATGCCCTGGGTCACCAGTCTCCTGACATCGCTATGGGTGTAGACCGCAGTGTTGATGAAGATCAGGGTGCTGGAGATCAGGGTCTGATGTTCGGTTATGCCACCAATGAAACCGATAACCTGATGCCCGCTCCCATCAGCTTTGCACACAAGCTGGTCAAGCAACAGGCCGATGTGCGCCGCGCAGGCGAACTGAGCTGGTTGCGTCCGGACGCCAAGAGTCAGCTAACCTTTCAATATGAAAACGGCAAACCCGTTGCGGTCAGCGCAATCGTTTTATCTACCCAGCACTCCCCCGAGATTTCACTGGCCGAACTGCAGGAAGGCGTGATGGAAACCATCATCAAGCCTGTGGTTCCAGCCTCCTGGATCAAGCAGGATACCCAGATCCACATCAACCCGACGGGTAACTTCGTGATTGGTGGTCCGGTTGGCGACGCAGGCCTGACAGGACGCAAGATTATCGTTGATACCTATGGTGGTATGGCGCGTCATGGTGGTGGTGCATTCTCTGGCAAGGATCCTTCTAAAGTGGATCGCTCCGCTGCTTATGCGGGACGTTACGTAGCCAAGAATATCGTCGCGGCGGGTCTTGCAGAGCGCTGTGAAATCCAGATCAGCTATGCTATCGGTGTTGCGAAGCCTACGTCCATCAGCATAGAAACTTTTGGTACTAACCATGTTGATAACAGCCTGATTGTGGAGCTGGTACGCGAACATTTCGATCTGCGCCCCTGGGGTATTATCAACGGCCTGAACCTGCTGAGTACGACCTACCGACCGACTGCAGCCTATGGGCATTTTGGTCGCGATGATCTCAACCTGAGTTGGGAAAAAACCGATAAGGCCGAGTTATTGAGATCTGGCGCAGGACTGAAATAAACCTCTAGCGCGACTTTACAAATCAAAATCACCGGCTAGAATACACAACCTGATTTTGCCCGTAACATCACGGGCACCTTATTTGAGGAGCGTTGCGACAGTACTCATGCTGCCAGGCTCGAATAGGGTTATTTAATCAACGGCGCTCATAAATAGACCTCTGGAGGTTAAATTTATGAACGCTAGCACTTCAAAAGATTACATCATCGCCGACCTGTCCCTTACCGAATGGGGACGTAAAGAAATCCGCATTGCCGAAACCGAGATGCCCGGGCTGGTCTCTCTGCGCGGTAAATACGCAGCCGAACTGCCGTTAAAAGGCGCGCGTATCGCTGGAAGTCTGCACATGACCATTCAGACCGCCGTACTTATTGAAACGCTGATTGCATTGGGTGCAGAAGTTCGCTGGGCTTCCTGTAACATCTTCTCTACGCAGGACCATGCCGCCGCCGCAATCGCCGACAGCGGTGTACCTGTTTTTGCCTACAAAGGTGAATCACTTGAGGAGTACTGGCAATTCACCCACCGTATTATGGAATGGTCAGATGGCGGCACACCCAACATGATCCTGGACGATGGCGGCGACGCAACCCTGCTATTAATCCTGGGCAGCAAGGCCGAGAAAGACATCTCCGTGCTGGATAACCCTGGCAGCGAAGAAGAAATTGTCATGTTTAACAGCATTAAAGAGCGCCTGCAAACATCACCTAACTGGTATTCCGAACGCCTGGCCAATATCCGGGGTGTGACCGAAGAAACCACCACTGGTGTTCACCGCCTGTATCAGATGCAGGCACGCGGCGAGCTCCCATTCCCCGCCATCAATGTTAATGACTCGGTAACCAAATCGAAATTCGACAATCTGTATGGCTGCCGTGAATCTCTGGTAGATGGTATCAAGCGCGCCACCGATGTCATGATCGCTGGCAAGATCGCCCTCGTACTCGGTTATGGGGATGTAGGCAAAGGCTGCGCGCAATCGCTACGCGGCCTGGGCGCGACCGTCTGGGTTACCGAGATTGATCCGATCTGTGCACTGCAGGCCGCCATGGAAGGGTATCGCGTGGTTACGATGGACGAAGCCTGTAAACAGGCAGATATCTTTGTCACCACCACAGGTAACTTTAATGTCATTAATCACGACCATATGGTTCAAATGAAGAATGAGTCTATTGTTTGTAATATCGGTCACTTTGATAACGAAATTGATGTTGCTTCACTCAAAAAATACCAGTGGGAAAACATCAAGCCACAGGTTGATCACATCATTTTCCCCGATGGCAAACGCATCATTCTGCTGGCTGAAGGTCGCCTGGTAAACCTCGGTTGCGCCACCGGTCACCCGAGTTTTGTAATGTCCAACTCTTTCACCAACCAGACGCTCGCCCAGATTGAGCTATACAATAATACCGGTGACTATACAAATCAGGTATACACGCTGCCCAAGAAGCTGGATGAAGAAGTTGCACGACTGCACCTGGAGAAAATTGGCGTACAACTGACGACTCTAACCGAACAACAGGCGAAATACATCGACGTGCCAATTGAGGGTCCATACAAACCCGATCACTACCGCTATTAAGCCGGAGTTACTTCGATGTCTAGTCAAGCGCTTGAACTCAGCTATGAGTTCTTTCCGCCACGCACAGATGCCGGCAAGCAGACACTGGCCAGAACTCGACTTGATCTGGCCAAACTCAACCCCGCCTTCTTTTCGGTGACCTTTGGTGCGGGCGGCTCTACGCGTGACAAAACCCTGCAGACGGTTATCGATATCCAGCAGAACTCCGATGTAGATGCCTGCCCGCATATTACCTGCGTGGGGGCCAGTAACGATGAGATCATTGAGCTGCTGGAAGTTTACCGCAGCAACGATATTCATCGCTTACTGGTGCTACGCGGTGACCTGCCTTCAGGCATGGTGGGTATGGGTGAATGCAAAAATGCCAACCAGTTAGTCGAGCTGGTTCGCTCTCATTTTGGCGAGCAGTTCACCCTGACGGTTGCTGCGTATCCCGAAGCTCACCCCGATTCCAGACATCTGATGAGTGATGTTGAATTTTTTGTACAAAAAATGAAGGCTGGCGCCGATTCAGCAATTACACAATATTTCTATAACAATGATAGTTACTTTCATTTTATGGATCTATGCATCACGCGCGGGGTGAGTCAGCCGGTATATCCGGGTATCATGCCCATTGGTAACTTCAGTAGCCTGAAACGTTTCAGCAAGCAATGTGGGGCTGAAATTCCACGCTGGATTAAGAAAAGCATGGCGGCCTATGAAGATGATTCCGAGTCTCAGCGTCAGCTGGGACTTGAAATCGTAACCCGTCAGTGCGAACAGCTCATTGCCAACGGTGTTCCAGGATTACACTTTTATACAATGAACCAATCCGCCTTAACCTCTGCTATCCTTCATAACCTGAATCTGGATTAAGACTTAACAGCAAGATGCGTTTATCGCGTATTTACATTGAAGCGCCGCTTACCACTGGTCAAAGTGTGATACTACCAGTGGACAGGGCGCATTACGTAAAAAATGTATTACGCCTGAACGAAACGCATCAAATTGAGCTATTTAACGGTACCGAGCCAGTTGATTATCTGGCCCAGATCAGGCTGGACGGTAAACACGTCGCTGCGCAGTTATTGTCTTCTACCCAGAAATACAATGACCCAGCTATCGATATTCGGCTCATTCAGGCGCTCGGGCGATCAGAGCATAATGATCTTATCGTACAGAAAGCTACCGAGCTGGGTATTAGTCAGATTGTCTTTTTCAATGCTGAGCGCACCCAGTTACCGATTAAATCATCGCGCTTAGAAAAAAAGATCTCACACTGGAAATCTATTGCTATCAGTGCCTGCGAGCAATGCAATCGTAATCTGCTTCCTCAAATCAGTTTTTCACGTTCACTCGACGAATGCCTCGTACACATCCGTTCGGGCAATGGCATCCTGCTCGATTTTGCAGGTGAAAAATTCTCACAGATCGCAGAACGTTTAAGCCCGGTTACTCCTTTATATGTCGTGATTGGGCCGGAAGGTGGTCTAAACCCGGCAGAAGTTCACCAACTAACCGAAAGCGAATTACTCCCGTGCAACATAGGACCGAGGGTGTTACGAATGGAATCAGCTGCAATAAGCGCGATTACACTGGTACAGCATTATCTGGGGGATATGTAAGTCAAATATTCAGTTGCGGCTTAATTGAGTACCTGTTGTTTCAAGCTGGTCAGGATGGCATCAAGGTTGGGGATGTATAACTGATCCATCATAGCATCCGCCTGGGTTACCAGATATTGGCAGCCCACCTCAACATTGGCCTCGATCAGGCGCTCTTCCTCTGCCAGATATGCGCGTGGGATATCCTGCAAAATAATACCGAAATAGGGCATATCGAGGCCGCCATTAATATCGTAGACCACTGCAATTCGACTTCGCGGACCCGGCTCAACCGAAGTACTTTGGCACATTTTTTCAATGGATATCACCGGAACCATGACGCCACGCCAGGAGATCTTCCCATCGTACCAGTCAGGGCCCTCTCCAGGTATTTCAGGTGGCGTATATCCGATAATCTCTGCAACCGCTGAATTCGGTAATAACAGCGACATCTCTAGCAGAGGGAGTTGCATACATCGAATAGCATTTTCAGCCATAATCTAGTTCGCTCTGTGATTTATCATTTGCCCACCAGCTCAGCAATATTTTCTATTAACTCTGCTTCCTGGTAAGGTTTACCCATATATTTACTCACACCTAACTCCATCGCATGGTCACGATGCTTGGCGCCCGTACGTGAGGTAATCATAATGATTGGAATATGTCGATAGCGAGCTTCATTGCGCATATGTAAGGCCAGCTCGAAACCATCCATACGGGGCATTTCAATATCGAGCAACATCACGTCAGGATTGGTCTCTTCCAGCTGCGCCAGGGCATCAACACCATCTTTGGCAGTCACCACTTCGTAATGATGTCGAGTCAGTAGCTTGGTCGCAACACGCCGCATCGTGATTGAGTCATCCACCACCATCACTGTTTTCTGTGCAGCTTCCGGTTTTTCAGGAGCAGCCCGGTCAACGCTGTCAGCGGTAATCACATGCGTTGAAACACCATGGCGAATTAGACCATTGATATCCAGAATCAACACCACCGCACCATCAGCCAGTATGCTGGCACCCGACAGTCCTTTCACCTGGCTCAGGTGACGCCCCAGAGGCTTAACTACAATTTCGCGGTTACCCAGAATTTCATCGATATGAAGGGCAATTCTCAAATCGCCAGAGCGCAACAGGATAACGGGCACTTTGGCCATCGTATCTGAAACCTGATAGCCACTGGTCACATCAACAAGCACTGACAGATAGTGCAGACTGTACTGCTGCCCTGCGTAATCCAGAAGCGGTTTTTCATGCTGGTAAAAATCCACCATCTGATCGGCTTCGATACGCGTAATACCTTCGATATTGATTAAAGGCAGGGCATAAGATTCTTCTCCCGCACGCACTAAAATCGCCTGATTTATAGACAGTGTAAACGGCAGCCTGGCGGTAAAAACGGTACCCGTAGGACTGGTTGAGATCTGCAAAGTGCCACCCAGTTGCTTGATACCCGTGTCCACAACGTCCATACCGACACCACGACCTGACACCTGGGAGACATGATCAGCCGTACTAAACCCAGGCTCGAGAATAAACTGAATAACATCGTTATCCTCAATTTCTTCATGTTCGCCCAGTAAACCCAGCTGTAACGCCCTGCTTCTAACTTTATCGACATTAACCCCAGCGCCATCATCACTAATCTTGAGCACCACATCTGATCCGTCACGCGATACAGCGATGAGAATCGTTCCTGTTTCAGGCTTGCCTTTTTCAACCCTTTCCATCGGGCTTTCTATGCCATGTGAAATCGCATTCCGAATGATATGTTCAAGCGGCGCCACCATACGATCCAGCACCTTAATATCAACTTCGTTCTGTTCACCCGTGATCTTTAACTCGGCTTTCTTCCCTAACTCGGTGCTGGTTTGGCGCACCAGCCTTCTGAGGCGGGAAGTCAATCCGGAGAAACGAACCATGCGGCTACGAATCAGTCCATCCTGTAAATCGGTATTTATGCGCGACTGCTGCAGTAGTAAGGTTTCAGAATCTTTGACCTGATCTCCCAGAATGCCCTGTAAGCTGGATAAGTCATCAACAGATTCGCTAAGCGATTTTGAAAGCTGCTGTATCTGTGTATAACGATCCATCTCCAGAGGATCAAAGTTCTTGGCCTGCTCTGTATCCTGGCGATGACTGAAATGTATCTGCGCATCGGTCTCGGCTTCAAGGTCGCGCAACTGTTTTTTGAGGCGAGAGATGGTTTGACCAAGCTCACCCAGATGACTACCGAACGAACTGACCTGCTGCTCCATACGAGCCCGGTAAATACTCACTTCACCTGCAGAATTCACCAGGTTATCCAGTAACTCTGATCGTACCTTAACCACATCACGGTCAGCGGTTCGACGGTCAATATGTTTCTCTTCCTGACGCTCTGAAATCTCTGCAGCAGGGCTTTCAACGGACTCTTCTGCCTGAGGCGTCGCTGCGTCGTCCTTCTGATCCTGCGCTGAAGACAGGTCATCCTGTTTATTTTCTGATCCGGTACTCGCTACACTAACGCCTCGCAACGCCTTGATGTTGTTGATTTGCTGTTGCGCAGCATCAGGCTTTTGATGATTCCTGGCCTGTTCTACCTGATGCTGTAGAAAATCAAAGCAGTCATGCAGCACATCAATTAACTCGTCAGACTTTTCAACACGATTATCGATGAGTGCAATAAACAATGATTCCAGCTCATGACTAAGGTCACTAATCTCTAATATATCCGCCATCCTGGCACCCCCTTTCAGGGTATGCAGATAGCGTTGTAACTCCATTACCAAACCAAAATCGGGGCTGTCTTCGTTATCATCCTGTTCCGACCAGGCCTGCAAGGTGTGATCACTCATTTCGAGTAAATCAGTCGCTTCCTCGATAAAGATCTCAACTAGCTCATCATCAAACTCAACATCTGAGCCGGAAACCGAGCTTGGGTGCTCTGACTCGTTCATCATGGTCAGAGTGTCTACAAAATGATTGGCTGACTGGTCGTTCTGAGCGGGTAGCTCAACCGTATGGTTATCCAGCTGTTCCAGTAGAGATTGCAGGTCCTGTGTGAGCTGCAGCGGCACTTCGGGCATGCGTCGTTGCTCAACCAGCTCCGAAGTCATTTGATGGATTGCATCATGCCCCTGCTGATAGAGATCCAGCGCTTCCATATCAAGAGCCGTTCCCTGCTCCAGAAGTATCTTTAATGGCTTTTCAAGCAGGGTTGCAAGAGCACCTATGGCAGTAATATCTGCGGTACGAGAAGCACCATTAATGGTATGCAGCGAGCGGTAAAGATCTTCTGACGGTATTAACTCCCCTGCCGCACGGGAAGCTTCAAGGGCGGAATTTACGGTGTTTAGGTGCGACTCTACCTCTTGTTGGTAGATGATCAGGAGTTCCGGGTCGATTTGCAGGTCTGCTGGTTTGTTCGATTCTGGGCTTTCGTTCAGGGGTTCCCCTACCTCTCCGCCAGGCATCTCTGCTGCTTCGCTGGATACGAAAGGGTCAGGAGGGGTCTCCTCTTGCTCATTAGGCAGATCAGTCTCGGGCGAACCAGCCAGATTCAAACCATCTGATTCTGAGGCTGGAGCGCTGTCTCCGCCATCATCGCCCTGAATTTCCGCTTCAGCCGTCTCAGTAGCATCCAGCTCAACCTCATCAAAACCCGTCAGCGGTTCGAAAACTATAGATTCTTCAGAATCACCGATAGATTCAGGCTCGACAGAAAGCTCAGCACTTAATTGATCAAAATCCAGTTCGGCATCAACACTATCTTGATCTTCAGCCACCTCGATCGCTGATTCATCAGTTAGCGCAACTTCTGAAACTGCTTCTGCGGTGATTTCCTCTATTACTTCCGGCTGTATTTCCGGCTGATCATCGACTTCCAGCTCAGCTTCAGTCGTCACACTGAGGTCTTCTCCTGAATGATCCGTATCCGGCTCCTCAACAGCATCTTCGTCATCCTGATCAGTAGCTGTTGATACTGTTATGGGTTCACTATTCAGTTGCTGAGACTGGCGAATCTCTAACACCTGGTGCGCCTTAAACTCAGCCAGTGAGCGTGCCAAACCTCTCAGATAGGCGACATCCGCAGTAGGGGGCACATTCGTTTTCAGCTCTTCAACCAGTTGAGGGAGTGCTTCAGCCGCAAGCCCTATAGCGTCAATCACCTGGGTCGTAGGTGCCACCGTCTTTTCGATAACGCGGTTGAGCAAGCTTTCAAAATCCCAGGCAAACTCACCAATTTTCATTGCGCCTACCAGTCGTCCGCTTCCCTTAATGGTATGAAACGAACGCCGTATATTTTTTAACGCATTCTCATCTTCTGGGTGCAGCTTCCAGTCTTTTTGTAACTGCAGTATATTCTCGGACTCTTCTTCAGCCTCTTCCAGGTAGATGCTCAGAATCTCTTCATCACTGCCAGGTTTCAGCACGGGCTGATCATCGTCTACTGGTATGATCTGCACTGATTCTGGTGCTAGCTGCGGCTCTGCATCCGCTTCGGCATCGTCTTCTATCTCATCATCTTCGTCACTAACGAGATCTTCTGCGGTAATGACAGCTTCTTCCTGCTCCACCCCATCCAGCGCTTCGTCCTTCGGTTCGGGTTCTGGAGTTTCCGGCTCTAACAGAAGGAATGAGTCTTCGTCCTGCTGTTCGACAATCTGAATATCATCTTGCTCAAAGATCGCATCATCAGAAGCATCAAGGGCAGCCACTTCGTCATCTTCAATGACCAGGGCGTCTGATATCTGCTCCAGATCTTCACTGATGTCGTTGACGACTTCTTCCGCCTCTACACTGCTAGATAGCGCTTCCAGGGCACTGGATTGATCGGAGTCATCAGAGAGGTCTGATTCCATATTACGCAGATCAACATCTGACAGATCGTCTTCATCGATGATCTGGATATCTTCTTCATCCTCGATCAGCAGATTTTCCTGATCCGAGAAATTTCCGTCCAGAGCAGGTGCTGATGTGGTTTTACCCTCTAACAGCAGTTGCAGTTGCGAGTCTGCAAAATCAAGAATAGAGTCTGCATCACTGCGTTGCTCTCCGAGCGCTTCGAGAAAATATTCAATACTGACCACAACCTGAGAAAGCTGATCCAGTCTTCTGGTATCCATAAATTCGACAATATCCTGATCCTTCAGGTAATCAACCAGGCCTTCTACTACAGCAACGGCATTGTTCTGGTTCAACAACTGCATTGCGCCACGGGTTTCCATCAACAGCGTCTGACACAGCTGCAGGTTTTCCTGTTTGGTGGAGTCCTTGATGAAATCGAGGATTGCATCTTTAACTTTCTGTACGTCATCCAGAGCTGCGGTAACCACAGCGGATAACATATTATCCATTTCAAAGTTTATCGATGCCGCAGTGGATGATTCGGCTTCGCTACTATTTTTGGGTAACTGGCCCTTGTGCAATAACTCAAGTGCCTGGTCGATCTGGATTAATTCCGCAGCCATCGCCAGTAACTTTTCGTGATCAGGCGGGGAAACGCCTTCAACCACCTCGTTGATCATCTTGATCTGTGCTTCAATCATCTGGCGCTGAGGACCGAGTCCTATCATCGCCAGCGTATCCGAAATCACATGCAAATCCTTGGGAATCAGCTTGAGCTGATCGGTCATGGCAAGATCGCCAGTGACATAAACTTCCAGCGCTGATTTAACTTCTTCAAGATCTGCCTGAACCGCATCAGCGACTGTCTTGAGCAACTCCTGATTAGGACCTGCAATACTACTGACCGAGTCTCCGGGTTCTTTTTCTGCGGGCAGGAACTGCTCCAGTCGATAGGCAGTTTTTATAGCCTGACTTTTGGGCCCATCACACTCGGGTTGTGCGATGTAGTACAAAAGGTTTTTGATTAATTCGATTGGTTGCTGATGCAACAGGGCACGTTCGCCATACAGCATGGTGATACGCAAGGCTTGATCTACCTTACCCATTAGCATTTTGACTGAAACACCCAGTGGCAGGTCATCGCGTGCGACGGATTCAATCAATGCGCCAACAATCCACCAGAAGCGGGCTACCTGTTCGGAGCTTGAACGCTCTTCCAGCACTGCACAGATTTTTTCCAGTCTCTTCAGATTGGAATCGACCTCCTTATCACGAATCACCCCTAGCAGGGAAAACTGGTAAGCAGGCCTGATTTTTTTTGCCAGTAAACGCGAAGCCTGATTCTGTGCATCGTCGATTGAATCTTCTTCATTATCATCCGTGTGCATGGATAAATCAGGAAGAAACAGCAGCTTCTCTGAGAACAGATCCTCATTCTTGGCGGCACGGATATCATTCAGTAAGGGCAGGATAGCGATTGGAATATCCTTGTACCCAGCCTGAATATGCTCCAGATAATCCGGTAACTGAAGAACGGCCCTCAGGAGCACCTCTAGCGCTGTTTCATCTACCTGGGGTTTGGATGCAATATACTCACAAAGAGACCCCATCTCTTCTGTTAACATAGCAGCGCCATACTGCTCAATCATCGTCAGTACACCCTGAAGGTCTGACAGTTCACTGGTCACCGATTCGAGTATTTTCGTGTCATTATCTTCAATGAACAAATTCAACTCGCCACGGATAATGGCCAGATTTTCATCGATAGACTTTTTCACCCATCCCAAGGCGCTCTGTTTTATGGATGTGTGTTTAAAATCCATATCTGACCTATACCTTTATTAAGCCTGCTCTGATTCTGGATTGACGCTTGCCAGATCATGGACGTTATTGATGATTGTGCTATCTGCCATAATTTGCTGATCATCTGGCAGCTTAAATCCAGCAACAGAGTGATGAAGCGCTTTAACCAGTTCGGACAACTCGCCGATAGACTCTGAAGTTTGCGCCGTATTCTCCGATGTTTTGAGTGTAATCTGCTGGATTTCATCCATATTTCTGGAGATTTCCACACTGTCCTTTGCGTGTTTCTGGGTCGCGTTGGAAATCTGCAGGATACGTTGCGCCAGATTGGTGGATACCGTTTCGATTTTATCCAGTGCACTACCCGCATCTTCCGCCAGATTAGCCCCTTCAACCACGTTAGCTGTACTCTGCTCCATGGAAGAAATTGCTTCATTGGTATCGGCCTGGATAGTTTTCACCAGCGCCTCGATCTGTTTGGTCGCATCACCGGTTCTTTCAGCGAGTCGCTGTACCTCGTCCGCAACCACCGCGAAACCACGCCCTGCTTCACCCGCCATAGATGCCTGTATCGCAGCATTCAAAGCCAGAATGTTGGTCTGATCCGAGATCTCTGTAATCAGGTTTACGATATCGCCGATCTCCTGCGAACTTTCACCAAGGCGTTTAATTCGCTTGGAAGTTTCCTGTATTTGTTCGCGGATTGATTCCATACCAGCAATTGTTTTACGTACGGTCTCACCACCGTTATGTGCAATGTTCACCGAGTTCCTTGCAACGTCTGCTGAATCAGATGCGTTCCTGGATACCTGACTCATACTCTCAGAAATTGAGGTGATCGCCGAACTGGCAACGGTTATTTCTTGTGCCTGCTGCTCACTGGCTCGAGCCAGTTCACTTGTCGTTGCCTGGGTTTTATTCACCGAGCTGGTAACCTGGGCAGCCGTTAAGTTGATGGTTCCAACCAGATCGCGCAAAGCGTCAATCGAGTAGTTAACCGAGTCAGCTATTGCGCCAGTAATATCTTCGGTTACCGTCGTGTGTGTAGAAAGGTCACCATCAGCCAGGTTGGTCATTTCATCCAGCAGCCTGAGGATTGCACGCTGGTTTCTTTCATTCTGTTCCTGAGATTCAATCAACTGTTCATTTGAAGCTTTTACTAACTGAATACCTAATACAATCAGCAACAGAACAGCCACACCACCAGCCGCATAAGCGAGCACAATCAGCAATCCGAGACCTTCATCATAGATACCGATCGCTGTTTCAAGCTCGCCAGTTGCTGCCAGCAGCTTGACACTGATCAGCTGAATATCACTAGCGGCATCACGCACTTCAAACAACTGGGGAGAATTTTCAAGAATCTGGTTAACATTCTTTTTTACCACTGAAAACAGGTCTGCAAGCTGCAGTAGTTTGGATACAACTTCATCGCCTGTTAATTGCGAGATACCCAGCTCCCTGTCTCCTTCCAGCATACCAATCAAAATTCGCTCGATGAGTACCGTTTCCCGCCCGAACTGGTCAGCCGCGGCCATTACTACATCACCACCGCTCATGATTTGGTTCAGGCTGTTCTGAACCGACTGGATCAATGCGAGCTGTTTGGATGCAGATGCGATATCGGTCCGGGGCGCTTTATTTTTAACCAGAATTTTGACCACATCATCCGAAAGTACCAATAGCTCTGGAATAGATTCATTAATGAGCGTCACATACTCGGTTACCGTTTCAATAGATTCACGAGCATCAAGGATGGTATTTATCGCAGTATTGTAATCAGACCAGACCTGGTTAATATTCTCCAGCTCACCACGTAACTCAAATGGAAGCGGCGGCAAGTTCTGTTCAGGATCTCCCTGCTGCAGCCGGGTCAGGGTGTTTTCAAAACGCGACTGATAGCGCTTTAACTGCACAAATGCTGCCGAGTTTCCTATCGATGACTCCAGAGCAAAGGTCGCGATCTGCTGTGAAACAACCTGTTGTTCATTCGAGATACCGGCATAAGTTCTGGTATGCTGTTCCTGCGTAGTTTCATAGTTAAACAGAATAACCATGGCCAGAATTGCGACCACAATGCCGATTGCATAAACCAGTAGAGTACGATTACCTTTTCTGGATGATCTACCCCTGGCTCCCGATCCTCTCCTTTTCGGTGATGCTTTTTTTGAATCAAATAACGCCATAATACCCTCGATAAATATAGTTGTTCAGCAATCAAACAACCTTGAGAAATTGTTCGTGTTGAACCAGCCTGTCAACACTAAAGACATTCCACTCAGTCTGATCATCTTTAAAAGCGCCATCCAGATAAGGTTCCAGAGATCCTGTTCCAGACCTGTCCAGTTCCTTTCTCATATCAGGCTTAAACCTGCGCAGGCCAAATACTTCTTCAACCAGTAATGCGGCCACGATCCCATTTCGGTCTATGATTAATACTCGGCTATCGCCTCGTTTATCAATAGCCGGACTGTTTAAAAATTTATTCATATCCAGTACTGGCATTAGATTGCCGCGGATATTGGCCAACCCCTTTACCCAACTGGTAACGCCGGGCACTCGGATGGTTGCGGGGGGGGGTAAAATCTCCGCCACTTCATTCATGGCGGCGATCAGTCTTTTTCCAGCCAGTTTAAAACCAATACCGACCCAGTCTTCAACAACCTTAGCACCTGTGGGCAACCCCCTGGCATTTTCACGACAACGGCTATCGTATTCCTGAAGTAAAGCAAAGGGAGAGGATGCAGGCATAAGTCTAGTTGAGTACTTTATTAATTCTTGATATCAGGTCAGCCTCATTAGCCGGTTTGACAATATAATCTTTTGCGCCCTGACGCATACCCCAAATCTTGTCTGTTTCCTGATCCTTGGTTGTGATGATAATCACCGGAATATTCGCCGTAGCCGGATTTCGACTCAGGTCGCGCGTTGCCTGGAATCCATTTTTACCCGGCATAACAACATCCATTAAGATACAGTCCGGCTTTAAATCTATTGCTTTGGCGATCCCATCTTCGCCATTGGTTGCCACCGATACCTGGATCTGGTTTTTTTCCAGAATGGATTTGAAAACATGAACCTCGGTAGGTGAATCATCAATGATTAATATGTGTGTCATTATCTTAAGCCTCTTTAATCGAAAACAATATTAAGTGTTCGTAACATGTGAGGTTATTGCCCCGATTAGATCTTCTTTGGAAAATGGTTTGGTCAGGTACTCCTCTGAACCCACTATGCGTCCGCGCGCGCGATCGAAAATACTATCCTTGCTGGATAACATAATCACAGGCGTCGATTTAAATGTTTGATTGTTCTTTATTAATGCGCAGGTTTGATAGCCATCCAGGCGCGGCATCATGATATCTACAAAAATGATATCAGGGTTATGCTCGGTGATTTTCGCCAACGCCTCAAATCCGTCAGTAGCGGTAACCACATCGCAGCCAACCTTCTTTAACAGGGTCTCTGCGCTTCTGCGTATTGTTTTACTATCATCAATCACCATAACCTTCACATTCAGCTGTAAGGATGATTGTTGATTTGTTGATTGCTGAGGCTCGTCGCTCACATCTCCCCCGATTTCAATAAAATTGCTTTCCAGCCAACTCGGTCGCAAGTGATTATAGACAACATTTTGTTTTAAACCAGTGCTTTATTAAAAAATAGTAAAGTAGATTCTAAATCAATTCTGACGATACTGTCACGAACAAATATTTTTCCATTATAGCTATGAAATCAGTAGAATACGGCGACAGACAGCTACTCAATTCAGCATGAATGATCAAAATTTATCCATCGTTGCACAACCCTGCGCCGCCAACTTTCACCCATTCGATGAGCTAGAGAGAAACATTCAGGATCAGCAGGGCGATATTAAAATCTGTTTTCCCCGGCAATTTCATGACCTCGGAGCTTCGTTCTCTTTCGATCACAACGCTTATAATCAAAACATTATAGGTGATTTTACGGCGCGTGCAGTGATATTGAATAACGATACCTCAGTAGACAACCCAAAAACACAGGCAAACATTCTGCAAAGCATGGCCACTAGACCAGCTGCGGGCAAATTCCATCAGATCTACTCTCTGGTTGGCACGCTTCAAAACCCTGCTGTAGCCGACTCATTCCGCCTTAAGGAAGCCAGTTAAACTCATGTCTCGTACTTATAAGCTCGGCATCGTCATGGATGCCATTGAAACTATCAAACCCTATAAAGACAGCAGCTTTGCCATGTTACTGGAAGCGCAACGACGTGGATGGCAAATCTATTATATGCAGCTTACTGATCTTTTTATGGACCAGTCGGTAAGCTATGCGGATAGCCAGCAACTCAAGGTTAGCGACAATACAACTGACTACTTTGCGTTAAGCAACCCCAAAACCATCAGGCTTTCCGAACTCGATGTCATTCTCATGCGCAAGGACCCGCCATTTGACCTCGAGTATATTTACGCCACTTATTTACTTGAGCAGGCAGAGCAAAGCGGCACCCTGGTCATCAACAAACCGCAAAGCCTGCGCGACTGCAACGAAAAACTGTTTACCTACCAGTTCCCCCAGTGCTGCACACCTTTCAGGGTTTCACGCAAAGCCAGCAAACTCAGGGAGTTCCTGCTCGAGCAGCAGGATATTATTATCAAACCACTGGATGGCATGGGCGGCAAATCTATCTTCCGAGTTAAGCAGGGCGACCCCAACACCAACGCCATCATCGAAAGTGTCACCCAGTATGGCGAGCAACAGGCCATGGTGCAGAAATACATACCGCAAATCACTGAAGGGGATAAACGTATCCTGCTTATTGATGGTGAACCTGTACCCTATGCTCTGGCACGCATTCCCGCTGTGGGAGAAAATCGCGGCAATCTCGCAGCTGGAGCCAGCTCCAGAGCACAGCCATTGAGTGAACGTGACTTCTGGATCTGCCAGCAACTGGCACCAACCTTAAAGCAGAAAGGACTCATCTTTGTCGGTATTGACGTCATTGGTGACTACCTCACTGAGATCAATGTCACCAGCCCGACCTGCATCCGCGAACTGGATAAAGCCTACGACCTTAATATCAGCGCAAATCTATTTGAATGTATCGAACAAAAATTAGACACACTTTAAGCTGGTTTGCGGTTTTCAGTCTGCTGGTTGTTAACAGCGCCTGCCACAAGGAAAAGAACTTTTCTCAACAGTTTCTGCAATTCGGCACATTGATCGACATTACGCTCGCGTCGACCACAGAAAAAAAATCGATAGATGCCTTCGCAGCGATAGAACAGTACCTGATCCAGAGACATAGCGACTGGCACGGTTGGGAAGACGGCAGCCTGACGCACTTCAACCAGGCGCTGCATAACAATCCACAACAGGGCATACCTGTTCCTGAGAACCTGCAACGGTTAATCCATGATTCAAAAAAATACTATCGCATCAGTGGAGGCCTGTTTAACCCGGCGCTGGGCAAGCTGATCGGCGCCTGGGGATTTCATGATCATAGTGAAGCTGACATCGCTCTAATCGAGCAGATTAAAAAGGACATTCCAGGCATGGATGACCTCGTCATTCGTGACCAGCGCGCCTACTCCAGCAACCCCTATCTTCAACTCGATTTCGGTGGTATCGCAAAAGGCCTGGCAATAGATGAAATACAACAACTACTGGTCAGTAAGGGCATCAACAACTTTATTATTAATGCAGGCGGTGACATTTATGCTGGCGGGCACAACATGGATAGAAAATGGCGAGTGGCAATTCAGGACCCATTCAAGGAAGATGTTATCGGCTCGGTAGAGCTCTCCCCTGCACAGAATATATTCACCTCGGGAAACTACAGACGCTATCAGAGCGAGCCTGACCATAAAAAACGCCATCACATCATTAACCCCAAAACCGGGGAACCTTCACTGTATATCAGCTCTGCGACGGTCATCACCAGTGATCCGGTGCTGGCTGATGCTGCGGCAACCACCTTAATGCTTGGCGATAAAAATCAGATTAAAGATCTGGCCCAGGCGTTGGGTATCCAGCAATACATGGTGATCACTGAGCAGGGCGAAGCAATTCTTAGCCAGGCCATGTATGACGCGCTCGCCTGGCATGAACAGGAACAATTCAAAATCCAGCTACAGTAAGTAATTCACCTGTTCAATAAATGACTGGCGAGCCTATCCTCAAGTTGGCAAAATATCCACTATGACAAATACTTACCAGCCCCCTCAAAAACCCGGCATCGATGCCAATGACCGATTGGGCTTTACCCTGTTCCTGGCTATTGCAATCCACTTGATCATCATTCTTGGCATCGGATTCACAAAGTCTGATGCCAACCAGTCAGAGCCCATGCCGAGCCTGGATATCATACTGGCCAATTCAAGTAGCGCCGAACAACCAGACAACCCCGATTACCTGGCCCAGGACAACCAGCTTGGCGGTGGCAACCAGGATGAGAAGGCCAGACCCAGCGCCCCCGTTTCAGCACCGACCCCGATCAACCAGCAGGGGCTAACCGAGCGCGACCAGATGCGTCAAACGGCCAGACGTGTGCAGATTGAAAACATTTACTACATCAATCAGCGTGAAGCACTGGAAAAGATCGAGCACGCGAAACGCAATGATCGCGCGACTACGCAGGAAATCAGCATTCAGGAGATCGAACAGAAACGCCAGCAAATAGCCAGCCTGCAGGCCGAAATCCGCAAGATGACAATTAACTATGCCAAACGTCCCCGCTCCATTACCCTGACTGCCAGTACCCGCAAAGCAGTAGAGGCGGGCTATCTGGCTCAATGGGTAAGCAAGATAGAACATATCGGCAACCTCAATTATCCTGCCGAAGCGGAGGTTAAAAAAATCAGCGGTAGCCTGCGCGTGAATGTACGCATCAACGCATTGGGACAGGTGATAGATACCCAAATCACCAAATCATCAGGCATTACCCTGCTTGATGAAGCGGCAAAACGCATTGTTAAACTGGCGCAACCCTTTGCACCCTTTCCGGAGGAACTTAAAAAAAATGCGGACCAGATCGTGATTGTTCGCACCTGGGAATTCAATAGCAACAAACTGACCACAACAGGCGGATCCTGATCATGCAAACGCAAAATAGTCTGGCTAATCAATACCTGCTCGCCACACCTAGCATCCAGGATCCTCTATTCGCATCCAGCATTGTATATATGTGTGAGCACAGCAGCGAAGGCAGCATGGGTGTTGTAATCAATCACCTGTCAGATCAAAAACTGCAGGACATCTTTGAACAACTGGACATCGAATGCGAAGATCAGGACATCCTCAACACCAGCGTATTCATCGGCGGACCCGTGAAACTGCAACAGGGATTTGTTTTACATACACCACAGGGTCACTGGGACAAAACCCTGCCTGTAGGCGATGAGGTTTACCTTACCAGTTCGCGTGATATCCTCGAAGCGATCGCGCATCACGAAGGGCCAGATGACTACCTGGTACTGCTGGGATTTTCCGGCTGGGCAGCAGGTCAACTGGAAAGAGAATTACAGGAAAATTCCTGGCTCACTGCGCACGCATCCGCCCAAATCACTTACAGCCATGACATAGACCAGAAATGGCAGATGGCCTTCGACACGCTTGGCTTTAACCTGGACAAACTTTCACCCACCACCGGTAATGCCTGAGCAAAACATTACCGCCCTCGGTTTCGATCTCGGCAGCAGCTGGATAGGAACCGCAATAGGCCAGACGCGTACCTGTACTGCCTCGCCGCTGGAAGCTATACGAGCTCAGCAATTCAAGCCCGACTGGCCACGTATTGAGAAACTGATCAAAACCTGGCAACCCGCTCGATTAATCGTAGGCCTGCCTACCACTATGCAGGACCAGGAGCATGAGATGACGCGTCAGGCGCGTCGCTTCAGCCGTCAGCTGGAGGGACGCTTCCATATTAAGACCGAACTCGTCGACGAACGCCTCACCACGCGCGAAGCCTGGCAAATACTGGAACAGCAGGCTAGCAGGAAACACGATAAGCCCACTATCGACTGTATTGCCGCAGTACTCATTACCGAGACCTGGCTGCATCACTACCATAGCCAGAAATAAGCACTGATTAATGTTAACAGCTCCGGGCAACTATGCTATAAAGCGCCCTACGTTTAGCGACTCTACTCTGGCTGTAAAAAGTGACTGATATCCCTGTCGAACCACTTATCGCGCAACTCAGCGAATCCCTGGCTCCCTTATTTTCCTGTGCGGATCATCCTATCATCGTTGGAATCGAAACCGGCGGCTACTGGATTGCCAAAGAGATACATAAACGCCTCAAACCAGATACCGAACTGGGTAAGCTCAACATCACCTTTTATCGCGATGACTTTACCAAAATCGGCCTGCACCCAACCGTAAAACCATCCCGTCTTCCAACCGAAATCGATGGCAAAACCATCATATTGATCGACGATGTTCTACATTCGGGGCGTACCATTCGCGCCGCCATGAACGAAATTTTTGATTATGGCCGTCCGGATAGAATTCTGCTCGCTATCCTGATTGACCGCGAGGATCGCGAACTACCCATTCAGCCAGACTATGTGGCAAAGACCCTGGTGCTGGACAAAAATGAACATATTAAGCTTGAAGGGCCTGAACCCTTCAAACTCACTATCCAGCAGCTGACTTCGGCATGAGTACACAAAACCTGCAACTAACCCCAGACGGCAAGCTCAGGCATTTTCTGACTATAGAAGGGCTGAATAACGCCATACTGAACGACATTCTAGATACCGCAGAATCCTTCACCTCTATCACTGATCGGACTATTAAAAAAGTGCCCATCCTGCGAGGTAAGACAGTCGCCAATCTGTTCTTTGAAGCCAGTACGCGCACCCGCTCCACCTTTGAGCTGGCAGCACAGCGCTTATCCGCTGACATACTCAACCTGAACATCAACACCTCAGCCACGGTAAAAGGGGAATCTCTGCTGGACACCATACAAAACCTGGAAGCAATGCAGATCGACATGTTCGTTATCCGTCATCAGGACAGTGGCAGCGCACACTTTTTTGCACAGCATGTAAGCCCCGGGGTTAGTGTACTCAATGCTGGCGATGGCCAGCATGCCCATCCCACTCAGGCCATGCTGGATATGTTTACCATCCGGCGCCATAAGCAACAGTTTGAAAACCTGACCGTAGCCATCGTTGGCGACATCAAGCATTCACGTGTGGCTCGCTCCCAGATACATGCATTAAACCTGCTCAACACCGGACAGGTCAGGGTCATCGGCCCGCAAACCCTGTTACCCGACCACTGCGAGTCACTTGGTGTGCAGGTTTACCACGATTTCAACCAGGGCCTGAAAGATGCCGACGTCGTGATTATGCTGCGCTTACAGAAAGAACGCATGACAGGCGCTTTACTGCCCAGCGAAAAAGAATATTTCAATCAGTATGGATTAACTGCCGAACGCCTGAAGCTGGCAAAACCGGATGCGATCGTGATGCACCCAGGCCCGGCCAATCGCGGCATCGAGATTGAATCCAGCGTAATGGATGGCAACCAGTCTGTCATTCTGCAGCAGGTAACCTTCGGCATTGCTGTACGCATGGCCGTGATGTCCATGATTGCCAGCTCAGGACAGGACCTATGAAAATCATCATCCAAAATGGGCGCGTAGTGAGCCCGGCCAGCGCAGTGGACGGCATTTATGATATCTACATTGACGGTCAGTTAATCGTCGGCATCGGTAGCACACCCGAAAACTTTAACGCAGATCAAACGATAGATGCCAGCAACAAGCTGGTGCTACCTGGCCTGATCGATATTCAATGTCGAGTACGCGAACCGGGGTTTACCCAGAAAGCCAATATCGCCAGTGAAAGTAATGCCGCCGCCCAGGGAGGCATCACCACCCTGTGCATTCCGCCAGACAGTAATCCGGTAACGGATAATTCGGCGGTGGTCGAATTAATCCATCACAGCAACCAGAAAGCGGGCAACCGTTGCCATCTGTATACCATTGGTGCATTAACCAAGGGACTGGAAGGCGAACAGCTCAGTAACATGGGTACACTCAAGGCCGCTGGATGTATTGCCCTGAGTAACGCGCAAAAGCCAATCGCCAATAATCTGATTCAACGACGCGCCATGGAGTATGCCCATGGACAGCAAATGCTGGTGGTGATACAGCCCTATGACCACGCGCTGTATGCGAACGGCTGTGCTCATGAAGGAGCACTGTCCACACGTATGGGTTTACCCCCCATACCCGAGGCTGCAGAAACAGCGGCGCTGGCCAAAGATATCGAACTGGTTGTTCAAACCGGCGCACGTACGCATTTTGGACAGCTATCCTGTGCGCGCTCGGTAGAAATGATTCGGCAGGCGAAAAAGGATGGCTTACCCATTACAGCAGATGTCAGCATGCACCAGCTATTCCTGACTGATCGTGATATAGATGGCTTTGACACCAGCAAACTAACCATACCCCCATTACGCGATGACCAGGACAGGGTGGCACTGCGTGAAGGTCTGGCAGATGGCACTATCGATATTATCTGCTCTGATCATCAACCGCATGATCGCGACGCCAAGCTTATGCCCTTCCCTTCCGCAGAAGCGGGTTGTAGCACACTGGACACCTTCCTGCCGCTGGCCTTCAGGCTGGTTGAAGACGGACTGTTTGACCTGCCTTCGGTGCTCAACAGAATTACAACGAATCCAGCCAATATTTTTCAGTTACCCGCCGGTCGCCTGGCACAGGGTGAGCTCGCTGATATCGTCATCGTTGACGACCAGGCCCATTATCGTTGCAGCGCGCAGAACTTTTATTCTGCCGGCAAGAATACGCCTTTTGAGGGCTGGGATTTTAACGCACAGGTGATACACACCCTGGTTGCAGGAAAACTGGTCAGGTAAACAGCCTGGTATCAGCAAAGCCCGGCATTTTGCAGCATGCTCTCAGGCTGATTTTTCAGTCAGTGAGATTAAAACACCACTGCCAATGGCTATGGCACCTATTATGTGAAACCAGTATAACTGCTCACCCAGAAACACCACAGCCATCAGAGTACCAAACACCGGCATTAAGTGAATATACTGCCCTGCGGTGGCAGCCCCAATCATTCTGACACCCTGATTCCATAGCAGGAAAGCACCTATTGAAGGCAGTAGTGCGACGTATGCGATCGTCAACAGGTTGTCTGTAGTCATTTGCAGGTAAACGCCCTGCGATAACCCATACAGGTAAAATGGAATCAATAGCAGCACACCTACCAGCATGGTAAATAACAGGAACGATGAAGATGCAATCCCGGCTGGGCGCCAGCGCAAACAGATGGAGTACAGCGCCCAGAATAATGCCGCCAGTAAAATCCATAAATCACCAGCATTAATCTGCAGCGCCAGCAGGTTTTCTACGTCACCTTTTACCACCAGCATCAACACCCCCAGGCTGGAGATCAGTATTGCCAGTAACTTACGCAGGGTTAAATGCACTCCCAGCATCACTCGCGTAAGCACGATGATAAAAATCGGGATAAAACTATTGATCAGCAGCGCATTGGTCGCGGTGGTTTGATGCACACCCAGATAGACAAAGGTATTAAACCCGGCAACACCCAAAGCCCCCATCAACACCAGCAGCGGGAGATTTTTTCTTATGATCGACCAGTCCCTGATCAACGCAAGTATGGAGAATGGCAAAAAGACCAGCAGCGCGATCATCCAGCGCCAGAAGGAAAGCGTAATAGGGTCAATGTCAGCAGACATCGCCCTAGCCAGCACAAAATTGCCGGACCAGAACAACACAGGCCCACACAACATCAAATAAGCCCAGTTTTTATTCAAAACACATCTACGTCGTTAATCGAGCACGGTCTCGGTTTATTCTTCAGAAGGCAATTGCAACTCATCAGGAAAAGGTTGCTCATTAAGGTTATGACGCGTATCACGAGTCTGCTCACCACCAAAATTGATTTTCCATTCCAGATTACTACTCGAATCTGCATAAGCCAGCGCAGTTTTGATAGAAATAATATCAGCCTTATACAGATCGTATAGCGACTGGTCGAAAGTCTGCATACCGACTGCATCGCCTT
Source organism: Gammaproteobacteria bacterium (assembly GCA_050288105.1). GTDB lineage: Bacteria > Pseudomonadota > Gammaproteobacteria > JACNJF01. Next base: position 224,899 of record JBNKDE010000004.1, read on the forward strand.
TCTCCATAATCTCCTTGACCTCGTTGAAATTACCGTCGCGTAATAATTCAGAAATATAGGGAGAGTTCATCATCACTTCCACTGCACAGGCCAGCTTACCATTCATCGCCGGTACCAGACGTTGCGAGATAACCGCACGCAGGTTCAGCGACAAATCCATCAGCAGTTGACCGCGCATATCGGTAGGAAACATATTCATAATACGATCCATCGCCTGGTTTGAGTTTACCGCGTGCAGGGTGGTCAGGCACAGATGCCCGGTGTCCGCATAATTAATCGCCGCCTGCATGGTTTCTCGATCACGAGCCTCACCAATCATGATGACATCAGGCGCCTCGCGTAATGCTTCGCGCAGAGCATTTTCATACGACAGCGTATCAATCCCAACCTCACGCTGTGAAACCACTGACTTTTCATGTTTGAAGACAAATTCAATGGGGTCCTCGATGGTTAAAATATGTCCCCCTTCGATCTGGTTGCGATAATTGATCATGGAGGCCAGCGTGGTTGATTTGCCCGAACCAGTAGACCCAACCACCAGTACCAGCCCTGTTTTGTCCATGACGATCTTCTTCAGGACCTGAGGCAACAGCAATTCATCAATACTCGGGATATCCCACTTGATGTAACGAATCACCATGGAAACTTCAGAACGCTGGATAAAGATATTGACACGGAATCGTCCGACATTCAGCAAGGTGAAACCCAGGTTCAACTCCCGGTTGATTTCAAAATCCTGCACCTGGTCATCGTTCAGCAGGCTGTAAGCCAGCTTCTGGACGTGACCTGGGCGGAGAGGATTTTTTGCCATTGGCGAGGTACGACCTTCGATCTTGATATTAGGCGGAGCCCCTGAAATAAAAAAGATATCGGAGGCCTGTTTTTCCGCCATAATCTTCAGATATGGCTCCAGCAGCTGCGTAGTCGGTTCTCGCTCCATACCTGTAACCTCTATATCAACCCGCTACTGTTATCGTCATCGGTCTCTTCCAGTTCGAAATCATCTCGATGGTCATCAACCAGTCCGGTTTTGCGTGCCGTATCACTTTCCAGCTTGATACGCAGGCGTAAATCATTCACCGAGTCAGCATTCCTTAACGCATCCTCAAAGGTAATCTTGCGTTGTTCGTACAAATTAAATAAAGCCTGATCGAAGGTAATCATGCCCTGAACATTCGATTTCGCCATCAGGGATTTCATTTCATGCACCTCACCCTTGAAGATTAGATCTGCCATCAGCGGGGTGTTCAGCATGATCTCCACTGCGGGAATCCGACCCACCCCGTCGATGCGCGGAATCAGACGCTGCGACACCAGACCCTTCAGGTTGAGTGACAGATCCATCAGCAATTGCTGACGACGCTCCTCAGGGAAAAAGTTGATGATACGATCCAGCGCCTGGTTAGTACTGTTAGCGTGCAGGGTAGACAGACAAAGATGCCCGGTTTCCGCAAACGCGATCGCATGCTCCATCGCTTCTCGATCACGAATCTCACCGATCAGAATCACATCCGGTGCCTGGCGTAAGGTGTTCTTCAGTGCGATTTCGTAACTGTCAGTATCCACCCCGACTTCGCGCTGGGTCACCAGGCAATTTTTATGCTCATGCACAAATTCCACCGGGTCCTCTATGGTAATGATATGACCGTAGCTGTTTCTATTACGGTAATCCACCATGGAGGCCAGCGAGGTTGATTTACCTGAACCGGTACCACCGACAAAGATCACCAGTCCACGCTTGGTCATTGCAATATCCTGCAGGGTATCGGGCAGGTTTAATTCACTAAAGCTGGGGATTTCTGAATTGATGATACGCAATACCAGACCGGTACTGCCACGCTGAACAAAGGCATTCACCCTGAAGCGAGCTACACCCGGCAAAGCAATTGAAAAGTTACACTCCTGGCTCGCTTCAAACTCAGAGACCTGCTTGTCATTCATGATTGAACGCGCCAGCATCTGGGTATGGTTGGGCGCCAGAATCTGCTTGGAAACGGTCTGAATCTTGCCATCAACCTTCATCGCAGGTGGCGAACCCGAGGTGATAAATAAATCCGAGCCATCCTTGCTGACCATCATGCGCAATAAATCATGCATGAACCCAATCGCTTTATTTCGATCCATTCTGACTCCCGTCTATCTCTTGATTATGTTGCTTATAATGAATCCGGACTCACCGATTTACGCATCGCTTCTTCTTTCGAAATCAAGCCCTGCGCAAGGATTTTTTTCAGGTTCTGATCCAACGTCTGCATACCCACATTCTGCCCAGTCTGTATCGCGGAATACATCTGCGCCACCTTGTCTTCACGAATCAGGTTACGAATTGCCGGGGTACCGATCATGATTTCATGCGCAGCGATACGCCCGCCACCAATCTTCTTCAACAGGGTCTGGGATATTACAGCTTTTAATGATTCCGACAACATGGATCGCACCATGGATTTTTCTGCTGCAGGGAATACGTCAACGATACGGTCAATGGTCTTGGCTGCCGAACTGGTATGCAGAGTACCGAATACCAGATGTCCGGTTTCTGCTGCTGACAGCGCGAGTCGAATCGTTTCGAGGTCACGCATCTCACCTACCAGAATGGTATCAGGATCTTCACGTAACGCGGACCGCAGCGCCTCGTTAAACCCAAGCGTATCACGATGCACCTCACGCTGATTCACCAGGCATTTTTTACTTTGATGCACAAATTCGATGGGATCTTCAACGGTCAGGATATGCCCGTACTCCGAATCATTTTTATAATCAACCATCGCCGCCAGCGTGGTGGACTTGCCGGATCCGGTTGGACCAGTCACCAGCACAATACCGCGAGGATACTCTGAGATTTCCTTAAAGATTGACGGGGCCCCCAGGTCTTCCAGTGACAGAATCTTGGATGGGATCGTCCGAAAGACACCACCGGCTCCTCGATTATGATTAAAGGCATTCACACGGAAGCGTGCCAGCCCGGGAATTTCGAAAGAAAAGTCGGTCTCCAAAAATTCTTCAAAATCCTTACGCTGCTTGTCACTCATGATGTCGTACAGCATATCGTGGACCTGCTTGTGATCCATTTCCGGCACATTGATACGACGTATGTCGCCATCAACACGAATCATAGGAGGTAAACCCGCAGACAGATGCAGATCAGAAGCACCCTGTTTAACGCCAAAGGCAAGTAATTGAGCTATATCCATGTTAAAACCACATGATGTTATTCGTTATAATCAGATTTAGTGTATATTCGTGAATTTTTCTGGACCGTATCTATCGACATACCAGCATGCTTTAACCCTCGTTTGCTTTGAACACTGGCGATACGATACAGGCGACCAGAGCAAATCAACAAAGCACAGACACGACATCCTGACTATAGCAAAAACCTATGCATAACATCGAAAAAAATCTTCATCAGGTTAAATCCCAAATTATCGATGCTGCAGCCAGCGCTGGCCGTTCTCCCTCAGAGATCACCTTGCTCGCCGTGAGCAAAACAAAACCGGTAGAAGATTTGCTGGCAGCCTATCAGGCGGGTCAAACCGACTTCGGAGAAAACTATCTTCAGGAAGCCGAAAGCAAGATACAGGCGCTGGCCGAGAAAGATATCCAGTGGCACTTTATCGGCCCTATACAATCAAACAAAACCCGAAAAATCAGCGAACTGTTTGACTGGGTACACAGTGTTGATCGATTAAAGATTGCGCAAAGACTCGACCAGCATCGTCCAGCTGATATGAAGCCCTTGAATATACTACTGCAGGTGAATATCGATAACGAGCCCAGCAAATCGGGCATCACAGCTGACCAGGTATTGCCCCTGGCCGAGCAGATTGCAACCCTGTCCCGGGTCAGGCTGCGCGGATTGATGGCAATCCCTACTGCCGAGGACGACTATGAAAAACAATGTATCCCATTCGCCAGAATGCGCGAATTGCTTGAGCAACTGGAAAAAAAGCACCCTGCATGCGATACCCTGTCCATGGGAATGAGTAGCGATATGCAGGCAGCCATTGCGCAGGGTTCCACGCTGGTTAGAATAGGTACAGCAATTTTTGGAAAACGCAACCCACAGGTCAATGTATGACACAGGCTACTCTTTGTTTTATCGGTGCAGGAAACATGGCAGGCAGTATGATCGGCGGCCTGGTCGCCAATGACTACCCCGCCAACAGAATCATCGGCTGCGATATCAATCAGGCGCGACTGGCCCAGCTGCACGCCGATTTCAACATAAACACAGAAACCGACATCAACCAGGCAGTAAGTCAGGCCGATATCGTCATCCTTGCCGTTAAACCTCAGGCGATGCAAACCGTCTGTCGCTCGATCACACAATTACAGCACAGGCCACTGTTTATCAGTATTGCTGCAGGCCTGCGCGAAACTGATATCAATCGCTGGCTGGGGGGCGGCCTGCCGATGGTACGCTGCATGCCTAACACCCCGGCACTGGTTGCACAGGGCGCCGCTGGTTTATATGCAAATGAGCAGGTCAGTGAAAAACAGAAGCAGCAGGCCGAATCGATTCTGCAGAGCACAGGTATCACCGTTTGGGTCAATACGGAAGATCAGCTGGATGCCGTCACAGCAATTTCCGGCAGTGGCCCGGCGTATTTCTTCCTGTTTATCGAAGCACTGGAAAAAGCCGCCATACAACTGGGATTGGATGATGACACTGCAGCACGCCTGGCGCGCCAGACTGCACTGGGCGCAGCAACCATGGCGACGGATAAAGATGTGGTCGAATTACGTCAGCAGGTGACTTCACCCGGGGGGACCACTGAACAGGCCATTGCGAGCTTCCTGGCGAATGACCTGCACGGCATTGTCGCGCAGGCAACGGCCGCCGCACATGCGCGCTCCATTGAACTGGCCGAACAGCTTGCACAGTAATTTTCTTAATTGATCAGATAAAGCATAGAGATTTAAATCATGGGTTCATCGTACCTGGCAACACCTTTATTACTCATTATCAATACCCTGTTTGACCTGTATGTGTTGCTGGTATTAGGCAGATTTTTATTGCAGGCCTTGCGCGCTAATTTCTACAACCCGGTTTCGCAGTTTGTGGTGCGTGCCACCACGCCCCCGCTAAGACCCCTGCGCCGTATTATCCCCGGACTGGCAGGACAGGACATCGCCGCTCTGGTATTAGCCCTGTTGCTGCTGATGGTCAAATATTATCTGGTGCGCGCACTGGGCCTTGAGATTCTGCAAGTTTCGAGTTTTATTATAAATATCATTGCTCCTATTGGAGTCATGAGCCCGCTAGCCCTGATCTTCGTGGCAGTAGCAGAAATTCTCACCACCTTTATTAATCTCTTTTTATTCGCCATCATCATCCAGGTCATTCTGAGCTGGGTTAACCCGGGAGCATACAACCCGGTTATCGGGCTGGTGTTAGCAATCAGCAACCCAGTGATGAAACCCATACAGCGCTTCATTCCACCCATGGGTGGCCTCGACCTGACACCCCTGTTTGCCTCATTGGCACTAATGGTTTTAAAGATGTTGCTGATCCCACCCTTCATCGAATTCGCGCGCCTTCTATGAACCCGCCCTGGTCGCTGGAAAACAACCGACTTACCCTGTATTGCCATCTGCAACCCGGCGCCAAACAGGATCAACTTTGCGGCCTGTATAACCAGCGTTTAAAAATACAGTTGAAAGCACCGCCAGTAGATGGAAAAGCCAACAAAGCGCTGATTGAGTACCTGTCCAAAGTGTTCAATATCGCAAAATCAAAAATACTTATTCATAAGGGATTTAACCAGCGCAGCAAAACCATATTGGTGGAAGGAATAGAGCAGTTACCGGCTGTTTTGCAGGAGATAGATCTAAAATAATCGAATCTTTTTCTATAAAATCAATCTATACTGTTCATAAGCTGTACCCGAAAATATAAAAAACATTACAGTTGTATAGATACCAGAGGAGCACACAATGAAAACAACAATCAAATTCATAATCTCTACCTTACTTATCTTTTTATCCGCTAATGCTGCCGCAGAAAATTCCCAGCCGATCGGGGATTACATTATTCATTACAACGCCTTATCCACTGAATCCTTACCCCCTTCCGTAGCCAGGGCGTACGGCATCACCCGAAGTACCAATCGTGGTTTATTAAATATTTCGGTGCTGAAAAAAGGCAGTGGCTTTGAAGGTGTGGAAGCGGAAATTAAAGTAAACGCGACTAACCTGACCGGGCAGTTAAGAAAGGTAGATTTACGTAAAATAGAGGAACAGAACGCAGTGTATTATATTGGCGTGTTTTCTGTAGCGAATGAAGAAACTCTGGACTTTTCTATCGATGTAACCACGTTAGACAACAAGACAGGCAACATCACTTTACGCCAGCAATTTTTCACTAAATAAAAGCTTTCCGTGTCGCCATCAGACAGTATTTTCTGCCTGATGGCGCGCCTTAATAAAATCTGCATGCTCCACATACAACAGGTCAGATACCTGGCGCATTAAATGCTCTTCGTAATGGTGCTTCTCACCATCGGCATAAACCACCTTCCACATCAACTCGATCACCCTGACCTTTTCCTGCTGACCCAGCTGTTCATTCATCAGGCGCGTAATATGCTGTAGTGAAACCAGCCGATCTGCTTCTTCGTGTGCATGCTGTAATAAGGTATCCACCTCTTCCTCGCACAGGGATAAATGCTCTAGCAACAGCTGCCTTATCGTGGCCAGCTCGACTTCATCCTGTTCAAAATCGGCCTTACTCACCTCTATCAGCAAAACGGCGGTAGCCAGGTCTATAGCCATGGCTGGTTGCTGCTGATTAAATCGCTCAAAGGTCGGCTTAAAAAAACGTTCTATTAAAGCTTTCATTACTTCATTTTTCAGGATCAGGAACTCAATTTCAATAGATTTAATTGATCGATAATATTTTTTTCATTGCAATAATTATAACAACCTTTCACAATATCATACCAACTTACCAGCACCTCATATGACACTAACCGAACTCAGATACATTGTTGCTGTTGCACAGAAAAAACATTTTGGCCAGGCTGCACAATCCTGCTTTGTCAGCCAGCCCACGCTCAGCATCGCCATTAAAAAGCTAGAAGACGAGCTCGATATCAAGCTGTTTGAGCGCAGTTCGAAAAACGAGATCCGCATCACCGAGATCGGCCAGAAAATTGTACAGCAGGCGCAAAAGGTGTTGCGCGAAGCCCAGGTCATTAATGAAATCTCACAACAGGGTAAGGATCCGTTATCGGGTACCTTTAGACTGGGCGCGATTTATACCATCGCTCCCTACCTGTTACCAGGTTTGATTCCACGTATCACAGAAAGTGCCCCGGGGCTCACCTTAATTATCCAGGAAAACTTTACCCATAACCTGAGTCTGGCACTCAAGCAGGGCGACCTGGACGCCATCATCATTTCCTATCCATTCGATGAAGCCGGCATCGAGACCCAGGCACTGTATGAAGAGCCTTTTATGGTTGCCGTGCACAATCAGCACCACTGGAATGAACGCGAGGAGATCGACGTCAACGAGCTGGTTGGTGAAGACCTGATGCTGCTGGGCGCCGGACATTGTTTCAGGGACCAGGTACTGGAAGCCTGCCCGCAATGCACCGCACAGAGCAACGAGCTCACCCGCACACTGGAAGGCAGCTCACTGGAGACCATGCGCCATATGGTGGCTGCAGGCACCGGGATAACGGTACTACCCTGTACCAGCATGCTGCATAGCCAGCACAACCAGCAGTTAATCAAAATCAAGCGCTTTGCTGATCCGCAACCCAGTCGTATCGTAGCACTGGCCTGGCGCAAACATTACCCGCGCAAAGAAGCCATTCAGCTGATTATCGACACCATACGCCATTGCAGCCTGCCCGGCACCCAGTGCATTCACCCGGACAAATCTGCCCAAGCATAACAACCTGAAGCTATGACCGAACCCGAAATCACATCACAGGAACTATTAAGAGGAAAGTTAAACAGCGAGACCGCGCGAATACCCTGGAAGGAATTACAACGTTATTTCGCAGGTGGTTATACCCTGAACATAGACCAGCAACTGGACTTAATCGAAGTCGCCTACCAGATGCATTGCGATAACGCAGCCCAGATAGAGCAATGGATGAATACCAACCTGATTCACCAGGTCAGTAACGAACAGGCTCGTGAATGGTTTAATGATGATCAAATCATGTGGGCCTGCGTCATCAAGCCCTGGGTGCTGGTACAACCTGCGGATTAAGGACTACTGTTTCAGCTGGTCCAGGATATTCACTAGCGTGTAACCATCCAGCACGGTTAACCAGTGTGTAAAACCCTCTATGATACGGGTAGATTGTTTTCCAATTGCCTGTACATTTGCCATGTCCTGGCTATGCCCCGGCACAATAGCGTCTCCCAGCACGCCATTGACTGAGGTACGCACAATAGAAAAGTATCGAATCGGTGGATGCTGGCGGGTATTCAGCCAGTGCAGAATCTTGCCGGGCACCTCAGGTACAATGTCATGCAGTAAACCTTTAGATCGTTGCAGGGTATCGTAGGTACTACCACCCAAAAATTCTTTCAGCATTCTTAAGGGTAGCGGGTCATCCAGCTCTTCCAGACCTCGATAGGCCAGCACGGTGCCCAGGTGTGGGCTGGCAATCGTAATCAGGGCTTTAACATTACTCGCGCCATTTTTAACCAGTGCCAGGCGCGCGGACACGCCACCCAGGGAATGACCGGCAATAATAACCGGTTCGCTGGGATAGCGGTCATTAATCCAGCGCAGCGCACCGGTTACGACATTCGCCTGCCCCAGCAGAGGTGATTCGGAATTCAGCTGCAGGAAGACCACCTTATTTTCCGCATTCTGCCACTTCATCTGAATGGGCTGTATACCCACTGGCGTAGCAATCAGTACTGCGGCTCTTTTCCAGCCAAAGCGCTGTAACAGTGGCGATACACCGGAGCGCTCCCAGGACATGACATTGCCCTGATAACCATGCACCAGCAATAACACGTCAGCGCGTGCCGTCGATAGCATCAGCAAGCCGGCAAGCAGCAACAATGATACTGTGAATTTAAGCGTAGCGTTCATACCATCTGTATCGAGCATCCAAAGCAACAGCCTGTGCCGGTTAACACTAACCCCCCAGGCAGTCCAATTATGCATTAACATAGCGCCCCTGTATGAGTACTTTCTGCTAATAAGATGAGTCAAATCAATCCCAATACCTTTGATGTACAACTGGAAAACTTTCAAACCCTGGTTCTTGATCGATCCGTTGAGTTACCGGTGCTGGTCGACTTCTGGGCCGACTGGTGCAGCCCCTGCATAGCGATAGCGCCCGTTTTAAACAGGGTGGTCGAATCATTCAAAGGCGAGGTTGTTCTCGCCAGGCTTGAAGTGGACGAAGGCGAAAACATGAAGCTGGCTGGCAGATATCATATTAGAGGCTTTCCCACCATCATCGCGTTTCGTGACGGGATTGAGCAGGATCGATTCAGCAGCGCCCGACCGGCTCATTTCATTGAGCAGTTTATCCAGCGTCAGCTGTAGCCCATATTACCTGCTGTCCCGAATCAGCAGAAAGAGTTCATGAACCAGCCGTTCATTGGTCTGGATTTCCGGCCACTTGTCCTTTGATATCCGGCGCTTGACCAGCTCACGAACCACTTTAAGCGTAAAAGAATCGCTTTCCAGGCTGGGGTCATGATTCCCCTCAGCAACATTCTGGATGGTTTTGCTTAATATGTAAGTGGTAGATTCATCGGCATGTTCGTACAGACGTGTACGTAAACGATTCTCGTTGATCAGGTTTTCAGTAGCTAAACGTTGATTATGCACCTGAAAAATGACAACACCCAACATAAGAATAGTAATCACAGATAACACTGAAAGCATGGCATTGGCTCCTGTACATAATTTTGTGCACTGTTTTAATAATGATTTTAGCAGACCGGTCAGCGCCCAAAATTTGCAACAGGGTAAATTTAGGTCAACTATTTCACTCTATCGCCGCCTTTTTCAGAGATCGATCTCAGCGCCCCCAGCCAGTTGAATATTCGAATACCTGCACTTTGAATAGTCTATACTGTGCAAAAAAAGAGAATTTTATTGTCCGTGCCTGAACTCGAGTTCCCCGCAAAAATAGACCGCTTTTCCATCAAGGATATTCTCGGCAGAGGTGCTCAGGGCGTTGTCTACCTGGCGCACGATCCCCAGCTTGATCGGGAGGTGGCAATTAAATCCGTTTCTCTGAACAATAATTTTCAGCAGCAGCATCACATCGACAATTTGCTGCAAGAAGCACGTACGGTCAGCAAGCTACAGCATCCCAATATCATTAGCATCTACGACGTGGGTAGCGTGCAGTTAAATCCCTATCTGGTGCTGGAGTATGTCAAAGGTGAAACCCTGCAATCGCTAATCCACGAAGCCATGCCCGAGCAACAGGCAATCCATATCATGCGTGATGTACTAAGTGGCGTTGCTGCCGCGCACGCCAAGAATATTATTCACTGCGACCTGAAACCAGCCAACATCATCATCACCCCGGGCGGTCAGGCCAAAGTGGCTGACTTCGGCCTCGCGCTACTGGCGGATAGCCAGCAGGAAGACCAGTCACAGCTGGCAGGCACACCACAATACATGGCGCCCGAATACATAGAAACCCGTCAGCACCAGACGGTGTCAGATGTCTTTTCGCTGGGCCTGATCTTTTACCAGTTAATCACCGGTAAACTGGCGGTAGATGGCGATGACGTATACCAGCTGTTGAATGCGATTGCCAACCAGCCCATTACACCAGCCAACACCATCAATCCTGAGATTGACGAAAAACTCAATGCAGTCATCATGAAGGCCCTGCAAAAAGATCCGCAGGACCGCTTTCAGGATGCCGGTGAAATGCTGGCCGCTCTTGAAAACACGCTAGCCCTGAGCGAAGCGGTGAAACAGGCTGATGGTAGCGATGCGACAGTGCAATTCCTGCTGCGCCGAATGAATCACAAAAAAGACTTTCCGGCATTTTCGCGCACCATCAGCATTCTCAACCGCGCCTCAAGCAGCGAGACAGAAAGTCTGTCTACCGTTTCCAACGCCATACTTAAGGACATTTCACTGACGAACAAGGTGTTACGTGTCGTCAACTCGGCATACTACAACCGGGGCTACTCCAAAATCAGCACGATTTCGCGCGCGGTCATCATGCTCGGTATCAATCCGGTAAAAAGCCTCGCTGTTTCCTTATTGTTATTTGAACATTTACAGAATAAATCGCAGGCCCAGCAACTGATGGAGGATGCCGTAACCTCCCTGTTTAGCGCATTGATGGCGCATGATATTGCAGAGAAACAGAAAATCAAACAAAGTGAAGAAGCCTTCCTCTGCGCCCTGCTACAGCAGCTCGGCAAGCTACTTGTGCGCTTTTACCTGCATGAAGAAAGCCTCGCCATAGATCAGCAGATTCAACAGCATGCTATGGAAGAGGAAACAGCCGCCATCAAGGTGCTGGGCACTTCGTATCACAAGCTGGGCATGGCAGTTGCGCGAGAATGGGGCTTCCCCGATCAGATCACACTGAGCATGAAACCCATGCAGGAAAACGAATTCAACGATAAAAACAAACATGCCGATCCACTGAGAGTGATTGCTAACTATAGTAATCAGGTAATACAGATCCTGAAAAAACCTCGAGAACAGCAACAGAACGCACTGGATAAACTGACCAAGCAATACAGCACACACCTGAATATAAAGAGCGAGCAGGTAGAGAGCCTGATCAACGACTCACAAAAGGAACTGAACAATTTTGCCAAACTGATTAACTTCAACCTCGATAAGAGCGCCTTTTATCAGCAATTGACCAGCGATGAGGAAGATGAACAGCAAGCGGAGCGTAGCAAGCAGGCAGGATTCGATCACAACCATGACAGCTTCCAGGTGCTTCAGGAAAGTATCACGCATCAGGACGACGACCAGCCTCGGCCGGAAAAAGCATTAACCGACGGTATCCAGGACATCACCAATACCCTGACGGGAGATTACACCATCAACCAGGTCATGCAGATGGTGCTGGAAACCATCTACCGTGCCATTCCTGGTTCAAGGGTAATACTCGGCTTACGTGACAAGGTCAGTAACTGTATTGTTGGGAAATTCGGCTATGGAGATCAGGTAGACAGCCTGATTGAACATTTCCGAATTCCGCTGGCCTATAAAGCCGACGTGTTTCATATTGCGTTTAAAAACAATGTAGATATCAAGATCGATAACACTCAGGATGAAAAGATCAGGGATAAAATCCCGGACTGGTATCACCGCAAGATTGGTTCAGCGTTTTTCATTCTGTTCCCCATCGTAATCAAACACAGCCCGATAGCCGTGCTGTATATCGATAGCACACAGAAGCAGGACATTAACATATCCGACGAACAACTCAGCCTGCTTAAAACGCTACGCAACCAGGCAATACTGGCAATCAAGAACCTGAACTGACGCGGGACATCATAGGCTTGAACAGCCCGACCGAAAACGCTATCGCCTGTTCCAGATCAAAGATTTCACGGTTTTCCGGATCTTCATCCTGCCAGCCAGTTGCGCTCGCTAAATCCTTTAAAAAAACCATCTCGGTACACAGGCTATCCGAACAGCTACAGCAACTGTTAGCAGCCATCCAGTTAATACCAAACTGCAACCCTGCAACCGCCTCGGCGTTCAACAGCTGCTGGTTGTCCAGTTCAATATGCACTGCTTCACCAGTCACCGCACACTCCGAATCAACCACCGTAGCACATTCAAACATCGCCGCAGGTGCCAGCGCATCCAGCGCACACATGGCATGGACCTGATAACCATTCAACTGGATCCGATGTACGCGCTGCTCCATGGTGAAAGGATAGCAACCACTCACATTGCCAGCGCTATCCAGCGTCAGCATATCCAGCTGCGCTAACTTTTGCAGATGGCTGCTTGCTGCAGCATCGACTTCAAGCAACTGTGGCAGGCTTGCGGCCTTGCCCTGATGATAAAAACTGGTCAGCACTGTGTTGTAGATCGCTGCTTCTGCGTCATCCAGCCGATCCAGGTTCTTCTTTAATGGTAGAATTTTAGCGATGCGAGCGACTGCCTGCTTAACCTTCATGTCTGGTATCCTAAAAATAAAGTAGCGTAACTTAACACAATCGACCTGCCCAATTCACACAATGCAGATCATATTCTTGAAATACATATCAACTGACACTATCTGTTAGAATCTCAGTTTTCCATGGTAAGTGATATGCCCAGAGTCACTGTATACAGCACCGCTACCTGCCCCATTTGCGAACAGACCAAAAAACTGCTCAGCAAGTGGCGCATTGCCTATAAAGAAATTCGTCTTGATCAGGAACCTGCCGAACATCGTCGATTTGCACAGCTCACTAATGGCGCACGTATGGTGCCGCAAATCCTGATCGACGACAAATGGATTGGAGGGTTTAGCGAACTCACTGAAATGCATATGGAAGATCAACTCGACCACCTGATGGAGCCATCCTGATCATGACGAGTAAAAAATCAAAAAGTATCTTTCGCGTGATATTCATCAACCAGAATAAAATTTATGAGCTGTATGCGCGTGAAGTCAGTCAGGCATCTATGCTGGGTTTTATCGAAATCGGCGACTTCATCTTTGGTGAGCGCAGCAAATTACTGGTAGATCCGGCGGAGGAAAAACTCAAAGCTGAATTTGAAGGCGTTAAATTCACTTACGTTCCACATCATTCCATCATCCGCATCGACGAAGTAGAGAAAGAAGGAAAAAATCGTATCCATGATACCGATGGCTCTAGCATATCGGTGTTTCCAGGTAGCCAGTTTTCACAACCACCCGTCAGCCGATAATCGAGGTTGCGGGCGCGGTGAAAATCAGTGTAGTGATACCCAGCTATAACCGGGCCCACACCCTGCAACGAGCACTCCAGTCGGTACTGGCTCAGCACTCCCCCGCAGATGAAATTATTGTCGTTGATGATGGTTCCAGCGATCAAACCGCCGAGCTACTGCAACAGTACCCTGGCGTCAGCTTGATACAGCAGAGCAATAAAGGTGTCAGTGCCGCACGCAACCGCGGCATTACCGCAGCACGCAGTGAATGGATCGCGCTGCTGGATTCGGATGATGAATGGTTACCCGATAAGCTGGCACGGATACGACAGGCACAGCAGCAGCACCCGGACATCCTGCTATTGCATAGCAATGAAATCTGGATACGTAATGGCGTAAGAGTCAATCCGATGAATAAGCACAATAAATACGGTGGCGACATTTTCCAGCATTGCCTGCCACTATGCGTTATTTCGCCTTCCGCCGCTGTATTGCATCGTAAACTGTTCGAACACTGCGGTCTGTTTAAGGAAAACCTGCCAGCCTGCGAAGACTACGATCTATGGCTACGTATCTGTCACCGCTACCCGGTGCTCTATCTGGCAGACCCGTTAATCAATAAATATGGTGGACACGAGGACCAGCTATCGCGCCGGTACTGGGGTATGGACCGCTTCCGCATCCAGGCACTGCACGATTTAATGCAACTGGACAGCCTGAGTGACAAACAGCGCCACCTCACACAATCCATGCTGATCAAAAAATTGACCATCCTGCTGAAGGGAGCGCTCAAGCATGACAATCAGCAAATACTAGAACAGTACCAGCCGTTACTGGATCAGTACGAGGCTGGCATATGCTAATCTGGATGTGTGCACTACACTGTGAAGCGAAACCGGTCATCGACTTTTATCGCCTGAAAAAAAATGTCGAATGTCACGCGTTTGATCTTTACCAGGGAGATGACATTGCCTGTATCGTCAGTGGCATTGGAGATTTTAATATGGCGGAAGCCTGTGCCTGGGCTGCCAGCCGATTTGAGCAGCAACAGCCTTGCTGGATTAACCTGGGTATCGCGGGTCATCAGTCACTGCCTGTAGGTAGTCTGCTGCTGGCCACACAGGTTTTGCAGCAGAATAATACGCAGGCGTTTTACCCGGTACCGCTGATTAAACACCAGATCCACACGGTCACCCTGATTTCTCAATCCAGTGAACGGCTGGATTATCATGCAACGGCCGCCTACGACATGGAAGCTTATGCCTTCCTGCACAGTTGCAGTCGCTTTACCCCACTAGAGCTATGTAGCTGTATCAAAGTGATCAGCGACAATGCTAAAAATGCGCCACAACGCGACAGGGCAATCATCAGCCAGTTAATCGCCCAACATATTAAAAGCATCGCTGAATATGCAAATCAGCTACAGCAACTGGCTACAGAGTATAACCAACAATCACTGCCAACTGACGACTTGCAACGCTTTACCCAGCTTGCGCATTTCACACGTTCACAGCAGATACAGCTAGGCAAGATTTTACTCGGCTTGCGCACAGTCGATCCCACACTGGATGACGCTTACCAACGCGCACAACGACTACCTGACAGCAAGGCGATACTGGGTGATTTACAGCAGCGACTTAACGACTACAGCGAGACTCTGTAATGGCCGATACGATTTATTACGAAGCCGCCATCGCCAATCACCCGCGTGTCCAGGCCATCCTGCAGCGCCTGCCCAGGGCTCGCCATATCGAGATACAACGCTACAGTGAAGTATTTAATCCCAGGGCGCAGAACTTTAGGCTGCAGAAACAGAATCCAGCTTTGATCCTGGCGCGCAAACATGCCGGCTATGTATTGCCCGCCCCTATCGGCTACAACGTGGGCGGGCAGCATAATTACTACTTTTCGCATATGCTGAACTGCATCTACGATTGTCGTTACTGTTTCTTGCAGGGTATGTATCGCTCTGCGCACCAGGTGCTGTTTATCAATTACGAAGACTTTGTCGATGAGATACGACAGATTAGCGAGCAACACGCTCCAGAACCTGCATGGTTTTTCTCTGGCTACGATTGCGACAGCCTGGCCTACGAACCCGTCACTCACTTTATCGATCATCACCTGCCTGAATTTAATCGCATACAAAATGCCTGGCTAGAAATCCGTACCAAGAGCACACAGATCCGACAGTTACTCAAACACCCGGCAAGTGAACGGGTAGTCATCGCCTTCAGTTTTACGGATCAACTGACTCATCAGCAAACCGAGCATCATGTACCCTCCATCCAGAAACGTATCGACGCCATGCTCAAGCTGGCTGATGCAGGCTGGAAACTGGGACTACGCCTGGACCCGGTAATTTATCATCGCGACTACCAGCAGGGTTTCGAAAATCTGTTGAGCACACTGTTCCGGCAATTGCCTGCCGAACAGATGCACTCGGTCAGCCTGGGCAGTTTTCGGATGCCAAAACAGAATTTTAAAATCATTCACGACCTCTACCCTGAGGAAAAAATACTCAACCAGGCTTTTGAACTGCAGGGCAATATGCTGAGCTATCCGCAACAAAGAGAACAGGACATGATGGCATTTTGTGAATCAGCGCTATTGCAGTATATTCCTCGCTCAGCCTATTTCCCCTGCCGCTGGTAAACTATGACACTACTTGCTGAAAAAACGGCTCTCGTTACCGGTTCCAGTTCGGGCATAGGGCTTGCCATTGTTGAGTGCCTGCTTAAGGCCGGCTGCCGTGTTATCGGTATTGCCAGGAACCATAGCAAGGTCTCTATACAAAACCCACTATTCAGCGCTCATGACCAGGACCTGTCAGAACTCAGGCAAACCGAGGTGCTGATAAAGGACATTTGCCGCAAACAGCCTATCGATATCTTTATTCATTGCGCTGGCGAAGGGTTGTTTGGCTCCATTGAGCAATTCTCTGTCGCACAGATAGACCAGAACATTCGCACCAACCTGACCAGTGCCTTGCTGCTGACACACTTCCTGGTACCCCAGATGCGCAAGCTGCCTGCTTCAAATATCCTGTTTATCGGTTCCGAATCAGCCATTCAAGCGGGCAAGAAAGGCGCCCTGTATAGCAGTGCCAAATTTGGATTGCGCGGCCTGGCATTATCATTGCGCGAGGATTGCGCGCGCGATGGTATCTGCGTGACCCTGATCAATCCCGGCATGGTGGACAGTCCCTTTTTTGAGCGTCAGAGTTTCAGGCCAGGTCATGATCCGAGTAATGCGATTACTACGCGCGATGTCGCCGATTGCGTACTGCATGTACTCACCAGCCCGGCAACAATCGTTTATGACGAAATCAACATGACGCCGCGCAACCGCAGTATAGACTTCAAGACCAGCCGCTAAAAATCAACAACCCTGACAAACAGAGTAAAAGTGCAATTAAGACTTCAGCTGCTGAGCGGTTTTACATTTCCTACCCCTGTTAGGGCGGCGTTTTGCCCGCAAATTACATTATCATTACAAATCCATTGATTGTGTTTGATATATTCGTAGAATCGGTATATAGAATTAATAAATATATAAATCCAATCGATACCACGAGGTTTATGTGAAGCTACAACAATTACGTTTTCTGGACGCGGTTGTCAGAAACAACCTGAATGTGTCATCAGCCGCTGAAGAGTTGTACACCTCGCAACCTGGAGTCAGCCACCAGATCAAGCTCCTGGAAGAAGAGCTGGATATAAAAATTTTCGAACGCTCCGGCAAAAAACTGACTGGCATCTCACCCGCTGGCTATGCCGTACTCGAACACGTCAATGAATTACTGAATAATGTTAAAAGTATTAAACAGGCAGCCAGAGAGTACTCCCACGCCAACCGTGGTAGCCTGAGTATTGCCACCACCCACACTCAGGCACAATTTATTTTGCCACCAATATTGCAGAAGTTTACCCAGAAGTATCCACGCATCGATTTGCAGGTTCATCAGGGCAACCCCAAGGCGATGTGTAAGCTTGCTGCAAATAACTCGGTGGACTTTGTAATTGCCTCTGAAACCATCGACGAGTTCGATGAGTTGATCACCATTCCCGCTTATCTGTGGAATCGCTATATCGTCGTACCCAAGGGGCATAGCCTGACTAAAAAGTCGGAAGTCTCACTGGTCGACCTGGCCTCTTTTCCAATCCTGACCTATATGCTGGGCCTGACCGGCCGCTCCAAACTGGATCGCACCTTTCACGCGGCCAACCTGGAGCCGAATGTGGTATTTACAGCTACCGATTCCGATGTCATCAAAACCTACGTGAAACTCGGTCTGGGCGTCGGCATCATCGCTGAAATGGCAAAAGGGTCGCAGCAGGATGAATACCTGACCTGTATCAGCGCCAACCATCTGTTTCCTGACAGCGTGATCAAGATCGGCTTCCGGCATTCGCGTCATATCTCGGCTTTCCAGTACGAATTCCTGCATATGATGACGCCCTATCTGGAACTGGACACCATCAAGGAGCTGGCCAATACCAAGGCCCTCAATGATCGCAACAAGATCCTGGAAAAATACGAAACGCCGAAATATTCTGATTTGAAAAAAAAGGAAGAGACCTTATAGGCGCCCGCTGAGTTAACTGCATTCAGCAGGATGCGTTGACTAGATTGCCCTGACGCAGTTCTTACCCTCGTGCTTGGCTGCGTACACGCTCTCATCAGCCCGCTTCAGCAGACTTTCATAACTCTCCATCTCTGGGCTGCGCGCTGCTACGCCAATGCTGATGCTGCCATTCCAGCATCCATCGCCTACGTCGACCTTTAGCTCGGATACCGTACGCCTGGCCTGTTCAGCAATGTGCAGACCACCTTCTCTATCCGTATCGGGACAGATCACCAGGAATTCATCCCCGCCCAGCCGGCACACAAGGTCATCGGTTCTAAAACTGTCGCGCAGGGTACGCGCAAGCTCGATCAGCACTACATCACCCGCATCATGACCGTAGCTATCGTTGACTTCCTTGAAATGATCGGCATCGATCATCATACACACCAGAGGTTGATCAAAATCTACAGACTCCTTCCATAGTACTTTCAGCGCGCGCATGGCGTGTCTGCGATTGGGCAGTTGGGTGAGCACATCGGTCAGCGATAACTCTTCCAGATATCGGTTAATATCTGACAGCTCACGCGTTCTTTGAGCAACCTTTTCCTCTAACGACTGGTTAAGCTGAATCAATTCCTTATTGTGCAGGGATACCTGTTTAAACAGACCATTGAGTGCTGCAAGCAAGGGCTCGGTAGACTTATCACGCTCTTTTTCGCCCCGCTCGTAAGCATCTAAAGGGGACTGACCCGAGTTAATGCTTTTCAGCTGCTTGGCCATATTCTGGTCCACACCCAGAATATGGTAAGCCAGCCAGTGAATCAGAAATTCAAGCAGCTGGCTCGCGGAATCCCTGTTTTCAGCAGTAAAGGACTGGTATAGCGTTTTAACTTCGAGCAGAAAGTCGGTATGTGATTCGACATGGAATTCAAAATGGCGCGCATCAATTTGCGCACTGCGCATCAATGCCTCTTCCTCAGTGAAATGATATTCGGCGTAATCAAGCAGTTCTTTCAGCACAGCAAGGATATCGTCTGCCTGCAATTGATTGCGTGCCAGAAGACCTCCAAACTGATTGATCAGATCAACTAGCTTATGATGCTGCTCATCAACCAGAGAGACATCAGTCTCAAAAATTTCACTCCATACAAAAGAGTTCATAACACGGCAAAAAACCCCAAAACTAATGAAATAACACTCAGGCTAGCATAATTTCAAAATTCCGCCTTTATAAAAAGGGTATTCTGATAAGGCTGTCACTCTCCACCCCGCATTACAGCCATATTTTCTTCATTCAAGCTCATTAGGCAACTCCAACAGCTCTATCGGCGCAGGCTTGCCTATCGTATATCCCTGAAGGTAATCGACCTTGGCTTCACGCAGCGTGTGAAACATATTCTTGGACTCGACAAACTCTGCGATAACCTTCATGCCCAGACAATGCCCCACTTCCGTAATTGATCGCACAAAATCATAGGACTGGGCATCAAACAAAATATCCTTGATGAACACGCCATCGATTTTCAGGTAATCCACTGGAAACTGTTTCAGATAGGTAAATGATGACAGACCGCTGCCAAAATCATCAAGTGAAAATTTCGCCCCCAGCTGCTTGATGATACGGATAAACTCGATCGATTTTTCCACATCTTTGACTGCCGCGGTTTCAGTAATCTCAAAACACAGGCTGGTCACGTCAACCTTTTCAGTTTCCAACAGGTGAACCAGAAACCGATGAAAACTTGAAGAGCCAATACTACGCCCGGATAGATTAATCGAGAGCTGTATCTTACCTTCCAATTGCGGATTGGCTGCCAGCCATCGAATCACTTCCGACACTACCCAGCGATCTATCTTTTCAATCAGGTTGAAGCGCTCAGCCGGGATCAGAAACTCACCCGGACGGATAACGGTATCGTCCTCATTCTGGTAGCGAATCAGAACCTCATAGTGTTTGCGCGCCTCCTTTTGTTTCAACGGCACAATAGGTTGCGCATAAAGCTTAAAGCGGTTCTCAGAAAAACCTTTATTGATACCTGAAGCCCAGCCCATGGTGGAATGGTGTTTCTGTACGTTTTCATCATCGTCATCAATCAGATAATACTGGTTGCCGCCATTCTCCTTGGCAATACTGCGTGCTGTCGTAAGCTTGGCCAGCTTCTCTGAATAATCATCTAACGATCGACCAAAGGGAATCAGTGCGGCACTGGCGGTT
Source organism: Gammaproteobacteria bacterium (assembly GCA_050288105.1). Lineage (GTDB taxonomy): Bacteria > Pseudomonadota > Gammaproteobacteria > JACNJF01. Next base: position 245,521 of record JBNKDE010000004.1, read on the forward strand.
ATGGTGTATTCACGATCATCCCAGTTGAATCCTTCCTGGTTGATATAGGTGAGAATCTCATTCACGGTGTTCGCGGCAGTACTGGTTTCTGCAAAAGGCAGCAATATGCCAAATTCATCACCACCCAGGCGAGCCAGCAAATCTGACTTCCTGACATTCGCCTTAATTATGCGGGCAACCTGCCGGAGCAGATAATCTCCTGCTGTATTGCCGCAGGTATCATTCACCAGCTTGAACTGGTCAAGATTCAGGTATACCAGAATATGCTGATTACGCGTGTAATCACTGTCGGTTACCATTGAATCGAATTTTCTTTCAAAGGCACTACGATTGAGGAATCCAGTCAGCTTGTCATGCCTTCCTTCATAACTTAACTTACGGCGCAGTTTGCGATCCTCGGTAACGTCCTTAAACACCAGCACATAGCCCACATCTTCAGAGCCTTTCTCCAGCATTGGCGAAGCCATCATTTCCAGCTCAATGGTTTTCCCATCATGCTGAATAAACAGGTTTTCCAGTTGCTGCGGCGTTTTTAGCAGGCGCTTTAAATTAACAATATGGGTTGCGGATCGATTGCTGTATATCACCACCAGCTCTTCCAACGGGTAAGAAATCAGGTTTTCCTCCATGTCCCCCAGCATTCTTTCTGCCGCTGGATTGAGCAACTGAATCCTCAGCTTTGAGTCCACCACGATCACCGCATTGGTTATCGAGTCCAGCGTGGTAGAGATAAAATCTCGTTCGTTGATTAATTCCTTTTCAGCATTCTTCTGGTTTTGAGAGGCTTCCTCCATCCCCCTGACCAGCTCGTTATACACCTCCACCAGCTCGCTGAATTCAACAGGTAATTTCTTTATCTTGATCGGCCTGTAGTTACCAGTCAGCAGGGCGCCAACCGAATTGCGGATCAGATCTACCGGTCTAAAAGCCAGCCCCAGCAACAGCACCACCAGGATAAATACAGCCAGCGCAACAGCAACGGTAATAATCAGCAGTCGGAAATGGGTGTCATCAACCATTTGATTAAATTCACTCAAATCAAATAGCGCCGAGATGATGGCTCCCGGAGCATGATCATCCCCATATAAGGTGTAGGACACCGCCCGCACATTTGCGTTTTGCGTGATCGTTTTAGACCAGTCGCTAGATTTGAACAATTCCTGCTGCAGCGATGAGGTTAGCTGAACAGGCGCTCCCATCTCCTGCTCCAGCTGCATCAGCTGATCCCTGGCGTATGCAATGATGTGCATATACCCTTTATGGTTAAGCGCTCCAATAGACAACAGGGCTTCTACGTACATTTCGCCATCGTGGCTACACATTGCATATCTGGGCTTCAGTCTCTGGCTAACGCTGAGCGAATCAATCTGGTCAATCAGTACCGGGCAACCGGTATATTTAACTTCACTATCGTCATTCGCGCTGGCCAGAATTAACCCCTGCGGGTCACGAACTAACAGTGATTTGAAATGAATAAGTCCACTGTTGTTATACACCTGAGAAAAGCTTTTCTGTAGTACCGCAGTAAGTGCGGGGATGTCTTCCTGTGCTAACGCTTCGCGAAAATTACGGCCATTCTGTAACTGATAGGAAAATTGTTTCTGGCGTTGGTTTAATGCCTTAATCAGCTGATGGGTTTTGATGCTCAATATCTGGCTACGCGATTGTTCCTGATTGCGAAAAACAAAACGCTCATAAGTCGAAGATGAGTACCACGCTAGCACCAGCGCCAGCAGGGTCAGGATAATCATCCCAACCAGCGCTATGGTACGAATCCCAAATAGACGGTTAAGCATCGGCTATTCCATCAGGTATGGGTAATCCTTTAACCGCCACTCTTGAAATCCTCCCCGAAACCAGAAGAGGTGTTGATATTGACATTGCCGGGCTATTTTGATGGCTTTTAAACTGCGCTCACAATTGACCCCATTGCAATAGAAAGCCAGCAAACGAGACTTGTTCGTCGTGATCTTTTCAAGTGAACGGCAGCTGGTGCGCTCATCGGGTAGACTCAGGGAATCCTCAATGTAGCCTAGTTCACGATCATCACGCACTCTGGAGTCGATCACGATAAGCTCCGGGTTTTCATGCGCCAGCTCAATAAGTGACTCAGCATCCAGTATGGTAACGCCAGGCAGCTCACTGTCGACCACCTGAGCCTTAGCCAGCAATGGAAAATACAACAGGACCATGGTTAAAAAAAGGTGGATAAGTCCTGTACGCATCACCAGCATAGACATTTAAAAAGAAGTTAAACCCGGATTATAGACAGAGATAGAGAAATTATCTGGGACTACATCCCGAGAATGTTAACCAGACCCCTCAACACGGACTGGTTTACCGATATTCAGGCACAGGAAACGCCCGTACCCCCGAGCCCGCAATAGCCCTGGGGATTTTTGGCCAGATACTGCTGATGATATTCTTCAGCGTAATAGAAAGGACCCGCAGGTAAAATCTCGGTCGTGATATCTGCATAGCCTTGCTGACTCAACGCCAGTTGATACCGCGCCCGGCTTAACTCGGCAGCTTCCCGCTGGGGCTCGCTCAGGTAATAAATCCCCGAGCGGTACTGAGTACCTCTATCATTGCCCTGACGCATTCCCTGAGTCGGGTCATGAGATTCCCAGAACACCTGCAGCAATTGCTCGATTGAGATTTTTGCTACCTGATAGATCACCAGAACCGTTTCATTATGCCCGGTCAGTCCGCTGCAGACTTCCTGGTAACTCGGGTTGGGCGTCAACCCGGCTGAATATCCTACCGCCGTACTATACACCCCCTCCAACTGCCAGAACTTACGTTCCGCACCCCAGAAACAACCGAGTCCGAATATTATGGACTCGCAATCCTGCGGATAAGGTTGCAGCATGCTGCGCCCATGCACAAAATGTTTGCCCGAAATCTGTATTGGCTCACTGCGTCCCGGTAAAGCATCCTCTGCTGAAGGTAACTGTAACGGTTTGCCGAACATGTCGCGTAGTCTCTTAATAAAGTGAATGCACGTGAATCGATTTGGGATCGAAATTCGCCAGTTTACATAGCCCTGCTACATCATGAATCTTTAAGGTCTTGCCCGAAATTTCCATCAGGCCCTGCTCACGCAGGCTGCGTAAGGTACGATTAACGTGAATCTTGGTTAAGCCCGTTGCATCACCAATATCTTCCTGCGAAATAGGGAAGTTGATCTGATGCTCATCCTTATTGTTATAGATAGACTTGACCCGGAAGAACAATTCCGCGCAAAAGAAAGCAATCCTTTCGATCGCTGATTGCTGCCCAATGGTGAGCAGGCGGCTTTGACAGATATTCATATCGCGTGCATTGAGCTCTGTTAAGCGTTTGGCCACGCTCAGATTTTTACGTAGCAGTTCGGGAATACTCTTGCGTGGGAAAGCACACACCACTGCATCGGATAAACTCATTGCGGAATGGGTCATCACTGCTTCCATATCGGCCTGAAACCCCAGCATGTCTCCGGGCAGAGCGATTCTTAAGATCTGTCGTTTTCCATTATCCAGTGTTTTATAAACCGCAAACCAGCCATGATAAACGGTAAACATATAATCGTTTAACTGCGCTTCGCGGTAAATTTCCTTACGCGCCTTAACCGTAAACTGGTCACTGCGGTAGGTCTGGGTCCAGTCCAGCTCCACCTCAGGAACGCCGTGGAACAGGGCCAGACGGCGAATGGAACATTCTGCGCAGACGGTTTGATTATGTTCTACCGGCAACAGGTTGGCGTGTCTATCTATCTTCATTTATGAAACCTCTATCCAGACAGGTGCATGATCGGAGGGCTTTGGCATGGCGCGCACATCATAATCGATACCTGCAGCCGAGATATCGGGTTTAAGAAGTTCAGACACCATCAAATGATCGATACGCAAACCTCTACGTGGCTCTCGCTCGAAACCCTTACTACGGTAATCAAACCAGCTAAAAAGATTGTCTTCCTGCGGGTTAACCAGACGAAAACCGTCATAGTACCCCAATGCACAGAGCTGTGCGAACCACTCCCTTTCTTCTGGTAAGAAACTTGTTTTTCCGGTCTTTAACCAGCGCTGAGCGTTATCAGCGCCTATACCTATGTCTTTATCGTCCGGTGCAATATTGTAGTCCCCCATAACTACAATACGTTGTTGCGTTGTGTGATTGGCCTGTAAAAATCGATTTAGGTCCTGATAAAAGCGCAGCTTGGCAGGAAACTTGACTGGATGATCTCGAGATTCACCCTGTGGAAAATAACCATTGTAGATATACCAGTCTTTACCATCGATTTGATAGCGGCCGCCTATAAACCGTTTCTGTGCCTCGGCATCATCCTCAGGAAAACCCAGCTGCGCCTGCAGACAGGGCTGACGCGATAACAGAGCCACCCCATAATGGGTCTTCTGCCCCTGATAGATTGCCTGATAACCCAGTTCTTCAATCGCCTGCACTGGAAATTCATGATCCTGAACCTTGGTTTCCTGCAACCCGATGAACTCAGGGCTATGTTTCTCGATCACTGCCTCCAGTTGATGCAAACGCAGGCGCACGCTGTTGACGTTAAAGGAAACAATTTTCATGACCGTATTAAATCTCTGAGTGTTCTTTGTGACAAAACCTGTTGCCGGGATGCTTCTATTTCCTGCTGTAGCGAGCTTACCTCAGCGGACTGCTTAAGACTGCCATTACGGTTGCTGTCTTCAGCCAGCCGAGCGCAGTTAAGAATTTCATATAACGAGATCTTTTCAATATCTCGTGCAGGCAGGTAGCGCATTTTTTTATCCTGAGTGGCCACAATTAAACCACAGTCCTGCAGATTATTTAGCATACGATCTACCATAGATTGGGGGATTTTCAGTAGTTGCGCCAGGTTTCTACTGCTGGTCTCCAGGCCATCTGAATGAAAATGCTCGCTGGCGATTTCATACATCAATTGCAGACAGAGATTTTCGCGCAGCAGCCCGCTCATATGATACGACTCCTGCTCACGGGTAATCGCTTCAGGGTGCTGATGGTAATACGAGATACTGGCCCCGATTAGCAGGATCAGCCAGCCCAGATACAACCAGATCATGAACAGGATCAGAATCGCAAAACCGGAATAAATCGCCGTATAGCTGGTAGAGCCACTGGCGAATCCAGCAAACAATAACCCGGTCCAGCGCCACAGTAACCCGGCAACAATCGCCCCGTATAAAGCTGATAGCGGTTTTACCCGTGTATTAGGGACCAGCACATACACAAAACTAAACGCAGCAATGATTAACAGATAGGGTGCCAGAAAGGCAAAAAACTCAATAACATTGCCCGCATAGGGTAAGGATTCAATCTTCCCGACAATGGCATGGCTGCGCAGGGAGGCGGTAATACCTATGGCAGAAAAGATCAGCACCGGTCCCACCATAACCACACTCAGATAATTACTAAAGCGTTGAGACAGATTGCGCGTGCTGGATAGACGCCAGGTAAAATTAAATGCCGCTTCGATTTTCTGTACCAGCGAAATAACCGTAAACATCAGCATACCCAGACCTAATGCGCCCAGCACACCAATCTTCATATTATCGACAAAGCCGACAATATTACGCGTCACCACCACACCCTGGTCACCCAGCGATTCGAACAGGTTTAGTAGCATAGGCTCGACCTGGTTATGTACACCGAAGCCCTTCAGAACAGAGAAGCTCACTGCAATCAGTGGAACAAACGACAGTAAGGTGGTGTATACCAGGCTCATCGAACGCAGGGTCAACATGCCTCCGCGCAGATCTCGCAGCACCATCGCGAGGATACGAATAAATCGGGTAGCGGCTACCTGCCAGTAAGGTGCACTGGATAAATCCCTTGTCCAGATAATGTGGTCCAGCTGTTGCAGAGACATCGGCATGGTTACCAGTTTGCGTGCTTCAGATATTCAATTTCTTCCGCGCTGGACTCGCGTCCGAGTGCCTGGTTACGATGCGGGAAGCGTCCAAAACGTTGCACCACTTCGCGGTGATGGTGAGCAAAACGTAGATTGTCGCTGAGTCCAGCTTTCTCATACAGCTCAACCGCGAAATCCTGATCCTTTAAGTCTTCGCTATGCATATAGGGCAAATACAGGAAAGCCTTTTGCTCATTCGACAGTTGCTGATCCCCGCCTTCGCTGATCAGCTGACCGGCAATGCTACGTGCATGCGCCTCAGTGGAATACTGGCGAGCATCCTGGCGAAACATATTGAGCGGGAACTGATCGAGGATAATCACCAGCGCCAGTGCCGACAGGGGTTCCTGCGCCCAGTGATCATACACCCCGGCTCTGGCAAGCCCCCAGACTTTTTCATAGCGCTCGCGCAGCAGCTCATCGAACTCAGCGGTCGAGTTAAACCACCTGGGCCTGGCCTCATCTGAAAACCAGAAATCAATGATTTCAGCAACCAGCTCATCGTCTTTCTGAAATGTATTCATTACTTCTCCTCAATTACGCCTGATGCAGCCATTCGGTCAGATAGTAAAGATATTGGCCCTCGGAAGATTTGGATGGACCCAGCACCTTTGCTGCAAAATACTGATTTTCCGGCTCTGCATCATGCAAAGCCTGCTCGGCAGAATCCTTGATCTGCACGCAACTGGCAGAAAAACGCTTGCGATTCCGACGCGGAACATAAACCACCGCGTACTGGCAGGTTGAAACCTCAGTTTCGGGATCAGGTGGGACGAAACCCCGCATGCACAACTCCCCGGTTATCGGTTAATACTATGACCAACCTTTTGAAAATACGGTATTTTACAAAAGGCGCTTAGGTTATTCTAACTATCAAAATAAATAAACATCAATCGACATGTCAGCAATCTTTATCAGCGGTACCAGCAAGGGTCTTGGACTCGGCTTAACCCGTCATTACCTGCAGCAAGGCGACCAGGTTTACAGCGTGAGCCGGAGCCCCTGCCCGGTACAACACCCCAAGCTACAGCATCGCACACTGGATCTATCACAACTGGATTCTATAGCAGAGAATCTTCAGGGCTTCCTGCCTGCGACACTGGACCTGGTGATATTGAATGCCGGGGTACTGGGTGAGATCAAGGATCTTGCTGAAACCAGCATGCAGGAAATCAGGACTGTCATGGATATTAATGTATGGGCCAATAAGTTCATCCTGGACTGCCTGATCAAGCAAAAGACACCGGTCGATCAGTTAATCCTGATTTCCTCTGGCGCTTCGGTCAACGGTAATCGGGGCTGGGGGGCTTATTCCATCTCCAAGGCCAGTGTCAACATGATGGCAAAGCTGTATGCCGAAGAGATGCCGCATACCCATATCACCGCTTACGCGCCCGGCCTGGTGCACACTGCAATGCAGGATTACCTGTGTCATGATGTAGACAGCGCAAAGTTTCCTTCAATACAACGCCTGCAAAGTGCCTACCAGACCGCAGATATGCCCGACATCGATACGGCTGCGGCTAAGCTGGCAGCCAGCTTCCCGCGTTGTCTGGATTTCGCCAGTGGCAGCTTCCTCGACATCCGCCAGCTCTAGGTCAGCACATTGATATTACTCTGCACACTAAATGCACGCTACATACATAGTGCACTGGGATTACGCTATTTGTACGCCAATATGGGCGATTTGCAGCCGCTCACCCATATTCAGGAATTCACCATCAATCAGCGCCCCATCGATATCGCTGAAATCATCCTGCAACATAACCCGGACATCGTCGGCATCGGCTGTTATATCTGGAATATTCAGCAGATTACCGAGGTACTCGCCATCCTCAAAAGCCTGCGCCCACAGATAATCATTGTACTGGGCGGGCCTGAAATCAGTTTTGAAAGCGAACAGTCCAGCGCCTTCACTTATGCGGATCACCTGATCAGGGGGCAGAGTGACCTGGCGTTTGCCGAGCTATGCCGGAATATACGCCAGCGCAAAACTGGACTGCCGCGCATCATCGATGCCGAAACTCCACAACCGAAAAACCTCGCCCTGCCCTATGAGTTTTATACCGATGAAGACATCCGCCAACGGGTACTGTACGTAGAAGCTTCGCGCGGCTGCCCTTTCAAATGCGAGTTCTGCCTCTCAGCGCTGGATAAAACCGCACAGCCTTTTGAACTGGACGAGTTTCTAAAGGCGATGGAAGCTCTCTATCAACGTGGTGCACGCCATTTCAAATTTGTCGACCGCACTTTCAACCTTAACCTTAAAACCAGTGAAAAAATCCTGCAGTTTTTCCTCAGCAAACCACTGCATGATTTATTCCTGCACTTCGAGCTGATACCGGATCGACTCCCGCAGGAACTAAAGCAGCTGATAGAACGCTTCCCCGACGGCGCATTGCAGTTTGAAATCGGCATTCAAACCTTTAACCCACAGATACAGCAACTGATCAGTCGCAAACAGGATCACCAGAAAACACTGGATAACCTGCAATACCTCAATAGCGCTACCGGGGTGCATTTACACACCGACCTGATCGCAGGATTACCCGGGGAAGATATCGAAAGCTTTGCACGGGGCTTTGACCTGCTGGTCTCATTACAGCCACAGGAGATCCAGCTGGGCATCCTGAAGCGCCTGCGCGGTACGCCCATCATCCGCCATACACAGAGTTACCAGATGGTATACAACCCGCTGCCTCCTTACGAAATCCTGAGCACCGGCAGTATGGATGCATCCACTCTATTCCGTATCAAGCGCTTTGCCCGCTACTGGGATATGATCGCCAATTCAGGACGTTTTGAACACACAACCCCGGTTATACTGGGTGAGCAGCCATTCCATAACTTCATGTGCCTGAGCGACTGGCTATTTGAGAACACAGCCCAAACCCATCAAATTGCTCTGCCCCGTTTATTTAAACTACTCTACGATTTCAACTCCGAATTAATGCAGCCGTTGCAACAGGACTTCATCAAAACCGGCATCAAAAGCAGTTTCCAATCAGTCACGCAGTGTCAACCTGAGCAGAAAAAAACAGTACAATCAGCAGCATCAAGACAACAAAGGCACCTGAACCCATGACAGACATTCAGATACACAGTGATTTTGACGGCGCTAACATCGAATGTATCGACGCCAGCGACGCGCAAAATATCCAGCTGGCTATTCGCAAGGATAACCAGTCAGATTTTTACCAGTGGTTTTACTTTCGCGCAGCGAATGTACTGGACCTTCCCTGTCGCTATGTCATTACCAATGCAGCAGGTGCAGCTTATCCACGCGGTTGGGAAAACTATCGTGTCGTCGCCTCCTATGATCGCGAATACTGGTTCAGGCTGGATACCAGCTACCAGAATGGAGAATTAGTGATTCAGCATAGCAGTAGCCATGCGCAAATTTATTTCGCTTACTTCGCGCCCTATAGCATGGAGCGACATGCTGACCTGATCGCCTACGCACAAAGTAGTGGCAGCTGTGCGGTGCATAGCCTGGGTAGTACGCTGGATGGCCAGAGCATCGATTGCCTGCAATTTGGCGAGGATGATGGCAGACGCAAAAAACTGTGGATGATCGCGCGCCAGCACCCCGGTGAAACTATGGCAGAATGGTGGATGGAAGGGATGATCAATCGCCTGCTGGATGATAACGATGCGGTGGTTAAAGCACTACTCAGCCAGGCTGTCATTTATATCGTACCTAATATGAACCCTGACGGCAGTCGGCGCGGTCACCTACGTACCAATGCGGTAGGCTCCAACCTCAACCGTGAGTGGGAAGCGCCGACACTGGAGCGCAGCCCTGAGGTTTACCATGTGCTGCAAAAAATGAAAGCAACCGGTGTTGATTTCGCTCTGGATGTGCATGGCGATGAATCCCTGCCCTATAACTTCATAGCCGGCACCCAGGGCATTGCAAGCTGGAATCCTGCACGCCAGCGCAAGCTCGATATCTTTAAAGCGACTTTAGCCAGCATCAATCCTGACTTTCAGACCGAGCATGGCTACCCGGCAAATGCCCCCGGCACAGCGAATATGAGTTATTGCTCCAATGCAGTAGCAGAGTACTTCAATTGCCCCGCAATGACGCTGGAAATGCCGTTTAAAGATAGCACCGTCACCCCGGACCCGATTACTGGCTGGAGCCCTGAGCGTTGTATCGGACTTGCGGAGAGTTGCCTGGACGCCATTTACCAGAGCTGGCAGCAGGTCATCGAGTGATTATTTCACGCTGAATAAATCAGTGTCATAGATGAATTCGGCCACGGCTCTAACCTTATCCTCAGGATAAGGTAGTGCTGGCATTAACTTAAAACGATCCACCGCATCAGGCATCAATGATTTTGCAGCATCTGGCTTGTGCACATAATCAGTTACAAAATTCACGAAAGCCTCTCGATCCGGTAATGTTCTCAGCAAATTTCTCTTCACACCAAAAAACGGTGGTGCGATGGACGGCGGCGGCACCAGTTTATGGCATCCGGAGCACAAAGCTGTGTATAAAGCCTGCCCATCTTCCGCAGCAACAGGAAAAGAAAAGCAAACAGAGATCAAACTACAGAGGATAATTTTTTTCATGATACTTCATCTTTTTGGATTTAATCGTAATGCGCTCGGGCCTGCACTTACTGCATTCAGCCTGATTTCAGTATAGCCCCACCCGGTGTTAATTCAATTATCCGTGTAGCCCTCATGACTTGCCCGCTCACATCGCCTGTTTCTTTTCTGGTATAGTTACGACCAGGAAATAACACCAACACAAGATGAAAACAAATCCTTACCAGAAGTTAATTTTGCTGACCCTGTTACTGTGCTCGACATCGGCAAAGGCGGGCGTCTATTTACAGCTATCAGCCGCCCAGATGGCAGTCGACACACCCGCGGCCTCTACCTATCCGATGCTGGCCGATGTGCGCCTGGGTTATGCAATAGAGGGACACCAGATAGAGCTGGCTGCGATGACTTCGTATGATGATGACAGCCTGAATCAATTGACGGTAAAAGCGCCGCTCAGCAGTTCCATCCTGTATCACTACATTCCCAGAATAAACTCCAGCCTGAAACTGCACCTGATCATAGGGGCCAGCCAGGTCAATATAGAATCAAGCTATCCGGGTACTGCTGGAACCGATGATAACTTTAGCGGTATCAGTGCAGGCATTGGACTGCAGGAAGCTTTTAAGTCGATTCCTCAATTGAAAGTATCACTACAGTGGATACAGCTTTATCGCGGACGCGATCTGCATATCAGCAACACCAGTCTGGGGATCCACTATGCGTTCTAGACTTTTATTCTCCTGCCTGCTGACCTGCTGCCTGCTTTTACAGCTCACTGCCTGCAGCGATGAAGCCAGAGAAACAGCACTGATAGATCTACATACTACCGCCGCGCAGGACGTTGTATCCCTGCAGTTTCCTGCCGATACCGAAACCGTGATATCGGTAAACAGCCAAACAGCGCTATCCGTACTGGGGCTAAAATCCAACGCAATCGACAGCGTCAGCCTGAGCAGCGAAATTAAATGGTCATTGTCAGCAAATGCACGAAGCCAGATTAGTTCGAATGGCGTCATCAGCGCCGGTCCCGTTGCTGAATCACTCACGGTTACGGCTACCCTGGGCATACTCAGCACCAGTATCGATATCCGTGTTTCAGCAGCAAAGTTTGATCAGGTGATCAGCCTGAATGCCCTGCCCCTCAGTCTCGATATGTGCCAGTCGCGCCAGATCCAGCCCCAGGCACGCTATATCGATGCATCCGGCAATACCGAAGAGCGTAAACTGGACAACACCCTGATTAACAGTATTGAATGGATCATACTAAATGCATCGGATCTGAGCATATCGCACAGTGCTTACATTGAAACCGTGAATAACGTGACTACACTATACGGCCTGGAAGCAACAAATGTAATCATACGCGCACGCGCAACCTCCACCTACAGCGGCACCCTGGTCACCTCAGGCGATATCAGCCAGGACATAGGCAGCGCGCTGGACAGTATCAAACTCTGTTATAGCACGGCAAACGATTACACCAGCTGCAGTGTCAGCAGCCCCCATATAGAACAGGACAAGAGCCTTTCTTTTATTGCGGTTGGCAACTACCCGTCTAACACTTCCAGCCCCTACCAGAATATTACCCGTACCACAAAATGGGGACTCAGTAATAACTACCTGTCCGCGGTGTTAAGCCAGGATATGCAGCAAATCGCCGTCACTGGAGAGCAGGAATTACAGACCTCAACACTGTCCTATGCCTGTGGCGAAATTCAGCAATCAATCAGTGGCATTGATATAGCACAGGGGATTATTCTGAATAGCAGTGTTGACTGCGCCAGCAACTGCCAGGGTTCATCCACGCCTGTCACCATCGATAGACTCAGCGTAAGCTCGCTGGATGTCAGCGCGAATGCTACTCAACTGACGCATAATCAGGCCCTGACACTAACCGCCCCACTAGAGATAGAATTCGTGGTCACTGCGCATTATTCCAATGGAGAGCAGGCTGATATCACCAGCGATAGTAGCCTTAGCTACTACATCATCAACATCGATGGACAGCCTACCGTGATTGAAGCAGTGGCTGGTACGCCAGGCAGCTACACAGTATTAAACAGCGGAACGGCTAAAATCCAGCTTGATTATCGCGGTAAAACCTTTATTGCCATTATTGAAATCCTCTAATCAGGCGACATCTAGCGAGCTATTGCGCTGACAACAAAACAGCACTCACAGCGCAAGATTCTCACACAGGATAGATGCCCTATTGCAGCCTGATCAAGCTGTGTGACAATTTGCCACATTTAGCCCCCTTTCCCATCTCTCTATACTCGCCCGGTATTTTAGAAGAATTAACGGGCGTCTCGAATGAACAGAATCAACCTATTTACTTTATGTATTTGCTCCAGCTTAAGCGCGCTTAGCGCAACTGCCGACCAGAACATCCCTGAAAACGATAATGACAAGCTGCCACTAATCGTTATCGAAGGAAAAAAAATCAAACAGGTTAATATCAACGAAGTCAAATCGGCAGACCTGGCCGAGGCATTAACCAAAAAAATCCCCTCGGTCTCACTGGTGCGCCGCAGCGGCATTGCAAACGACATCATTTTGCGTGGCCAGAAAAAAGACAACATCAACATTCTTATTGATAACGCCAAGATCCATGGCGCCTGCCCCAACCGTATGGATCCTCCTACCTCTCATGTACTGACCAACAACATTGATGAAATAGAAATCACCGATGGTCCATTTGACGTGGAAAACTTTGGCACCTTAAGTGGCGCGGTGAAAATCACCACCGCTATGCCTGAAGCAGGATTACGTGGAGATATCAGCCTGAATATGGGTAGCTGGGATTACCAGAAATTCGCACTTAACCTGAACGGGGGAAGTGAAAAAATTCGCGCCATACTGAGCCTTTCACAGGAAACCGGTGGGCAGTATGAAGATGGCGATGGCAATAACTTTTCAGAACAGATTGAAGCCAGCATCCCTGGATCAATGGCCAACTACAAGCCAGAATATACGGATAATGATGCCTACAAAAAAAGCACGCTGATGGGTAAAGTTTACGCCACCACTGCGGATAATCAGGAACTCGAGTTGAGCTACACGGCCAACCGGAGTGATGATATTTTCTATCCCTCCAGCATGATGGACGCGCTGTATGATGATTCTGACATCATTAACCTGAACTATCGTTTTCTCGACTTAGGGGCCTACTCCAACAAGCTGGAAATCCAGGCGTATAACTCAAAGGTCGAACACCCCATGTCCACCTTTTATCGCATTTCTTCGGGCATAGATGCCGCCAATGAAAAAATCAGCGCGCTGGACACCCATTCCACTGGTTTCAAGGTCATCAATAGCGCCGAGCTTTCCGCTCAGTCTGACATTAAATACGGTATTGACCTGAATACCCGCAACTGGGATGGTGAGTATATCGGCTTCGGTATGAGCGCGGGCATTACCGGCATGGTCAGCATCCCCGATGTAGACACCAGGAACCAGGCAATATTTGTTGAATACGACAGCGATATTAGCGATGCGGTTAACCTGAAGCTGGGCGCGCGTTACGACGATACCAGCATCAATACTGCTGACGCCGCGCTACAGGACAATGACTACACCGCGTTCAGCGCATTTATCTACAGCAGCTATCAAATCAACCCGCAGCATAAGCTGTTTGGCGGCCTGGGTAAGGGCTCACGCGTACCCGATGCACGTGAATTATACTTCCGCTCTTCTATGGGCACTGGCACGTTGTTAGGAACACCGGATTTAAATGACACCTCGAATACGGAAGTTGATTTGGGTATCGAGAGTCATATCGGTAACCTGTCGCTCACTGGCAAAATGTTCTACAGCAAGCTGAGTGACTATATTTACTACAACGCCAGTAAAATGATGCAACGCTTTGAAAATATTGACGCCACTATATACGGTGTGGACATCAGTGGCATGTATCAGATTAATACCCACTTCGACATTGATTTTGGCCTCGCTCTGCAAAAAGGTAGCAAAGACGAAGCGCTGGCTGGTCAGACCGATACCGACCTTGCGGAAATCCCTCCGCTCAAGCTCAGCACCAGCCTGAATTATCACTACCAGAAGGACAGTAGCGCAATGCTAGAAGTCATATCTGCACAGAGCTGGAGTGATTATGATGCGGACAATGGTGAGCAGGAGCTGGATAGCTGGGCGGTCATGAATCTGAAGGTGAAACACCGCTTTAATCCACAGTTTGGCATCACCGTTGGCGTGGACAACCTGTTTGACAAAACCTACGCCGTTAGCAACACCTACAAGGATCTGACACTGCTCGCGGATGGCAGCGGCGATGTCATGCTGATCAATGAGCCTGGGCGTTATTTTTATGTAAATGGTGTTTACTCGTTTTAAATCCACGCTGACAGACCTGAAGCGAATTCAAGGAGCCTCTGTACAAATCGGAGGTTCCTGAATTCGAAGTTTTGAATAAATTTTCAGGCGATCTTGAAATGAGAAATCATCTCACGCAAATTCTCTCCCAGAATGGAAATGCATCACCTCTCCAATCAATGGCTTTGTGCAGAGCCTGTTAAATCTGTGCTCGCTACACTCATAGGCTTTGTGATAAGGTCAAAATTTGCTTGCGGAGTGTAGAAAGCTTCGATGAAGATAGTTAACTTCCAGGATCTGTCGCTAAAAGATCTATCTGAAGTCCGGTTAGATTTCTCAAATTTACAATGGATCGATGTGAACCGACCGGTAACCGAGTTTCTGAAATATACCGATCACCCATTTCACCGCCACCATCAGATTGACCTGGCTAATAATCGACACCCACCCTCCTTTGAGCACTCGGAAAGTTACGAATTGCTGATTTTTCGCAATATCGACAATCGCTTCGAAGTGATTGAACCCAAAACACGATCGGTTGCCTTTATCCTGATCGACAATACCATCGCCACCATTCATGATGAAGACGATGCCATCTTTAGCAAGCTGTATAAAAAATGGGTCAGCAAAGAATTAAAAAGACCGAAGGACGTGGTCTTTCTATTACATTTACTGCTGGATGAAATTAGTGATTCATTCCTCGCTATTCGAGAACCCCTGGTTAACCAGGTATCAGACTGGCAGAAGAAATTGCTGGACCCTAATGATCCCTATAACGACTGGCAGGTCATCATGAAGGCGAAGTCCAGTCTGCGCGCACTTAATACCAATCTGGAATTGCAGAGAGAAGTACTGGCACGCTGGCGTGAGAATACGCGCTATGAATTAAATGCATCCAACAGTATTCGTTTTAACGATCTGGATAGCCATCTGGCGCGCATTGAAAGACTGTCATCCGGCATCAGTTCAGATCTGGATTCACTGACCCAGATCTATTTCGCCTCTATTGGCCAGAAAACCAACAGTACCATGCAGATCCTGGCGGTGCTGTCAGCCATCTTCCTGCCACTCAACCTGATCGCAGGGATTTTTGGTATGAACTTTGTTTACATCCCGCTGCTGAAAAACCCCTGGGGTATCGCCATTACGATTGCCTGCATGTTGCTTGTATCCTTCAGCCTGCTGTGGTGGTTCAAAAAGAAAAAATGGTTTTAAAGCTCAGGCTGGCGTACCGCTTTCAGTTATATAAGGCGCAATAAGCTTGCGCGACAGCTGTATCCATAGCGGGCTTGCCAGCAGACTTAAGGCAATGAGCGCTATGGTCGCCTGATAGCCAAAGCTATTGATTAGCCCTACCTGCAGGCCTACCGTTGCCAGAATAAAACTGAATTCCCCCACCTGCGACAGCAGCGCACCTGAATAAAAGCTAACCGCCCATCTATTACCCAATATTTTCAGTATCAACGCATTGATAAAGGTATTTGTCACCAGCACCCCTAACAACAGGCTGGCCAGTAAAGTCCAGTTATCGCGTATAAAACTGATATCGATAATCATCCCCATAGATACAAATAGCAAAGCGACAAAAACTACCTTTAAAGGCTCCAGAGCATGAGTCACCCAGTCGGTTTCTTTTGCTGAGGCAATCACCATGCCTGCAACAAATGCTCCCAGCGCAGCTGATAAACCCAGCATACCGCTAATAAAAGCAAAGCCGAAACAGATCAGCAGCGCGGCGAATAGCTGTAACTCGTGATCCTTTTTGATCACCCTGGCAAAGGGTAGCTTAAGGCGTTTACGCGATGCCACCCAGATAGCAAAACCGGTAATCACAACACCACCAATCAACTGCTTGTAGATTAGCGATTGCTCGGGTGACTTACCCGATAACATGGAAATTATAATCAGCATAGGGACCACCGCCAGATCCTGTGCTAGCAGAATCAGCAGTACATTCTGACCGGCTGCTGATTTTAGCTCGTTTCTATCCTTCAGCAACTTGAGCACCACTGCAGTACTGGACAAACTAATAACAAAACCCAACAGCACAATCCGGGACAGGCTCCAGTCCAGCAACACCCCAATAAACCAGGTTGTAGCGACGCTAATTAAAATCTGAAACAGGGTTCCAAAGGTCGCAATCCTCCAACCACTGGCCAGCTGGCGAGGCGACACTTCCATACCTATAAAAAAAGTAACAGAGTGACACCTATAGCACCCAGATGCTCGATTAAAGTCACATCACTGACAATAGCCAGTCCTGTCGGGCCGATAATGATTCCGGTTATGATATAACCGACCAGCTGGGGTTGACGAAAAAACTGCAGTAGCATGCCTATGCCCAGCACTACTGCAACCACGCCAACAATTAAGGGTAACAGAGGATCCAGATGCATTGCGCTGACTACTCCACTCTCGGGTGATTTTTAAAATCTGGATGGAATTCCTGTATCTTACCAACCGCAGAATAGTGTACCTTGGGGTTGATGACCGTGGGCCTGGCAATCAGCAAATTATTCGGATAAATAATATATTCGCGGTTATCACTGATCAGTCGGGTGTTAAATAAATTGATATCAGAGATCACACCTTCGACATAATTATCTGCATCGAGGATTCTGATAAATGTGCCACGACGATAGGATTGATGTGCCAGCAGAATAAAGAAGGCTGTGATATTGCTCAGAATTGACCAGCTTGCAAACAATGCCACACCCGTAAGCGCGATGAGGCCTGAAGATGCGGCCAGCAACCATTGAAAATCAAAGCCCCAGATAAACAGAATGATGGCCAGTACAACCACACCATTCAATAGCCGAAAGATGACCACCGATTTCCTGAGCACATTATTTTTCAGTGCCCCCTGCTCGACCATCGCCTCCAGCCTTGGCAGCGCCAGGCGTTGCATTACCAGATAGAGCAAAACAATAATCAGGCTTAAAATTACATTAACCTTGTACTGAAACAGCCAGTGCGTCATTTGTTCGAGATAGAGTTGCAAAATTAAAATCCTCTTAAAGATTCTTTGCCGGGTTAATAAAAACTATATTCTAGAATGCAAAGGAAGCACTGATATAAATCGGTGTCCCGGTATCTTCGTGTAACAGGGGCTCAATCAAGGCACTGTACAACAGCCCACCGAGCTCCAGGCGTATGCCACTAACTTTATGTTCCAGCGAATACCCGAGACCGGCATACATATCCGGAATATTCTTCCTGCCGAGCGCAGCGTCGGTATCGCCCGAGTAATCAAACCCCGGTCCCTGTATGCGACCTTCAAACCCCACCCTGGGTAAAGGTAACGCAAGCACGGCGCTGAGGCGACCAATCCATCCCGCAGCCAGTTCATCTGGCTTTTTCTGGTAACTGTAATAAGGTGTAATCATCGCGTAGCTTGCTGCGTAATCGAACATGGCCGCGTAATCAGACGTCAGATCGACGGTATTAAAATTTATCCTGAATTCATGAATCTTGAGCGATTCCAGCAACACACCCAGCTGATGATTCGATTTATCCTGCTGCAGGTAAATATAGCTGATACCAACGCCTGCATGATACCCGCGGCCCTGCCCTCCGGTAACTTCAGCATTGACGCTGGATGGAGAAAACTGCCGGGTAAAGCTGGGCGCGACCACTACGCGACCTTTTCCTGAAGAAAAGCGATAGTCATCGTAAAACAGGCTAAGCCCCAGTCCCCTTTGCGCCTGTAGTGGCAGGAAATACTGCAGGCTCAACATGCTCGTCCTGTTATCGATACCCTCTCCACTTACATTAGCCAGTCCGATCTGAACCCTGCTCTCGACCCTGTGCTCATCAACCGGCGACGCTGTCAAAGACAGATACCTGAAATCCATCGGCACTTCAATCAGGTGCTCTGCCACAAAATCTAACGATTTTTGCGCACAGGCTAATCCGCTCCCAAACAACGCCAGCATCACCAGAATTAATTTTGAAATCGAAAAGCGCACAGCGTTCTCACTCGCATATAAAGCAGATGCTATACGGATATTGAGACAATTAAAACCAGCTAATTAAAGGCAGCCAGTCACCTACGCGCTTTTGCGATAAAAAACTGGCAAAAAAAAGCCCGGAATGTTCCGGGCTTTTAAACTGTACCTGAGTTAATCAGTTATAAAAACAAGGCTTAAGAAAAAGAGCCTGCTTAAATTATAATTTGGCGGGATTGATGGTTTCACCGCCTAACAGGCTGTACTCAACCAGAGAGCCATCATAGAGACTGGCTTTTTTGTTGCCAATCAGCTCATGTGTAACAAACCAGACACCTGCAGCCTGATGCCCTGTATTGCAATAAACAATAGTCTCCGCATCGGGATTCAGGCCTTTCGCTTTCATCATGGATTTGTAGCTGTCTGCAGGCAGAAAACGAGCTGAAGCGCCATCTGCAAGAGTGATCAGATCGGGTGAAATATCCTTCGCACCTTTCAGGTGACCGGACAGTTCGCCTTTCTTGGTAAATACACCCATATACTGATTTTGCGGACGCGCATCGGCTATTTGAACTTTTTTACCTTTTAGTGCCTGCTTAACATCTTCGTAGCTAGCCAGAATACTTTTATCTTCAGTAGTTGCTACCCAGTTACCGGTCCTGGCTGCTGCTGCATCAGTAGCCGCAGGGTATCCAGCTGCCAGCCATGCTGCCATGCCTCCATCTAGAATCGCCATATTCTGCTGACCAAAGTATTTAAACTGCCAGTACAGGCGTGTCGCCTCATTCACATCACCAGTGTTCAGGCCAGTTGGTACCAGTACGATAGTGGAGTCCTTGTTGACGCCCCAGGATTGAGCCAGTTTCTCAAAATCCGCTTTCAGGGGAATCAGCTTTTTAACACTTTTACCCGCTACATCGCGCTTCACGCGTATCTGGTTAAAATCAACCAGCTGGGCACCAGGCACATGGCCTGAGACGGTGCTTACAACAGTTTTGCCTTTTTCAGTTTTCATTACAGGCGCTTTGGTAAATGTCCCGACGGAACCAGTCACCTGCAGAATAGTCACCTGATCTTTATGTGCATCCAACCACGCTGGATCAACCAGAGGTGAGATTTTGCTTGCAGCGGCAGCGCTTTGCACTAAAGCGGCTGCCAGCAACAACATTACTGGTATAGATTTTATTACTTTCATTCTTAGCTCCTTATAGAGATGTGTTTTAAGTTTGGGTAACAACCAGAAGTCAGCACAGGGCGTTAGCCTCGGGCAGATCTGAGTTCATGCGCATACAGACTTCGTCCTGCACTGACTCCAGTATACGTGGCCAATCTATCGGCATTTCGCTCAGGACATGGGTATCCCGGTCCTGCAAAATAGCGGCGTTAGATTGAGCCTGTTGTGTCCAGCCAATGACTTCATCACGACACAACAATAATTGTTCGATAAAAGGCCGAGCCAGCGTTAGAAACGCAGCCAGCCACTGCAACACCAAAACTGACGGTCGAGTTCGATGAATCTGCCACATTCCGTTATCCAGCAGCTGTAGAATCTCTGCAGCCGGCAACATGCGCTCATCAGTAACCCAGCCATTGGTGGCAAACAGGGCAAGCGGCAGGCCATATGCAGACATGGAAACTGCTGCCACATGCGTAAAGGCCTGATCCGGTGCGGGTCTTACAAACAGATGAAAATGCCCATGTTCATCGCGAGTCCATTCATCTGCATCATGCGCATGGTAATACACCATCGCCCCCGACTGAGGGTCAAGACAGTCATCCTGAGGATAATGCGTCCAGGCCTGTATCGGATTATCCACGCTGTCGCGCAGCCATTCACTGATAATGGACAGCTCATCGTTTACCAGGGACTGATGAATAATGGCAACCGATTCAGCAGCATCCGCTATCGTATCGAATGAGCATTCATCCAGATTATTCAACCACTGCGTGTAATCCGGCGAACTAATTTTCATTCGATCGACAGCTGCTTAATGTTGGGTAGGTGCACAGGGATTTTCACCACGTGCGTTAGGTGCACAGGGGTTTTCGCCGCGCGCATTGGGTGCGCAGGGATTTTCACCACGCTGTGCCGGGGCACAGGGGTTCTGACCACGAGCAGCTGGTGCACAGGGATTGCTACCACGTAACGGGGCGCAGGGATTTTCACCACGTTGCACAGGCGCACAGGGGTTTTCGCCACGCGCCATAGCAACCGGCACCCCCAGTGCAGCAATCGGTTGCGGAAGTGGTGCCACCCCCAGCATACCCATCGCGAGAGCAGGAATAGAAAGCGATAGCAGATATTTTCTTCGCTTCGATTGATTTGTAGATCGAGTTTTCATGCCTGTAGATACTTCTCCGTCGAAATGTGCACTAATACAGCAACACCGAATATTTAATGACCTGCAGCTGATTCCTGCGCCTCACCTGCGCTGGGGCCGAGTTGATTAAAACGTTTCTCAAAAGCGGTTCCCATCACAAATCCAGCTATCGCCAGAAGCGCAACCACCAGCAAAACCATCCAGGAAGAAACGCCCAGTAGCTGCGGTAAAGTTTTCTGTGGCAACTTGCCGGCACTCAACAGTTGTTGCATCCACTCCGCATCAAAATTGAGTGAGAACAGCCAGATCCCTAAAACCATGCCCAGTGCGAACACCACCCCATCGAGGCGACCTGTCATAGCACCCACCACTGAGGTACCTGGACAATATCCACCTACCGCAAAGCCAGCACCCACAAAAGCACCACCCACAGCGGTTGCGCCCAGCAAAGCGGGCGCTACATAGAACCCTGCTGAACCGAAGGTATTATTCAATTGAAGCAACTGGATACCTAATGAAGCGACAACAATTGCAGTAAACATCACCTTGAAAACCGACCAGTCGGTGAGCCTGAATTGAGCTGTTAATTTACAGGGAGAACCAAAACCCGCCTGCTCTAGAACAAAACCAAACAGCAGTCCTGAAGCAAGTGCGGTACCTGCACTACCATAATCCATTACCAGGCCCTCCGTACCAGCAAACTTACGCCAAGACCGACCAGGAAGAAGGTAGTCAGAAACACGAAGCCACCGATACTCAGCATGGCGGCGCCTGACAGGCCAATACCGCTGGTACATCCTGAGGCGATACGCGAACCAATGCCCGCCAGAATGCCTCCACACAGCGCGAGAAGCAGGCGGTGAGAACGGCCAACTTTATGCGCGCCTTCAAGCATGAATCTAAATCTACCCGAGGCAATAGCAGCCAGCAACGCACCCAGTGCAATTCCTAACACTTCGAATACGATCCAGGATAAAAGAGGATTAGCCCCATTCTGCAACATTGGGCCAAGGTAAGCGTTGGTTTCGGTAACCTGAGGGGCGAGTTCATCCCCGAGAACAGCAGCGAAGCGTGTAAACATGCCTGAAGCACCAACTCCATTGCCAACCAGCACAAAAGTCAGGATCAATACCAGGCCGAGGACCACGCCTGCAATATAAGGTGGCCACAGAGGCCTTGCAGTATCACCCATAAGTTTTACCCCTTTAAAAAACATATAAGTTCTGAATGTCAAATTTCAGAGATTACAGCATTCCATGCTAACTGAGCCAATGGCCAGATTAGACTTTATGGATGTTTCTTCTGTATTACATTTAACGCGGCCGAAGAATAGCACTAGAAAAAACTGTAAGAAAGTGAAATAGGTTATCAAATCAACCACAGTTATTTGTTTACATGCGCTATGTCAAGTAGATATACAATTGCCGACACTGAAGCATAAAGAAAGATTATGGAATTATAAAATTACAGCATAATCCTAAACCAGGCCAAAACAGTAAAAACGATCCTGTCTTTTGCCTGTATTTAGTCTGGTGAGGCAGCCTGAAATATCATTTCTGACTTGACTCCCTTTTTATTAACAGGTTCCTCTTATCATTCGAAAATGACGTCACGCATGAAGCAACCTTATACCAAATCCACACCTTCCGCCGTATCAGTAGAGTTATTGAAAGGCTGCGGTTTGCCAATAAAATACCCCTGACCATGGGTCACACCTAGCTCTGTAACCATAGCAAGTATTTTTTCATCGGACACAAATTCAGCAATAACTTTCATTCCAAAAGCCTGTACCATAGCGGACAGACTTTTCACAAACACCTGATCATCCGGATTATTAACAATATTTTGAATATATGAGCCATCCAGCTTGACATAGCTGAGAGGCAACATTTTAAGATAAGTAAAAGATGAAAATCCCACACCAAAATCATCAAGTGCTACTCTGACTCCTTTATCGGTTATCTGCCTGAGATTACTTAAAACCTGTTGAAAGTTTTCTATATAAGCGGTCTCTGTCAACTCGATAATGAGCTTTGATGTATCGACAGCATATTTATCCAGAGCACTAAAAACCATTTCTGGGAAATCATCAGCCTGCATCGTAGGTGCCGATATATTGATCGCAATCGTTAGATTATCTCCTCTAGTCGCGCGGCTACGCAGGGTAGACAGGGATTTATCCAGCACCCATTCGTCGATATTTCGAATCTCGCCTGTTTTTTCCGCCAGCGGAATAAAAACAGCAGGCGATATCTGTTCTCCATCTTCACCCTGTAAACGTATCAAAACTTCGTAATGTGAAATCCTGTTTTTCGTGATATCCAGCACGGGTTGATAAGCCAGAGTAAAGGAACCAGTCTTGAGCGCATGTTTAATGGCTAAAATTAAATTATGGTCCTTTTTGATCTGATACACCCGCTCGTCAGTGGTTTCAAATAAATGCCAGCGCCCCATACCTTTCTTTTTGGCATGATACATTGCCATATCTGCATTAATAATCAGGCTTTGCGGATCATTACCCTGCTCTGGAAAAACTGATGCCCCAATACTGACCGAATAGTTAATGTTACGACCATCCTGAAGAGCAATACTACTGGTTAACTCTGTTGATAGCTTCTCCAGTACTGCGGGTAAATCATCGCGTCCGATGTTGCCCATCAGTATGGTAAATTCATCACCCGCAAAACGACTAATCGTATCTACCGAACGGGTTAATCTGCGTAACCTGTTCGAGATATCTATAAGCACCAGATCGCCTGCATTATGACCATAAATATCATTAATCTGCTTAAACCGGTTAACATCGATAAAAATCAGAGCACCGCTGACCTCAGTAGACAGCATTTCCCTGATACGGCTATTAAAGAATCTGCGATTTCCTATGCCGGTTAGACCATCGTTGTTAGCCATCCAGCGCAATTCCTTTTCAGCCATTTTCTGGCGCGTCTGATCCATACCAATCGACAGTATGACCTGACTCCCCTGTTCGTCCTCGACCAGGGTATGGGTCCAGGTGATAATTAATTTTTTATTATGTTTATCGAGCAGGTGATACTCCTGCTGGAACACGTCGATACTTTGATTCTTTAAGCTACTGGTTAATCGCTTAAATTCATCGAGTTCCAGCACATCATAAATCAGACTGGAAAACTTTTCGGGTGAACCTTCGAACAGTGAGTCAAACTTTTTATTGGTGGACTGAATATTAAAGTCGAAATCCTGAGTGATAATGAATATCTGGGAATTATCAAACAGGCGCTTCAGGAAGGAGCGAGAACGAGTTAAGGCATGCACCTGTTCTTCTAATGAAAGATTCTTTAGATTGACTTCCATATGTAGCTTTTCCAGCTCCCTAGCCACGTACACCGTACTATGCTCCAGCACGCTTAACTCATCCATAAATATACTTTTACGGTTTGCCACTCTTTGCACCGCATGAGCAAAATTCTGTTGTGGCAGTAGATGCAATGCTTCAGTAATATTTTCCAGCTTTTTCATAGGCCGGTGTATTAATAACAAGAGCATAAACTCAGCCACCAGCAACCCAGAAACAACGGTAAATAATGCACGCTTAATAACACTCACCAGCAATTGATGCGCTGCAGATTTATCTTCTACTGAAACGAAAATAGTCCGATCACCAACACTACTGATATTAGCCAGATGCAGCGTCGACATCATGAACTGCTTTCCCTCTAGCTCAAATAATTCCGTATGGGGTTCTGTTTTCAACTCGTGGGTGTCTGCATATTTCTTTATGATCGGAAAGATATACCTAAAATCACTGACCGCCCAGGCAAAGGTTTTCCAGTCTGCCAGATACCGGTCTGATGCATTACTGCCGGGATAAGCATTTCCCTGCAACAAAATGCCTAACCCGGAATTGGAAAAATTGTAAAAAATGCGTACAACATCCGCCATATTCTGCGCCAGTACAATAGTTCCAGTTGCACCCTGATCGTTAATAAATGGCTGCAATACAATTAATAGACAGATTTTCCGGCAGTAAATCAGGTTCATAGGCTCATCTACCCTTGTTCCCGTATCAAGCCTGCGAAGTACAGCGAACTGAAAATCATCATCGACATGCAGCTCAGGTGAACTGACCTCGCCTAGCATCTGATGCTCAGAATTATAAATTGCCAGATAATCCAGCCCTATATTGACGTGATAGGATATCCAGTCCTGTTCCAGTGATTGCTGTAAGGAGTTGCCTGAGGCTAGCAGTTTATTCAGGCTTTGCTGGACCACCTGACGCCCAGAAATTAGCTCGGAAAACTGGGAAAGGCGCAGAAAGTTGTCCATCACCAGTTCGCTCAGTAAATCTGTTTGAGTTTTGTGTGTGCGCACCAGTTCGAGATCGAACTCATCCAGCTGATTGCGAATAAACTGCCAGGTCCAGACACTTGAAATTGCGATAAGCACCAGGCTTAAAAAGACGACAGCTTTCCATTTAAGACTGATATACATGGTGCTATTTCAATCAAACCATTTAGAAATGGTAGGACAACTGCAATATGAAAAGATCCCAGTTTTCTTTCAGCTGAGAGTAATCGATATTCACCGCGCCATTAATAAATGCCGTTCCCTTATTGCGACTGTATTCACCGGTAAGAGATAAATCAGGCGTGAAGTACCAACGCACCCCAACCGTATTGGCAATGGTATGTTGCGCTATCGGATTACCGCCGGTCCTGGCCGCAAACTGCGTTCCATCTTTATCATCTACATCATAATATAGCTTTTCATGACGCGCATAGATGCTCAGTTTTTCCGACCCCAGCCACTCGGCCTGAAGATAGTAAGCATTAGATGTTGTAGACTCTGGGGCCACCGGTTGATACAGCACTTCCGTACGCGAAACCCTGGTATCGATATCCAGGAATTCAGCAGTCAATACCCACGCATCCCAGTTATATTGCATGGAAACCAGAGTCAGTAAAGAATCAACGTGCTGACTGGTGATATAGCGGGTAAAAGCGGTTGGATCAGCAGCAAGAACTGCCGCAGCCTGAAACTGCTCCATTGGTGTAAAAACAGGTGCATCCTGCAGGCTCATAGAGATATCCAGCAACGTCAGCGCCAGGGTCAAATTTGGCGCTGCACTGGGAACCAGGCCCAGCTTCAGCCCTAAACTATCCACCTCGTTGAATTCACCTTCTATGTCCATGGTGTAAATCTGATACTCAAGTGCCTGATCGTCTATCCGAGCCTTACCGCCGTAAAGATCAACACTGACATCACCCAGAGCATTCTGGAAACTGAGGTATAGATTGAGACCATCCACCGACAATAGCGCATTACGCAGGGTCTCGAAGTACACCGACTGAGGGACAAAAACACCAGGGCGTACATGCGGAACATCTCGCGTAGCATTGTATATACCGTACTGGTTTTTAACCCTGCCCAGACGAATACCAGACGTTTGATTATCGGAAGAGTACAGGCTGTAGTCCAGTAACAGAAAATCCACCTTGGGGTCACCATTGCTAATATCGCCAGCTTTGCGAGACAGCAATTGCCCACTAAGCCTGATGTCATTGTCAAATTGCCAGGTACCATTCAAGCCGATTTCACGGTAGTCAAAATGGGTGCCGGTTTCATCAACATAAAACGGATTATCCTCAGAGACCACCATCGCCTGACTGATATAACCATGTAAAAACTGCTGGTCAGCGAGCGCATTGGTACACACCAACCCGCATACAATCATATACACGCAGGTCAATTTATACTTAATCATGCCTCACCTCCACCAGCATAGATTCGTTGTTCCGATCAACTACCGAACTATCGACATAACCAATCGCCCCCTCGGTATTCTTAACCTTTTCCAGCATTTCTTTGAGTGACCCTACTTCTACTGGAATGGTACCGGTGCCACTGAACAGAAGCCTGTGCCACAGGCGTTTCAGCTGATAGGGTTGCATATGAAAATATTGATTGACGAAAGCCCTGTGTACAGGACTACTGTCAGGTAGGGTGAATACCTTGATGGGCGTACCATCGGACCAGACCTTTTTATGCATCGCATAAATGCGCTGCAAAACACTCTGGGTTAAAACCTCGTTTTTTTGCGGGGCATGCTGGATAACGACCGGTTCTGCCCTGGCAAGCACAGGCACACAACACAACAGCAACCATAGCAGGGAAATATAAATTCGTTTTTTTCGATATAAAATCAGCACTATCCTACACTACCCGAACAGATAAGCGATTTGGAAGATCTCGCCCCAACAGCCTTGATGAAAATGGTCTGCCCCATGAGTTTAATCGGAAAAATTTAACTGACAGAGGATGTCAGGTATTTTTTGTAATATTAATGATTGAAATCAATTTGCTGCGCATAATAAGGCGCCGGCCTCCCTGGCGAGCCCCATATCGGGCTTATTTCGCTGAAATTCAACTGTGATAGCTGCCTGCGTGATGCTGGCCGCTGGACATAAAACGGTTATGAGGCTGCGCTAACCACAGCGAGCTCTCTTTCTCCATTCACGTCCTGCTCATCGACCAGGCAATGACTCGCACCTTCTATACTCGGCATCTCAAACATGACTTTACGCAACAACCCCTCCATCACCCCGCGCAATCCACGCGCTCCAGTGCCACGTTCTATGGCCTGTAATGCAATCGCGGTTAATGCCTGGTCGGTAAACTCAAGATCCACCCCCTCGAATTCAAACAGACGCTTGTATTGCTTGACCAGCGCATTCTTCGGCTCGGTCAGAATCTGTACCAGCGCATGTTCATCCAGATCATGCAATGCCGTAATCACAGGGAACCTGCCAATGAACTCGGGGATCAGGCCAAAATGCCTGAGATCGTCGGGTTGTACCTCTTCCATCAGCTTTAGCTGATCATAGGCTTTCTCAGGCTCTGACAGGTCCACGTTAAACCCTATGCCTCGATTAGCACCGCCCAATCTGGATTGCAGGATTTTTTCTACGCCAGCAAAAGCGCCGCCCGCAATAAACAGGATATTTCTGGTATCGATCAACTGATCGCCCTGCTGATCTTTCCTGCCCTTAGCGCTCAATTTGATTTTGGCACCTTCTATTAACTTGAGTAGTGCCTGCTGCACACCCTCTCCAGATACATCCCGCGTGCCATGCGAAGACTCACCGGCCTTGGCAATCTTGTCGATTTCATCGATATAAACTATGCCCCATTCAGCCAGTTCCTTATTACCTTCCGCGCTATCCATCAGGCGCGCTAGAATAGACTCGACATCCTCCCCGACATAGCCAGCCTGCGTCAGCGTCGTGGCATCAGCAATCACGAAGGGCACACCCACAATTCGGGCCAAAGTGCTGGCCAGCAGGGTTTTCCCCGTACCCGAGGGGCCTAATAAAAGAATATTGGACTTATCAATTTCAACTTCTTCCTTTTTTACATCCATACTGACTGGCTGATTTTCCATCTGCAGTCGTTTGTAGTGGTTATATACAGCGACAGCAAGCGTTTCCTTACCCAGATCCTGACCAATGATATATTCATCCAGTTTGTTTTTTAGTTCCTGTGGCTTCAGCAGGTTCTGTAAAGGTTTAGAGGCTGCCCGCTTACGCCCCCAGCTACCCACCACCTGTGAAGCCAGGCGCACACATTCTTCACAGATATGTCCTTCCTCACCGGCTATAAGTGGAATATTCGGACCCTGTTCCTGACCACAGAAAGAACAATGTGCTTTTTGATTTTTTACCGTACTCATGCTTTCAATCCAGAACTGGTTGCGCAGTTAATAAATTGCATTACTTTGCCTGTAACGCCGCCAGCCATGATTTCTGGCAGTTTCTACGATTACGTTCCTGCAAAATCTCACGTATGCGAGACTTAACCTTGTTATAGGGAATGCGTCGCGCTGGTTTAATCTGTTCGCAATACAGAATATGAAATCCCATCTCTGACTCAACCACCGGACTGATTTCATTCTCACCCATGTTAAACAGCATCTCATCCAGTTCAGGATAAAGCTGGCCTCTGCTGATATCACCCAGCTTGCCACCTTCTATTGCGCTGGGACACTCTGAATACTGTTTGGCAAACTGCGGGAAGCGATTAGTTCTGGAGCCCAGCTTTGCAGCCACTTCGGTAATTTTTTTGCGCGATTCAACCTCGGTATTTTCAGCAAAATCCGCATTGACGGTAATCAGAATATGTCGCGCCACCCGAGTTTCCGGCTGTTCAAAGCGATCATGATGCATTTCGTAAAACAGCATAATATCCAGATCATTTATATGTGCGCTCTTCGACCCAATAATCTGCATCACCCCATCAAAAGTGAGCTCGCGATATAAGGCAGCACGCAGAGACTCCTTGTTTAACCCATTCGCTCCCAGGTCCTGCAAAAATTCATTTTCATCATGATAGCGAGCGATAATGGCCGCCAGTGACTGATCAATCTGCTCAGCAGTGACAACAAAAGATCGTGCTTCCTCTGTAGCCAGAACCAGCGATTCCACATCAAAGCTCTTATAGGCACTTTGCAATACTTTCTGGTATTCATCAGCCTGTAACTGGCTAATATTTTTACCGTATTTATTCAGCGCATTGCGTAACAAATGGTAATTAAACTCGGGAATATCATAATCCTGTTTCATCGCTAACATCTCAGTCTTCCGCCAGTTCTTTATCTACAAAATCCAGAGCGCTCTCAGGCACCATTAATACACGTCCATTGAAGCGTGCATGGTAAAACGGCCCACCTTCTTCCTCGCGTAATACTTTTTCTATTTCACCTTCTTCACCCGGCTCAGCAATCACTTCACCCTTAATACCCAGAGGAATTTTTGGTGTAACCTTATCCCTGAACTCAAAACGCGTATGAATGTAGGGGTCTGACTCCAGTATCAGTTCCTGCTCACGACAACCCACCACTATCCCCAGTTCAAAAAAATCCACCTTGTAAATCAGCTGATCCTGCAGATAGGTACCCACATCACGCACGTAACCCACGTTGCCACGTCTAACCAGCAACTTACCGGTATCTTCACCAGGGTAGGTGCCATCATTACGCAGGTTACGGATTACCCGTACTGCTTCACCATACTCAAATCTGGGGAGCACTGAACGAGCCTCCAGGCATCAGGTCTGACAGTGGCACCATTATTTCTACTGGCTCCAGCATCTTGAACACCTTGAACACTTTTTCTGTAGCCGCATCGGAATCGACAAAATCAGAATATGCTTTTAATAGCAGTGCGCCATACACGGTACGCATCTGTTCTTCGTCTTCAGGCATTTTTTCGACTTTTTCAATATAGTCATGAAAACGCTGCAAAATATGCAAGCGATTCACATGTACGATGGCCGGATCGTATTCCACATCAAAGTATTCCAGGAATTCTTCAGCACTACTTAATTCATCCAGATCCAGTTCAAACTCACTTTCACTCATGCTTCTTCTCCAGTTCAAAATCTGAGCCGATAAATACCGGCCTGTCGGTTTATTTCATCCTGAGCGATCTGCAATAAAGAACTCACGCTCAACCTGTCTTCGCTATCAATATCGACGATTTTCTGCAGCCGATCTATCGCACTCTGGTAATTTTCCAGTCGCATATCAAGATACCCTGCACCCTTCAGTGCCAGCAGATAAAACCGGACCTCGGTCATCGAGTCACTCACGGCAATCTCTATATGCTGCTCATTCAGGTCCTGCCAGTTAGCGGGTAGCCCTAACCTGCGGGAAAAAATAGCAAGCACCCGCTCAGCTACTTTCAGAGCATCCATATATCGATGCTGGTAATAGTAGTAGCGATATAACGCCACCAGTACCATAGGGTGTTCCGGCTCCAGAAAATAGGCTCTCAGTAACAGGCTTTCTGCATTCTTTGCGCCATAACTGTCTGCTGCCTTTTCAATGCACTGCTCGGTTTCAGGTTCCATGGCTTCATCGAAATAAAGCGCTTCACCCTCAAACTCCAGCATATCCATTGCGCTAAACTACCTTTTTCAAATCTATATTGACCGGATCACAAACCTGCTTCGCATCACAGTCCGCACATTCATCTTCGGCACTTTTTCCATCTGGCAGGCAACCATGTACGCCCACCGCCTGCTCCAGTAGACGTATGCGATCCAGCAGGCAGGTAATCGCCTCGGCCACCGGATCAGAAATCAGGTGGTGATTCAGGTCTATATCCTGCACATCGCTTGAGTTTGTCGCCCTGCTCGCTGTTTTAACTACTTTACCGGGAATACCAACAACTGTCTTACCGCTGGGTACGGGTGAAATCACCACTGAGTTGGCACCCACTCGAGCACAGGCCCCGATAGTGATCGGCCCCAGGATTTTGGCTCCGGCACCGACAATCACATTGTCTTCCAGGGTAGGATGGCGCTTGCCCCTGTTCCAGGACACGCCACCCAGGGTGACACCGTGATAAAGCGTGACATCGTTATGTACTTCGGCAGTTTCACCTATGACTACGCCAGCGCCATGATCAATAAAAAAGCGTCGGCCTATGGTTGCGCCCGGGTGTATGTCTATGCTGGTCCAGATACGGGCTATGTAGGAAATCAGGCGTGGCAGGTAGCGCCAGCCGCGACACCACAGGCGGTTGGCAATACGATACATCATGATTGCGTGTACGCCCGGGTAGGTGGTAATAATTTCAATTCGAGTACGTGCTGCTGGATCACGATGAAAAACACAGTCGATATCCTCGCGCAGCATGCGCCACCACGATAGACGTAGTTCAGCGTTTGCTACCGATTCAGGGCTGGGTGCACTCATTGATATTGCCATTGCTCACAGCCCGGATAATTAATCTGCTGGTAAAACAGGCGCAGGTCTTCACTGGCTGGCGCAGCTTTGTGATCGGTGGCAAATTGCCTGACCAGCAATAGTAGTTTTTCCGCCTGGTCACGGGTTAATTGATAACCCATATCCGCATACACCTGAGTAATGGAATGGGTACCAGAGTGCTTACCCAGTACAAATTGGTGCTCCCTGCCCAGGTCAGCCGGGTTCACACCTTCATAGTTCAACCGGTCTTTCATCAGGCCATCCACATGGATCCCGGCCTCATGGGTAAATACGCCCGCACCGACCAGGCTTTTCTGCCAGTTCACATAGCGACCAGAAGCTTTTTCGACCAGCATCGACACTTCGCTATATTTCGACATATCGATTCCATCCTGCTGCGGATAAAATTTGCGTACACCCATGATCACTTCTTCCAGCGCGGCATTACCTGCACGTTCACCCAGACCGTGTACCGTAGTATTCACATGCGTTGCTCCGCCACGAATCGCAGCAAGTGTGTTCGCAGTCGCCAGCCCCAGGTCATCGTGCGCGTGCATCTCTAGCTGCAAACCGCTGATGCTGCGCAGGCTGCGGAAGGTTTCATAAACCTGAAAAGGTTCCATAATCCCGACCGTATCAGCAAAGCGGAAACGACAGGCACCCACTGACTCGGCTACATCAACTACACGCATTAGAAAGTCGATATCAGCACGCGAGGAATCCTCACCACCAACACAGACTTCAAGACCCAGTTCTGACGCTGCCAGAACGTGTTTTGGAATTTGTTTTAATACCCACTCGCGATCACGATTGAGTTTATTTTTGATTTGCTGATCTGAAACCGGGATCGACAGATCGATGCTATGCACACCCAGATCCTTGCATAAAGACAGGTCCGCCATATTCATACGTGACCACACCATCAGGCGCGACCTTTTAACCACTGAACTCACCGCGCGAATAGAGTCGCGTTCAATCTCGCCCATTGCGGGAATACCGATCTCTAGTTCTGGAATACCGATCTCATCCAGTGCTTCGGCAATTGAAATTTTCTCATCCAATGAAAATGCCACACCTGCCGACTGCTCGCCATCTCTCAGTGTCGTATCATTAATTATGGTCTTAGTCATCGCTGCACTCATTAATCAATCCTCTAATGAGGTTGTTGCAAGCACCATGTCATTGTAAATTATTACCGTTAAATCAATAAGTTAGAAAATAAAAACATAATGTAAGCTGGGTTAGAGGACTGTTTTGTAGCAAATGCGACAAAAGCATGTTTGGCAAAACCCGTCGTGTTGGATGTTTTTCTACAAACCCTGTTGGGCAAAAAAAACCGCGGGCTAGCCGCGGAAAAAATGGAGGAAATATATATTGAGGATGTCACTATGACAGCCCTCAAGCACAATGGTTCACTCAGGCATAGGTCGGTGCGAAAGCTTTTTCAGGCTCCTGTGCCGGACCGTCACCATCCCAGTAAGGCGAGAGCTTACGTAACTGAGCCACGATAGGAGGCACTGCTTCGATAACCTTTTCAACCTCTTCCATGGTGTTGTAACGCGACAGTGAAAACCGCGTAGAACCATGCGCTGCGGTATAGGGAATATCCATCGCGCGCATCACGTGAGAGGGTTCCAGCGAACCTGAGGTACAGGCTGAACCACTGGATGCGGCAATACCCATCTTGTTCAATAGCAGCAGGATGGCTTCGCCTTCGATATATTCAAACGCAATATTGCAGGTATTGGGTAAACGGTTATTCGGGTCTCCGGTTACAAAACAATGGGGTACCTGCTCCAGAATGCCCTGCTCCAGGCGGTCACGCATGGACTTAACAAAGGTCTTTTCAAAATCCATCGACTCCTGCGCCATCTCACAGGCTTTACCCAGTGCTACGATTGAAGCGGCATTCTCGGTACCGGCACGACGACCGCGCTCCTGATGACCACCTCTAAGTAGTGGGCGGAAGCGAACGCCGCGTTTCAGGTAAAGCACTCCGATACCTTTAGGAGCATGTAGTTTATGCCCGGACAATGACAGCATATCGATTTCTGATTCCTTCAGATTCATCGGAATCTTACCAACCGCCTGTACTGCGTCGGTATGGAACATGACGCCAGCAGACTTCGCCAGCACGGCCATTTCTTCTACCGGAAACAGCGTGCCGGTTTCGTTATTTGCCCACATCACCGACACGATAGCAACATTGTCTGACAGCAGTTTCATGTATTCGTTGATATCCAGTCGGCCTTTTTTGTCGACCTTCAGGTAATGCACCTTGTAGCCATCTTTTTCAAGATACTCACAAAGCGACAATATGGCCGGATGCTCAACGACGGTGGTGATTATCTCCTTACGCTCAGGCTGCGCTCTGAGTGCCGATAGAATCGCTGTGGAGTCCGATTCGGTACCACAGGAGGTGAAAATAATTTCAGATTCATGTTCAGCACCCAGCAAATCCTGCACCTGCTTGCGTGCCTTTTTCAGTGCCCGACCTACTTTGTCCCCAAACTGATGCAATGACGATGGGTTACCAAACTGTTCGGTGAAAAACGGTAGCATTTCCTCAACCACAGCAGGATCAACCATGGTGGTTGCATTGTTATCCAGATAGATACCATCCGACATGATTAACCCCCAGCCTTTGCGCGGCGAGCCAGTTCTTCGGCAGGCAATACCTGAATAAACTCACCCAGCCCTTCGGCCAGATGCTGCTGGATTCCCCCCAATGTGGTCGCCGCCATCTGGCAGCCGGAACAGGCGCCGGTCATGTTCACATAAATATACTTTCCATCCACTTCTACCAGTTCCACATCGCCGTGGTCGCGCTGTAAGTTTGGACGGATTTCCTGCAGTAATTCTTCAATACGTTTAATGCGTTGTAGATTGGTCAGGCCAGAGCTTGGCTTTGCCTTAACCGCAGCCACCGCAGTGGGATCAAACGCTTCGCCTGATTCTGCCAGCACCTTCTCGAGGATTTCTTCAATCCCTTCATGACAGGAAGAACAACCACCGCCAGCTTTGGTGTAGTTGGTAACATCTTCAACTGTCTTCAAACCATTCGCGCGGATGGTGTCTTCAATCATCACAGCATCAATGGCAAAGCACTTACAGATCAGCGCACCTTCTTCGTGGTCGTCGCTCCACACTTCACCGCGATAATTGGCAACCGCAGCCTGTAATGCCTCGCGCCCCATTACCGAACAATGCATTTTTTCTGGTGGCAGACCATCCAGGTAATCGGCAATATCCTGATTGCTGACCTTCAACGCTTCTTCTACCGTCATCCCTTTAATGATTTCCGTCAATGCAGAGCTTGAAGCAATCGCTGAACCACATCCAAAAGTCTGGAAACCAGCCTCCAGAATGACATCGGTATCCGGTTCTACCTTAAGCGTTAACCTGAGCGCATCACCACAGGATAAAGAACCCACATCACCTACAGCATTGGCATTTTCCACCGCTCCGGCATTACGAGGCTCAAAAAAATGCTCTTTAACTTTTTCAGAATAATCCCACATGTTTTTTCACCCCCTAACAGGAAAAAGATTTACCGCAGCCACAGCTTTTGGTGGCATTTGGATTTTCAAACTTAAAACCACTTCCTTCCATAGAGTCGAGAAAATCGACAGTCACACCGTCGAGCATTGGCAGGCTTTGCGGATCGATAAATACCTTGATCTCCCCCAGATCCAGTACCTTATCGTCTGCATTAGGATTTGCTTCCAGCAGCATGCCGTATTGCAGGCCGGAACAGCCACCATCATTCACAGAAACCCGCAGGCCCTGTACAGGTGTTTCTGAACTTTTAATAAAGCGGCTAACCGCGTTTTGTGCACTTTCTGTCAGTATCAACATAACTTTTTGTCTCCATGGCAAGTGTTTTGCTAGATAGTTAATAACAGTTACAGCAAGGGTTGTGCCATTTTGACTGGGGCGACTTTAGTGACTGATTTTATTAGACATTTCTGGAGCGTCCGTATTTTGCTTGTAGCGAATACGACAATTCAGGGTTTTAGCAAGACTTAGTGTTGTAGCAATGGAGACAAATATGAACTTAGATCAATTATCAAAAGGTGACCGAGTCTACGCAGCCTGTCATATCTTTAATGACGGCAGTATTCCCAATATTGAAGAAGGCCTGTTACTGGCAGAACCCGGCACACGTGGTGTCATTATCGAAACGGGACATCTGGAAGAAAATCCTGAGCGCAAGATTTTCCTGGTACGCTTCGAGGATAAGGATTTAAACCTGGGGCCAGCAACTGGCTGCTGGCCTGAGGAATTGACAATTACCTAAGGAAGCTCTGATTAAATCGTGTACTGCGATTAATGAATGCAACCACAGAGCACACCGAGTACACAGAGATGAAAGTATTCTTCTTAGAATGTCGGGTAAACGCTCGGATCTAACATCCAGCATTGCCCATATGTGGTTATTTTAAACCTCTGTGTTCTCGGTGTCCTCCGTGGTGAGTACTGATTTCGGGTTGAGCGTGTTACCTAGCTACCTTCTACCTGCTTTTCCCGCGGAAGCACAATGTTCAACACGATGGCAGCAATCGCAGATAGCCCAATACCCTGCAACGTAAACTCGCCTATACCCAGAGTCATACCACCCAGACCGAAAACCAGCACCAGCGAGGTAATCACCATATTGCGGGTTTTGGATAAATCCTCTCCTGAGCGTACCAGCGTATTCATACCGATCGCCGCAATGGCGCCAAACATCAAGGTCATGATTCCACCCATAACCGGGGTAGGAATGGTTTGTAACAAGGCGCCTGTTTTGCCTGAAAAGGACAGGAATATGGCAAACCCTGCGGTCCAGGTCATAATCACAGGATTAAAGGCTTTAGTCAGCGCAACCGCGCCGGTTACTTCCGAATAGGTGGTGTTTGGTGGGCCACCGAACAGGGCTGCCGCCGAGGTTGCCAGACCATCACCCAGCAGGGTGCGGTGTAAACCCGGCTTTTTAATAAAATCCTTTCCGGTTACCGCGCTAATCGCCACCATGTCACCGATATGTTCAATTGCCGGGGCAATCGCTATCGGCACGATAAACAGAATCGCCTCCAGGTTAAACTGTGGTGCTGTGAAATTAGGGATAGCAAACCAGGCTGCCTGGCTTACGACATCAAAATTTACGATGCCAAAAAACAGCGCGACCACATAACCCACAGTGATACCAATCAGAATGGGTATCAGTTTAAACATCCCCCGCCCCAGAAATGAGGCCAGGATCGTGGCTACCAGCGTGATCATGGAAATGGTCAGCGCCGTATCATGAGCAACCAGCACGGCGGCACCATCCCCAGTTTTACCCAGCGCCATGTTGATGCCGACCGGCGCCAGACTCAGGCCAATCACGATAATCACCGGGCCCACCACCACAGGCGGCAGATAGCGGTCGATAATATCCGTACCGCGCACCTTAATCAGGGCACTGAGCACCGCGTACAGGATACCCGCCGCGAATAAACCAGACAGGGTAGAGGCGATACCCCAGGTACCCACGCCGTGGATAATCGGTGCGATAAAAGCAAATGACGAGGCTAGAAAAATGGGCACCTGACGTTTGGTGACCAGCTGAAAGATCAGCGTGCCGACACCGGCGGTAAACAGCGCCACATTGGGATCAAGCCCGGTCAGTATAGGCACCAGCACCAACGCACCGAAAGCCACGAAAAGCATTTGCGCACCCAGAACAGCCTGCTGCAGCGGTGACTGTATGCTGTTTTCTTCATTCATTGTTATGTCTCACTCTACTAGATTAGGAAATTACTTGGTCCCGAACAGCTTGTCTCCGGCATCGCCGAGTCCAGGAATGATGTAGCCCTGTTCGTTAAGATGATCATCTACCGCAGCAACATGAATATCGACATCAGGGTGTCGCGCCTGTACCGCCTCAATCCCTTCCGGTGCTGCCACCAGAAAAAGCCCACGGATATTATTGCAACCCGCCTTCTTAACCATGTCCACGGCCGCATTAAACGAGCCACCTGTTGCCAGCATGGGATCTACAATCAGCGCCATACGCTCACTGACATCCGCCACCAGTTTTTCGAAATAGGGTACGGGTTCCAGTGTCTCTTCATTACGGTACAGACCGACCACAGAGATACGCGCATTGGGTATCAGCTCCACAACCCCATCCAGCATACCCAGCCCGGCGCGCAGAATGGGTACGATAGTAATCTTCTTACCCTTAATCTGCTTTACCTCAACCTTGCCATCCCATCCTTTAATGGTCGTTGTCTCTACCGGCAGGTCAGCTGTTGCCTCGTAAGTCAACAACATAGAAATCTCACTGGCCAGCTGTCGAAAGCTTTTTGTACTGATACCATCTTTTCTTAACAGCCCAAGCTTGTGCTGAATCAGGGGGTGACTGGCGACGTAGACGGCCATATTAACTCCTCGTAGTTGTGGTTTTACTGCTCAAATTCTCGCGTACGGATTTAACCAGAACCCCTCGCATAAAAAAACCTATTTATGGGAATTCAATATCAAAGTTGACAGGTGTCAGGATAATTTGAGGAATAGCGTGTGATTTTCCAGCCAGAGGGCATCAAATCCTATTGATTAAACCCACATTCATGATATTTTCTGCATCTTTTTATCTCAGGATCCAACACCATGCCCAAAGCCAGCGAAATCAAGAAAAATGCGGCCATCGAATACAGCGGTAATGTCTATATCGTGAAAGATATCGAACGCTCCGTACCGCAGGGGCGCGCAGGAGGCAGCCTGTATCGTATGCGCATGTATGACCTGGTCACTGGCGCCAAGATTGATGAAACCTTCAAGGACTCAGACCTGCTAAACCTGGCAGATATCAGTAAACGTCCCGCTAAATTCTCCTATATCGATGGCAATGAATACGTATTCATGGATAACGAAGACTACACCCTGTACAACATCAACAAAGACTCCATTGCTGAAGAGATCCTGTTTATTGATGAAAGCACAGAAGGTATGCAGGTCATTCTGGTACATGGCAATCCCGTGGCCCTGGATATGCCTTCCAGCGTTGACCTGGTGATCACAGAAACAGACCCATCCCTGAAAGGCGGCTCAGCTACCGCACGCACCAAACCCGCCATCCTGTCGACAGGCCTGACCGTTCAGGTACCTGAACATATATCCACAGGCGACCGCATCAGGATAAATGTTGAAGAACGTAAATTTATGAGTCGGGCTTAATACCCTGGGTAGCGCACCCTGATATTGGTTTGCAAGGAATACACGTCTCATATCACTGAACAAAAAAACCCCGGTACAAAACCGGGGTTAGTTCAGGGCCTGGATACTGCGTGCATCCTTGCCCTGGATAGCCAAATATCTACTTATCTGTAGCCATGTCCTTTTTCATCTTCATGCTCATGATGATGCTTGCTCTTTCCGCTGCTCTTATCCGCAACAGGGGCCATCAACATCATGGTGCGGTCTTCACCGCTAGTAGGGTGCTGTACGTTTATATAAGCCAGGTGCGGATTAAAGGGGTCAAAATATAAGCCCGTTGCCTCAGCGCCTAATGTATTCAGGCTAGCCCATTTACCAATCGCCTCTGCAACACCATCATTGTCCTTATCAAGCGCAAACCAGGTATCTTCGTATCCACCAGGCTGGTCCTCTACGATGTAGATGTTTCCATCGGCATCAATAGCAAGATTATCCGGGTTCTGAAAATCAGGACTGGCTTCGTATCCGGTGGCCAGATCAATGGTTTCCTTGCTCACAAACAGCTTAACTATATTTCTGCGAAGATCGATAGAAAACACCTTGCTGTTAGTTGTTGTGGCAACATACAGTTGCTGACTGCCATTGCGCAAAGTTTTGATTTCCAGATCTTCAGGACGATCAAAAGCAGTACCAAGAAAAGCTTCAAGCTTTGGTGTAGCGCGTCCATCTATTTCACCATCATGAACCAGTACGGCACCTGGTAAAGGATTACCAACAACATCGGTTAAGGCAATCCATCTTGCTTTGCCAGTCGCTTCTTTAATAGCCCCATCACCCACACGCAGTACAAACACCTGGCCCTTTGCAAAAAATTCATCACCAGATTTCGCATCGGGTTTTCTTGATGTGTATTTGAAAATATGGCTATTGTTTCGCTCATCGATAAAGTACAGGTTATTCTTTTTATCGAAGGCCAGGCCTTCGTGTGAAACACGTGGCAGAATATTGCGATGCTTGATCTCGATATCTTCTGGATCAGCCAGCGGATTAGTCACCTCGAACAGACGACCATAGTTGCTGGCAGGATTAGCACCCGGGTCGCTCCAGGATTCCTCCGCAGTTAGATACCCTCCCCAGGGTGTCCAACGTGACGCATCAAAAGAGCGATGACTACCGGGTACGGGCGCCTGCCAGATTGTAGTAGTCTGCATAGTGCGCAGATCAGTCCTTTGAATACCGGCCTGCCCGGTCTCAAAAGGCGTGAACAGATAGCTTCCAGCTTCTGGTCCATTCTCATTGACCGTATTCATGTCGTAATTTCCACTATCAAAACGATACGTTTGAATAGGATCCCGAGTGACGATATTCACCTCACGAAATTCTGGCGACGACAGTACAAATGGAGCTGTTTCCGGTAGCGAACCAGCAATAGTATCTCCAACCAGTGGTGTAAAGTTATCGAAGTTTGTCGCATCAGCAAACAACTGAGGGGTGACTACAGTCAGGCCGACAGCCATAGCTATTTTTTTTATAAACATTCCAAGTTTCTCCTTAGAGTTAATAGGGTTTTTGTTCTGAAAAAGTGTCATCTGGAAGACCTCTAACCCGAGTGATCATAAACATCGAATGTGAAGAATTCATGATGATTCAGTTACAGACATGTTAAAAGCGTGATGAGAATTAAAAGGTATCTGAGAAACTGAAAAACACTGGAAATACAGTGGACATTAACCCCTTTATCCTTATTTTATTGCTTGCTGATATAACTTTATTTAGTAAGGATTAAAAATTAATAGCACTATTCATAAATCATTGGAATATGCTTTCACTATTTAGATTATTATTCAAATCATTTTACTTCGCCCCCTTTTAAACCCAGAACTCCCTTCCGCGCTACTAAAGGAGTTACTGCCAACGATTTCATCTGCTGCAATAATGAAAAATGCGCTGGCAGATTTTCTTGGTATTATCGTAGCCTGGAAGATGACCTGAGCATTGCTTGCAGCTCTGGTGCTGGGTGCTGTTGCGGTGACTGTGATTTCATCGAACTGTTTTTTTGCTTTAAGGGTAATAGAAGAGTCGCTGCAGATACGGATTTTGATCGACAGGCTCCTGGTCTAGCTAAATACCCGCCCGGCTCTTATC
Organism: Gammaproteobacteria bacterium; assembly: GCA_050288105.1. GTDB lineage: Bacteria > Pseudomonadota > Gammaproteobacteria > JACNJF01. The sequence continues at coordinate 286,663 of JBNKDE010000004.1, forward strand.
TAGATATCAGCTATCAACTCAACCAAAGTCAATCAAGTACAGGTTTTTCTGCTTATTCATTGAAAAAATCAGAATAACCATTAGACTCGTATTGATAACAGGGAACCTTGATAAATTCTGTGACATGGGTTTAGTGTATAATTTGCTACTGTTTCAGAGCTAATGGGCACTTAATAGTCAGCCATATCGGAGCTTTTGATCATTCAACCGAGCCTTTTCTGCCACTATTCCTCGCTTTAGGGTTCATCAGAGATTTACAACAAGACTCAGCGCGAGATCTTTAGATTCGGCCGGTTAATACCACAATGACTTTTTTTCTCCAAAATAAGCGAATTTTCCTATATTCCATACTTTTCGGATTGGTCGTTGTCGAATCTTTCTTTGTCATTCAGCTGATTTTTGTACTGGAGACCTTTAAGCCACAATATGTGATTGTGCCTACCCTCTTGAGTATCACCATTGGTATCTTAATGGGCATAGTGCTCGCTATGCGCAAACAGGCAAAAGTCCAGGCTGTAATCTTCGAATCTATCGCTAACCAGGCAAGTGAGTTTTCCTTTTTTCGAGACCTGAATGGTAAATACATCTATATTTCGCCTTCAGTGAAAAAATTAACGGGTTATTCGGTAGCGGAATTTATCGACAACCCTGAATTACTAGATCAAATCATTGACCCGCTGGATATCGCATCCTGGAAGCGACATCTAAAAGAAGTTTATGACCAGACTCACCACCCCATCAGCTTCAGGATAAGACATAAAAACGGTACCGTACGATGGATCAGGCATGTATGTTCCACCGTACGTTTCGACAATGACAGGGTTTCTGGCATTTGTTCAACCAATATGGAAATTACTAATGAACTTACAGGAAAACACGAGCTGGAAAAACTGGCCAACTATGATCCCTTAACCGCCCTGCCCAACAGGCGTTTTCTTAAAAATCATATTGATGACAGGGTCAGGCTTGCCGAATATGATAAATCCAGTATTTTTGCTGTGATGTTTGTAGACCTCGATCATTTCAAGTATATCAATGATACCCACGGACATACCTTTGGTGACCATTTTCTACAACTGGTAGCCGACAGATTAAAAAGAAACTGCCACAAAGACAGCATTGTTTGCCGATTTGGTGGCGATGAGTTTGTTATAGTCTCCCCCTTTCTTAAGCATCAGAGTGAGGCCAGTGATCTCGCCCTTAAGATTAAGGAGCTGCTCTCGAAACCTGTCCAGCTTAAAGGACTAGAGCTGTATGTCTCTGCCACTATTGGCATTTCGTTGTATCCGAAGGACGGTCGTCAATTAGACGTGTTAGTCCAGCATGCCGATGCTGCAATGTATCGAACTAAGGAGCAGGGAACCGGCGGTATTGGATTTGCGACGGATCAGCTCGTCAGGGATGCCGAACGCTCGCTAACACTGGATTCTGTGTTACGTAAAGCGATCACCGATAAAGCCTTTGTACTCCATTATCAACCCAAAGTGGATCTCAAAACTCATGAATACCGTGGACTGGAAGTTTTACTGCGCTGCCAGCCAGAAGGCAAGGATATTATTCCGCCCTCAGACTTTATTCCGTATGCGGAACAAACCGGCTTAATCATAGCTATTTTTGATGTACTTTTTGAAAAGCTGTGTCATCAGATGAAGGTCTGGCAATCCAGAAACTGGAACATGCCAGTATCGATAAACCTTTCAGGCAAACAGTTAAACACCCCGAACTGCAGCCAGAAAATTGTAGAAATCTGGAAAAGTCATGGCCTGGATACCCGCCTGCTGGAAATGGAGATTACCGAAACCACTTTAATGGATAAATTCGAATCCACTTTTGAGCATCTGGAATATTTCAAATCACAAGGTATAAAAATCAGTATCGATGATTTTGGCACGGGTTATTCATCATTGAGTTACCTGAGAGAATTAGGCGCTGATATTTTGAAGATAGATCGGTCCTTCGTCAGCAACATTGAAAATTCCGAAAGTGATCTTTCCTTAGCCCGCAGCATTATTGCGCTGGCCGACAATTTTGGTATGTCAACAATCGCCGAAGGCATAGAAAACGAGAAACAGTTAAAGATACTTTTAGACCTGGGTTGTCAGCAGGGCCAGGGGTTTTATTTTAGTAAACCAATGCCGGCTGAATCATTCAGTACACATTTCATCAGTGATAAAAAGATTTCCTGAAACACTCAATAAGCAGATGACCAACGCTCAAAAAAAACTAAGGTATATAGATCCTGGCTTTTATCACCAATTAGAAGAGAAGAATGGTCGCTATCTCCCCTAACCTCAACGTAAACATTGTACCAGCGGCTTAAACTAAGCGCATTAAACCAGAATCAAGCGTGATTTCATCGCCTCAGTCATCTCCATCTGCCCCTGTCCATCGACGACCATAGCCAGTTCTATTCCCATGGATTTTGCCGTCTGTCTCCAGTTCTGAATGCCATTGACCACCAGCGCTGTAGCTGCCGCATCGGCTTTGGCCCCATTGTTCAGGATCACGCTTGCAGACGCTATTTCAGTCACAGGTCTGCCTGTATTGGGATTGAGGATATGGGTATATCGAACTCCATCTTTTTCATGATAGCGCTCGTAATTGCCAGAGGTAAACACTGCCTCACGCCCCTGAACTTCCAGCCAGGCGATTTCACCCTGTTGTTGTGGGTGCCGTATACCTATCTGCCACGGCCTGCTGCCCTGACGGCCCAAAGTGACCAGATCACCACCGGCATTGATCAAGGCATTTTCAATTCCAGCAGCCTGCAGCAGGTCCAGCCCCAGATCCAGCGCGTATCCTTTTGCATAACCGCCCAGATCAAGCTGAACCGACGGGTTAACACTGGATAGCATGCCATCCTCAATCGTGAGATCTTCTGGAGTAGGATGGCTGGACAACCATTGCTCAATAGCTGCATTTGACGGTGGCGTCCATCCAGCGTCCTGCTGTCCATGAAACCCCCATAACCCGACAGCCTGACCAATGGTTGGGTTAAACCCACCCTCGCTAGTGCTATGTAATTGCTTAATCTGTGCGACCATGTTTATCAGGTGTTGATCGACGGCAACGGCTTGCCCCTGACTGAGAGCCTGATTAATATCCTGCATGGTTCCCGGCTTCCAGGGGTGCCATTGCGTATTACGTAGATTGAATTCCAGTGCCAGGGATTTCAGCGCCTGGTTTACGCGCTGCGCATCCGAATCTGCGATGGTCACATCAACCAGCGTACCAAAGCTGTACCAGCGAATACTATGCAGCGCCTGCTTAGACTCGGCAGGAGAAATCCACGCAAATGAGCCTGCCCCGGCTCCTGCTAAACAACTCATCAGGAAGGATCGTCTTGAGATCCCTTTATTTAAAACTGACATTAGATCTTCTCCAAAACATAACATTTAAAACCAGCTAACCACAGAGAGCACGAAACGAAATAAGTAACCCTTATCTTTCAAGAGCGCCCCTGATTAAGTTGTCATTGCGAGCGCAGCGTGGCAATCTTTTGACGCAATATCAAACCGCATAGATTGCCGCGCTGCGCTCGCAATGACACTAATTCAAATATTTCTATGTTGTGTAACAACTCCATACGCTCTGTGTTCTCTGTGCTCTCAGTGGTTAAATGTTTTTACTCAGCCACCCAACACCAGCTCATAGGCATGGCGTAGCAACTCCAGCTCGGTGACTGGCAATCCTCGCGCCTGGGTTAAATCAATAAAACACCCTCCATGCTGTTCAATAACATCAAACGGGGGGTCAATGGTAGTAATAGCCGCCAGCAGGATCTGGATATTACCACCGGGAACTTCAACGCTATGCTGAAACTCGGTTTCAGCCTTCAGGCTTCCTGATTCCAGCCCCAATAAGGCTTCAGTCTTTTTCATCACCGCTGCGGGATGAATCAAAGTGTTATCCTGCTTGCTCGGCTGCAGTTGAGAAAGTGCAGCCACCGGGCCAAAGGCTAAAACCGTATCTTCTGCAAATTTTACAAAACGGGTGCGCGCACTGGTTGCCTGCTTATGGTAAAGAATCACACGAAAATCTATCATTTCGACTCCGTCACCTATTCCGGCATAGGCAGTAATCGTGCTTCTGCCTTGATCTCAAGGTCACGCCCCCAGGCATTGACAGCCTCAACAAACCAGCTGCTTTTTTTGGGGTGCTTTTTCACCACGTCCTGCTCAACAAAAAAACTGCCATCAGCATGAAACACCAGCCCACCCTGTTTCATACCCCGCTTATCGAGCCAGTCTCCTTTCAGGCTATACTCACCATTCGCGGGGTCCAGCTCCAGATAGTAACGGGCATCATGAGCCGATTGCAGCTGCACGTCCTGCGCATCAAATCCAAGTTTAGCCACCTCTTGCAGCAAACTTTGATCGATTTTTCCAACCAACTCCTGCAGCTGTGCAAGACGGCTTTCAAGCTCAGCCTGATCTGTTTCGCTAGTGCCCATTGATACCTACCAGCAACTCCCTGATTACATCGGCTCCGACCTGATCCTGTGGGTCCAGCCGGGAAAGCACATTAAGTATCTTACGCGCGTCCCGGGGCATGTTCTGGCGTAAACGGATAAAAGCCAGCGCTTTCAGACTATACAGATACACTCTCGCTGGTCCTGTCTGCACATTCCAGTCAGTGGACTCAGGTGTTAATTCCTTCCAGTTATTGCAAAAACCTCCCTGTAAAGCTGCCTTAACCAGGGTCTGAAATACCACTTCTTCAGCGTGATCAAGGTCACCCCGATAAAACAGGAACTTATACAGCGCTACCATCGACTCTAGCTGACTGGGCGCTGCTTTCAGCGCCTGCGTTAGTGCTTTTAAGGTATCGCGTGTCGAACTCACAGAGGCTGCCGCTTTCTGCAAATAGCCATTTACTTCCTGACTCAGGTTGAAGCCAAAAATCACCTCATTCGTCATCAGATGATGCACAGTCATTACCAGAAATCTCCTGATACTCTTAGTTTTTCAACCGGGTTCCCATTTTGCAGATGCTCAGAAAAAATAGTCGCAACATCTTCCTTTGTCACACCACCGTACATAACACCCTCGGGGTATACCAGGACTGAAGGACCCTCGCTACAGGGCCCCAGACAACCCGTGGTAGTCACCTGCACTTTATCAAACTGCTGAGTCTGCTGTAGATGCCAGTAGAACTCTTCCGCCACTTCGGCACAGTTTTTATTACTGCAGGACGGACGAGGATGTCCAGCAGGACGGCTTTGCACACAGACAAAAACATGCTTCTCTGGTCTAGGCATAACTTAAAACCTCTTTAGGCCGCTTTTGCTTCATGAGTGAAGCACTTTTTAGGACAGATACGAGCACATGATCCGCAACCAATACAATCCATCGCATTCTTTAGACTCATAACCATGGCGGTGTCATCTGAGAATCCATCATCGTCATCATCACCATAGTCATCGTAATCATCATAATCGTCGTCCATTTCTGCGACATCTTCACGTTCAACCAGATCAAATACATCACGTGAACAGACCTTAAAGCAACGACCACAACCAATACAGTTTGCCTGATTAATTTCCATCACGAATTCTGGTATATATTCCTCTCCGCCACGCGTGAGACCAGTAATCATACTCATTTCAAAATCCTCGTTAAAAAATTACGCAACTGCACTTTCTGCAGCTTTATATTCGGCTTCAGCTTTGGCCCATTTCTGGCAGGCATCGTAGGTTGCCTGGGCAATCGCTGGAATCTCTTCGTATGCGGCAGGTAAACGATCCTCGACCAGATCGTGTAATTCGCCTGCTTTTTCGGTTGCTATACGTTTCGCTTTTCTCACTGCTTTCTGCAGCTCTTTCAATTCATCGTCTGTCATTTCACATTTCCGATTTGTCAATTGATTCAAAGTAGGGGAAAAGGGATTCGCCAGATTACATACCAGCGACATCAGAATATTTCCCGATAATCTCCAGAGCGACTGAAAGCAACTTATCACCTTCGTCCTTCATTTTGGAAAGCGTTGGAAAACCAAATCGATGCACATCGCGCAGGGTTTTATCTACCACAACCAGCTTCCCAACAGTAATCAGCGCACGCCCAAAGCCTTCATGAGAAAGATTAATAATCGGCACTGCCATTAATCCGCATTCCTTTTCAATCAACGTCGAAATGGCATTGTAAAAAGCCTTTACTCGCGCCATCACAATTTCATCAGGATCGCCTACTACCGGAATCTCACGACGTTTTTCCTTGGTCAGAACAAAGGGTTCCAGTATTTGTTCCACCGTCCAGTTATCGTAGGTACCATAGGTGTCAATTGCACGCATCTGACGCACCATCTCTTTCGCAAATTCGGTTTCCAGTACCGGATCACCGGGCTCAATCGCTAAAGCAGCTTCACTCATTTGTCTTTCCTCAATAGAATCTCATTAATTAATCATTCACCGAAAGCATATTCAAATGCCTGTCAGATCTTTCAAATTCACACTCTGGCCCTTAATTCTTAATAACAATGGAGCAAAGGATCCCTGTTGCTTGCCAACACGGGTTACTCGACCAACAAACCAGAATCCACCAGCCAGACCAGTCATTGCTGCCAGCACCTGGATACCATCACCGTAACCCTGCTTCAGGGCTAACGCTGTCACTAGCACCATGCAAACCACGGGCAGCAGATAGGCCCAGATGGAAGCCTTTACCAGAACGCTATCTGGAATACCGATAATCACTTTGTCACCAATCTTTGCCTGCAGCGTATTGCGCATCTGCAACCGGTTATGTTTCAGCCCAAATAGCTTTGAAACCACCGAAGTTGAACAGCTTCCTGCAGCGCAGGACGAACAACTGCTACGCGATATCGCCTCGACCCAGATCTCTCCATCTTTGCTTTCTACGACGGTGGCATCCTGTTCCAACATCACTCTTCCCAGCCTTCGTCTTCCATCTGGTCGAAACGCGATGGATCAGCCGGCATGGTGCTGGCAATTGCCTTGGCTAACCAGCTACCTGGTCCCTGGCGTAACTCTTCCTGCAGTGCTTTCAATAAATGCTTAATCTCTGCGCCCGGTGATACCTTCACCGGTTGAATATTTTTTGCTTTCAACTGGTTGATCGCTGAAGCGCCTACAGCCTGGCTGTAAACGGCGATACAGCCTTCCAGCACACTGATTTTCTCCGCTAGCTTGTCTTCGTTGCCATCCATGTCCAGCTTGCCGAACTCAGTGGCTTCAACCAGAGTGGCCTGATCCATATCCAGCGCATAGATGGCGAAGGTTTGCGCAGCACCAAAATGCTGATCTACTGTTTTCATATCACTGGTGGCAAAAGCCACTTTTAGCGCAGTATCCATCCAGCTACCTCCGGTTGAACTATCGTTACTACTGTCCACCAACTGCAGTCGCCTTGTAAGCGTCATCATTAGCCTCGTTGAGTTCGTCTTTCTGCGAATAAATGGAGTGGTAAGGATGTATCTCTCCCTTCTCCAGCGTCAGCATAATATTCGCCAGTTCAAATAATATCTGCCTGGTACCCTGATACCCGATCCAGGTTTTCTGGTATCCGCCCAGCGTGTCGTATTGCGGGAATCCTGCTCGTAACAGCGGTATGCCCAGGCGCGCCGCACTTTCTACACCATGAGAGTTTGCGATTAACAGTTCTGCTCCATTTTTACTGGCAATCTTTTCCAGATCTTCCATGTCTCCAATCTGAACCTGATCGGCATTAACCTGCTTTAATACCGGAGCATTGACTGGAGCTACTGCGGACACTACCAGAGCGCCTACACCATTTAACATCTGACTAAATGCATTCACCAGATCTGGATCAGAAGCTATTGCAAATCGGGACATGCCGAGCATGAAATGCGTATCCAGCATGGCATCCTGTAGCTGTGCACGCTGGCGTTCTATTTTATTTGGCACCGGTTGCTGTGATATCTGCTGTAAGGCATTGATGAATTCATCTACCGCATCCAGCCCCATCAAATGATCGAAGCGATACTCTGGAACCTTTGTAAGCTTGTGCAGAATATCTGCTGCCTTAAACATAGAGTTTCCAATCACCAAAGTCGCTACTGAGTCACCAACCGTATTTAACTCCTTAACATCGGTGCCACCTATGGTCAGTGCCGAGTAATCCTGGTCCACCATATGTCCATCCAGTGAATCGGACAGATCTGGTAACACCAGTGGCAGCAGACCAAAGCTTTCAATAATTTCTTTTAGCGACTCAATGTCACCCGGGGTCAACATGGAACCAACCAGAACATTCACCTGATGCTTGCGATTACCGGGGCGAGTGCCCGCCGTTTCGGCATCGGGGACCAGCGTTGAAAAGATTGCTTCCATTGCTTTGGCAAAACCCGTTTCCAGGCACCCCGTGTAATCAGGTGTAGTTACCGGGACGACAGGGATAGCATCATATTCAGGGTACTTGCGGCGAAAATCACCTACCGCCATATTCACGTCGCTACCCTGAGTTTCGGATAAACCGGTAGTTGGCACCCCCAGTAAAGCAGGATTACTTTTTTCAGCGATAGTTTTCAGGCCTTCCACCACGCTATCTTCTGAACCCATGACTGTCGTGACCTGATCCATTGCTGTAGTCTGCAAAGGAATAGGTTCGCGAAAATGACGTACAAAGAAAACCTTACCGAACGCTGTACAGCCCTGTGAGCCATGCAGCATTGGAATTGATTTATGGAAACCCAGGAATGCCAGCGCTGCACCAATCGTTTGACTGGACTTTAGCGGGCTGACAGAAAGCGCTTTCTTACGTTTGATAATTTCAGCCATGACTCACCTCCGCAGTAACTGAAGCCGAACGCCAGGGCGCAGGTTTTCTTACGGCGGGCCAAACAGGGCTATCGATAGTCAGCACCAGCTGACGAGCCAGTTCAACCATGCCGTCATATCCGGCATAACCAAATTCGCGTTCCTGATTGATATCCAGAAATGGGATACGAGCTTTTAGTGCGGTATACATATTGCGACCACCAGCGATCAGTACATCAACGTTATTCTCACGTACAATATTGATCAGCCCGACAGGATTACCATCTTCGATCATCACCGCGTCCTTACCCATCAGATCGCGAATTCTGGCCTTATCTTCTTCAGTAGATTTTTTGGTGCCGGTAGCCACCACAATCATGCCAAGATCCTGTAATGCGGAAATCACAGACCATGACTTTACGCCACCTGTATACAGTAAGACTTTCTTGCCCTTAAGTTTTTCACGCCAGGGCTCAAGCAATTGATTGACGCGATCTTCTTCACGTTTAATCAGTACTTCAGTACGCTGAGTCAAATCATCATCATTGATCAGTCGTGCAAAATCACGTAACGCCTGAGAGACGTCATTGACCCCATAAAAACTGCCTTCAAACCAGGGCACGTCATAGGCTTCCTGAAGCTTTCGAGCCACATTAATCATAGCCTTGGAGCAAACCATCATATTGGCTTCTGAGCGATGCATGGTTTGTACTTCCCTGAAGCGGGAATCACCCGACAGGTTCCCAATCACTCGCAGACCCAGCTCATCCAGCAATGGCATTACATTCCACAGCTCACCAGCGATATTGTATTCGCCCACCAGACTGATATCGTGGATCTTGTAGGGTTTTTCTTTCGCTATCTCAGGGAGAGGATCTGGCTCGCGGGTGCCACAGACATACTTGACCATGGCTTCACCAGCAATACGATTACCCAGATTTTTAGTGCCGTAAAAACCAGCACAATCAACAGGAATGACAGGTGTATTCCAACGTTCTTCAGCAGCCTTACAGACCGCCTCGATATCATCACCCACCAACGCTGGCACACAGGTGTTATAAACAAAAACTGCAGAAGGAGAATAACTATCAATCGCCTGCTTGATCGAATGGAACAGGCGTTTTTCACCCCGCCCCATAATGACATCCTGCTCGGTCAGATCGGTGGTCATACCAATGCGGTATAGACGAGAACCACTGCTACGCGCACCCCGGTTATCCCAGGAACTTCCGGCACAGGCTATAGAACCATGTACGATATGCGCCACGTCAGCAATCGGTAACAACGCAATCTGAGCCCCATCAAAAGCACAGCCACCCGCAGTTGCCCCGGGTTTGGGTTTGGCACAACCAGATTTCTCCTTCTTGTTATGAGAACAGGCTGGCTCATCCAGTAATTCGGCTATGTCTTTTTGCTTCATGGGCACGTAATCTCTGTGTCGGTTAACTTACACATTTATCTCTGTTATAGAGATAAAGCAATCACCGTGCCATCTGACAACTTATTGAATTACCTATATTTTATGGTGGATATCGATTGTCGCATTTACTACAAATCGAGTGTTTTGACGGGAGAACTACTAACTGGGCCCTCTCATTTTAAGATAAAAGGATGATGACTATTTTTTGATCAATCCATCTGCTTACGAGGTCTTCCTGGATAAAACTGTCCTGGTCTTATCCCACATCCATCCCAACAATGCTCTGGTCAAAATTTACCCCCCCCTTTAACGCAAAAAAAAATTATCTGGCATTGGTTTCATGAATTAGTAGCGCAACATCACCACCATTCAGAAGTTTGCGGTATGCTATTGACCATATCGATAAATCCCTGGGTAGCCACCACATCCTGTGCGACAAGGCCCCCAATAATTTCGATGATATAGCTTTCGGTATCTCTGAGTTTTATTCTTAAACTTTGAGTGGAATTCCATTGTGACTCTGTCACTGCAAGTGATCCTGCCAGATAGTATTTTGCAAAGCCACGAGCAAGAAAACCTGGGGCAAAGAGCAATATTC
>JBNKDE010000005.1:0-290177 GCA_050288105.1 Gammaproteobacteria bacterium
GACCAGATCATTGAATACACCTCTGATCGCTCCCGAAAAAACAACTTAAGGCCCGTCAGGCGAGTCGGATTTTATGACGCGGCGATGAACAAACATTATGTCTTTATTACCAACCATCTTGAATGGTCAGCCAAAACCATTGCTGATATTTACAAGCAACGCTGGCAGGTCGAATTATTTTTTAAATGGATAAAACAAAATCTGAAAATAAAAGCGTTTATGGGGAACACCGACAATGCCGTGATGACCCAAGTCTGGGTAGCGCTCTGTGTTTATCTAATACTGGCTTACCTTAAGTTTCAAGCCAAGTTAGGGCAAAGCCTTCAGCAAATAAGCCGACTGATTCATCTTAATTTATTTACCCGACGAGACTTGATTGAGCTATTTAAGCCTCCACCGGACCAGAGAAGGCCATCTCCCCAGTTGAGATTGATTTGATGAATAAAAATAACTGGGACAGCAGTGGGGTTCATCACTATGATACCAATTCAATCTGTGGATTTTTGTTTATTCATGTTGAGCAGAATACTGATGCCCATATTGGCTACCTGTTGGGAGAGCGCTACTGGGGGCAGGGGCTGGCAACGGAGCTGCTAACCGGATTCATCGAGCTTTGTGTTAAAACTCAGAGATGGCATAAATTAATTGGTGGTGTGGATGTGGCTAATAAGGCGTCTTCTCATCTGTTGTCAAAGCTGGGGTTTTCCAGACAAGCTACTTCGGGTGATTCGGTTGTTTTTTTTGAGTATCTGATAGCGTAACTTCACTCATTATAACGCCTGCCTTGATTCGAAAATAAAACCCGGGTCAGGGAGAGATGGCACTTACTTAAACGTAAAATGTCATTGCAATGATCGCTTCTGAAATATCTTTCTGGAAAACAGATGCTTACGTTGACAGGCAATTTAACAATCGTATGATTGCTGCTACTTTTTATGTCAACCTTTTCCTGATCCCGCTAACAATTCCCCCCAGCAACGGTATATGCTCATACAACATAGCTCCTACGTCATAGTAGTCGCGATGGAAAAATACCTGCTCATCAAATTTTAAATGACTCATGCCATCCACATGAATGGTTCTGGATTTATTCAGACGTGGGTGCTGGAAGTGCATGGTCCAGATTACAAAGGCCTGTTGATCCTGTTCGCTCACCTGGTAGATTTCAAAATTACAGCGTATTAAATCCTGCATCATGTTCTCGAAATAGTGATTCAGCGCTTCGATACCTTTTATATGGTGAATCGGATCAATAAACTCGATATCTGAGTGGTAAATCTGATCCAGCCCTGTCAGGTCGGCGCTATTTAATTGCTTGTAAAACTGATTAAATTTTTCCAGTGTGGGATTCATGAGGCCTCCTTTATCTGTTGATAACGAACCAGGGTTTGTTTGCGCGCCTGCGCATGATCGACGATAGGCGCTGGGTAGTCGGCTGGTTGTTTGCTGGATTTAAACCACTGCTGCGGCTTATGGATATATTTCTCAGGCACCATTTCAAGTTCAGGTATCCACTGTTTGATGAATCGCCCTTTGGCATCGAATTTTTCTCCCTGCAGGGTCGGATTGAAAATGCGAAAATAGGGAGCAGCATCCGCTCCGGTACCTGCGGCCCATTGCCATCCGCCATTATTCGAGGCCAGGTCGGCGTCGATCAATTGCTGCATAAAGTATTGTTCACCCAGGCGCCAGTCTATCTGCAGGTCCTTGGTCAGAAAGCTGGCAACGATCATGCGCAGTCGATTATGCATCCATCCAGTTTGATTCAGGCAGCGCATGGCGGCATCAATAATCGGGTAGCCGGTTTTGCCTTCGCACCAGCGATTAAATAAATGGTCATCGGAAATCCATTGCAGTTGGTTCATTTCTTTTTTGAAACAGCTGTTCATGGAAAGCTCAGAATACGCCACCATCAGGTGGCGGTAGAATTCTCGCCAGACCAGTTCGTTGAGCCAGGCAAAACCCTTTTCTCCCGGAGTCATCGGCAGGTAACCCAGTGTTGACTGAATCGCATGCAGGCATTGTTTGGCCGAAACTACACCGATAGCCAGATACGGCGACAGGCGGCTGGTGCTATCAAGATCTGGATAATCACGTTGCTCATCGTAGGCTAACAGGTTTTCTTCGCAGAATTTTTCAAGCTGGTTATGCGCGGCCTTTTCACCCACCATCCAGCTCGAACTTCTGGATGGAACAGGATCGAGCAGGGGATGGGTGAATAGATCTGGTAGTGGTGCCAGTGTGTAACCCTGCTGCTGAAGCTGGTTGATCCAGGCATTACGGAATGCGGTGAATACGCGGAACATGTCATTGCTCTGCGTTAACACGCTGCCCGGTTTCAGGAGACAGTCGCCATTCAGTCGATAGAAGGGGATGGTAATCCGCTCCCTGACCTGATGGTCGCGCCTGTCCTCGTTAACCCCAGTTTCCCGATTGGCATAAACTGCGCTGATATTATGCTGCTGGATAAACTGTTCGAGTATGGCCGGGATTTCAGCGTACAGCTCGCATTTCAGGATATGCAGCGGTACGCGATCTTTGCTCAACTGATTTTGTAGTTGCCTGACATGCTCATCAATAAATTCCAGTTGTCTCTGTCCCCTGTCGTGCAGGCGATCCTGTGCAGGGCACTGGATGTAAACCGCAACCAGCGCTGCGCCATCGCGCGCGGCCTGGTGCAGCGCGGGGTTGTCGTGTAGCCTGAGGTCGCTTCTAAACCAGACCAAATGCTGTTTCATGTTGCCGGACCAGTTGGGTGATGGATTCTGCGTAAGGTAAGTTAAGCCAGTCGTTGCCCTGATAAATCAGACCGAGCTGACCGCAGTAGAAACAGTTCTCGGGCAGTCTTGCCTGCTTTTGGCTAAACCAGTTAGCCGTTAATCCACTGCCCAGTTGCAGGATATAAGCCTGTGCCGGCAGTCGATCAGCAGCCAGCACAAGCTGGGTGGGGTCCGTATTGCCCAGGTCGTAGCTGCGACATTCCAGGCTTTGCAATTCATAGCGAGCAAGTTGTGCGTCCAGGCTGCTGATACTACCCACTTGTAACAATGCAACGCGCGGTCCACTCTGCAGGGTGATCATCTTTTCAATCTTGCTGGAAAGTAAGTGACGAGCACTTTGTTCAATTAAGCCCTGGTCGGGTCTTGCCAAGATCGATAATTGTTTTAGCCAGGGTTCGATAATATGACGTAACCAGTGCTCTGCAGGGTAAAGCTTTGCCGTCTCAGCGATCTGGGCTTCCAGTTGATTGAGTTTTAAATCCTGGGCCAGCGTCAGCAACTCGTGCTGGATGTTTTGCCAGTTATCGTTATCCGCTTGCGTGTTCGGGTTATTTAGCAACGATTTCACCTGGCCAATACTGACCCCTTTATCCAGCCAGTTTAAGATCTGGCGAATGAGCTGGACATCAGCATCGCTATACAGGCGATGACCGCTGTCGGTACGACCGGGTTTGATCAATCCATAGCGGCGCTGCCAGGCACGCAGCGTAACCGGATTGACCCCGGTAAGCTGCGAGACTTCGCGAATCGGGTATTTGTATTCAGAGTCCATAACGTAAAGCCAGTTGTGGTGGGTGAGGGGTCAGGTAGTGTTGCTGTGCGATATAGTCGTTAGGGTGTTCGCTGAGATAGTGCTGTATCAGCGTCAACGGTGCATGGATAGGTAGCGAACCCATGCGGTAATCATCGATCAGTTTGATCAATTCAGCGCGTTGTCTGGCTGTCATCTTATCCTTGAAATAACCGTGTATATGCTGCAGCGTGTTGCACTGGTTTTTGCGTGTGGCGATATGCTTGAGGGCGCGCATAAACTGAATTTCATAGGTTTTAACGACAGAATCCAGATCACCCGATAGATTGGACAATAGCTGCCCCAGCGTTTTGTAGCTGTGTGGATGATGCGCCATGAGCATGTATTTGTAACGACTGTGAAATTCAATCAAAGACGCTGGGGTGATGCCCTCGTGTAGCAGTGTTTTCCAGTTATGGTAGGCGTACAGGCGGGTAATGAAGTTTTCCCGCAACTGTGCATCATTCAGTCGACCATTTTCTTCTATCGGCAGTGCAGGGTACATTTGCATGATATGTCGTGCATAAATACCGACCCCATCGCTCAGGCTGTGTCCATTTTTACGATAGATCTTCACGCGCTCCATTCCGCAGCTAGGGGATTTTGCGCAAAAAATATAGCCGCTTAAATGATCCAGCTGTTGCGCAGTCTGATGGGAGAACGCTTCTAACTGTGGGGTCAGGTCACGACCATCCTGGCATTTGGCTCTAATGCTTTGGCCTTCCAGTTCCAGACGGATCGTCGGGCGCGGTGAGCCCAGGCCTATGCCCATTTCCGGGCATACCGGAACATAGCTGACAAACGGTTGTAGTGAGTCAGTGCAGAAGGGGCTGCGCTTATGGCCGCCATCGTAGCGTACCTCCTGCCCCAGCAGACAACTGCTAATACCCACCTGGATTGTATCTGGCTGAAACTTGTACATTTGAATTCACTTTGTATAACTTTGACGGAATGTTATACAAAGTTGTACAAGAAATCAAATATTGTACAAGTTGGATAGAGTGAGGTTTAATTGGTGCGAGATATCTCCAGCTCGATATATTCAGGGGACAGCACATCATCCTCTACTGAAGCGACTGCCTGGGCGTTACGTAAACGCGCTTCTACCCGCGCCGAATTGATGTATTTCTGTTGCTGGACGCTGGGATATAGCCGGTGCAGGCGCTCTACGCATTGCGCCTGCCTGCTGGCCTGTTGTTCGAATCGGGCGCGCTGTTCGCTGGTCAGGGTGGGCAGGGTAAGCAGATAAGGCGCGAGAAAATCCAGGTAATCCTCAAAAATGAAATTGTCGATATCGGTCTGGATCACCTCAGGAATGAAGAATTCAGGGAAGTAATCGTTATCCATTTCCCGGCCTTCCAGTGTTTCCGACAGGCCGATACCGCTCAAACCTATCGATACCGGCTGCTGACGATGGAACCACTGCGCCTGTGGTGATTTGCCCGCCATCGAAGTGACGGTGGATTCGAGCAGGCGAGTAAAGGGTTGCTGTGCTTTGTGGTCGAGCTGTTTATGATGGAAGAAATCCTTGCAGGCGATGCCGGCGGTCCAGCGCAACCCCAGGTCATAGTACAGGCGATTGGCGGCAAACGAGCTACCCAGTAACGCCAGCGGCTGTTCGAATTGATCGAGTAACCACAACTCGAAATCATCATTCAGCGCAAATGGTGCGTCCTCAGCATGTTGCAGTAAGTACTCATACACCACCATGCCCTGGCGCTCCATTTCGTTAAAATCCTCTGAGGGATAAATCGATCCGCGTTTCAGGCCGCTTTCCCTGCACCAGTGGCCAAAGCGAATCTCGGTGATTAGCATATTCGGGGTTTGTTCCAGATCCCGTGTAAGGCTCATATCCTTGACGTAGATATCCCAGTTGATGCCATCAATCGTAACGGCTTCGGCCCCTTTGTATTCGATGATATTCATCACACCACGAAAAGGGTTGAGCAGGCGTACTGCGTGTTTATGGATATGGGCTTTTTCGTCAGTCATAAAATTAATTTTAGAAGATAAATCAGACTTATGTCGATCAAATACCAGCGGGTGATTTGCATGGATGACAATCACCGCTATCAGGGTATGATATCCGAATGAGTGATTTCCAGTTCCATCCTGCAGTTACGGAATGGTTTAGCAAGCATTTCGAACAGCCATCTGAGATTCAGGCACAGGCCTGGCCTGCGATCCATGCGGGTAAAAACACGCTGATAGCTGCCCCCACTGGTTCTGGTAAGACGCTGGCAGCGTTTATGGCGGCTATCGATCATCTGGTGCAGGAAGGGCTGCAGTTTCCATTGCCTGATGAAACCCGTGTACTGTATGTTTCACCGCTTAAGGCGCTGTCCAACGATATTCATAAAAATCTCGAATTACCACTGAATGGTATCCGCGACAGCCTGCTGGAAAACGGTTACCCGGATGTGCCGATTCGAGCGCAGGTGCGTACCGGCGATACGCCGCAATCGGTACGCGCGCTGATGAAAAAATATCCGCCGCATATCCTGGTCACAACCCCTGAATCTCTCTATATCCTGCTGACTTCGGATTCGGGGCGTGACATGCTGAAAACCGTAAACAGCGTCATAGTGGATGAAATCCACGCCCTGGCGGGCAATAAACGGGGTGCCCACCTGACCCTGAGTCTGGAACGTTTATCGCAACTTTGCCCTCGGCCCCCGGCGCGCATTGGTATCTCTGCTACCCAGAAACCGATTGAAGATATGGCAAGCTACCTGATCGGGCAGCACGACGAGGCTAAACAACGTGAATGCACCATCGTAGATACCGGCCATGTGCGCGAACGCGACCTGGCGATAGAAATGACCGGTTCGCCGCTGGAATCGGTGATGGCGAATGAAGCCTGGGATGAAATCTATCGCAGGCTGGAACAACTGGTCGAAGCGCACCGCACCACGTTGATTTTTGTGAATACGCGTCGTCTGGCCGAGCGCGCCGCAGCCGCACTGGCGGAAAAGCTGGGCGAGGACGCAGTGACCTCACATCACGGCAGCCTGGCAAAAGAACACCGACTGGATGCCGAGCAGCGCCTGAAAGCGGGAACCCTGCGCGCGCTGGTAGCTTCCGCCTCGCTGGAACTGGGTATCGATATCGGTGATATCGATCTGGTGTGCCAGATGGGATCACCGCGCAGCATTGCCACCTTTTTGCAACGCGCCGGGCGCTCAGGACATCAACTTGCCGCGACGCCCAGGGCGCGCCTGTTTCCACTCAGTCGAGATGATCTGGTGGAATGCGTGGCGATGCTGGATGCCATTCGGCGCGATGAGCTGGATCGTATCGTACAGCCACGCCAGCCTCTGGATGTATTGTCGCAACAGATCGTCGCCGAGGTGTCGGGGCGCGAGTGGCAGGAGCAGGATTTATACCGGGTGTTCAAATCCGCCTGGCCTTACCAGAACCTGTCAGAAAAACAGTTTATAGAGATTGTCAGGATGCTGGCTGACGGGTTTCATACCAAACGTGGACGGCGTGGTGCCTACCTGCATCGTGATGCAGTAAATGGTGTGCTGCGGGCGCGTCGTGGTGCGCGCCTGACCGCTATCACCAATGGCGGCGCGATCCCTGATCAATTTGATTATGACGTTATCCTGCAGCCAGAAGGATTATTCATCGGCACCTTGAATGAAGATTTTTCCTTTGAAAGCATGCCGGGCGATATCTTCCAGCTGGGTAATCTCTCCTACCGTATCCTGAAGATTGAGCAGGGCAGGATGTATGTGGAGGATGCACATGGCCAGCCACCCTCTATACCGTTCTGGATTGGTGAAGCACCGGGTCGCACGGATGAGTTGTCGCAGGCTGTTTCTCGACTACGAGAAACCCTGGACGGTTTGCTTGAACAGGGCCAGAGTGAAGCATTGAGTTATCTGCTTAACGAGCTACAGCTGGATGAAGTGCCCGCCGCGCAGTTACTAAATTATATGGCAACTACGAAAGCGGTTTTGGGTGTGATACCTAGCCAGAAAAATATCGTGTTCGAACGATTTTTCGATGAAACCGGTGATATGCATTTTGTGATTCATGCGCCATTTGGTTCCAGAGTGAACAAGGCATGGGGGCTGTCATTAAGAAAACGTTTCTGCCGACGCTTTAACTTTGAATTGCAGGCTGCTGCCAATGAAGACAACCTGATCCTTTCGCTGGGTCCAACGCACAGCTTTCCGCTGGATGAACCTGCCAGCTACCTGAATTCCAATACAGTCGAGGATATCCTGGTGCAGGCGTTACTCGCCGCCCCCATGTTTCCCACGCGCTGGCGCTGGGTGTGCAATACCTCGCTGGCAGTGCCAAGGTTTCGTGCTGGTAAAAAGGTGCCGGCGCCATTCCAGCGCAATGATGCAGAAGATCTGGTCGCCCTGGTGTTTCCTGATCAACTCGCCTGTTTCGAGAATATCCAGGGTGACCGCGAGGTGCCCGATCATCCACTGGTGAATCAGGTGCTGGAAGATTGCCTGCACGAAGTGATGGATATCGATGGATTAAAACAGGTGCTGGATGGCATTGCCTCAAAGCAGATCGCCGTAACCACCAGAGACTTGCCTACCCCTTCACCCATGGCGCATGAAATTCTCAATGCACGTCCCTATGCTTTTCTGGATGATGCGCCCGCAGAGGAAAGAAGGGCATTGGCTGTACAACAGCGTCAGCATATGGATCCACAAACAGCGGCGGATATGGGCAAGTTGAACCCTCAGGCTATCGAACGCGTGCGCGATGAAGCCTGGCCGGATGTGCGCAATGCCGATGAATTACACGATGCACTGAATATGCTGGGATTTATCGCGCAACACGAGATCAGACCGGCAGAGCGCGAGCGTTGGTCGCAATACCTGGCCGAGTTGCAAACCGGCTTGCGCGCGACTCGCATGCTGGACACCGCAGGCCGAGCACTATGGGTAGCCGCTGAACGGTTGCAGGCATTGCAATGTGTGTGTCGTGATTTACAGATGCAGCCACCGATCCAGGCGATAGCAGGTAACGAGGCTGAAACTTCCGAGCAGGCATTAACCGAGTTGATACGTAGCCGTATGGAAGGACTGGGGCCGGTCACTGCAGCGCAACTGGCGCAGCCATTAGCGCTGGATGAGCGCGCGATTCAGCAGGCTTTACTGCAACTGGAGCAGGAAGGCTTTGTGATCCAGGGGCATTTTTCGCCCCAGGCCAGTGAGCTCGAATGGTGTGAGCGTGGCCTGCTGGCGCGTATCCATCGTTATACCCTGAAGCAGTTGCGTAACGAGATAGAGCCGGTGAGTGCGGCCGATTTTATGCGCTACCTGTTTAACTGGCAGGGGCTTGATGAACCGGGCGAAGGCATTGCCACGCTGGAGCGAGTGATGCTGCAACTGGAAGGGGTGAGTGTGGCTGCTGCAAGCTGGGAGGAAGAGATATTGCCAGCACGGCTGCAACCCTATTTTTCTACGCAGCTGGATGAGCTATGTAGTAGTGGCCGCCTGACCTGGTTACGCATCAAGCAATCGGGTAGTAAGGAAAATAAACGTAAAAATCCAGCGATTAAAACCACGCCAGTCAGCTTTGTGTTTCGCCATAATTTACCGATATGGAGCCAGCATCTCGAGATGGATGAAGCTGACCTGAGTTCTTCTGCACTCAAGGTATTGCAGGTATTACGTCAATGGGGCGCGAGTTTCTTTGATGAACTGCAACAGCAAACCGGCTTGTTAAAAACCCAGCTGGAAACTGCGCTGGGTGAACTGGTGGCCTGGGGCCTGGTCAATTCCGATCAATTCCAGGGCCTGCGTGCGCTGGTTTCTCCAGTAAAAAGAACGCACCCGCAACGTCGACGAGCCCTGCAACAGGCTCCCTTAGCCGGGGGTGGTCGCTGGTCGTTGTTGCGTCCTGTTGTAGCGCCAGTAGATAAACGCCAACGTGCAGAACAGGTCGTGCAAACCCTGTTAACACGCTATGGCGTGATATTCCGGAAATTGCTGGAACGTGAACATGGGTTGCCGCCGTGGCATGAACTGCTGTATGTGTTACGCCGTATGGAAGCACGCGGCGAAATACGCGGGGGACGTTTTGTACAGGGCTTTGCCGGTGAGCATTTTGCGCTGCCCGAAGCAGTCAGCCTGTTGCGCGAAGTGAGAAAACAGAAAGATTCAGATCAGCTGATCAGTATCAGCGGCACTGACCCGTTAAATCTGACCGGGATTATTACGCCGGGTAAACGCATGCCAGCGCAATCAGGCTACCGCATTCTGTATCGAGACGGTAAGCCGGTGGCGAGCAATCAGAATGGCGAGTTAAGCATTGATGCGCATATCCCTGAGCAGGATCACTGGCAGATAAAAAATTTATTGACTCGAAAACATCACCCTGCCTCTTTTGTTAAGCCCCCACGCGGTCGGCTGTTTTAAACAGGCGCTGGATATCCGATCATTGCGCGCAGATCAGCTAACTTAAATCTGTAAACCTGCCTAGAGTTACCGTTAAGGGACAACCGTTGGGCTCGTTTAGCCGGTGATCATATCCCTGGGCAGATCCGGCAGTATTGGGTCAATAAAGAATGGAGCAACGATGCTCTCCTCAGCGCAGGCTGCGGCGATCGCAGGGCGTTGAGACAGCTCGTTGAGCAATCTGTACAGCCCGGGCAAAGCCTGCGCGCTGATAGCTGTTCCTGCTTCGGCAGTCGGGTATAGCTGCCACCAGCGGCACATTGCGGCCAGGTAAATATCCAGCGCCGACAGCGATTTGCCGAGAAACCACGGTGCGCTGTCGTTTGAAGCCAGCTCGGTTTCAATCAATTGCAGGTGATTCTCGATTCGCCGTCCGATACCGGCACGCAGTGCGGCACGCTGGGCCTCGCCGTCGATGTAGTCATCGCAGTGGAATCGAATTCGCAGATCCGCGTGCACTGTGTTGGAGAGGTAGAATAGCCACTGTAGAAAGCGCGCGCGCTCCGTCCCAGATTGCGGTGCCAGCAAGCCGTGGCTGTCACACAGATGCAGCGCAATGGCTGCTGTTTCAAAAATTGGCTGACCGTTGTCGAGCAAAACCGGGATCAACCCCTGCGGATTCATTGCTAGATAGTCATCCTGTTTGTGTTCCCGTCGGGAGCGATCCAGCCAGATGGATTCAAAGGACTGACCGAGTTCGTGCAGCAGCATGCGAATCACCAGATTGGCGCTGTCCGGTGAACCATACAAAATGTATTGCTGAGTCATCAATATGTCCCCTTTATTTCATGGCCTGTGCTGACCGTTTATCTTCAACTGGCGGCGGTGCATGAGCGCCTGGTCTCGCTGCCTGTCGATCATTCACACCGCAAATTACCGCCGGCAAAAAGTAAAGCGAGGAGCGGGTGCTACTTTTTACTACCAGAGCAACCACTGAATGAATCAGAGGTTCCTTAGGTGATTTTCACTCAACAGCTTTACCAATTCTGTTTGCGTCGTTTGAAAACCAGATATAGGTCACCTTACCGATAACATCAGTTACTGGAACAGTTCCCCAGAATCTACTGTCATTACTATTATCTCTCCAGTCCCCCAACAGAAACACTTCATTCTCAGGCACTTGCCTTTCACTCATTGAGATTGAAAAGTCTTTTAGCCTTCTGCTTTCAGGAACAAGCAGTGCATTCTCGGGTCTTCCATTTCGAATTACAATGCCATTGTTAATTGCAACAGTATCATTGCTCACTGCCGCAACTCTTTTGACAAATGAGATACTCCGATCTTTGGGGTAGAGAAACACGATAACATCCCCGACCTTAGGTTCCTGGTATCTCGTATTGACCGTTATGAAGTCACCAGGCTGCAACGTCGGCTCCATAGATTTTGCAGGAATTCGGTAGGTTTCATAACCAAGAATATTGCCACGCGAAGAAAATATGACATTTGCGATAAGCGAGACAGCAACAAATATTGCCAGATACCAATATCAGCGGTTATAGGGCTGTAGTTTGTATGGTTTGTTTTTAAGCGCAAGTCTTACTGAACTGATCACAACAAAAATATAAAACCCGATAGCAAACACGATCAGTGAAGCAATGCCATAGAACGTAGACAGAATCCCAAAAACACCAGCCAGTAGAATCACAGCATATTCAACGCCGATTAACGACATACCTTTTCTAAGATCTCCTGCATACACATGTCCGAGACCAGGCATTATCAATGACAGTACTGCGGTCCAGGCGGGGTTTCTGTTTTTCGTCATGTTTATTGTTTCCTTCATCATGTAACGTTAGTCACCTCTGCATAAAAAAATCAGTAGCTGTCTGCAGTCCACATTGCTTCAATCAGCTGCTTTACCTGCAGCATGGACTGCTCCATCTCGCTTTCGGTAAAACCACAAAACCCCATCAATAAACCATTTTGCGATGTATTGCTATTGCTGGCGTAATAGCTGGATAGAGGCAGGCAGGTGATACCTTGTTGAGCCAGTTTTTCAGCGATTTCTGTATCTTTCAATAAGCTGGGTAATTTTACCGCGATATGCATGCCGGCCTTGTGGTCCTCGAAGCTGACGCGCTCGCCCAGATAATGGTTTAGTAGCTGGATAAAGGCCTGTCTTCTTTCTGCATAGATTCTGCGTACGCGCCGAATGTGGCGGTAGTAGTCGCCATTGCGCATGAACTGGGCTAACGGGCGTTGCGGCATGCAGGAGGCTTTCGATCCGAATTTTTTTATGCTGTCGACAAAGCCTGCAATAAGGTTTTCTGGTAGCACCACAAACCCGAGTCGCAGGCCGCTGGAAAATATTTTGGCAAAGCTGCCGATGTAGATAGTTCGGTGATTGCTATCCAGGCCTGCGAGTGATGGTATCGGTTTACCTGCATAGCGAAATTCGCTGTCGTAATCATCCTCAATAATCCAGCCCTGAGTCTGCTTGGCCCAACTGATGAAGGCATTGCGCCGCGCATGGGGTAAAGCACCACCCAGTGGAAACTGGGAGGAGGGTGTCAGCACTGCCAGCTTTGTAGAAGAAGCAGGGTTATCAGTTTCTGGTGCTAATGCGCCCTGCGGGTCCATCTCCAGTTGGCTAATGGGGATACCGAGGTTTTGCACAAATGCACGCAACGGCGGATAACAGGGGTCTTCCAGATAGATGCGATCACCCTGCTGGGTGAGGGTGCGAATACAGTGTTCCAGGGCTTCGCTTGCGCCTGCGGTGATTAGAATCTGTGCCGGGCGGGAATTTAATCCACGCCAGTCAAGCAGGTATCGACAGATTTCGCTGCGCAGGGCGCTGTCGCCAAACAGGTCATCCGTTTTCACTAGAGCTGCTGGTTGGGTGCGCGCAATATGTGCGACGCATTTGGCCCATTGCCGATACGGAAACAGTCGTGCATCCGGCTGTCCAGGGTGGAATGGCTGAAATGTGGTTTTGCTGATGCGCGCATCAGCGTATTGCTGCTGGGGGGAGGTATGCGCCGCGAACTGCTCAATTTCACCAATGTTACTGATGTATACACCCGATCCCGTTATTGAATGGGCAAAGCCCTCGGCGATTAACTGTTCGTAGGCCGTAGTAACGGTAGCGCGCGAAATACCGAGTTCTTCCGCCAGTTTTCTTGACGCGGGCAGGCGATCCCCGGGTTTTAGCTGAGCGCTGACAATACGCTCACGTAAGGCTTCGTACAGCTGTACAAATAGTGCGCCTGGGGCGTTTGAGTCAATGTCGAGCGCGAGTAAAGGGGTATCTGCCATGGCAAATTGGACTGATTAAATAGTTCTAAATTGGATATTAATATAGTGCCAATACTTTAATATAGTTCTGGACGTGTTGATACTGATTTTGACGATACAAGAGATACCTGATGACTGATTTACTACAACAAACAGAGCGCAGCAGATTGCGCAGGATCCGCGAGCGTGGCCACTATGAGCGCGCAACGATTTACCGCATCCTGGATGCGATGCCAATGTGCCACATTGGTTATATCCAGAATGATGCACCGGTAGTGATGCCTACGCTGCAATGGCGCGAAGGTGACCATATCTACTGGCATGCTTCCAGCGGTGGCAGGGGAGTGAAAGCCTGGTTACAGGGTGAGGTCTGTATTACGGTCAGTCTGCTGGATGGGCTGGTACTGGCAAGATCGGGGTTACATCATTCTGCAAACTATCGCTGCGTGATGGTGTTTGGGCGGCCAACTCTGATTTCAGATGAGCGCGAAAAACAGCAAAAGCTGAATAATTTGATCGACCATCTTTACCCGGGGCGTAGTGCCAGTCTGCGTGCTATGACGGATGTAGAAATCAAACAAACGGCGGTGCTATCGCTGCCCGTTAATGAAGCTTCGGCCAAGATACGTAATACCGGTGTAGTCGATGATGAAGAGGATTACGGTCAGCCTGTCTGGTCGGGTGTGATTCCAGTCACTATGCAGTTAATGGAGCCAGAGCCAGATGAACGAAATTTGCCGGGCATTGAAATGCCGGATTACCTGAATCAGATTTCTATTGGCTAGCAGGGTTTTCTTCAGCTTTTTTGACCCGAATGGTACTGCCATTTAGCTCGCTGGCGTTGGTGTTTTTCATCGCTGCTTTGGCTTCACCGGGGTTGGGCATTTCAACAAAGCCAAACCTCTTGGAGAGGCCGGTTTTGCTATCCATCACCAGGGTACAGGATTGAACCTTGCCATAGGTCTGGAACAGGGATTTAACTTCAGCCTCGGTGGTGCTGCGAGAGAGATTGCGAATTAACAGTTTCATGAATCATCGTTGTTGATTGAATAAGCCGCACTATACGCTGTTATCCCGGCGAAGGATAAAATATTATGCAGGGATAAATTAAACAATCAGTCGCGCGCGTCATGAAATTTTCTGCAAATCTGGGCATGTTATGGACCGAACTCAGTTTGCCCGTTGCCATTCGAGCGGCCAAACTGGCCGGGTTTTCTGCGGTTGAATGCCACTGGCCGTATGACACGCCTGCCATCCAGGTGAAGCAGGCATTGTCAGAAACCGGCCTGAGCATGCTCAGTTTGAATACTGCTCGTGGTGACTCCGGTCAGGGTGAATTTGGCTTAAGCGCATTACCGGGCAGAGAGGATGCAGCACGTGCTGCCATCGATCAGGCTGTGCAATATGCTCGGCAGATACAGGCTAACAATATTCACGTGATGGCAGGAATTGCCCAGGGCGATGCTGCTCAGCGTACCTTTATCGAAAACCTGCGCTATGCCTGCAATCTTGCAGGAAGCAGCGGGATAAACATACTGATCGAGCCCATCAATAATATCGACGTGCCGGGCTATTTTTTAACCAGTAGTCAGCAGGCAGTGCAGATTATTGATCAGCTGGGCGCGCCCAACCTTCGAATGATGTTCGACTGCTATCACCTGCAGATTATGCAGGGCGATATTACGCGCAGCCTGCGACAAATAATGCCTGTTGTCGGGCATATCCAGATTGCTTCGGTACCTGATCGCGCCGAACCGGATGGCGGCGAGCTGGATTATCGTTACCTGATGCAGCAGTTACAGGCACTTGGCTATCAGCAGCCAATAGGGGCTGAATACCGGCCACGCACAACTACCGAGGCGGGTCTTGGCTGGTTATCCGTACTGGGTTAAAGTACCCCCACATTTTTAACCGGATACGCTCTTGATACGTCAATACTTTCCTCATTCGCTGGCGGCGGTTTACGTTGTGTTTTTTATTGTGCTGGGTATCAACCCGGTTTCCAGGGACGTCTGGATTGCAGAGGTGGTACCTGTGGTTGCAATCTTTCTGGGCCTCGTGTTTAGCTACAGGCTGTTTCGTTTCAGCAATCTGGCCTACGCGCTGATGGCGATCTGGATCTTCTGGCATACGGTCGGTGGGCACTATACCTTTGCCAATGTGCCGTTTCAGTGGTTCAGCGATTTAATCGGTTCTGAACGCAATCACTTTGATCGCATCGGACATTTCGTTATCGGGTTTTATGCCTTCGGCATGGCGGAATGGCTGCTGCGGAAAAAGTATTGCGGTTTCTGGCTGGCCAGTGTGTTCGGTCTGTTCTTTATCATGAGTGTGGCCGCTGCGTATGAAATCATTGAGTGGTGGTATGCGGTAGTGGAAGGCGGTGATGCCGGGGTCGAGTTCCTGGGTTCGCAGGGCGATATCTGGGATGCGCAGAAGGATATGCTTTCTGATACGCTGGGTGCGATCAGTTCATTGATCCTGTTCGCGTTCACACGACCTGATTTGAGCAGGGAAGATTAAAACGATGCGCGGGTGTTAGCGCGACGCTCAATTTGAGCGTATGGCCTGCTGTTCCGAGCTGGGCTCTTTTTCTGTATAGACGCATATGCGGTTGCGTCCTTCTTCCTTGGCGCTATATAAGGCGTCATCTGCGCGGTGTAACAGAGTACTCGGCTCTATGCCTTCAGCGGGTTTTACCGAGGCCAGTCCGATGCTCAATGTGACCTGATCAGAAACAGCGGAGTTTTGGTGCGGGATCTTCAGATGCTGTATTGCCTGCTGAATCCTGTGCGCAGTTTTACAGGCGGTCTCGACATCGGAATCAGGTAACAGGACGATAAATTCTTCTCCACCATAGCGTGAAGCCATTTCCCCGCTGCGTTCCGCAAACTGACTGAGCGCGCGTGCAATTCTGACCAGGCAGGTATCGCCTTTGCTGTGTCCGTAATGATCATTGTATTTTTTAAAGTAATCAATATCGATAAATAACAGGGAGATGTCACCATTTCTGCGCCTTACCCGACGCCATTCTTCTTCCAGGTGTTCGTCAAATGCCCTTCGGTTCCACAGTGAGGTGAGTGGGTCGTGGTTGGAAAGATGAATTGCCTTATCCAGAAACCCAAGCTGCTGGTAGGTGAAATATACCATCACGATCAGCGTCAGCGTTGCAAACCCGGAAATGAGCAAGGTCTTGATGGTGTTATCATACCAGCGCGCCAGTGCCTCATCTTCAGTGATAGAGATGATGTTGACAATGGGGTATTTCTCGCTGAGCTTATAACCAACCAGCCGGTCATAGCCATCATAGGGAGCGGCAGGCGTTTTCAAATACCCACTTTGCTGATTTAGCATCTGCTTGAAGTAGATGTTGTCCTTGATGGATATGTTTAAAAATGAATCGATTAACGGATAGCGGTAGATACCGACACCATCGCTGCGAATAACGGTGACTGTGCCTCCCGCTGGAAGGTCTAGCTGCTGATAAATCTGGTTAAAATGAGAAAGCTTTAACTGTATACCCAGCAGGCCAGCAAATTGTCCGTTTTTATCTGATACCCTGCGTGTGAGATAGATGACGCGTTCTCCGGTTACTTTGGAGTATTTGGGCTGGGAGATATGCAAAAGCTTTCCGGGGTTGTCTCGATGATAGCTGAAGTACTCTCTATCTGTAGTTAGCACTCTTTTTGACGGGAAAGACACGCTATTGGTTACATTGTAGCCATCGGCTCCCACCAGGAATAGATGAGAAAAACTGGATGTGCCTGCCTGTTCGTTGATAAAACTGCGGTAGCTTTGCAGGCTGTGATGGATACTTTCAATATTCTCAAACTGGAGGTTTTCATCTAGTGTCAAATGAGAGGCCAGTTCATCCAGAATAGTAGCGGCCAGGGTTAGCGTTGCGTCAGATTCCTTGCTCAGGATGACAGACATATCCTTCAGCGACTTGCCGGTTTCAGCAATTTGAGTAGTGCGATTGTTGTAGATCAGGGAGGCAGTTGAAACCGCCAGAATGCAAAAAATGACAACCGCCACAACCAGTAGAGAGCGTTTTAAACGCTCAAGAATTACTCTACTGTACAGTGGTTGCATACCGTTTAGTCTCCTGATGATTTCGACGCCCTGGCATATAAATGGCCATCGCTGGCGTTAAGCTTTTCAGTTTTTATTGCGGAGTGACTGGAGTATACCCTCGATTGCTATCTAGTGGGTCATTCCGAACGAAAGCATCACGTCATAGGCCTGGTCCTGAGCCAGGTTCCAGGCGATCAGAATCTGGTCAACCGGGCATTTAGCCTGCTCCCAGTTGGTTATCTTATCCAGTATCGGGAGTAGATCTTCCTCTTCGGCTGGAGGCGAGCCATTACTCAGGTGATTGGCCAGGTACACGATGCAATTGGTGTCTGCAAAAGGGCCGAAATGGTCGGTTTCATGGTGGTTTTTAACGGCACTGACCAGTAAATCAGGTAAGCGCCATTTTTGCAGTAGTGCTTTGCTCAGGTCGGTATGGTCAAACCCCAGTACGGTGATTTCGGCTTCAATGATATCGAGACCTCCCTCTGTCGTGATTGCCTCAATCTGTGCCTGTTCTTCCTGTAATTGCCCGGCGATGACCAGTCTTCCGATATCGTGTAGCAGACCTGCGGTAAACAGGGCTTCATGGTCTAGTACGTGGGCGCTTTGCATAGCGATATGACGCGCGATGATGGCCGTTTTGATACTGTGTTTCCAGAACGTATCCATAGAGAAATTTTCATTCTCAATGTTCTTGAATAATCCAGCCAGCAGGGTTCCTATCAGGATGTCTTTCAGACGGTCTCGCCCAATCAGGGTGATGGTTTGCGGGATTGAAGTGACCGAATAAGGTAGCCCGTAATAGGCGCTATTGACCATACGCAAAATTCTGGAGGCGATGGAGGGCTCGGTCTGGACCACCTCACCGATCTTGTTGGCACTGGCGTTTACATCATCCAGTAGCGTGGTGACTCTGGTGTATATCTGGGGCAGTGCGGGTAGCTCTTTGACTCGAGAAAGCAGTGATTCAATATTCGACATCTGTTTTTATTTTTAATATCTCTGGATTGATAAGAATAGCAGAGCTGGATCAGCTTTGTAGTCTGAGTGATCAGGTCAGCAGGTTTTGATAAATCTTGCCACGGTTTTACTGCTTTTCAGCTTAAGTATCAATGTAAATCTGTTCAAACTCACTGGCTGGTAAAGGTCTGGAAATCAGGTAGCCCTGTCCATAATCGCAATGCATTTGTTGCAGCATTGCCAGCTGCTGCGGGGTTTCTATGCCTTCTGCAATCACCTTAAGGCCGAGTTTATGCGCCATCACAACAATGGTTTCTGACAGGGCATGTTCACTGGAACCGGGCTTCAGGCTTGAGGTAAAGGAGCGGTCAATCTTGAGGTAGTCAATATTAAAGTCTTTCAGGTAGGCTAGCGATGAGTAGCCAGTACCAAAGTCATCAATCGCAATCTGCACCCCGTGATCTCGATAATGCGTTAGCTTTTGATTAACGATTTGATCGCTTTTTAGCAACAGGCCTTCAGTGATTTCAATGACGATATGTTCTCCTTTTAAGTCATATTGAACCAGTTTTTCAGTCCAGTCAGCATACCTGGAAGAAGCCACCTTGATCTGGTTAGGCGACATATTGATGCTGAGTTGAAAGCTGGGGTGAAGTTTGGGTAGCCAGGATTGTAACTGTCGAAAAGCCTGCTCAAATATCCACTCACCCAGATCGAGTATGATCTCGGATTCTTCAGCTATCGGGATAAATCCATCGGGATTTATCTGGCCTTTTTCAGGGTGGTTCCATCGAATCAGGGCTTCAGCTTTATGTATATTGCCAGTCTGTAGATCGATAATGGGCTGGTAATACAGTTCAAACTGCGATTGCGCAATGGCCTGATGTAGCATGGCGCTGATCTGCAGGCGCTTCAAAGCTGACTCCTGAAACTCGGGCGTGAAGTAGGAGATACGATTTTTTCCGCTCTGTTTGGAAACGTACATGGACTGGTCTGCAAACATCAGCAGGTCATTCGCATTACTGGCATCGTTGGGATAATTCGCTATGCCGATACTGGTAGAAATATGTACTACACCCGGTTCCAGGGCATAGCTTTCAGCAATCGTCTGGATCAATTTGCTGGCAACTTTGTCAACCTGACTGAGGTCGTCGCAGTGCGAGATAATGACGACAAATTCATCCCCGCCAAGACGCGCGACTACATCTGCTTCGCGTACGCAATGCTGAATTCTTTGTGCTACCTTCACCAGTAGTTCGTCGCCTGCATGATGTCCCAGCGTATCATTGATTTCCTTAAACCCATCCAGGTCGAGGAATAGTACCCAGAGGTTATCCTGCTCTCGATGCGCTTCCTTGATTTCCTGCTCCAGCAGCTCATGGAATAACTTTCTGTTGGGTAGTAAGGTCAACGGGTCAAAGTTGGCCTGGCGCCAGATCAGTTCTTCATTGAGTATTTTGTGCGTAATGTCCTGGGTGATTCCAATCATACGTTCCGGTTGTCCTGCATTATTGTTGAGCAGGGTGCCATTGGCCTTAATCCAGGCGATCTGGTCGTCCTGTTTGATTATTCGATACTGGATATCGAGTACCTTGTCACCTCGGGAAGCCAGTTGTATCTCGTTTTGAATAAATTCGACGTCCTCTGGATGCAGGGTTTTTTTCCAGTCATGATAAGTGATACTTTGAGCGGTTTGGGGCAGGTCATGAATTCGATACATCCAGTCATCCCAGAACAGTGTTCTGTCGATCAGATTATATTCCCAGATCCCGATTTCGGCGGAGTCTGTCGCAATCACGATGCGCTGGTTGGCCTCCAGCAATTCCCTTTGACGATACGCCAGTTCCCGCTCCAGTACCTGCCTATCGCTGATATCGGTTACTGTTGCCAGAATGTACCGGGTTGCGTCTATATACATTGGGGTCAGAGTGATCTCGACCGGAAAGCAGGAGCCATCCTTGCGTTGTGCAAAAATATCAGGGCCAGTCAAATTGACGCGTGATTCAGCTCGGTCGAAAAAATCAGAGCGCATCTCGATATGCTGCTGACGCGAATTGTCTGGCACCAGTTTTTCAACAGGTTGTCCCATTAACTCTCGATAACGGTAGCCAGATAGCTTCAGCATACTACGGTTGACCTGTTCGATGTTTCCTTGCTGATCAATCACCATCATACCCTGAGGCGCACTGTTGAGTACCTGGCGGAAACGCTTCTCGCTTTCCTGCAGCTGTTTATTATCGGTGTATTTGGTGTCGAGTAGCAGTACCAGCAGGGTGGTCAATATAATCAGAATGACACCCAGCACAGTGAGTAGTGACATGATGCCTGAATCCAGGCCATGCTCGACTGCAGCACAGATTGCATCTGCAGGAAAGATGGCGGCTGCCATCGCTGTATAGTGCATACCCGCGATGGCAAAGCCCATGACTATTGCAGCCAGCAGGCGTTTGGGGTCATATAACTGGAAAGATCTGGAAGCCACATCCACCTGGGAAAAAAACAGTCGCATGGCGATGAATGAGGCGAAATAGGCGATCATCAGCGACAGGTTGAAGAGGTAGGGCTTATAGATGATGGCGGGCAGGATTTTGAGCGCGTCCATGCCGGTGTAATGCATTGCGGCTATGCCAGACCCCATAAAAAAGGTAGCCAGCGATAATGTGTAAATATTGCGAAACCCTGAACCTACAACAAACATGGCGATAGTGGTTGCAGCGATCGCATACAACATGGACAGGCCTGTCAAAGGAATGTCATACGCTAAAGGGATATCGATATGAAAGGCGAGCATGCCGACAAAATGCATAGACCAGATGGCCAGGCCCAACGATATGGCCCCGCCTACTATCCACAACCAGATCACACGACGCTCTACATGCGGAATACGCGATGCAATGGACAAGCCTGCGTAGGACGCTGCTATCGCCAGCAGCAGCGATAGTATGACCAGCCCATAGTTATAATCTACATCCAAAAATTGAGTCCTTTATGATTTTATTTTCTTATTTTATGTAATCTCTGTATCACACCTGGCATTAACCGCTAAGGTAACGCACTACCGGGTTAAGTTATTTAGTCTAGATGCTTCTGAAGAAAAATTGAGTAGTATTTTAACAAGCGCTGAATAATTCATCTCTGAGTGATCAGAGGACGCGCTATTTTAAGCCAACCCTATGATTAACGCAGCATGCTATAAATATCCTGCAAGGCTTTCCTCGCAGGTCTGTTATGGTTTAAGGTTAATTGACCGTTGAGCCGGTTTTGTCTTTAACTCTCCGTTGTTGAATGCCAGAAGTGATGAACTTTGATTTAGCTGAATTTATTAAATCTCACCAGCGTATTCTGGTATTAACCGGTGCTGGCATCAGCACTGCATCCGGCATTCCAGATTATCGGGATACTGCAGGAAACTGGAAACATAGCCAACCGATGCAGTTGCAGGAATTCAGGTCTGATCATCGCGCCAGACAGCGCTACTGGGCGCGCTCTGTCGTGGGATGGGAAAAGTTCAGACGCGCTGAACCTAATGCCGCCCACTATGCATTGTCCACACTCGAATCCACAGCTAAGGTTTCGCTCATCATTACTCAGAATGTCGACCGCCTGCATCAGCGCGCAGGCAGTACCAACGTGGTGGACCTGCATGGCAGTCTGGACAGGGTGATCTGTCTACAATGTGGTGCGGTTTCTGCACGTGATCAATTGCAGGCATTCATGCGACAGGCGAACCCGCAGTTAGATAATTTGCGCGCTGAGATGGCGCCGGATGGTGATACAAAACTCGATTCGCTGGATTTTACTCAGATCAAAATAATGCACTGCGAACACTGTCAGGGAGTACTCAAACCGGATGTGGTTTTCTACGGGGAGAATGTACCTAAGTCCCGTGTTATGCGTTGTTTTGATAGCCTGCATCAGTCAGATGCGATACTGGTCGTCGGTTCTTCCCTGATGGTTTACTCAGGGTTTCGTTTTGTACGGCGTGCGCATGAGCTGGGGTTGCCGATCGTGCTGATTAACCAGGGCGTGACCCGCGCAGACGCGCTAAGCGATTTAAAGATTCAACAGGATTGTGTAAAGGTTTTAACTGAGGCTGTGGCGGGCGTTAATTGTTGATATCCAGTATCTGATTTAATTTTTCAATTAAGTCACTTTTGTATTGCGATAACTTTCGTGTTTCCTGGGCGCGGCTTCTGGTGTCAGAATTTCCCTTAACCAGTTGTGTTGCCAGTTTATGAATTTTCCTGTGTAGAATGATGACCTGTTCAAAATTTGAATTATGTTGATAGTGTTTCCGGCCTTCTCCATCCAGCCAGCGTCCAAAACGGCATTGGTGTTGATCAAGTTCTGCCGGTACTGACACCCTGCCATCAAGATACTCCATTACCTGCCTGATCCAGGCATTATGTTCTATACCTGCAATTAGAAGTGGAATATCGTCTTTGTTTACAGCGGATTGTTGTTGCCATTTGGGGTCGGGTTGATAGTTTTGCATCCAGTTGATTATTTTTTCAGGGGGCATGGGGCGAGCAATGCAGAAACCCTGTGCATATTCGCAGCCTAGCTGCAGCAGTAAGCGTCCCTGTTCAATTGACTCAACCCCTTCGGAAATAACCTCTAATTTAAATGCAGAAGCCATACTGATGATGCCTTCCAGGATAGAAAGATCGTCAGGGTCGAACAAGATGTCGCGCACAAAACTACGATCAACTTTGAGTGTGGTGACGGGCAGGCGTTTTAAATAGCTTAAAGACGAATACCCAGTGCCAAAGTCATCCAGCGCAAACTGGATTCCGATATCGCGACACTCCTTGATTATATTTGAAACATAGTTGATATCTTCCAGCGCGTTAGTCTCCAGGATCTCAATTTCAAGCTGCCCTGCGTGTATTGTTGGATGTTGCGAAATCATTTCATGCAGGCGGCGGGTAAAATCCTGCTGTAGCAGGTGGTTTGCACTGATATTGACACTCACCCTGGCTTCGTATCCCTGGTTTCGCCATTGCTCAATCTGTAGCAGGACATTTTCCAGTACCCACTCGCCCAGCTTGATGGCAAGCGGGTTACCTTCAACAACAGAAAGAAATTCGCCCGGCAGTAGCAGGCCCTTTTTAGGATGGTGCCAGCGTATCAGCGCTTCCAGGCCGATGATTTCACCACTGCGCATATGGACCTTGGGTTGATAGTAGAGGGTGAATTGATCTTCTTCCAATGCGAGGCTGATACTTTCCAGGTCTTCATATTTTTCACGAATAATCTGATCCTTGTCGCTATCAAACAGGTGGTACTGGTTTTTACCGGCTAGCTTGGCCTGATACATGGCCTGGTCTGCCTGTCGAATCAACAGGTCTGCATCGATATTTTTATCAGCGAAGTAAAACGCAACGCCGAGACTGGCTGAGAGCTGAATTTCATGCTTCTGGATAATGACGGGCGTGGAAGCAGCATGAAGCAGGCGAGTCAGATAGGGCAGGCTATCGTCTATGTGTTCCAGATCACTTAAAACGGCAATGAATTCGTCGCCTCCTATCCTGGCGATAGTATCTCCTTCCCTTAACGAACTATTGAGTCGTTTGGCCATTGTGCTGAGTAAAATATCACCGGTTTGATGCCCGAATTGATCATTCACTTCCTTGAAGCCATCCAGGT
Organism: Gammaproteobacteria bacterium; assembly: GCA_050288105.1. GTDB lineage: Bacteria > Pseudomonadota > Gammaproteobacteria > JACNJF01. The sequence continues at coordinate 23,925 of JBNKDE010000005.1, forward strand.
CTAGAAACACGACCGCAAGGTATTGTTTCCGTCTGACACTCTGGATCATGAGCTGGTTGAGTCGATCCCCCAGCAATACCCGGTTCGGTAACTGGGTCAGCGCATCATAGTGAGCGATATGTTCCAGTTTCTTCTGGTTCTCTTTTTGCTTGGTAATATCCGAAAAAATACCCACGTAGTTCTTCACATTACCGTTAGTATCATAAGATGTCGTAATTGAAAGAAACTGAATATATATTTCTCCATTTTTACGCTTATTGGTAATTTCTCCATACCAGTGGCCCTTGCGATTTAATTCCTGCCACATGGCTGAATAGAAACCTGGGGTGTGGTGTCCGGAAGCGAGAAAACTCGGTTTTTTACCTAAAGTTTCGCGGCGGGTATAGCCGGTAACATGAGTAAATGAATCATTGATATTAAGTATGGTGCCGTCGGCGTCGGTGATAATGATGCCTTCGCGTGCATGCTTGAAAACATTGGCAGAAATGCTGAGTTGGTCTTCGTTGAGCTTTCTGTCCGAGATGTTTCGCGACAGGATAATATAGCGGTTCTGATGAGCATCATGAGCGGATTTCCGTGCCACAGAAATCTCAAACCAGTGTTCGCCATGGTCGCTCGGAATCCTGATCTGTTGCCCTCTGGAAACGCCCTCGTTACTCGCATCCTGCAAGGCCTGCATGGTTTTGCGCGCCTCTTCTTCTGGCATAATCTGATCTATTTTCTGACCAATCAGCTCCTCTTTTTGAACCGCCAGCTCGCTTTCGTCGATGGTCCAGACACGCAGGAATCGTCCCTCTTCGTCGACTTCAAATAACATGTCGGGGATAGCTGCAAGAATCGCATTCTGCTCGGTAAGTGTATTCAGCGTGGCTTGTACCAGTTTTTTCTCGCGAATAAGGATAAAGGCAATAACCAGGAAAGTGAGAAGGCCCAGAACCGAAACGATGACGCGAAAGAAAAAGCTGGCATGCAAATTCTCCCGGTCCAGGATACTCATCCACTTTTCACGTAACTGATCATAGGTGCCATCGGCGATGGTCACGGTCAGTCCCTCTTCCAGCATATTAAGCAGCTCCCGGTTACCTCGGGTGACTGCAAAACAGAATTGTTGTCGGAAGGATGTTAATGGGTTTATGGCTATTTTTATATTGTCGAGATCGAGTGATTTAATCAGCTTAAGGCCGACCAGTCTTTGCACTACTACGGCATCCAGACTCTGCTCAGCTAGCGCTAAAAATGCTTCGGTATAATCCTTATACCTGACGAGCTGGGCGTTCACCTGGCTACCAGCCATGAATTCTTCGGCGCTGTCGGATTTCATCACGCCAACCCGTTTATGTTCCAGGTCGGACAGCTGATGGATATCCGTGTTGTCCTGATGCACAAATACCGCTCCGTAAAGGGTCAGATAGGGCGAAGTAAAGTCAAACAGCAGTTTGCTTTCAGGGGTTTTATCTACCAGTGGCAGGGCATCCAGTTCTCCTGCAGCGAGTCTGGATTTGATCTCGTACCAGGGAGCCACTTCGAAGCTGGCATCTCTGCCCATCCGTTGCAATGCTGCGCGCATCAACTCGACTGAAAAACCATCGGCGCTGCCGTTTTTTTGGGTAACTGAAAAGGGGGGGTAGTCCAGCTCACTGGCTGATTTTATGACAGCTTGCTGGGCAACAGCGTAACCTGATGTTGCGAACAACAAAATGAGCGTTACACAGAAAAGTCTCGCTATCAGGTGCAACGTTATTCCTGATGAATAATAAAGTTACTACCATTAAAACAGCAACTCAGGAATTTACATTGACTTAGGTTAAGTTGAAATGAATGCTCTTTAGCGTGTATCTAAGGAAGCTCTGGTTAATTCAGGCGAATTATTCAGAGCTTCCATGAAAGGGATTGAATCAAAATTATTTGATTAATTCAGGTCGTTTTATTTGAATATGACCGTTTTATTGCCATCCAGAAAAACGCGGTGCTCAATATGCAGGCGCACCGCCCTGGCCAGTGCGACGGTCTCGGTATCGCGACCGATTGCGACCAGCATGTCCGGGCTATAGGTATGGTCCACCTGTTGTACGGATTGCTCGATGATGGGGCCTTCATCCAGATCCGGGGTGACATAATGCGCGGTTGCTCCAATCAGTTTGACACCACGCTCGTAAGCCTGGTGATAGGGTCTGGCGCCTTTAAAGCCGGGCAGGAAAGAATGATGAATATTAATTGCTTTGCCGCTGAGCTGTTTGCACAGGTTATCCGACAAAATCTGCATATAGCGCGCCAGTACTACCAGATCGGTTTCAGTTTCTTCGATTATTTCCAACAGCGCGTTTTCCTGGTCGCGCTTGTTATCCCTGGTCACCGGCAGGTAAACGAATCGAATGCCTTCGCGCTCAACCATGGGACGTAAATCTTTGTGGTTAGAAACCACTGCGGTGATTTCCATCGGCAGCTCACCCTTGTGCAGACGATACAGCAGGTCATCCAGACAGTGGTCAAATTTACTTACCATGATTAAAACCTTACTCAGTGAGGCTCTATCGTAGATTTGCCATTGCATGCCAAATTCCTTGGCCACCTCTGCAAACTCCTGCCTGATACTGTCTATGGAATGCTCGTCACTCTCGATGCGGCACACCGCACGCATAAAAAACTGCCCGGTGTTTTCATCATCAAACTGATTTAACTCTGACAGGTAACAGGACCTTGAGCTGAGATAACTGGTCACTCCAGCGACTATGCCGCGGGTTGCATGGCAGCTCGCCTTAAGGACAAATTCTCTGGAATCTGGGTTGGTTTCGGGCATTTTTACTATATTCACTGGTGAAATTGAAAAGGGAGCGCGGATGATAATATGTGGCGATTAAATAACCAAGGATCAATCTGAGTTTGTCATTCATCGGGGTAGCGCAGTGTTAACTTTGAAAGCGCTGCGCAGGATTGCCTGAGTCATTTTTAAATGGGTGCGTAATGTGCAAAAAATCCCCTGCATGCCGTGTCATGCAGGGGAGGAGACTTAACAGCTGTGATTTTTACTGTTAATTAGAAGGGTTCTGGCTGGGGTGTTTTATCAGTGGATGCTGGCAGAACCGGTATCAGGAACGAAGGTTGGTCACCTGTGAGTGTTTTCAGGAAGGCGACAATTTGAGCATTCTGTTCGGCAGTGAATTTTTTGCCCAACTGCAAGCGTCCCATGAGGTCAACGGCTTCGGTTAGTGTTTCAGCTTCTCCATCGTGAAAATAGGGATAGGTCAATTCTACATTGCGTAGTGTTGGAACCTTAAATTTGAAGCGATCAGCATCTTTCCCGGTTACCGCACTCAAACCTTCGGCAGGGCTTTTTGCTTTATAGGCAGCAACAACCCCCATTTTCTGGAACGAGTTTCCACCAACCGCTTCGCCATTATGGCAGGCGATACAACCGCTTTCCTTGAACAGTTTATAACCGGCTTTCTCGGTTGCCGAAATCGCATCATTATTACCTAGCAGATACTGGTCGAAGCGTGAATTTGGGGTTACCAGGGTTTTTTCGAATTCGGCGATTGCCTGGGTAACCATGTCGATATCGATCTTGTCCTGACCGAATACGAGCTTGAATTCGGTGACATAAGCTGGAATCGATTGCAGTACATGAATGGCGAGGCTGTGTGTGGATGCCATCTCACCCGGGTTAGCAATAGGTCCGCCTGCCTGTGCTTTTAGATCTGCGGCGCGTCCATCCCAGAACTGGGCAAGGTTCAGGCTTGAGTTGAGTACCGTGGGTGCATTGATAGGTCCCTGTTGCCAATGATCACCGATAGAGGTTTTCAGGTTATCGGTACCGCCCATACTCAGGTTATGACAGGAGTTACAGGAGATGAAACCAGATTTGGAGAGCCGCGGATCAAAATACAATTTTTTTCCTAATTCTACCTGGGCCAGGTTGATATTCTGCACGGGTTGAATGGGCTTGATAGGCTCCTCAGCATAAGCCAGGGTTGAGCAGAGTACTGCTCCCGTTAATAGCGGTGTTACGTATTTAATTTTCATATGAAATACCTATAGATAAGTTAAGGGAGAAAAGTCTCGAAGTGTTGTGATGTCAATAAATCTATCCTGAAAATTAGGGAATAATTGGCATTAAGGGCAGGCTTGGCCCCAATAACCATTATTTAACTGCGGGTAAGTTTAGAATTAGTCTAAATCTAAACACATGACCTGGATCAAGAAAATCAGGTGAACAATGTTGTAGATAAATAGTGTTTGTTACAGGGGGAGATTAAAATCAGCTGGGTTGCCGATTTTTGATACGGATGACGATATCAACATCGTCAAACTGAGTGCCTTCAGGTAGCTGTGCGGTATCGAAGCGAGGCGCCAGGTCTTCTGCAATATCAATCAGATCGCCAGTATCGATATTATAAAAGTGGTGATGATGGCTAATGTTAGAGTCGTAATAAACGCTATTGGGATCGATAAAGATTTCAAACAAAAGCCCGCTTGCTACAAATAACGACAATGTGTTGTAAACCGTCGCTTTTGAAACCAGGAAACCCTTTTTCTTTAATTCAGTATGTAACTGGTCTGCGGTAATGTGCTGGTGTTTTGCAAACAGGATTTTAGCGATCGCCATTCTCTGTACAGTGGGGTAGACACCATGTTCGCGCAGTGTGCTTTCATGATCTGCAGGGTTGTTACTGATATGGGTAGTTGGTTGATTCATCGGATTTATAAATCAATTAAATGCACGTGATTCCCGAAAAACGTGGGAAAATTGTACCATCTGGTTGAGGGTTGGTCTATTTCGAAGCGGCGACAGGAATAAAATTTAGCGATTTAGCCAGGCAAAAAAGCAGTTTTTTGTAAAATAACAGGAAAAGTATGGGGGGATAGCTGGATGAGAACAGGTTACCAGGCAGCCAGTCCAGCAAACCATGATTTGCTTTGACCGACTGTCTGATACCCTGGGTTACAGTAAATAACGCAGAGGGTTACTACTCTGTAGGAGCCATTTGCGCAATACACTCCTGTACAAAGTCGTCGTATTTATCATCAGCAATCTGCATTTCATCAGCTTTGTTCAGGCAGGCTTCTTCAGCCTCCTGTTGAGTGACCGCGAAAGCTGGCGTGGCTAAAAAAGTAGCCGTAATCAAGGTAGCGGCGCTTATCAGTAAAGATAGGGGTTTCATTAAGTTTCTCCGTAAAAGAATGTGTTGCAACCCTGACGTCAGAAGTAGCATGCGTATTTAAAAGATAGAACTATTAAATATCCAACAAAATGTCATAATCCTGACCATTATGGTTTTTTGTGAATCGGAATGAATATCGACCTGTTAAAAACCTTTCTGGAAGTCGCTAAACTGAAGCATTTTGGCAAGGCTGCGGATCGGGTTTTTCTGACACAGTCAGCGGTAAGTGCGCGCATCAAGTTACTCGAGGATACCCTGGGAAGTAGCCTGTTTATTCGCAAACGGAACCATATTGAACTGACCACTGCAGGTCGTAAGCTGGCCAATAGCGCTGAGCTTATTGTGAAGCAGTGGGAGAAGACCAAAAATGAAATCAATTTCGTTACCGAAGAGAATCAAAAACTCGTCAGCATCGGCACTGCTTATGATTTATGGCCGATACTTGTACAGAGATGGGTAATCCAGTGCCGTGAACAAACCCCGGGCCTGCTATTCCAGGTTCAGGCTGCCTCCGCTCCGTTGCTGGCGCAGTCGGTTATTGCCGAGCAACTGGATGCGGCACTGGTGTTTGATGCGCCTTACCACAACGGGATAGTGTCACACGAGATTGGCGTGCTGGAATTATTGCTCGTGAGTAGCGAATCCTGTGACATTTCACAGGTGGAAGGCAAGACTTACTGCTATGTGGACTGGGGCAGTGTGTTTTCCGATCAGCACCAGTTAATGCTGGGTGATGTGTTAACCCCGCAGATCAGCTTTAACTTTTCCAGCATGGCGCTGGACTACATACTGGCCTCAGGTGGCCTGTGTTACCTGGCCAGGCCGCAGGTGCAGGCCTTGCTCGACCAGGGTGTACTTTTTGAAGTTACCGGCGTGCCCGTTTTCCAGCGCGAGATTTATTTTATCTATCGTAAATCACATCCGATGAAAGCGCTGTTAGAAGAGCTGATCCCGCGTAATATGACCTGATCGAATAACGCCCTGAAAGCTGAAGTTTAAGTCGATAACAAGGCCGCTTGAATTCGACGATCTTTAACCTCAATGAATCCCTCTAGCAGGTGATTGCCGCGTCGCAAGCTCGGCTCTGGCTTCCTGATTCGCCATAACAGCTGCTGCCATCCAGGCGTCCTCGGCATGAACTGTGTTTTAGCCTTGTGTAAATGTCACTGTTAACAGACCCCATAAAAAACCAGCCATTCTGAGTTTTGAAACCAAACTGTCATTTTCGCGTGTTAGCTTCGCGCAAACTATAGTCTGGTCATCAAGTATGCCTGAAGTTAACCTACAGAATGTAACCCTTCTGCTGTTCATATCCTATCTGCTTTATAAACTCTGGATTAGATTAAGGCTTTCCAGAGCCAAGCACCCCTCACTACGCGGACATTCGAAAATGTCGCGTCGTGTCGCGCGCCTGATTCCTTACTTCGAATACGACGAAGCACAGTTTTTTTGTAGCGATGGTGCGCCTGGCCCGGTTAGTCAGCAACGACGCCAGGCCATGTTAAGACTTAAACAGGATTTCAATCAGCGCATGGCCAAAGGCATAGCGTTTAATCATGCTGTTGCAGACAGCATCTCGGATGTATCTTTTACCAATCTTTACCGCGTTCCTTTTCCTTTTCGTAAACAACTGGCCAGCCTGCTTACACTGCCCAATACGGTAGAAGAATCACAAGGTGTTCAGGTTAGGGATATGGACGGCAACTGGAGCTATGACCTGACCGGCTCTTATGGGGTCAATGTATTTGGTTATGATTTTTATAAGCAGTGCATGCAGGATGGATGGGAAATGGTTAAGGATATGGGGCCAGTGCTGGGGGCCTATCATCCGATCATAAAAGAAAACGTAAAAAGGCTAAAACAGATATCCGGGCTGGATGAAGTGTCGTTCCACATGTCGGGAACCGAAGCGGTGATGCAGGCCGTGCGTCTGGCGCGCTATCACACGGGCAAAACCCATCTGGTCAGGTTGTGTGGTGCTTACCATGGCTGGTGGGATGGTGTGCAACCGGGCGTCGGTAATCAGCGTGCGACGCATGATGTGTACACGCTACAGGATATGAGTGCCGCGACATTAAAAGTGCTGCGCACACGCAACGATATCGCCTGCGTGCTGGTCAATCCATTACAGGCTTTGCATCCTAATTCGGATGCTTCCAGTGACGCCTCCCTGGTAAATAGCGAACGTAGCGCAAACTTTGATCGCGCGGCTTATAGTCGATGGCTAAAGCAGTTAAGCGAAGTCTGCATACAGCGCTCCATCGTATTGATTTTTGATGAAGTGTTTACCGGATTTCGCCTGGGTTATCGGGGCGCTCAGGAATATTTCGGGGTGCAGGCTGACCTGGTGACCTATGGTAAGACGCTGGGCGGCGGGCTACCGATAGGCGTAGTGTGTGGTACGCATGAATTGATGAAGCGTTATAAGCCGGATCAACCGGTAAATGTTTCTTTCGCGCGCGGTACCTTTAACTCACACCCCTATGTGATGGCCTGTATGTATCAGTTCCTCACGCGCATTGAACAGGCGGAGTTCCAGCAAAATTACCAGCATGCCGACGAACTCTGGAATGCACGGGCGCAACAGTTAAACCAGCGTTTGCAGCAGGCCGATCTACCCGTCAGGGTGGCTAACCTGATGTCCATCTGGACCATACTGTATACCCAGCCATCGCGTTATAACTGGATGTTCCAGTTTTATCTCAGGGCAGAGGGCCTGAGCCTGAGCTGGGTCGGTAGCGGGCGTATCATTATGAGTCACAACTTTAGTGATGAAGAATTCAACCAGGTTGTGGATCGCTTTGTCAGTGCGGCGCAGCAGATGAAGCAGGATAACTGGTGGTGGCAGAGTCCACAGCTAAGCAACAAGGCGATAAAGCGTCAGATGCTACGGGAAATGCTGGCCGCCCGCCTGCCCTGGATCGCGCGTTTTGTAAAGCCAGCCACGACCTGCTCGCTGAGTGCGCGTAACGAGGTGAGCGACCTATGATCCTGCATAACTCGACTGAATCTGTCAGTGAATTTAGAAATGCGCTGAGTAAGGAATTCAATGAATACCTACAGGGCGAGGCGACACGCTTCAAACGCGAAGACTGTCTTAAGATTGACCTGCACTGCCATGATAAAAACAGTGATGTGCCTGATGAGCTATGGGGGCGCATCCTGGGTCTGCCTGAAACCTGGCTAAAGACAAAGAAGCTGGTTAAGTGTCTGAAGCAGAATGGCTGTGATGTCATCACGATCACCAACCACAATAATGCCGTATCCTGCTGGGAGCTGGAAGAAAAGGGTGAGGATGTGCTTACTGGCGCCGAGTTCACCTGCCATTTTCCAGAGTACCAGCTTTTCGTACACGTACTGGCGTATGGCTTTAATCCGAAACAGGAGGTGGAGCTAAACAACCGGCGCGAGAATATTTACCGCTTTCTAAAATACGCACATAAATGCGACATCCCCGTGATCCTGCCGCATCCTTTGTATTTTTATACGCGCAACGACCGTATTGACCAGACCTTGTTTGAAAAGCTTGCGGTGATGTTTCAACGCTTTGAAGTGGTGAATGGACAGCGTGACCAGTGGCAGTCGGTATTAACCCTGAAGTGGGTAAAAAGCCTGACCCCTGAAAAAATACGCAGCTATGCCCGTCAGCATAAACTGGAACCCGATGACTACGGGGTTGATCCGGATCGTCCCAAGATTCTAAGCGGCGGTTCTGATGATCATATGGGCATATTTGCCGGACAGTCTGGTAGTTACCTGTATGTCCCTAACCTGAAGCAGCGCCTGCAAACCGATAAGGCATCCACTCTGGCACTGGAGGCAATTCGTGAAGGTCATATTGCCCCCTTCGGCTACGTGGCTGAAAACCAGAAACTGAATATTGCGCTACTGGATTATTTCTCCCAGGTGGCAACGCATATCCAGGATCCCGGCCTGTTACGTATTATGTTCCATCGCGGAGAGGTATCGGACAAGATGGCCTGCTTCCTGATCAGTAACCTGTTGCTGGAGATGCAGAAGCATAAAAATACGCAAAAGTTTTTCGATTTTATTCATGACGCCTTACAGGGAAAAAAACCCAATAAACTGGTCAAATGGAAGATAAAAAAGGATTACCGATTCTGTATTCATCAACTGGAGCGTATTGCCGATAGCAAACACCAGTCCACCGAAGTCTTTATCCAGACGGTTAACGAGGCCATCCCGGAATTATTCAGCGAGTTGAGTCGGCTGGTGATCAAGCGCCTGAAGAAATCGTCAGGTGGTCTTCAGGGCTATAAATTAAAATCGATATCCAGTGAAGAACTGACGCGCAAGTTTGAGGTACCCAGCCAGTTAACCGAACTCATCTTTGGTTCGAAAAAATCGAAGCCTGGTATCAGCTGTTACGATTTCTCAACCCTGCTGGATAACCTGTCATTCCCGTTACTGGTAGGCGTGATATTACTGGGCACCACGCTGGCGAGTACGCGCCTGCTATACCAGAATCGGCGCTTTCTGAATGATTTTGCTGACAGTATTGGCGCCAGTCACCATCCACGCCGTGCGCTGTACCTGACCGATACCCTGCTGGACAAGAATGGTGTGTCCAGCTCCTTATCAGGCAAGCTGAAATATATCCAGCAAAATGATCTGCCGGTAGATTTCCTGATCTGTCATGCAGACGCCGAATCAGCTCCGCATCTGCAGGTGACGCGTCCTTTAACCAGTTTTAGTTTGCCCAACTTTGGTGAGCAGGAAATTCGTATTCCCGACGTGATGGAAATTGCGCGTATTTTCTATGCTGGCGGGTATGATCGTATCGTCTGTTCAACCGAAGGGCCGATGGCCTTTGTCGCGCTGTTTATCAAACACATGTTTAATGTACCTGCGTATTTTTTCATGCACACCGACTGGCTGGATTTTATTCACAACACCACCGATTTGAATCAGCATGAAATAGATCGTCTGCGCAGGATCCTGCGCTTTTTCTATCAGCAGTTTGCCGGGGTGTTTGTGCTTAACTCGGATCACCGTGACTGGTTAACAGGGCACCACATGCAACTGGATCAGGAAAAGGTACTGCTGACTGCGCATCATACACAGCCGCGCAATACTTCTACTGTAGCGGTTGAGAAAGCATCGCTGTTTGATGATGCAGATGATGACACCCCAGTGATGTTATTTGCCAGCCGTATCAGTAAGGAAAAAGGTATTTATCAACTGCCAGAGATCTACCGCAGGGTCAGGCAATCGATACCCAATATACGCATGGTGATCGCGGGTTCAGGACCGGCATTAGATGACCTGAAAAAGAAGTTTCCTGAAGCGCTATATCTGGGCTGGGTGGATAAGCAAAGGTTGGCCGAACTGTATGCGGGACTGGATATTATGGTCTTCCCCAGTCGCTTTGACACCTTTGGTAATGTAATACTGGAATCCTTCGTATATGGCATGCCGGTGATTTCCTATAACTGCAAGGGGCCAAAGAATATCATTCAACACGGCAGCAGCGGATTCCTGGCAGAAAACAGTATTGAAATGGCTGAGCAGATCGTGCGTTTTTTCAGTGATCGCGAAATGCGAGACCGTATGCAGCGACTCGCCCTGCAAAGAAGTGAAGATTACCAGGCTGAACCGATTATGCAGCAATTCATCAACGACCTGGGCCTGGGTGAAGACAGTGCCGAACTGGTTGAAGCGTTGACTGCGCGTTCTGTCGCCTGATCAGGTGCCATAGTGACTTCCTTTATTCGTCATCTAAGCCAGCAGGAGCAGATTAACTTTCTGCTCACCAATCGTATTCCGCGTCGCCTGGTGACGCAGTTTATGGGCTGGTACAGTCGCTTGCATAGTCCAATGCTTACGCGCCTTTCTATAGCACTGTGGAAGCTGTTTGCAAGCGATCTGAATCTGCAGGAAGCACGTGAGCAAACATTCAACAGCCTGCATGAGTGTTTCATCCGTGAATTAAAACCGGGTAGTCGTGATATTGACCCGCGCGAAGATATTGTCACAAGTCCCTGTGACGCAATCGTCGGGGCCTGTGGTCGCATACAGCTGCAATCGCTGTATCAGGCGAAAGGTTTTCCTTACGAGATGAGTGATTTAATCCCGGATCCCGCACTTTGCAGTAAACTCGAAAACGGTGTTTTCGTCACCCTGCGCCTGAAGTCCAGTATGTACCATCGCTTCCATGCGCCGCTAGATTGCAGGGTAAACGCGGTCACCTACATCTCTGGTGATACCTGGAATGTCAATCCCATTGCGCTTAAACGTATACAAAAACTCTACTGCAAAAATGAACGCGCAGTGATCGAGCTGCACAGCGGGCAGAATAACGAACACCTGGTCATGGTGCCGGTTGCCGCTATCCTGGTGGCGAGTATGAAGTTTCACTGCCTGCAGGACACACTCGATTTGAGTTATCAGGGCCCTAACCATATCCCCTGTAACGCGAGTTATAAAAAAGGCGAGGAGATGGGTTATTTCCAGCATGGTTCTACCATTATTTTATTCGCTTCATCCGGCTACCAGCTGGCTGATGCTATCGGCTCTGGTAAGGAAATTAAAATGGGCCAGGCATTACTAAAAAAAGGAAAATTTAATTCGCTTTAACGCTATTAACCAGAGGCAAAGCTATGAACTTTACACAGGAACTTAAACAGCAACGTTGGGATGACCATCGTTACTATCATCAGAATCGCATCAATCAGTTTTTACATTTTCTCAGCTGCATCTGTTTTATGGCGAGCTATGTGCTGATATTCATTAATCCGGTAGCAGCCGTGATGATTGGCTGGCTACTGGCCATGGTGCTACGCCAGAGTGGACACTTCTTTTTCGAACCACTGGCGTACGATGAAATCAATCAGGCCAGCCAGGAGTATAAGGAAAGTATCAAGGTTGGATACAATCTGCGCAGGAAAGTCGTGCTGTTGTCGATCTGGATAGCCGCGCCTGTAGTGCTGTACTTTAACCCCTCGTTGTTCGGGTTGTTGGAGGCTGATAGCTCGCTAAATGGTTTTGTTTACAACACCTCGGTAATGTGGCTTTTCATTGGCGGCGGCGCGTTGTTATTCAGAACCGTGCAACTATTTTTTATCAGCAGCGTACAGACCGGGCTGGTGTGGTTTACCAAGATCCTCACTGACCCCTTTCATGACTTTTATATCTATCATAAGTCCCCATATTACCTGTTAAAGGGTGAAATGATTGATGACATGACTGAGTGGTATGATCCTGATTTATTAACCCGGCACCAATATAGGTAATGTTCAGCCTCAGCACACTGGTTCACGGCAAGGCAACAGCAGGCCGCTGTACCCAAAGCATTCGCTGCGCTCACGGGGCAGGCCCTAGTCATTCTCCAGCAACTGCTGTTAATGTAGTCCGTGGGCCAGTGTGCTGCGGCCTATCTTTTATATTTCCAGTAAGTTAGGAGTCTCAAGAAAACTCCAGCTCCGCGTCGCCTACACGGACGTAGGTGAGGAGCGTGAGCAGGAGCGGAAGCCTTACAGCTCTTGCCAAGGGAATAACCATTACCTGCGAGCTGTGCCTTGATCTGAAGCTTTCTTGAGACTCTGAACAATACCTATATTGGTGCCGGGTTAATAAGTATTAAGTAGCTTTCCCTTTCCCAATAACCCAGGCGTAGGCTGATGTTAGCCTGGCGCCTGGGTTACCAATCAAACCCATTGGCTGTTTTCAAGATATCCGCTATTTATCACAATTATCACAAAAAGATAACATTTTAATGTGAGCGCGAACTTAGCTGGATAGCAGGCGTTCTACTGTGTTATATGAAACCTGTTATACCGGAGAATCTCCTATGTTATCGAAAAAAATCCTCGCCCTGATTGTTGGCCTGTTCGTTGTGCAGCAGCCGGTGCAGGCTGCGCTATCCAATTCGTCTGCTGATATGCCGGCGAGCAGTCACGTGAAAACCATCGTGCTGGGTTCTGGCTGCTTCTGGGGTGCTGAAAAAGGCTACCAGGCACTGCCGGGTGTGATCGATGCTGTTTCTGGCTATGCGGATGGTGACAGCAAGATCAAGCCTGACTATCGTGAAATCACCAGATATGAGTACAAGTTTGACCCAAACAATTACGCTGAAGTGGTCGAGGTAAAATACAACAGCGAAATGCTGAGCACCGAGGCACTGTTACAGCATTTCTTTGAGGAGCATGATCCGACACAGAAAAACCGCCAGGGTAATGATATTGGTACCCAGTACCGTTCCATTATCCTGTATACCGACGAGGCGCAGCACCAGGCAGCGCTAAAACTGCGTGACCAATATCAGAAGCTGCTAAGCGCCGCTGGCTATGGCACCATTGTCACTGAGATCAAGCCGTTGCAGAAATTTAACCCGGCTGAGGAATATCACCAGGACTACCTGGTGAAGAATCCAAATGGTTACTGCCCGAATCACGCGACCGGTGTTACCTTTACAAAGCATGCGACTGCAAAGGTCGATAACAGCGCATTGCTGACGGGTAAGCAGGTAGTGGTGCTGGAAGCAGAGCATTGCCCATTCTGTGAAAGATTCAAGAAGGACGTCAGCAGCAAGTATCAAGGCAGTATTCCGATGACATTTCGTATGGCTGCGGGGCTTAAAGGGCTTAACCTGAAAACCCCGACCTGGGCCACGCCGACGATTTATTTTCTGGACAATGGCAAGGAAGTCTTTGGTCACCAGGGTTATATGTCGGCCGAGGAGTTTTATAAGGCGCTAGGGTATTTTAAGCTAGGTGATAGCGAAGCATACCGGGTGGCTTTCGCGCAGGGAACAGACAGTCGCTTCTGCCGCCAGTATGAAGAATTCAAGCATACCCCTGATGGTGTTTTTATCGATAAATTAAGCGGCGCACCACTGTTCGATACCCGTGATCGTTTCAACTCCGGTAGCGGCTGGCTATCCTTCACCAGCCCGGTTGAAGGAGCCACCATCGAACAGGTCGACGACAGTTACGGAATGCACCGCACCGAAGTGCTATCCAGCAGCAGCGGCATTCATCTGGGGCATGTATTCAATGACGGCCCCAATGGCAAGCCGCGTTATTGCATCAATGCTACTGTGCTGGAATTTGTGGCTCGGTAAAACCGACAGGGTCAGTACGCTATCGGTCAGGGCGACGAGGAGTACGGCGGGCCTGCAGGATTCCGCCGCCTCAGAGTGTAGTTAATCAGTCGCCAAACTATCGGCTTAACTCAAATGCTGCTGGAAGAATGCCAGGGTACGATCCCAGGCGAGCTTTGCTGCTTCCGGGTTATAGCCGAGCACAGGCAGGTTCTTCGAGTCGGCTTCCTGGTTGGCGAATGCATGTTTGGCATCGTAGCGGTGGAACTGGTAGTCGACATCGGCCTTATCGAGCTTTGCCTGCAGTGCGTCCACACCATCGATAGCGAAGAATTGATCGTGGATGCCCCAGTGTCCGAGCAGCGGTGCCTTAATCTTGTCGGCGTCGACGAACTCGAGTGGCGGGTAGCCGTACCATATCGCGTTGGCATCGCTCTCAGGCACGAATACCGCAGCCAGAATCGTCAGTGCGCCGCCCATGCAATAACCTGTTACCCCCACTTTTGAACTGCCGCTTGATTTGAGGTATTGCACGGCGCCACGGATATCCTGGCTTGCGGCGTCGGCAAAATCCAGGCCATTCATGAGATGTTCGGCCTCGTTCGCTTCGAGTGCCATCTCGCCGCGATACAGATCTGGCACCAGTGCGCGGTAACCCTGCGAGGCATAGTCATCGGCGACACTCCTGATCTGGTCGTTGAGCCCCCACCACTCCTGAATCACAACAATACCCGGAGCATTACTGCCCTGTGCAGGTTCGGCAAGATAAGCCTTAGAAGTCTGGCCGTCAGGCCGGGTGTAGCTGATCATATTACCCATGATATCCTCCAATCGTTAAAACATTTTATTCTTTTGCTTCTGACAGCTGACAAAACCGATACGTTCAAGCGTCAGGCATTAATAATGCAACAACCCTGTGCATCAGGGAAGGATTCTGCGGATTGGGCCGGTGGTTTAAGGATCAGTTTAAGCTTGAACCTGGTAAGTTTGTAACTGGGGATTGCACAAAATCATGCCGCCTTTTCAATCTTGCTCGCATGCACATTGATGTAACGGTCGCGCTTCTTTGGATAAATCTCATCGATGTGTACCAGAATCATGGCGTCGATACAGTTGGAGAAATCGGGGTCGATATTAAAGCCCAGAAATTCGCAGCCGCCCGGTTTGCAAAGCTCGACGTATTGCTTGAATAGCGTCGGTACTCTGACCCCTAATGCATCCAGCTTTTGCTTGAGCTGGGCATAGGCTTTTTTGTATTCGGCTTCGTCGCGCACCAGCTGGAATTGCTGGTATTCGCTTGAGGCCGGGTAGTCATAAGGCAGGCGAGGTTTTACCAGATCATTACTGTGGCCAAACAGTTGCTGGTAGAAGTTGATGATTTCATTGCGCGCGGCTTCGGGGTAGTTAGCGCTGAGCGTAACCGGGCCTACCATGTACTCAATCTCCGGATGTTTGTACAGGTATGCACCTATGCCATACCACAGGTAATCCAGGCTACGTTTTCCCCAGTAACGCGGTTGTATGAAGCTCCGCCCCAGTTCAATGGATTTTTCCAGGTAGCCGATCATCGAGCCCTGCAGTTCAAACAGGGTGTTGGTGTAAAACCCCTCGACGCCATGCTGTCCAAGGATACGCATGCCTTCACCAATTCGATAGGTCCCTACGATCTCCAGCTGCTGGTCATCCCACAGCACCAGGTGTCGGTAATAGCGGTCAAACTGATCGATGTCGATCGCCTTTCCCGTACCCTCATGAACCTGTCGGAACGACAGTTCACGCAGTCGACCAATCTCACGTATGACACTGGAATTGGAGTGGTAATCGAACAGATAGATTTGCATGCCATCCTGGGTGGCACCGATAAACTCCGACTGTTTCAACTCATCGCGGATGCTTTTACGGTTGGCTGGATGCACGATATTTTCTATGGTATCGAATAATGGTTTTTTGAAATTCTTTGGCAGACGATATACCTGCTTGCGCATTCTCTTTGCAATCTTCTTGGGCGGTAAATCCAGGGTTTTCATGGACTCAATCGGAATCGGTTTTCCCACCCGGAAAGCAATCTCCTGATCCTGTTTATTAAACATCTCCATTACCAGCATCAGGGTGCCAAGCGGTTTGTATAGCGTGGACATGCTGTAAAACAATGTGGAGTTTTTACCATTGATATACACGGGCAGTACTGGGGCATTGGTTTTATAAGCGAGGTTCACAAAGCCTGCTTTCCATTTGCCGTCGCGCACGCCCTGTGGGCGTATACGCGAAACCTCACCGGTAGGGAACATGATCACGGCCTGATCCTGTTGTAGCGCAGCCATTATTTTTTTCAGGCTGGAGACATGACTTGCTTTACTGGACAGGTTATCCACGCTGAGGAACAGCTTGGTTAATGGTTGAATCTGGCTCAGCACAGTGGTAGCGACAATCTTTACGTCCGGACGAATCTCAGACACCATTTTTAACAGAGCAAGGCCATCCAGCGAACCCAGCGGGTGGTTGGCGACGATGATCACACGACCCTGCGCGGGGATATTGGCGCGGTCACGGTTGGTCAGGCTGTATTTAAAATCAAAATGATCCAGCACGGCATCCAGGAACTCAAAGCCTTCCAGGTGTTTATGGCTATCGATAAACTGGTTGATTTCATCCTGGTGCAGGATTTTTTTAAGGATCGCAACCGTTGTTTTATACAGGCGCTTTTTCCGATTTCTGAAATCTGGTAGAAAGTTATCCAGCATTGCTTCGACATTGATCATGTCAGTCACACGTATTCTATTTAAACGGCCTAACCTTAAAGGCGAATTGTTACAAAATGATAAACAGAAGCATATTTGTGCTGGTATCGCATCTCATACCCCAGGTGTTAGAATCCCGCTAAACAACCAAACAAAGAGCAAATCATGAATACTTCCAAAGTCGCATTTATAGGCCTGGGCGTCATGGGCTATCCCATGGCTGGGCACCTGGCAAAGGCCGGATACCAAACCTGTGTTTACAACCGCACGACGGCGAAAGCTGAAAAGTGGTGCCAGGAATACGGTGGTAGTTTCGCGTTGACCCCACGAGAAGCGGCGGTGGATGCTGACTTTATTTTTATCTGTGTCGGTAACGATGACGACCTGAGGTCGGTCGTATATGGCGACAACGGCGTACTGGCTGGAGCCAAAGCAGGCGCTATCGTGGTCGACCATACTACCGCGTCAGCCAACGTCGCGCGTGAAATCGCTGAAAGGTCAAGTGTGGCATTTCTTGACGCCCCAGTATCGGGTGGACAGGCGGGTGCGGAAAATGGTGTATTAACCGTCATGATTGGTGGTGAACAGACGGCTTACGACGCTGCCAGACCCGTCATCATGAGCTATGCGCGAGCAGCCGAACTGATGGGGCCAGTTGGTTCAGGTCAGCTAACCAAAATGGTCAACCAGATCTGTATCGCCAGCCTGGTGCAGGGTCTCGCCGAAGGATTGAATTTTGCGCAACGAGCGGGACTCGATGGCGCGAAAGTACTCGAAGTCATATCCAAAGGCGCAGCCGGCTCCTGGCAGATGGAAAACCGAGGACTAACCATGATCAAGGACGAATTCGATTTCGGTTTCGCCGTAGACTGGATGCGCAAGGACCTGGATATCTGCATCGAAGAAAGCCAGAAAAACGGCGCCGACCTGCCGCTGACCAAAATCGTCAATAACTATTACGCCGAGATCCAGGAAATGGGTGGCGGGCGTTGGGATACATCCAGTTTGATACGGCGCTTTACGCGATAAGAAAAAACAGGTGTCGATTGTTGAGATTGACGCTTTCCCTCGTTCCCACGCTCTGCGTGGGAATGCATATCGAGAGTCATAAATCAAAGACCTAGCCCTGCGAGTCTCTGTTGTCATTGCGAACACAGTGAAGCAATCTCTTCGACAGCTAACTATCCGGATAATTGTTTCACGCGCCTTAGCTTTGCGCGCTTCGTAGCGTCTTCTTGACGAGCGTGCAAGATCCTTTTCACTGAGGAAAGCTCGGCTCTGGCTTCCTCGGCTCTAGCCCTGCTTCGCCCTACCACCTAAATCCCTTTAGGCGTGCTGCTTTCCCAGCGCTTCCGCCATCCTTGGCGATCGTACCTGTCCAAAAAAAAGAGGCGAAAAAACAAAATTGCCAGGAGTAATTTTGAACAGCTCTGCTGGCCCGAAGGGTGGAGGTCATTAGAAAGATACAGAGATTTCAAGCGTGGCTTGAAATCTTCAATGGTTAAAAACTGATCAATTATGGCATTAATCTGCTAAGTTTTTCCTCGCCTACGCGACCAACAGGCGTTATTTGAATGCCCGTTTTGTTTCCCCGCGAAAAAATGCTTGCTCAAGTAAAGCGGTTTGCCTATGGTATGGTGAATACCCCCAAATCAAATGGATAATGGATTCAGGAAAAATAATAAGAAAGTCATGAGAATATTTTGCAACATAAGTCAATATGCGTGCGTGTTGAGTAAGTCAATATTTGTGCGTGTACAATAATCAGCTGTTATGCGAAATAGAACTCGATGGAAATAGTAGTACTAATTTATGATTTTTACCCACCAAGAGATGGCCTTGGGTTTTTACAGTGGGTACATTCAGGGCGAGGCGATTGGTACTATCGTAAGGAGATACATGGAACTGATGATGGAAAACAAATTCACGTTCATGTGGCCCGCAAAAAGTACCTTAAAAGTAAAAACAAACAAGTTTCTTGGAATATAGATGGAACGAGGCACGATAAGAAATCGTTTGACGAAAATATAGAAGGGATGAATACAGCTAAAAAGGTCGCAAGTGATGCATTGGGTATATCAAAAGATTTGCTTCAGTTCATTACTGTGGTTGATGCCCCATTGCTAATCCCTGTTCATCTAAAAATATTTGTTTTCAGAACTGAAGATGAAATATCGTAATCGCATAACAAGTAGCTGCAGGGGAAAAAACACTCGCTGCGCTCCTGTTTTCCCGCAGAGCTAGGTGTTATGTGTAAATTTTATCAGGGAATCCAATCACAATGACAAGCTCCTTTAATAGAGTGCTTATAAATCTCGGCAACATACCCATGCGCAAATGGAAACTAGAAAACGGTCGTGAGGGAATGTGTAGGGATGGGTCATTTATCCCGTATATAGTTGAAGAATTGATATCCCGTTCAGCGTATCAAGTTGTATTCGATTATGATCCTGAGGGGTTTAAAAATTCTGTACCTCAGGCTCTAAAAGACCGTGTGGGATGGACTAACTCAATTCCTTACATGCAAAAATCCTTAGATTATCTATCTCCTGCTTTTGACGAACTAAGAATTGTTACGGATGGGCGCGCTTATTGGGTTGATAAAGAAAAATCGAGTCCGGAAGATTATGACAATTTGCATTGGCTTGCTGATATAGCTAGTGATCTAGAAAAACTTTTCTTAGCTATAGATGAAAGGCTTCAACTAGATATCAATTTAATCAGTTTAAAAAGTTCGCTTTTGCAGATACGAAATACGCTCTTAGGAACTGAAGCAAGAGCAAGGATTGCTGTGTTACAAGGAATAGTCGGATCTTATGAAATTGTAAATTCACCTGCTATGGTGGCTGTGCCCAGTGCTCCTGAATTAGTTGTAGAGCAGTTTCAACGCCTGGCTTCGGACTCGCGCTATATTGAATTAAGCAAAAATGCGCTGCAACTAGGGTATTTAGAGAAATCAAAGCGCTCAATTGAGGTTATGAGGCGAAAAATAACAGACCTATTATCAAATAAATTATTTAGTAAAAGCTTCAATCAGGGAGCTAAAGCAATCTCTCTAGCTACACAAGTTCATGTTCCTGAAACTGAGGTTGCCGAGTCTTTTCTAACAAAAGGATATTTACCGCCTGTGATATCGCTTATCGAACCGTTATCTGCAGCAACCGAGCTGTGGGAATCACATTCACCTGAATTTGTTCCACCATCGGAGAGTTTTTTTAATACTAAAGGATATAAATAAGGTGTGGGGAAACACACATAACAAAAGGCTCCACAGGATTCACTCGCTACGCTCGCTCTCCTGTGAGCCAAGACGTTATGGCATGAAAAATATGGAGAAAATATTAAAGACTTTTATAAACACAGCTTTGACAGCTATCGTTTTATTCAGCCATTCAAATGTTAATGCGGGGGAAGCTGAGAATATTCAAGCATGCGCTACAAAATCCAAAGAGTTTGCTGGAGTTATTTTAGATGAATTTTCGGCAAGTTATGAAGGCAACTGGCTATCAGCAAGTATCGTTAAATGGGAGAATGTAGAATGTGAAGCAAAATTAGGTACAGTTTACAATCTCACAATTAACGGCAAAAACTATATATATGAAGGATTTTCTGGAAAAAAGTCATATGAACTGAATAAGAAGCTTGAAGAGAAAACTAATAGTGCAATTAAAATGCTTGAAACCCGCATTAGGCTTTTAGAACAAAGAATGGAAAATGTAACTTTAAAATTAAAAAAATAATTAGGGTCAGGTACGAGTTAAAAAATTTCATCTCCAGATAAAATACTGTGAACGGCTGTTTTGGGTCGATACCTGCTAAATCAGCTAAAACTACTAATGTCGCCTATGGACTCAAGCGCTGTTTCCGCACCTCATATCTGACGCCCAGGGTATCATAGAATCACAATCCATAATTTTCTCCAATTTAAGAATTTCAAGCCCTGCTTGAAATCTCAGGTTTTTTTATCGCCCTTATTGAGTGCCGAAAATCAGGGGAGAGCCAGGGTCAGGCCTTACCTTTGACACACATCTATCAAGCCGTATAGGAAACCTGCAAATGCAAAAGCCGACTCTTAGCTAGCCTCCAGCAATGTGCTGCCTCCCTTTACAAACTTCGTCACAGAAATACCAAATTGCTATTAGGCAATAAATTCCTATTTTAACAGCATCATTAATGTATGAATCGAATAACAACTGTCTGAGACTTTGAGGGTGTATGTTGATTCTTTTATTAAAATCCTGTGCCTGAATAGCTGCGTTTAATCAATAGCTTATTACGCTTATATGATTCCCTCTTTAAATCCTGTAACACAATCTTAACCGTTTGATAACTTTTCCGTCATATTGAGTCGTTAAAGTCTGCCGCGTCCAATAACCCGGAAGCGAGATGTCCAAGGCAATCAGTATTACATCATTAACCAAAACCTTTAATAAAAAGGTTGCGCTGGATGATGTGTCACTCAAGGTTGCTGAGGGAGAGATTGTGGCACTCATCGGTCCTAGCGGATCGGGCAAGTCTACGCTGCTGCGGCATATTGCCGGCCTCGAAACCAGTGATCGAAATGCTGTTTCAGAAATTGTTGTTGACCGTTTGCCGGTACAGAAAAATGGAAGGCTGGATAAGGCAGCGCGCAAGGCGCGAATTCACATCGGCCTGATCTTTCAGCAGTTTAACCTGATTAATCGCTTAAATGTTTTAACCAATGTGCTGATTGGCGGCCTGGGTAGTATTCCAATGTGGCGCGGTACGCTGGGTTTTTTTACGCAGAGCGAAAAGTTACGCGCGCTGGATGCACTGGATAGGGTGGGCCTAAAGGATATTGCCTTCCAGCGCGCTTCTACTCTTTCTGGCGGGCAGCAGCAGCGTGTTGCTATTGCGCGCAGTCTAATGCAGCAGGCGAATGTCATTCTGGCGGATGAGCCTATTGCTTCACTGGATCCAAAATCAGCCAAAACTGTTATGCGCTATCTACGCGATATCAATAAGCATGATGGTAAAACCGTTGTGGTGACCCTGCACCAGGTAGATTACGCACGCAAATACTGCAAACGGGTCATAGCGCTGGTAGACGGGAAAATTGCTTTTGATGGTAAGGCCAAAGAGCTCAGCGATAAGGTGCTGGAGAAACTCTATGGTACGGCTATGTCGGATGACGATGATGAAGTTATGGCGGAACAGGTCAGGCCTGTTTATCCAGCCGCCCAGCTGATTTCAGGAATACGTGGTTAGCTATTATCAAAACAGATGCTTTATAAATTCGAATGATATTTGCTTACGAATTTCCTCTTAATTACAGACTACTAAGCGTAAGTAAGTGCATTTTTTGACATACCCTAAATAACAGGAGAACTTTATGTTTCGTAAAATGATTAAACCCGCACTGGCTGCGGTTGCGATTACCGCTTCGGTGATGATGCCGAATGCAGCTTTCGCTGAAGCCGACACACTTAACTTCGGTATTATCTCTACTGAGTCATCGCAGAACCTGCGTACAATCTGGAACCCTTTCCTGGAGGATATGGGCAAGAAGCTGGGCGTTAAGGTGAAAGCTTTTTTTGCACCTGACTATGCCGGTATTATTGAAGGGATGCGTTTCGACAAGGTAGATGTTGCCTGGTTTGGTAATAAATCTGCAATGGAAGCAGTAGACCGCGCTGGCGGTGAAATTTTTGCACAGACTGTGGATAGTGAAGGTAATCCCGGTTACTGGTCTTTGCTGGTTACCCACAAGGACAGCAATATCAACTCTGTTGAAGACATGCTGAAAAACTCTAAGGATCTGGTGTTTGGTAATGGTGATCCAAATTCAACCTCGGGTTTCCTGGTGCCTTCCTATTACGTGTTTGCCAAAAATAATGTTGATCCCAAGAAGGCTTTCAAACGCGTGCTGAATTCAAATCACCAGACTAATCTGCTGGCAGCTGCTAACAAGCAGGTTGATGTTGCTACCAATAACACAGAAAACTATCGTCGTCTTGAGCTGACTCATCCTGACAAGGTAAAAAACATCAAGATCATCTGGAAGTCTCCGCTGATCCCTTCAGATCCTATCGTATGGCGTAAGAACCTGGACGAAGATACCAAGAACAAGGTGTACGATTTCTTTATGACTTACGGTACTGCTGATAAACGTGAAAAAGAAGTGCTGGCCGGCCTGCAATGGGCGCCATTTAGCGCATCTTCTGATGATCAACTAATCCCTATTCGTCAACTGGTGCTGTTCAAAAAACGCGTAAAGCTTGAGTCCGATACTGCGTTGTCGGCTGATGAAAAGAAAGCAAAACTGGCTGAAATCGACCAGCAGTTAAACATTCTTAAGCGTCGCTCTGCTGCACTGCAGGCCTTTGCTGCAAAGAATTCATAATACTAATTATTGATCAGGTTTACCGGGTTGTTTCTACAACCCGGTGCTTTTATCCGATTATTTCATTAGCAACTGCAATGACGGTTTTTAATGAAATAGTTGTAGGCGTTAATCATGGCATCAGGTTCAAAATATGAGTGAAACACTAACACTTAAAAATCCACAACAGCGCAGCTCCGTGTTAAGCCTGCTTGCCTGGGCTGTGGTGATGCTGATACTGGGCTGGGCCTGGCAGGGTGCAGAAATGAATCCCTGGGCGCTGGTTGAATATAGTGGAAATATGGTGGAACTGGCGACTGACTTTTTTCCGCCTAACTTCAACGACTGGAAGTTGTATGTTCATGAAATGATTATCACGGTCCAGATCGCGATCTGGGGTACGGTGCTGGCGATTATCGCTTCGGTACCTTTCGGGATTATGTCTTCGGAAAATCTCATGCCGTGGTGGATTTCCCAGCCGACGAGACGACTTATGGATTCAGCCCGAGCCATCAATGAAATGGTATTCGCGATGCTGTTTGTCGTTGCCGTGGGGCTGGGGCCTTTTGCCGGTGTGCTGGCGCTGTTCATACACACCACAGGTATTCTCGCCAAGCTGTTTTCAGAGGCAGTGGAAGCCATTGAGCCGGGCCCGGTTGAAGGGGTCAGAGCCACCGGTGCGACTGCTCTGCAGGAAATCATCTATGGTGTGATTCCGCAGGTGCTGCCGCTGTGGATTTCGTTTTCGCTCTATCGTTTTGAATCTAATGTACGTTCAGCCACGGTGCTAGGCATGGTGGGCGCAGGAGGCATTGGTGTCATCCTGTGGGAGAGTATTCGAGGTTTTATGTTTAAGGAAACCTGCACTGTAATCATCATCATTATCGTATCGGTTACCCTGCTCGACCTGTTATCGCAGAAACTGCGCAGGATGGTGATTTAATGAATGTCGAACAACGCCAGCAACTGATTTCAGTACTCGCAAAATCTGCGCTGAACGATATCCAGCAATTCTGGGGTCAGTCACCAGATGATTTTGAATACAGCACTTTACGCCAGCCACAGACTGGCATGGTAATGGCGGTGGCACGCACCGAAGCGAAAGGTGAACCGTTTAATCTGGGAGAGGTAACTGTGACTCGCTGCGCGATCCGGTTAGCGAGCGGCGAAACCGGTATAGGTTATGTCATGGGCAGTGACCGGGAGCATGCGCTACACATTGCGGTGCTGGATGCTCTCGCGCAGCACGCCAACCGATATGACGAGATTTATAGCAGTGTGATACAGCCACTTCAGGACAGGCTGTTACAGCGTTACCAACAACAACAGCAAGCAACAGACACCACGCGGGTGGATTTTTTCACCATGGTAAGAGGAGAAGATTGATGAACAATATCCAGACCCAGGTTCAACCCGGTCTTAGTAACCCCGTTTATGATGCACAGGGCATATTCCGCCTGCTGCTGAAAGGTATGGCCGAGCCGGGCCTGATTGCACGTCTGGATGATGTGCCTGATTTTCCAGTGGGACTAAACCCGGCAAGCTATGCTGTGGCTCTGGCCCTGTTTGATCAGGATACACGCATCCATCTATGTGACAGTTTACAGCAGGATGAGATCAAACATTCTTTACGCTTTCATACCGCTTCGCATCTGGTAGCCGACCCGGCGATGGCCGATTTTGTGATCTGTGATGAAGCAGATCGTCCGAATCTGGATTGCCTGAATGCAGGTAGCGAAGCCTATCCCGACCAGTCCTGCACGCTGATTATTCAGTGTGAATCTTTTTTCAAGGGCATTATCTATCGTGCCAGCGGGCCGGGTATAGAGTCATCACGCAAGATTCGGAGTAGTGGATTTAATGGGACCTTATTTCATCAACGCGAGAACCTGATGAGCCAGTTTCCACTGGGGATTGATTTAATCCTGACCTGCGGACGTGAGTTTTTCTGTATTCCGCGGACCACCCGGCTTGTTATTGAGAATAACTGATGTATGTAGCAGTCAAAGGCGGTGAAAAAGCGATACATGCCGCACATCAGCGCCTGCATGAAAAACGCCGTGGCGACCGTAGCCAGCCCGCTTTAAGCATACAGCAGATCCTGCAGCAACTGCCCTATGCTGTCGATCGAGTGATGACCGAGGGTTCTCTGTATGACCCGCAGTTAGCAGCGCTGGCGATCAAACAGGCGGCTGGAGATATCATTGAAGCGATATTTCTATTGCGAGCATTTCGAACCACTCTGGAACGATTCTGCGATAGCCTGCCGCTGGATACCGACAGCATGCACGTTGAGCGACGTATCTCTGCCGCTTTCAAGGATGTGCCGGGCGGGCAGGTGCTAGGGCCAACGTTTGACTATACCCATCGTTTACTGGATTTTAGTCTACTGGATGAAGAGACAGCGGTGGAGCCCAGTCTGGCAGCGCAAGCACAGCCGCAGCAAACACCGATCCAGCAGTATCCCCATGTGCTGGAGACGATGAGTGCCGAAGGTATCATTGAACGCAAGGAATCGACCAAGCTGTCGCCAGATTTTGATCTCACCCGTCAACCGATTGAGTATCCCGCTGATCGCAGCACCCGTCTGCAGGCGCTGGCACGAGGTGACGAAGGCTTTCTGCTGGCACTGGGGTATTCTACCCAACGCGGCTATGGCCGTTCCCACCCTTTCGCCGGAGAAATCAGGATCGGCCAGGTTGCACTGACTATACAACCGGAAGAGCTGGGCTTTGATATTGATATTGGTGAAATCACCCTTACCGAATGCGACATGATTAACCAGTTTAAGGGGTCAAAGACTGTCCAGCCAAAATTTACCCGGGGCTATGGTCTGTCGTTTGGACATAATGAACGCAAGGCGATGTCAATGGCGCTGGTTGATCGGGCATTGCGCGCAGCTGAGCTGGATGAAGAAGCAGGCAGCCCGGCGCAGGATGAAGAGTTTGTACTGGCGCATGCGGACAATGTGGAGGCAGTTGGGTTTGTATCGCATCTCAAGCTTCCGCATTATGTGGATTTTCAGTCAGAGCTGGAGCTGATCCGTAAGATACGCAGGGCAGGCGAGAAAAATCAGGCCGATGATGTGGAGTCAGCAGCATGAATCAGTATAACTTCGCCTATCTGGATGAACATAGCAAACGTATGATACGTCGCGCCTTACTTAAGGCTGTGGCGATACCGGGCTATCAGGTACCTTTTGGTGGGCGCGAAATGCCTATGCCCTACGGCTGGGGTACCGGTGGAATACAGTTAACCGCCTCGGTAATCGGGCCGGATGACGTGCTTAAGGTGATAGACCAGGGCGCAGATGACACCACCAATGCGGTAAGTATTCGTCATTTCTTCAAGCGGGTATGCGGTGTTAAAACTACCGAAAACACAAGCAAGGCCAGCCTGATCCAGACCCGCCATCGCATTCCAGAAACTCCGCTAAGCAATGATCAGATTCTGATTTACCAGGTGCCTATCCCCGAGCCATTGCGCTTTATAGAACCCAGAGAAACCGAAACCCGCACCATGCACGCGCTGCAGGAATATGGGGTGATGCACCTGAAGCTGTATGAGGATATCGCGCGTTTTGGTCATATCTCTACCGCCTATGCCTATCCGGTACGGGTGAATGGTCGCTATATTATGGATCCTTCACCTATCCCCAAATTCGATAACCCGAAGATGCATCGTATGCCGGCATTACAGTTGTTTGGTGCAGGTCGCGAGAAGCGTCTGTATGCAGTGCCCCCCTATACCGATGTGGTCAGTCTGGATTTTGAAGACTATCCATTCGAGATTCAGCAATGGGATGATAGCTGTGCAATCTGTGGCGCGGAGGATAGCTTTCTGGATGAAATCATTACCGACAATGACGGTACCCGGGTATTTGTCTGCTCTGACTCAGATTATTGCCAGCAACGAGTAGAGGATTATCCGCATGCCTGAGACTGCATTGTTACTGGACCAGATACCCCTGATGCAGGTCAGCCAGTTGACCCGTTTATATGGTATCAATAAGGGCTGTCAGCAGATTGATCTGGAGGTGTATCCCGGTGAGGTGCTGGGTATCGTCGGTGAATCTGGCTCCGGTAAATCGACCCTGTTACGTTGTCTCTCGGGTCTGGAGCCGATTGACCAGGGGCAGGTAATCTACCAGGCAGAAAAGGGGCCGCTGTCGCTACATGAGCTGCGCGAGGCCGAGCGTCGTCAGCTACTACGTTTTGACTGGGGCATCGTACAGCAAAATCCGCGTGATGGATTGCATCTGGATATGAGTGCCGGTGCCAATATCGGTGAACGCCTGATGGCTCAAGGCCAGCGTCACTATCGTGATATTCGTCAGCAGGCGCTGCAATGGATGCAACGTGTCGAGCTGGATCCGGACCGAATTGACGATAAACCTAAAAACTTTTCCGGTGGTATGCAGCAACGTTTACAGATTGCGCGCAACCTGGTGACACATCCGCGTCTGTTGTTTATGGATGAACCAACTGGTGGACTGGATGTCTCCGTGCAGGCCCGAGTGCTGGACCTGATTCGAAAACTGGTGCGCGAACTCAATGTCTCGGTCATTCTGGTTACACACGATATGGGCGTTGCGCGTTTACTGGCTGACCGGCTGATTGTTATGCGTCATAGCCGTATCGTAGAAACCGGCCTGACCGATCAAATCCTGGAAGACCCTCAGCAGCCGTATACGCAGTTGCTGGTTTCTTCTATTTTACAGGTATAAACAGATGCAACAGGCAGTGCTGGAAATTCAGAATTTGAGCAAATCCTTCACCATGCATACGCAGGGTGAGGTCAGCTTTCAGGTATTCAGTGGGCTGAATCTGAAGGTACACCAGGGTGAGTGTGTGGTATTGCATGGTGAGTCAGGTATGGGTAAGAGTACCTTGTTGCGTTGCCTGAATGCCAACTACCTGAGTGACTCTGGCGCCATTATATTTTCAGATAATCATCAGAGCTATGATTTAAACCAGTTAACTGATCGACAATTGATCCGCCTGCGTCGCGAAAAGATTGCCTATGTGAGTCAGTTTTTACGCGTAATCCCGCGCATTCCAACACTGGAGATAGTTATGCAGCCGATGCTGGATATGTCAGTCGCCAAAAAACAGGCGGAACAACGCGCCAGGGAATTGCTGCTGCGGTTAAATATTCCCGAACGCCTGTGGGGGCTGTCGCCCACTACGTTTTCGGGTGGTGAGCAGCAGCGGGTAAATATCGCGCGCGAATTTACCGTGATACGTCCATTGATGTTGCTGGATGAACCGACTGCATCGCTGGATCAGCAGAATCGTAATACCGTAATCGAGCTGATCCTGGAGGCCAAGGCACAGAATGCCGCTATCGTAGGTATCTTTCACGATGAAGAAAGCCGCAGTCGAGTTGCAGACCGCCTGTTCGATCTGAAAGAGGGGATGTTTCATGCGTGACAGGGTAATTACTAATGCACAGATTATTCTCAGCGATGAGGTGATTCAGGGTAGCCTGCAGATACAACAGGGACAGATCACACAAATTGATCAGGGCCACAGCCAGTTGCCGTCTGCCCAGGACTGGGGTGGAGATTACCTGATGCCGGGTATGATCGAACTGCACACCGACAATATGGAAAAATACTTTATGCCGCGTCCAGGCGTGGTATGGCCCAGGGTTTCGGCCATGATGTCGCATGACATACAGATGGTGTCTTCGGGTGTGACTACGGTTTTCGATGCAGTTGCCGTGGGTTACGATATCTATAAAAGCAGTCGTA
The DNA here is from genome assembly GCA_050288105.1 of Gammaproteobacteria bacterium. GTDB lineage: Bacteria > Pseudomonadota > Gammaproteobacteria > JACNJF01. Next base: position 52,981 of record JBNKDE010000005.1, read on the forward strand.
AGGAAGTGTTGCACGACATTATTGAATCTATCGCGTATATCAGCGAGCATCACCTGGCACGTGCTGATCACTTCCTGCACCTGCGTTGTGAATTAAGCTGTGATGCGACCTCCGAAGAGTTTGATCAGTATGCGGATGACCCGCGTCTGAAACTGGTTTCACTGATGGATCATGCACCTGGACAGAGGCAGTTTGCGCGGCTGGATAAATATATCGAGTATTACCAGAAAAAATATGGCTTCAGTGATGAGCAGATGCAGCACTCTATTGAACGTCACCAGCTTTCCTCGGAAACCTGGTCAGCGGCGCACAGGCGTTACATTGCCGAAACCTGCCTGCAGCGAAATATTCCTATGGCCAGCCATGACGATGCAACCGAACAACATGTGCAGGAAGCTTTAAGCTACGAGGTTAGTATTGCTGAATTTCCCACTACCCTGGAAGCGGCCAGCCTGTCGCATAAAAGCAATTTAAAGGTGCTAATGGGGGCGCCGAATCTGATGCGTGGCTATTCGCATTCAGGTAATGTGGCGGCGCGTGATCTGGCAGCCGGCGGCTACCTGGACATACTGTCTTCGGACTACTATCCCGGCAGTTTACTGCACAGTGCCTTTATGTTGTCGGATCTGAATATCGGCTACACTTTGGCACAGGCGATACGCTGCGTCACCGAGAATCCAGCCAATGCAGTCGACTTACATGACCGCGGCAGTATCAGGCCGGGCTACCAGGCTGATCTATTACGGGTCGCTAAACACAGGGATATGCCAGTATTAAAAGAGACCTGGAAATCTGGGGAACGGGTCAGTTAATGTCTGAACGTTACGCGATCTATTTCACTCTGGCACAAAACGACCCGCTGTATCAGCTGGCTGCGCAATGGTTTGGCTATGATTTTTACCAGGGTAGTAAGCCATCGATCAGAATGGATCATCATGCGCTATTGAAGCCGCTATTCCCCTATACCGACTATAATGCGAAGGCATCCATGTATGGTTTTCATGCGACCCTGAAACCCCCGTTCCGTCTAAAGCGCGGTGTCTCGCATAAGCAACTGGTCAAAATCCTTAAGCATTTTTCGAAGCTGCATAGTCCATTTAGCTGTTCTGAATTGTCGCTGCAACAACTGGGTGATTTTCTGGCGCTAGTACCCAGCAAACCCTGCGCCAAATTAAACCGGCTGGCGAAAGACTGCGTACAGACGTTTGATGTTTTTCGCGATGAGCTGGTTGCTGAAGAAATTCAGAAAAGAAACCCGGCCAGCCTGACCGATGACCAGCGTCTTATGCTCAAATTATGGGGTTATCCCTATGTGCTGGATGAGTTCCGTTTTCATATGACGCTTACCGATAGCCTGACCCAGCAACAGATTGATTTATGTAAGCCATTGTTGGAAAGCTATTTTCATCCCTATACCGCGAGGACATTGAAAGTAGATCAGGTTAGCCTGTGTTACCAGGCAACCGAGCGTTCGCCTTTTGTGGTGCTGGAAACCTATTCGTTTAAGGATAAAAAATAAGCTGCTGCTTGTTGTGTTGAAGGATCAGCAATCGAACCGGCTGGCGTATTCATGTCGCAAAAAAAGGCAGCCAGTAAGACTGACTGCCTGTGCGAGATCTACCTGACACGCCGGGAAATACGCTGCACATCCCGACACTTTTAGCCAGTGCGTCTGGCGCTTATGCCGCCTTACTTTCTTGCTCGCTGTGCTGATGCTCAATCGCCTCTGAAGCCTGAGTAATAGCGATTTTACGTGGCTTCATCGCTTCTGGAATTTCCTTCACCAGGTCAATGGTCAGCAGGCCATTACTCAGCTTGGCGCCAGTCACTTCGACATATTCCGCCAGATTGAATTTACGTTCAAAGCTACTGTTAGCAATTCCCTGATACAGGTATTTGCGTTGCTCTTCAGTAGTTTTTTTAGCGCTGATACTGAGTATCCCTTTTTCCACATTGATGTCGATTTCATCCTGCTCGAATCCGGCAACAGCCAGCGTGATTGCATAGCGGTCATCCTGCAGGACTTCGATATTGTAGGGAGGATATCCGTTTGAGCTACCCTCGCTACGCATCGCTGAATTGATCAGTGATGCCAGGTGATCGAATCCGATTGAGTTACGGTAAAGTGGTGAAAAATCAATTGCATTCATTACATTTCCTCCTTTTAAGAAACTAGCAAATAAACAATCAATTCACAGCGGCATTCGCTGTAGCCGTGCTCAGGGCTGGATATAAATACGCTGGGAAATTTTTCAAGCGTTGAGATAATAAAAGTTTTTTATAGAGCATAAATATTGATTTTGAGCAAATGGTGAGGGCTGATCACGCTTAGCATGTATTTAAATCGTGGTTACTTAAAGGGCTTCGTAGGATTGATAATCACCCCGAAACAATTGTTCACATTTGTCTTCTTTCAATCTGTCTTACAGGCGTTAGAATGATTCCAGAAATACTGATGATTCAACTGTTGAATGCGTAGGGTAGTGGTTGTGCTAGCAGTTGTACTTTTAATTTTATATATCTTGAATGTTTACATTTTTTAAATAGGAAAATAATTATGCAAAATACAAATTTAGCAATTCTATTGATCGCTGGCGCAATGGCTTTACCGCTGCACGCGGCTGATCAGAAAAACTACCTGACAGATTCGCGCGGTGCGCTGGTTAAGAATGGGTTTGGCGAATGTGTACTGGTAGCCGTGGGCAAAAAAGGTCCGTTGGCTGAATGTGGTGACATGGTTAAAATGGCAGATGCCGATAACGATGGCGTAGCCGATGCGAATGACAAGTGTGCTGGCACCGCTGCGGGCGCAAAAGTAGATGCGAAAGGTTGTGAACTGGATTCAGACGGTGATCGGGTAGTGGATAGTAAGGATAAATGCCCTGGTACTGATGCTGGTGTTATGGTCGATGCGTCTGGTTGTGCGAAAGACTCTGATAACGATGGCGTGGCTGATAGCAGTGACCAGTGTCCTGGCACAGTCTCTGGTGTTAAGGTAGATGCCAAAGGCTGCGCAATCAATATGGATGTCGATGGCGATGGCATTATGAATGCGAATGATGATTGCCCGAATACAGCAGCCGGTACGATTGTAGACAAGCGTGGTTGTGAACTGAAGGCTGATATCAAGCTGGACAAGGTACAGTTTAAAAGTGGCACCGCTGAATTGAGCAGCGAAAGTAAATCCATTCTGGATGGTATTGCACAAACCCTGAAAGACAATGAACATCTGGTTTTCGAAGTGGCTGGACATACCGATAATCGAGGTGATTACAACTATAATGTAAGCCTTTCTGAAAAACGTGCGCAAGCGGTTCGTCAATATCTGGTAAATGATGGGGTTGCTGCAAATAGACTGTCTGCTCATGGCTATGGCCCAGATAAGCCGGTAGCTTCAAATGACAGCAGAGAAGGTCGTAGTCAGAATCGCCGAGTAGAGCTGGTACTTCAGTAATCTGGCTGAATAAAACTAAAGCCGGGGCTATGCCCCGGCTTTTTTTTGCGTCTGATTTATTTCATAAACCATTATCTAAAGCTTTACTGGTTTCCGCAATGAAGGTTAAACGTGAATGCAGCTACTGGTTTTATCTACCCTTCTGGGGTGCCGAAAATCGGGCCAGGCTGGAAAAAGACATAGTTAATTGTAGTGGCTGTACTCTATATTCTGGATTTTTCACTTTTAACGGTATAGATTATGCGCCTGATCCAGCTGTTCCAGGTTAAGGAGTTTTTGCCTGTTTTTCGGTGCAAAGATGCCTTAGTCATACGGGGTGGAAATCAGCTGACGTACTTTTTGTAGAGCCAGCTTAGCGGTAAATTAGTGACAAGCTGATTACCAGTAGACAGGCACCTGAATTACAAATTGGGAAACCGAGTGTGAAATATAACGACAATAGCGCCACTGCTGCCGAATACTTAAAACAAGCCATTCCTTTAATGGTTGAGAAGAAGATACCAACCAACCCCATCAATTACACGCTCTGGTATAACTATGTAGCAAATCATATCCCTCTGCTGACCAGAGCACTGGAGAATATAGCGAACAGCTCTGACACTTTAACGCCGGAAGAAAGCTATGACCTGTTCTTTCAATACATACTACAGGATGAATTAAAGGAGCAGAATCAGGCGTTGAGCAGCATTTCGGGGATTGCCAGCCATATGTTGCATCGTTTATCAGAGTCTGTGCAGGGTAGTGAGGTGTTCGGCCAGCAACTGGAGTCGGATATTAAACAGCTGGAACAGGCCTCTTCTCTGCAGGATGTGAATGAGATTATCGAACTGGTTATTACAACTACCAGAAATATCCGAGATTCAAACGAAGATTTTAAGGATAGCCTGCAAAAGGCCAATGCTGAGATCGATACCCTGAAAGGCCAGCTGCAGGACGCGGAGCGGCAAATCTATACGGATCAACTTACTCAGGTTAACAACCGATATGCCTTTGATCGTAAGATGTCTGACCTTATTGTTAGTGAACGTGCTGAATCTTTGTTTTTAATCCTGCTGGATCTGGATCACTTTAAATCAGTGAATGATAACTATGGTCATGTGGTGGGAGACAAGGTGCTGCAGAGCATGGGTCTGCTGCTGGGCTCCTACTGCAATTCAGATATATTTGCGGCACGTTATGGTGGTGAAGAGTTTGCTATTTTGCTACAGAATGCAACGCCTCAGACGGCTGGAGAGTTGGCAGATTCGATACGCAAAAATGTCATGCAGATCTCTGTGACGTTGAATGATTCGGGGGCGGTGCTGGAGAACTTGACGGCTTCGTTTGGCGTAGCGCGTTATATCAAACATGAACCTGAGGGAGATTTCATTCAAAGAGCAGACAATGCGTTATATCGTGCCAAGAATAAGGGCCGAAATCGGGTGGAAATTTAGCAGCGATCTATCCTTCGATGCGCAAAATAGCGTAGTAGGAGGTCAAATGATGCGCAGTAATTCTATGCGATCCGGCCGTTGGATCAGCCTCCTGGACGTGAAATACGCGTTTTCAGTAAAAAAAACACAGGTATTTTCCTTATTTAGGCATAAATCACCCAACTATTTCCTTATTTTCCGGATTTACTCAGGTATAACAGTTATACTGCGTCGGCAGATAACTGCACACATTCAAAATTAATTTAAAGAGTAAAGTATGAGTAAAGGCACAGTAAAATGGTTTAATGCGGATAAAGGTTATGGTTTTATTACTCCGGAAGATGGTGGTAAAGACCTTTTCGTTCACCATTCAGAAATCAAGAGTGGAAGTAATTACGCGACACTAAATGACGGACAGTCGGTAGAATTTGAAGTTGGCCAGGGTCAGAAAGGACCTTGCGCTAATAATGTTGTACCTGCTTGATTATCTAATCTTAAGCAATAGTATGTAAAATAAGTTTGCCGGGCTGTCATGCAGCTCGAGCAACTTTTCTCAAAAAGTCTTCATAGATTTATCGTCGTTCTCAGTCCAGGTCGCCAGGCCTGTTTTTCAAAAGCTCCCCATCCTCGCTACAGCAGTAATTCCATCCCAATTGCATGAAATTCTGATGCTGCCTGGATCAGTGAGTTTGCGGTTAATGCGGGTACGCCATAGGCTTGTGCCTGTACACCGTAATCCGATTTCACTTTTTCCAGCAATAAGTCAAAGTCCCCGTCTCCGGAAAGCAGCACAATACAGTCTACCTTCGGTGCAGCCTGCATGATGTCGATGGTGATGCCTACGTCCCAGTCACCTTTGGCGCTGCCATCGCTGCGTTGGATATAGGGTTTGAGTTTTATTTCGAAGCCGATGTTTTTGAGCGCAGACTGAAATTTCTGTTGTTTATCACTTTCGCGTGCAATCGCATAGGCGTAGGCCTGAACGATCTCACCCTGTTGACTGACCCTTTGCCATAAGGCGTGATAATTAAACTGGCGGCCATAGGCCTGTCGGGTGGTGTAATAAATATTCTGCACATCGGCAAACAGGGCAATCTTTGTCACTTGCTTTGATCAGGGTTATTTAGAGCTGCCATTGTACGTGATAGGCACGGCTATTGTGGTTTTAATGTATTACAATTAAAAATCCAGCTTAACGACAATCCAGTACAGGGAATCATATGGCATCAGGTTCGAAAAAAGTCATCTTCGCTGCTTTAGCAGGCAACACCCTCATTTCCATTACCAAGTTTGTAGCAGCCGCTTTTACCGGAAGCTCAGCAATGCTTTCTGAAGGGATTCACTCCCTGGTCGATACCGGAAACCAGTTTCTACTTCTATATGGCATGAAGCAGGCAGCTAAACCTGCGGATGAAAATTTTCCCTTTGGACATGGCAAGGAAATTTATTTCTGGAGTTTTATTGTTGCGATCTTAATTTTTGCGCTGGGCGGCGGCATCTCAATCTACGAGGGTATCAGACACCTCTCACACCCTGAGCCCATCAGTAATCCGATAATCAACTATATTGTGCTGGGACTCGCATTACTGTTTGAAGGTTCAGCATGGTTTTTCGCATTCAGGGAATTTAGCCGCGTTAAAGGTAAATGGGGGTATATTGAAGCGATACATCGTGCTAAAGATCCTTCTATCTTCGTGGTTCTGTTTGAAGACTCTGCTGCTATGCTGGGCCTGCTGGTGGCTTTTATCGGGGTGGCATTATCGCAGTATACCGGCTTGCTGATTTTTGATGGTATTGCCTCCATTATTATTGGTTTCATCCTGGTAGGGACTTCAATATGGCTGGCTTATGAAACCAAGGGTCTGTTAATTGGGGAAAGCGCCAGTCAGTCGACGATCAAAGGTGTGCGCGAGATTCTCAGCAGCGAAGCTTCCATCCAGCATGTGAATGAAGTGCTCACCATGCATATGGGGCCAGACTTCATTCTGGCGAATATCAGTGTAGACTTTGCAGATAGTAAAACCGCAGATGAGATTGAAAAGATTGTGGCTATTATTGACCGTAATATTAAGCAGGCCTATCCGCAGATAAAGCGTGTCTTTATTGAAGCAGAAAAACGTAGAATTCAGGTCATGACAGGAGACGAACATGCAGGCAACAGCTGACTTACAGGTAATACCCATAGGGACAGGTGTTTCAGTACGCAATGAAATCAAGCAGATCATCCAGCTATTACAGCAGTATGACTTTATATTACAGTCACATGCTGCAGGCACCAATATTGAGGGTGAACTATCGGAAATACTGAAAGCTGTCGAGACCGTGCATGAAGTAATGCATCAAAAAGGTAGCGTGCGTTTAATCAGTTATCTGAAGCTGGAAACACGAACCGATAAGCTGCCTACGCTGGCCGGGAAGAAGCTTTAAACTTTGGGTTAGTTGTTTAACCTACGCAGCCTAAGTTAACTGATTTTTTTTTCTAACCACGTAGTGAAAAAGACTGTTGTTGAATCAGGGCGAGTTACAGACTGTGTCTGGATAACGCCTGCTGTAGCGCCTGTTCGGTAGTGCTGCTAAAACTCGCAAAAATAATCCGTTCCAGTTGACCGGCCTGATGCATTTCATCGATTACCGTCTTGATGGCGATGTGGCAGGCCTGATCGATGGGATAACCGTACACCCCACAACTAATGGCCGGAAAGGCGATACTCCTGCACTGATTCTGTTCCGCCAGTCGCAGACTCTCACGGTAACAGGATGTCAGCAGTTGTGCTTCATTATGATCACCACCCTGCCAGATTGGCCCCACGGTGTGGATTACGTATCTGGCTGGGAGCAGGTAGCCAGCTGTGATTTTAGCCTGCCCAGTTTCGCAGCCGTTAAGCGTTCTACATTCTGCCAGTAAGCCGGGTCCGGCTGCGCGATGAATGGCGCCATCCACACCGCCGCCGCCGAGCAGTGAGTTATTTGCTGCGTTGACGATAGCATCGACCTGGAGCGTGGTTATGTCCGCTCGAATGATTTCAATCTGCATGGCAATCTGTTGTAATACCAACAAAATTATATTATTAACCATTGACTGTTTTTGTCACGCACATTTTTTCAAAATGGGAAGTATATGAATAACGATAAACCACTATGGTCACCCTGCTCGGAACAGATTGATAAAACGCTACTCACTGAATTTATGCGCCTTGCGAGCCAGAAAACGGGGCAGGATTTAATGCGTTATGAGGATCTGTATCAATGGTCTATCGAGCAGAAGGAGCAATTCTGGGCATTGCTTTGGGATTATTGTGGGGTGATTGGTGATCGGGGAGAGCGCATTCTTGAAAATGGGGACAATATGGAACGCGCTATCTGGTTTCCGGATGCGCAGTTGAATTTTGCGCAAAACCTGTTGCGCAATCGCAGCGATCAAACCGCCATCTATTTTCGAGCTGAAAATCAGGTGGAACAAACTCTGAGTTTTGCCGAGTTGTACCAGCAGGTTGCGGCCATTGCTGCATGGATGAAACAACAGGGTATTCAGAAAGGTGATCGGGTTGCAGCTTATCTGCCTAATATGCCACAGACCGTGGTAGCCATGCTGGCTGCAACCAGTCTGGGTGCGATCTGGACTTCAACCTCACCAGACTTTGGTGAAGACTCGGTGATTGATCGTTTCGGTCAGACCGAGCCACGTATCCTGTTCTGTGTGGATGGCTATTTTTACAATGGTAAATCGGTGGATGTGCGTGCAAAAACAGCCGCTATTCTCAAGCATTTGCCGAGTGTAGAGCAGGTAGTTGAAATATCCCTGCTAGGTGTTGATGGTGAGCCCAATGGACTGCGCTGGGAAAGCCTGTTACAGACACCCAACTCTGGTGAAATTGATTTTGTGGCTACCGAGTTTAATCATCCGCTTTACATCCTGTATTCTTCAGGGACCACTGGCAAGCCAAAGTGCATTACTCACAAGGTAGGAGGGGTGCTGTTACAGCATTTGAAAGAACAGCGCTTGCATAGCAATATCAATAAAGGAGACAGAGTGTTTTATTTTACCACCTGTGGCTGGATGATGTGGAACTGGCTGGTTTCGGCACTGGCATCAGAGGCCAGCCTGGTGCTGTATGAAGGCTCTCCTTTTTATCCTGATGGAAACGTACTGTGGGATTATGCTGACGCTGTAGATATGACACTTTTTGGGACTTCTGCCAAATATATCGATGCCTTAAAGAAGTTCGAGCTTCATCCTGCGCAGTCGCATCGTCTGACTTCTTTACACACACTTTGCTCTACGGGTTCGGTGCTGGCACCAGAAAGTTTTGATTTTGTGTATCAGCATATAAAGTCAGATATCAATCTGGCCTCTATCTCGGGTGGCACCGATATTGTCTCCTGTTTTGTGCTAGGTAATCCTAACCTGCCAGTGTACAGAGGCGAGAGTCAGTGTAGAGGCCTGGGTATGGCGGTGGCGGTTTTTAATGATCAGGGGCAGGCGGTGATTGAGGAAAAGGGTGAGCTGGTGTGTACTGAAACCTTTCCTGCGCAACCGGTGTTTTTCTGGGGCGATGATACGGGTGAAAAATACCATAACGCGTATTTTGCCGCGTATGACAATATCTGGCACCACGGTGATTATGTGCGCCTGACACAACATGCCGGTGTGGTGATCTATGGTCGCTCCGATGCAACATTAAATCCGGGCGGTGTGCGTATCGGTACCGCAGAGATTTACCGTCACGTAGAACAGCTGGATGAAATCATGGAAAGCATCGTGATCGGGCAGGAGTGGGACGATGATGTGCGCGTGGTATTGTTTGTTGTGCTTAAGCCTGGGTTAGAGCTGGATGAAGACCTGGTTAAAAAAATACGTACTACGATACGTGAAAAATGTTCACCCAGGCATATGCCTGCCAGAGTGATTCAGGTGCCGGAAATCCCTCGCACCAAGTCAGGTAAAATCGTGGAGCTGGCGGTACGTGAGGTGGTGCACAATCGACCGGTTAAGAATATGGGCGCACTGGCGAATGTCGAGGCACTGGAACATTTTCGTAATCTGAGCGAGTTGCAGCAATAATCCACTGTTTAACAAAAAATAACGACTGCGTCCTATATCTTACAGCGCAAAATCCGTATCATCGCGGCGCAGGCCATTGGCCCGCTTCGCTAATCTTTTCAGGGTAATATAGATCTTACATGGATACGCTACAAATCGTTGTTCTCGCTATCGTTCAGGGGCTCACTGAATTTTTGCCTATTTCAAGTTCTGCTCATCTGATTCTGGTGCCAGTCATACTGCACTGGCCAGATCAGGGCCTGGTATTCGACGTGGCTTTACATGTCGGGTCGCTGATTGCAGTGATGTATTACTTTCGAATCGAGATTATCAATATGACTGCAGCCTGGTTTGGCAGTGTATTCAGGCAAAAGCAAACTCAGGATAGTCGTCTTGCATGGTGGGTTATCCTGGGTACCATTCCTGCGGTGATTGTCGGCATGCTGTTCAAGGATGTGATTGAGACACAGCTGCGTTCACCACTGGTGATTGCCTGGGCGACGATTGGGTTTGGCCTGTTGCTGGGTGTTGCTGACCGGCTCCAACGCCATATGCGCAGCGAGTATACGCTGTCTTTTAAAGATGTGCTGATTGTGGGCTGTTTTCAGGCACTGGCTTTGATTCCAGGAACTTCCCGATCAGGTATCACTATGACGGCAGGATTGTTTCTGGGTTTGAATCGGGATGCGGCTGCCCGATTTTCTTTTCTATTATCGATACCTGTCATCATAGCCAGCGGCCTGTTCAAAACAAAAGACCTGATCGAATCCCAGGTGACTATAGAATGGTCGATGTTAATGCTCGCAGTGCTGCTATCAGCGACCAGCGCATGGCTGTGTATTCATTTCTTTTTACGCCTGATCAACCGCGTCGGTATGATGCCGTTTGTACTGTATCGTTTGATTCTTGGCGTTTTTCTGGTATACCTGTTCATGTAGCCGAAAATATTGTGGTACCTGGTCTGGATCGATTAAATCTAAGGTTTGGGCTTTGATATGCCTGGTTAACGCCACGCGCAGGCATATTAAAGAGGCGTTGCAGAAGTATCCATAGCATTACAGAGGTTTCTCGGGGATTTCTACAAACTTATACTCTGGGTTTAATGTTTCGGGGATTAGCGCACGGAGTCAGGATGAGAGGCGTATTAAATACTGATAGTAAATTCAACATCAACGATATCGCCAATGGCTTAGCTAAGGTTGATATCTTTGACAATAAAGGTTCTTTGTTGGTCGCAAAGGGCAATATGCTCAGAGAAGAGCATTACCGGCGTCTGCGTGAAGAAGGGCTTATTCAAAGCAAAGACAGGGATGCCAAATGTGCGCCTAATCAGCATAATATCGATTATTCTCCCCCGGATTCCATACATTCACGTTTAAACCTCCTGATCAGCGCCTTCTCCGGACTGCAAAAGCGAATTGTCACCAGGCCTACCGATGCCCTTAGAGAAGACCTGCTCTACATTTGTGACACCTTAATTGAGTTATGCGAAGAGAATATCTACCAGATTCTTGGAGAACTGTATTTATCTGATGCGCATTACTATGCCTATACGAAACCACTGTATATTGCTGCCTCTTTAAATGAGTTGCTGAAACGTTACAACGAGTACTCCCCGCAGCAGGCGATAGACCTGTCGAATAAATACCGCCTGCTACAGGCTGCCTTGCTACATAATCTGGGCTTGCTGATCAGCGAATACCCGATTTATGCAAGTAAATTAAGACTGACTGACGAACAACGTACCAAAATTCGACAGAATTACCCCGTGGCAAGCGCCCTGTTGGCAAAAAAGATGGGTGTTACCGATAGCATTACGCTAGACGCTATCAGACAACATAATACAGAGTCCAGAAAGCCATCGCTGGAAGCCCAATTATTAAGAATGCCTTTTGTCTACGCCGGAATCGCCATGAATGAACGCCCGGTGTATGAGACAGAGGACATCATGAATCCCACGCGTGAATTCACCCATCTGTTTGCACAAAACAGGCTGGATCCTGTACTGGGCGGGCTTTTTTTAAAAATTAATGGACTTGCGCCAGTGGGTGCTATTTTAATTTTTAGCAACTCTGAAAAAGCGGTGATTATCTCTGGCCCGAATGAAACCAGTATCGCCTCTTCAACCTTGCGTATGATTACTCATAACAATGGGGTACAGCTGGGTAAACCGGGAGAAGCATTTCGCCTCGACAAAACGGACCTTGAGCAGAAGGGACTGTATAATCACCACCTGTTCGCATGGAGCAAGTTTTCACCGTTTGTGGCATGGGAAAAATAATCCCGAGCTGGCGGTTACTCGACTGTCTCAGTCCCCCAGCAGCCCACTATGGGCGATACCATCAAACATAAACTGCACTGCTAAAGCGGCCAGGATTACGCCGAATACACGACTGATCACATGAATGCCGGTGATACCCAGCAGTTTCTGTACCTTGTTTGCCAGTAGCAGCAATATCAGAGTGATGATGAGCACGGCGATCATGGTTGCGATGATAATAGCCTGGGTGGTCAGGTTGTCTCGCGCATTGGCCATGAGCAGCATGATGGCACCCATAGATCCAGGCCCTGCAATCAAAGGTGTTGCGAGCGGAAAAACTGATACATCAGCCTTACCTGCCCCCTCAAGTGTCTCTTCATCCGTGGTGCTGGAACCACCAGAGGAGCGCGCAAAAACCATATCTATTGCAATCAACAGCAATAAAATTCCGCCAGAAAATTTGAGCGCAGCAAGCGATATACCCAACGTATTGAGCAGGGTTTCACCCATCAGTGCAAAACAGACCAGTATCACCATGGCGATTAATGTGCCACGTACAGCCATTGTGCGTTTGTCGCGCGCGCTACTGCCTTTGGTCATGGCTGCATAGATAACCGCAACATCTACCGGTCCTATGGTGGCGAAAAATGTGGTAAAGGTTACGATCGCGGTTTCTAACATATGCAGGAGCGCTCTTGTGTATACTCTTATTCGTCATGTAATGGTAAAGGTTTTCAGGGATCAATCACACCATGTCTGCAAAAATGTCTGACCATCAATCGCTGGTGCAATCCATATTGCAGGGAAAGTTGTCGCCTGCTCAGCAAAAGTCGCCATTTGAATATATAGAAACGCATATTTCTTCGGTGATTGTCGGTGAAGATATTGTCTATAAACTGAAAAAACCGCTGGACCTGGGTTTTCTGGATTTCTCTACACTGGAAAAAAGGCATTTTTACTGCGATGAAGAGCTCAGGCTGAATCGCCGCTTGAGCCCTCAGCTCTATCTTGACGTAATGCCCGTTTATGGCAGCGTCGATGCTCCCACGTTAAATGCTAGCGGTGACCCCATTGAGTATCTGTTGCGTATGCAGCCTTTTGCGCAGTCGGCGCAACTGGATCGATTATTACAGCAGGGGCAGTTAACGCGCGAAATGATAATAAGCTTTGCTGATTATATTGCGCGCTTTCATCAGTCGGCGAGTGTGCTGGAGAAACAACTAGAGTTTGGTAATCCCGAAGTCGTCTGGATGCCGGTGGCAGAGAATTTCAGGCAGATTAGAACACTGGTAAAAAGTAGTAGCATTCTTGATCAATTAAACCAATTACAGGACTGGACTGAGGCTGCTTACCAGCGCTTACAGGCCGTGTTATTGCAACGAAAGCGCGATGGTTTTGTTCGCGAATGCCATGGCGATCTGCATCTGCGCAACCTCGCCTGGGTTGATAATCAGCCGCTGGCATTTGACTGTATTGAGTTTGATCCCGCGCTGTACTGGATCGATGTGATCAGTGATCTGTCATTCCTGTGGATGGATTTACACTTCAACCACTGTGAGGATCTAGCCTGGGCATTGTTGAATCAATACCTGGCGCGCACAGGTGATTATGCGTCAATGTCGCTGTTAAGCTTTTATGCGGTTTATCGCGCTATGGTGCGTGCCAAGATTGCAGCAATCAGTTTTTCTCAAACCGCGCAACAATCTGCGCTGCAGGAGGTTTCCGAGCACCTGGATCTGGCGCATTTATTCACCCGATCTCTTCAGCCGGTGATTTATTTGATGCGTGGCCCCTCAGCATCCGGCAAAAGTACGCTGTCTCAGCAATTGTGCGCTCCGTTACAGGCGGTGATCCTGCGTTCGGATATCGAACGTAAACGTCTATTTGGACTTAGCGCAGAGCAGAGTGCTGCTGAACCTCCTGGTCAGGGAGTCTACAGTATCGAAGCAACCCGGCAAACCTACCAGCATCTGCTGCAGTTGACCATGGATGTTACCGAGGCGGGTTACTCGGTGATAATTGACGCTACATTCACTGAACAACAGCAGCGTAATCTCTTTACGCAGTTTGCCGCTGCCCAGGGTTACCTGTGTCGAGTGCTTGATTTAAAGGTATCAGAGTCAGTACTGAGGCAAAGAATACAGCAAAGAAAAAACGATGTGTCAGATGCTGACCTTGATGTGCTTGAAAAACAGTTGCAGAACTGGCCAGCACTGAGTACGCAAGAGTCTGACATTACTATACTTGTACAGATGGATACGGGGGTAAGCAGGAACGACGTGCTGCAGTTACTACGAGTATCCGGATTAACGGTTTAAGCAGCGCTGGATATCATCCGCTACCAGCTCTACCCAGTGTTTGACCGGGACATTGCTGGCGCTGTCCAGATGATGCTCGCAACCTACGTTCGCAGTAATAATAAGGCCTGGAGAATTGGCTGTAAGTGCTTCAATTTTATTACGCTGCAGTCGCTGTGATAGTTCAGCCTGCAGGATCGAATAAGTTCCTGCTGAACCACAGCAAAGGTGTGCATCGCGCGGGATCTCCAGTTGGTAGCCAAGATGGCGTAGCTGTTGATACAGGGAGTCCGCCTGTTTATGGCCATGGGTCAGGGTGCAGGGGGCGTGGTAAGCGATACGCTGCTGATCAGCTTTGAATTGAGCGAGATTTTTAAGTAGCAGATCCGAGTTCAATAGTTCACTCACATCAACCACCTTGTTGCACAGCCCGAGGTATTCAGATTGTTTTTCAAATGGGGGCATAGCCTGGATAATATGCTGATAATCCTTCAGCATTATTCCGCAGCCGCTGGCGCTGGAGACGATGGCATCCAATGCCTGTCTGGCATCTATATCAGACCATGCCTGAAGGTTTTTCAGAACCCATTGCTCAGCCTTTTCAGTCTGACTAAGATGCTGATTGACTGCACCACAGCAACTGGCAGAAGGTTCACGAATGACCTGATAGCCCTGGCTTTGTAACAACAGGGCCGCTGCCGCGTTGGTATTTGGGCTAATACTGCTTTGTACGCAGCCTTCCAGCAGTAAAACGGTTTTAAAAGGTGTCACCTGATGATTCGGATAATGACTCGCCTGTCGCGCTTGAGGCACTTTTTTGCCCAGCTTTGCGGGTAGTAAGGGACGCATCAGTGCACCCAGTTTAAACAGCCATCGATGGCGTGACGGGTAGGGCAGTATTTCTCCGAGCAAGCTGCGTAGTAGTTTCTCAGTGCCTGGGCGCATACCCTGTTGTTCGATATGAGCGCGCCCTAAATCGATTAATTCTGCATAGTTGACGCCAGATGGACAGGTGGTTTCGCAGGATCGACAGGTCAGGCAACGGTCCAGATGTAGCTGGGTTTCGCGGTCGGCAGGCAGACCTTCAAACAGCTGCTTAATTTGATAGATGCGTCCACGCGGGCTATCCAGTTCATTACCTAATAACTGGTAGGTTGGGCAGGTTGCTGTACAGAATCCGCAATGTACACATTTGCGCAGAATCTCGTCGACGCGTTTGCCTGCAGGCGTATTCAGTAACTCAGTTTTGATCTGGGTTTGCACTTTGGCTCTACTTTTTTAGCTGCTGGCTCAATCGTTAGATTCACTGAATCCGGGACTGAGTCTGGGGTTAAATCGGTTTTCAGGGTCAAAAGCCTGTTTTATCCTGTGCTGCATTTTCTGTTGCAGGCTGTTCATTAGCGAGGCCGGATGAGTAGGCGGGTTGCCTCGGTGTGCCTCTATATATCCACCCATTTGTCTGATCTTATCCCTGTCACTGGCGCTGATTTCGCTGCTGTCTATCCAGCGCAAACCACCACACCAGTCAACCAGACTATGATGTTCGTTTTGTAGCTCTAGCGCTGCTGCGCTGGCGGGTAAAATAACGCGCCAGAGTGCTTCTGCATGAGTGAAAAAAGCATGAGTCTGTTGCTGGATGCTTTGCCAGAAGGAGCGGTCTTCATGCATTTCGTCGCCACCGATATGCTGTTGCGCATGGCGCACGCCTGACTCGGTCCCCTGCAATCGGATAAAGAGTTGTCCCTGATAAAAAACCGCCGCGGTAACGGGTAGGGGCTGACCAGCCAGCTGGTTCATCGATTGAATCGCAGACGCCATGTCCTTTTCGAATACCAGGGTCACCTGGGTTTCAGGCTGAGGAAGTACCTTGAGTGTAATATCCAGTATCGGTCCCAGAGTGCCGCGCGATCCACACAGCAAACGTGAAACATCATACCCGGCTACATTTTTCATGACCTGTCCACCGCAGTGGATCAGTTCGCCATGGCCATTGATTAAGGTTGCACCGAGCACATGATCCCTGATTGCACCATGGAACGGACGTCCAGAACCTGTATGCCCAACCGCGATAGCACCACCCAGGGTACAGCCTTCGGCATATTGCGGGAAATCGGTTGGCAGGCGTTGATGGTTTTCCTGCAGCAATGGTATCAGTTCGCTGATTGCGGTTCCGCTGTGAGCCTTCAGCGTAAGCTCGGTTGGCTGGTAATCGATGACACCTGTATGCTGGCGCATATCTATTTTTTCAGCTTCGCTAAACTCAGCGAGCATGAACTGGTGACTGCCTGAGCCGTGTATCGATAGCGGCTGCTTGTTGGCTGTGGCCTGTGCCAGCTGTTGCTGTATCTGTTGGGTCTGGTCCTGGTTCATAGGCATCAAAAGCGTGGCAGGTCGGGGTGAGGTAGTTCACCATTGTGTACATGCATGGCACCCAGTTCAGCGCAGCGATGCAGGCTGGGGATAGCCTTGCCCGGGTTCAGGATACCCTGAGGATCGAGTTGTGATTTGATACGGTGAAACTGCTGCAGTTCCGCTGAAGCAAATTGATGACACATATGGTCAATTTTTTCTACGCCAACGCCATGTTCTCCTGTAATGGTGCCACCTTCATCCACACAGAGTTTTAGAATATCACCCCCCAGGCTTTCCGCTTTATCCAGGTCGCCCGGTTTATTCGCATCATACAGAATCAGGGGGTGCAGATTACCATCGCCAGCATGGAATACATTGGCTACCGGCAAGCCATAATGGGTGGAGAACTCGGCTATCCGCTTTAACACCTCGGGCAATGATTTACGCGGAATAGTGCCGTCCATACAGTAGTAATCGGGTGAGATGCGACCCACTGCAGGGAATGCGGCTTTACGGCCAGCCCAGAACAGCGCGCGCTGCTGGTCGTTCTGTGACAGCCGGATATCATGCGCATGGCAGTGATGCAGAATCTGCTTTACCTCGGCCATCTGCTGTTCTATCTCTGCCAGGGTGCCATCCAGTTCGCACAGCAGCAATGCTTCGCAAATCGGGTAATCGGCATGCACAAAGTCTTCTGCTGCCTGAATCGCGAGTCTGTCCATCATTTCCAGCCCGGCGGGAATGATACCGGCACTGATAATATCGCGTACCGCAGCTCCGGCGTTGCTCACATCATCAAAAGCAGCCAGCACTACCTGTGCTGCCTGTGGTTTGGGTACCAGTCTTACGGTGACTTCCATGATGACACCCAGTAGTCCTTCTGAACCATGCATTAGGGCGAGTAAATCGTAACCAGGGCTGTCCATGCATTGCTGGCCGCCGATCTCGATCAGCTCGCCCTCACTATCGAGCATTTTGATACCCATGACGTTATTTACAGTGAGCCCATATTTCAAACTGTGCACGCCGCCAGAGTTTTCTGCCACATTGCCGCCGATTGAGCAGGCAATCTGAGAAGAGGGGTCAGGGGCATAATACAGTCCATACTGGCTGGCGGCTTCGGTAATCGCGAGGTTACGTACCCCGGGTTCTACCACTGCCAGGCGCTGCAATGGGTCAATATGCTTGATTTGATTGAATTTGCTCAGGCTCATCACAATAGCCTGTTCGACCGGTAACACACCACCCGCCAGGCCTGTACCTGCCCCGCGCGCGATTAATGGAATGGCATTGCTGTTACAGTAGCGTACGATTTGCTGGCATTGCTCGATGGTTTCAGGCAATACCACCATCTTGGGAATTTTGCGATAGGCAGAGAGTCCGTCACATTCATAGGGGATCAACTGTGCCGGCAGGTGCAATACGCTATCCGGCGGTAATAACGGCGTCAGGTCAGAGACTACCTGGGCGATCTCCCAGTCGTTAAATTCAAATTCACCACTTTCAGGGTCAAAAGACATTATATTTTTTATTTTGCATGAATAGTCGTGCGATTGTAGGCTAACTGTTGCGTGATTTAAAACTTCATTTCTGTGGGTATTTGAAGCACTGCGCCAGGAATTTGAATTCAGCCACAATTACTGGGTTTACAGCTTTCCTGTATTGCTACAGAATCCGGCCTACAAGACAAATCTATTATTACTAAGGAAAATAACTATGCCCGTCTCATTTAATCCCCCTGTTAGAACCCTTATGGGGCCCGGTCCATCTGACGTACATCCCAGAATCTTGCAGGCACTTGCGAGGCCAACCATCGGTCACCTTGATCCCCTGTTCGTGAGCATGATGGACGAAGTCAAGAAGCTGCTGCAATACGCATTTCAAACCGACAATGAGTTAACAATACCGGTCTCCGCGCCTGGTTCAGCGGGTATGGAAACCTGTTTTGTCAACCTGGTTGAGCCGGGTGACAAAGTGATTGTCTGCCAGAACGGTGTGTTTGGCGGACGCATGAAAGAAAACGTACAGCGGGTTGGTGGTGAAGCCATTATGGTGATGGATGACTGGGGAAAACCGGTCGACCTTGAAAAGCTAGAGCAGGCTCTGGAGGCTAACCCTGATGCGAAAATTGTTGCGTTTGTGCATGCCGAAACTTCTACCGGAGCGCAGTCCGATGCCAAGGGCATTTTTGAGCTGGCGCATAAACACAATTGTCTGGTGATAGCAGACTGTGTGACTTCGCTGGGTGGTACCCCGATTAAGGTTGATGAATGGGGTCTGGACGCTGTGTATTCTGGTACCCAGAAATGTCTGTCCTGTGTACCGGGACTGTCTCCGGTTACCTTTAGCGAACGCGCGATAGACAAAATCAAGAATCGTAAATCCTCTGTACCAAGCTGGTTTCTGGATCTGAATCTGGTGATGGGGTACTGGGGGCAGGGTGTTAAGCGGGCCTATCATCATACGGCACCGGTAAATACTTTATATGCGCTGCATGAGTCACTGGTTATGTTACGCGATGAAGGGCTGGAAAATGCCTGGAACCGTCATGCACATCAGCACGCTGCGTTAAGGGCGGGCCTGGAGGCAATGGGGATCAGTTTTCTGGTCGATGAAGCGGCTCGCCTGCCTCAGCTTAACTCGGTCATGATACCTGATGGGGTTGATGATGCACTGGTACGTGCACGACTATTGAATGAATATAACCTGGAAATAGGTGCCGGGCTGGGTGATCTTGCCGGTAAGGTATGGCGCATAGGTTTGATGGGGCATAGTGCTCGATCAGAGAATGTGCTTTTCTGTCTGTCTGCTCTGGAAGCGGTACTGGGAGAGATGGCAGCACCTATCAATAAAGGCGTGGCTCTGGCGGCTGCTCAGGCTGTCTACTCGGCTTAAGTAAAATGCAGCTGTTGCCTGCGAATCTTAAGCCACTGAAGTACGCGCGATTATGGTTTAGCCTGGCTTATATCATGCTAGCCATAGTCGCAGTGGCTTCCTTGATGCCTGCACCCGAGATGGGTACCAGCGATAAGCTTTTACATTTTCTGACTTATGGGGTTATGAGTGCGGTCTTTTCAACGCTGGTGTGTCAATCTAGGAGCCTGTTAATTGTGGTTCCTGGCCTGATCCTGTTCGGGATCGCGCTGGAATTTTTGCAGGGGCTAACCGGCTATCGCAGTATGGAAGTATATGACATGCTGGCCAATACGGGCGGGGTGCTGATTGGGTTGATGATCCGTTTCTCGCCGGTACCTCAGTGGTTCAGACAGCTGGAGCTGATCGTCGCCTGATCAGGGGGTTACGTACTGATAGCCCTGTTTTTGCAGTTCGATGATGCGACTGAAAATATTACTCACTAGCTGTGGGGGATGGTGGAGATTCAGTTCATGTCGGTTTTTGTAGTAATTGTCACGCCCCACCTCAATCTGTAAACCAAGATCGATCAGCTCATTCAGGCGAATACCGAGATCGCGGTTTTCATTGACCTTGTTAATCAGGTTAATGCCGTAGCCCTGAAGAATGATCTTTACATCCAGCGCGTCATGCTGTGATCCCAGGAACAGGTTTTCCAGGTTAGTAATCGTTTTCCATTGCACATCTGAGCGTCCGCTATTGAGATGGTAGAGAATTTTGTCAGGTGCTGCCTGGATCTGGGTTGCGAATAACAGACTGACGCACAGGGTGAGCCATCTAACCACGTATATAGGTCCATCCCTGCTTCTGTCGTTCAATCACTTCCACGATTCCGGACTCGATTAATTTGGCCTCGGGAATGAGATCAAACTGCTCGTCACTGGTGATTTGCATCTGGTCTATAGTATTTTTGCAGGCAGCAAACGACAGGTTTTTATAATCGGCGGCCAGGCGTGCAATCAGCCCGGCGAATGGAGTTGTTTCCTTGCGCAGCAGGTCGATACCGTGCCCATTAGCGACGACTTCAACCCTGACATTCTGACCCTTGCTACGGTATTCCAGTAGCATCTGTTCCAGATTGGTTAATGTGTTCAGGCCACTTTCTGAATCGGAGGAGGTTAAGTGTACCAGTACA
Organism: Gammaproteobacteria bacterium; assembly: GCA_050288105.1. Classification (GTDB taxonomy): domain Bacteria; phylum Pseudomonadota; class Gammaproteobacteria; genus JACNJF01. Next base: position 73,845 of record JBNKDE010000005.1, read on the forward strand.
CGGGTCATTGAATCTGTGGCAGCAAGCTGCTCTGACGACGTTGCCTGTTGTTTGAACCCGGCTACACCCAGCAGGATGCCCATGCAAAAGATGGTAATAGCTGCCGCAATACGCGGTAGCGCACTGGATTTTCTGATAACGGTGTCTGGCAGGCGCGAGGGAGGAACCTGGTCGTAAGCCAGTTTGACTCGTTGCTTGATACGCTGAAGTTCACATACGTGAGCGGCTAGCTGCTTATCCTGCTCAAGCAACTGCAGGATTTCCTGACGCTCTTCATTAGTGATCTGACCATCGATAAAAGAATTCAATAACTCTTCAGATATCGAGTGGTTGGTGTTCGCCCTGTTCATCCTCTATTTAACTCTGTGTATACGTCTGTGTTGGGGTTGTTCAACTTCACTGGTATATTTTTCCAGCAAACTCCGTAACTGGCTACGAGCCCGACATAAGCGACTCATAACCGTTCCAATGGGTATTTCCAGTGCCTGGGAAACCTCTTCATATGACATTTCCATCAAGTCCACCAGAGTGACCACATTGCGATGTTTTTCATTTAGTCTTGCTATGCAATGACGCACGACAGTACTGGTATCAGCCTGGTCGTAACTATTAGCAGGGCCAAAATTTTCCGCAAAATCATAGTCGTCTACATCTACCGTATCCTTCTGTTTTCGCAGATGATCGCGAAAGCAATTCAGCATGATACGGCAGGTCCAGGCATTCAGTTTGCTGTCTTCTTTCAGGCTGTCGAATGACTGGAAAGCCTTTTGCATCGCCTCCTGTACCAGGTCGTCGGCAAGCATCGAATCTGAACACCAGGAATACGCCAGTTTGTAAAATCTGTTTCGGTTTTCACAGAGTTCGCGTGTTAATTTCTTGTGCCTGTTACGTCGTTTAAACATATCAATGACCGCTAGTAGTTAGAGTATTTTTATAATTTTTTTATTCCATATAATTCATTTTTTTGAGCCATATGTAATAGTTTGAACCCGGAACAAGTGATTACAATTCTCCGGGTAGTGCTCTAATTTATGAAATTCCCAGTCAGATGTATAGGGTTTTTTTAGGCTCAGGCAGGCAAATTGGGAAGAGTTTTTGCCTGTATTTGGGGGTGGTTAGTCATTGTAGCGCAGCGAAAAATCAATCGCCTGAATGTGTTTGGTGAGGGCCCCGATAGAGATGAAGTCAACGCCACATTGAGCGATTTCCTCGATATTTGTCAGCGTGATATTGCCTGAGGCTTCCAGCTCCATATTTCCCGAGGCAAGCGAAACCGCCTGCTTGAGCTGGGGTACGGTGAAATTATCCAGCAGGACTCGATCAACCCCAGCTTCTATTGCCTGTTCGAGTTGGGAAAGGTTTTCCACTTCGACTTCCAGTAATGCGTCAGGGTTTAGATCGCGTGCCTGCGCTACTGCCGCGGCGATGCTTCCTGCTGCAGCGAGATGGTTCTCTTTTAACAGATAGGCGTCGAACAGGCCGATGCGATGATTACTACCGCCGCCACACTTTACGGCATATTTCTGCGCCAGACGTAAACCGGGAATGGTTTTTCGAGTATCCAGTATCTTGCAGCTGGTGTGTGCGATCAAACTCTGATAGCGGTGAGTAACCGTAGCGGTCGCGCTAAGGGTTTGCAGGAAGTTGAGTGCGGTTCTCTCGGCACTCAGGATTGCCCGCGCATTGCCGCTTATCTGACACACGATAGTGTCGGCCGAGACTAAATCGCCATCGTTCGCTAGCCATTCAATCTGTATTGCCGGATCCAGCTGTATAAAAGCTTCAGAGAACCATTCACTGCCGCATAAGATAGCCGGTTCTCGGCAGATCAGGCTGACATCGAGTTTACTGTCAGCTGCAATGAGTAAGGCTGTGATATCGCCTGTGCCGATATCCTCCTTGAATGAAGTCTTAATATTTTCGCGAATGATTTGAGGAGTGATTTTCATAAGTAAATTATTATATTTATATGTTTATGTAATTGAATTAAAAGAAATTTTAAAATTGACACGATAAATAAATAGGGTATTGTTGAGACCAAAAAATTATAAGCTCAGTACAAAAAACATTTAAAAAAATTTAAGCTACTATCAACTTTAGGAGTATATCTTGTTTACATTCAACACCCCTGCGGTGAAAGTTTCCATTGTAAGCTTTCTAGCTGTCACTGCATCAATTGCTTTAGCTGATGTTGAACCCTCTTTACCACTGCCAACGGGTACTCCAGGCGCAGACGAGATTATCCAGCAAGTTTATTATGTCAACCATTTCTATGGTTTCGAGAACTATGGTATCGGAAAAGTTGATAAAAAAATCTCCGTGCTGGTCAATAAATCAGCAGGCGAAAAGCCCACGACCGTTACCTTCGAACGTTACCTGAATAATCAGTATGAACATGACTCGACCGTAAAGACTCAGGATCTCGCTTTTTTTCAGTCAGGCAAACTACGTGATACCGGGATGCTGGTGACCGATTATGATGAAGCGGCTAGAAACCAGTCGTTCGCCATCTGGATCCCATCCCTGTGTAAAGTGCGCCGTTTTGCAGAACCGGCACAGAATGATGCCTGGGGTGGAACCGATTTTACCTATGGTGATGTGGTGTTGCGTCAGCCTCAGGATGAAACCCATGAGTTAACGGGTACTGATACGTTTAGCGGTTGTCTGGGCGCGATCACGTTGGCGGATAATGAAAAAAATCGTTACACCCAGAATCTGCCAGCAGCATCCTGCGCTGCCGAGGGCAGGAAGGTATACAAGGTCAAAAGCACGACTAAATTTGACAACTGGTGGTATGACTATCGCATCAGTTACATCGATACGGAGTCTTTTGCTGATTACCGCACCGAGTATTTCAAGGGTGGTGAAAAAATAAAGCTGATAGATCGGGACTGGAGAACGGTTGCTGATGCCAGTGATCCACGCCAGGTCGTGTGGGGCTACTGGTACGGTAAAACCTTTGCAACAGGACACGAAACCTGGGCTGTGATTCCTCCAGAGGTTGTGAGCTATAACGACGACAGCAGGAAAGAAAGCTTCTGGACAGAAAACTCACTGCGAAAAAAATGCCGTTAAATTTTACGGAAGCGTTGAATTATTCAGCAGTTTCCTGAGCGGCAGGCTACCTGGTTAATCCGGCAACTAGCTGATTTTTCTCAGGCACTCCAGGTAAGCGTTTTCATCAGGTGCAGACTGGTCGCGTTGTGCCTGCCACAGGGCCTGTCCCAGACATTCCATCATGGCGTGCTCTGCTTCGTGGCGCCCCATTTTGCGCGTCAGCTTCTGATGGATTTTCAGAATGCCTGTGGGGCGGTTGGTTGAGATCTGTTCATACAGGGCAATGTGCATGCCCATATGCAGGAATGGGTTACTCTGCCCCGATTCAGGCGTGAATTCAGTTTGTTGAACGGCCTCTCCCTGTTCCAGTAAATAGTGGTATTCGGGGTGTAGCGTGATGATGTCAGAGATGATGCTCTCCATGGGTTCAAGCACGCTCCCCTGCTGCATTTTCTGCCACACAGTCAGGTAGACACGGCGTATCTCTTCGCGAGACTGGAACATGTTTTTAAGCTCCTTTTTTAATCGGATGTTTTATTTTTGTATTCACAAAGATCTTCAATGATACAGCTAGAGCAACGCGGTTTGCGCGCAATGCAGGTATAGCGTCCATGTAATATTAGCCAGTGATGAGCATCCAGCCTGAATTCTTCAGGAACCAGGCGCAGTAGCCTTTTCTCCACTTCATTCACATCCTTGCCGGGCGCTATGCCGGTTCGATTAGATACCCGGAAGATATGGGTATCAACAGCAATGGTAGGATGCCCAAATGCGGTATTTAATATGACATTGGCTGTTTTTCTTCCAACACCAGGTAGCGCTTCCAGGCTGGATCGGTCATCAGGAACCTGTGACTGGTGTTGTTCAATAAGTATCTGGCAGGTTTTTATGACATTTGCTGCCTTGGAATTGAATAAGCCGATTGTTTTAATGTATTGCTTAAGTCCCTGCTCACCCAGCTGCAGGAGTTTTTCAGGTGTATTGGCAACCGGAAACAGTTTGTCGGTCGCTTTATTGACACTCACGTCGGTCGCCTGCGCGGATAACATGACTGCGATAAGCAACTCGAAATTAGATTGATATTTAAGCTCTGTTGTTGGCGCAGGATTGTTCTGCTGGAGGCGTTTAAAAATATCCGTTCGTTTTAGTTTATTCATGGCAGAGTTTACAGCGAGAAGGTGGCTGCAGATTAATTTAAGCGTTTATCCTGCGCAATCGATAATAGTTTTTTCATGTGACTGAGCAGTTTGTTATGGATCTCCAGCAGGCAGGGTAATTCGTTTTCAACCAGCTCGTCATTGTTGAGCTTATTATAATGTAAAATTCGTTTAGCGCTGGCATGGATATCAGAATGCAGCAGATGGATGGTGTGATATGCCTCGTGATCGTGATAACGCGCGCTTCCTTCCGTGTGCAGCCATTGCCCAAAGCGACATTTTGAATCATCAAGTTCTGGTGGGAAGGCAGTAAGGTTATTAATATAGTTCCTGATTGCTGAGACCCAGGAACGATGCTCAACCATCGCAAGTAGCAGTTGAGGATCACTATATTGGATATAATCTATTTTTTTCCAGCTTTCAGGTGCTGACCAGTGGCGACTCCAGTTTGGTATTTCCTCTGCTGGCATGGGGTGGGCGATGGCATAGCCCTGCGCGCGCTCGCATCCGATCATCAGCAAAACTTCAGCATGTTCAGTTGACTCAAGGCCTTCAGCGACGACATCGCGTCTGAAAGCCCTGGCAAGTCCAATGACGCCTTCGACGATGGCGAGATCTTCCGGGTCCTCCAGCATGTCGCGTACGAAACTTCGATCAATTTTTAACACGCTAGCAGGCAGGTGTTTAAGGTAGGTCAGCGAGGAATATCCGGTACCAAAGTCATCTAACGCGAAGTCTATGCCCATATCAATACACTGCGTCATGATTTCGGCAACCTGCACGATATCCAGTGTGCTGGTTTCCAGAACTTCTATCTGGAGTCTTTGTATATCGGATGGATCATATTGGTTAAGTAGTTCATGCAGGCGTGCAACAAAATTACCTCTTTGCAGATGATACGCGCCGATATTGATGCTTATCGATATATCAAGGTTTTCCTTACGCCACAGTTGTAGCTGTTTTAGAGCATTTTCAATTACCCATTCTCCCAATGTTACCGAGAGCGGGTGCTGCTCTATCAATGGAAGAAAAAAACCCGGTTGCAGTAAGCCTTCGTCAGGATGCTCCCAACGAATCAGAGCTTCTGCGCCGTAAATCTCTCCACTACGCAGATTAACCTTGGGCTGGTAATACAGCTTGAATTCATTGTTCTGCAAACCTACACGGATTTGCTCAATCTTTTCCAGGTGTCCACGCAGATTGTGATCCTCTTCAGGATCAAACTGAGAGTAGCGGTTCTTGCCTTCCAGCTTTGCACGGTACATGGCCTGATCTGCCTGTCTGATAAGTTGATCCGCGTCCAGTTCCTGTTGCTGAGGGTAAGTGGTTACACCAATACTGACGGTTACCTGGGTGATGATGTTATTAATCTTTACCGGTTGCGAGGCTGCCAGCAGCAGGCATTCAAGTGATCGTCGGCTTTCGATTTCATCACTATCTATTAGCACTGCGATGAATTCATCGCCACCCAGACGGGCAATAGTATCGCTGGCTCGCAGGCAGTCTGACATGCGCTGTGAGATCGTAATAAGGAGCTGGTCTCCGAGGTCGTGGCCATGAGTATCATTTACCTGCTTAAAACCATCCAGATCCAGATAGGCGACAGTGACCGCCTGTTTACGCCGACTGGCCTGAGCAATTGCCTGTTTTAGCCGGTCTGCCAGCAACATGCGGTTGGGTAAACCAGTGAGTGAATCATAGTGTGCGATTCGCTCCAGTTGCTTTTGATGCTCTATCTGAATCGTGATATCGGAAAATAAGGCGACGAAATGCTGAATTTCATTGTTGGCGTCTCTGACGGCACTGATGGTGAGCAATTCCACGACAATCTCTCCATTCTTGCGTCGATTCCAGATCTCGCCGCTCCAGTGCCCATCGCGGCTCAGGTTTCGCCACATCTGGTTATAAAAGTTCTTGTCGTGTTTACCTGATTGCATAAAGCGCGGGTTTTTTCCAATCGCTTCTGCACGGCTGTAACCGGTGATCGCGGTAAATGCTTCATTGACGTCAATAATATTGGCTTTGGGGTCCGTAATAACGATGCCTTCCCTGGCATAGGTAAAGACACTGGCTGCCAGTTTCATCTGGTTTTCAGCCTGCTTTCTCTGCTCAATTTCTTTTTCCAGACTCAAATTTGCAAGTATTAAGCTTTCCTGTTCAGAGCTGATTCTTTGTGTCATATGATTGAAGCATTGGGCTAATTCACCAAGTTCATCATTGGAGGTGACGGGTGCTTTGATATTGAAGTCTCCATCACTGACCTTGTTGGCTGCATACATGAGATGCCTTACAGGCGTGAGTACATTGATATGGAAAATAATGAAAATCACCGATCCCAGAAACAGGATGATCGCCAGGTCGATGAATAACAGGTAATAGAAGTTTTCTGTGCTTACATTCAGCAGGCGTGTTTTATCGACTGCAATTACCAGTTCGCCCAGCACATCGTCGCCATCTTTGACTGGGAACTTATAAATTTCCAGATTGGACGAGGTATTCTGGGCGTCGATAAGCGCAATCATCTGCTGCATGGTAAGTTTGCCGGGGGAGCTGGTGGTCATCGCGATACCCTGTGCATTTCTTATTAATGCAAAGCTGATATCTGCATCGCGGGTGATACGTTCCGCATATTGATCCAGTGTCGTAATATCAAAGGAATAGATCGCTTTAGGGCTGATCAAAATGATGAAATTACCGATAGAGTTCACCTTGTCATCGAGACTCTGAATCAATTGATTTTTCTGTAACTGATACAGATATAGTGCGCTGGATACCAGAGTGACAACTAATACAGCGGATATAGCAATGACAAATTTGAAGCCTAAGCCTTTGATCATTAAAGCAGGTTTTTTCAACTTAATAGGTCCCGCTTTGACTGGCTTCTACAAAGTCAATAATATCCCTATGTTGATTATAATCTTGATCTGAAACGGGGTTAAAAGCAGTGAGTTTTGCAGCTTTTAACACTTCACGCCCGCTTTGTGAGGTTTTGAGGTCAAGCAAAATCTGCTGAATCTGCTGTTTCAGTTCGTCAGGTAGCTCGCGTTTTATGGCCCAGGGTAAATGTGCCATTCCCTCACTCAGGGCTAGCGCTTTTAACTGCCCGGTGTCGATTTTTTTTGTCACTACAGGCAAACGTATTGCAGCATCACCGGCGCCACTGGCTATCACCTGCCTGGTATAGGTCGCGAGTATCGAGTTAGGTGGGCTGGTTGTAAAAAGGGGTTTGAAATCATCATCTTTAAGTCCTGCCTGGTAGATGAGGTAGAGCGGTACGATATAGCTCATCATGGCTTCTTTGCCACCACCAAAAAGAATACTTTTTCCACGTAATTGCTGTAGTGAATCTATTCCTGAATCTTTTCGAACATAGATTCCGCCGCGAATGGTGTTTTCACCAAATTCCTCATTCTGAACCAGTACATCATACTTTAGCGTGTCGTGAGATTTTACATAATGGAACTGATTAAAATGCACCAGATCATAGCGCCGTTGCTGAAGACTGTTTTTGAAGGATTTGAAGTTGGGAGAGGTTTCGAGGATGAATCGACGATTTGTTTTTTGCTCTAATAGCTCTTTCAATGGTTTAAACAAACGGATGCTGAGGGCAGGGTCACGACGTGGGAAAATCCCAATCACCAGCGCGTCAGAGTCTGTAATCTGCGGATTGTTATCAGCAACATCGGCCAGCAGGGTAATACTTTGGAGTAGAACAGAAAAAAACAGCACTATGGAGGTGAGCAACTTAAACATCATTCCTCGAAACGACTAAAAACGAGAATTAAAAAGCGTGTCTGGCACGAATTTCAGTGTATGAGTATAGTACAGTCTGTATAAAACCACTTGATAGACTGCACATACGGTAAAATTTCAGGTAAACGCGTGTGGAGTCTGCTTAAACACTATAAATAGATGCGGTTGATTTCAACCCGCAGATTCAGCTGTTTGCATAGTTACACTTTGAGCCGTTGACTGAAAGCGTTGTTCAATCAGGTTTTTGCCCACTATTAATAATGCCAGGCCAAAAAATGCGCCTGGTGGTAACACCGCAAGTAAAAAGCCGTCATAGTCCTGAAATAGCTTGACCGTTAATATTCCAGCAGCGTCACCGAACATGATATCCGCCTGGGTAAACAGTGTACCGAATCCGATAATTTCACGTAGCATGCCGAGTACTGTGAGTACCAGCAAAAAGCCCAATCCCATCATGAAGCCATCCAACGCTGAAGCACCCACGGGGTTACGTGACGCAAAACCTTCTGCTCTACCGATGATTGAGCAGTTAGTGACGATTAGAGGGATGAAAATACCAAGCACCAGGTACAGCTCGTAAAACCAGGCCTTCATAACCAGCTCAATAATGGTGACGATAGAAGCAATAATCAGTACAAAGACGGGCAGGCGTACTTCCTGTCTAACCACGTCACGAATTAGTGAGACCAGTGTATTGGATATGATCAGGGTAATCATGGTGGCGAGCCCTAGCCCGATGCCGTTGATTGTGGTGCTGGTCACCGCCAGCAAAGGGCACAGGCCCAGTAACTGCACCAGAGCGACATTGTTTTTCCACAGGCCGTTCTGGGTGATTTCGCTATGGCTACTCATTGAAACAGTTCCTCGCGCCGGGAGTTAAAGTACAGCAGTGTATTTTTAACGGCCTTTACAATTGCTCTTGGGGTGATGGTGGCACCTGTGATCTGGTCAAAATCGCCGCCATCGCGTTTCACCTTCCAGTGCTCGGGCTGGGGGTTATTCAGTGACTTGCCATCAAAACCATGGATCCATTTAGATTTGCGTTCCTCGATTAAATCGCCCAGCCCGGGGGTTTCATTGTGTTTTACCGCACGCACGCCAGCCAGCGAGCCATCGTAATAAACCGCTATTAACAGATAGATCTTACCACTGTAACCGTCTGGAGCGACCGCATTAAAGATCGCAGCAACAGGTTCTCCATTTTTACGCGCCCGATAAATTATGCTTTCTTTCTCTGTGCCCAGCTCGCTGGATGGCGGGATTTGCAGGATATCCTGGGTAATATCGTTATCCAGCTGTTGTTCGGGAATCAGCGCGTACAGGTTGCGAAGTAATACCTGGCGCTCGTTGTGTTCAATTTTATCCTGTGTTTCAACCTGAGTGACCGCCACCAGCGCGGTGCCCACAACAGCAAACAGCCATAACAGGAATCCTGAAATGATGATCTGAACGAATTTACTGTTAAGTTCGATGTGCATTAGTGATCTTCCGGAGGCTTAACACCAAATACACGAGGCTGAGTGTAGTAATCGATCAGCGGAACTGCCATATTGGCCAGTAGCACGGCGAAAGCAACGCCATCGGGGAAGCCCCCCCAACTGCGGATGATGTATACCAGCACACCAATCATGAATCCATAGATCAGGCGGCCTTTAACCGTAGTGGCCGCGGTCACGGGGTCTGTTGCAATAAAGAATGCGCCCAGCATCAGGCCTCCTGAAAACAGGTGGAAGCCAGGTGAAGCAACGCTATCCGGGTTAAATACATAGAACAATGTGGCGATCAGCAGCAGGCCCGTGATCATGGCGACGGGGATATGCCAGCGTATGGTTTTACTGAAGATCAGGTAAATGCCTCCGACAAACCACCAGTTAGCGATCCACTCCCAGCCGACGCCTGCAAAATCTCCAAACACTGGAGATTGCTTGATTTCACTGACCATCATATTCATCGACAGGCTGGTTTTGAACTGGTCCAGCGGGGTTGCTGAAGTCAGCGCATCCCATTGCTGGATATCGGCAAGCCCCAGCGTATAGCTGAACGCCTGGGCGAGATTGAGCGAGTCGCCACTGACCTGAATGGGCAGGAACCAGTTGGTCATTTCCTTGGGAAAAGAGATCAACAGCACGACATACCCTACCATGGCAGGATTAAAGGGGTTAAATCCCAGTCCGCCGTAGAGGTGTTTGCCCGCGATCATGGCAAACCCGATACCTACAGCGATCAGCCACCAGGGGCTGTGCATGGGAATACATAGCGCTAACAGCCAGGCGGTGACCACTGCGCTGTAATCTGATAGGTAGGGTTTAAGTGGACGCTTGCGTAACTTCAGGATGATGGTTTCAAATAACAGCGCAAAGGCGATCGCAAATACCAGGTTTACGAGCAATCCGATTCCAAAATACCAGACATAGGCAATGCTTCCAGGGATCAGTGCAATGATGACATTCAGCATCATGCGATTGATGTGAGCAGAGGGAGTAACAAACGGTGAAGAGTTCAATGTCATGATTTATCCGATTTGTGTCTGCTTCGCCGCGCCTCGGCTTCTTCAATCTGACGCTGCTGTGCCGGAGTCAGATTCTCGGTGTTTTTGGGTTCAATGTGCTGTGCTTTTTTTCTGGCCTTAACCCGTTCCAGCGCAGCCTGGACTGCATCTGCATTGGGTGATGAGCTTTTGGTCTCATCGGTTTCTGCTTTAGCTGCCAGTTCCGCCTGCTTTTTCTTTTCCAGCGCTTCGCGTCTTTCACGCCTGCGCTCTTCGTCCAGCATCTTCTGCTTCATGATGCGGGCTTCGCGAAACTCATGGCGTTTACGCGCGCGATCTGACTTATAGGTCTTCCGCTTCTGTTCCCAGATTTCGCTCTTGGAAAAGCGGTAGTACTGCACCAGCGGTATGTTGCTGGGGCAGACTGCTGCACAGCAACCACACTCGATACAGTCTAATAAGTGATATTCCTCCAGCAGCTCTAGCTGTTTTGAACGGCTATGCCAGTAGAGTTGCTGCGGGAGCAAATTAGCCGGGCATACCTCGCTACACTGGCCACAACGTACACATTCGGTAACCTGCGGCGGTTCCTGCTGACTCATCACCAGGATGGTATTGGTGGCTTTTACCACCGGCACCTGATCGCTCTGTAACGGCAGCCCCATCATGGGGCCTCCCATGATGAGCAATGGCCTGTCTACCGTATAGCCACCGGCAAGTTCAATCAGATGGCTAACCGGCGTACCCAGTGCAACGCGCCAGTTGCCGGGGTTTTTGACGCCGGGCCCGGTCACTGTCACGATGCGCGAGGTGAGCCTCAGGTTCTCATCAATAGCATCTGCGATTGCAGCACAGGTACCCACATTCTGTGTCAGGAAACCGATCTTAAAGGAAAGCTCGCCGCTCAATACCTCGCGTCCGGTCAGCACCTTGATTAGCTGCCGCTCACCGCCAGAAGGGTATAGCGTGGGAATAGAAACTACCTCGGTATCTGCCAGGCCGAGTTCTGTCAGGGCATCCCGCATGGACTTGATGGCTGCGGGCTTGTTGTCTTCAATGCCAATCAGGGTTTGCTCGGGTTTGAGCAGATTTTGCAGAATCTGAACGCCGCGCATGACTCTGGGGGCTTCGTTCTGCATGAGTACATCATCACAGGTAATGTAGGGCTCGCATTCTGCGCCATTAATCACCAGGGTTTTAATCCGGTGTTTGATGGCTGTTTCCAGCTTGGCAGCGGTAGGGAATACCGCACCACCCAGGCCGACAATACCTGCCCGTCGAATGCGAGCCAGGGTATCTTCAGGGCTCAGGCCATCGTTAGGCAACTGTCTAATATCGCTGTGTTCGTCCTTACCATAAGTCTGGATCACAATACACAGGTCAGTCTGCCCCGAAGGGTGGGCAACAGGGCGCTGCTCGATAGCGACAACGACCCCTGAGGTTGGGGAATGCACAGGTGCGCTGACAAACTCGCGGGTTTCTGCAATGAGCTGACCTTTTTTTACCGTCTGCCCCAGCTTCACCAGTGGGCTGTTCGGTTCCCCGATATGCTGGTTAACACGCAGAATAAATTCAGCGGGCATGCTGGCATGCTGGATACCGCTACCCAGCGATTCGGTTTTATGCTCGTCCAGATGCAGGCCACCATGGAATTTAAAGGATCCCGCTTTACCCTGCATGACGTACTCCAGTTTTGGCATCAGGTTCGGGCCATTTCCAGTCAGCCAGGGTTTGTTTGACAGGAATCATCTCAATACAATCCACAGGACAGGGCGGCAGACAGAGTTCGCAGCCAGTGCATTCACTGGCGATGATGGTATGCATATGTTTGGCCGAACCCAGGATGGCATCTACCGGACAGGCCTGTATGCATAGTGTGCAGCCGATACAGGTCTGTTCGTCGATTAAAGCCACCATGGGAATATCCAGGTGCTCGCCATTCTCTGCATTCAGTGTCAGGACCTCAACGTCCAGCATGTCTGCCAGCATGACAATGGTATTCTGTCCACCGGGAGGGCATTGGTTGATTGGTGCTTCGCCGTTGGCAATCGCTTCTGCATAGGGGCGACAACCTGCATAGCCGCATTGACCGCACTGGGTCTGGGGCAGGATGGCGTCTATTTGATCGACAATGGGATTCCCTTCAACCTTAAAGCGTATCGCTGCGTAACCGAGAACCAACCCGAAGCCGCCGGCGATAAAGCTGAGTGTGAAAACTGCAATCAGGATGATCATTAGACTTTAACTAATCCGCCCAGACCCATAAACGCCAGCGACATCAGTCCTGCGGTAATCAGTCCAATAGCTGCACCCTGGAATGGGGCAGGGACATCAGCTACGTTAACCCTTTCACGCATGGCGGCAAACAGGATCAGCACCATAGAGAAGCCGACTGCGGCACCAAATCCATAGACTGCAGATTCAATAAAGCTATGCTGTTGCTGAATGTTTAATAAAGCGACACCGAGTACGGCGCAGTTAGTGGTAATCAGAGGAAGAAAAATACCCAGTACATTGTGTAATAGAGGACTGGTTTTATGCACCACCATTTCGGTGAAATTCACTACTGCGGCTATGGTAATAATGAATGCAATGGTACGCAGAAACTCAAGCCCCAGCGGCATCAGGATCCAGGTGTTAACCATATAGCTCAGGATAGAAGAAAGCGTCAGCACAAAGGTGGTTGCCGCACTCATGCCGATGGCTGTTTCAACCTTACGCGATACGCCCATAAAGGGGCATAGTCCAAGGAATTTCACCAGCACAATATTATTCACAAAGATCGTGCTGATCAGTATTAGCAGGTATTCAGTCATGGCAAAGGATTATCCTAGAATCCGCGGTTGAACAAGGATTTGTGGACAATATCAGCGTGTCCGGCAAGGCGTCGTTCGCCGTTAATGGCGATTCCCTTAACAAGAGCGATAACGCTGCAGGGCGCGCTGATATTGTTCACAAATTCTTGTAGCGTTTGTGACTTCACCCAATGGGTGAGGATAAAATTCATTAATAATTTTAGCAAATCATTACCTTACGACAGTTTCTAGCGGTCAACTGGGGAATCTAGGATTATACTTGCGGGCATGCTTTCTGCATACCCTTGGCTTAGTGTGGCAATATGAGATACATCAATTGACCGCGGCTTTATTGATTCGCCGGGTCAATTGGCGGTTCTGGCAATGCAGGGCTACAGCTTGAGCTTATTGGCTACAAAATCGGCATCCTTGTCGCCGCGCCCTGACAGGTTGACCAGTATCGTTTTGTCCGCAGAAAGTGTAGGCGCGACCCGCATGGCATAGGCGACAGCATGCGCAGATTCCAGTGCCGGGATGATACCTTCCATGCGCGACAGGGTCATGAAGGCATCCAGGCATTCCTTATCATCAGCGGTCACGTATTCAACTCGCTTGATATCTTTCAGGTAACAATGTTGCGGACCTACACCGGGATAATCCAGACCTGAGGCAATGGAATACACGGGTAATGGGTTACCTTCCTCGTCCTGCAGGTTGTAGCACTCAAATCCGTGAATAGCACCTTTTTTGCCTAAGGTTAGCGTGGCCGCATGGTCGGGGGTGTCCAGGCCTTTACCCGCAGGCTCTACACCAACCATTTTGACCTCTTCATCCGGCAGGAATGCGGTAAACAGGCCCATCGCATTGGAACCACCGCCCACACAGGCAGTGATGATATCGGGCAGTTTGTCATGTTTTTCAAGGAATTGTGCGCGTGCTTCACGCCCAACTATGCTTTGGAAATCGCGTACCATTTTGGGGAAAGGATGCGGACCTACGACAGAGCCAATGGCATAAAAGTAATTTACAGGGTCTTTCAGGTACTCCTCAAATGCGCTATCTACGGCGTCTTTCAGGGTTTGGGTGCCACGGGTTACGGCAACCAGGTTGCAGCCGAGAATCTTCATCTTGGTAACATTCGGGTGTTCCTTCTCGATATCAATCTGGCCCATATGGATTTCACAGTCCAGCCCGACCAGCGCACAGGCTGTTGCCAGTGCCACACCATGCTGACCTGCTCCGGTTTCTGCCAGTACCTTGGTCTTGCCCATATGCTTGGCGAGCAACGCTTCGCCCAGGCAATGGTTGATCTTATGTGCACCGGTATGATTCAGATCTTCTCTTTTAAGGAAAATACGCGCACCACCCAGATGTTCTGACAATCGTTTGGCATAGTAGATCGGACTGGGTCTGCCGACATAATCCGCATTCAGTTCGGCCAGTTCCTGTTTGAAGGCGTCGCTCTGGCTTACCTTGTCATAGGCATCATTGATATCGTCCATGATTTGTTTAAGCTCAGGTGGAATCACCTGACCACCATATTCTCCAAAGTAACCCTGTTGATCTGGCATGGGAGCAAATTCGTATGTCATGATTTTTTCCTTAGATTAATAAGTTGGTAAATTAAGGTGCGCTTTTTGTGCATTTGTCATGCTTTTGTCGTAAACGGTGACCGATAATAGGGCAAAACAGCAGTAGATTAAATGACACAGGCTAAAATTTGTAATCTGGAATCAATTCAGTCCAGAATTTAGCGGTCATGACTACTCACTGTCTACAGGAGGTAATATGAACATTTCGCTAACTCACAAATATGACACTAGTAATCGAGCGCACCATTCTCGCCCTGGCGAGCATGACGGTGCTATGGTTTGGCGCCTGACTTTTGCGGTACTCATCGCTAGCAACAGCCTGCTGTTGTTTTTCCTGTATTTGTACGATGTGATCTAACTCCTTATTAATGTGGCATTGCCTGTTTCGAGTTGCCGGCTGGTCACGCATTAAGGTCTATTTGCTGCCAGCCGTTCTGCTGAATCAGGTTTTTAATCAGCTGAACGTATTCATCGCCTTTCTGGGAGTACTTTTCCAGGCCCGCCGCTAACGCTTCTCCTGTAAGCGGTTGTTCTTTTTCGCGTAATGCCTTCCTGATATTACGCATTTTCTGATAGGCCGGATGGCTGTTAAGAGTCAGCATGTAGTACTGGATCGATTCATCAACGCTATCGAATTTACGCACCAGGTGCTTTTTATCTTCATCCCGGTCTTTGGGCTTGAGGCCTTTTTTCTTATTGAAAGTCCAGATGCCGAATAAATTATTCGCTTCGCGGCTAAAGCGCGACTGCCCCCAGGCGGATTCGTTGGCTGCCTGTGCCAGCGCCAGCGAGACAGGGATAATGTCCACCTTGTCCAGCAGCTCATCCCTGCTGTAAATATCCTGTAATGGATCACCTTTGAGCTTATATTTGCGAGCCATGGATTCCAGCCATTGTGCATCCTGGGCCTTAAGCTGGTATCCACGATTGAGCAAAATCAACGTATTCAGAACGCGGTAGCGTTGTTTGATCAGGCGTTTGTTTTCCTGCTCTATGATCGGTTTGATCTGGTTTACGAAATTGACCTTGCGCTTGCTCAGTGCTGACTTACTGGCTGGTGTTGGTGAGGTCTTGCTAGTAGCAGGCTGCTCGGATGCCGACGGCTGCTCAGGTTGCTGATAGGGGTAAGGGTAGTAAGCGGGCGGCATTGGATACGGCTGCTGGTATCCAGTGTAAGGACTGAAAGGCGGGTTTGCGTAAGGGTAGGGTGGGTAATTGGAGTAATTCCAGTCGGGTCGCCAGCTCTGGGCCTGTATACCACTGCTGATGAATAGACTGAGCAGACAGCTGATAAAGATTATGCTGCGCGATAGTTTCCACTGTTCTTGCATAGGGGGCTTAATCCGAAATTATTGATTAATCCTCATGATACCAGCTTGAGTCTGCATTCGGCACAATCCAGTTATGGCTGTACCAGTGAAAACGACCTTTCTGGCTGGATGGCATCGTGCAATTGGTGCGATGTCGCCCCGGTGTAAGATCGAATTGTGGCGTGATTTCTACGGTATCGGCGCGTTCATCTGACCATTGCATGCTGACCTGTTCGCTACCGCCAATGTAGCAGCGTAGATTAGATTTTGAGTATTGCCCAGGCGCCAGTGTGAGTGTCAGGGTGGGTCTAATATTACCGGGTTCCAGCACCGGATCTAGCGGAGTAGCGCGCACCAGCGGCAGGGGCAGGGTATTGACCTTAATAATAAAACTGTCCAGCTCAGCAAACTTATCAGCCATTGGAAAGCGCGGGAGTGCGGTAAAATTAGCGTCGCTCCAGGCTGGCCCGGATTGCTGGCCAAATCCAGTCAGGCCGAGCTCGCGAATAAGTGAGCCGAGGGCGCTGTTGTATTCACCATACGGCCAGGCGAAAAGCTGCGGGGTAACCCCGATGCGTTGAGTAATCAGTTTCTGGGACTGGGTAATATCGTTACGAATTCGAGTTAACCATTGTTGCTCAGACTCTGAAGATTGACGACGAATCAGATGAGCGTGGCTGTTGCCGTGGTTTTCAATTCCTACCCCGTGCTGGCTCATTTCACGCAATTGCTGCCAGCTCATATACAGGTTTGAGTTGTCGGCTACCTTTTCGCTGCTAACAAATATCGTGATTGGCCAGTTGTATTGCCTGAGCAGAGGGTAAGCATTCTGGTAGACCGAAAGATAGGCATCATCCACACTCAGGCTGACACATTTATCGGGTAGTTCCAGCTGGTGGTAGAGCGACAGCGCGACATCACGCAGCGACATTACTGAGAAATCATTTTGCGACAGATATTCCAGCTGGTTTTTAAACTGGGTGGGGGTGACACTGGTACTGCGAGGTGTTTGCTCACTAAAATGATGGTATTGCAGGATGACGCAGTGGTTGGCCGCAAGCAGTAGTTGCGGTATCAGGTATAAGCAGATCAGTATCAGGAATCTAATCATTAAATAGGTCGTTATAGTGAGGTTATAGGCTCTGGCGATATGTTAAATTATTCAGCCTCCAGTAACAAATAAGTAGATTGATATGACCCAGGTATTACTTTGCGATAATGGCTCCAGACAACCCGCAGCAACGCTGATGTTACGCACCATCGCAAAGCAGTTAAGCGAGCTTGCGCAATGTGCTATCGCGCCGGTTTCATTGCAGCATTCGGACGCCATCAATGCCGCATTATTAAATGATCAGCCCGCGCAGACCCTGCCGCAATATCTGCAACATCAACTGCAACAGGGAGAGAATGACTTTATTATCCTGCCACTGTTTTTCGGTAGCAGCAGGGCGATAACCTCGTTTATCCCTGAACAACAGCAGTTACTCGCGCAGCGATTTGGCGAATTCTCTGTACGCATGGCGGATGTGTTATACCCCTTGCCCGAGGGAGATATCGAGCTGGTGAACATCATTTTCGATAACATCCAGCAATGTATGCGGCGTATTCAACAACCCGTTCAGCAGGTGGTTCTGGTGGATCATGGTTCCCCCGTGGCCAGGGTGACTGAAGTCAGGAAATCCATTGCGCGACAACTGCAAACCCTGCTGGGTGATGATATTTTGCTGTCGCAGGCAGTGATGGAAAGGCGAGCAGGCAAGGAATATGATTTTAATGGTGATCTCTTGCAGGACTGGCTGATACAACAGGCTCAGCAGGGCGTAAAAGGGGTCATAGTTGCAATGATGTTCCTTTTACCTGGGCGCCATGCTGGGCCGGCGGGGGATGTCAATGAGATTTGCCAGGCAGTGATGCAGGATTATCCAGGGTTTGAGGTATCAATATCGGCATTGGTGGGTGATAGCAAGCTATTGTTGAATATGCTGCATCACCGCCTGCAGCGTATGCTGTAGGCGGTCAGGTCAGTCTGCGCGATTAGATGTCACTCATTTCAATCAGGGCAATAATCTGCCCGACGGTATCTTCTACCGACTGGTCATTATTAATATACACACAGTTATCCATTTTCTTTGACTCCAGTTCGCGGTTACGCTTAATACGAAGTTCAATCTCTTCTTCAGTTTCACGGCCACGTTGCGTGAGGCGTTCACGCAGGATCTGTTCCGACACGGTAATCCAGATCGGTGTTGTTTTAGCATAGATTTTAAGCGCAGAGGCAAGATAGTTGCGCGAACCGTTTACAATGACATTTTGCCCCTGTTTCACCCATTTGCGGGCCTCCTTGCCTATCGCGTATTTGTTGCCATGTGATTCCCAGTCAAACAGGAATAGCCCCGCCTCCTTGCGCTGGTAGAAATCAAAGTCACTGAGTTCGATATGGTTTTCATCACCTTCACGTACGGGGCGTGTGATATAACGATGCGCCACCAGTGGCTGGTGATCAGAGTACTGATTCTTTTTCAGGTGGTTGAGTAAGGTGTCTTTACCAACCCCGGAAGGGCCGACCAGAAAATACAATCTTGTAGAATGAGACATAGGGTTTTACCGCAAAATGAATTGTTAAGGACCTCCTGCGATACGCAGGAGCTTCCAGGTGCGGGCATGCACCACCATTTTTAATCGCAGTTAAGTGATTGAAAATGGCTGAAAAACGAAAATCGCTATTTTCATTTTTCATGCGCTGCAAGGCCATTGATGGCTTTGCAGCGCTTCCTTAGAGTTATTTGCAAACCAGAGGTTGCGATTTCCGGGTGGCTCAACGAAGTCCTTCACCCAGCGGTAAAGTATATCGTATTCAATTCGGTTATGCCTGTTTGTGAAAGGGCGTCGATTACTGTTATCACCGGTAACAACAGGGGCTATACGCAGCGTTCAAGGTCCTGAACAGATTTCTAATGAGTCTGCACTGAGCAGCAGATTCCCAGAACGCCTCATGTTGGGGCTAAAATGTTACAGATTGATTAAAAAAGTTGCACTGTGCAACGGCTCGGTTCAAACTATAAAAAAACAAAAACTACCTGAACCATTGAAGTCAGCTGCTATTTCAATTACCGATCTGCATAAATCCTTTGGCGAGATTGAAGTACTCAAAGGGGTATCACTGAATGCTCACAACGGAGACGTGGTTTCCATTCTGGGTAGCAGTGGCTCTGGTAAAAGCACCTTGCTGCGCTGTATCAACCTGCTCGAAATACCTACCTCCGGCCAGATCTCCATCAATGGTGAACTGCTGCAAATGAAGACTACTAAAAGCGGCGCACAGGAACCGGCTGATATGCGCCAGATTGCGCGTATTCGCGCGCGCCTGTCGATGGTGTTTCAAAGCTTCAACCTGTGGGCGCATATGACGATTCTGGAAAACATTATCGAAGCGCCGGTGCATGTTTTAGGCAAGGATAAAAAACAGGCTATCGATGAAGCCCGTGTTTTACTCGAGAAGGTCGGGATATCTGCCAAGGCGGACGCCTATCCTGCGGAGCTATCGGGCGGTCAGCAGCAACGTGTGGCAATTGCACGCGCACTGGCGATGGAACCACAGGCGATGTTATTTGATGAACCCACCTCTGCGCTGGATCCTGAGCTGGTGAGTGAGGTGCTGCTGGTCATGCGACAGCTGGCAGAAGAGGGTCGTACCATGATTGTCGTGACCCACGAAATGGGGTTTGCGCGAGAAGTATCCGATAATGTGATATTCCTGCATAACGGCAAAATTGAAGAGCAGGGCCCGCCCGATCAGGTGTTTAACAACCCGGCTTCCGAGAGATTCAAGCAATTCTTATCCAGCGGTTTATAACCGCAACAATACAACCAACAGGAGAACTACCCATGAAAGTTAAAGCGATACTGGCAACCCTTGTCATAGGGCTACTTACTATCGGTTCTGCGCAGGCGGAAAAGATCCGCATTGCGACTGAAGGCGCTTATCCTCCATTTAATATGAAAGATACCAGCGGGCAGCTAACCGGTTTTGACGTAGACATCGCGCGCGCTCTGTGTGACGAAATGAAAGCCGATTGCGAAATTGTCGGTCAGGACTGGGATGGTATTATTCCAGGGCTGCTGGCAAAAAAATACGATGCCATTATTGCCAGTATGTCTATTACCGACGAACGCAAGCAAAAGGTGTCTTTCACTGACCCCTATTATTCAAACTACCTGCGTTTTGTTGCCAAAAAGGATAGCGGCCTGACGGCTGGTCAGAGTGGGCTTAAGGGCAAAACTCTGGGTGCCCAGCGTGCAACCATCAGTGCTCAGCATCTGGAAGATAATTATCGTAAAAGTGCCAATGTCAAAGTTTATGATACTCAGGAAGCGGCATTCCTTGATCTAAAGTCAGGTCGTCTGGATGCGGTGCTGGTTGATGCCTATCCTGGATATGACTGGTTGAGCAAAGCCGAAAACAGTGATTACGACTTCCTCGGTGATAGCATTGATATCAATGACAAGATTGGTATCGCGATCCGCAAGGGGGATTCAGCGCTGGCAGATAAATTTAACAAAGCGCTACAGGCGCTGTTAAAGAATGGGATGTACAGCAAGATTAACGGAAAATATTTCCCTTTTAGTATCTACTAACTATGTGTAGCCGGGGTTATCCCCGGCTTCATACCTCACTGAACTCGGTGATTTCAAGTGGTAAGAGTACCAGTAGTTTATGTTTGAATATCTAAGTTTCGGAGATGAGGGCTTCGGTGATGAAATTATCGCTGGCGCCTGGCTAACGCTGGAACTGGCTCTGGTTTCTTTAGTGATCGGTATCCTGCTCGGACTGCTGGTTGCTGGTGGTAAATTATCTAAATACAGAATTTTCAGGGCTCTGGCACATTTGTATACCGAGCTTGTACGCGGTATTCCCGAGATGCTGGTGGTGCTGGTGGTTTTTTTCGGCGCTTCTGCATTAATGCAAACCATAGCCGCATGGTTTGATTATCACGAATATATAGAAGTCAATGCATTCGTCGCTGGCGTATTTGCACTGGGTATTGTTTTTGGCGCTTTTTCCAGTGAGGTATTTAGGGGTGCCTTTCTGGCGGTTCCTAAAGGGCAGATAGAAGCAGCGATAGCCTGTGGCATGAGCCCCTGGCAGGTGTTTCATCGTATACGCATGCCGCAGATGTGGCGCTACGCCTTACCTGGGCTGGGAAATCTGTGGATGGTGTTGTTAAAGGATACCTCGTTGATTTCTATCATCGCACTGGATGAACTGCTGCGCTGGTCAAAAGTGGCTGCTGAAACAACCAAACAGCCCTTTACCTTTTATATTACGGCGGCCTTAATCTATCTGCTGTTTACCGTGGTTTCCGACATTATCCGGCATCGCTTTGAAGTGCGGGCAAATCGAGGCGTGCTGTAATGGATATGTCCCTGCTGACAAAGTATGCAGATCGTTTTCTTGATGGTACGCTGATCTCACTAAAGCTTGTCATCCTGGCTTCTGTGATTGGACTGTTACTCGCTTTTGCGCTGGCCATGGCGCGCACCTCAAAAAAACGTCGCTACTGGATTCCAGCCTACAGCTATATTTATTTCTTTCGCGGTACGCCGCTGCTGATCCAGCTGTTTATCCTGTATTACGGCCTCGGGCAGTTCGAATGGGTTCGTGAGAGTATACTGTGGACAGTGCTGGGTGATGCAGAGTGGTGTGGCCTGCTCGGCTTATGTCTGAATACTTCAGCCTATACCGCCGAGATCCTGCGCGGTGGTATTCGCGCAGTACCCAAAGGTGAAATAGAGGCAGCGCGTTCCATGGGGATGAGTAGCTGGCTACTGAACCGGCGTATCGTGTTACCGCGTGCGATCCGAATTGCCTGGCCTGCTTATGGTAATGAAGTGATTTTATTATTAAAAGGTAGTGCACTGGTGAGTACCATCTCAGTGTGGGATCTAATGGGTGAAACTCGCTCCATATTTTCACGCACCTATGCACTGGAAATTTTTGTGTATGCGGCTGTTATTTATTTTGTACTGACATTTGTTCTGACACGGCTATTCAAGATAATCGAGAAGAGGATTAATCGGTATCTGGTGAACGCCTGACAGAGGCAGGTTTAATAAATCTGATTGCCCAATATCTTGGCCGATTATCGAGCGCTTCGCTGTGAATGGTTTCTGGCGGAACTGGGGTTCACAGGCGAGTAGCGATCAGTATTAAGGGGTCAGAGTATCGCCTCTTTATCGCTTGTTTCATAATTGATTAAATGATCACCCTCAAGCTTTCTTTTTTTCTCGGCTAAATACCATTCGATGTTGTCTGAGGTCCTCCTCTTTTCCCATCCACGCGTATAGTAAAAGTGCCGGCTCTTTTTTCGATACTGTAATGCGGTGTGTATGAGCTGGAGGGTTAAAAATCATAGATCCTAGCGAATAAACACCCTGATTGTTCTCAGAAACTGATCCTGAAAGAGCAATATAGCTCTCTGTAATGCCATCATGTGCATGCGAGGGGTAAACGCAGCAGGGGGCAAATAAAACCACGCCCAGAATTACCTCAGAAGAAATCACCGGACCGTATGGCCCACAGATCTGTGCGTAGGCGTATTTATTATCCAGACTTTTCGGCATCTTTTCGTAACCGTATTGCCAGTTTAAGCGGTCTTGAATAGATTCAAATGAACGAATTATTGGGGCATGGAGGTTTGCTTTTCCTTCATCTATTGCTCGTTTAAGATGCTTTGTAACTGGTTTGTCAGCTATAACATCAATTTTAATTTCAGGATTAGACTTGATGGTTCGGTTTATAGCTTCACGAACCATACGTTGATGAGTGCGTATTTGGTCGCTACCGCCAGAATCAAGATGACGATACAACTCGTAACATTCCATTAGCAAATAGCGCCAGTCAGGGGCATCTTTCAGGTGTTCATTGGTCACAATTTATCGCTCAATAATTAATACGCGAACGCCTTTAAACAGGCCGTATTGGTTTATTTTTATGCTTTATTTACTAATGGATGCGATATTAGACCGATCGTCTATTTAAATCAATATCAGAATAACTGAAAATCAACTAGAGATATTCAAAGAGACTACAGGCAACAGTGCTTGATGCAGTATGTAAGATATAAAAATCGGAAATTCGGGGGGGGGGGTTAGTTAATACACCTTTAAACTTGAACGACTGCTCCTGGCATCAACTTGCCTTATTGGTCTTCACTATACGAAAGGCAACTCCTTGATATTCTTGATTTTCTAGATTTTTTTATTTATTGATTTACGGAGCCGAATCCATTGGCTCCGTAGTTACAATTTCCCGAATCAGGCAACAGCCCCCGCTGCGGTGGCGTCGGGTATTTCAACCAGTTTTCCTGTCGAACAATCGTAGATGTATCCATAGATCGGGATATTGGCTGGGACTAATGGGTGACTGCGCACACGGGTCACATCCTCGACTACGCTTTTGGCATTGTCCGAGATGGTGAGCCAGTTGATGTAGCCGCCCTCAGGAGAACCGGGCCCGCTGCCGGTGTCGTGCCAGCCGTTGGCGTCGATACTCGCTGTTTCCAGGCTGCTGTTGAGCAGGTCGGTCATGATTTCGTTGGTGAAGGTCAACATCCCGCAATCGGTATGATGAATGATGAACCACTCTGCGGTACCGAGTAATTTATACGAAATCACCAGCGAACGAATGGCATCGTCGCTTGCACGTCCGCCAGCATTGCGGATGACGTGCGCATCGCCTTCCGCGAGCCCCGCGAACTTGGCCGGATCGAGACGGGCATCCATACAGGTGAGAATAGCGAAACGCCTTCCTGGCGGCATAGGTAGATCGCCTTTATCGCCGAAATCGCCTGCGTAGCGTTCGTTAGCCGAAAGTACTTCTTGCTTAACTTGTGACATAAAAAATCCTCCAAATTGTTATAAATAGTGCCAGTACAAAGCTGGCCTGTTTCTTGTAGCAATACTCAGGCCAGATAACGAGTCCCCTATTTTCAATGACTTAGGTGTTACAACGGCTGGTTTAACGAAGTGTTACTTCACGTTACCGAAGTTGCGCTTCATTTATGTGTTATAGTGTTTAACCCTGATGGAAGCGGAGTTGCCATGTCAAAGTCCCATCCCTTCTCCAACCTCACGCCAGAGGAGTTCCTGCAGACGTTTATCGATGAAGCCGGACGTATTGCGCCATTTGCGTCCTGTACCAGCCTGCAGTCCTTTATTCAGCAAATCGTGTTCAAATCCAGCGCCTGCCTCGAAGACAAGTACCGCGATGTCGAAAACCTGCGTGGAGCCTTGACGCCAATCCAGTACGCGGAACTGATCGTGTCACTCAAAAACAGTATCGGCGGGGATTTTTCCATTGTTTACAGCAACCGTCAGCAGGTTCAGATTCATGCTGAAAAATGTCCTTTCGGTAAGCTGGTGCATTCGGCACCGGGCCTATGTCATATGACATCGAGCATATTCGGCGGCGTTGCGGCGCGTAATTTCGGCTATGCCAAGGTGGAGTTGCAAAAGCGCATTGCGCTTGGCAGTGACCATTGCGATATCTGCATTCATCTCGATCCGAGCGAGGCCGAAGATGTGCTGGGAGATGAATATTTCAGTGATGGGCATCAGGTAATCGCGGAGGTACGTGCCCCTGACGAATTGCAAAAGACCATCGAGCAACGATTACATGCACTCTGGACTAACGATACCGTAGGTCAGAAGACCGACGCGATTGCGGAACCTCCGCGCCTGGTGGCCGAGAGTGAATCCATGCGTCAGTTGTTGCGTGCGGTGGAAAAAATAGCCGATACCCGAGCCACGGTATTGTTGACGGGTGAAACCGGTGTGGGCAAAGAGGTTCTGGCCAAATCGATTCATTGCATGTCATCGAGAATCCAGCAACCATTTATCGCGGTTAACTGCGGCAGCCTGCCGGCCGATCTGGTTGAGAGTGAGCTGTTCGGGCATGAACAGGGGGCGTTCACCGATGCCAAGCATCAACGCTGCGGACGCTTCGAACTCGCTGATGGCGGCACATTGTTTCTGGATGAGGTCGATAGTCTCACACCGCGCGCTCAGGTGACTCTGTTGCGCGCCCTTCAGGAAGGCCGTTTCGAACGCCTTGGGGGGCATAAACCAATTAGTTGTGACGTGCGGGTAATCGCGGCAAGCAATCGCGATCTGTTGGAGCTGGTTGAGAGCGGGGAATTTCGCAAGGATCTATTCTTCCGCCTTAACGTCGTTCCTTTGCACATCGCGCCATTACGCAAACGCCGCGAGGATATAGTACCCCTCGTCAAGATGCTGTTACAGCGCTTCGCGCAACGCTATCAAACGGATAGCAAGCAGGTCTCGCCAACAGCCATGCAACACCTTGAACAACATGACTGGCCCGGCAATATCCGCCAGCTCGAAAATGTCCTGGAACGGTCATTTCTGTTTGCCGAAGGAGAGATCATCGAGCATATTAGTTTCGATTTAACACCGCAGACTCTGGTTAAGGGCAGTGACAACCTCGACCTCAGGCAGCTCAAGAAAAAAGCGGCGGATGAAGTGGAAAAAAATATTCTTGAGGCTTCGATGTCTACCCATCATGGAGATGTGCGATTGGTTGCGGATGCGTTGAACATGACCCCCCGGTCAGTTTACCAGAAACTCACTTACCATGGATTCTCCACTCAGAAGACGATGAAGCACGAAAATATCAACTAGGTCCTGTTAACAGGACCTCATTCGAAAGTGGCTGTAAGTTTTTCAGGCTGCCATAAAACCAGCCGATCTACCCATCAGTCGTGAGCATTTGTTGATGAAAACTTCCATCAATAGATTGCATGGCCTGCATCATATTTCGAACCCACGCCTTTTTCCTGACATATTGCATAGCGTAATAATTACAGGCTAAGAATTTAAAAATGATCGTCGGCGTTGCTCGCGCAGTAATAGCTGTATCGTTTTAATATATCCCAAAGCCTCATTTTTTGCTTCAGTTCTTAAATTTTCAGTATCTCCTTCGTTATCACCTGAATTCATGTTTTTCAGAAGTTTTTGCCATTGTGTTGCATTATTCCCGGCATCCAGCCATTGCTCTATGGCTGTCAGTTCTGACGGAAGCATTTCTCCATAGATAGACATCATGCCTGAGAGTAGCTCTTTGTAATAACTAATAGCCATCGACCATGCTCCATCAAACTCTACCGGTTCATTTGATTCAATAGCCTTAAGTACTGCGTCTCTAAACTCTCGATATCTGGTTAACAGCCCCAACAGATAGCCACCGGAACTACTACGTGTTGCTTCACCAGCATCCAGATAGGTTCCAATGTTACCTGCGGTCAATAGTATCGAACCGACATTGCCCGGGCGCAGATAATCACGGATATCAAAGGGGACATCGGCTGCATTAATATCCAGGTCTTCAAAATCTCTGATTTCACCCTTTATCAATGAATTCAATGCCATCACAGCTTCTTCCCTATAGGTGGCAATGGCATCGTATAAATTTGCACAATCCTGTCTAAACCCTAATGTATTCAATACCAGCACCATATTAGGGTCAAGACCAGGCTTTACCTTCATCTGTATCGTATAGGCATTGATATAGCGTTTTACTTCACGCGGGTTGAGCCTCGTTCCTGCAAATAAATAAGCCAGATGTGGACGTACCACCTTTTCAAGGTCTTCAATCTGCAACTGCGGCAGGTTGGAGCTGTTTCTCATAGAATTAAATAAATCATCCATGAGTTCCAGCGAAACCGGAGCCAGGCTGAAAGGAACCTGAAATATTTTCTTTAGATAATCAGCCCCCAGTATAAGGCGTTGCATCTGTCTTCTGGGCTCAGCAGAATCTTGCTGTATTTCATTATGCAATGAATATCGTGAATCTATACTGCGTTCGACTACATCTCGATCCAGCCCCACCACAAATACAAAGCCGCGCAAATCGAAAAACAGCTTCATAGATTCCAGAACCTGCAATGTGCCTGATGGCAAACATCTGTCCAGGTCATCTACAAATACGACAATTCGTGCTCCACCGGTCTCAACTTCAAATTGATGAAAGGTTTCGGTTAACGCAGTAAAACAGGCATGGTAAAAAGACTGTGGTAAATCTGGATCGTCAAGTCGATGAACGAAACTACTATTCTCTTCTGAGGATTTCCTTGGCTCGTCTTTCTGTTTACCCGCTTCTCTTGCAGCAGTCAGGGATTTATTTGCGTCGTAGGACAGGTCCAGCGCCCCTGGTATACCAATCTTGAAGCTAAATCCCGCCAGCATGGATGCAATGACCTTGCCCACGGTTTGTGCAGTATTACGTGCGGCCCGGGCAAATTTTTCTTTTCGCTCCCGCGTTTTAGGGGCCAATGTAGAGCCTTCTGCAGGCTGCATATTTCTGGACCACAGCATTAAACCGGAGCGAATGGAGTCAAGCAAAGGAACGATGAGATGTTCTTCTTTCTCATAGCGCCATGCACTAAAATCTATGCAGATGATTTTCTGTTGTTGTAACTTCTTTTTTACAGCCTGCATCATGGTGGTTTTACCTGATCCCCAGGGACCGAATACCGCTATTGCGAACTGTGGTTCCGACTCTCTAATAAGTCCAGCTAAACCGGATGCAGCCTCATCAAATCCTAGCCCGGGGTGACTGGCTGGAATATCCACCAGTATCCTGAATTTTTCATAGTCCGGCATTTTTCCTCCTTAATTTAGTGCGTTATTTTTCAGACTATAGCTATATTTTATCGCCCATTTGAATTACCGGGCAATGGCTTAAAAGAAAAATCAATATTTTATATTGCCTTACTGTTTATCATAAACTGATGCGCCATATTTAGTTTTGGCAAAGGTTATTTTAGTAAAGCGGGACGAAGGGATTATTTTTTTGATCAATCCATCTGCCCAGGAAGCCTGGTCAAAATTTAATCCCTCAGTCCCCTTTAGTTACTTTATCAATGTTGACTTGAAACCGCGAATACTTGATGCTCGTCATGGTGGCTATAGACGGGCATTATGAGCCGGCCCAACTGGACGTTATGAAAAAATCCAACTGCTCAATGAAAAGCGAGTTGTTATTCTATAGCTGGAAGAAAAAGCAATTGATGAAAATGAATTTTATGTGGAGTAACAGGTAGCTGATGACCTGATTTGGTAAGGCTACTGATCGTGGCAGCCAAAACGAGAGAGAACCGTCCAGGCAATGAGAATATCGTTAAAAATTAGTATCGCTGTATTAATTCTGCTTAGCATGGGTTTTGTTATTCCAGAGCGTATCGTGATACCGGTTGAAGCTGCATCGGTGAAGGACTGGAATCCGAAAACATTCTGGTATGAGCCTTGGGGAACTTCAGGTGTTCATAAAGGTATCGATATTTTTGGTACACAAGGTACGCCCGTATTAAGCACCACAGATGGCATCGTGTTGTTTAGTGGACAACTGCATAAAGGAGGCAAGGTGGTGCTGGTACTAGGGCCGAAATGGCGATTTCATTACTTTGCGCACCTGGATTCTATCCATACTACAATGTTTAGCCCGGTCAAATCGGGTGAATACATTGCGACCCTGGGTGATAGTGGGAATGCAAAAGGAAAACCACCGCATCTACATTACTCAATAGTTCGACTGCTTCCGCTTCCCTGGAAGATAGATAATTCTACTCAGGGCTATAAAAAGGCATTTTTTATCGATCCCGGGAAATACCTGACGGAAAACTACGAATAGTTCCCGCTAACCTTTATTCAGCTTTTCCGGGTTATTCGTAGAACTGATTACCTGGTAGGTTCCGGCTGTTTGCCCATTATGATCATTGCCAGCAGATCATCAGCTGTCACGTCTTTAACTTTGACTGCGCCTAATCCTACCAGTTTGCCATTTTTCATTACTGCGGCTCGGTCACACAGTTTCATGACGTCGTGGATATCATGATCGATCAGGAAAATACCCAGACCTTCTGCCTTTAATTGCTGGATAAGATCTGCAACCATTTGCGTTTCCTGAGGGCCCAGCGCGGCAGTTGGTTCATCCATGATCAAAATTTTTGCATTAAAATAGACGGCTCGAGCAATCGCTACAGATTGTCGTTGACCACCGGATAGAGAAGATACCGGGGTATAAAAATTATCGAAATTTGGATTTAAGCGTCCCATGATTTCGCGCGTTTCAGCCTCCATCGCTGCATCATCAACCAGGCCCAGTGGGGTGAGCAGTTCACGTCCCAGAAACAGATTGGAGGTGGCGTTCAGGTTATCTGCCAGAGCCAGGGTTTGATAAATGGTTTCGATGTTGTAACTACGGGCATCGCGTGGATTGTTAATGACTGCTTTTTTACCATTGATAAAGATTTCTCCACCATTGGCCCGATAGGCGCCAGAAAGCATTTTTATCAGCGTTGATTTGCCTGCGCCATTATGACCGAGCAGGCCGACAACTTCGCCAGGGTAAAGATCAACAGTGACATGATCTACTGCCTTGATACCGCCAAAAGATAACTGCATATCCCGCATTTCTACCAAAGGGGGAGACTGACTCTTATCCATCTATCGCTGCCCCGTTTTGCGTCGATAAACAATATCCAGATAGACCGCGACAATCAGTACCAGTCCGACGACTATGGATTGCAGAGGTGCATCCACGCCTACCATTGCCATGCCGGATTGTAAGGATTGCATGATTACCGCGCCGAGTATGGCACCATAAATGGTGCCAAAGCCACCAGACAGCGCCGTGCCACCAATAACCGCCGCAGCAATAACTCGTAATTCGTCCAGAGTGCCCAGATCATTACCTACAGCGCCAAGACGGGCAGAGGCGATGACAGAGGCAATGGCTGTTAACCCACCCATCAGGGCAAATACTTTGACTGTCATCATCTGGGTGTTTATACCGGACAGTTGAGCCGCTTCCGGGTTACCGCCCATGGCATAAACATAGCGACCAAAACGTGTACGCTGAGAAACGATAGTCATTATGATCGCTATCCCCATCAAGATGAGTACGGGAATTGCGATACCGTGATAAAGCGTTAACCCCTGCTGCGGGATATCTAGCCCTTCAGCTTGTGCTATACGTCTTACTGCACCGGGGGGAATAGGATAGGAATTCATAATCCATACAAATCCCATAATCAATGTGATCGCAATACCGATCAGGATGGTTTCTGCCCATGCTGGTTTGACTTCGAAACCATGGTTGGCTTTCTGCCTGCGACTTGCAAGCATGAAGAAGACGGCAATGATTGTTGCGGTTACACCCAGCAACCAGCTCAGGGTGTCCCCCAGTGTGCCCTCGGCACCGCCACCGAGTAGTTTAAATGTGGCATCAAGCGGCGCCACTGTTTGTCCATGAGTTACCCACCAGGCCGAGCCGCGAAATACCAGTAGGCCACCGAGTGTCACAATAAAGGCGGGAACGGTGAGATAACCAATAATCCAGCCCTGAAAAGCCCCTATCAACACGCCACAAAAAACACCGAATACTACGGTAATGAGCCAGATGGACCAATGCTCAAAGCCCAGATAGTTGGGTAAGATATGAACCTGCAGCGTTCCCATCAGCATGCCCAGTAATCCGAGCAGAGATCCAACTGAAAGGTCGATGTGACGAGTAACAATGACAAATACCATTCCTGTGGCCATGACGGCTACTGAAGCGGTTTGTACTGAGAGATTAAAAAGATTACGCGGCGTCAGGAAGCGCCCATCAGTGAACTGGTTAAATACGATCCAGAGTAACACCAATGCACCTATCATACCCAATATGCGGGTATCGACACCTAGTTTGGAAATGAAATTTTTAATGACGTTATTCAGAGCGTGACCTTTATATTATTTTAGTTAAGTAACGACTGTCCTGAGCTACCCTATACGAAATCCTGAATGTGTGTAAAGATTTTTCGACAATAAAACAAAGCCCTCTTGCTGATTTAAGAGGGCTTTGTCAGGCATCATTTACATACAGCTACCTTAGCTGGGTTTACGCCTGCGCAAAGGGCGCTTTTGCTAATCCAGCCTGCATCCAGTACTGTGTTGAGATTGCTGCGTGTCACTGGAACTGGTGCCAGGAATCGAGCGGTCATCGTGGTTCCTGATGGAGAGGTCCAGGACTGCGAACCCTTGACGGATTTCATTGACCCGCCTTTCGCCAGATGTACCGCTATTTCAGCGGCAGCTTTACCCAGCTCACGCGCATCTTTCCACACCGATACGGTTTGAGTGCCGAGTGCAACTCTATTCAGTGCTGCGTGATCTCCATCCTGACCCGAAACCGGAATACCTTCCATGCCCTGGGCAGTCAGTGCCGCGACTACACCACCAGCGGTCCCGTCATTGGATGCAACAACCGCATCAACCTTGTTATCGACGGCAGTCAGAATCTGCTCCATATTACGCTGCGCATTGGCAGGCACCCAGCCATCAGTATAGGCTTCACCGACAATCTTGATGTCACCTTTATCCAGCGCGTTCTGCAGCACTTCCTGCTGACCACCGCGTAGAAAATCAGCATTGGGATCCTGCGGTGAGCCCTTGATCATGACGTAATTGCCTTTGGGGCGAGCGGCTAGAACAGCGCGAGCCTGCATGCGGCCGACTTCAACATTATCGAAGGTCAGGTAAAAAGTACGACTATCTTCAATCAGTCGGTCATAAGCCACAACAGGAATGCCTTCATCGCTGGCCTGATCCACCGCTGGACGGATAGCTGAAGCATCCTGTGCCAGAATGATGAGCGCGTTTGCGCCACGAGCAATCAGACTTTCAATATCCGATAGCTGTTTGGCAGAAGAGCTTTGGGCGTCAGCGGAGATGTATTTCGCACCTGCGGCATCCAGAGCTGCTTTGATTGCTGACTCGTCTGTTTTCCAGCGTTCTTCCTGGAAGTTTGACCAACTGACGCCAACAACAAGATCTGCAGCGGCCACAGATGTTGCCACTAACAGACCTGCCATGAAAATGGTAATCAATTTTATGAATTTCATATGACCTCCTTTACCCTCTTTTTTGTTAAGTTTCAGAACCTTAAAGTTTCAAAAAACAACGATTTTTTGTCACTCAATTGTAAAATTCGGACTTAAAAAATCCACTGAAAAACAAAAAAAAACAATGCTAAATAAAAAAAAATAAGCTTTATTCGGCATTCGTCATTATATATTTTTGGGTTAGTGAGTTCGCCTCGGGTGAAAGCGAGCTTAACAATTCAGTGTAGAATAAGATGTTTCATCCTTTCACAAACCTGCAATCGGCAGCAAGATCTATTTTTACAGATACATAAACTTCGCGAGACTTATGGCATCTCCCTCATTATTTAATTCTCTGTGCGCCTGGCTACTCATATGTCCTGTATTTGGAAGCGCTTCTGAAGTCTCCTTTCAGCGTACGGATGCCGCTACGCTCAAGCACCAGTACACGGGTGGCTGGGAGCATTTTGTCGGGGGCGGCGTCAGTAGCTTCGATTGTGATGGGGATAGGTATCCTGAGCTGTACCTGGCTGGAGGCTCTGCACCGGCAACACTGTTGCGTAATCGCTCGGCATCAGCTCATGGACAGGTTCACTTTGAAGCTCAAACACCGCAGGAGCTGTCCATCAAGCATGTAACCGGTTCTTATCCCCTGGATATTGATGGTGACGGTATACTTGATCTGGTCGTGCTTCGCGTCGGGGAAAACAGGCTATTGCGTGGAGAGGGTGGATGTCGCTTTAGTGCTTTCCCTGCATCTACAGGTTTTCAAAGTGCTGATCACTGGACCACTGCTTTTTCTGCTAGCTGGGAAAAGAGCCAGAGACTGCCTACTTTAGCTTTCGGCAATTATGTCGACCGAAAGCGGCCGGATGGACCTTTCCAGGCCTGTGATGATAATTATCTATATCGTCCACAGGGTGATGAATATCAGCCTGCATTAAAGCTGACGCCAGGGTTTTGCGCATTGTCGATGCTATTTTCAGACTGGGATCGACTTGGCCGAATGGACCTGCGCATCAGCAATGACCGACATTACTATGTACGCGGTGGTTCGGAACAATTATGGGCGATGGATGCCGAACCCCGACTTTATACCGCACAGGATGGCTGGGTCGATTACTCACTGTGGGGCATGGGTATCGCCAGTCGTGATCTAACGGGTGATGGTTATCCAGAGATCTTCCTGACCTCAATGGGTGATCAAAAACTGCAAACGCTAGATCGCTCCGCCAGTGGCCCCAGATATCTAAATGCCAGCTTTGATCGCGGAATAACTGCGCACCGTCCGTTTATTGGGGACGATGGAAGGCCTTCTACCGGTTGGCATGCTGAATTTGCAGATGTTAATAACGATGGTCGTGACGATATCTTCATCGCCAAGGGAAATGTCGAGCAAATGCTATCGACTGCAGTACTTGATCCGAACAACCTGTTGATTCAGAACAGTGAAGGCAAGTTTGATGAGCAGGCACTATCCGCCGGTGTTGCCAGTTTCGCTAAAAGTCGTGGTGCCACCCTGAGCGATCTTAACCTCGATGGTTTGCCTGATCTGGCGGTTTTAAATCGTAATGCTGCAGCAGAAATCTACCAAAATACTACCCAGTCGGATGGGCACTGGTTATTGCTGGACTTGATACAGCAGGGCGCTAATCCGAATGCGATAGGAGCCTGGGTTGAAATCCGCGCAAATGACCAGGTCTGGTATCGCGAAATTACTATTGGTGGAGGCCATGCCGGTGGCGCTTCTGGATATCAGCATTTTGGTCTGGGAGACGCGAAGAGTGTGCGCCTCAGGGTTACCTGGCCGGACACTATGGTGAGTGACTGGATCAGGCTTGATAGCAACCAGCAAGTCAGGTTGACACGGGGCAGTTCGGGGTCATTAACCCCGCTTATTGAATAACCGGCAAGCCACTCGGTACCGTTTTTGGTATACCGAGTCGCCCCTTACGGCTGGATTGATCGGTTAGCGCAGAGATAAAGCTGACCAGCGAATCTACTTCCTGATCACTCAACTGCATCGGTTCCAGTTCATTTGCGCTGGCGATATCAGCCAGTTCCTTTTTATCATCCATGATTTTCCAGTCATTACTGCCGGGTAACTCGGGCAGGATTGGCAGGTCACGCGAGTAATGATACAACGAAGCGACCGGATCAAGATGATGACGAATCACAGCCTGTAAATTCGGATAAGCACCACTATGACCATAAGGTGCGGTGAGCTCAGCATTACGCAGGCTGGGGGTGCGGAATTTGTATTTATCCTGAATATTGCCCGTGACCCGAAAGCGACCTGTATCGCGCTGGTCGTCTTCAAAGCGTCCGGTTTTGCCGGGTCCGAACTGCGGCATAGCAATCGCATGGAAAGCATGGTCGGTTTGCAGCACACCACTATGGCAACGCACACAATCAGCCTTGCCATAAAACAAACGCATACCTGCAGTGGCGGCTGCATTCAGCTTGCTTTGGCCCCTTAAGTATTGATCAAACGGGCTGTTATCCGCCCGCCATTCGTAACTGATAAAATCTGCGATGACATTCGCTATATTATAAAAATTAATCGTACTGTCTTTGCCATTAATTGCATCGAAAGCCTGTCTATATTCAGCGATGTTCTGGATACGTTTTGCAAGCAAATCCCAGGCGCCTCCATTATGTGTGAGTAAGCCCATGCGCACGGCTCTGGAGACATCGCTTTCGCTATAATGTCCCGCCATTTCATCTGCGGCTAACACCGGAAACATGGCTTGTGCAGATAACAGGCTGGCAAAACCAGCAGTCATATCTGCGCCCAGAGGGGAACGTAATTGATTCGGTTTATCGGGATCGATTTCCAGGCGACCATCATGAAATAGTGATTTAAACTGCTTCGCACCAAGGTTAAATAATGCCGGTGAGTTGCGTGCCACACGTTGTTCTGGGAGATTGCTTTTATCAATGATCCGAAGAGTGCCAAGACCTTTTCCGCCATCCCCCAGACCAAGTGATAAACCATCCGAGGTGCCGAACTCTGGATGGTGGCAGGTGGCGCAGGCGACGCCCTTATTGCCACTGAGCACTGGATCGTAAAACAGTAAACGACCCAGTTTTACGCTTTGCATATCGACTTCAGGAAACTCAATGTTGGGTGAGGGCAGCTCAATATCGGCCTGTATGTTTAAGCTAGCTACCAGGCCCATGAGTAAAGTAGCGTACCTGATATAGCAGGTCGCTTTCATGCCTCGTTTTCCTCATGTTTCATATAACGATATTCCTTGGGCGTGATTTGCAGATTACGCCGAAACACGGTGTACAGGTATTGGGTGGAATGAAAGCCACAGCGAGCTGCGATTTC
Organism: Gammaproteobacteria bacterium; assembly: GCA_050288105.1. Taxonomy (GTDB): domain Bacteria; phylum Pseudomonadota; class Gammaproteobacteria; genus JACNJF01. Next base: position 109,272 of record JBNKDE010000005.1, read on the forward strand.
AGGAATCGGGATATTGGTGGTTTCCAGTAGGGTTTTGGCACGATTGAATTTGGTCTGGTGTAACTCGGTATGCATGGAGTGTCCGTATTCTGCGAGGAAGCGGGTTTCCAGATTGGAGCGAGAGATGCCAACATAATCAACCACCTGAGATACCTTAATCCCACGGCAGGCATTATGGCGAATGAAATGGGTAGCCTTGATGACATTCGGATCCTGCAGTGCCCGGAAATCAGATGACTGTCGCTCAATAACGCCCTTTGGCGGAATCAATACCGGTTGAATCGGTGGCTGAGTTTTGCCTGACAATATCGAATGCAGGTGTCTGGCTGCCTGGAAACCTATCTGCTGGCAGCCCTGTGCGACCGAGCTTAATGAAATACGCGAAAGATACTGAGTGAGTTCTTCATCATCGATACCGATCAGACTGATCTGATCGGGAATCATAATATTGAGGTGACTGCATATTTGCAGGATATGGCGCGCTCTCGCATCGGTGACCGCTATGATGCCAGTGGGCTGGGGCAGGGATTGCAGCCATTCACCCAGTTCACGCATGGAGGCTTGCCAGTTATCAGGACTGGTCAGGTGTCCTCGGTAGACCGTATGGAAAAACTGATTGCGCAACGACATATCGATAAACGCTTTTTCACGTTCTCGCGCCCAGCGATGCATCGGGCTTTCGGGTAAGCCATAAAAGGCAAAACGCTGTACACCTTTGTTGATTAAATGAACATAAGCAGCATTCACCAACGCATTATTATCGGTCGCGTAATAGGGAACATCGGGATAGTTGTCCGGGTTCGAGTATGAACTGCCTGTGGCAACGATAGGCATCTGGCAATCCTGTAGGGCTTCCACAACTTCTGGATTATCATAATCCGCGATGATGCCGTCGCCACTTAATTCGCAAATATTCTGTACGCGACAGCGAAAGTCTTCCTCGACAAAAACATCCCAATCACAATGGCTGGATTGAAAGTAATTGCCGATGCCTTCGATAATGCGCCGGTCATAAACCTTGCTGGCGTTGAATAGAAGGTTAATTTTATATCGATCTGAGAACATCCTGTTGTTTGCTCGAATAGTCGCGTTAAGGTAGCAGTGTTAACAGACTCTAAGTTAACTGATGGCATGTAAAACATCAATTCAGGATGGTTGTTAGCTCTGCTTGAGGGGGCTAAACGGATACGCCATGCCTATTTGGCTAAGCACTTTATCCATGGTTTGCATATTACCCAGCGTGTGATTCCACGGCATGATCTCGTTTTCCAGTTTTCCTTGCCGTATGGATTGCATCGCAGCTTCTGCTTCGTATTCAAAACCCGTAGCGCGAAATGGCCGCTCAAAGGTTTCATAGTTGCCATTATCCAGTATCAGTGATGCACCAGTTGATTCCCAGAAATTTGATGCAACGCGTACGCGGCCCTTACTGCCGTAAATGGTAAAATCGTTTTCAGTATTGACCTGGAAATTACAGGTATACATGCTGGTAACACCACCGTAGTTAAGCAACGCGCTGGTGAGTTCATCGACCCCGGTCTCGCCAATCCAGCCATTGGCAACGATGGAGTCCGGGTCACGTTGGGTGATGTACTGGCTCATGGCAACGTTATAAACGCCCATATCCAGCTGTACGCCTCCGCCTGATTCAATATTTAACAGACGGTCGCTGGCATCACGCGGAATTTGTACCCCAAAGGTTGAAGTCATTAACCGAACCTCACCGATACGACCCTGGTCGACCCATTGCTTTGCCTGTACCCAGGCAGGCAGGTAGCGAGTCCATAGTCCTTCCATCAGGAAAACCCCGTTTTCAGCCGCAAGCTTTAACAATGTCTCAGATTCACGGGCGTTAATTGTTAAAGGCTTTTCACATAAAACCGGTTTACCTGCCTGCAGGCACAGGGCGATGCTATCGAAATGGTAGCGGTGCGGGTTGGCAATATAAACTGCATCGACTTTCGGGTCAGAAACAAGGTCCTGATAACAGCTGTAAGTCTTCTCCACCGCGCCGATATCTTCGATAAACAGTTGTGCACGCTGGGCACTGGTGCTGGCGATTGCATATAGACAGGCACCGTCTATCACCTTTAATCCTCGGGCAAATTGGCGGGCTATTCGTCCCGGTGCAATGATTCCCCAGTTAAACATAATCGATCTCCCCTTGTTGACGATTCAAACCAGTCCGAATCGATAAATAATCTGTTGATGATAAAGTTGTCCCGGAACCAGGCGCGTGCTGGGAAAATGGTCGTGATTAGGCGAATCAGGTAGATGCTGGGCCTCAAGACAAAATCCTCCATGGGCCTGATACGCGCCTGCCGGACCGTAAGCCTGAGACTCGGCCAGATGATTGCCGGTATAAAATTGAAGTCCTGGTTGTGTACTAAAAAGCGATACTTTGCGTGCCGAGGTCAGGTGAGAAACTGTGGCCAGGTGTTTCAGTTCGCTGTCATTGTTATAGACGTAAGTATGGTCAAAACCATTCTGACGATAGAGTTCCGCTGGCTGCTCGTCCAGTATTTGCTGGATATGAGTCGGGTAATGCAGATCCAGTGCAGACCCACTGATATTTTCTATCTTTCCAGTAGGAATCTGTTGATCATCAACCGTGCACACATAGGTGCTCGGTATAGTGGCATAATGTTCATGTAAATTGGCGTGGATTAAACCCGATAAATTGAAATAAGCATGATTAGTCAGATTGAGCACTGTCGTTTCAGACGTGATCGCCCTGATATCGATAATCAGGCGGTTGTCCTGCGTCAGTTGATAATCGATAGTTGTCTTCAGCCGGCCGGGGTAGCCCTGATCACCCACAGGCGAAACCAGCTGAAACTGTACATGACTGGTCTCAGGCGTAATCCGGTTCTGGCGAATCCAGAGGCGCTTATCGAAACCGTCTGCACCCCCATGTAGCTGATTCGCCCCCTCGTTAGCAAGTAGCGAGATCTGCTGACCATCCAGGTTAAATGCTGCACCTGCTATACGATTAGCATATCGACCGATAGTGGCACCCAGAAATGCTTTCTGCGTTTGGTAATGTTTGACATCCTCACAATACAGCACAATATCTTCCAGCCGACCCTGCTGATCGGGTGTTCGAATCCGGTGTATCGATGCCCCCAGGTTGATCAGGTCAACTTCAATCCCTCTGTTATTGTGGGATCGATTCGTTAGCGTAATACATTCTACCTGCTGGTTTTCAAATGTGGTCCCAAAAGGTTTTACTCTGGCCTGAATTAATGATTGACGACTTATCTGCATAGGGAGGAGTCTGGTTAAATCTGATAAATGGTTTGACGAGCTTTGCAATAACGCTGGTAAGCCTGCTGATATTGTTCAGCATTGTGTGAATCAGGTTCACATTGCTGAGCAGGGTTTAGCTTGACACCTGCGCGACATATTTCATCTAGCGAGATGGAGTTACCTTCGCTATGACTATGGCACCATTGTGCCTGCAGGGCTGCACCCAGAGCGGCGGCTTCGGCTTCTACAGGAACCTCTACTGTAGCATTCATCATATCGGCAATAATCTGGCGCCAGGCAGGGCTTTTTGAACCGCCGCCAATCAGTTTAATACGCTTCGCCTGCAGGCCGCTGTTTTCAAATAGCTCGAGGCCATAGCGCAGCCCAAAGCTGACCCCTTCGACTGCTGCACGACAGAGGTTATCCGCCGTCAGGTTTTCGCTATTCATACCCAGCAGGCTGCCACGTGCTTCCGGCAGGTCTGGGGTTCGTTCGCCGTTTAAAAATGGTGTCATAGTTAATCCGCCTGCACCTATGGCGGTGTTTTCTAAAGCCTGATTAAAACGTGTATGGTCAAACCCCAGCAGGTTCTGGAAGCCGGAGGTGATATTGGTGACATTCATGGTACAGACTAGTGGTAACCAGGCATTATTGCTGGAGCAGAATGCAGCAACAAGCCCCTCTGGGTCGCCGCCAGGATGCTGCATATAGGCGTACAGGGTGCCCGATGTGCCCAGGCTCATGGTGATCTGTCCTGGGCTAATATTACCAGTGCCAATCGCACCCATCATATTATCGCCGCCGCCACTGGATACCAGGATTCCTGGCTTAAGCCCAAGCGCTTTGGCTGCTTTATCGGTTAAGCGTCCAGCTTCCTGCTCGGCACTCAGCAGACGAGGCAGGGCGGATGTGAGTAAATCACTATCATCAATCTGGCGCAGTACAGTTTCAGACCAGCTGCGTTTGCGGATATCGAAAAAACCGCTGCCGGATGCATCGCCATACTCGGCAGTTTTTTCTCCAGTCAGCCAGAAATTCAGGTAATCATGCGGCAACAGGATGCTGCGAATACGCGAAAAATTTTCCGCTTCCTGTTGTTTCATCCATAACAGTTTGGATGCGGTATAGCCGGTCAGGATATTTAAGCCAATATGCTCAATAACTGCGGATTTACCACCTAATGCATGCACCAGTTGCTCATTCTGCTGGTAGGTTGAGGTATCACACCAAAGCTTGGCCGGGCGGATCACAGAGTCTTCGTCATCCAGTACCACCAGGCCATGTTGCTGGCCGGATACCCCAAGTGCGACGATTGCATCTGCATCAACCCTGGGGTCTGCTAGCACCTGTGCAAAGGCATCCTTGATTGCAGCTATCCACCACTGCGGATGCTGTTCTCGAGTACCCAGGTCATCGCTGATTATCTCGTGTTCCGCATAGCCCTGGGACAGGACCTGATGGCTATGCGCATCGTAGATGACGACTTTACTGCCCTGAGTGCCACAGTCGATTCCCGCATACATCATGACGCTGGCTCCTGTGGTTATCCCTTGAATGAGTCAACAGCTCGATTGATCCGGTTTTCCAGCATTTCCTGACGTCCAGATACTGGTTGAGGATCCAGATTCTGTGTTTCGACATAGTCGGCCAGGCTGGCCAGATCGTGTTGGTCGTTGAGGATTTCAGCGCCAATTCCCGCTTTCCATCCACTGTAACGATTATCGATAAAGTCCTGCAGATCGTTTTTCTGATAAAGCTCGGCAGCGATCAGGAAAGCACGGGCAATCACATCCATACCGCCAACATGTCCGTGAAACAAGTCCATCGGGTCGATACTCTGGCGACGTAGTTTGGCATCGAAATTAAAACCACCGGTTGCAAAACCACCACCACGAATAATTTCATAACAGGCAACTACCAGTTCATCGACACTGTTCGGAAACTGGTCGGTATCCCAGCCGTTCTGGTAATCGCCACGATTAGCATCGACACTGCCCAGAAAATCGAGCGAAGACGCAAGCGCGACTTCATGATGAAAACTATGCCCAGCGAGTGTGGCGTGGTTGACTTCAACATTAACCTTAAATTCTTTTTCCAGGCCATAGCGCTGCAGAAAGCCATAAACCGTTGCTGTGTCATAGTCGTATTGATGTTTGGTCGGTTCCTGTGGTTTGGGCTCGATGAGTAAGGTACCGTTAAAACCGATTTTGTGTTTGTAATCAACAACCATCGATAAAAAGCGTCCGAACTGGTCTGCTTCACGTTTCAGGTCGGTGTTTAACAGGGTTTCGTAGCCTTCACGTCCGCCCCATAACACATAATTCAGTCCATTTAGCTTATGCGTGGCATCTATCGCATTCTTGATCTGTTGCGCCGCAAAGCTGAACACCTCAGGGCTGGGGTTGGTCGATGCGCCTGCCGCATAACGCCTGTTACTAAACAGGTTCGCAGTACCCCATAATAGCTTGATGCCGGTCTGCTGCATCTTTTCACCCGCAAGGTCGGTCATTTCTTCAAGGTTAGCGCGCGACTCTGCAACGCTGGTACCTTCCGGTGCGATATCGCGATCGTGAAAACAGAAGTACGGAGCGCCCAGTTTATTGATGAATTCAAAAGCAACATCCAGTTTCTGTCTGGCGGCAGACATGGGATCCTGTGTCGAGTTGATCCAGGGGCGTGCGAAGGTGCCTTCACCAAACACATCCGAACCATTCCAGCAGAAATTATGCCAGTAGCAAACAGCAAAACGCAGATGCTCAGACAGAGGTTTCCCCAGAACCTCACGCTCTGCATCATACCAGCGAAAAGCCAGTGGATTTTCAGAACTGGGGCCTTCGTAAGCAACGGGTTTATCCAGAGAGAAGAAATCAGTAGCCATAAGCAGCCTCATGTAATGTAAATTGGATCAGCCTAAAGTCTACGCTGAGAAATTTACAAATTCATCCGTAGAAACCTGCTTAATAAAATATCGTAAAGGGGATGGAAGAATTAATAAAAGGGGGCGGAGGAATTAATTTTTGATCAATCCATCTGCTAACGAGGCCTTGTGCGATGCAATTGGCCTGGTTTTAGGGGCTGGAGATGTTTGGCGTGTAAATGCCTTCCGTTGTTGAGATATCGTTGGCGATGCGGCGCTTCAGGGCGTTGTCGAATTCGGTGGCGTCCTGATTAAATAGCCCGTAGCACCTCAAGGCGCTTTGCAGATCCACAGAGGTGCCCAGGTATTCGTACGCCACTCAGCGTTCGCGTGCCTGCTTAATCAATTATCAACACAATCAACTGCTGTGGCCCATGGATTCCATAGGCCAGGGTCTGCTCTATGTCTGCTGTTTTGGAAGGCCCGGAAATCAATAAGGCATTGGTCGGCATGTGTTCGGCCCAGTTCTGTTGTTCGACAACCTGTGCGAAAGACTCGTAAATGGAATCTGCTTTGACTAGCGCGATATGTACAGGAGGTACTAAGGACATCAGGCGAGGTTCGGCTGGAGTCGGCCACAGGATCAGACTGCCGGTTTCGGCGATGGCGCCTAAGGTGCCTGTAAGGCCAACATCCACCTTCTGGAATAATTCGGGTTTCCAGCTTTCGATGGATTGATCGTATTCTCTAAACTGCAATGACTGATCAGCTACAGATTTTAGTAATCGAGCTTCCTCAGTCTCACCGATCAGGATGTTGTGTAATCCACGCTGGGGCAGTTGCTGGTTAATCCAGTCCACCCAGTTTTTGCCTTTCAGGTTGACAACTTCGGTATGCACATCGGTCATACATTTTGTAAAACGCTGTTCTTTTTCTTGCTGACTCCAGCCATATGAGGGCAGGTAGCGTTCAGGTGCTGTACTTGCCGGTTGTCGACTTTCGCGTAAACGGGCCAGAATAGATTCGCGTGCATTACTCATTGTCAAAGCCCTCTTTGCGTGCCAGTTCCTGCAGGCTGTTAGCGGCGGGTTTGGGCGCGCTTCGATAACGCGTCCACACGCCCACATTGGAAGGGGTTAGAAAGCGTAGTCGAGTGGCAAACCAACGAAATGTTCGATACATGGCTGGATTAGCGTACAGCGTTTTCCAGACAGTCCAGCTGATTAATTCCCTTTTTTTGCGCAAGCTGCCTTTGCCTTTGACGTGCGCATCCGATCTTTGCGCATTAACCGATTCTGCTCTTAGGCGATTGATCAGTTTGGGTAGGGGAATACGTACCGGACAGACTTCGCCGCAGGCTCCACATAGCGTGCAGGCGGAGGTGAGGGTGCCGATTTTATCTATACCCATACGTTGTGGTTCCAGCACTGTTCCTATCGGACCGGGGTAGGTGGTGCCGTAGGCATGGCCACCCAGTTGTACATATACGGGGCAATGATTGATGCAGGTGCCGCAGCGTATACAGCGCAGTACATCGAGCAGTTCATCGTCCATGCGGATTTCAGAGCGGCGGTTGTCCAGCAATACCAGATGTACCTGCTGTGGACCGTCTTTTTCATCCGGCTGTCGCGGGCGGCTGATCATATTGAAATAGGTGGATATCGGTTGCCCGGTAGCGGTTCGGGTCAGGATATTCAGCAAGGGTGGAATATCTGATAATTTAGCGATGACCTTTTCGATGCCGGTAATGGCGATATGGATATTAGGGGCCGTAGTGGTGAGACGGCCATTACCTTCGTTCTCGACCAGGCAGATGGTGCCTGTTTCAGCCACGGCAAAATTGACGCCGGATATGCCTGCATCGGCATTGGCAAATTTATCGCGTAGGATTTTACGTGCCATAGCGGTCATTTCTTCAATGTCTTCAGAGTACCCTAGCTCTGGGTAATGTTTATGGAACAGCTCAGCAACCTCGATACGGTTCTTATGGATCGCAGGGGCAATGATATGTGAAGGCGGTTCGTTTGCGAGCTGGATAATGAATTCACCGAGGTCTGATTCAATGACCTCTATACCGCGTTTAATCAGGTAGTCATTCATTTCGGTTTCTTCTGAAACCATCGATTTTCCTTTCACCAGTGATTTAGCATCTGTCCTTTGTAAAATATCGTAAATGATCTCATTGGCCTCGGCACCATTACTGGCCCAATGAACCTGAATACCATTCTCGGTCATTTTGGCTTCCAGTTGCTCCAGCAGCTCGGGCAGGTTCTTTAATGAATAGGCGCGGATAGCAGCAGCCTGATCGCGTAATGCCTGGAGTTCGCTTTCGTCGCTTAATGACTCGGCGCGTTTCTCCATCAGGCCACTCATGGCGCTACGGAAATTACGCCGTGCCTGATCATTATGCAGGGCGTCGTCGATGCGATGCTTAAACGCTTCAGTTTGATTCATAACAACGCTCCATTAAGAATTCGGCAATATGCTGGGTGTGCGGGCAATTGCCCTGTTTTTCAAATGCACCCCCGATATTCATCAGGCAGCCACAATCCTGCGAGATGACACGTTCGGCACCCGTTGCACGCAGGCTATCGGTTTTATCCTTTACCATCGCACCCGAGATATCGCCCTGTTTTACCGCGAATGTGCCGCCAAATCCACAGCATTCGGGTTTTCGTTGCTGTGTCAGGACTTCAACCTTATCCAGTTGCGCAACCAGGGTCTCAATATGTTCTGCAACCCCCATTTCGCGACGTGCGGAGCAGGAGGTATGAATAGCAACCCTGGTTGGTTCACCCAGATCCTTGAGTTTTAGCTGCAGGGTGTTAACCAGAAACTCGGTGAGTTCATAAGTGCGTGCAGCAATATCGATGGCCTGCGCTTCGTCGGCTTGTCCGGCGAATAGTTCCGGCCAGTGATGCTTGATCATGCCGGCGCATGAGCCGGATGGCACGACGACAGGAAGATTCCTGGGGAAACAGCTTAATAGCTGGCGCGCGACGTCGAGTGCTTCGTCACGATAGCCTGAATTAAAGGCAGGCTGACCGCAACAGGTCTGATTGTCGGGGAAGATGACACGCACACCAGCGTTGCGAATCAGTTGCATGCCTGCCAGTCCTGCTTTGGGGTAGAGCAGGTCGATCAGGCAGGTGCCAAAAAAATAGATTTCCTGTGGTTGAGACATTATTTGGGCTCCGCAGGGTTAAGGATGGATGCCTGGCGCAGGAAGCGTTCATGGCGCGCCTGCTCCTGGTCAATACTCTGTAAGGATTCTTCAACAAATGCGAGGTGTGTTTGCGCTGCATGACGCGCTGCATCCGGGTCTCCCTGGACGACGGCCTGCATCAGTTTTTCATGCTGGTCGGATAGCGGTTCAAACACACGGGGGATGGTATATAGCTTATCCAGGTTATGTTTAATGGTGCGTTGAAGTACGGTAAACAGGCTGCGCATGGTGTGCAGGAGTACAATATTATGCGAAGCTTCGGTTATTGATAGATGAAAGGCTGCATCAGCCATTGCTTCATCCATAGGATTATTGTTATTGTGGTGCAGGCTAATCATGCGCTCGAATGCCTTCTGGATATTGTAGCGATCGACGTCGGTTGCCCGAATTGCCGCAAAATAGGCTGCCTGGCCATCCAGAGCGTGGCGCACCTCAAGTACGTCGTAGCGAGATTCAGGGTGATTCTGCAATATTTCAAGCAAGGGATCGACTATGCCGTCTTCCAGTGCTTCGCTGATATAGGTGCCGCCTCCATGACGTGAGGTTACCAGGCCTTTGCTGGCGAGATTCTTAATCGCTTCACGTAGCGAAGGGCGAGACACACCGAGGCGCTCCGACAGTTTGCGCTCGGCGGGTAAACGTTCTCCGGGCTTTAACGAGCCATCCGCAATCATCTGCTCTAGCTGAGTAGTGATCTGATCAGACAGGGTGGTTTTCTTCATTTAATTTCCTGATTATTCATAATATTGGTAAGACCAATTTACTGAATTGTATCTATTCTAACTTTTGTTTCAAGCCGGGAACATATAATTTTTAATTCTTTAGCAAAATAACGCCCTCTATTCAGCTGGAATAATAAATATCAAATTATAAAATTAGCTTGTTAAACAGCTATTTAATTGGGTATCAGTAAAAATAATCCAAATAATTATTCATTTTCAAATAGATTGAAGGTCTTTTTCAATTTCCATTTATCCTTGACTTCTTAAAAACTTAACAACAGAATAAATTGGACTTACCAATTTACCAAATGATTGGTATTGGCATTGAGTTCAAAAATTAAACAGTTAGAGAGGAAATAGATAATGAAGAAGTCCTTAGTCACATTGAGCAGCGTTACTGCTTTGGCGGTCATGCTGTCGGTAAGCCCTGTGTACGCCGCGAAAAAGGTTTTATTAAAGGTTCCCGTCTGGTTTGGTACCCATCTAACCGGTCTGGGATCAACACCGAAATGGCTGGCGGAGCAAGTCGATGATTTATCTGGCGGCTCGGTTAAGATCAAAATTTACGAACCAGGTAAGCTGGTACCACCTAAGGAAATGCTGGAATCCGTATCCAAGGGTCAGGTTAATGCAGGCTGGACGACGCCAGGCTATAACACCGGTTTACTGGGTCAGAAAGGCGCTATTTTCTCTGCGGTCCCTTTCGGTCCTGATGCGCCAGAATTTCTGGCCTGGATTTATTACGGAGATGGACGCCAGTTATGGCAGGAAGTCTACGACAGCGCAGGTTATAACGTACATTCGATTCCCTGTTCGATCATTGCTCCAGAAACCTCGGGCTGGTTTTCCAAGCCTATCGACAAACCGGAAGATCTGAATGGACTGCGCATGCGTTTCTTTGGGCTGGGTGCACTGGTCATGGAGAAGCTGGGCGTTTCCACTTCACTGTTGCCTTCCAAGGAAATATTCCCCGCGCTGGAAAAGGGCGCGATTGATGCGACTGAGTTTTCCATGCCTGCAATCGATCAGCTACTTGGTTTTTCAAAAATCCTTAAATACAACTACTTCCCCGGATGGCATCAGCCAGCCACCATGTTTGACCTGATTATCAATAAAGATACCTGGAACGGTATGGACAAGCAGCAGCAGTCTGTCGTGGAAATGGGTTGTAAGGCCGCGATGCTGGATGGTCTGGCATTGGGTGAAGCGATCCAGTTTCCGGTGATGAAAAAGAACCTTGAGAATGGTGTGGAAAATCGCTACTGGTCGGATGAAATGCTGAATGCATTCAGATCCAAGTGGGCAGAAGTGGTTGCCGAAGAAGGAGCCAAAGATCCGGAGTTCAAACGTATTTACGATAATCTGGAAGCTTTCCGTGCAGATTACAAAATCTGGAACGAATGGGCCTTCCTGCCTCGTCCTGGCACAAAACGTATTGAAAAATAATTTGTAGCAGGTATTCGCAGCGGATTTATTCCGCTGCGATATTTTAATTGGGAGGTAGTATGAGTGCATCTAGTGTTAAACAACAGCAATATCAAATACCTGTAGTCGTATTTTTAAATTCCATTGTAAAGCGAGTGGCTGAAACCACTGCCTGGCTCAATGTGGTACTGGTTGCAGTAATACTGGTCCAGGTAGTTCTACGTTATGGTTTTAATCATGGCCTGGTGCCGTTAGAGGAGCTAATCTGGCACCTTTATTCGATTTCTTTTATGTTTGGTATGGCTTACTCCATTACCAACGATTCGCATATTCGGGTAGATATCGTACATATGAATCTACCGCGCAAAACTCAGCATATTCTGGAAATACTGGGGATAATCTTCCTGTTGATACCTTTTCTGTGGGTGCTGTTTGACCATAGCCTGGGCTGGGCTATCGAAGCCTTCCGGGTGAACGAAGCTTCCGCTAATCCTACCGGCTTGCCCTATCGATGGGTCATTAAATCAGTAGTGCCGATGACGATGCTGTTAATGTTTATAGCTGCTCTGGCACGATTAATACAGGAGCTTCTGTTATTAATGCATATCGGTAAAGAACCTGAAGAACTCTATCCGGGGCGGGTATCGGCGATGCGTAGTTTCTTTCACCTGCAACCTGTAGATCAGGATCAGAATTCAAAGCATGGGGGAGACTCAAATGCATCTTGAACCGGAAAATTATTTAGTTATCGCAATGTTTGTGACCTTCATTGCGCTGTTGTTCACCGGTTTCCCCGTCGCCTGGGTGCTGGCTGGAGTGGGTGTCGGCTTTGCAGGAGTTGCTTACTGGACCGACAGTATGGACTGGACGGTTACCGGTCTGGATTACAACACTTTGGGCCTGCTGACCGGGCGTATCTTCGGTATCATGGATAACTGGGTGCTGGTGGCATTGCCTATGTTTATCTTTATGGGACTAATGCTGGACAAATCCGGCGTTGCCGAGCGCATGATGTTTTCCATGCAAAAGCTGTTTGGCAATATTAAGGGTGGTCTGGCAATCACGGTAACATTAATTGGTATTATCCTGGCTGCTTCTACAGGCATTATAGGGGCCTCAGTGGTGCTGCTGGGCGTGATGTCGATTCCAGTAATGCTGAACCAGCAATATCATAAACCTCTGGCGCTGGGTACTGTAGCGGCATCTGGATGTCTGGGTATTTTGATACCACCCTCTATTATGCTGGTTATTATGGGCGATCAGCTTGGTGTCTCGGTAGGTGATTTATTCATGGGGGCGGTATTCCCTGGCATTATCCTGGGTGTTTTATACATTATCTATATCTTAATCTATGGATGGTTGAAGCCAGAAAATGCACCATTAGCCGCGGACTATAAAGAAATACGCTTGCAGGATGTGATGCAGGTGATGCTGGATATAGTGCCGCCAGCGATTTTGATTCTTGCAGTTTTGGGGTCGATTTTTATGGGTATAGCCACTGTGACAGAGGCCTCTGGTATAGGTGCGCTAGGTGCGACTGTGCTTTCGGCTGTGTATAAACGCCTGGACTGGACGGTACTCAAGGAAGTTGTGCTCAACACCATGAATACTACCGCCTATATCTTTGCGATTTTTGTTGGTGCAACCGTGTTTGCGCTGGTGCTGCGCGAATGTGGTGGTGATGAGTTGATCGAATCCGCGCTCAACGGTTTAGGTCTGGGACCCTATGCTTTAATCACTGTGGTTTTATTGATGGTGTTCGTGCTGGGATTTTTCCTGGACTGGATTGAAATCAGTTTAATCATGCTGCCTTTACTCAGGCCGGTTATCGCTGGGCTGGATTTACAGGTGGATGGCTTTGGCGTGGTCGATAATCCTAATCTGGTGTGGTTTGCGCTACTGGTTGCAGTGACATTGCAAACCTCATTTCTGACACCACCGGTAGGCTTTGCGCTTTTCTATCTGAAAGGTGTTTGCCCTCCTGATGTGAAACTGACTGATATTTATCGTGGCGTGATACCTTTTATTATATTGCAGCTGGTTGGACTGGGTCTTGTGTTTGCATTCCCGCAGTTGGTCACCTGGTTACCTTCGGTGGCGTATGGTAATTGACCATGACTCAGCTAGCACTGATCGGTGAACTGAAACGGATTGTGGGCAGGCGTCACGTGTTGATGTCTGCCCAGCAGACCGAGCGCTTTCGCAAAGGCTTTCGATCTGGAGAAGGCGAGGTGCTGGCGGTGGTTCAGCCCTTAACCCTGTTACAGCTATGGCAGGTTTTAAAATCCTGCGTTAGCGCCGATAAAATTGTGATTATGCAGGCGGCTAATACCGGGCTGACGGAAGGATCTACGCCCAAGGGCAGTTACGATCGTGAAGTCGTATTGATTAATACGCGCCGCATGCAGGCTATTCATACGCTAGATGGCGGGCGGCAGGTGATCAGTTTTCCCGGTGCCACACTGTTTGCACTGGAAAAACTGTTGCAACCGTTTAAACGCCAGCCGCACTCGGTGATCGGCTCATCCTGCATTGGTGCTTCGATAGTGGGTGGGGTTTGTAATAATTCAGGAGGTTCTCTGGTTGAGCGTGGTCCTTCCTATACCGAGTTGTCGCTGTACGCACAGATTAATGCGGCGGGTGAGTTGGAGCTAGTGAACCATCTGGGTATAGAGCTGGGTGCGACCGCGGAAGAAATTCTAACCCGACTGGAAGCGCGTCACTACAGCGCTGACGATGTCATCCAAAACCAGGCCAAAGCCTCAGATACCGAGTATGTACATCGGGTTCGAGATATACAGGCCGACACGCCTGCGCGTTTTAATGCGGATCAATCGCGCCTGTATGAAGCGGCAGGTTGTGCAGGGAAGCTGGCCGTGTTTGCCGTCCGCCTCGATACCTATCCTGTCAACGGGGCTGAAAAGGTCTTCTATATCGGCACTAACGACAGCGCCGATCTGACCCAGATTCGTCGTCATATACTGAGTCATTTTAAAACCCTGCCGGTGAGTGCTGAATACCTGCACCGAGAGGCTTTCGACATAGCCGAAGAGTATGGTAAGGATACCGTTCTGATGATCGACAAACTGGGTACCGACAAATTACCCGCCATGTTTGCACTAAAAGGTGCCATAGATGCTTGGCTAAATAAACTTGCATGGTTGCCCAGAAACCTGATTGATCGCACATTGCAGCTGTTGAGTCGGCTATGGCCAAACCTGTTACCCAGGCGCATGCGCGAATGGCGTATGCGCTATGAACATCATCTTATTCTTAAAATGCATGATGACGGTATCGGCGAAGCAGCAAGTTACCTGCAACAGTTTTTTGCTGCCTGCGATGGTGATTACTTTGTCTGTGATGAACGTGAAGCTCGCATCGCCGGTTTGCACCGTTTTGCCGCAGCCGGTGCTGCGATCCGCTATCAGGCGGTTCATCAGGATAAAGTTGAAGATATGCTGGCACTGGATATAGCGCTCAGGCGGAATGAGCAGGACTGGTTTGAAAACCTGCCCCCTGAGCTTGATGAAAAGATTCTGCATCGCCTGTATTATGGACATTTTCTGTGCCATGTATTGCATCAGGATTACATTGTTAAGAAAGGAGTGGATGTTAAAGCGTTGAAAAAAGCCATGTTAGAGCTGCTTGATCAGCGCGGTGCAGAGTATCCGGCTGAACATAATGTAGGTCATCTTTATCGGGCAAAACCGGCGTTGTCAGCGTTTTATAAAAATATTGACCCAACCAATTCGTTTAATCCGGGTATTGGTCAAATGTCAAAGCTGAAGTTTTATCGCTAACGCGTTAAATTTCAATTTAAAACTTTTGCTGTTGGCTAATAAGGATATTAACCATAAACGAATAAGCTTAATTAATTAAATTAATAGATGTATATTAAATTCTTGATAGTATGCACCCGAAATAAACTCTGGACGTACCACAACAATGGCGCCAGGGATAACAAAGGACTAAACAAAGTCCACTATTAACCGGCCGACAATGGTGATCCCATTGTGCGGGGGTGAATAAACTGATCTTACATGTCAGCCAGCGGATAGTTAAATCGTTAGCCACATAGGTTTGTCCATCTCCAGGCCACCAAGTTTGGAGAAGACATGAGCAAGATAATCCAGGATCTCGATCCCCAGGAGACCGCCGAGTGGGAAGAGTCGATAGATGTGGTAATCGAACGGGATGGCAGCGAGCGCGCGCAATTCCTGTTACGAAAAACTATTGATAAAGCCTACGAAGGTGGCGTAGAACCCCCCGATACTGTTCATACTCCTTACGTAAATACCATTCCGGTTGATAAGCAACCGCCTTATCCAGGTGACCTGGAAAACGAACGTAAGATATTGCGTGCGTTACGCTGGAACGCAACCGCGATGGTGGTGAACGCAAATCGCAAGCCTGCAGAGCCGGGCGGGCATATTGCCAGCTTTCAATCGTCTGCCATCATGTACGAAGTGGGTTACAACCATTTCTGGAAAGGCGCCAGTCATCCCAATGGTGCCGATATGATTTTCATCCAGGGTCACACTGCACCGGGTACCTATGCCAGGGCGTTTCTGGAAGGCCGGATCACTCAGGAGCAACTGGAAAACTTTCGTATAGAAGCCGCTGGCAAGGGCCTGTCTTCTTATCCGCATCCCTATCTGATGCCCGATTTCTGGCAGTTTTCAACTGTGTCCATGGGGCTGGGACCAATCATGGCGATCTATCAGGCACGCTTTTTAAAGTACCTGGAACATCGCGGGTTGGCGAAGAAGGCGGAAAAACATGCTGAAGGTCGCAAGGTTTGGGCGTTTCTTGGCGATGGTGAAATGGATGAGCCAGAATCACAGGGCGCTATTTCGCTGGCAGCACGCGAAAAGCTGGATAACCTGATTTTTGTGGTGAACTGTAATCTTCAACGTCTGGATGGTCCGGTACGCGGCAATGGCAAGATTGTGCAGGAGCTGGAAGGTAACTTTAAAGGTGCCGGATGGCAGGTGATTAAGGTGCTGTGGGGCTCCGGCTGGGACCGCCTGCTTGAACGCGATACCAACTGCCTGTTACATCAACGCATGATGGAATGTGTGGATGGTGAGTACCAGAATTTCAAGAACAAGGGCGGGGCTTACGTACGGGAGCATTTCTTCGGCAAGTATCCTGAGCTGAAGGAAATGGTTGCCGATATGACCGATGATGAAATTTATTATGATCTGATTCGCGGCGGTCATGACCAGGAAAAGCTATTTGCCGCCTATAGTGCAGCGTCACAAACTACCGAGCGTCCCACCGTCATTCTGGCCCATACGGTAAAAGGCTATGGCATGGGAGAAGCGGGTGAAGGTCAGAATATCAGTCACTCGCAGAAGAAACTCAGCGCCGATCAACTGAAAAAGATACGCGACCGTTTTCATATTCCGGTGGATGATGCCACGGTAGAAGCAGCCGGTTATTATCGACCTCCTGCTGATTCGCCAGAAATGAAATATCTACACGCTCGACGTCAGGCTCTGGGGGGGTATCTGCCCAGTCGTGCGACAAAGTTTGAAACCCTGGCTATCCCTGAGCTGACCATGTTCGATACATTGCTCAAGGACTCTGGCCCCCGAACTATGTCAACCACCATGGCCATGGTGCGGGTGATGGTGGCGGTAGCGAGAAACAAGGATATCGGTCCACGTCTGGTGCCTATTGTACCGGATGAAGCACGTACCTTCGGTATGGAAGGCATGTTCCGCCAGGTGGGTATCTATGCGCCAGAGGGGCAGAAGTACAAGCCTATGGATGCTGAAGATATCATGCCTTACAAAGAGTCTACCAGTGGACAGTTATTACAGGAAGGTATTAATGAAGATGGGGCAATGTCATCCTGGGTTGCTGCAGCAACTTCATACGCTAATAACGGAGTCATGACTATTCCCGTCTATATCTTCTATTCCATGTTCGGTTTCCAGCGTGTAGGCGATCTGGCCTGGGCTGCTGGCGACATGCTGGCGCGTGGTTTCCTGGTGGGCGGTACCTCCGGCAGAACCACCTTGAACGGTGAAGGTCTGCAGCATCAGGATGGTCATAGCCAGTTGTTTGCCAGCTTTATCCCCAGTTGTATCTCGTATGATCCCACCTTTGCTTACGAAGTTGCTGTTATCTTTCATGACGGCCTTAAGCGTATGTATGAAAAGGGAGAGAATGTGTTTTATTACATCACTACGCTGAATGAGAACTACAGCCAGCCCGCCATGCCTGAAGGTGCGCAGCAGGGCATCATCAAGGGTATGTATAAATTCAGGGATTCGATGGGGAAATTAAAACATCGGGTGCAGCTTATTGGCTGTGGCTCCATTTTGCGCGAAGCGATTGCTGCAGCAGATTTACTCAAAGATGACTGGGGGGTGGATGCCGATATCTGGTCCGCTCCAAGTTTTAACGAACTGGCACGTGATGGGCAGGCATGTGAACGCTGGAACCTGTTACACCCGGATCAGAAACCAAAACAGTCATGGGTTGAGCAATGTCTGCAATATACCGAAGGTCCTGTCATTGCGGCCACTGACTATATGAAGAATTTTGCTGAGCAGATTCGAGCATTTGTTCCAGCTGAGTATCATGTGCTGGGTACCGATGGATTTGGACGTTCAGATAGCAGGCAATCGCTGAGGCACCATTTTGAAGTGGACCGTTTCTATATCACCGTTGCGGCACTTAAAGCACTGGCGGATGAGCAGAAAAACAGTAAGGCGAAATATAAAATCAGCTACCAGACCGTGCTTGACGCGATGCAGAAGTATGGCATTGATGCTGAAAAACCCAATCCCTTACACGCTTAAATCACCGAACAGGAGTCAGCTATGAATAAAGAAATACTTGTGCCCGATATCGGTGATTTTTCCGATGTTGATGTGATAGAAGTCCTGGTTAAAGAGGGCGACACGGTCAGCATTGATGATGCACTGATTACACTGGAGTCAGATAAGGCGTCGATGGATATACCCGCACCCGAGGGTGGTATTGTAAAAGAGATTAAGCTCAAGGTCGGAGATAAGGTTTCCGAGGGCAGTCTGATACTGACGCTGGGTGTTGCGGATGAGCCTAGTGTGCATGTTGCCGCTGATGATGCAAAAACACGATTCACCAAATCTGCATCAGATTCTCCGTCCCCCAGTGGTACCGTACTTGAAGATGTCGTGGTACCCGATATCGGAGACTTTAGCGATGTCGACGTGATTGAAGTGCTGGTATATGCAGGTGACAAGATCAAGGTAGACGATGCGCTGATAACGCTGGAGTCAGACAAAGCCTCGATGGATATCCCCTCACCCAAAAGTGGTGTGGTCAAGGAGGTTAAGGTGAAGGTGGGTGACCTGGTTTCCCAGGGTAGCCTGATCCTGATTCTGGAAGGAGATGCCAGTCTGGCAAAACCGGCGCAGCCGGTCAGCAGTACTCCCGCCGAGCAGGTTTTACGCGCACCACAGCGCGTTCCAGCCGCCAGTTCAGCGGAAGATGCAGCGGCATTTCGACGTGCGCATGCCAGTCCGTCGGTACGTCGACTGGCACGAGAGCTAGTCGTCGATTTGACCAGGGTGCTGGGTTCAGGCCGTAATGGTCGGATCACTGAAGACGATGTGAAAAACTTTGCCAAACGAGGGGGCCAGCCTGCCCCGGCAAGCGCGGCACCGGCTAAGGCGATTACCGGTTCGGGCGTAGGTATTCCACAGATCACTCAGCCTGACTGGTCCAAGTTCGGTGAAGTTGAAACCGTCGCTATGAGTCGTATCAACAAACTGTCGGCGGCACATTTGCACAAGGCCTGGTTGAATGTACCTCAGGTCACCCATTTTGATGAATCCGATATTACCGATCTGGAAGCCTATCGCCAGTCTATCAAGGAGCGTGCCAAAGCCATGGGCCTGAATCTAACGCCGTTGGTATTCATGATGAAGGCGGTGGTCGCTGCATTAAAACAATATCCAAAATTCAACGCCGCGATGGATGATGCGCAGGAAAACCTGATCATACGTAAATACTTTAATATCGGCATTGCGGTAGATACACCGGATGGACTGGTGGTACCGGTGATTCGTGATGTTGATCAGAAAGGACTGTTTGATCTCGCCAAAGAACTGGGCGAAGTCTCAAAACGGGCCAGAGAGGGGCAACTAAAGGCTGCGGACATGCAGGGGGGATGTTTTTCTATCTCCAGTCTGGGTGGCATAGGGGGAACCAATTTTACCCCTATTGTGAATGCGCCAGAGGTAGGCATACTGGGACTGACCCGCTCACAAACAAGGCTAATGCGTATCGATGGAGAAATTGTGGATCGGCTGATACAGCCGCTGGCTGTGTCTTATGATCATCGTGTTATTGATGGTGCTTACGCCGCACGTTTTGTTAGTTATATCGCTTTCATCCTGTCGGATGTTCGCAACTTAATCCTGTAACTGGACCAGGATAGGAGAATAATAATGAGTAATATTATAGATATTAAGGTTCCCGACATTGGGGATTTCAGCGACGTAGACGTTATCGAAGTGCTGGTTGCTCCGGGTGATAGCGTAGCCGAAGAAGATGCATTGATCACACTGGAGTCAGATAAGGCTTCCATGGATATTCCTTCTTCTCACTCTGGTACCGTTGTTGAGCTGAAGGTTAAAGTTGGTGACAGGGTTTCAGAGGGTAGTGTGGTTTGTACGATGCAAGTAAGCGAATCCGTATCAGAGCCTGCAGCAGCGCAGTCGAGCAGTGAAGTTGAGGCGCCCCCGGCTGTGTCTGCCCCGGATGCTGCCGCTCATTCTGGTAGTGCTGATATCGAGTGCCAGATGCTGGTACTGGGTGCAGGACCCGGTGGATATACCGCTGCTTTTCGTGCAGCAGACCTGGGTCTAAGGACGGTTCTTATTGAACGCTGGGATACCCTGGGAGGGGTTTGTCTGAATATAGGGTGTATCCCATCGAAGGCTTTATTACATGCTGCGAAAGTGATGGATGAAGCAGAAGATATGGCTGAACACGGTATTAGCTTTGGCAAGCCCAAGGTTGATATCGATAAACTGCGCGGCTGGAAAGACAGTGTCGTTAAGCGACTGACTGGTGGCCTGATGGGACTGGCGAAACAGCGCAAGGTTGAAGTCGTTCGCGGTGTAGGGCAGTTCCTCGATCCGCACCATGTCGAAGTGACCGCAGAAGATGGTAAGAAGACGGTGGTCAAGTTTGTCAATGCTGTAATCGCTGCGGGTTCAGAGGCAGTCAAGCTGCCATTCATTCCCGATGATCCACGCGTCATTGATTCGACTGGCGCACTGGCGCTGGAAGAAGTGCCAAAGTCCATGCTGGTGATTGGTGGGGGTATTATCGGCCTGGAAATGGCGACGGTTTACTCTGCACTGGGAACAAAGATTACCGTTGTGGAGATGCTGGATAACATCGTGGCCGGTGCCGATAAAGATGTAGTGAAACCACTTTTTAATCGCATCAAAAAACGCTATGAGAATATCCTGCTGGAAACCCGTGTGACCGGAGTCGAGGCCAGCAAGAAAGGACTGACCGTCAGCTTTGATGGCAAGAATGCGCCGGAAAAACCGCAAACCTATGATCGTATCCTGGTTGCTGTTGGACGTACGCCAAACGGTAAAAGAATTGCTGCAGAAAATGCAGGCGTAGCCGTTGATGAAAGAGGATTTGTACAGGTAGTGGATTCGCAGATGCGCACCACTCAGCCTCATATTTTCGCCATTGGGGACATTATCGGCCAGCCCATGCTGGCGCATAAAGCGGTGCATGAAGGCAAAACAGCTGCCGAAGCGGCTGCCGGCTTACCCAGTCATTTTGACGCACGTGTTATTCCATCGGTTGCCTATACCGATCCTGAAGTGGCCTGGGTAGGCGTGACCGAGATTGAGGCAAAAGAAAAGGGTATCAAGTACGGCAAAGGGGTATTCCCCTGGGCGGCCAGTGGTCGTGCCTTATCGATTGCGCGCGATGAAGGTATGACGAAACTGATCTTTGATGAACAAACTGATCGACTGATTGGGGCGGGTATCGTTGGTGCCAACGCGGGTGAGTTGATTGCCGAGATGGCACATGCGATTGAGATGGGGTCTGATGCTGCGGATATTGGATTGACCGTGCATCCGCATCCGACGTTGTCGGAGACGGTGGCGATGGCGGCGGAGGCTTTTGAAGGGACGATTACGGATTTGTATATGCCGAAGAAGCGGTGAGGTTTTTTGCTCTTTTGGAATTGGTGTCATTGCGAACGCAGTGAAGCAATCTTTCGGTAATAGCAATGTACTGGATCGTGGTTTCACACGCTAAAGTCTTGCTTGCTTCGTAGTGTTTGACGAGTACGCGTGCGAGTCCCTTTTTTTGCTTGTCCAAAAAAAGAGACGAAAAAAAGGACATCCCGATTGAGTGGCCTGCGGCTTCCCGAAAATCGAGCCATTTTACAGGGCACGGACAGACTCGCATCCCTGCTCGACTGTCCTCAGCGCACGTCCGTGTGCGCTGACCCTGCAAAATGACTCGATTTTCGGCACTCAATAAGGGCATTTATAAAGAATAAGAGAATTCGAGCTTTGCTCGAATTCTCTTAAGTTAAAGTCCCATTAAAGGGCTTGTCAGGGCAGCGCTTTGACTGCGGGCATCCGTGCCCTCCGCCCTTTGGGCCAGCAGAGCTGTTCAAAACTGATCCTGTCAGTTTTGTGCCTACTTTTCTCGCTGTTGAGAAAAGTAGGTCGTGCGCGAACTCGTGGTTTACGTCGAAGTGAAGCTCTCATTTGCGTACGAAACAATTACAGATTAGTAACTGTGCAAAAAGAATCAGCAGTTAAAAACAATTTGATGGAAATAAAAAGTATGACTCAAACATCAAGAACCAAACCCGAAGCCGGTGTCCCCCAACGCCGTGCCGATAAGCTTTCACGCATTCCCATCAAGGTTGTGCCAAAGGAAAACCCCTTACCTAAACCCAAATGGTTAAAGGTAAAACTCCCCTCCGGTGAACAGGCCGCGAAAGTCCGCGAGTTGTTGCGCAGTAATAAACTCCATACTGTGTGTGAAGAGGCGGCTTGCCCGAACCTGCCGGAGTGCTTCGGTCATGGCACTGCCACCTTTATGATCCTGGGGCAGGTTTGTACCCGACGCTGTCCTTTTTGCGAGGTGGGGCACGGCGTACCATTACCAGTGGACGCCGAAGAACCCGCTTTACTGGCTGATGCAGTTTCCAGTATGTCATTGAAATACGTGGTAATTACTTCAGTTGATCGCGATGATTTACGCGATGGTGGTGCACAGCATTTTTCAGATTGTGTAAAAGCCGTGCGAGACGCTAAACCAGGCATCAAGGTGGAAATTCTAACACCCGATTTTCGCGGTCGGATGGATAGTGCTCTGGATGCCTTATCGGTGTCACCGCCTGATGTATTTAATCACAATATGGAAACGGTGCCGCGTCTGTACAAAAAAGCACGACCCGGTGCCGATTACCAATGGTCGCTGGATTTGATCAAACAGTTTGGCGAGCGTCATCCTGATGTTCCAACTAAGTCGGGGCTGATGGTGGGCCTGGGTGAGGAAGTAGAGGAAATTAAGGCGGTGATGCGTGATCTGCGTGCGCATGGCGCGACTATGCTGACGATAGGTCAGTATCTGGCACCTTCGGATTCACATCTTCCCGTGGAGCGCTATTACAGTCCTGAGGAGTTTGCAGCGCTAAAGCAATACGGCGAACAGATCGGTTTTAAACATGTGGCGAGTGGCCCCCTGGTGCGATCTTCCTATCATGCTGATGTGCAGGCTTCCAGCCTGATCGCCTGAATTAAGGTCTACTAACTTGTTTTTAATATACTTATCATCAATAAAAATAACTGCAGACACGATAACTTTCATAGAATATTGAACGTTTTACCTGAGCACCGGACAGAGAATTATAATTATGAATCATATCATCGACTATCTTGCCTCAATCGGAATAAAAAATCCTAAGCAAGTCATCTATAACCCTTCATATGACCTGTTGTACGAAGAAGAATGTAGCGACGAGCTGGATGGTTATGAGCAGGGGCATGTGACCAATCTGGGAGCAGTTAATGTGTATACCGGCATCTATACCGGTCGTTCTCCCAAGGATAAGTATATCGTTAAAGATGATACGACCCAGGATACCCTGTGGTGGACGGG
This sequence comes from Gammaproteobacteria bacterium, assembly GCA_050288105.1. Lineage (GTDB taxonomy): Bacteria > Pseudomonadota > Gammaproteobacteria > JACNJF01. Next base: position 132,913 of record JBNKDE010000005.1, read on the forward strand.
TAATGGACACGTTAATGATAATAAACCGATTACTCAGGAAGTATGGAATGACCTGAAGGAAGTCGTCACAGATCACCTGTCCGGGCAGAAGTTGTTCGTTGTTGATGGTTTTTGTGGTGCTAATAAGGATAGCTGCCTGCGCGTTCGATTTGTTATGGAAGTCGCCTGGCAGGCGCATTTCGTGAAGAATATGTTTATCCGTCCTACGGAAGAAGAACTGAAAGATTTCGAACCGGATTTTGTCGTTATCAATGGTTCTAAAACCTCTAACCCTGACTGGAAGCGTCACGGCAAGAACTCTGAAACCTTTGTTGCCTTTAATCTGACCGAGAATATGCAATTGATCGGTGGCACCTGGTATGGCGGTGAAATGAAAAAAGGCCTGTTCTCAGTGATGAACTATCTCCTGCCATTGCGTGGTATTGCTTCCATGCATTGCTCGGCCAATATGGGTGAAAAGGATGATGTCGCCATTTTCTTTGGGTTGTCGGGTACTGGTAAAACGACCCTGTCTGCAGATCCCAAGCGTCGTCTGATTGGTGACGATGAACATGGCTGGGATGATGATGGTGTGTTTAATTTTGAAGGTGGCTGTTATGCCAAGGTGATCGATCTTGATCCCGTGCAGGAGCCCGATATCTTCAAGGCGATCCGGCGCGATGCATTGCTGGAGAACGTGACCATCGACGGTGATAATGTGGTCGATTTTTCAGACCGCTCCTGTACTGAGAATACACGGGTTTCTTACCCCATTGAACACATCGAGAATATCGTAAAGCCGGTCTCTAAGGGTGGACATGCGCAAAAGGTGATTTTCCTGACGGCCGATGCCTTTGGGGTATTTCCTCCGGTTTCTCGCTTGACCAGCGATCAGGCGGAATATCATTTTCTATCCGGTTTTACCGCAAAACTGGCGGGAACCGAGCGCGGTATTACCGAACCCACGCCGACCTTTTCTTCCTGCTTTGGCGCAGCGTTCCTGATGCTGCATCCTACCCAGTATGCGGAAGTACTCGCGAAACGCATGCAGGCTGCAGGCGCGCGCGCTTATCTGGTAAATACGGGCTGGAATGGTACCGGCAAACGTATCTCCCTGAAGGATACCCGTGCCATTATTGATTCAATTCTCGAAGGCAGCATTGATGCTGCACCATCGATTAATATCCCGGTGTTTAACCTGGATGTGCCTGCCGAACTGCCGGGTGTCGATAGCAATATTCTTGATCCGCGCAATACCTATGCCGACAAGGCAGAATGGGATCGTAAAGCTAAAGAGCTGGCCGAGTTATTTATGCGTAATTTCGACCGCTTTACCGATACCCCTGCTGGCGCAAAGCTGGTCCAGGCCGGACCTGTTTTATAGCGTTGAATTAACGCAAATCCTGAAAGCCCCGCAAGCCGGGGCTTTTTTTATATAAATAAATTTCAGTCTAAGGCTGTGGTACGGAGTCTGCAGTCAGAAAACTGATTTTATTCCAGCTTTTATTGCCACTTAAGTGATTATGCTTCCTATTTTTAGTTTGTTTCTCCGTTGATTGGCCCGTTCGCCAAACATAAAATTTTCTAATCGTTATAAACTTTGTTAATTCATGTGCTATAAAAAATCGAAATTATAAAAAAAATACCAATTAATCAGGAGTCTAGAAATATCAATGGACTTTGGAGTGGATATGCAAAAATTGCTTTCTCGTTTTACTGTAAGGCTTAAGATCATTTTGGGCTTTGTACTGGTGATGCTCACGCTGGCTGTGGTGGGTGTACTGGTTGTGATTAACAATAACGCACTATCGCGTGCGGTGAGCTCGGTCTTTACTGATGATCTTCCCTTTGAAAAGAAGATTGAGCAGACTCGCCTAAAACTGGATGAGTCGGTTGCATCGGTTAGCTTTTATCTCCTTACTCAGGAGGATATGCACTGGCAGGAATTTCAGAAATCAGCTGAAGAAACCGTAAACCTGGTCATGGCCCTGGAAAAGGAATCGTTTTTTACCAGCGATGAAACAGCACTGGATCAACTCAAAACCATACAGGTAATTCTCAATAGTTATATCAGGCTATCGCCTGAAATCAGGAAAATGGCGACAGATCAAACCTATAACCTGCCAGCCCTGAAGATTTCCACCGCTGTGCTTGGGCCGCTCTCCAATGAGGTTTTCACCCAGATGGCGCTGATGCAGGCTTCGGAAGAGAATGAAGAACTCACCCAGCAACGCTGGATCATTCGCAAACTGATCTATGAGTTAAAGGATAAATGGCTGAACCTGACCAACGAGCTGCGCCTGTTCCTGGCGTTTCGCTTCCCGGTGGCACTGGAACAGATACAGACTTATCAAAATGAAATCGAATCCAGCCTGCAACAACTGGAACAGCTGCGTGATAAGGAAATGCTCACACTGGACGAAGAAGAAAGCCTGGAGATCATCAAGCAACGTACCAATGATTATATGAACTCGATGGCTAACGCACTTGCAGTGCACAGAGGGGAAGAATGGCGCAAGGATACCTATTTTTTTCGTACCCGAGTATTACCTCTGGTGCACGGTATTGACTCCATGCTGAATGAGCTGATTCAGAAGAATGCCGAGATCTTAAATCATAAAACCCAGACTATGCTGAGCGATCTGGAAACCTCATCACGCGATGTGCTGACGATCATTATCTGCGGTCTGATTCTGGGATTGCTGGTAGCTGCCGTCGTCACCCATCATATCCTGTCGCGGTTAAACCAGACCGTAGAAGCCATGTTTGATATTTCAGACGGTGACGGGAATCTGAATACCCGGTTAAATGAACTGGGGCATGACGAACTGTCGTTACTGGCAAGATCGTTTAATCGATTTGTTGACAAAATTTCCGGCATTGTGAATCAGGTGGTCCAGTCTTCATCAACCTTATCGACCGAAGCAAAACGCATGCTGGAAGTGGTAGAGCAAACCGAGAAAGGGGTCGCCAGCCAGCGCAATGAAATTGATTCCATCTCTAGCGCAATCAGCGATATGAATAACAAGGTTGAGGAGATTGCGAACAATAGTAGCGAAGCGGCCGTATCCGCACATAATGCGGCAGATCAGGCGCGTGAGGGACAGAAAGTGGTTGAGAAATCCGCAGTGGCAATCAATACCCTTGCGACAGAGGTTGAGAGTGCGGTAACTGCCATCGGTCAGGTTGAAAAAGAAAGTGAAGACATCTCTATGGTGGTTTCAGTGATTCGTGAAATTTCTGACCAGACCAACTTACTGGCGCTAAATGCAGCGATAGAAGCCGCACGTGCAGGGGAGCATGGTCGCGGATTTGCGGTGGTCGCGGATGAGGTCAGAAACCTGTCAGCCAAGATACAGGGGCAGACCAACGAAATTATCCAGCGCATAGAAACTCTGCAACAGGCATCACGCGGTGCAGCGGCGGTGATGCAGAGCGGGTATCGCACGGCTCAGGATAGTGTCACTTTATCTACCGAAGCCGGTGATGCACTGAACCTGATTACAGAGCGGGTGGAATCGATATCCAGAACCAGCTCCAATATCGCACAGGCGACTGAGTATCAAAGCCAGGTGGCGGCGACTACTGCAGACAATATCGCCAAACTCACTTCGATTGCAGAAGCGACCTCCAAGGGTGCGGCTTTAACCATACACTCGGCGAATGAGTTTCGTACCCACTCTGCTCATCTGCAGCAACTGGTGCAGCAGTTCAGGCTGAGCGAGGAGGGTCCTGCAACAGCCGAGCAGCCTGAGCAGACAGCCTGACTGCGAGTGGACATTCAGGCTAGCCTGAAGGTTTGATAGCCGAAAAAGCCCTGAACACTGATCAGGGCTTTTTTTTTATTCCTTATATGAGATGATCATTGCCTGGTTCAATTCAGTGGTGGCGTAATGTATATACCGGAACACTTTAGTGAAAATAATCCGGACGAAATTTTCAGTTTTATACAGGCTAATGCTTTCGGGCAGTTAACTTCTATGGTTGCGGGACGCTTGTTCTGTTCACATATTCCATTGTTACCTGCGGATGATCGCGCTTCGATGCTGGGACATCTGGCAAAGGCCAATCCACAATGGCGCGAGCTGGAAGGGCAGGAGGTGCTGGTTACCTTTCAGGGACCCCATGACTATGTTTCACCTTCCTGGTATAGCGGGCCTGGCGTGCCTACCTGGAATTATCAGGCTGTGCATGTGTATGGTCGTTGCCATTTAATCCAGCAGGAGGATGCTCTGGCACAAATCGTGGACGAGTTGAGCGCGGTGTATGAGGCTAATTTTCAGCAACCCTGGCAGCCACAGTACGCAGCAGCCATGTTGAAGGCGATTGTCGGCTTTCGACTTGAGATCAGCGAAATTCAGTGTAAGTATAAGATCAGTCAGAACCGCAGCCTGTCGGACCAGCAAAACGTGGCAGAGCAATTCCAGCAATCTGGTCAGGCATCCCTGTCCCGAGCAATGCAATATTCAATTCAACAGCAGAAATCTAAACAAGAGGAGAACACATGAACCCAGTTATGCAGGCCATGCTTGAGCATGCTTCCGTACGTAGCTATCAGGACAAAGCCATTGATACCGAGCTATTACAGCAAATCATACAATGTGGTCAGGCTGCCGCTTCTTCGTCGTTTATTCAGTCGTACTCGGTGGTTCGTGTGCAGGATGCACACAATAGAAAGTTGATCGCTGAAGCAGCGGGTAACCAGCAATGGGTTATAGATGCTCCTGAATTTCTGGTTTTCTGCGCGGATATGCAGCGTATTCAATATGCCTGCGATAAACACGAGATGGGTAGTCTACCCGGACAGGCTGAGCATTTTATCTCATCTACCGTGGATGTAGCACTGATGGCGCAGAATGTTTTACTGGCTGCTGAGTCTGCTGGTCTGGGCGGCGTATTCATCGGCGGTATCCGAAACAATCCTCAGGTCATCTGTGACTGTCTGCAGTTACCGGCGCTGGTTTATCCGGTATTTGGCATGTGCCTTGGCTGGCCTGTTAGCAAAATGGCCGTGAAGCCGCGTATGCCACTGGCCGATATCCTGCATCAGGATCATTACGATGCTGATAAAATCGCTCAGCAAGTGGATCAGTACGATCAGCAGATGGAAAGCTATTATGCGAAGCGTAGTGATAATGTAAAAACCTCCAACTGGTCACAACAGACTTCGCAGGCCATTATGGGTAAAAAACGTGAGCACATGCTGGAGTTTTTACGTAGTAGAGGGTTTATTAAATGCTGAACAGGCTATCTGCATGAGAATCATCGAGGAGCAGGGCGCGTAAATGTTTTCAATCTCGCAACTGGCACGTCAAAGTGAGCTACGCACGGATACGCAAAAGATCCATGCGTTCTGGCAGGGTGAAAATAGTCTGACACTGCTGTGGCAGGATGGTCACTTTCTGGTGCAGGATGGCCAGCCACGCTATTTTAGCTATCGGCAATTGCAGCCTGTTAGCGCAGGGCTGGATGAACCGGTTTATCTCGGGCATTTTGAGGGCAAGGCGTATTTTGCATGCCGCATCAAACAGGCGGGGGTAGATTTCGTCGAATCAGAAATGATGTCATTGCGTCAGGCCAGCCTGGTGGCATCAGAGCTGGATATGGAGATTATGTTCTATGCGCAGGGCTTGCTTAACTGGTTGCGTAACCACGCTTTCTGTTCGCGCTGTGGTCATGACACTGAGGTTATTGAGGCTGGGCATGGGCGTCGTTGCATCAATGTACAATGCGCGAAAACCGCCTATCCCAAGATCGATCCGGCGGTTATCTTCTCCATAGTTAATGATTCGGGGCCAGAGTCAAAGATCCTATTAGGCAGGAAGTCTATCTGGGATGAGAATCGGTATTCGGTGATTGCGGGCTTCGTGGAACCTGGAGAAATGCTGGAGGATGCTGTCAGGCGCGAAGCCTACGAAGAAACCGGTGTAAAAGTGTATAGCGTGAAATACATGGGCTCACAGCCCTGGCCATTTCCTGATGCGCTGATGCTTGGCTTCTGTGCACTTACCAGAGATCATGAAATTACACTGGTAGACCAGGAGCTGGAACATGCCGCCTGGTTTTCTGCGAGCGAAATGGAAACAGCGCTCAGGCAGGGTAATCTTAAAATGCCTTTTGAAATTTCCATAGCCTGGTGCCTGATTGATCACTGGTTCCAGGTGCAAAAGGGGTATTCGGTCAAGTCGATATCTAAGCAGGGAAATTGATAAAATCTACAGGTTAATACCTGATTTTATGAGTCAATATAAGTGTTAATAGGGAGCGGTTGTGCAGATAATAAGCTACACAAAAAACTATCAACAGGGTGTGCTAGATCTCATTCTCAATATCCAGCGCAATGAATTTACTATAGATATCACAGCTGAAGACCAGCCTGATTTACAGCAAATCGAAAAGTTTTATCAACGCTGTCATGGAAATTTCTGGGTGGCTTTAAATGATGATGAAGTCATTGGGACTGTCGCTTTGCTCGATATTGGGGACAAAGCTATGGCGTTACGTAAGATGTTTGTTGCTGCCGCTTACCGTGGCAAACAATATAGTATCGCGCAAGCCCTGCTTCAGGTGGCGGTTAACTGGGCTATAGAGCTGGGTATGCGAGATATTTTCCTGGGCACAACGGAACAGTTCCTGGCTGCGCATCGTTTTTACAAAAAGAATAATTTTAAGGAAATTACTCCAGAAGCGTTGCCTGACAGCTTTCCACGCATGAAGGTGGATAGTCGATTTTTCCAGTTGAGCCTTGTCTCTGATTCCTCTTTAACCTGATAGAGTTCAATAAACTTAGGTGACGCAATGCAGACAGGTATTGTAGGAATTGGCCTGATGGGGCAGGCTATCGTGTAGTGTTTTGCTACTTAGATCTATGTTGCACAATCCGTGGGCAGATCACAATTTGCTCTAATATTAGAATATTCTGTGATCCGACCCGAATGGTGCTTACTTAAGAGCAAAATGTCATCGCGACGACTGTAGGGATGCAGGAGGTACGAGACCATGGATGGTCGAAGGTAGAACAATGCAGGAGCTATTGTCGTGAATGTGTCTGGAACGTTCATCGAGCGTCAGCGCGGCAGGAGTGGCACAAGGATGTACCTTTTACGGACCTAAGGATGGAATCTCTAACCTTGTCGAAGCCTCACTGACGAAGAGATTAGCTCCCTTGCTTCCGTGTACGCTACTTCCCTGTAGCACTCCTGCCGCGTATCAGCCTTAAGTAAGTGCCATTCAGATCCGACCCCGATTTTTCGCACCGCTGTGATAATTGTGCATACTATGACCGGGGGAAGATTTCGGTTCAGTAGAGCTTTAAATTCAAGATCCTTGGGCTATCATCTAAATAGCGGAAACCTCAGATGCTAGAGAAAATGATATGTCATATATTCTTCGATTAACCGTCGTCCTGCTTACCTTTCTCGTCATTTCAAACACCCACGCGGCCGAAGTGATTTTACGGCTTCATCAAATGTTACCCGCGCAAGCGCTCATTCCCACCAGGGTGCTGGCCCCATGGGCCGAACGGATAGAAGCTGAGTCGGATGGAAGAATAAAAGTGAATCTATATCATTCGATGGAACTGGGTGGTAAACCGGCAGATCTGATCGACCAGACCAGCGAGGGCATAGTCGATATTACCCATACCTTGCTCAGCTACAGCCGTGAGCGCTTTCCCAAGGCCGAAGTCTTTGAGCTACCATTCATGGTGACCAACGCGACCGCTACTTCAATGGCGTTTCAGGAATATTATGAAACCTATATGCGCGACGATGATTCGTTTAAGGGGCTGCACGTACTGGCGGTGCATACACATGGCCCGGGTGTGCTGAGTACGAAGGAGAAGAAGGTCCACAAGCTTGAAGACCTCAGGCGGCTTAGGATCCGCGGACCTTCACGGGTGGTCAATGGGGTGTTTATGTCATTCGGCGCGAGGCCGGTGCAAAGCCCGTTGACCGAGATTCCCAGGGCGATACGCGAAGGCAGCATCGATGGCACGGTATTGCCTTTCGAGGTCTTTCCCGTGCTTAAAATCGAACAGAGCTTGTCGTACCATACTGAATTTTATGGAGACTATGGTCTGTACACTTCGACCTTCGTATTTGCGATGAATGAAAGGCGCTATCAGGCCTTGCCCGCGGATTTGCAGCGCATTATCGACAGAAATTCCGGTATTGACCTGGCGAGAGAATTCGGCCAGGCAGCAGACTGGGGTGACAAGGTGGGCCGCGACCTGGCGCTTAAGGATGGTCACGGAACGTTCATGCTCTCTGAAGCAGAGACCATGCAGGCAACACAGGCCTCTGATCAGGTCATTGAAGAATGGTATGCGGATATGGAGCGCCGCAGCCTTGACGGTAAGGGCTTGCACAGGGCAGCGAAAAAGCTGCTCGAGAGCTATTCCCGGGCGAATCCCCAGTAATACAGATCAACCAGGCCTGTTCATGGCTGCCAGGGATGGTCGATTAAAAATATTCCATTTTCTAAATTTAATCTCTGCTGCTTTTGATAAAGCGGTCATAGTCTTGTGTGATGCTATCGGCTAATGTGAGCATTTGCGGTCGTTCACATTCCCCAATACTTATACCACTTCAATACTTGACCTTGTCACGATATATATTCAATGATAACGTGACAGAAAAATCATATCTTATTGAATAGAATGGAGTTCTCAGTGAAATTCAGAAAATCACTAAAACATGATAATGAGACCCCACGGGTCTCGTTTATCATACTGTTATGCGTCAGAAATAGATCATGAAAAAATGGATTGCTGAACGAGAACTCTGGTTCTCGGAAAAAGGGAAAAGTGAGCGTAAGAAACTCACTGTTCGAGTAGGTGTACCATATTGGGCAAAAGAAAATATGGCAGCTTGTCCAGTCGAATATGATGGATTATTTGAAAGTTACTCGGATGCATATGGCGCAGATTTATTGCACGCTCTCTATCTGGCATCAGATGTTGACCGCCAACTAAGCAAGCTTAGTGAAAGCAAATACGACTTTTACTTTCCTGGCGGGGAGCCATATTTTGATCAAGGTTAATCATTTTTTAAAGACACATAACAAGTGGGTCATGTTGCTCCCTGCGGTCGCTGGGACGCTCCGCCTGCGGCTCCGCGCCCCATACCCAAATCGTTATGTGTAATAAATGAAATACAAAAACATATATTCAGCGATACACAATTTCGGAGACAGTTTCACTAGTCTAATGAACTACGTCGACGGTGATTACGTAATTGATGAACTATCTCAAATACATGGAAAGGGATATGATATCGAATTAAATTGGCTAACGCGTGAGTTTAAGCCTGTCGAGTTATCAACCAATAGATTAAAAAAATCAATTGGCTATTGGGGTGACTCATTAAAGAAGCATCTGTCCTCCCAAAATGTAGATATTGAAAAACTATCTTCTATTTATTTCAGGTGGCCTGCCAGTGGTCGGAAATACATGGTAGCTGAGGATGATAGAGGAAAAGAGTATAAGATCTATGTCAATGAAATTAAGTAAAACACATAAAACATGATAATGAGACCCGGGGGTCTCGTTTATCATTCTGTTATGCATATAAAGCAGTCATAAGATGAGAAGGAAACCAAGAATTTATCTTGACCGTGATAGCTGCTGTTTTGGCGAAGACACACATGCCCCGCATGAGGAAGAATGGATTCTAAGACCTGAACACAACCTTGTTAGTATTCTTAATTTAACTAAAAATGATTACTTACCTACAAACATACAAGGCGATAATCCAGGGTGGGTGGCAAAATGCAAGGATATAGCTATAGCAGTTATTGGGCAAAAATGGCATTCGGCTAAATTAATCGATCCTACGCTAACGCTAGAATCAATGATCAATGAAAATGGAGATATTAAATTGTTCTTTGAGTACTTAAATGACAAAGACCCTGACCATGTATTTGAAAAAGCAACAAATGCATAACAATCAGCTCCACAGGATTCGCTCCCTACGGTCGCTCTCCTGTGAGCTGGGGCGTTAGGCAATAAATGGTAGATCTTTATAAATGACAGACGAAAGAAGTGATGTTGTAGATCAATGTTCTTTGTATTCTGTTTTTATCGAATCAATAGTATTTGATAAAACTACAATTGATAAGACACTTGTTTTATCTAAAGCTACAGCCTCAATATACTTTCAAAACGGTAGATACTATCTAGTTACAAATTGGCATGTACTTTCGGGTAGAAACCCGATTACATTTAAGGTCTTAGATAAAAATTGTGCGCTCCCCGAGGCAATAAGAGTATATTTTCCAAAAGATGGTAAAATAGGGTGCTCAAAGAAAATCGATTTCCCTTTAAAAAATGAAGAAGACAGATTTAATTGGCTGGAGCATTCAAGAAAACACGAGATAGATGTTGCTTTGCTGCCTTTGAATATCGAGTCTACTTTTGGCGTCAGCTTAGTTAACGAAATCAACGAATCACGTGGTATAAATGTATTTCCCGAGTATTTCTATGTTGGCCAGGAGGTCTTTGTTTTAGGTTTTCCTTTAGGAGTGAAAGGTGGCGGAGGTTTCCCTATATGGAAAAAAGCTACAATAGCATCAGAACCTTATCTAGAGACAAATGACAATCATTTGAAAATCTATATTGATACTGCAACTAGAGAGGGTATGTCTGGTTCTCCTGTTGTGTTTACAGGTCCACCTAGTGGTAGCGTTCGACTAGACGGGAAACTGCAAGCGATTATGGTTAGACCAAATAAGTTATTTCTTGGGGTTTATTCAGGTAGGATAATGGGCGAGGATGAATTTTCAGCACAACTTGGGGTGGTATGGAAGGAGCAAGCCATTAGAGAAATACTTGAATCTGGAGGAAGATACCGTGAGGTGTAAAATGCCTAACAATTATGAAAATGAATACTACGACAAGTGCGCATAAATCAGTGTCCACTTTTTGTGGGTAACATCAGAGGCAAAGATGGTTGGTAAAAACCTAGTAGATCAAAAAAAATTGGCTATCAAAAAACTTAGATGCGCAACTATGTATGTGTCTGAGTACAGAAATAGTATTGCTAAACTAGTAGATAAACCAACTAAAAAGAGCATAGCTTCCACGCGTTCAGTCCTATGTCAGCAGCTTAGAGCCCTCATAGAACTTACCGAAAGTAATAAATATGGTGCTGATGAAGAATTCGTATCTGCAGCTTTTTTAATTTGTGATCATTACTTCCAGTATATGTATTCAATTATTAAACAGGTCTGGGGAGAGGTTCTTTCAGAAAGCGAATGTATAGATATCCGAACTCATGCTCTTTACCAACTTTCCGATAAACATGAAGATCAGATTGATGAGGAACTGAAAAGGCTTAGAGAGAACTCTGAAAATGAAACTAGGATTACTGTGTTTATCATTCGATTTCTTGTTGGTAGAACACTTTATGAAGAGGCTGCGGATTCATTGGCCTCAAGTGACAGTAGGGGGAAAGACAAAATCACTCGATCAATTGAATTCTCTCCAGAAGTAAAACAAGCAGGTATTTCTATATTAAGTTACTTTGGGACTATTATTGATAGAAGGTACCCAGATTCTGAAGTCACTGTCAGGATAGAGCAACAAGGGAATACTGTGATTTTAATAGTTGAAACCCCAACTGGCGAAGTTGAAACAATTGAGAGAGAGCTTGACTCATATGGAAAAGTTATAACTGGTGAACAATCCGTAGATGAGTATTCATCAGACCCAATGGAAGTGCTCATGATCAAGAATAAGCTAGAAATAACTCAGCTTGAGCTCCGTCAAACTAAAGAACTCTTGCATACTGAAAGAGCTCAATATGAAAAAAGAATCGAAAATTTGGAAGACAATGTTTCATTTATGCGGTCTATATTTGACAAGACTCAACAGGACGCAGAGAAAGCAAGAAAAATATTAGGCAAGATAGCTTTAGATGCACAGTCGAATATTGCTCAAACCTTTTTGGAGTTAGTAGAGATACTTGTAAATTTTGAAAAATCTAACAAGATGGAAATAGAAGAAAAAATTGCAGTTATACACAAAGAACAGCCATCTTTGATCGATAAACTTAATGAGCTGCTTATTAAAGGAAGCATTCAGGGAGCGGCAGGAAATGCACTTTGGGCAGCCTTAATAGCTCTACCGAAGATATGATTTATGATTCCTAACAAGGCGCTCAAGTTCGCCACAAAAAACGTGGCAGGACTCGGCATAAAGAGCCGAGCCTCTTAGGTAGAACGTTGAGGCTGTAGAAAAACCTTCAATTTAGCCATCAGGATGATAAAATACGTAAAAAGGAAGCGGAGTCATCAAGTGCCCAGATTCATCCCTTACGATTACAATCAAAGCTCTATGGTTGTAATCAATTATCAGGACCAATTACAGCCTGGTACTCTTGAACATGCGATCCATCATCTAATCAATAACAAACTCGACCTGTCCGTGTTTTATCCGAAATTGAAAAATGAAGATACAGGTCGTCCTGCTTACGATCCGGCAATACTTTTAAAGATTGTTTTATTCGCCTACTCCAAAGGCATCACCTCAAGCCGAGAAATCGAATGGTGCTGCACCAACAACATCATCTTCAAAGCATTATCCTGTGACACTATCCCCCATTTCACAACCATCGCCAGCTTTATCAGCGGCTATCCCGATGAGATTGAAAATGTATTTGAACAAATTCTGCTCGTTTGTGAACAACAGGGATTACTAGGCCATGAACTGTTTGCGATTGATGGCTGCAAGATGCCCTCCAACGCCAGTAAAGAATGGTCCGGCACGCACAAGGAATTAAGCGAGAAACGAGAAAAGATAAAAAGACAGATCCGCTACCACATGGAACAACATCGTCAAATCGACAAACATGAAAGCCTCGATGAAGAACGAAAAAAGCGCACTGAAAAAACTATAGCCACCCTCAACCAGGCCTTCGACAAAATCGATCAATTTTTAAAGTCCAACAGCCCAAGGATGGGCCAGGGAAAAAGACCAAAGGAAGTGAAGAGTAATATTACCGATAACGAATCAGCCAAGATGACGACCAGCAAAGGTACCATTCAGGGTTACAATGGGCTTGCTGCGGTAGATAAGAAACATCAGATCATTATAGATGCTCAGGCCTTCGGAGAAGGCCAGGAACACCATACCCTGCAACCGATCCTGGAAAGTGTAGAAGCGCGTTATAAACGACTAAAAATACATAAAGCCCTATTTAAAACAGACATCATCGTGACCGCGGATACCGGCTTTGCCAACGAAGCCAACATGAAATATCTTCACGAAAATAAGATCAATGGCTACGTACCTGACAATCAATTCAGAAGTCGTGATCCTAAGTTTACAGAACAGAAAAATAAATATGGCAAACGACACCAAACAGGGAAAAAGCAAACCAAAAGCCTGATACCAGCCAGTGAATTTAGCTTCGATCCGGTGAGTAAAACTTGTATCTGTCCTGCAGGAGAAACACTCAGCTTAAGAGATGAAAGAAAAGATGAGTCTGGAAATTTAAAAGTATTCTTCGAAGGACGACTATTACAATGTCGACGTTGCGAGATAAAAGCCCTCTGTATGAAAAATCCGGCATCAGCCAACCACCGAAAAGGAAATGGAAGACAGGTATCATTTATCCTCGAAAAGAAACATGGAAAGCCTAATTATACTGACTGGATGAAGCACAGGGTTGACAGTGAAAAAGGGAAACAGGTTTATAGTCACCGAATGTCTGTCGTCGAACCCGTTTTCGGTAATATAGGGACTAATAAAAAGCTCAATCGATTTAGCTTAAGAGGAAAACGAAAGGTGCAGGGACAATGGCAGTTATACTGCATGATCCATAACATCGAAAAGCTAAAGAATTATGGTCAGATAGCGGCATAAAAGAGTCCTTAAGGACAGAAATGATCCACACCGCATCAAATAGTTGAAATTCAATAAAAATAACGGCAAAGTGGCAGGCATGAAAAATAAAAATCAGCTGAATGGAATCACGTCCTCTAAAGGGCTTTTTCTACAGGCTCGTTAGCTTTATCAGAGAATATGGATCGAAATAATCTGACCTTAAAAGACGTAACCCTAACACTGAGCCCAACATTGGGGTTAATTTCCGGACTGGTCTTCTTGGCTAAAGGTTTTACGGTTGTTGGAACAATCGTTCTCGCACCAACAGTCGCGATATTTGTATATTCGTTCTATAAGTTACCTTATAAAGAAATAGGCGTTAAACTCGCGCAAAGGGAAGAAAAGTTAAAGGAATCCGCCTTTGGTAGAGTAAGGTTGGGGGTCGAAAAAGTTTTTGATTATATCGGCATCCTTTACTTTCTTTTTATAGTCTGTGCTGCCGTATGGTGGTTTTTCTCGAATTAAGGCAATGTATAGCACCTAAAAATGCAAATTAAACCAAAAGCTAACAAAGCAACCCAAGTTCGCACCACAAAAAACATGGCGCTGGACCTCCACAAATTATGGCCTAAAAGGCAGGCCATAATTTACTCCGGCCCTTGGTTGCGGCGTTAAGCTTAATGAATAGATACTTCACATTAATCGAGCATACCATAGGACTAGTATTAATTTTGGTTGGTCTCGGGTTTATATCTTTAGGTGATAGCGAATCCTTCAGAAGAATTCAACTCTCAACCGAATCCCTACATGGCGCTATAGTGATGGATTGCATAAACGAACAGCAGGTACAGCATCGTACCGAAAAAGACTTGCGCGAAATTAGGAAATATTCATTTGAAATGCACGACATTTTAGTTAATTTACGAATTTTGATTTTAGTAGCAGGTCTCTATGTCCTGGTAAACGGAAAGCTCAAAAGAATATTTGAAGGTCGGAAAAAATGAAGCTTAACAAGTGGCTTGTGTCGGAATCACTCGCTGCGCTCGCTCTCCGCACAGCCAGGCGTTAAGCATCCAAGTTACCCATGAAAAGTAGACACCTCACTACTACCTAATGAGGCTCTTGAAATGACAAAGAAAACGAAGAATAAATACAATCACTATACTGAAGACTTCCGTCGAGAAGCGGTACGCAGATCGGAAGATCCGAATGTCTCAGCAGTCGACATTGCTCGAGAACTGGGTATTCATCCTGGGCAAATCTATAATTGGCGCCGCCAATATAACCGACTCTCCGATAAGCAATTTAATAGCGTAAATGGTGTGGATTATTCAAAACAGGAAAGCGAAGAAATTCGAAAACTAAAACGAGAGATCTCTGATCTCAAAGAGGAGAACGAATTTCTAAAAAAGGCGACGGCGTACTTCAGCAAAGAAAACTGGTGAGGTACGCCTATATGGAATCCCTGCGGGATCAGTATGCCATTGTAAAGATGTGCCGCTGGTTGCAGGTCAGTCGATCCGGTTACTATAAATGGCGCAGTCGTAGAGAGAGTTCACAGGCTCAGCAGAGGCGACACTTAGAGCAGGCATTGATCAGGAACCTTTAATCAGTTTAAGAAGCGCTATGGCGCACCTCGTCTGGTTGTGGAGCTTAATGCAGCAGGTGTGCCCTGTAGTAAAAATCATGTGGCAAAACTGATGGCTGACAATGAGTTACGGGCGCGCAATGGTAAGGGCTATAAGTACTTCCCCTCATTCAATGCAATCAATCATGTGAGTGATAATCACTTAGCCCGAAAGTTTAATGCCAGTAAGCCCAATGAAAAGTGGGTATCGGATATCACGTATATCAAGACAGACCAGGGCTTTGTGTATCTGGCCGTGATCATGGACCTGTTCTCAAGAAAGATCATTGGCTGGGCACTGGATAGCAGTATGACCAATGCTTTGATCATAGAAGCCTTTAACATGGCGGTGGCCACACGAGAGGTCGAACCAGGGCTTATGCTACATTCAGATCGTGGTGTACAGTATCGATCAGGTGAGTACCAGCACCACTTGATAAAAGAAGGCATTAAACCTAGTATGAGCCGAAAAGGAAATTGTTGGGATAATGCGGCGATGGAATCCTTCTTTGCTCGACTCAAAGTTGAGTCAATATATGCAGAAAACTTAAAGGGAAAACAAGATGCCTATGCTTGTGTATTTGAATACATTGAACTGTTTTATAATTCAATTCGTCGGCACTCTGCCAACGGCTATAAAAGTCCAAACAATTATGAAAATGAATACTACGAGAAGTGCGCATAAATCAGTGTCCACTTTTTGTGGGTAACATCAGCATCTATGAAATTTGAAAAGTGGAATGCTAATGAAAAACCATCTTTAGATGAGTGTCCTATACACTATTGTTTTTGCTGGACCCCTCCTGGTGGTGACGCCGATCTGTCAGGAAAAGTCTATGACTCATTTACAGAAGCTGTTTCGAGTCCGAATCGTGTTACATCCTTACATGGTAGCTGCGCCGCGCCTTTTGGTCCATGTAGACGAGAAACAAAGTCCAATTTAAATCGCGATTGTTATGAACCTCATAATTGGGGGTTAAAAAAACATGATCTACCTGAGTTGTTCTTTTGTAATCCAGAAAATCTAGATGAAGAAGATAAAGAAAAATACAACAAAATGGCGGCAATATTATGGAGCGAAAATGCTTAACAAGTTTGTCCAGTTGACGTTTTGGTCTACGCTCCGTTTTGGGGTGGATTCGCCACTTTACCCCAAAACTCCACTACAACCAAAACGCAACTGACAAAGGCGTTATAACGCTTGAAGGTTCTAGCAATGGAAAAAGGGAACCTTAAGAAAAAATCCATACTTGAACGGGTTAAATCTCTTGAACGCGACATATTGATGGCGCGTGATTATTTAGAGACTGGAGCAAATGCTAATTGGCACGGGTTCCAGCCTTTGTTCAGAGAAAAGGTTAAAGCAGGTAAGGTTCTTCCGCCTCATAAAGATTGGGTTAAAAACGTGTTTCTCCCCAGCCGAGAGAGAGCGTTGAGAAAAGCTGAAAAGTTACTAGAAAGATTCGGGTAACATCGAGAAAGTAATGTACAAGATGGAGGCTTGGCTTAACAATGGCTAAAAACCAAAAGCGGCGTTATAACAAGTGGCTTATGTCGACCCCTTTAACTACGATAATATGTATTAAAAGGACAACCTTTTAATACGGCTGTTATGTGTAGCTCACCATGTTGGGAAAGGAAAAAATATGTTAGATTTTCTAAAAGATATGCTCAAAATTGGTCTCGAAGCAATAATAAAACTTGTGGCATTTTTCGCAGTCGGTACTGGTGGTGCAGCTGTAGTTTGTTGGTACTACGGTATCCCTTTAGGTTTTTCAATATTAGGTGGCATTTTGGTTTTAGGCGTTGCTCTAGCACTAATATCTGACACCACATGGTGGTAATATATAGCGACTCAGATATCACGAAATATCAAGGTAAAAATACACATAACAAGCGCAGTAAAATTGACGCCAAAAAGCGGCGCAATTTCTGTGAGCGTTATGTGATCAAATCATGACTCAAATGGAATCCTATGGCTGATATAAAATGCAAGTCAGAGAAGGTGGATGCGTATATAGCCAGCCAGCCACTTGAAGCACAGAATGCGCTGAATAAGTTACGGTCATATATATGGCAGGCTGCGCCTAATGTTTCAGAGCTTATGAATTATAATATTCCAGCTTTCGCTTTGGTTGAAGGTGGAAAACGGGATGAGCAAATTATGATTGCCGGATATCCAAAGCATGTCGGCTTTTATCCACACCCTTCAACCATTGAAGCATTTTCTGAGCAGCTCTCTGAATACAAATATGCAAAAGGTTCTGTGCAATTTCCTTTAAGCAAACCCATCCCGAAAGAACTCGTCATCAAAATGGTGAGATATAGACTACATCAATTAGCAAAATGAAGAAGTATCACATAACAAAAACTTGCACCCAATCTATTTCAGTCGCTGTGAGCTTACGCAGTCGGGCGAAGTTAAACGTTAATTGAGGGACAAATTTGGAAAAGCTATCAGCAATCGGACAAAAGCATCTATTTTTCCTGCGCAGTTATAATAACCGCCAGGCCCGATTTATTGCTGGCAGTGTGAAGCTCAATTATGCATTACTGTCGCTGGGTATTTTGTCCTGTATCTTCGCAGCTTATATATTCAAAACTGAAGGGCTTAGTCTTTTCTTTGCATTAATGCTACTTTTTGGTTTTATTTTCGTGACTTCATTTTTTAAGTCACGCCGTAATATATACCAGCTGATATTTGACTTTGATGATTCTCAGGTAAAATTAACGCGCTCTACAGGGAATCACAGCAATATTATAGAAGCTATAGATTTCTCAAGTTTTGATGCGCTCAGAATTGATTCGAATATAGCTTCTCCAAATTTTAGTGTTACAAAAACAGTACTGGTTTCACTTTTACATAACAGCGAACCAATATGTTTTCTATCGAAAAATCTGTTTGGGTTTTCCTCGATTGAAGATGCGACTCAGTTTGCTCAAAGGATAAGTAAAAATACAGGTTGGTTAATAAGGGGACAAAAAAAATGAAGATAGCTGCTTGTTGAAGAGGAAGGTAGTCCAGGTCTATTCAGCTATGGCTTCAGTCATTTGGTGTTGGAAAACTGTATGAATAACCAGGATGTTCTGTTGTGTGTTATTTTCAGTTTATCCATAAGGTTAATCCACATAGAGAGCATATAAAGCGGATCCGTGGTGGTGTCTATGACCTGAATTTAAAAATATCGCGGGATTTTATTTATCCGACCATACAGCAAGTTCATTGCCGCTGGGTTCAATAAAGTGAAACCTTCTACCGCCTGGGAAAGCAAAGATGTCCTGACTGATACTGCCTCCGGCTGATTCCACTTTTTGCAGGGTCTGCTCCAGATTTTCTGAGTAAAAAACAATCAATGCAGCACCATTCGCCGAGGTTGAGTTTTTATCGGATTTAAAAAACCCGCCATCTAATCCCTGATCACTAAAAGCGCAATAATCCGGGCCATAGTCAGTAAAGCTCCAGTTAAATGCCTGGCTGAAAAATCTTTTTGTTTTTTCAATATCAATAGCTGGGAATTCTACGTAATTGATCTTTTCATGCTGATTCATTGTGATGCTCCTAAATTATAAAAAGCCTTTATTGAGTATGTTGCGTATCCGCGCTCTGACTGATGGCGCTTCATCTTTCAGTGCCATATCAAAGTATTGCCGGGTTTCATCGTAGTATTCAGGATGCTGTCTGGCAAGTTCATACATGCCATGATACGACCAGGCCCTTACGAATTTATTATCGTCGGTTAAATGTTTTCGAAGAAATGGATAGATACTATCCTTACTTTCGCTGTCGATAGGCAGGTGGCTCATACATTGCAGTATGTGTAATTTTGCTTGCCAGTGCGCTAGCTGGGGTAACTGTGAATATATGGTTTTGATTTGCTTTTGATGGATTTGTTTCCCTGACTCCAGATACCTTTTGAGTAACCAGGAGGCAGCGGCCTGGAGCGTAAGGTCATTTAAATACAGGATAAGATTTGTAACAAAATCAGGTTCATGTTGGTGACGGAAAAAAATAGTTTCGATATCGTCTTTTGATTTCCCATCCCAGCACTTTATGTCTTGTTGAAGATCCATTGCTTACGGTTGATTGATCATTGCTTACGGCAGAAACAGTCTAGCGTATGATCATTGACCAGTCCGGCTGCCTGCATAAATGCGTAGCAAATGGTGCTGCCGATAAATTTGAAGCCACGTTTTTTGAGCGCCTTAGATAAGGCATCAGATTCTGCTGTTTTAACCGGAACATCTTTAAGTGTGCGCGGATGGTTGATGAGGGGTTTACCATCTACAAAGCTCCAGATAAAGCCGCTAAATCCACCGGGTTCTTTCTGTAATTCAAGGAATGCTTTCGCATTGCTTACGGTGGCTTCTACCTTGAGGCGATTGCGAACTATCCCCGGGTCTAACAATAGCTTTTCAATCTTCTTAGGTGTGTAGCGAGCAATCTTGCTGGCATCGAAGTTGTCGAACAGGCGACGGTAGTTGCCACGTTTTTTAAGGATGGTAATCCAGGATAACCCTGCCTGCGCACCTTCCAGAATCAATAGCTCAAACAGCTTCTGATCATCATGGCAGGGCACTCCCCATTCTTCATCGTGATAGACCTGATACAGTGGCTCGTTACTGACCCATGCGCAGCGGGTTTTTTCAGTCATAGGTTGCTCCTTGTTATTCGGGCTTGTGACAAACCGCTTCGATATTATGCCCATCGGGGTCTAACACAAAGGCACCGTAATAATGGGGGTGATATTCAGGCCGCAGACCCGGTGCGCCATTGTCTGTTGCACCAGCTTCCAGTGCAGCCTGGTAAAATTGATCAACATGTTCTCTGCTGGATGCAGAGAAAGCAATATGCATGGGTGAATGAGGCTTGTCAGCAGGCCCAAACCAGAATTCCGGTTTGCCATCCCTGCCAAAACCACCCCAGCCCTGGACTTCCATGACGAGCTGTATACCCAGAGGGGCGAGACATTGGGTGTAAAACTGTTTGCTGGTGGTGTAGTCGGATACTGCGATGCCAAGGTGGTCAATGATCATGATTTTTTTCCTCTGTGTGATTGCCAGTCATGGCGTTTTTGATAGTTAGAAAATCAGTTTCTGGTATCTGCAGATGGCCATAGCGGAAGGCGTAGCCCCAGCTTTTTTTATTCTTTATGAAGGATAGCTTATCCAGTAATGGCTGGATAGCTGCATCCTGAGTGGATATAAATTTTATATCACGCCGAAAGGGGGTGAAGTCTGGACTCATAGTAAACTGATAGACTTCCTCTCCTATGACTTCACCAATAGCTGTAAATTGTTGGCAGGGCGATTTCTCACCGTAGATTTTCTGTGGTGAGTAGTAGATGATCCAGTCACCTTTAGCCATACGTTTAAGCGGCTGCTGCTTGCCATGACAGAGCTGCGCGAAGCCACCTGCAATACCCTTTGACACATGATTTCTAGAAGCAACACCGACCCAGTATCGGGTCGATAGATTAATTACCGATTCCAACATCAGTTGCTGTGCTTTTGCGCAAGAGTGATGATGTAGCCATTACTGTCACGTATCCACAATTCACGCATGCCATAAAAAGTGATACGTTCCGGTAATACGATATCGATATCATCGCCAAGGCCAGATTTTAGCGCATCAAGATTTTCTACTTCCAGATAATAGGTGCCACTGGCGGTAACCGCTTTGTCGGTAAACACATCGCACTCTTCTGCAAGGGATTGTTGATGCTGAATCATCAACATGGCGCCATCTTTATTCAGCATGGCAAACTGTAACGGGGTGCCATCAGATAGCTGATCAACGGGTGTCTCGGATTCAAAGGGTAGCCCCATCATCATGTTGAATCCGAGGTGCCTGGAATAAAACTCGACAGAGGCATTGACGTTTTTAGTCATCAGGTTTGGGGTAAATGTAGTGCTCATGTTTTTTTCCTGTTGTGTGATTTTGTTAAAGCTTACTGTCTCGCTACTGACAACGTACTGTCAGTAGCTAAAACAGGAGTATTTTTTATCCCAGGTTTATGTGTACACTGATATTTTTTGACAGAAATAACCAGATACACCCATGCGCAGAGCTGACCGACTATTTCGCATTACTCAGGAGTTACGTAGTGACCGCTGGGTGACAGCGCGTGCGCTGGCCGAAATGCTGGAGGTTTCGGAGCGTACGATCTATCGGGATATTCAGGATCTGTCGGTTTCGGGTATTCCGATTATTGCCGAAGCAGGGCTGGGCTATCGTCTGATGAAGGGCTTTCGTCTGCCACCCTTGATGTTTGATGAGGAGGAGCTGGAAGCGTTGTTGCTGGGCGTGCGCATGGTGGGTGTGTGGAGTGACCCGGTGCTGGCGAGTGCCGCCGAACGCGCAGTGGCCAGAATCGAAGCCGTATTACCTGAGCGCCTGATACCTGAGCTGTCGCGCAAGACCCTGCTGGTACCACCGTTTGGACCGGAGGTTGAAGTGACAGACTCATTGAATCTGTTACGTCAGGCTGTGCGTAACCAGAGTAAGGTTAAGTTTCATTACCAGCGCGCCGATGGTGAAAATTCTGTTCGCAGCGTGCGCCCGTTGGGGCTTTCTTACTGGGGGAGAACCTGGACCCTGCTTGCCTGGTGCGAAATGCGAGACGACTTTCGTCACTTCCGTGTCGATCGCATGACAAATCTGCTGGAAAGTGGCGAATATTTTGAGCATGAGGCAGGTCGTACGCTGGATGATTTTCTGGAGGCAGTTAACTCTGCGTGTGAAAACGATAGCAGTCAATCGGCCTCAGCAGATTAACTGCGCGCTTTGGTTTTTCGGGTGGCTATCGCCTGAAGCGGGTCATCTGGCCACGGATGTTTCGGGTAGCGTCCTTTCATATCTTTTTTGACATCATGGTAAGAGCTGCGCCAGAAGCCAGCAAGATCCTGTGTGATTTGCAGTGGTCTTCCTGCAGGGCTGAGTAAATGCACCAGTAATGCAACTTTGCCGTTGGCTATGGTTGGGGTTTGTTCGCAGCCAAACATTTCCTGCAGCTTAACCGCTAGTACTGGGGGAGACTGGTTGTAGTTAATGGCAATAGAAGAACCGGAAGGAACAGAAAAACGTAGCGGAGCCAGTTGATTCAATTTCTGCTGTTGATCCCAGGGGAGTATTGCATGCAGAATGCTCTTTAAATCCAGCCCTTTAAAATCCTGTAACGAGTTGACCTTGTCTAGATAGGGTGCAAGCCAGTCATCGACTGTTTTGAGTAGGGTTTCTTCTGTTAAATCCGGCCAGTGCTGATCGCCCTCAACCTGTCGCAATATATTGACCCTGGCACACCATTGCTTAAGTTCGTCATTCCATTTTAATAACTGTAAACCCTGTTGTTGAATAGTTTGAATTAAAGCTGCGGTTTTGATTTCTGTCGGAACCTTGTCCAGAGTTTTTCTATTTAAAATCAGCGCGCCGATTTTTTGCTGTTGCTCAGCGATAAAGCGACCCGATTGTTTATCCCATTCGGCAATAGTTTGAGTATTGATAAAATCACTCATGATGCCATCAAATAAGGTTTCATCTAATGCCGTTGCCGAACGAATCGCATCACCCTTACCCCCTGCTATATTGCTCACTTCGGCAATGGCGAGCCAGCGACTGTTGCCGAGGTAATGTTGCCCCGGAAGATTGGCGCTACGACCATTGGCAAGTTGAAAACCACCTGAGTGTCGACGACGCCCAATGCGGTCTGGATAGGCACAGGCGAGCAGGTAGCCGGTTATCTGTTTTGGTGTTAATAAATAACTTTGTGTGTTACAGATTTCGAGATTGCCTAACTGTTGCTCGATCTGTCGGGCCAGTTGCTGGGTGCGATTGAGCCAGCCCTGATGCTGTGCAGGACATTTTGCCTCGCCCGTCAAAATATCCATTCGATGACTGATATCCGGATTGTCGCGCGAGAAAGGATCTCGATCCGATAACAGGCTGGCAAGCAGGCAGGCCCTGTTTGCAAAACCTGTTTCTGCACCACGAATGAGTAAATGAGCCAGCCTCGGATGTACTGGTAAAGCCGACATGGATTGTCCATGCGCAGTGAGCACATGGTTTTTGTTCTTGATTTCAAGCGCAGCTAGTGACTGTAATAAATCAATAGCCTGTTGCCAGGGGCCTTTGGGTGGGGGATCCATCCAGCTCAATTCACTCGGATCATCTATGCCCCATTGCAGTAGCTGTAAAGCTAAGGGGGCAAGGTCAGTATTTAATATTTCCGGGCTGCCATGGGCTGCGAGTTGGTTTTGTTGTTCGGCTGACCACAATCTATAGCATTTACCAGCACGCAGTCGTCCTGCGCGCCCTGCACGCTGCTCTGAAGAAGCTTTTGATATCTTTACCGTATGCAGGCCTGACATGCCGGTGGCCGGGTCAAAACGAGACTCACGTGCTAACCCCGAGTCAACCACGATATCTACACCCTCAATGGTGAGGCTGGTTTCAGCGATATTGGTAGCCAGTACCACCTTCTGATGCTGGGCCTGTTTTCCCGTCAGAGGTGCGATTGCCTGTTGCTGTTGTTCAATAGAAAGATTGCCGTACAGGGGGCGCAGATGGATGTCGCTGATTTTGCTATCGAGTAACCAGTCTGCAAGTTGGTCTGTACAACGATGAATTTCACCCTGACCCGGCAGAAAGGCCAGCACACTACTTGTCGGGTTGTCCAGTAATGCCTGTTTAATGGTGGCAACCATACGATCTACCACCCGGTCTTCGGGTTTTCTGGCGCGCCCATAAATGATATCGACAGGATAGGCTCGGCCGGCGCTGGTGACTATCGGCGCATCGTTCAGCATTCTGGCTATCGCTACGCTATCCAGCGTCGCAGACATCATCAGGATTCGTAAACGCGGACCGCTCAAATCACCCGCAAATAGCTGTTGTCCCTGCAGGCATAGCGCGAGGGCCAGATCCGATTCCAGGCTGCGTTCATGAAACTCATCAAATATCACCAGACCAACATCTTCCAGTACAGGGTCCTTCTGCAGCATGCGTGTGAGTATGCCTTCAGTGATGACCTCAATCCGGGTGTGCCTGCTAATCTTGCTATCCAGGCGCATACGATAACCGATGCGCTGTCCCACTGTTTCGCCGAGCAGGCTGGCCATACGGTAGGCCGCATTTCTGGTCGCGATGCGGCGGGGTTCTAGCATGATGATCTTACGACCAGCGAGCCAGGGTTCGTCCAGCAGGGCAAGAGGGACTAATGTCGTTTTACCCGCGCCAGGAGGTGCTTCGAGCACAACCTCGGTTGATTCAGCAAGGCGCTGTTTGAGCGTAGGTAAAATTTCTTCAACAGGAAGCTTGCCAGGGTTCAAATGCTCTTTCTCAGGTTCAGGTATTAAAATAGTTTAACAGGATTTTGTTCCTAATTTGATAACGAGCTTATTAGCGAGTGTCCGAATAGAAACTGACTCCCCCATGTCAGAAAATTTGTGCAGTTTTACAGGATGATGGAACCAGCTACTGAGAAAGTGATCTGAAGCAGGAGCATTTATTTTAGATGACACATTTTTCGTTTACTTTTTCATGATATAGTTTGTGCCCATCCTAATAGCAATGAAACTACACATACAGGCTTCAACTGGTACACCGGATTAAATGCAAAACCCCTTTTACACTACGGATAATATGAACCGGCGAATGCGTTGGCTAAGTCCTGCGCTCGTGTTTTTATTACTCTGGGGTGCGATGGCCTTTGCAGTACATACGCATCACAACGATGATCATGATAAGGCGCCTTTTGGAGATAGTGAATGTCAACTCTGCCTTTTTGCTTCCATCAGTGCATCGGCTATACCTGCTACTGTAGCTGCGCTAGACTCGGTAGCGTTGCTGCTTTCGGTCTCTGAGCCCTTAACCGAGACGGTTTACCTTTCCCTTTACCGGCATTCACGACAAGCACGCGCACCTCCCGTTATCTCCTAAATTCCAGACCTTTTTTAATATCAATTTTCGGCTCCCCTGTACCTTTGTTCAGGTCGGGTGGCTGCGTGTATTGGGAGATACAACATGCATTATTCAAAAATTACTCTGCTGCTAGTGATGGCCTGTTCATCAGCGTCAGCGCTTGCACAAGAACATCGTCAACATGGTGCCCACGAACATGGGGGTGGGCAGCTCAATGTGGCACTTGAAAAAAATACCTTAATGGTGGATCTGTCTTTGCCCGCAATGAATGTGGTTGGTTTTGAACATGCTGCAAAAAACCAGCATGAAAAGGATCAGCTCGAACATGCGGAAACACTACTTAAAGACGGAGTCCGCCTGCTGCAGCCGAGCCCGGCTGGTCAGTGTGAATTGTTGAGCGTTACCATCGAGTCAAAGCTACTTGATCATGAGCATGACGGGATGGAGTCTGATCATGCCGAGGAGCATGAAAAAGACGGAATGGAAGCCGATCATGCCGACGAGCATGAGCATCATGCAGATGAAGAACATGCAGACTTTGATGTGAGCTATGAGTTTGACTGTAAACAGGCAGACAGGCTCGAACAGTTGGCTTTATCGTTGTTCAGGCAGTTCCCAGGTACGCAACATCTGGAAGCTCAGGTGATTACCGCCACGTTACAGACTGGTACTGAGCTGAGTGCTGACAACAACATCCTCAACCTTAAGTAAGTGTCAAAAACGGGGCGGTTACAGGCCGCCCCATCGACCGGGAGTATTTCGCATGGCTGTACAGGCAGATGCAATCAATATTCAGGATCTCCGTTTTCGCTGGCGTGATGATGGCCCGATGATACTCGAAATACCTGAGCTGAGTATTCATCGTGGTGAACGTATTTTTATTAAGGGATCCAGTGGGAGTGGTAAAAGCACCTTACTGAGTTTGATTGGTGGTGTGATATTGCCCTTGCAGGGAACGATTTCCGTATTAGGTCAAAGTGTCAGCAAACTAAATGGGTCAAAGCGAGATCACTTTCGTGCAGAGCATATTGGGTTTATCTTTCAGATGTTTAATCTTATCCCCTATCTATCTGTACTGGATAACGTGTTGCTGCCCTGTCAGTTTTCTCAAACACGTAAGAGCAATATAGAAAAACGTGGTGCTAATCTTCAGGATGAAGCAATACGATTGCTACAGCATCTTGATTTGCCACCAGAGTTGTTACAGCGACCGGTGACTGAGCTGAGTGTGGGGCAGCAGCAACGTGTAGCCGCTGCACGAGCACTGATTGGTGGGCCTGAACTGGTTATCGCGGATGAGCCAACCTCTGCTTTAGATGCGGATCGGCGTCGAAACTTTCTTGATTTGCTGCTTAAAGAATGCGCCGAACAAAATACAACGCTTATCTTCGTCAGCCACGATTCATCTCTGGAATCACAGTTTGATCGCAGTATTCAGCTGAGTGAAATTAATCTTGCGATGAATGGAGGTGTTGAGTCATGAATATATTGACTCTGGCTCTTAAAAGTATTCTGAATCGAAAATTCACGATTGCACTTACCCTGTTTTCCATAGCGCTGAGTATTATGCTGCTGTTAGGTGTAGAGCGTTTACGCAATGACGCGCGGGAAAGTTTTACCAATACCATATCAGGTACAGACCTGATTGTGGGTGCGCGCAGCGGCCCGGTTCAGTTACTGCTTTACTCCGTGTTCCGTATCGGTAATCCCACCAATAATGTTTCCTGGGAGAGCTATCAGGATATAAAAAATCATAAACTGGTGTCATGGGCGGTGCCGCTTTCATTAGGTGATTCTCACCATGGGTTCCGTGTGCTGGGCACTACGGCTGACTATTTTAAGCACTATCATTATGGCGATGCCCGCAGCCTGGAATTTAATCAGGGTCTCATGTTTGATGACCTGTACGATGCAGTCATAGGCGCCGATGTTGCGAAACAGCTTGATTATAAGATAGGTAGCGAAATCATCCTCGCCCACGGTACCGGTGATGTGAGTTTTGTAAAGCATAACGATAAGCCTTTTCGTGTTGTCGGTATCTTAAGTAAAACAGGTACACCGGTTGATCGAACGGTGCATGTCAGCCTGCAGGCGATAGAAGCCATTCACGTAGGGTGGGAAAACGGTGCACCTAAACCAGGGTTCCATGCGGATGCAGAAAAGACAAGGCATATGCAGTTGCAACCCAAAACCATAACTGCAGCACTCATCGGGCTTAAGTCCAGAATTGCCGCATTCCGGGTTCAACGCTTTATTAATGAGTATCCTGAGGAGCCATTGCTGGCAGCCTTACCTGGTGTCGCGCTACAGGAGTTATGGGACACCATGGCGCTGGCGCAGAAAGCTTTACTGGCGATCTCGGTGCTGGTTGTGCTGGTGGGTATCACGGGCATGGCGACCACGATACTGACCAGCTTAAACGAACGTCGTCGAGAGATGGCGGTGCTACGTTCAGTAGGCGCCAGACCGTGGCATATCTTTGTGTTATTCGTTGGAGAGGCGGGCGTTGTCATGCTCATTGCTTCCGCCATTGGCATGGCAGGGCTTTATGCAATCCAGCTTTTTGCGCAGCCGATTATCCAGTCCCAGCTGGGGATTTTTTTACCGCTACATCCGCCGACAGCGCACGAACTGATGTTGTTGGCGGCAGCCATTGGCGCCGGTTTACTGGTTGGGTTAATCCCGGCCTATCGTGCGTATAGATATTCATTGGCGGATGGTATGACCATCCGCATTTAATTCAGGTGAAGATGATGAAAAATAAATTATTAATAGTAGTAGTGCAGGCTATGGTTATAGCAATGAGCCTGATGGTGAATGTTGCGAGTGCATCAGAAAAGCCGCAGGAACTGGAATGGCCCGATCTGATGCCTGATGGATATAACCCGGATAAATTGCTGACAGAGTATCAGCAAAAATACAATATTGATGAGTTGCCCGACTCTGACCCAACGATAAAAAAATTAATGAGTAAGCTGGAAGAAATACTGGCTGAATCGCCATTAAACACCGCTTTGAATGGAAAACTCATCAAGCTACCGGGTTATGTGATCCCGGTAGAAACAAACGGACAGCGCTCTAGTGAGTTTTTACTGGTGCCATACTTCGGTGCCTGTATTCATGTGCCACCACCACCGGTAAACCAGACCGTTTACGTGAAGACAAGAGATAAAGACGGCGCAGAGATCCGCAAGCTATACGATGTCGTCTGGGTCACCGGTATTATAAAGACTGAAAGATTATCTACTGATTTAGCAGAAGCGGGATACACCATAGATGCTGTCGAGGTCACGCCATACTAGGCTCAGCAGGTAATGCTCTCCACACTTTATGCCTGTGCAAAAAGAGGGAGAGCCATTACGGGTGAAATGGATGCGAACAGTATTTACCGGTACTTGATCTATTACTCGTTATCCAGCACGTGGAATTCCACTCGCCTGTTCTGTGCGCGTCCTTCTTCGGTATCGTTTGTTGCGATTGGGCGTTCTTCACCATATCCCACAGACTGTAGCTGTTCAGCCGCAATTCCGTGGGCAACCATATAGTCGTAAACACTTTTTGCGCGCGCTTCGGACAGGCGTTGGTTATTCTTTTTGCTACCCCGGTCATCGGTATGCGCCTGTATTTCGACCCGAACATTGGGGAACTGAATCAATGCCGCAATGGCTTCATCCAGTTTTACCTTGGCGTCATCGGTCAGCTCAGCCGAAGCGGTTTTGAAGTTGACTCCTACAATCGTGGTTTCAAAGATGGCGCAACCCACCGCATTGACCGCCGCGCCGGAGACAGTAGTCGGGCATTGGTCTACAGCGTTAAGCACGCCATCGGCGTCATTATCGTTGGGGCAGCCTGAGGTATCGACCTGGGTCCCTGCCGGGGTTTCAGGACACCGGTCCTGGCTGTCGATAACACCGTCTTTGTCGGAATCGAGGTCGCAACCGCGTTGATCAACCGCTGTGCCTGGACTGGTGTTCGGGCACTCATCTTTCGAATCGACAACGCCGTCCTGGTCACTGTCCAGCTCACAACCATTGCTATCCACTGCAACCCCCAGCGCAGTTGCCGGGCAGTTGTCCTGATCATCAAATACGCCGTCTTTATCGCTGTCCAGACGCACCGGTTTGGGTTTTTGCTGACCAAATCTGTACAGCAGTCCGACGGATACAATGGCCGCATCTTCGTCAAAACTCTCTACATCAACGCGCAGGGCGAGATCATTTTCCAGGCCGTATTCCAGGCCTGCACCCAGCGCGATGTGGCTGCTATGGTCCATCGCGTAAGCGACTGAGCTGCTGATGTCAAACCGTGACATACCTAGTTTCAGGTAAGCTTCCAGACCCTGATGACTGTAGTCGGTATCGCTGTAAACGTAGTACAGCAAATCTACAGCGCTGACGTCATAATCCAGTGTTCCATTAGGGGTCAGTGTTGTGGTACCCAGTCGCGAATAGCTTAGTTCAGCACTTATGCGGGGAGTGAAATCCATGCCGATATACAGGCGCAGGCCGGCGTCTTTATCGTCACTTATGCTGTAGATGGTTCCGGTGGTTTCGGGATTCATTAAAGAGTTGCCAAGCGCCGCGCCAATATAGAATTTATAGCCTTCGCCTGCGGGATCCTCTGCTTTGCTGGTATTGGGGATTAGCATTAACGCGGCACAAACCATTGATGCAAACATCAGCAGTGGATGTCGATGACCAGAGGGGCTTGCCCTGGTCAGCCAGCGCCGCGGCACCATTAGCATTGTAGCGAGTAGCAGGAGCAGTGGGTTCATCGCGCCTATGCCATCCAGACCAGTGTGAATGGTTTGGTTGGCTGCCGCGTCGACATCCTGGTAATCCGGTTTGCCATCGCCGTCAGAGTCGATGGGCTGTCGGGTCTGGG
Organism: Gammaproteobacteria bacterium; assembly: GCA_050288105.1. Lineage (GTDB taxonomy): Bacteria > Pseudomonadota > Gammaproteobacteria > JACNJF01. The sequence goes on from JBNKDE010000005.1 coordinate 163,144, forward strand.
TCTTTCTGGCATCATCAAAACCATCGCCGTCGCTATCGATGAATCCGTCGATCTGACCGTCGTTGTTTGCGTCCTTCCCACCGGCTTCGAGTACGTCATAAATATTGTCGCCGTCGGAATCCAGATCGCGGAAATCGGCAATACCGTCACCATCGGTATCGATGGTCTGCAACCCGCTGCCAGCTGCGATACCATTGTTATTGACAGCGGGTGTACCGCTACCCAGTACGCCATCGTCATCCGGGTCGCTGCCACCGGCTTCGATGACATCCTGGATACCATCGTTGTCACTGTCCAGGTCGCGGAAGTCGGCGACGCCGTCACCATCGGTATCGACCACGCTGCCGTTGTGGTAGGTAACTACCGCGCTGTCGGCAGAAGTCTCAATAATATCGGCAAGGCCATTACTGCCAACCGGGTAGCTGCTATCAATGCGACCATCATTGTTGCTGTCGAGTAGCGTGGCGTTGCTTACACCGGATTCTTCGACATCTAACAGCCCATCGTTGTCGCTATCCAGGTCCAGACTATCAACGACGCCGTCGCCGTCACTGTCGACCAGGCCGTCGCCTTCCTGACTATCGGGAATACCATCGTTATCATCGTCCAGGTCGATAGCATCCGGGATACCGTCGTTGTCGCTGTCGTCGCGGTCCTGGAAATCCGGGATACCGTCGTTGTCGCTATCCGGTAACAGCAATGGGGTTGCTGCGATGCCATCATCAAACCCGTCACCATTGGTGTCAGAGAAGCCGTCCAGCATGCCATCATTGTTATTGTCGATTCCGCCGGCTTCGACAATGTCGAAGATTCCGTCATTGTCCGAATCCAGGTCGTAGGGGTCGGTATCACCGTCGTTGTCGCTGTCTACCGGTACCAGAGTGACGCCCTGTACCATGCCATTTGCATCAACCGTGGGGGTTGAGCTGCCTGCCACTCCGTCACCGTCAGGGTCATCGCCGCCAGCCTCGGTAACATCGGGAATGCCGTCGTTGTCGCTGTCGAGGTCGCGTTGATTCGGGACGCCGTCGTTATCGGTATCCAGCGCATCCAGCAGGCCGCCCTGTACGACTCCATTCTGGTCTACTGTTGGGATGCCATTACCGATGATGCCGTCACCGTCAGCATCATCACCGCCGGATTCCGTGACATCGGGAATGCCGTCGTTATCACTGTCCAGGTCGAGCTGGTCGGGTATACCGTCACTATCAGTGTCGACCGGGGTTAGCGGGCCGCCTGTGACGACAAGTCCATCCGCATCGACGCTGGGAGCGCCATTACCCATAATGCCGTCAGCGTCAGGATCGCTGCCGCCCGCTTCGATCACATCGGCCAGTCCATCATTATCGGAATCCAGATCCAGGTAATCCGCAATGCCATCACCATCGCTATCCACGTTACCCTCGACTGAGTCTGGAATGCCATCGTTGTCGGAATCAATATCCAGGTAGTCAGGCACACCATCGTTATCGCTGTCCCCTGAACCTTCGTCGATATTACTGATACCATCGCCATCGTCATCGGCCGCTGCATTGGAGGTAAAGTCGACAGTTGCCGTGTCGGAGATATCGCTACCGTTAAGCTGGGCGCTGATGGTTGCAGTGGTGACAGTCGTGCTACTGGTCAGTGTGGCGCTATAACTGCCATCGCCGTTGTCGGTGACACTACCTAAACTGCCTGCGGTGCTGTTCAGCGTGACCGTATCGCCACCGGTTGTCAGCGAATTACCTGCTGCATCTTTCAGTTGCACGGTGATTGCTGAAGTCGAACTGCCGTCCGCCACGATACTGGTCGGGCTGGCGCTAACCTGGCTGGTAATAACCGAGGCAGTGCCGACCGTAAAGTCAACGCTTGCACTGTCGATGATACTGGCGCTGTTAACGCTACCCGTGATGGTGGCGGTGGTTACTGTTGTACTGCTGGTCAGGGTCGCGCTATAGCTACCGTCTCCATTATCGGTAACGTTGCTCAAGCTGCCGGCGTCAGTTGCCAGTGTTACCGTATCGCCACCTGCAGTCAGTGCATTGCCGCTGGCATCTATCAATTGCACGGTAATGGTTGAGGTAGAACTACCATCTGCGCTGATACTGGTTGGGCTGGCAGTGATCAGGCTGGTGCCTGCCGAGGCGCTATCGGTCGCAAAGTCAACGCTGGCATCATCAATAATGCTGCTGCTATTGACTGTACCAGTAATGGTTGCAGTGGCCACGGTTGTGCTGCTGGTCAGGGTGGCGCTATAGGTACCATTGCCGTTATCGGTGACTGTGCCCAGACTTCCGGCCGTGGTGGAAAGGGTTACTGTGTCGCCACCGGAGGTCAGCGAGTTGCCATTGGTATCCTGCAACTGAACAGTCACTGTAGCAGTTGAACTGCCATCAGCGGTGATACTGGTCGGGCTGGCACTTATCAGTGAGGTTGCTGCGGAAGCGGCACCAGCAGTGAAGTTGACAGTGGCATCATCAACAATGGCAGAACTGTTGACCGTGCCGGTAATGGTTGCAGTAGTCACCGCAGTGCTGCTGGTCAGGGTGGCACTATAAGTACCATTGCCATTATCAGTGACGGTTCCCAGGCTACCAGCGGTGGTGGAAAGGGTTACCGTGTCGCCACCGGAGGTCAACGAATTATTGTTGGTATCTCTCAGTTGAACAGTAATGGTTGAGGTCGAACTGCCATCGGCAGTAATACTGGTCGGGCTGGCACTTATCAGTGAGGTTGCTGCGGAAGCGGCACCAGCAGTGAAGTTGACAGTGGCATCATCGACAATGTCAGAGCTGTTGACCGTGCCAGTAATGGTTGCAGTCGATACAGTCGTGCTACTGGTCAGTGTGGCACTATAAGTACCATTGCCGTTATCGGTGACGGTTCCCAGACTACCAGCGGTGGTAGAAAGGGTTACCGTGTCGCCACCGGAGGTCAGAGAATTGCCACTGGCATCCTGCAACTGCACAGTCACTGCAGCAGTTGAACTGCCATCGGCGGTGATACTGGTCGGACTTGCAGTAATCAGGCTAGTGAATGCAGAGGCCGGGCCGGCAACGAAGGTGACTACTGCGCTATCGGTAATGGCTGAGCTATTGACAGTTCCGGTGATTGTGGCGGTGGTAACGTTTGTGGTGCTGGTCAGGGTTGCGGTGTAAGTACCATCAGCGTTGTCTGCGACACTGCCCAGGCTGCCTGCGGTGGTTGACAGGGTTACGTTGTCTCCACCAGCAGTCAGAGAGTTACCGTTGGCGTCCCTGAGCTGGACGGTGATCGTTGATGTAGAGCTGCCGTTGGCTATGATGCTGGTCGGGCTGGCGCTAATCAGGCTGGTTGTTGTGGAGGCTGCGCCGACGGTGAAGTCGACCATCGCATCATCCACAATGGCTACGCTGTTGACCGTTCCGCTAATGGTTGCGGTTGATACGGTTGTGCTACTGGTCAACGTGGCGGTATAAGTTCCATCGCTATTGTCGGTAATACTACCCAGGCCCCCAGCGGTGGTGGACAGGGTTACGCTGTCTCCGCCAGCGCTCAGATTGTCGCCATTGGCATACTTTAGCTGTACCGTGATGCTGGATGTGGAAATACCATTGGCCTCAATAGATACCGGGCTGGCACTGATAGTACTGGTGTTTACCGATGCCTGGGTATCAATCACCAGTTCGTTACTGGTTTGATCGGTCGCGCTGTTGGAGGAGCCATCGCTTACCGTTGCAGTAACTTCATAGGTAGCGTCGCTCAGTGCTGCGGCGCCTGGAATGACCAGAGTCCAGTTGTCACCGATTGCGGCTAATTCGCTGTCGACGCCTAAGGTATAGGTCACCGAATTGACCTGCACGCTGAAACCACCGGCTGCATCGGTTGAGGGGTAGGTACCGGTGATGGTCGGGGTGCTGCTATGGCTGGTCTGGCTGACCACGGTTGGGTTGGCTGGCGGTGTGGTATCAACAATACCGCCGGAATTAACCGGGTCGCTGAATATGCCCAGGTCTGAAAATGTCTGGCTCCAGTCATCAACACTACTCCTGTCTACGCCGTTAAAATCCGAGTTCAGTGAGTTGGTCTGGGTGGCGGTCAGTGAAACAAAAAGCATCTGGGTGCTCTGGGAAAAGGTGATTCCCTGGGTTGCCAGGAATGCCGATAAATCACTTACCTGGATGGAAAAGCTGATAAATACGTCTGTATTACCGTCTGAGTTAATATCATCATTGCCGTCCCAGTCTGGATCATTGGCAGCAGACACAACGGCAAAATTGTAGTTAGAGGAGCTATTGGCGTAGGACGTATACTCGGTATTTGCAATTGATGTGGTTGATGGAGAAGTATTTGCGCTGCTTCCTGCATCCCAGATCGCTATATTGCCGGAACCGGAGCTGAAAAAAACATCCAGCACGCCATCGTTGTCAACATCTGCGCCGGTAAAAATGTACGCGGAATGGGTGGCTTTGGTTTCGTCACCGATCCTGATCCTGACGGACAGAATATCATCGGCTTCGGGCGAGCCTCCGCTGGTAGTGCCATTGTCATCGTAATTCACATAGAACGATGGATGACTGGCGTTACCAACGATTTCGGTACCCGCTTTACTGGCCTGGGTGTCACTATAGGGGTCAAACCTGTCCCCCACCATCAATGCTGACCAACCGCTGCTACCCGACAGGTCTGTCACTGCGGCGAGTACGTTACCTGATAGCAGTAGAATTAATGTAGCAAATAGAAGTGACGTTACCTTTAGGGTCGTGGTTTTTCTGTTTTTATTATTCATTGTATTTATCTTCTGGATTTGTTGAACGAGGTTTCGTTTTCGAAATACGCATAGATTTCTGGTGGTGATACATTAAGGCCGCGCTGTGTCAAACGATTAGTCCTATGCATGCTTATTGTTGTTTTAGTGGGTCAGCAATGCGCAAAATAGATCCTGACAGGCAGAAAAAGTAAGCGGGTTTTACTTTGTTTAACCGTTACTTGATCGCGCTTCAAAAGTTGCGGCGCATCGTCTTTATGCACTAATTTCGAGTATAGCAGTGAATTGAAAAAGTCCTTCAAATTCTACTGTTGCCCCTTAAGTTAAAGGTAAATATAGGAGTAGAATCTTCCTGCTTGGATACTTGTGAAGAAACAGATAGCTTAACTTTACTAAGCAGGAAATAGTTGGTTAAAGCGGATTAGTTAGCGCAACATTCTATCGGTAATTTACCCAGCAATGATGTCTACTCTGGCTCGATATCTACTATCAGTTTTGGCGTGTCTTTATAGTGGTGGATCTACTCGGTCAGATACCGATGTGTTGACTCTGAACCATCCTGCTATGGAGTAGCGATCACGATTTGCCGGTACCACTTCATGCGGGAATTCTTCGCTCAGGAATACGGCTATAGTGCCCATCATCGGAAGTACCCGTATTCCTTCTTTGTCATCATCATCCCGATAAAGGATGAGCTCACCGCCATCGCTGCTAAGCCAGCCGGGGTTCAGGTAAACCACTATCGTCAAAACGCGGTTTGCCTCACCTCTAAAAGCATCGTAATGCCTTTTGTAAAAGTCGCCAGGCGCATAGTGGGCAAAATGGCTTTCAAACGAGAAGAGCCCGAGAAACAGACGTCGATTAACGAAGCTTTTTAATTTATCCGTCCAGCTTAACCATGCACGTCCTGCTGCTGATTCGCCGGTTATCCAGCAAATTTCATCGCTCCTGATAAATCCATTGGTCAGGTAGTTTTGACCTCTGCCGATTCCCGCGCTGCTGTATTTTTCGTCATCCATGGTTTGCTGGTGATGGTACAGGGTGTTTGCCAGGGGTAACGGCAGGGCCAGCGGGCAGATACTATATCCCTGTGCCTGCAGATCTTGCGCAATACGCGCAAAGAGGGTTTCATCGGTGGTGCTTTCGTCGCCAGTACCAGCCAGGTTTTTTGCAGCTACCAAGGTGTTTACTCCTTAAATTTAATGGTTTTATCCATGCGATGATTGATGTTTTAAACCGCTATGATCTGGAATGCTGCCAGGTGCGAGGCGCATCAAGATGCGTATTCTGATACTAAATTGAATTTTGCGTTAGTTATTTTTTTGTGCGCTCAGCGCAATGCCAGCAGTTGTCCTGGCTGGTAGTTTTAAGCAGCAATCCGAAGGCCTTCAGCGCGTTAAAACTCATCCTCTTCAAAATCCATCATCAGGTCTGCGCCGGATTGGATAGTGTTAACCAGACTGGCAGTTTGCGGCAACAGTCGTTGCATAAAAAATCGTGCAGTTTTTAGTTTGGTACGATAAAACGGGTCATCGGATTGCCTTTCAGCTGCAAGTGCGGTTTGCGCCATTTGCGCCCACATGAAAGCGAGTGTAAGCAGGCCGGTCAGTCGAAGATAATCGTAAGCGGCAGCGCCCACTTCATCCGCATTTTTGCGTGCAGCGCTGGCTAACCAGGTAGTGACCTGCTGAAAGTGTGAGAATGCGGTATTTAAGGGTTGAATAAATTCCTGTAACGCTGCATCGCTTTCATTCTCTGCGATAAAGCCAGCCACAATCTCCATAAAGGCATTGAGATAACGCCCATCTTCAGCGCTTAATTTTCTGCCCACCAGATCCATTGCCTGTACACCATTAGTACCTTCATAGATCTGCGCAATGCGGGCATCGCGTACCAGTTGTTCCATGCCATGCTCGCGGATGTAGCCATGACCACCAAATACCTGCTGCCCAAGCACCGCGGATTCAAACCCGAGATCGGTCATGTAGGCCTTGGCAATGGGTGTGAGCAGGGCAATCAGATCGTCTGCCTGCTGTCTGTTGTCGGCATCAGTTTCGTGCGCGGACTTATCCAGTAGCATCCCCAGCCAGATCGCCAGCGCGCGGCAACCTTCGGTATTGGCACGAATGGTCAATAGCATGCGCCGTATATCCGGGTGAACGGTTAAAGGGTCGGCTGCTTGCTCTGGGTTTTTAGCTCCAGTCAACGCGCGCCCCTGTAGTCGTTCCTTTGCATAGTTAACTGCGCCCTGATAGGCAGCCTCTGCTACGCCTATACCCTGAATACCGACAGCGACACGTTCGATGTTCATCATCTTGAACATGGCTCGCATACCTTTATTCACCTCGCCTACCAGATAGCCCTGAGCCTGATCAAAGTTCATTACGCAGGTGGCCGAGGCCCTGATCCCCATTTTGTGCTCTATCGATCCGCAGCTGACGCCATTGGGTTGTCCCAGATTACCATTGTCATCAATGTTGATTTTCGGCACGATGAACAGACTGATGCCCTTGACCCCTGCCGGCGCATCCGGTGTTTTTGCCAGCACCAGATGTAGAATGTTCTCGGTCAGATCATGCTCCCCGGCCGTGATGAACATCTTGCTGCCAGTTAATAAATAACTACCGTCCTCCTGTCCGACGGCCTTTGTACGTATCAACCCGAGGTCGGTGCCGCAATGAGGCTCAGTCAGGCACATGGTGGCTGACCAGCTACCTTCGGCCATTTTGGGGACAAAGCGCTGTTTTATGTCGTCACTGGCATAGCTCATCAGCGCAGAGTAGGCACCATTGGTCAGCCCCGGATACAGGCTGAAAGACATATTAGTTGCGCACAGCATTTCATCGATCATCAGATGTAGTGTTTTCGGTAAGCCCTGACCGCCGTATGCGGGATCCATTGCCAGTGCTCCCCAGCCCGCTTGCACATATTGTTGATAGGCCTGTTTGAAGCCTTCGGGTGTGCGGACCTTGCCATCATCCCAGTGACAGCCTTCTTCGTCGCCGCTACGGTTGATCGGTAGCAGTTCCTGGCTGCAGAATTTTCCGGCTTCTTCCAGGATGGCTTCGACAGTGTCACGATCTACCTCTTCGTAACCGGGCAGGGTTTGCAGGTATTCACCATGCAGGACTTCATGGTATAGAAAAAGCATGTCGCGTAACGGTGGGGTGTAGTTCGGCATGGTGGCGACCTCGGTAACTTTTTATGTCTGAGTGTTTTAAAAGTTTTTAAAGTGTACTACTTGAAGTGGCGGTGTGTTGAATATTTTATCCAATACCGGCTAAGGATGAGGTCCTGAAACAGTTCGAGGTAGCAGGTAGCAGCGAAGACAGCCTGATCGGTTGAAGCAAGGTATTACGTTGAAGGTTAAAGTGATTGCTATTGCCGGTTACCTGCCCGTATTACTGCTCGCCGGGCCCATTTCTACAGAGGGGATCAGAATCGGTGAAGTTTTTTGTTAATGAATATCTCTCAACCTTACTCTTCTGCTATCTGCATTTTTCTGCTTAGGATTGACTATAATACGGGCATTCTGGTGTTTTTCTGGACAAGTAAATGGGTTTTTTTCTCGGTATAGCCATTGTCCTTTTCAGCGTGGTCGGTGGCTATATTTTCTCGCACGGCCAGCTGGTCATGCTGTTTCAACCTTATGAATTTCTGATCATCGGAGGTGCAGCCTTCGGTGCTTTCGTGATTGCCAGCCCCAGATATCTAATTGTTAAGGTTCTCAAGAACTTTCCACTACTTTTTATTGGCAGTAAATATAACAGGAAAAGCTATCTCGACCTGTTGGGGCTGATATATACCCTGTTGGCAAAATCCCGCTCCGAGGGGCTTATCGCGCTTGAAAGAGATATCGATGAGCCTGAATCCAGTGAAATCTTTCAACAGTTTGCCTCTGTACTGAAAGAGCAGCGAGCCCGCGAGTTTATTACCGATTATTTCAGGTTGATAATTAGTGGTTCAATGAATGTGCATGAGCTGGAAAACCTGATGGATGTAGAACTAGATACCCAGGAGGAAGAAGCCAGCGAGGTCAGTTCTGCAATCACCCATATGGCCGATGGCCTGCCAGGATTTGGTATCGTTGCTGCCGTATTGGGTGTCGTAATCACCATGGCATCACTGGATGAGCCACCCGAAGTACTGGGTATGCATATTGGTGCTGCACTGGTCGGGACTTTTCTCGGTATTCTGCTTGCGTATGGTTTTGTAGGCCCGATGGGCAAATCGCTGGAATATAAAGAGAAGGAGCAACAAAGGTATCTAGAGTGCATCAAAGTATGCATCATCGCTTCTTTAAGCGGTTATGCGCCTCAGACTGCGGTTGAATTCGGGCGTAAAACCATCTTCTCTGATATGCGCCCGAGTTTCTTTGAGCTCGAGGGCCATGTCAGAGGTATCAAAAAGAAACCAGCTAATACTTCTAATGGCTGAGCAACCGATCGTAAAAAAAATCATCAAGCGCCATCATGGTGGTCATCATGGTGGGTCCTGGAAGGTGGCCTATGCAGATTTCGTGACCGCCATGATGGCATTTTTTTTACTGATGTGGATTCTAGGCTCTACGACGGAAGAGCAAAAAAGTCAGTTGAGCGATTTCTTTGAGGATCCGATTGTGTTCCTGGAAGCGAAGCAGGGTGGCGGTAAGAGCGTGATTGATTTTGAGAATCAGGGATCGTCACAGGCCCCTTCCGTTATCAAGGAGACAGTCTCTAAGGGTGAGGCCGACCGGGATAATATTTCTGACAATGAACTTGATGAGTTTTCACAGGAACGTGAGCAGCGTGAATTGAACTCACTTAAGCTTTCGATTGCTGAGGCGATTGAAAAAAACGCTGCGCTTAAACAATTTAAAGACCAGATAAAGCTCAATACTACGCATGAGGGTCTGAGTGTTCAGATCGTGGATCGTGACCATAAACCCATGTTTGATATTGGAAGTTCACGCCTGAAGGATTATGCGGTAGATATACTCAGGGAGATTGCTAACTTGATTAAGGATGTGCCTCATAGAATCAGCATTTCTGGACACACGGATGCTACTCCCTTCAGTGATCCCAATACAGGATTCAGTAACTGGGAGCTTTCTACTCAACGTGCCAATTCAGCACGCCGCGCGTTTATCAATGCCGGCATGGGCGAAGAAAAAGTCGGCCGTGTAATCGGCCTGGCATCGTCGGTATTGTATGATGAAGATGATCCCTTCAGCCCTGTAAACCGCCGCATCAGTATCGTGATATTAAACAGGCAAACTGCCGATGCTATTGGGCTTCCGCCAGTCCAGTTTGATTTTCCACCCCCATAAGGAGGTAGTTGATGGCAGAAAGGGGTGGTAGCTTTGCAGTCTTGTTTCTGCGCCCGCAGATGGGGGCTGAATACAGTGAAATCTAAAGTCTGGTAAAAATCCGATCGGTGACCCGCTTTCCGCAGTGGAAAGCGGGCCGTCCTGCTAAAGATCAGGGTGCAATAAACAGGTCAACATTATCGATATCGATAAACGTATTTCCGGTACTAAAGTCCCCGGTGGTGTCGGCAGTAATGTAAATGCCGTTGGTCAGGCTTCCGCGCAGGGTACTGTTGGTGACACTGCCGTTGCTGGCCAGGCTGCTGGTTCCATTGAATCGAACCAGGCCTTCTGCGAAGCTACTGCTCGGTCCCGCGTACTCAATGATGGCATAATCGATCACATTCGGATTCTGGGTAAACGTGAAATCAATGCCATCCCAGTAGCCCTTGGTTTTCTGAACACCTGTGAATGTTATTGGTGCCAGAGCTGTGCCCTGCGCGATCAGTGTGCCGCTAGACCTGACTTCAATACCCCCATTCGCGCCAAACTGAATCTCGGTGCCTGCTTCTATGGTCAGTGCCGCATCAATCCAGCTATATGTCGCGCTTGAAGTTTCCAGAAAGTAGGGTACATCCAGCTTGAGCATGGTTTGTGAAGTCGAAACGGTTTGGTGCTCGACAAAAATGCGGTCATCGCTGTTGCCGGAATAACTACTGGCCGCATCCAGCAGACCAATGTCATTTAATGCGATGCGGCCCGGACGTGCATTTGCAGTGCTGGTAACGTTTTGCATACTAAGGTCGGTATCGCGATAGAAGTAAAACCCATTTTCTGAGCTATGGCGCAGCGTTGAATTGCTGATCGTCAGCTTTCCTGGGCTGCCGAAGACACCGACATTGGCTAAAGAATTGCCACCACTACCACCGTATTCAACGATGGTATGGTCAATGATATTGTCGTTGGGGTTGAAGGAAAACTGGATGCCTCCCCAGAACCCATCCGACTGGGTTAAGCCGGTAAAGGTTATCGGTTGTGCTGCTGTACCTATAGCCTTCAGGGTTCCCGCATTATTGACGTAAAACATGGTGCCGGATGAAAACACCAGTGTCGCACCGGGCGCAATGGTTAACACGGCGCCGACCGTGTGGGAAACTCCCGTCAGGTGATAGTCAACGTCGAATGTGCGCCAGGTCTGGTTGGTATCGATGGTCCCGGTGGTGAACAACTCGATGAAATCCTGATTACCACCAGCGACGGTATCATTGCCGGCAAAGGAATTATCCTGCCCCAGGGAGCCGGCCTGGCGTGCAGGCATATACAGCGGTGCCTGTTCATTCAGGGTGATGGTATTGCCGGAAAATGCGCTTAAGGTCCCCCGAACCAGGCTGACGCCGTAGCCTGCGCTATGCCGGATGGTGCTGTTCAGCACGCTCACCTTGCCATCGAAAGAGATACCCAGATTGGCTTCGTTATAAGAACTGCTGTTTCCTCCATATTCAATAATGACATGATCCAGCTGGCTGGTCGCAATCGAGTTGATTTCCAGTCCATCCCAGAAGCCACTGGCTGCTATTGCCGATGTAAAGGTGATCGGTGCCTGTGCGGTTCCAACGGCGAGTAATACACCGTCAGTGTCTATGTCAAAACCGACGCCTGCCGAAAACACCAGCTTCACCCCTGGATTGATAGTAAGGGTGGCGTTGTTGCTGACGCTCAAATCACTGGTTACGTTGTAGCAGGGTTCGCTCAGGGTAGTGTTTACGGTAATGGCAGTCGGTGTCAAATCGATACAGCTGACCTGCGGTGCATCCGTAATGGTCAACAGGGCGCTCATGTTGTTGCCGAGTGCCGTGCTTGATGAGGGGTTCGATAACGTCAACTGAACGGTTTCATCGGCTTCGACTGCGCTGTTTTCCGTCAACAGAACAGTAAAGGTTTTGGGCGATGCATCAGATGCTGCCCAGTTCAGTGTTCCGCTGGTTTCCGTGTAGTCGACACCTGCCGTTGCACTGATCGCGCTGGTTGCATAGTCAACGCTAATGGCTTCGGACAGGTCACCGGATCGTTCAACGCTGATCGTGATTGAGGCGGTATTCTCCGCTACGCTGTAGGTTGCGGCAGAAAACTCGACGCTTGACGGGGTTGCCGAAGTACCGCTGACGCTGACACAGCTTTCAGCCGTGGGGGTAGAGCTGTTTGCTGCTGCGTCGAAGGTTACAATGCGATAACAGTAGCTCGCTCCCGCCGATACATCGAAGTCGCGCAATGTGGTTGCAGTAACCACCGCCAGGGGTTCGCCGCTGGTATCAACATTACCGCTGGCACCGCGATAAATACGAAATCCGGACACATCGCTGATATCACTGATTGTCCAGCTGAGGGTGATTGAGATGCCATCTTCACTACCCTGGACCGAGGTGGCCATCGGGGGAGCGGTGGTGTCGGGCGTACTCAGGGTAATATGTGCGGCTACGGCTGTTGCCGCTGAAAGCTGGCCGTGGCTATCGATTGCTTGCACTGTGTAGCCGTAGTCGACGCCACTGCTTAAACCACTGTCGCGGTAAACGGGGAAAGCGGTGGTCGCAATCAAAACACCATCGCGAAAAACCTGATACCCCGTTACCCCTTTGTCGTCAGTGGAGGGATCCCAGACGACAACGACTTCATCAGTGGCGGCAGCCAGTGCGCGCAGGTTGGTCGGGGTTGTTGGGGCGGTATCCGTGCTGGAGGTAAAATCGATATCAACATCAACATTGTCGATGATATTGGTCTGGACCGCATCCACAGAATCCGGCTGCAGTATGGTTATGGTGATCTGGTTGTTGATGATAACGATACTGTTGTCCAGCAGCTTGTCGAAGCTATCTCCGACCTGGAACGGTGTAGCAATCAGGTCAAGATTGGTTGGTGCATTGTTAGCCGCCAATGCCTGGTTCAGTATCGCGAGCAATTCATCACTGATTGCCTGGATCTCTGCCAGTGTGGGCAATTGTGCGATTGGACCGGTCTGGAATGCGGCCTCTATATCCAGGTTGCGTCGTGCAAACCAGTTACGGATGATTAAATCGGTAAACGGGTGGATATTGACCGCGATGCGTTGCGAGCCAGTGGCGACCGATTCCGCGTTCTCGCTATGCGCAACGCTGTAAAGGTAGTCACCCCCATTGTTCGCTACTCGAAGCAGGTATGGCCCCAGAGCGGTGTCCGCAGTATTTTCTTTTAATTCGCCACTGCTAAAATCCCCGTTCGCATCGCTGGTGGTGCTGATGGACACCCCGGAGCGTGATTTAATTGTGATGGTGGCATTGGCGATAGCCGCACCCACGGCGCTAGTACCATGGAATCCGGTTCCGGTGATCATTCCTGCATCATCACCGCCACCACCGCCACAGGCGCTTAATAAAGTGATCATTCCATAAATCAATAACCCCCTGAACAGGCCACTGGCTCGATCCCTGAATCCGTGCTGATTCCGGTTATCCGTCATTTTCATTGCTGTCTTCCTCGTAGTAGTAAATTCCAAGGCCAATCCGGCCTGTAGTTTCGGTTTGTAAACTGGTTAATGCGCGCTTTTTCCGGACCAGCCAGCGGTCCAGATCAAGTAATAGTTGCAGGGACTTTTCGCCACTGTAGCTGGCAAATTCATCTGCGAGTTCCTGAGGCACCTTCAGGTGGGTCAGCTGGCGTTGAAAGCGGGCAGCCTGCTCGCGCGAACGGGTGATATTGAAAGCGCCGGTTTGTAGCAGGTTGCCAGCGCTGTCGCTTAATACATTGAAGCTCTCGATATCGTCTGATTCCGGTATAAACCCATAGCGTTCCAGCTGCACCCACTGTTTGTCGATGACACTGACGATTTCCAGCCGTCTCAATTCATCCAGAATCGCGCCTGCGGTGATATTGCCGCTGTAACGCTCCACCAGGGTGGCGAAACTGACTGCGTCAGCGTCATCCTGAGTTCTTAACGGCAGGATCTTTGGGGATCCCTGAGCATCCTGATAATCGCTGTCATTGAGCCAGCCGGTAATCACCCTTGCTGCCCGATTGACTGTCTGCCTGGGCGCCTTGTCCTGATCAATCTCTTCAGTGGACAGGCGCACGACTTCCTTGCGGCTGAGTCCGGTTAATACAGCGACACGTGAGTAAGTGGTCTTGCGATTTGGTATTGAGAAATAGCGGTAAGCAGCCTTCACATAGGCCTCACGTGCAATTTCAGAGAGTTCGCTATGAGAAATTTCGTTACGAATCAATAACCTGGCTATAGGTATTAATATCCGTAAAAGGTATTTCCGTATGCGGGATTTTCGTTCTGCTTCCATAAAACGGGATTATAATCACATTTTTAGGTGGCAGCAAAGCGTTTTCTGCATTGACTAGTTGTATTTGGTGTGCCGGATGAGGGCATGCTGAGACATAAATTATCGTGCAAGGCGTACAGTATTAGCCCAGCACTGCCGCATGCTTAAGCAGGTGAATTTTCTAAGCTGGAGACCCTGTCGAAGGTTTGCTGCGAGGGTGTTTCGCTGTAATATTTGCGCCTTATTTTTTTATCTACTGGGAAAATGTTATGTCAGAGGTTGCAACCCGCTTTCAAACAAACGGCTCATTGCTGATCAAGATTGTTCTTGGATTGATTGTTGCTGGTGCGTTGGTGCTGTTGTTCGCCAAGTCTTTTTTCTATGCGGAACCAGGTTATGTGTATCATGTGCGCACCCTGTTAGGTAACGAAGAAGTGGTTACCGATGTGGGTTACAAATTCTATCCTTTTGGTCGTTATAACGCCTGGAAACGGGCGATGACGGTACAGGCAGCGAATGATCCGAGTAATAAAATGATCAGTGCGGAGAATGACTCCGACAATACCTCGGCCAACCTGCCACCAATGAGTATTATGTTTCTGGACCAGGTGGATGCGCATGCTGAAGCGACGGTACGTTTTGCGATTCCTAGCGATCAGGAGTCTTTCCTCAAGCTGGCGCATGAGTACCGCTCCCCGGAAAACCTGTTACGTACGTCGTTGATGCCTGCGTTTAAGGAAACCCTGCAGGCGAATGCCTCGCTGATGAGTGCAGAAGAATACTATGCTGGCGGACGTACCCAGTTTAATTCTGAATTCGAAACCCAGATGAGTAATGGCATATTTCTGGTCAAGCGTGAAGAGATAGAAGTTTCTTCGTCCAAGTCCATCAAGGGCAGCGCGAATGCATCGCTTGGTGTTAATCAGGAGAAGTACGGCAATGAATCCAAAATGACTTTTGTTGTACGCAAGGTGCTGGACGAAAACGGCCAGCCGAAGCGTAAAAAACAACGTTTTACTGATTTTGGCATTACTGTGGTTTCGGCATTGGTCACCGATATGAGCCCGAACCAGAAGTTCGTGCAACGCATGCAGCTCAAGCAGCAGGCATCGGCGGACCGAGCTATCGCGCGTGAACAGCGTACCCAGGAAGAAGAACAACGCCTGCTGGCTATTGCGCGAGGTGAGCGAGAAGTTGCTGAGCGCCAGGCCAAGGCCAAGGTGGAACAGATCCAGAAAACCACTGAAGCAGAAACCGAAAAACAGCTCGCGCTAACCGCGGCGCAGAAGCTCAAGGAGCAGGCCGCAATCGCCAAGGATACTGCGCAAATCAACCTGGAAAAGGCGCGTATCGAAGCGGAAACCAAGCGTACCCTGGCAGAGGCTGAGGCTTACCAGAAAAAAGTAATCCTTGAAGCGGATAATGCGCTGGCGCAGAAACTGGACGCTGAGATCGAGATACAGAAACTCTGGGCGGAAGCTTTTGCACGTCGCCAGGTCCCAAGTACGGTTTTTGGCAGTGGCCAGGGCGGTGCCCCTGTGGGTAGCGATGCCGAGGTTCGCGCCTTTATGCAGATGCTGACTCTTGATGCGGCCAAGCGCCTGAGTTATGACCGTGAGGTTCAGCCAGTAAAGAAATAGAGCTGTTCACCACAGAGGACACAGAGAGCACAGAGCTTGAAAATGTTATCTTTAAACTTAGCGGCAGTATCAAACTTTAAAACCGCTAATTTGTTTTAAAGGCGGTGATAATCTGGTTTATTGCTTTCCTCGGTGTTCTCGGTGTGCTCTGTGGTAAATGCTTTTTGGATAAGGCAAAACCGGGGTTATTGCAACCCCGGTTTCTTTAATGCTAATCGTTTGATAACACCATCATACCTGCACCGGTGTTAGAGATGGGGATGTGGTAATTACTGTGGACCTTGCTCACATTACCGGTCAGAGCGCCACGCATGATTAGCCATAGAATAAATTCTGCACCCTGTGCACCCGCTTCTTCGATCAGCTTGTGCATCGACATGTCGTTGAAGTAATCCGGATCCGAAACAATCTTGTCCATGCACATCAGGTCAAATTCCTTGTTGATGAATCCAGCGCGCTCACCATCCAGCTGGTGTGATAAGCCGCCTGTGCCAATGATCACGACCCTGACATCTTCAGGGTAGGATTCAATGGCCTTGCCCAGTGCGCGACCGAGTTTCAGGCAGCGTGCGGGTGAAGGCAACGGATGCTGTACGGTGTTGACACACAGCGGTACGGTTTTGATGCCGGCACTCTGGTAGTTCGGCCAGAACAGTTGCATGGGCACGGTAAAGCCATGGTCGACATCCATTTCCTGACAGCTGCACATATCGAATTCATCGTGTACCAGTGAGTTGATCAAATGCCAGGAAAATTTTGGATCGCCAGTAAACGGCGCAATTTTGGGAATACCCCAGCCTTCATCCTGGTTGTTGTATTGGGCAGCTGCACCCATAGAGAATGTCGGCATCTTGTCGAGGAAGAAATTCAGCCCGTGATCGTTATATACCACGATCGCGATATCGGGCTTAACTTCGTCCAGCCATTCGCGTGCGGCTGGATAGGCGTCGAAAAATGGTTTCCAGTATGGGTCTTCGAACAGTTCATTGGCAATAGCGTTGCCGACTGCGGGAATATGGGATGTAGTTAATCCACCAACAATTTTCGCCATGATTATGCTCCTGCGTCTAACAGTTTCTGTTTAAATTCTTCAACCGTCATACCGGTTTGCTGTGCGCCTACGTCCTGTACATTGAGTCCAAAGATTCCGGCAAATTTCGCCAGGTAGTAGATGTTGCCGCCAGCCGCAATCATATCCAGCACCACCTTGTTACGAATGGCGTCTTTTTGCTGGTCATTAAGTCCGAATTTTTCCATATAGGCTTCTTCGTCAGCCAGGAATTCCTCGCGTGCAGCTGCATTGTTGAATGAGTAGCACATCTTGTTCAATGCATAGCCTTTCATCGCCATTTCGCCATCGAACATGGTGGTACCCGGGATGGGGTTTTCATGCTTTAATGTCATATTTCATTTCTCCCAAAATTGTTGTTCTGGTGGTTGAGTTTCAGCCCCGATAACAGGCAGGCCGCGAAATTACTGGCATAAACCAGAATTTATGTCGCTACTGTATGAACAATCAGGGCAATGGTGAATGAGGAAATTATGATAAAAATGGTAAAATTCGAACATGGGCTGGCTCCTGTGTCCGATTTATACAATGTCAGGGCAATACTTTAAATGATTAGTACAAGGTGATATGAAGCGTGCGATTCCCAACTACCGGTTATATCAGGATCATGATCCGGACAGCGACCTGAGCTGTGAACCGGTGCATGTAGATGATGTGACCGTATCCATGCGTCAGCATAACTGGCGGGTTGACCCACATCGGCATGATGATTTGTTTCAGCTGGTTTTTTACCGCAAGGGTAGCGGTATGCTGGAGCTGGAAGAGACGGAGATCCGCTTTGTCTGTCCGGTGTTTTTACATATACCTCCTACCTCGGTACATTCGTTTGATATCTCGCGAGATCTGGAAGGGGAGGTGATATCGCTATCGGCTGACTATATGAAAAGCCTGATGGCCCCGTCGCCAGGAGCAATAGACCTGCTAAGTCAGCCCATGCTGATCAATGGCCCTGAGCATGCGGGATTTCTGGATGAGTTAAATAGCGTGTTCCTGCGCATTAAAACCGAATATAACGAGCGCCAGCTGGCCCGCAACCTGACGATTCAAAGCCTGCTCGGTATCGTTATCGGAAAACTGCTGCGTTATCAGGATGATAAGCAACACAGGGAGCAGAACTGGGGTGTGGATAGTCCCGCATCCTGGTATTACCGCCAGTTTCAGAATCAGATTGGACAGCACCTGTCTGAAAAATTAACAATTGCCGAATATGCTGCACGTTTACGTATATCAGCTACCCATTTAAACCGCATCTGTCGTGAAGTCGCCGATAAGTCGGCGCTGGATGTGATACATGATCGTATCATTCAGGAAGCTAAACGCAGTTTTGCCTATACCGTTATGCCAATTGCCGAAGTCGCGTATCAACTGGGGTTTAATGATCCCAGTTATTTCAGTCGCTTTTTCAAGGATAAAACGGGGCTGTCCCCTAAAAGCTACCAGGCCAGGGTGCGCGAGGAAATATAATTTCTAAAATAGACGGCTATTTATGGAGGGCAGCAGACACGCTGCGCCCCATTCCTGTAGCCTGTTTTTGCGATAAGAACTATCGATAAAGGATTACTGGTTTTCCATATTCAGACAGGATGGCGGTAGCTGTTTAGTCTTTATGCCTTCGCCGTTGCTACATACCCAGAAGATTTTACCCTGGTCATCTATTTTAGGCGTGAAGAACAGTTCCCCCTGCTTGAAGCTGACGGTGAGTTCCATATTGTCAGGGTTAAGGGATATGCCTGAACCGTCACTGAGTTCGGCGCTAATGCCTAATGCTTCCAGGGACTCAGGGATTTCATTGTTGCCCTGGTAATAGCCGGCCAGCTGGTCGCGAACAGGCTGGGAATCCATGATGATGGTATTCAGTTTTGCCTTGATCGTATAATCCTGATAAGCCGGAATAGCTACAGCTGCGAGTATGCCGACAATATAGATCATGATGAGTAGACCGAAGCCCCCGCCTAAACGTCCCGCAAAAGGAATAAATACCGCCAGTAAATAGGCAAAGATGTTGCGCTTTGGCATGGGGGCGTCAGCGTCCATGACACGAGCTGCGCGCTTGGTTAACCAGGGATAGGCGGCAGTGAGCTCGTGAAATGACATCCAGAACCCGGTTGAATGCCTGGCCTGTTTGAGAAATTCACTGATATCAACATCTTTCCAGCGATCTGAGCCTGCCGAAAGCGCCGCCAGGGCGCGCGCAGCACCTTCAGCAGAGCTGCTGCAGGCGAGGCCATGACGATCACAGGTGCTTTCCCGGGCGCGTGAATAAGCAGCACCTATTAGGGGTAACCACATCATGGGCCAGCGAATCAGGTGACCGATATTGAGATGTTTCATTCGGATATGGCCAAGCTCATGTCCAATATAGAAACGCACGCCATCGCTATGCTGCTTCATTGCATCAACCACTTCAGACATTAAAACGACATACTGTGTGCCAAGAAACTTGGTGGCAAATGCATTAAGACTGCCGTTACCGTTTAGTACATAGGCCTGTGGACGTTTCTTTATCTGCAGGCGTTCACAGCAATCGGTGAACTGGGCATACAGATCCGGTAACTGGGATGCTGATAGCTCAACGCCATTGCCCTTGATATAGGAAATCAGGGTGGATTGAATGAACAGATACACCACAAACCCTGCAGCCAGGCCGATTAAAGCGCCGCCAAAAGTGCCTACGATGAGTCCGATCCAGGCAATCAGGCCAAGAATAAGAGTGATAATGCCGAGCGTACGCTCGCGAGGGTAAGTGAGTTCTTTCATTGTTGCTTCCATTGTGTAAAAAAGCGGTGATGTTAAGTCTTTTTATGCAACTTGTTAAAGAGCTATCTCAATTTAATGATCAATAGATGTTCTAAGTCGTGTTTAGGTTGCGCTTTATGGTGCAGATATTCTTTCCAGATTGTCGGGCACCTGGCTAGCCTTGCAGCGCTGAAGGTGTGAGGAAAGATTGGCTAACAACAACAGACCTACCTTGATATTTCTGTGAGAGTACCCACTTTTATTTTTCTAAAGTTAAACAGATTAAGGTGTTATCCTTCGGTAAAACTCAGGTTTTAGCCTGTCGCCTGTTTCTGTGGATTTTCCGGTCCAATCAAAACTGGCATTGCGATATGAATCTTTCAGTGAATTACCCATGTATCATTTATTAAGAAAGCGTTTATCCGAACTGGATAATTCAGCACTTACCCAGGCATTGGCCAAATCCAGAATCGGCCTGGAAAAGGAAAGCCTGCGCGTGACGCCAGAGGGCTGTATATCACGCAACCCACATCCGATCTCCTGGGGCTCAGCGTTGACGCATCCACAAATCACCACGGATTTTTCTGAAGCGCTTACCGAGTTGATAACCCCGCCCTGTAACTCCATTGCAGAAGTGGTGCAGTCGCTGGATGATATCCAGAACTTTGTTTATCGAAATCTGGACAATGAAATCCTCTGGGCAACCAGCATGCCCTGCGTGGTGGCGGGGGAAACCGATATCCCATTGGCGCAATACGGCTCTTCCAATGCGGCACAGATGAAAACGGCCTATCGTCACGGTTTGGGTTTACGTTATGGACGTGCCATGCAAGTGATTGCTGGCGTGCACTTTAATTACTCGTTTTCTGATGAATTCTGGCGACTATATCAATCGATTTGCCGGAATACCGATGAATTACAGGATTTTGTCTCTAAGCAATATATGGGGGCAGTGCGAAACCTGTTGCGATACGGCTGGCTGGTGCCTTATCTATTTGGCGCATCCCCGGCCATCTGCAAATCTTTCCTGAATGGGAAGAAAACGCTGTTGCAGGAGTTCGATAGCAATACTTTTTATGAGCCTTATGCGACTTCATTACGTATGGGTGATATTGGCTATCAAAATAATAAGGAAGATACCACGGGTATCAAAGCCTGTTACGATTCGATAGAAGCCTATGTGAAGAGCCTGCAATGTGCCATCAGTACCCCTTATCCGGGCTATCAGGCATTGGGGGTAAAAGTTGATGGTGAGTATCGACAGCTGAATGCGAATATTCTTCAGATTGAAAATGAATACTACAGCTCGGTCAGACCCAAGCAGATTCTACGTGACAATGAAATGCCGTCACTCGCGCTGAAACAGAGAGGTATTGCCTACCTAGAATTAAGGTCGCTGGATGTGAATGCTTTCGATCCCCATGGTATCAATCTGGAACAGCTTTATTTTCTGGAAGTCTTTATGCTGTTTTGTCTACTGCATGAGAGTCCTGTGCTATCTAAAAGCGAGATTTTTGCCATCGACGAAAACCTGTTACTGGTTGCGCATAAAGGCAGGCAGCCCGGCTTAACGCTAGGACGGGGTGATGAAAAAATAAAACTGCAGGACTGGGCCAGTGAACTTTGTAAAGAAATGAAATCGGTCGCTAACCTGCTGGATAATGCGCACTACACTGAAAATTATTTTTCCAGCGTGAAGTCTCAGATCGCTGCTGTTTACGATTCTGACCTGACACCTTCCGCCAGAATGCTGGCCGATATGCGAGAGCGAGGAGAAAGTTTTTACGAATACGCCAAGCGCATGTCACATCACCATTACCGGTATTACAAAAAATCTGAGCTTGCAGCTGATAAAATCGACTTCTTTAACCAGCTTGCAAGCAGCTCTCTGCAGAAACAGCATGAGATAGAAAGTCAGGATGACATCAGCTTTGATCAGTACCTGGAAAATTATTTTAACCAGGGGCGCGGATAGATAGTGGACTGCTATGGCGTCTTAAAATCAAGCCGCCATTGCCTGTGCGTAAAATGCAGCAGCTGATCTCAGATGCTGCAGATTATTTTTCGGGCTCCAGTCTTTCAGCTGAGGGTCGCCTATGCCGGAAACTGTGTTCGATTTGTCATGATCATTGCTCGTTTAAGGATTCAGTAACATGGGTACTAATTGCTTAAAAGGAACATAGCCTTCTATTTTTTCCCCATTTTGCTTAAATAGTGCCGGAGTTCCAGAGATGCCGAGCTGATTTCCAGACTGATAAGCGGCGTCAACAATGCTAGCACCTGTGCAATCCCCGTTACTCAGGTTTTCAGTTTTATCAGCAAATGCATTATTAATCGACTGGGCGCGATCCTGTGCGCACCAGACTGATTTCAGGGTCTGGTAGCCTGGACCCTGGCTGCCACCTCTCGCGTAGGGTAGATAGCGCACTTTAATCCCGGAGGCTAGCAGTTGGGGAATTTCCTCATGCAGTTTCCTGCAGTAAGGGCAGGAGGTATCGGTAAAAACATTTAATGTTGATTTAACTACCCCCTCTGGCTGGAAGATGATCAGATCTTTATCTGCATAGCTGTTCATGGTGTTTATTGCGCTAAAACGGCGTTCCTTTTCTGTCAGGTTCTGTCCTTTTTGCAGGTCAATAAGGTCGCCAATCAACGCGTAGCGCCCATCATCCAGTAGATATACAAAACGGTTTTTTAACTGTACCTGCCAGATGTTTTCTATCCCTGTCGGTTTCGCTTCATCTATTTCCACATTGCCCAGCATGCTGGACAGGCGTTGAGTTACTGACTTCTGTTTACTAAGGACTTTTTGGTCTGTTTCGTTGCTACTTGCGGGCAGGCTTTTGACTTCAAACCGGGCCGCCCATTTCTGGTAAAGCTCATCTGGCCATTTGGATTGAAAATATGCAATCGCCTGGTCAATCTGTTGTGCACTTAGCTTAGCCTTAAATGGGGGCATGGTGCCGCCCAGTTGCTGACCTCCTTCGCGAATGCTCTGCTGTAACTGGGCTAATTCATGGTGCCAGGCATGTCCTGTCCCATTCAATGGCGGGGGAGGGTATTTGCCATTTTCATCTGTCTGTTTCCAGTTAGGGGTTGCTTCTGCATTGTTGCCATGACAGCGTGCGCAATTTTCAGAAAATAGTTTCTGGCCCTGCTCGACCTGATCGGCTGAATACCAGCGTGCCTGGGTGCTGGCCTGCACAGTATGAAACAATGGCAGCAGCAATAAGCTAGTGAAGACTAATCTTTTCATTTCGTCTGCTCCTGCTTAATAGAGTTTATTCTGTTGCTGGTAGAAACGGATATAGGCGACGATGCTTTTAATCTTTGATTCGGTCATGCCTTCAACCGGCGGCATATCTCCAAAATTCCAGTGGTGTGCTTTTACGCCCCTGAGAGCTGCACGGTAAAATGAAGCATCAGCATGATGTGAAGGTTTGTAAAAAGGGTGCAGTAATGGTGGGCCTTCGTCGCTACCGGTCATCTTTTCACCATGACAACTGCTGCAGTTTTTATTAAACAGGGCCTGGCCTTTGGCGTATTTAAAGGGAATGATTATCTCGTCAGCGCTGTATGCGGACGAGCTGAATATTGATATAAATCCTGCGCACAGGATAGACAGAATAATGTTTTTCATGGGTTTACCTGAATTTGAATAAGTTAACAGCAGAGAGTTTCTGCACTGATTACAAACTTATTCAGGCAATTGGAGGGCGAAATTCAGGTTTAAGGGTTTGTGAGTAAAAGCGAGATGGCTTTTGCTGCGCTAGCCTGTTTGATATCTCGACAGGATTAAAGGTTGCGGTGGATTCGGTTAAAAATAGCGTGATACCCGTTGTGGAACAATTTAGAGCATGATTTATGCAGCCATTATCCATACAGCTTGAGTTGTTACTATCCTGATGATGATCGCAGTTGATGCAGTTAGTGCCCATGATCTGCATGGATGACATATCACTGTCTGCAGGCATAGGAAAAGCCTGCTGTATGGGAATAACAGCAATAGACAGGATGAGCAGCAGATGCAGGATGATCTTTTTCATTGCAACGACATTGTATCCATATCCAGTAGAATAAAAAGCCATACAGTGCACATTTATTCTTTTACAGCTTACAGCTGTGTGGAACGTAGCCTGAGGGCATTACTGACCACGGTCACTGAACTCATGCTCATGGCTGCTGCAGCGATTACGGGGCTGAGTAATAAACCTGTCCACGGGTAGAGCAGGCCTGCCGCAACAGGAATACCGAGGCTGTTATAGATAAAAGCCCCGAAAAGGTTTTGCTTTATGTTTTTCAATGTCGCTCTTGACAGAGAGATCGCATCCGCAACGCCTTTTAACGAATGCCCCATCAGCGCGATATCTGCAGATTCGATTGCGACATCTGTGCCGCTGCCAATGGCGATGCCAACATTGGCTCTGGCCAGGGCTGGAGCATCGTTAATACCGTCACCAACCATGGCGACTATTCTGCCGTCAGTTTGCAGTTGAATGATCTGGGCGACCTTGTCCTGCGGTAATACCTCGGCCATGACATGATCGATGCCAACCTGTTTTGCAACGGCTTTAGCCGTCTGCCGGTGATCGCCGGTCAGCATGACGACTTCAAGCCCCATTTCATGAAACCGTTTGATCGCCTTTATGGAATCCTGACGTACCGGGTCAGCGATTGCCATCAGCGCAACCAGTTGCTCATTACAGGAGAGAAATACAGGGGTGGCAGCTTCGCTGGCCATTGCCTCAGCAATCTCGGCAGCACCGGTGATATCTATATGGTGCTCTGCCATCATAGCTGCATTACCAATACGTATCCTGTCCTGGTTTAAAAGCGCTTCCACGCCTTTACCGGCGCGGGCCTGGAAATCGCTGACGGACGATATTTCTAGCTCCTGCGCTTTGACGGCGTTGATAATGGCGGAGGCAATGGGATGCTCGGAGCCGGATTCCAGTGTGGCTGCCATGATCAGTGCTGAGGTAGCATCAAAGCCATAAAAGGTTTCCAGTTTGGTCAGCCTGGGTTTGCCTTCGGTAATAGTGCCTGTTTTATCCAGTACGATGGTATTCAGGTTACTGGCGCTTTGCAGGGCTTCACCATTTCTGATCAGGATGCCCATTTCGGCAGCTCTACCGACACCGACCATGATGGAGATGGGTGTCGCCAGGCCTAAAGCGCAGGGGCAAGCAATAACCAGTACCGTCATGGCGGCGACAATGGCATAGGCCGGTTGCGGCTCTGGCCCTATACTCATCCAGATCATAAAGCTAACAATGGAAATAACAACGACTACCGGTACAAATACGGCAGCGACCTGATCAACTAGTCGTCCGATACGCGGTTTACTAGACTGCGCTTTTCTGACCAGGTCAATAATATGTGCCAGTGCGGTATCTTTTCCGATACCGGTTGCTCGCATCAGAAAACTACCCTGAGTATTTAAGGTGCCGCCATAAACTTTATCATCTGCTTTTTTATTTACTGGAACCGGCTCCCCGGTCAGCATGGATTCATCGATATAGGAGTTTCCTTCCAACACGATTCCATCAACGGGTATACGTTCTCCTGGGCGTATCCGAATTGTTTCTTCCAGTCCGATTTCTTCTACTGGTATATCCAACTCCTTACCATTACGAATGATTCTGGCTGTGGAAGGCTGTAATCCAATTAAACGTTTAATTGCCTGTGATGTATTTCCCCTGGCCTTACTCTCTAATGCAGAACCCAGCGAAACCAGCCCAACAATGATGACCGCTGCTTCAAAGTAGGCATTTCGAGCGAGGCTGGGTAAAGCGTCGGGCATAAGAACCACAAATGTTGAATACAGCCAGGCTGTTCCGGTGCCCAGGGCAACCAGCGTATCCATGTTTCCGCGGCCGGATTTTAACGCGATAAACGCACCGCTGAAGAAATGTCCACCGACAAAAACAAGTACCAGTAGTGAGATCATGCTGATTGATAACCAGATCAGTTTACCAGTTTCAATCGGTGGAAGGAAACCGCCCATGCCCAGTACCATGAGTATCAGACCGATGCCGCCGGCTATGATCGCGCGCAACCACAGTGAGCGATACTCTTTTAGCTCCAGGTTTTCTTTCTCTGCTTCATCTTTGAGGCTGGTCAGCTCCACCGCATTGTAGCCTGCCTGTTTGACAGCAGAGACTAATTCGTCGGCAGAAACAGCTCCGGTAACAGAGGCTGTACGTTCTCCAAGGTTGACGCTTGCTTCCTCCACGCCATGGACAGATTTAAGGCTATTTTCAACTGCTGAGACACAGCCCGCACAGGACATGCCTGCAATCGATAATCGAATCATATTACTCATCAGGTTGACTCTGTAAATTTCATCATTTTCAACCACTACTTAGGTGGTTTGTTGCAACATGCTGGCGGTGGTGCCAGGGCATTTTCTCTGGTATTTATGTCCAGGTAGTCATACCAGCTTTTGCGAAGGCTGAAACCAAAACTGTTTCTGGTATTGATACTATGATTAGACAGTAGGGTTAACAACCCGGAGTAGTGAATGAGTAGTTGGTTATATTCCGCAACTATAACGCTGCGATTGTGATCAAAATCCACATTTCTTATAGCGGGATGATCTATTACCGCAGCAAGGCTTTGCACTATGGTTTCGTCTGATGCGGTACCTGATACTGGAATTTTGCGCTTAATAAAACTGCTTGCTGTCATGTCGGTCACCTGTTTAGTTTCCCTTAAGTTCTTTTTTGATCTTCTGGAATTCCTCGGAATCGATTTTACCACTGGCATATCTCTTTTTTAGAATGTCCAAATCGCTTTCTGGTTTATTGTCTGGTGTTCTTGAAAAAAACAGTTTGAACAGTGCATAGATTGAAAACCCAATTAATATCCAGATCGCAATCATATAAAAGGGGCCGGTGATCATTGATATACTGTTCATGTTCTATGTGTTCTCCAGGTTTGATTTGGGTGCAGATTGCGCTGCACCCAAATCGTTCCTCACTTGAGGAAGCTCTGAATAATTCAGAGCTTCCTTAAAGTTTTTCCTGCTTCTACTTAGCTTTCTGCGATTGAACCAGCTCGTTTAGCAGCGCTTCAATCCGCTCCAGCCGTTGTGTTAATTCATTCATATGCTGCTGGCGCATCTGCATCATTTGCGGATTCATCATGTGTCTTTGCATACCATTGCCATGCGGATATTGCATCATATTATTGCGCATGCTGGGGTCCATCATCATTCCATAGTTGCCCTGGCCCATCATCATTTCGTAGCGCTGCGAATCTGACATGGGCATGTTTTGGGGGTTCATCGGCATCATGCCGGGGGTGCCCATAGGCATTCCCTGTTGTTGCATCATGGATGGATTCATGCCCTGAGCACTCAGGGTTGACGCAAAGATCAGGAATGCAGCGCTTATTGTATATTTCATCAAAGTAATCATTTTCTTTCCTCTTTGTATTAATAATGAAGTCTATGACCTCGAGCCTGAATCTTGTATTGCTGTAGATCGAATGGCCGGATGGTGCTTCAGTTAATGTCTGTAGCAAAGTCACGACAGCTTGTGGCAAAGGTGCCAGGTTTTATATTTCTGATATGGCTTAAAGGAGCCTGTTAGAGGGTGCTGATTTTCGGAGGGCGTTTAAGCTGGGCTGGGTAAATGATGACAAATCCTTCATCGACAGTAAAAATTTTATGATGTATCGCAGGGGGTGGCGTTATCTGGTCCGGGGCAGCGGTTAATACTGACGATAAATTAACCTGAGTGCTGCAATGCGGAGAATGCAGGCACAGGCTGGAATGGGCCATGTCGTATTTTTGACTGAGACCTTCGTCATCCACCTGTCGCCTGAAATGGTTACCCTGCATTTGCAGGGTATCCATGGATGATGCCTTCGGGCAATGTGTGCTAATAAAATTTGATGCGATTGCAGGTTGTATCGAAGCGAATACCATAAATAGTATGAGCAGGCACGATAATCCTTTTTTATGAAGATAAAACATCATTAATATTTTTGATCAATCACAATATAAAGAAGGCTTTAAACGGCTAATTTTGATCTAAAACTTACTAACTAGTTGAGAGCATACAATCTTCAATAAGTTCCTGTCTAATAAATTAAAAAAATGGGTTATACCTGCTCGATATCTCAAACACTACTATGTCCCCAGTTTTCTGACATTGTAAAGCCTGTCTACAGGTTCTATGGCAATAACGCCTCCACCAGCGGTCATCTCGTTCGCAAGACTGGATAGGCATTCAGCAATGCTGTCAGCCTGTTCCGTTGTTGTGTAAATCTCTACTTTCATATTATCCGAGAATCCAAAATCGTTGAATTGGTTGATATAGTCTCCAAACCCCCTGACTTTGCTGACGGTGATCCCTGGAATATCCAGTCGCTGCAGGGTCTGGCTGATCAAACCATAATCGGTGATATTCAAAATGGCGACTACTTTACAAAATCTCATAACTCGTACCCCTTTAATGTTTGATTGGTGTGGAGGGATTGCTCGCGCTACCTGATTTCCAGATAAAATAGATCGCCGGTATCACCAGTAAGGTTAATACCAGTGAACTAATCATGCCTCCAATCATGGGGCCGGCTATGCGTTGCATGACTTCCGAACCCGTTCCGGTTCCCAGCATGATAGGGATCAGGCCTACTACGATTGCAGCTACAGTCATCATGATCGGGCGCACTCTTTTGCCAGCACCATCAAGTACGGCAGCTTTTATTTCCTCACGGGTTAATGCTCTATTTTCATGTAGCGCCTGCTGCCTGCGCTGGTTGTAGGATTGATTCAGGTACACCAGCATCAGCAGGCCGATCTCAACGGTCACACCGGCAAGTGCGATAAAACCGACACCGACAGCTACCGACATTTCGTAATTCAATAGATACATCAGCCAGATGCCACCGATCAATGCAAAAGGCAAAGTGCCCATGATGATCAGTACCTCGATCACACTACGAAAGTTGATGTACAGTAATAGCATGATAATAGCGAGCGTAAGCGGCACAACAATCGACAGGCGCTCCTTGGCGCGCACCATGTATTCATACTGGCCCGACCAGGAGATGGAGTAGCCCGCAGGCAGTTTGAGCTGTTCGGTGACCAGCTGTTGCGCCTCCTTCACGTAGGAGCCAAGATCGCGCCCACTGATATCAACCAGTGTCCATCCATTGAGTCTTGCATTCTCGCTTTTAATGGCGGGCGGCCCGTCTTCTACGCGTATATCCGCGACATCGGATAGCGCAATGCGCTGGCCGCTTTTGGTGGTCACTGGCAGCAGGCGGATGTTTTCCACCGAGTCTCGGTACGCCTGCGGGTAGCGGATATTGATAGGGTAGCGCTCCAGTCCCTCGATGGTTTTTGACACGCTCATGCCACCAATGGCTGTCTTGATGACATCCTGAATATCTGCCACGTTAAGATCGTAGCGAGCAGCCTTGTCGCGATCAATATCTGCCTTGATGTAGCGACCGCCTGCAACCCGCTCGGAATATACCGAAGCGGTTCCTTCAACATTTTTCAACAGGATTTCCAGCTCTTTTCCTATGTTCTGAATCTGGTCCAGATCTGGCCCTGCCACCTTTATTCCTACCGGGGTTTTAATGCCGGTAGCGAGCATGTCGATACGGGTTTTGATGGGCATTACCCAGGCATTGGTGAGTCCGGGAAATTTCACCAGTTGGTCCAGTTCTGCACGTAATGATTCGGTGGTTACAGCGGCCCGCCATTGTGATTTTGGTTTAAGCTGGATCAAGGTTTCGATCATGGTTAGGGGGGCAGGGTCGGTAGCCGATTCTGCGCGCCCGATTTTACCGAATACCGATTTTACCTCGGGTACGGTCATGATCAGTTTGTCGGTTTGCTGGAGCAGTTCGCGCGCCTTGCCGATAGAGATACCGGGGTAGGTCGTGGGCATGTACATTAAATCTCCTTCGTCCAGCGGCGGCATAAATTCGCTACCAATTTTGGTTACCGGCCACAGTCCGATAACCAGTACCAGGGTGGTAATCAGGATCATAGTCCAGGGTGCATCCAGTACTGTTTTAATGACAGGGAGGTAGACCCAGCTGACTACTCGGTTGACAGGGTTTTTATGCTCGGGCATGACCTTGCCGCGAATGAAATAGCCCATGAGTACCGGTACCAGGGTGATGGATAAACCCGCGGCAACAGCCATCGCATAGGTTTTGGTAAATGCCAGTGGCGCGAACATCCTGCCTTCCTGTGCTTCCAGCGTGAATACGGGTAAAAAGCTCAGGGTTATGATTAGCAGGGAGAAGAATAATGGCGGCCCGACTTCCACCGATGCCTCACCAATCAACTGCCAGCGGTTCTGATGAGTAAGGGTTGTACGCTCCATATGCTTGTGTACATTTTCGATCATGACGATGGCACCATCCACCATGGCACCAATAGCGATGGCGATACCACCCAGCGACATGATATTGGCGTTGAGTCCCTGCAAATGCATGATGATAAAGGCGCCTAGTATGCCTATCGGCAGGCTGATGATAATCACCAGTGAGGAGCGAAAATGAAACAGGAAGAGGGCGCAGATCAGTACCACGACGATGAATTCCTCGATCAGTTTTTCGTACAGGTTATCCACGGCATGCTGAATCAGATTGGATCGGTCGTATGTCGTTACGATCTCCACGCCATCGGGTAAACCCTGTTGTAGTGAACGGATCTTCTGTTTCACGTTTTCGATGGTTTTCTGTGCATTTTCACCAAAGCGCATGACCACATAGGCGCCAACCACTTCTCCCTCTCCATTAAGCTCTGCAATGCCGCGGCGCAGTTGAGGGCCGGTAATAATTTCCGCAACATCCTTAAGCTGTAACGGGATGCCATGGCTGTTCATCCCCAGCGGGATTTTCTTCAGGTCTTCTATTTTTTGCAGGTACCCAGTTGCAGTCACCATGTATTCAGCTTCACCCATTTCAATAACGGAGGCGCCTGCTTCCTGGTTGCCCCGAGTGATGGCGGTACGGATCAGACTTATGGGGATGCCATAGGCACGTAGCCGATCCGGGTCCACTACCACCTGGTACTGTTTTACCATGCCGCCAATGGTCGCTATTTCAGATACACCTGGGACAGTCTGCAGTTCATACCTGAGAAAGAAGTCCTGCAGGCTGCGCAGTTGGCTGATGTCGTGTTTACCCGTTCGATCTACCAGTGCATAGCCGAAAACCCAGCCCACACCAGTGGCATCGGGTCCCAGCTGGGGTTTTGCGTTTTCAGGCAGGGTAGAGGCAACCTGGCTCAGGTATTCCAGCACACGCGAACGTGCCCAGTACAGATCAGTGCCCTCTTCAAATATTACGTAGACATAGGAGTCACCAAAGAAGGAATAGCCGCGCACGGTGACGGCCTTAGGGACCGACAGCATGGCAGTGGTGAGTGGATAGGTGACCTGGTCTTCTACTACCTGCGGTGCCTGGCCGGGGAAGCTGGTCTTGACGATCACCTGTACATCGGACAGGTCAGGAATCGCATCTATGGGGGTTTGCTTGACCGCATATATGCCCGCGCCCAGCAGGATTAAGGTCGTCAGTAGCACCACAAAGTGGTTGCGTATCGACCAATGAATAATCGCAGCAATCATGGCATCACTCCTGCTTTACGTCGATAATCTGGATGCCGCCGCTATCCAGTTTACGCACCAGGAGTTGTAACGACTGGCCTTTTTTGAACTGCCCGATATCGAGCGACTTTGCTACGGGGAAATCCATCATCATGGAAGGCCAGCCCCACACCTCCACAGGTTCGTGACTGAGGTTGAGTTTATAATTTTGCATATCAACACTGTTGACGCTACCTTTAACCCAGGCCCGAGTATCATCCATGGGAGCAGCAGCCTGGTTCGCATCAATCTGAACAATCCTGATGCCACCACTGTCGATCTTTTTAACCAGGAAGTGGATGGGCTCGCCGGGCTTGAGTTGATCGATACTGATATCACTGTCTACGGTAAAATCCATCACCATGGTTGGCCACCCCCAGGCATCAACGGGTTGATGCTGGATAGTCAGCATATTGTGTCCGGGCATCACGTTAGTGATTTCGCCGTCAACCCATACCTGGTCCGGTTTTTCTGCGGCGCTGCGCATGCTCATCTGATCATCGACTCCGGAAGTCTCCCGCATGCGTTCAAACGAGGCTGTCAGGCTCGATTCGGAATCAATGAGAAACTGTGCCGAAGTGACTATGCTTTCACCGGCTGTCAGCCCATACAGTACTTCCACTGCGTTACCACTCTCGATGCCGGTTTTAACGGCCACGGACAGGTATTTTCCCTCACCCAGCGCTTTCACCACTCGATCCATGGTGCCGCTTCTGATCAATGCCTCGCGTGGTATATACAGGGTTTCCTGTTCGGTCTGCGCGTGAATATCAAGGCGCGCGAACATATTCGGTTTGAGTAGTGCATCGGGGTTATCAAAACGTACTCTGACCTGCAGGGTGCGCGTTTTAGCGTCCAGAACCGGGTAGATGTAATCGACGCTGCCCTGCCATGATTTTCCTGGCAATGCGCCTACCTCCATACCAACTTTCTGTCCTACCCTGATCCAGCCACTCTGGAGCTCAAATACTTCGGCGATGACCCACACGGTATCGATCTGTCCGATTGATAGAACATCGGTAGCAGGTTTGATAAACATCCCTTCACGAATATTCAGTTCATTGATAAATCCATCATGTTGTGAATAGATATCAATGCGTTGTTGCACCTTGCGTGATTGTTTGAGGCGTTCGATTTGTGCGTCGCTGACGCCAAGAAAACCCAGTCGACTGCGTGAGGCATTGATTAACGCCTCATTTTTGCTTTTCAATGCGGTCAGAAATTCTTCCTGGGCATTCACCAGGTCGGGGCTGTAGAGTTCAAACAGTTTTTGGCCCTTTTTGACCGTTTCGCCAACGGACTTGACGCGCAGGCGTTCTACCCAGCCTTCGACACGCGAGTGTACGTGAAAGATTTTTTCTTCATCAAAGCTGACGTAACCCACGGTGCTAATGTCTCGGTTCAGGTTGCCTTTCTGTACTGTACTGACTCTGACACCTAAATTGTTTTCTACGTTGGCTGAGATTTTGACCACGCCGTCTTGAGTGTTACCGTCATCGGCATAGACCGGCACCAGGTCCATACCCATGGGCGATTTACCGGGTTTGTCCCGCCGGTAGTTGGCATCCATGGGGGCGACCCAGTACAGGATTTCCTTTTCACCAGGACTTTTCGAACTATCCTCGGAATTCGAACTGAATAGTCCGGTTGACTCTATGATGTTGGCGATCTGTTGCTGAGACAGGTAACCGATTGCGGTGCCCAGAGTGATCAATATTAAACCGCTGAGTAATTTATTCATGATGGGTTTCTCTTGTAATTCCTTAAATGCCTTCTATCAGGTACAGCACGCTGGCCTGGTTCTTTAACTGGTCGACGCTGAGACGGTGTGCATCCAGCTCGGTATTGAGCGCATCCATATAGGCCTGCATTACGCTGGAAAACGTGCCATTGCTGGACTGGTAATTCTGCATCGCTGCTTCGGCGCGCTGGTTAGACTGTGGAATCAGGATGCTTTGATAGCGATTTTTTCGCTCTTCTATCAACATCTCATTGACCCTTAGCTGTGCTAGCTCAGCATGCATTTTTCTGAGCAGGGCATCTCGTTGATCCTGGTTTGCATTGATTTGCAATTGTTGGGATTCTCGCAACTTGTGCTGGCGGTTAGCGGTAAATAAGGGGAGGTCAAAGGTAACGACTGCTGAGACAAAATCAGCACGCTCGCTGCCATTGGGTGCATCGTCACGATAGGCATAGCTGACATTCAGGTTCCAGCCGGGTTTTTCCTTCTCGCGAATGAGCTCGATCTCCTTACGCGTGAGATCGAGCTGGGTATTGATTTCCAGCACTCTGGGATGCGTAGATAGCAGGCTTTCAAATTCATCCAAAGTACCTGATTTCCAGTCTGGATTTAACAGTGTGGGTAATTCATCCTGCAGCGCATACTGGCTGGTGGATTCGCCAATCCATTCTGACAGGGCAAAGCGCTGCTGACTGATCTTTTGTTCAAGCTGCGAAATCTGGTCGTCCAGTTTGCTTTGCTGGAGTTGCACAGTCAGTACATCCATCTGCAAATTCCGACCCAGTGAAAACTGCGACTCAACGATAGCGCTTAACTGCTTGAGTAATTGCTGGTTTTTAAGCACCGTTTGACGGGCCTGGTTCAGGTACCATGCTTCCAGAAAGCTCAGGCGAACCTGTTTAAGAATGCTGCGTTTCCTGTCTTCGCCCTGGTGCTGGAACAGCTCGGACTGCTTGACGGATTGTTCGCTTTTGATCTGGCGGGTATTGCCGGACGGAAAATCCTGTATATAGCTTACCTTGAACTGGGTCATAGCCTCCTGGTTAAAGTCAAAGCTGTCGGTGGGCAGGTTGAGTAAACCAATCTGTAGCTTAGGATCCATCAACTGACCATCCGCAATGGATCGTTGTATCATGGACTGGGTCCTGGCTTGCAGGCTTCGCATGCCGGGTTCATTGTTTAACGCCAGTGCTTCCGCCTGTTTCAGCGTGAGCACCTGAGGGGCCGCTATCGCAGACTGCTCAGCAAGGCTAAATAGGCCCCAGGTGAAAATCAAAAGGGTCAATGCCCTGGGTGTTTTTGCTTTCATCGACTGTTCTCTTCAATTGCAAGTACTCTGTTCACAAGCAACTAAAAGCAGTGGGCACTATCCCTACAAGGCAATCAGTTGTGGCAACAGGTTTCTAACCAGCCAGTTAGGGCCGGATTTGGCTGAACCGGAACGGTTCTGGAGAGATTACGCGCGCGGCGGGCGAAACAGGTCAGAAGGAATTTGGGTAAACTGAACCGCCGGTTGCTGGCTGAACAGCTGGGTATTGTTTTCGCCATTCAGGGACAATTTAAAATCGACGAGTATGGATACAATAGAGCTTGAACAGTGCTGTGAACTGTTGCACAGCTTCTGGCAGTCAAGATCCATGTGACAGCTATGTTGCAGAGTATGTCCAGGCACTTTGTGTGGATTTTGCATATCATGGCAATGACCTGATGGGGCGGGTTGTGGCATCCATTGCATCGCCATAACGGTTAATGGCGTCATTAACATCAGCATGATTAAAACGCTGGCTATGATTTTGTTGCTGGATGGTGTCATCAAGTCTTAAGCGGGTAGGCCAGTCAAGTTACAGGTAAAGCTTAGTTATTCGGTATCTGATAAAGTTCCCGACACCTATTGGCGGATTCTAATCAGCACTTGCCAGAAGCTCAAGCGATTACGTGTATTCACAGGGATGATGCGACCTGCAATTATCTCTGCTTCGATGATCAAATCCTGGTTTTTCATCTGGTTTCACCAAAACTAACTGGCAGGCCCTTAAAATGAGGTCGCATAGTCGAAAAAACGTATGTCTTAATACCAAAAACTGATTAAGTTATCATTTTTTACGATGATATACTTCGGCACCCAAAATCAGACTGCTGCCATAGAATAGCCAACGTAAGAGAGAATTCGCATGAAAAAAACGATGTATGAGAAAATCTGGGATGACCATTTAGTACATGAATCTGAAGGTCAGGCGCCTACCCTGTACATAGACCGCCACCTGCTGCATGAAGTGACCAGCCCGCAGGCGTTCGAAGGCCTTAGAAATGCGAATCGCGCTGTGCGTCGTACAGCGGCCAATCTGGCGACCCTGGATCACTGTGTGCCGACCAAAGACCGTGACCAGCCGATCAAGGACCCCATCGCACGCATCCAGGTCGAGACCATGATGAAAAACTGTGCCGACAACGGCATGCGTCTATACGATATGGAAAGCCCCAATAACGGCATTATCCATATCGTGGTGCCAGAGCATGGCTTTGTTCACCCTGGCATGACCGTGGTTTGTGGTGATAGCCATACTGCCACGCATGGGGCTTTTGGTGCACTGGCATTCGGCATAGGCACTTCAGAGGTTGAACACGTACTGGCCACCCAGACCCTGCGCCAGAAAAAATCGAAAACCATGCGCGTCAACGTAGAAGGTGAATTATCTGAATACTGCACCGCCAAGGATATTGCACTTTCTATCATCGGGCATATCGGTACTGCAGGTGGTACTGGCTATGTCATCGAATACACTGGTGACGCCATCAGGAAACTATCCATGGAAGGCCGTATGACCTTATGCAACCTGGCTATCGAAAGTGGCGCCAGAGCTGGCCTGGTGGCACCAGACGAAAAGACATTTGAATTTCTCAAGGATCGTGAATTTGCACCCAAAGGTGAAGACTGGGATCAGGCGCTGGCTTACTGGAAAAGCATTGTCAGCGATGATGGGGCGACTTACGACAAAGAGATTACCATCCACGCGGATGATATCGCACCACAGGTAACCTGGGGCACCTCGCCTGAGCAGGTGATCGGTGTCGATAAAAAAGTGCCAGACCCCAAACAATTTGCTGACGAAGAAAAACAGAAAGCCTGTGCCAGCGCGCTGAACTATATGGGCCTGCAGGCAAATACCGATATTACCGACATCAACATTGATTATGTATTTATTGGCTCCTGCACCAATGGTCGTATTGAAGACCTGCGTGCCGCGGCCAAAGTCGCCAAAGGTACCAAAGTAGCCAATGGTGTTACCGCAATCGTGGTACCGGGTTCCTACTGGGTTAAAAAGCAGGCCGAAGAAGAAGGCCTGAATCAAATATTTCTGGACGCAGGATGGCAATGGCGCGAACCTGGTTGTTCGATGTGCCTGGCCATGAATGGTGACGAGCTAAAACCCGGCGAGCGCTGTGCTTCCACTTCAAACCGCAACTTTGAAGGCCGTCAGGGTAAAGGTGGTCGTACCCATCTGGTATCTCCAGCGATGGCTGCTGCCGCTGCAGCAGCGGGTAAGTTTGTCGATATCCGCAAGCTGTAAACAAATACAGAATTCAGAGAGAAAAAATATGAAGCCTTATACCAATCATACTAGCACTGCCGCATTAATGGATCGTAGTAACGTCGATACGGACCAGATCATTCCCAAGCAGTTTCTGAAAAAGGTCGAACGTTCAGGCTTTGGCGTGCACCTGTTCCATGACTGGCGCTATAACGCCGATGGCAGCGACAATGCAGATTTTGAGCTGAACAAAGCAGCTTTCAAAGATGCCAGAATTCTGGTGGCTGGCGATAACTTCGGTTGTGGTTCATCACGCGAACATGCACCCTGGGCGATTGAAGACTATGGTTTTAACACCATTATCTCGACCAGCTATGCGGATATTTTTTACAACAACTGCTTCAAGAACGGCATTCTACCGATTGTGGTTTCGCGTCAGGAGCTGGATCAGTTGATGCAGGAAATTCGAGACAATGAAGGTGTAAAATTCACTATTGACCTGCCCGAGCAAACCATAAGCACACCCGAAGGCAGTGTGGTTAAATTCGATATCGACGAATTCCGCAAACAGAACCTGTTGTTAGGTTTGGATGATATTGGCATGACGCTGCAACAGGTCGACAAGATTGATGCATTTGAAGCACGTCAACAGCAGACCCATCCCTGGTTGTGGAAATAAGCCACTTACTCTTAAGCGTTGATAAAAAATATGACTGATACGGGGCGACATATTGAGCTGATGGATACTACCTTGCGTGATGGTGAACAGACGCAGGGAGTCTCTTTTACGCCGGATGAAAAGGTCAACATAGGCAAGGCTTTATTACAAAAGCTGGGTGTTGATCGTATCGAAGTCGCTTCAGCCAAGGTCTCTGATGGCGAGAAAAAGGCAGTCACTACACTTAACCAATGGGCTGCTGAAGAAGGCTATCTGGATCGCATCGAGGTACTGGGCTTTGTCGATAAGAAACGCAGTGTAGACTGGATTGTCGAAACTGGCGGGCGCGTCATCAATCTGCTGACCAAGGGCAGTGAAAACCATTGTCGCAATCAATTAAGACAGGAATTGTCCGAGCACGTGGAAGCGATCAAGCAAACCATTAGCTACGCGCAGAGCAAAGGCCTTACCGTTAATATGTATCTGGAAGACTGGTCGAATGGCTATAAAGACAACCCTGATTACGTTTATGGTTTAATGGATGCGGTAAAAGGTTGCGGAGTGAAGCGCTTTTTGCTCCCTGATACACTAGGAGTCATGTCTCCCTCAGAAGTCACCGCAGCGATTAGCGACATGGTGACACGCTACCCAGATCAGCAATTCGATTTTCATCCGCATAATGACTACGGCCTGGCTACCGCCAACGCGATGGCCGCCGTAGCGGCCGGTGCCGGGGCTGTTCACTGCACCCTCAACTGTCTGGGCGAACGCGCCGGCAATGCATCACTAGCCGAAGTCGCTGTGGTATTAAAAGACAAAATGGGCATGCAGTTATCGATTAATGAACACCATATCTTTGATTTAAGCAATATGGTGGAACGTTTTTCGGGTAAACGCATGAGCGACAACACCCCGATAGTTGGCAGTAATGTGTTTACCCAGACTGCAGGGATTCACGCAGATGGGGATAAAAAAGGTGGTTTATACGAAAGCCAGCTAAGCCCCGAACGATTTGGTCGTAAGCGGGTTTATGCGCTAGGCAAGATGAGTGGCAAAGCTTCGTTACTTAAGAACCTGGAAAAACTCGACTTAAGCCTGTCGTCTGAAAACCAGGAAAAGGTACTCAAGCGCATCGTAAAGCTCGGCGATTCCAAGCAGAATATCACGCCAGATGATTTACCCTTCATTATTGCCGACGTGATGGAAAGTAGCGCTTATCATCACATCAAGTTAGTCAACTGCTCCATTACCAGCGGCCTGAACCTGGAATCTACGGTAAGCATTGCAGTGGACCTGGACGGAGAAATCATTAAAACCACGGGTTCGGGCAATGGTGGCTTTGACGCCTTTATGAATGCCATCGGCAAGGTATTCAAACCGGATTACTACCAGCTACCCAAACTGGAAGACTTTGAAGTGCGCATTCCACGTGGCGGTAATACCAACGCACTCACCGAATGTATCATCACCTGGCGTACAAAACACAAAAGCATCAAAACCCGCGGCGTACATTCAAACCAGGTCTTTGCTGCGATACTGGCAACCACCCGCGTCATCAATCTTCAATTACATGAGCTATCGGCATCGGGTAGCAAATAACCGCCACACCAGGCACGTCGCGTTCCTGTTGTGATCGAAATTAAACGCTCACAGGATGTAGCTCGTTTACGTCGCCTTGCCCTGGCCGCACAGGGTTTGCTGCAGGCTCAACCCTTCGGTCGCGGACTGGCCGGGGCGCGCAGGGCGATTAACCATCTGGGCTATGTGCAGATCGACACCATATCCGTAGTAGAGCGAGCACACCATCATGTGTTTCACTCCAGAGTACCTGGCTTCAGACCTGCTATGACCAATCAAATGTTGCTCGAGGGAGATATTTTTGAGTACTGGGCACACGCAGC
This sequence comes from Gammaproteobacteria bacterium, assembly GCA_050288105.1. Classification (GTDB taxonomy): domain Bacteria; phylum Pseudomonadota; class Gammaproteobacteria; genus JACNJF01. Next base: position 202,354 of record JBNKDE010000005.1, read on the forward strand.
GGCTTTTTTACCCATGGCCGATTTCCGCTTCTCGCTGCCCTATAAGCAAGCCATTAAAAACGGCCAGATCCATTGGTATAGCGACCCTGATAAAAAGCTGATGCGTGAACTGATGGCGCGTATACGTGCAGAAGGCCCGCTACGATCCCGCGATCTAGAAACCAGCACCAGCAAACGTGCAGGCTGGTGGGACTGGAAGCCTTCGAAAAAGGCGCTTGAACAGCTTTACATGCAGGGCGACCTGATGGTGAGTAATCGTGAAGGCTTCCAGAAATCCTATGACCTGACCGAACGTGTACTGCCACCCCAGGTTAATTCACTGATGCCCAGCGCGGAAGAATTTGCAGCGCACATGGTCGATCAACAGTTACGCTGCCATGGACTGGTTTCTGTCAAAGGCCTGACCTACCTGCGCCGAAATAACGAACTACGCAAAGCGGTAAAAGCCCTGGTAGACGAAAGGCTGGCGCAAGGCACTTTAGAACAGGTTCGATTAAGCAGTGGAGAAACATTTATACTGCAAACAGGCGCACTCGAAAGTCCGCTGCCTCGATTAAGTCATCGCATGCAAATCCTCTCGCCATTCGATAACAGCGTGATACAGCGTGATCGACTCAAAGCGCTATTTGGATACGAATATCAGCTGGAATGTTATGTACCTGCAGCAAAACGTCAGTACGGCTACTTTAGTCTGCCACTACTTTTGCGGGATAAATTTATTGGACGGATGGACTGTAAGGCCCATCGAAAAACCAGTCATTTAGAGATTAAATTATTACACCTTGAGCAACATAATTTTGATGAAGACATAGTTTTGGATGCATTCATAAACGCGATAATGCAATTCAGTCACTTTCAAAAATGTACCAAAGCGACATTAGTCAAAGCATATCCGGAGCATATAACGCAACACTTGAGGAGTGAACTGGCATCAGTCGCTTGATATTCCAGTTTTAAAAGGTGCTATGCGTTGTCCTGAATTCAATCCTTTAATTGTGGGCTGATATTTCGGATTAAGGATATTCAGGACCTCAACTACCCGCTAGATAAATGCACCTTCGATGATTCAGCGGGGGGGTATTTGTAGGACGATTCCTATACTACAAATGGAAAACATCTCCTTAGAAATTTGATAAACTCAGTATGACTTTTATGGAATTAATTAAAAAGGGCTTCTAACATCATGCGTGTATTCATGGGTGTCTTATTGTGTGTATTTTCTATTACTCTCGAAGCGAATCAGTTACTGCAGGAAGTATTTCAGGATTTCAAGCCTGAAGCACAGGAAGTGAAAGCAGGCGCTGTTACCGTCAAATCGGTTCAGGAAATTAATGTAAACAGCAGTAATCAAGTTGAATCACAGGAATATTTTCTCATTGCGATATTAGACCAGGATGCTGCGAGAGATTATTCAGTAATTCAAAGTCGATTCAATTCGTACTTTGAGAAAATCGAACTGAATTTTGCGAGAATCATTGATGAGGATGGAACAGTTCATGATGTTTCACCTGATGCGGTACAGGTAAAAACAAAATCCAGCGATGTCGCTTTCGATGATATTCGATCTTTAAATTTCTCACTTCCTTCCGTACAGGCGGGCTCATTCATAGAGTACAAAGTAACAAGAAAAACCATCCGATCAGTCATAGAAAACCACTGGTATGATGCGTTCTATTTCACTAAAGCACAATCTCAGGGTAACAACGTACGCTTAGATCCAGTTAGAGAATCTGTAGTGGTTTTAAACGTGGCAGCGGACGCATTACTTAATATCATGGACAAATCTGATGGCGCCATAAAGTATGAAGTGGTAACCGATAAGGTTAAATCAATAAGCTGGAGACTAAAAAATATTCCGGCCTATGCGGTAGAGAATAATATTCAGTCATTAGATTTTCTTCGTAGAGTATACGTGAGTTCCGTCCCTGACTGGGAGTTCCTGGACCAATGGGCGGCTAATGTATATCTCAAGGCGTCAATACCTGGACCAGAAATAAAAGATTTGGTTGATCAACTGCTTCCTGTAGGGATATCTCGCTCGGAGAAGGTTAAAAAAATATATTACTGGGTGCAGAAAAATGTCAGGTACATTCAATCTGATATGCGTCGAGGTGGGATTGTTCCTCATTCAGCAAATCAAGTTCTCGATCACAGATATGGGGATTGCAAAGATCAGGCAATGCTTCTGGTATCCATGTTTAAAGCAGCCGGCATTGAGGCTTATCCCTCGTTAATTGGAACATATCCTTCAAATAAACTGGAAACGTCAATACCTTCATTGATGTTTTCACATATGATTGTCTATTTGCCTGATCGCGGAGACGGGCAGGAGAGCTGGATAGATACTAGTACTGAAGCTGGAAGCTTTCCAGGGATTGACTGGGTTTTACAGGAACGAATGACCTTCGTTATAGATGGACGAGGTGGCCAGTTAAAAAAAATGCCCAGTTTGTCGAGTGCTAACCTACATCAAATACTAATAGATCAAAACCTGTCTCTCGATGAAGATGTTTTGAATCTATCAATGGAGATTACATTGAATGGGAAGTATGACAATCTATTTAAATCTGTTTCTCTGCACGGGAAAAATTATGAAGAATTGCTGCAGAAAGTAGCGCTGACTTTACATCCAGAGCTGGATCTAAAATCGGTATTACCGGTCGCTTCAAACAGTATAGAAGCCCCGACAAAACTAATTGCACAATATGATAAAAAGAGCGTATGGAACAGCGAAGAAAAAATCATCCTTTCGGATACCCTGGTGAGAGCCATCTCGCTTTTCACAGAGCTATTACCTCTCCCTAAAAAAGAGAGAAGCCATGACTACTACCTTGGTACTGGTTTTACAATTGCGATGACCAGCTCTATTGAAATGTTATCAAACGAATTTTCTGGTGAATGGATGAATGGTCCGTCTCAGGTTTCGAATCAATGGTTTGAATATAATTCAAGCACTGATAAATCAGAAGATAAATATACGGTAAAAAGCGTAATCAAGGTGAAGAAAAACCTGATCTCGTTAGAAGATTTCCCCAAATTTGTGGACTCATTTGAAAATACAATTGACCATTCGAAGTGGCAAATGTTAGTTGAGAAAGATCCCCTCAAAAAAAGGATAAAAGAGATTAACAAGAAGTATTCTAAAAATCAGTCAAATATCGAAAGGGACCTGTCAATGATTAAACTATATATTGATGATGCTGAATTTGATAAAGCCTTTGATCTGGCTGAAAAAATAGTTGAGTCTGCTCCAGACAATGCAGAAGCACATTACTATTTTGGAATAACGCTGGGTTTCGTGGATCAGTTTGAGCGATCAGAGAAGGAACTTAATCTGGCTCGTGAGCTAGGATACAGGGAGTAATACTATGTACAGGCTTTATCTGCTTATTCTTGCAATATTTATATTGCCTATAACTGGTTGCGTCACTTTACAGAATGAGCCTGAAAGTATTTCTATACTAAAACAAAATCTTGCCCAGGATCCAGAAAATCTTCAACTTATAGGTAAGTTGGCGGATGAATATCGAAGTTTATGGTCAAAGGATAAAAATACCGAATACGAACAGAAGGCCTATTTTTACTATAAAAAATACCTGAAAAAAAGTCCTGGTCATATAGGAGCAAGTGTCGCTTATTATGCTCTGTCTTCGAAGGCGTCTATTCATTATGGTATTTTAAGAAATAAAGAGGACTTATTTTCTATCTATAAAGACATTGGTCTTTTAAAAAAAGTCAATGTAATGCCACCCTCATTCGTTGAATTGATTGTCGAGATTCCCAGTTTAAATGGTCCTGAAGGACATAAGAAAGTCATAAAGATGGGTAAAAATGCGTTGAAGGAAAATATCAATTTTATTCCAACCTATTTAGTCTTGAGTGAGGAATATGACCTTCTGGGGCAGAATGCGCTTTCAGACTTGATGCTCAAACAGGCTCAAAAAATAAACCCTGAGCATCCAAAATTATTAAAAGCAATTGCAGAAAAAGCCACGTTGCACCTGCAGGATACGCTATGTTCTAAGTCATATGATAAAACGGTTGAGGATATAGTAAACCTAAATAAAAAAGCTCTGCATGAAAATCCAAAAGATCCTGACCTGAATTACAATTTGTCGTTTGCATATAGCGCACTAGGGAAGTTTCAATTGGCGTTGTTTTATGCAAAGAAAAGTGTATCCATTGAAAATAACTTTTTAAATGCAACAAATTTGATTGATCAATATATGCACTCACTTGAATTTGAACGCGCAGAGAAAGTAGCTAACGACTTACTTTCAGAAAAAAAATATGAAAAAGATGTCTGGTCAATTTTAGGGCTTTTGTATTTCCAAGGTGAACAATGGGAAAAGGCTTTTAATGCGTTTAACAAAAGCAAGGCATTGGGTAAAGATTTAACAGTATACAATACGATCCGACATTTTCTCAGTGCCAAGATTTTAGGAGACCTAAACCAGGCGAATACGATAATTAAAAATTACCCGCTCAGTCCAGATGAAGCAGAGTTTGAAAAAGCTTTGCTTGATTACTACAAAGGTAATATAAATCAGGAAGTTTTGCTAAGTAGAAGCAAATCTGTATGTGATGAAACTGAGGCTAAATTTTTTATAGGTATGCAAGCCTATGCGGATAACGATATAAAAACTGCACGGGAATATTTCCAGAAAGTCTTAGATTTGAGAATTTACCCATATTACCAATACAACGCGGCAAAATTCCGGATGAGTTTTTAATGTAGATAATGGGTAATAATATCTTAACTTAAAAGGAAAATACGCAACAATAGCAGCATTCGAATAATGGGCGCTATTTGACCCCTTTCAAAAATGTCAGAAACTGAAAATTAGCATTAATACCAAAAATCATATTCGATCTATATGAGGCTAAATGCTTCTCTCAGTCGATTTACGCTGACACCTAAATTCCTTTAGGTGTCAGGTATCAATACGGAAGAATGGTTTTCCAGTTAAAGCTTGTTCAGCTCCTCAACCACCAAGTCACCAAATGCATCGGTGTTGATCATCTTCACACCGCTGCCTGGCTTGGACAGGTCGGGGGTTGAGTATCCCTGGGCGTATACGCTCTGGATTGCTTTCCAGATGTTTTGCGATTCTTCCAGCATGTCGAAGCTGTGCTCCAGCATCATCGCGACCGATCCGATCATGGAGTATGGGTTAGCAATATTTTTGCCGGCGATGTCAGGTGCAGAACCATGAGAGGGTTCGTAGTATGCCTTGTCTTTACCCAGGCAGGCAGAAGGCATTAAGCCCAAAGAGCCGAGAATACCGCCGCCCTGATCGCTCAGAATATCGCCAAACATGTTCTCCATCACCATTACATCAAACTGACAGGGATCCAGGCAAAGCATAGTTGCGGCTGAATCTACCAACTGGTGCTTAACCGTTACTTCAGGATAGGTCGGAGCAATTTCTTCGAGGATTTCGTTCCATAACACACTGGATTTCAGCACGTTACTCTTATGGATGTTGTGTAGTACTTTTTTGCGTTTCATTGCCTGCTGGAAAGCAAAATGCAGGATTTGTGAAATTTGCTTTTCATCGTACTCCAGTGTTTCTTTTACATAACGCAGCCCCTGCTCGTTGACACCCAGTTCCTTTTCGCCGAAATACAGGCCGCCAACCAGCTCACGAATCATCAGGATATCGATGCCTTCACCAACAATTTCGGGTTTTAAAGGTGAAAAATGCGACAGGCTTTTAGGCAGGGAAACCGGACGCAGGTTTGCATAGGTGTCCAGATGTCGGCGCAGCGGCAGGATTGCACCACGCTCGGGTTGCATATCCACCGGGATTTTCTGTGATTCTTCGTAGCTCAGCCCAACAGGGCCTTTGAGTACCGCATCGGCCTCTTCGCAGATTTTTTTGGTTTCTTCGGGGAATGAATGCCCTACTTTAAAGTAAGCACTGGCACCAAAATCTGCATGTACCAGGTCAAATTCAACATCAGCATTTCGTGCTTCTACCGCTTTCAGCACTTTAACCGCTTCCATCATACATTCAGGGCCGATAGCATCGCCATCGAGCAGCGCAATCTTATATTTTTTCATAATCAAACTTTTAAATTCAGGGTGGAAATTAATACGTGACGATTGATTCGCGGACGTATACCGTAAAAGCAGGCGGATTTTACCGTACCGTTCGGAATCTATCTAATTTTTTTCAGTAAAGTCAGCCAGCTTGCAGGGCAATGCGGGATTCAATACCCCGTTACACCAAAAATATACCAAGATGGCAGTCCGACAGCTGCTGTGGAGATTGATCCGTCAAAGGATTTTCAATCGAGCTTCTGAGTTTAATGCCTGAACAAAATGCTTTTATTTTTGCCAGAGTTTTTCGCCTCATAAAGTGCAGTGTCGGCTTCTTTAAAAAGCTGAAATTTGTCCAGATTGGTTCCGGTTTGAGTTGAAATACCGATGCTAACCGTAATTTTATTTAGATCTGAGCTCTGATTTTCGCGTATTGGGGTATTGATAACCTGATTACGAATACGCTCTGCTACCTTAAAAGCGCCTTTCTCATCAGTTGATGGCATCAGGACAACAAACTCTTCCCCACCAAAGCGGGCGATGAAGTCTGTGGTCCGGGTTAGTAAATCACTCATTGCTGCCGCGACCCGGCGTAACACCTGATCTCCAGTATCATGACCATAGTCGTCGTTAATAATCTTAAAGTTATCGATATCAACAACTAGCAAAGATAGCGGCAGGCTCGAGCGTTGGGCTGCCTGGATTTCTGTCTCCAGGCGTTTTTCATATGATCGACGATTTGGAATGCCGGTTAATTCATCCATCTGGGTGAGTTTCTTGAGCTGTTTATTGGTTTTTTTGAACGCTTTCTGGATGTTCTTCTGTTTAGTGATGTCGGTTCTTATAGAGATATAAGATTGAGGTTTTCCGTTATCATTCATCAGTGGAATGATCGTTGTATCCACCCAGTAATAGCTTCCATCTTTTGCTCTGTTTTTGACTTCATCTTTCCAGATTTTCCCGCGCGCGACCGTACGGTACATATTGCGCCAGTATTCCTTATCCTTGTTACCCGAGTTGATGATGCGGTGGTCGCGGCCAATTAGTTCTTCGCGATCGTATCCGCTGATTTCACAGAACTTGTCATTAACTTCCTGGATAATGCCCTTGATATCGGTAGTGGCAACAATGGAGTGCTGGTCGATAGCAAATTTATAGTAATCAGAACTCTGTTTGCCTGTTTCAGGGGCAGGTTGCTCCTGTCTGGACAGGAAGGCGCGGATGATGAATGCACCCACAATACTGAGCATCAGGCTGTGTAACGTGAATATGGCAACAGTATCCGTGAGCGGATAAAGGTAGTACTGAAGCGTGAATAGCACTGCTTCAGTTAAGCTTAAAGCGATAATAATCCGTATTAAACTGTTTAATGAACCACTTGACATAGATAATTCGGGAACCAAATTGAAGCGGCGACATTAAAGCAGGATTTTACCGTTGGTAATGACCTAAATCATGTAGTTTAGCATATCCTAATGCTGTTATATGGTTAGTATTAAATCTGATGATTTAAAGGTTTTTTTTAAAAACTTTTACCTGCGTATTAAGCCATAATTGCGCTAAATAGCAGTCTTTGAAGTTACTGCTAGCGGAAACTGCGTATTGCAAAAGGCTGCTTACTTTTTGCAGCTAGCGTGGTTCGATGATCGATTTTTGGTGCTGGTTGTAGCATTGTTATTTCCCGAATTTATCAATAAGCAATAAACTTATTGGTCTCTTATTAAGCGGCATAGCAGGTTATAATTGAACGTTAATTCCTGAATGCTGCTACACATGACTACCTTCCCCCCTTTTGTGGGTAAATCTACCGGCCTGTTAACACTTTGTATTGGACTGCTTGTGGTTTGTCGCGAGTTCCATATATGGGATGGTGTTGACAGTTTACTGTTTATACCGGTGATATTGCTTACTGCGTTGCTATTCTTTTATGTTAGTGCAGGGCGTAAAGTGTTCGTGCTAATTGCCATATTACTTTCGTTAATTAATCTGTGGTGGGGTGAAAATGCATTGCAGACACTTAGTTCAGGTATTGCTACTGCCGCTTTCATTGCTACTTTTTTAGCTGCCTTAACCGCTCTTAAGTATGTGGCTGCTACCTCGCCTGCAATTCAACGCTGCGGTCGCTTTCTATCCCAGCAGCCACCAGGCCGTCGCTATGCCGCACTGACTGTAGGTGGACAGATGTTTGGTCTGTTACTTAACTATGGTGCTATTTCGTTACTGGGCAGCATGACGATGGCGAATGCCAGCCTGGAACGTAATGAAGAAGTCCGTCAGCATAGGGTCAGGCGTATGTTGCTCGCAATTCAACGGGGTTTTATTTCCACCTTACCCTGGTCACCATTATCTTTCGCGATGGTGATGACGACCACATTAATCCCTGGAACATCGTGGGCAATGTGTGTTATTCCAGGCGTGATCAATGGAGCAATATTCGCGGGTATGGGCTGGCTTATGGATACCCTGTTTAAACCTAAGCTATCAACTGCTGCAATTCCCGCGCGTCAAATTACGGATAGCTGGGTTGCTGTACTGCCTCTAGGGTTCCTGCTGATGTTGCTGGTGGTTCTGGTGACGGTTGCTTACCTGCTTACCGGAGTCAGGGTGCTGGGACTGGTCATTGTTATCGTGCCCCTTATGTCAATAGGCTGGGTTGCTATACAAAACTGGCAGGACAGGCCACTAGCCCGGGTCAGGCAGTGGAGTGCAGGTTACCTGAGCAAAAATCTGTCTGAGTTTCGTAGCGAAACGGTATTACTTATGATGGCGGGTTATATCGGGACCGTTGCTTCTCCTATACTGGGTGCCATGATGACGCATCTGGAAATCAATCTTGCTTCCCTGCCGACGTGGATGATCCTGGTGACCCTGGTCTGGCTGATGCCGTTATTTGGGCAAATGGGTATGAACCCGATTCTGGCGGTGGCGCTGATTGCACCCTTGCTACCTGATGCTGCACAGATGGGTATCTCACCGGTAGCTTTAACTGTTGCCCTGACGGCAGGCTGGATCCTGAGTGGGATTAGTTCTCCATTTACCGCGACTACGATTCTGGTGGGTAATTTTGCCGGTATCAGTTCAGCAAAGGTTGGGTTGCGCTGGAATGGTGTTTTTACCCTGGTGTGTGGCGTGATTTTGTCGATCTGGGTCGTTCTCTATGCGAGTTTTGCCTGAAGGGCAGGGTTGAACCTGGCAGTGCTGATAGTGTAAACGATTTGACAAGGCATCTTTATCAGCGACAGTCGGTATTTTTTGTTTATAGAAGCAGGCTGCGCGCGAGTAAAGCGATTGCAACAATAATGACGATACCCAGTAGTCTATCGATGTATCTGGCATCCAGTTTGAATACGGCCAGACGCGATCCGATCACCGCCCCTGTAATCACTGCGAAAAATAATGGCCAGAAGTCGAGTAGATAAATTTCATTAAACTGAATGCGTGAGCTAAGTCCTGATGCTGAGTTTAACCAGATAAAAATCGCGCCGCAGGCGGCTGCTTCCTTTTCTGAGCCCAGTCCCAGAATGATGATTAAGGGGACAAGGTAAATACCTCCACCAATTCCGACGATACCGGCAATCAGTCCCAGTAAACCACCGCACAGGATTGAAATGATGAGTTTTTGTTGAACGTTCAGTTGAAGATTAAGCGTAATGTTTTCCCAGAGATAAATACGTGCAGCGGCAAACAATAGCGAAATAAACAGGACCCATGAAAAATACAGGGGAGGAAGTTTTAGTGCGCCACCCAGGTATGCCATAGGAATCGAGGACAATATAAATGGCAGGATAAGCCGTAGTCGAGCATGTCGATTACGGATGAAGTGGTAGCTACCGATGGATGTCACTATCAGGTTGAGTACCAGAGAAATAATGGGTATCAGCAGTACATTGATGCTCAGGATCGCCATAATGGCGGTATAACTGGAACCTCCCCCCATACCCACGCTGGAGTAAACCAGAGCTACCAGGAAAAAAACGATAGCCATCAGGTAAACCGTGGATGTGATTTCGATTCCTGCCAACATGTTCAGATACTGTCAGTCTTTGGGCAGTGGTAGTGCGAATAGCAAGCCACTTTAGATTTGATGATAAGCGAATTCTGTTCGCTAACTCTGTTATCGTGACGGTTGATGGCTGGCATATATTTTCCGATCCATACAATGCCCTGTTTCTGTAATTTAATACCTATTAAATAGCAAGGTCATTCAGGGTCCAGTATCTTAAGATATCTCCGCGCTGGAAGGTTTTAAAATCAGGTATTTCCATGATCGCATCGCAGTCAGCCAGGCTGCTTAAAACATCTGAACCCTGATTGTTTACAGCAGATGCCCAGGGCAGGGAGTTGACCTGCTGCTGTAGCTGGATGCGAATAAATTCGCGTCTGGGAGCTGGGGTTTTCCAGTCCATATCCAGCTGTGCGTAACCGCTGGGCCGGGGGAAGTAGTCGTTTAAATCCCTGTGCTTTTTTTGACCGGATATTTTACGTATCAGAGGTAGTAAAAATAACAACGCCGTGAGGTAGCTGGATACCGGGTTACCCGGCAGGCCGATAAAATGTGCTGCCCCCAGACGCCCAAACGCTACAGGTTTGCCTGGTTTCATGCGCACCTTCCACAACGATAACTCGCCTTCTGCTTCGACTGAGGATTTCACATGATCTTCTTCACCGACTGAAACCCCGCCGCTGGTGACAATGATATCTACATGCGCACTGGCACTTTTTAGGGTCTCTCTGGTAATGGTCCTGTCGTCCTTGATTGTTCCGCTATGCAGGATGTCGCAACCATGGGCAATAAGTAACTGACTCAGGCTGTAAAGATTGGCATTATAGATCTGGCCGATTTCGGCGGCATCACCGGGTTCAACCAGTTCGTCACCCGTGGTAAACAGGGCGATTCTCAGTGGGCGTTTAACTAAAATGCGCTTGATACCCAGCGTGGCGATCAACCCGATATGATGTGGCTGCAATCTGGTGCCCTTGCTAAGCACTAGCTGGCCTTTTTTTATACAGTGGCCCCTTTTCCGGATATGGCTGCCGCAGCTGATGGGCTGGTTAACAAATAGCCTGCCATCCCGCAGCGTACAGTGCTCCTGTAATACGACCGTATCTGCACCTGCAGGTAGCATGGCGCCGGTAAAAATACGCGCTGCAGCCGTTGAGGGTAGTGGCTGTGCAACGTCGCCAGCTGCAATGCGCTGGAGTATGGGTAATCCTTCGCTGCAATAGGTGGATGCTTTAAAGGCATACCCGTCCATCGCGCTATTATCAAAGCCAGGTAAATCCAGCGCAGAGATCAGGTCCGCAGCAAGGATTTTACCCAGCATTTTATCCAGCGTGACTTCTTCAACCAGATTAATTTCATCAACTCGGTTTAACATCGCCGCACGGGCGTCTTCTACGCTGAGTAATTGTGAGCCGTTCGAATCATCGGTTAGCGCCATTAACTTCCCCTCTTTAAAGCTAATGGCATTAACTGAGGCGGAGCTATCGTGATCAGGCATCAGCTTGTCGGGCTGATCCAGTAATGCAAAATTTGCAGATTTTTTCATATTTAATCATTGTTTTGTTCAACGGCTGGTCAGGTTTAGCCAGTTATTTTTCAGGGAGCGCTGCTTAGTGCAATGGTTATTGAGTTTTTTCCATAGCGATTTACAGTTAAAACTTAATCCCATAAAAGCAATATGCAGGCCAGATTAATTTCCCAATCCGGGCATAGTTTTCTGTGTCCCAGGCTGCCGCGGCCGTTACCAATTGGTAACATCAGGCTTGGTCGGTGTTTCCAAACAGTAACCCGATAGCCTGATGTGATGATCCATAGCTATTGGTTTCGTTTGCTGCAATATAAAAAAATCCATTGTTTATCAATGTCTTGTTTACACAAAATAATGGTGGCAGAGAAATTGCTATGCAGTATCGGTATGCAAGATATCGAAGTGATAAATATTGATTCACTTTCCAGTAAATAATAATTCACAAGTCAGGTGCGCATGAGGAAGCCATTAATTGATCAGTACGGTCGGCAGATCGAGTATCTTCGTTTATCGGTAACCGATCGCTGTGACCTGAGATGTAATTACTGTATGCCCAAAGGTTTTAAGGACTTTGCAGAACCGTCAGACTGGTTAAGCTTTGACGAGATAGCACGGCTCGTCGCTGTGTTTGCTGAAATGGGTGTCAGGCATATTCGTCTTACGGGGGGAGAGCCTCTGGTACGCAGGGATATACATCAACTGGTATCAATGATTTCGCCCCTGCATGGTATCAGTGATCTGTCCATGTCTACCAATGCGGTACGCCTGCGCGACCATGCGCAACGCCTGAAGCAGGCTGGTTTAAGTCGCCTGAATGTTAGTCTGGATACACTGGACCCAGAGCGCTATGCGGCGATTACCGGGGGCGGCAAGCTACAAAAGGTGTTAGCCGGGCTTGATGCTGCAAGGGCGGCAGGGATCGCACCAATCAAGATTAACTGTGTGTTGATGAAGGGTGTCAACGATGAGCAGGTTGGCGAAATTCTGGAGTATTGCGCGGAGCGGGATTTTACCTTGAGGCTGATAGAAACTATGCCGGTAGGTGATACCGGGCGGTCTTTGCAATCGCGTTATATCAATCTGGAAACTATCAAGCAGCAGCTCGCAAAGCAATATGAGCTGGTGCCAGATATCATGCCTGGCGCCGGACCAGCACGTTATTATCGGATACAGGGCAGTTCGGCAAAGATAGGGTTTATTACCCCGATTTCACGTCATTTCTGTGATACCTGTAATCGGGTCCGTCTGTCCTGCGAGGGCGATATCTATACCTGCTTGGGTGATGAATCGCGTTACTCGCTGGCGCGACATTTACGCTCAGGCTGCAATGATGACGAACTGGAGCAACATATCCGTCTGGCGATAAATCTCAAGCCTCTTAAACATGATTTCAACAACCAGGCGCATAAGGTGGTTCGTTTCATGTCCATGACCGGAGGCTAGCCGTTCCAATGAGTAAGCAGTACCTGTTTAAACAAAGGTTTAATCTCCCCAGGGGTTTTCTGTATAGCAGAAAATGCCGAGAGTTAACCGGGCTACTCCTCGAAGTCCGGTTTTTTTTAATGCGTTAAGTAGACAAACCAACATGGCAACATTCGAGTTTTCAGAAGATCCGCGTGGTGGTGTCGGCATGGAAATCATTGCCGCTGACCATAGTGAAATGTTTAATGCTGCGGTTGCAGCCCTGTGCCTTTATATGTGGGATCAGGATACGGTAGATGAAGCTGAAGAAGTGGCCGTTGCCTGGTATGGGTTTGATATTCCAACGACGGTTATAGGCCTGTTGTCAGAAATCCTGTATCGGATGGATAGTGAAGGCTGGGTGTTTAAACGCTTCGTTACCCACAGCATCGAAGAAGTCGATGAGCTAGATGACAGACATCGCAAAAAACAGCTGAAGATTTCGGGCGTGGCCTATGGAGAGAAATATCAGGCGCATAAACACCAGCCCAGATTTGAGGTCAAGGCGGTGCTGTTACCAAAGCTCAAGGTCAAACAGCTGGAGCAGGGTGTGCGTCTATACTGTGTGCTGGATGCCTGATTCGAGTCTGACCGTATTTATTCTTCATCCCGCTAACGCGATTTCCAGAATGTTTTTAAATCGACAGGATGTTACTGGTTGGTAACGTCTGCCCTTTATTTATCGTTATTTTTCCCCGCCAACGTTACCGAACAGTAACACCCGTTTCACTCTGGTTCGCCGGATTGAATGCATCAGGTCGATTATGATCAGCAAAATCAGTAACTTAAGGAAGTGGCGCTAGCTGCTGGCATAAAGGTTGCAATCTCTGGTGAAGCTATCTCTCTGAAGAAGAGCTTTGCGGGTCAGGAAAATAATCCTGATTAAAAATAAAACACTAGGAGGAATACTTATGTCCGTTGGTCTCCAGGCTGAACCCTCATTAGGAGTACCCGGTAAAAAGCGTTGGGCTATGGTTGTTGATTTGCGGCGCTGTATTGGCTGCATGGCCTGTGTCTGCGCTGACAAGGCCGAATACGATGTGCCACTAGGTGTGTGGCGTACCATGGTCAAGGTTAAAGATACCGGAACATACCCCAATACCAGACGTCATTTTATGCCGCGTCTATGTAATCACTGTGATAACCCACCCTGTGTGCGTAACTGCCCCACTGAGGCAACCTATAAGCATGAAGATGGTTTTGTATTGCAGCGCTATGATCGTTGTATTGCCTGCAGAACCTGTATCGCTGCATGCCCTTATAACGCGAGGCATGTACTGCCAAAAAATCGTGACAGAGTGAAGATTGGTGGTGTGGTTGATAAGTGCACCTTCTGTGATCATCGCGTAGAGAAAGGCCTGGCGCCTGCCTGCGTGCAAACCTGCCTCGGACGTTCACGTATATTTGGCGATCTTAATGATCCTAATAGCGAAGTCTCGCGACTGGTTGCTCGGCATAAAACAGTGGTCCTGAAGCCCGAAAAAGGTACCGCGCCACAGGTTTATTATATTAAACCTGAACGTGCGATGACCGAACAGGTTTTCAGTGCGCCGAAGTCTTACGCCGCACGCTCTGATGCTGCTGCTTTCTATAAGCATAATCGCGGCAGTAAATTCTTTTCTGGTGTTCTATAGGAGGACGATCATGTTTGAATTGATGGAATACAATATCGCTCCCTGGGGGCACGAGATAGTCCTGTATTTTTTCCTGATAGGGGCGGCGGCAATGACGTTTGTATATGCTGCAGCACCTGCCGTGTTTGGCAATACCCTGGGTGGAGCAGCCAGGGCAATGCTGCCATTCCAGAAAACGGGGATGATTATTTCACTGCTATTGTTAATTGCCTGCGCGCCCCTGTTGATTACCGATCTGGGACAGCCGGGTCGTTTCCTTTACCCCATACTTCATTTTCACTGGACATCTCCACTTTCCTGGGGGTCCTTGTTTTTGCCTTTGTTTGGGCTGTGCATCATCGGGTTCTTTTTTGGTATGCAAAAAGAAGATGCACGCTTAATGAAGGTATCGGGGGTACTGGGATCATTGCTGGCGCTTTCCATGCCGCTGTATACCGGGCTGGATTTAATGGTTAACCAGTCACGCGAGCTGTGGAGTAATCCGACCATCCCGTTATTGTTTGTGATTCTGTCGATCAGTTCGGGCACGGCGGTGGCATCAGTTACCCAGCTTGTTCGCGGTCAGCTCGATGAAAAGATGGCGGAATTTCTGCATTTGTTTCTCTATATTTCCCTGGGTATAACTCTGGCCCTGTTTCTGGCAGAGCTGGTGGTGTTGACCTATGGTTCCGGCGAAAAGCTGCAGGCTTTTGCGATTATTAATGAACAGTTTTCAACCCAGTTCTGGGGTATGACATTTGTCATTGGGATACTGTTGCCACTTGCACTGATTGCGATGCCCAAAATCGGGCGTAATCCGGTAGTGCTGACGATTGCATCGCTGTTAAGCCTGGTGGGTGCCTATTCCTTTCGGGAAGTACTGATCTACGCAGGTCAGCTAACCATGATTAATTTCTAAGGAGATAACGATGAACGAAACCTTAAAACTTTCCCGGCGCTCCTTTATGAAATTAGGTGGGGCCATGGGCGGTGCTGCTTCGGTGGTGACTTTGGGCAGCACGCGACTGGAGGCGATGGAGCAAAACCTCGGCGGTAAGGATTACTCGCCCACCAGTGGTGAAGAGCGCACTGCGGTACCTTATACCTGCCTGGCCTGTAATATTGAGGATGGCGGTGTTGCCTATGTTGAAAACGGCCGTATTGTCAAGCTGGAGGGCAATATGGATCATCCGAATACCCGCGGCAAGTTATGCGCCAAAGGTAATTCAGGTTTTCTGCATGTGTATGATCCTGATCGCATTATGACCCCTTTGCTGCGCACCGGTAAGCGTGGTGAGGGTAAGTGGAAGCGAATCTCCTATGATGAGGCTGCTACCATTCTGGCAGGAAAACTACGCGCGGTCATTGATCGAGCCAAAGAGCATGGCGATGAATCAATCTTAAATGAGATTGTGTTTAAGTATGGTCGCGATAGAACCGGTGGTGCGGTTGGTCGGTTTATGCATGCGCTGGGTTCCAATGCGGTTATTAATCACACCAATATCTGTGAGTCATCCAAGAAGGTTGGACTGGAACCCTCATGGGGGCCGGATATTGAATCCTGTGACTGGGCGAATACCAAGTACATCCTGAATTTTGGTTCCAATATTCTGGAAACTGCCTACTTCATGAACCCGAATGCGCAGCGACTGGTGGATGGTGTGGTTGGCAACAAGGCCAAGCTGGTCAGCTTCGATGTACGTATGTCGAATACCTCTGGTTTTGCGGACGAGGCTTATTATCCATTTCCCGGCACCGATGCCGCAATTGCGCTCGCCATGTGTCACGTGATTATGAATGAAGGCCTGTACGATGCAGACTTTGTGCGTGACTGGACCAACGTAACTGCGGAGCAGTTGATAGATCATCTCAAACCCTATACGCCAGAGTTTGCGGAAGATGAATCCGGTGTGCCTGCGAAGGATATCCGCCGCATTGCACGCGAGTTTGCGACCACCAAACCAGCAACGACCTTTTCCTATCGTGGTCCGGCCAAACATCGCTGGGGTGCGTATCAGGAAGCGGCGATACATATGATCAATGTAATCACTGGCAATGTGGAAAAGAAAGGGGGCTATTGTCTTCCTAGAGGCATGGGCTGGCCGCAACCACAGCCTGAGCCACCCAAGGGTGCTACGCCCAGTGTGCTGGCAGCACCACCGCTTTACCCGCTGGCATCACATCATGTATCCACTCATGCACCTTATATGGTGATGAAGGGTGAGGCCAAGGTGTCGGTGTGGATGAGTTATTACGACAACCCGGTGTACACCTATCCTTCCAGCCACGTCTGGGAAAGCTTTCTGAAGGATGAAAGCATGGTGCCATTCCTGGCTTCCTTCAGTCCCTATATGTCGGAAACCACCGAGCTGGCCGATCTGATTATCCCTGATGTCACCTATCTGGAACGACATGATCCTGAATCCATGCCGAGTGGACTCTACCCTTGTCTGTCGATTCGCCAGCCGGTAACCAGGCCGCTGGCAGGTACGCAGGAATTTCGCCAGACCCTGATCGATGTTATGCATAAGGTAGATCCCGATGGCGCGCTGGGTATGAAACAGTACTTTGCATTCAATTCGGTAGAAGACTGGATGAAAGCCCATTTCGATAATATTCCAGGGCTGAAGGAAGACGGTGGCTGGAAATACATGAAGCAGAAAGGCGTATGGCCGATCTATGGCGAGGTGGATAAGAATGATGCGCGAATCGTTGATCGCAATGGTAACGAGGTAGAGCCTGAATACGGCCTGTATACCAAGGAGTTATCAGCTTCTGATATGGATGGTGCCGAGATTGGCGAGGATGGCCTGATTCGTAAAAATGGTTCGGTGATAGGCGTGCACGCGCAGGGTAAAAACATGGTTGGTTTTGGTACCCCATCGCATCGCATTGAGATCTTTAAGGAAAGCTTTAAGAAATATGGCTTTAATCCGATGCCAGTTTATAAGCGTCTTGAATCGAGAGACAAGAAGGCCGATGAGCTGGTGTTAACTACCTACAAGGTCAATGTGCATACGCAAAGTCGTACCGCTTCACTCAAGTATCTGGCTGAGCTGTATCACAAGAACCCGGCCTGGATTAATCCTAAAACCGCGAATGCGCGTGGCATCGCTGATGGTGATCTGATTCGAGTGACTTCCCCGCTGGGATATATTGTCACGCGAGCCCATGTGACCCAGGGTATACACCCGGATGTGGTCGCTATCTCAACCGCCTGCGGGCACAGTGCCTATGGTCGATTAGCCCAGCTCAAGCAAAAAGAGCAGGCAGCCGACTGGGCGCAGGGTGGTGACTCCGATATCGCAAACAATGTCTGGTGGAATGACAAGGGGGTACATCCCAATCCGATCATTCGCCTGTCGGTGGACCCTATTGGCGGTTCGCAGGGCTGGTATGACACGGTGGTCAGGGTGTCAAAGGCAGAACCCGGAGACAATTACGGTGACACCAACGCCAGTGTGGAAGTATCCATGAAGGATTACGATGAAACGCTGCGTTATGCCTACAACGGTGACCTGCACCGACAGCATCATGCGGAAGTCGATATCGACTGGGATCATCTGCCTCAGCCAGCAACACATTCTGGCGGGCATTAATCGGAAAACTGCCCTGGCGAAAAGCCAGGGCAGATTATCGAGGGTAAAGTGTAATGCAAACGACCATACAAGCATCATCGGAAAATACGACCGACAGTAGCCAGCTTGCCGCGCAACAGTTACAGCAGCGTCTGGATACTGCGTTATCGCTGGCAGCCATGTTCGGGTTTTTTAGCCGCGTGCTAGAACAGGAGATGGATATTGATTTTTTAAATCTGTTAAGACATCAGCTGAAGGAGCCACTGCAGGAAGCCGGGATGGTTTTTGATGCAGAATTTATCAATCAGGATGAAGCACAGCTGCTGGAAAAATATGCGGAAGAATTTACCGGGCTATTTGTAGCCCCCGGTTGCGTCAGCCCTTATGCCTCGGTTTTTGAAACCGGTTGCATGTTCAAGGAGCCGACGGACAAGGCCAGTGCTGCCTATGCGCAGGCGGGCTGGGAATATAAAAATCGCTATAGCGGAGAGTTCCCTGATCATATAGGTACTATGCTGGGTTTTTACAGCATCCTGTGCAATCAGGAAGTCCTGTATCTGGAACAGGGTGAGCTACAGCAGGCGGATCAGGTTAAGGCGACTCGAGACGCCTTCTTGCTGGAACAGCTCGCAGAATGGGGGCCAGGGTGGTGTCGGCTGGCAGCAAAGGCGGCTAATCTGGGTTTTTACCAGCAGGTGATCTCTATGCTGGAACAGCTGTTATGGTCAGAGTTGGCGCAACTGGTGGACCGGCGCGAACTTAAGATATTGGCAGAAAAGAACCGACGCGAGCCCAAGCGCCTGGACTATGATGCTGATTTTCGCAAAGCCTCAGGCTTATGAAGCCTGAGCCCCGAGTATTACTGGTTGAAGCCTCAGGCCGGGGCTTTTTAAACCATTACTCTCATGCATTAGGCATGGGTCTGCATAACGCTGGTGCAAAGGTCAGGTTGTTGTCGGGTGTGCGCGATGAACTGTCAGCCTGGGACGTGCCCTTTGAAAAACAGTCCTGCATACAGCAGGGACGCAAGGGCTGGTCCTGTGTGAAGCGTCAGGCCATGCAGTTTCAGCCTGATATCGTGCATTTTCAATGGGTGGATAATCCATTTTCTGCATTACGTCTGGTGCGATGGCTACAGCGCAGGGGAATTAAAACCGTATACACCCCGCATAACCTGTTACCGCATGAGAAACGCTGGATATTAATGCCTTTGTATCGCCTGTTGTATCGCGCGATGGATAAGGTGATTGCGAGGGATCAGCATATCGCCTGGGCGCTGGAAGAGTTGCTGGATGTAAATGCTCATCAGGTCGAATTTATACCGGGCAGTCCGAATCTGTTAGCCAGTGCAGCTTTGCCCAGCTGTGCGGAGGCATGCTATGCAGGTAAACAACAGCAGGAGAAGCGGCTACTTTTTTTCGGGCATGGTAGTCCGCGTAAGGGGCTGGATCAGCTGCTGGATATTATCAATCAACACTCCTGGCCTGCGCATTATCATCTGCTGCTGGCAGGTGAAGGTGTTATGTCATCGGTTTATGGTGATCGCATCAGGCACGCCAGGGAAAAAATGAAAATCACGCTGATTGATCAATATATACCGGCTGAACAGGTGGCGCAGCTGTTTGCGTCTTCGGATCTATTGTTGATGCCCTACACCAAGCAATGCAAAAGTCCGCTACTGGATCTTGCGGCAGCGTTGAAGCTGCCAGTGCTTAAATCTGATCGGGTAAAGGGGGCAGAGTTTAGAGAAGGTATGCATGGCGTAACCTTTAGGCATGATGATGCAGCGCAGATGCTGCAATACCTGCGCGATGAAGATTGGGTAGATAATTGTAGAAGATATCTCAAAAGCCAGGTATCAAACGATCAGATGATGATGCAACTGGCGATGCAGCACCTGAAAATGTATCGCGATGTGTTGCAGCAACAGCAGCTTTCGCTTGCGTTAAACTTGCAGCAACAGGGAAGTAGTATCTGAGATTTATCTTTTATTAATGTAATAAATAACAAGACGATTTAAATCGTTGAACAGTAAATAGGCAAAGAGCTGGGGAGCCATGTCTGGAGCAGGAAATACGATAATATTGATTGCTCATGACCAGAAGATGAATGATCTGGTTAAATTGATGAGTAATAAAAAACATATCTTTCAGGAGTATCGTTTACTGGCGACTACCGAAACCGGAGCAGCCATACAACGTGAACTCGAGCTGGAAGTGACGAGTGTTTTTTCGGGTAAAAAAGGTGGTGAAATCCAGCTGTGTGGATTGATTTGTACCAATTCTATCCGTGCAGTTTATTTTATTCGTGATCCTGTGAATCCTGCTTTCGATGAACCCGATATTTCCCCCTTTTATCGTGCCTGCGACTTAAATAATGTGCCGCTCGCGACCAATATGGTCAGCGCGGTCGCTTTGACTCATTGGCTGGGGCGCAAGATCCCCGCCTTACGTTGAAATAACGGGAGTATACGCATGCAGTTTAGTACTGGTAATGAAGCAAGAGGTTTACTGGATTTATCTGCTTTAATTATCGAAGAAGATCTGTGCATTAATCTGCGCGGTAGAATGATGTTGTGCTCTGCCTGCCTTGAAAGTTGTCCCTCTGAAGCTTTGTCGCTAACTGTTGATGCGGTCGATCTGGATAAGGAAAAATGTACCGCTTGTAATAGCTGCATGAGCGAATGTGATGCGGGTGCATTACGTTCCAGTGGTTTTATTCCAGATCGGTTTTTATCCACCCTCTCAGCGATGACTGAGGTTGATTTACATTGTCGTGAAAGTAAGGATG
Organism: Gammaproteobacteria bacterium; assembly: GCA_050288105.1. Taxonomy (GTDB): domain Bacteria; phylum Pseudomonadota; class Gammaproteobacteria; genus JACNJF01. The sequence continues at coordinate 223,373 of JBNKDE010000005.1, forward strand.
AAGGTGGTGGTGTAGTGATTCCCTGCCATCGGGTACTGGATAAACGTTTAATAGCGGCAGCCAGGGCGGATGGAATCGAAGTTATTACGCTGCATGGATTGAATCATTGCGAGTCCTGTGAACGGGGTGATGCTCGCGCATATATCGAATCACTCAGACAACAGTTAAATGCCTGGATGGGTGAACGGGCAACAGAAATACGCATTGCGAGTGCAGACAGCAAACGCATGCCAGGCAGCAAAGATTATCAGGATCAGGCTGCGATGGATCGTCGATCTTTTCTGCGCTTTGGTGGTGCCAGAACGGTTCAGAGTTTAGCTAAATGGTTTGTGCCGGGTATGACGCAACAGGAGGAAGAGGAAACTGATCTGCTACCGTTTTATCAGGTAGATGAATTTCAACAACGTCCCTCATTTTATCTGTCACCCTTATTCAGCAGAGTTCAACAGGTGCCCTGGAGTGATACAGCAGAGTTGCCCTGGCAGATGCGCACGGTGAGTGAATCCTGTAGTGCCTGCCTGAGCTGTGGTGAGCGTTGTCCAACCGGAGCATTGCAGTCAGAACAGACGCCACAGTTGAGAAGCCTCAGTTTTGATCCTGCCTTGTGTACCAATTGCCAGCTGTGCGAAAAGATTTGTCCCGAACAGGCATTTATTATTCAGCCGCTGCAATCGATACCTGAGGTTATTCAGGGTCGCATCATGTTAAACCAGGTTGCGCAGAGCCTGTGTGTGCAATGTGGTAGTGCGTTTATCGCAAAAGCAGAAACACAGATTTGTCCGACCTGTGAAAACGAGCAGGAACTGGATGATGAGTGGCTGGATATGTTATCCGGTTAAGCGTAAACGGCTTATAACGATGATGCTTGTACTGTTGATCATTGGCGCTGCCTACTGGTGCTACCAGCAGCCGCGCAATGCACAGCAAATATTTGAAGTGCGTTGTTCCGCCTGTCATCAATTACAACGTCAGGTGCTGTGCCAGTATGCGCCGTCGTTAAGAGCATCAATTGTTGAAACCATGCGACGCTCTCACGGTGCCGATGCGAATATCAGTGAGGCAGACGCAGCTACGATTAAACACTATCTGGAGATGGAATTGAAATGTCCATAAATAGCATTACTCAGCAGCAGGCAGCGAGTCTGGAAGAAGTGATTCTGGCCCGTTTAAGTGAAATCCATGTGGGTGATGAGCAGGGGCCGGACATCGTATCCTGTGGGCAGGTTTATGACGTGGTCGTCACTGATGGTGCTGCGAGAATTCTGCTTGATTTGAGTTTAATAGACTCGCAGCAGGAAGAGGCATTAAGTGCAATGATAGCACCACTGGTTGAATCGATTGATGGTGTTCAGAGAGTGGTGGTCAAGCCGCGCCCTAAGTCCATTGCGCGGCGCTCTGCCATAGCGGGCGTAGGGCATGTGGTAGCGGTGCATAGTGGCAAGGGTGGAGTGGGTAAATCGACACTGACGGCCAACCTGGCAGTATCCCTGTCGCGTAAAGGTTATCGAGTAGGCTTACTGGATGCGGATGTATATGGGCCTTCTATGCCCACCCTGTTGGGTGTCAGGGGTAGAGCCGAGACCAACGAGCAAGGTGACCGTATTACGCCGATGCAGGCTTATGGGGTCAAAGTTATGTCGCTGGGTTTCCTGTTGCCTGAAGATCAGGCTTTGATCTGGCGTGGATCTCTGGTGGATGAGGGGCTACCCCAGCTGTTTAATGATATCGACTGGGGTGAGCTGGATGTATTGTTGGTCGATTTGCCGCCAGGCACCTCTGATGTTCATCTTTCTGTCGCTCAGAGCGTACAGCTTTCTGGCGTGTTAACGGTGACCGCGCCGGGGCAGCTATCCATAGATGATGTACGACGCGGACTGGAAATGTTTGCTGATATAGCGGTCCCGTGCCTGGGCCTGGTGGAAAATATGGCCGGGGTAGTATGTCATCACTGCCAACACAAAAGTGATTTGTTCGGTGTCGGAGGCGCTGCTGAACTGTCCGAGAAAACAGGTATTCCTTTGTTAGCCAGCTTACCGTTTATTCCACAGATAGCGGCAGGCTCGGATGATGGTCAGCCCGTGGCTACCCAGGACCTGGCGCTTGGCCAGCTGTTTCATCAACTGGCGGATAGCCTGATCGTTACGTTGAAATTAAAACAACAAGAGGTGTCAGATGCGTGATTTTCCTGAATTTCCGGTTGAGGTTGAGGTCAACGGCAATGCCCTTAACTCGGCCCAGCCCTGGTATGCAGAACCCCAGCAGGCGCTGCAGGGTATTTCGGATGTAGTGCTCATTGCCAGCGGCAAGGGTGGGGTGGGTAAATCTACCGTGACGGTTAACCTGGCCTGTGCGCTACAGGCACAGGGGCAGCGAGTGGGTATTCTGGATGCCGACCTGTATGGGCCATCGATAGTGCGCATGATGGGAACCGATAGCGAGTTACCGGTGAACGAAGCGGGCTTTACCATGCCTACGCAGAATCATGGTGTGTATACCGTATCGGTAGCGAATGTGTTACCACCGGAAGCTGCTCTGGTATGGAAAGGCCCGATGGTTAGCCAGACATTAATGCAAATGTTCCGCGAAATCGCCTGGCCTGAGCTGGATGTGCTGCTGGTGGATTTGCCTCCCGGAACGGGCGATATCGTGCTGAGTATTGTTGAACAGATACCCGTGAGCGGTAGTGTGCTGGTGACTACCCCGCAACAGATGGCCGTCGCGGATGCAGCACGTGGCGTTGCCTTGTTTCACGATCTGGATATCCCGGTTTTCGGTATCGTTGAAAACATGAATCAGTTTATCTGCCCCTGTTGTGGTGAAGCACAGGAGCTGTTTCCCTCAGGTGCGGCACAGGCACTCGCGCGAAAAAAATATATCCAGTACCTGGGAGGAATTCCGCTTGAGCCAGAAGGCCAGCGTATGGCTGATAGTGGCAGCCCAATGGTCATCAGCCAGCCCCAAAGCGCACTTGCAGCGGCATTCTCCACACTGGCGCAAAGCGTCACGCAGGCAATCGTCAAAGAGCGCGCATTTCGTGAGCGAGATGCCGATGCACAGGCGCGTGCAGAGCATGAAACCTTTTGGGAAAACCTGTTAGATGAGTGAGGTGAGCGATGAATAATGCGATCAAGTTATATGTACAGCTGGGTACAGCTGACATTAAAGATGAAGATCAGGCATGGATGGATGGTGCGGATGGTTTTATCGTCAGGCGCCCTGAATGCACGATTAGCGAATTGAAAAAGCAGCCGCCAGCGACTGTGGTGCTACAGGATAGCGACCCTGCAAAGTGGTTAGATTTGCAGGATGACAGGACCTGTTTCTGGTCGTCATCCGAAGGGCTGGACGCAGCTGCGGCTTTGCGCGATGAGTGGCCTGAGCTGATCTGGGTACCACATTTATCGGTGTATCGGCCCAGTATGAGCTATCGATTTTCAGGCAAGGGGCTGGGCGAGGGATTCTCATTCTATATGCCTGATACTTCGGCTATTCGTGCATGGCGGGTAACCGATGGAGAACAGTCATTACTGGAAGCCGTAGAAAAGGCACAACGCCTGGGTTTTGAATCGCTATGGCTACATTCACTGGATGCGGCGCAGGCAGGCAGGGGGCTGGAGCTGGAAATGCTGGACCGTACTTCGGGTAGTGAGCTGGATATCTGGATATCGGGCGGGGTTACACAGGCAGGTCACCTTAGTAACCTGTTACGATCTGGCGGTGCTTCCGGCGTTGTGGTGGGTAGCGAGCTGGCACGGCAGGCACAGGCAAGCACCTTATGTGGCTGCTTAAAGCCAGTGGCGGAGCCGGTGACAGCAGAGGTCAACTTTAGCCATGGCCAGAGTTATAGCAGTTGAAAGTGCTGCTCTGGTTGTTGTTGGTCATCAGCCTGTCGGTTGCCGTACTCAATGCCCAGGAAAGCTGGCAATCTATTAGTGCTGATACGCTGAAAGCCTGGATACAAGATGGTAAAAATCTGGAAATAATAGACGTTAGAGGGAAGTCTGCATTTTACTCAGGAACCATACGGGGAGCGATTAATGCGGGCAGTGATCCTAAGGGGTATTTACCCTCTGATCACTCTGACCCTATTGTGCTTATTATACCTTATCCAGTTAATGCTTTAATTACAGCGCAATGGATCGCACGCCTGCAGCATGACGTTGATCAGGTGTCGGTGTTAGATGGTGGTATCGAAGCATGGCTGGCCAGGGGAGGAGAACTGGTCAAGCCGGAAACCTATTACACCAGGCCGGGCACGGTGCCGTTTCTGATACCTAAAGGTTTATGTGAAGATGGAGAACCTGCACAGGTCTTTGAATGAGGTTTACGATCCAGCTGGCTTTGTCCGGCATTTTCATCATGTCAACATTGGGTGCTGCAGATAACGATAACCGGGGTAACTGCATCGACTGTCATCAGGATGCCGTACAGTCGTATCAGCGCAGCCAGATGGCGAGAGCCGCATCTACGCCAGACTTTATGCGGGAGTGGCAGCAAAATGGTCGCGCAGAAAAATGCCTGGATTGTCATTCGCCTTCAAAAACGCAGGGCATTGTGTGCCAGGACTGTCATGCTCAGGATTTGCATACGGTAAAATCGGTCATTGATGAAACCCTGTGCGCGCAATGTCATCATGCCTCGGGTGAAAATACATTTCGAACCTATATCCATTCGCCTGCCGGCAAACAGGGTATTAGTTGTGTCTCATGTCATCTTAATTTTCAGCAAACTGGGCATGAGTTTATAGGGCCTTCCACAGCGGGATTTTTGCAGGGTGTTGCTAGTCTGCGGCTATCGATCAGAAAACAGCAGGATGAATTAAGCGCTATTGTGCAAATCAGGCATACGGCAGGACATGCATTACCGGGAGGAACCACTGGTCGATCCGTGTGGGTGGTATTTGAATCCTACGATGAAGATTGCCGTGTTATTGCATCCAGCTATGCGCGCTTTGGCTGGATGCAATCGATAAAACCGCACATGATCGATAACTCGCTGGCACCCGGCAAAACCGCGCTGCTGGAGTTTCCAGTATCAGCACTGGAAAAGGTGGCTGCTATTCGTGTTAGAATGCTCTATCGGTTTGTTCCTGGGGCGCTTAATAATGAGGATGACAAACAGGTATTGCTGGATGAAAAACGTTATCAACTGAGACCGGGAGTTTACACCTGCGACAGTTTATATACCCAATAAAAGAAGAAGGCAGTGCAGTAATGAAAGCTATAAGCGCAAACATCTGGTTTCAAATATCCCGGCCCTTAAGGTCAGGAATAGTAACTGTCATGTTGCTGGTATTAACCGCACCTCTTATATACGCACAGGATAAAGACGGAATCAAATCCTACCGTATCGGGCTTACCCCGGTTTTTCTCGCCAATAAAACCTCCTTTATTAGAGACTGGAAGGAGTATCTTGAAAAGGAATTGAAAAAACCCGTTAGTTTCATACAGCGACAGACCTACCAGGAAGTGACCAAATTGCTACTTTCAGGTGAGCTGGATGCCGCCTGGTTATGTGGCTATCCATTTGTAAGCAACCAGAGCAAGCTGTCATTACTGGCTGTTCCGGTATATCAGGGGCAACCTGTTTATCAATCTTACCTCATCGTACCCTCTACTGATGATACGACGCAGAGTATTGAAGACCTGAAAGGCAAGACCTTTGCTTACTCTGACCCGAATTCAAACTCAGGGTTTTTATACCCGCAGGTTGATCTGATACGCAGGGGTATTAACCCCAGGTATTTTTTCAGCAAGGCATTTTTTGCCTGGTCGCATCAGGACGTGGTCAGGGCGGTGGCAGAGGGGGTCGCTCATGCAGGATCTGTGGATGGCTACGTATGGGAATCTATATCCAGAATTAATCCGGAGTTGACGGGCCAGACGCGAGTGGTCGCAAAGTCAGAAAGCTTTGGATTCCCACCTTTTGTTGTGAATCAGGAACTCCCGCAGATTAAAAAAGCGGCACTAAAAAACGCCCTGCTACAGATGGACAATAATGACTCCGGTAAAAAGATTTTAAGCAAATTGAATCTGGATAAATTTACTGATAGTGATAGCTCTTTATACGAAGGCATTGCGCGCATGATTAAGATATTTAAGGCCAGCCAATGAAAGTGAGGGACATCAGTTACCGGGTAAAAGTGCCTTTGATTATATCCATGGTGATATTACTGACTGCGAGCATGGTGACCTTTGTTTTAAGCTGGCGTGTGTATGAAGAACTAAGAGAAGAGCTGTTTCATGTGGCTGTGGAAATCGGTAGTTTGCTGTCCAACAGCTTACCTGATGCAATGTTAAAAGATGATTTATGGATGGCTTACCGGCTGGTCAGGGCGGCCGAAGGGTGGGAGGATTACTCGGTAAGAAGACTACTCATCGTGCTGGATATGGATGGTTTGATCTATGTTTCCAACCGGCCCAAAGAGCTGGCACCTGCAACCGAGTTAAGGTTACATGGTGCGGAGCTTGCGAGGATAGAGGCAGAGATTTTTAAAACCGATAGAAAAACACTGGAGCCTCAGTTTTATGAGTACCCGGAAGATCAGAACTTTTATGTATTACTGCCGGTAATCAGTGATGGGGTATCGGTGGGTACTATTATCATCGGCTACGATAAAGAATTGTTCTGGCCCAAGTTCTACCTGATCGTCAATCGCGTAGTTTTATCTGTGTTATTTGCCATGATTATCCTGCTTCCGCTTGGCTGGGCGCTGGGTAATAAAATGCTTGCGCCTTTGACCAAACTTAATTTCTGTATGTCGCGCGTGGGCAAGGAAAAAGCCGAGGATATCAGCTGCGATCTTAGCCTTGGAAATGATGAAATTGGTCAGTTGGGTCAAAGTTTTAAACAGATGTTAAAGGAGCTGGATGAAAAGGAAAAAATGGAGGTCAATATGCTGGCATCAGAGCGACTGGCTGCGATAGGCCGACTGACGGCTGGTGTTGCACATGAAATCAATAATCCATTGGGTGGTATGCTCAATGCGATAAGTACCTTTAAACGCTACAGTAAAACCGATGAGTTGGGTAAGGATACTTTCTCGCTGGTAGAACGAGGGTTAAAACAGATTCGAGACACCGTTTCCGCATTACTGGTAGAGGCAAATCCCAGAACACATAAACTAAATCCAGATGACATTGAAGATGTGAACACGCTGCTGCTACCCGCTTTAAGCAATAAGAATATTACCTTGAAATGGGATAACCAGATAAAAAAACAGCTCAATATTCCTTCTACTCCGGTGCGGCAGATCCTGATGAACCTGGCGCTAAATGCGATTCATGCTTCGTATAATGGAAAACAGGTGTTGTGTCAGATAAAAAAGGAAGGCGATGTTTTTAGCATAGTCGTAGAGAACGAAGGTGAAGACATCGCGCAGGATAAAATGCTGCAGTTGTTTGAGCCATTTGTGGGGGATGAAAAAGGTAATGGCCTGGGTTTATGGGTAACTTACCAGCTGGTGTTACAACTGGATGGCACTATAGAGGTTAAATCTAAAGATGGGAAAACCCGGTTTAATGTAGATATTTTTGTTAAAGAGGCTGTATGACAACTAAGGCACAATTATGTTTGGTAGAGGATGATGACATCATGCGAATGTCCTTGTGTCAGCGCTTTAAGCTTGAAGGCTTAAGCTGTGACTGCTATGAGAGTGCGCTGGAAGCACTCCCTGAGATCAAACAGAAAAATTACCAGCTACTGATTAGTGATATCAATATTCCCCAGATGAGTGGAGAAGAGCTATTCAAGACTTTGCTGGATTCTGGAATAACACCTCCGCCAACAATTTTTATCACAGGCTATGGCACCATTGATCAGGCAGTCGAATTGCTGAAAATTGGTGCTTCTGATTACATTAGCAAACCCTTTGATATAGATGACCTGATATCAAAAATTAAAAGCATTAGCCCCGCGCTGTTCGATTCAGAAAAAGCGCAGGAAGATGACCTGGGTGTATCCACCCAGATGAAAGCCGTGATGGAAAAATTACGGCTTCTAGCGGCTCATGATGTTGATGTGCTGATTACCGGCGAGTCCGGCGTGGGAAAGGAATATGCTGCCAGGTATTTATGCACAAAAGCGCAGGCAAGCGATAAGCCATTCATTGCGGTTAACTGTGCAGCACTGCCCGAAGATTTGTTAGAAGCTGAATTGTTTGGGCATGAAAAAGGTGCTTTTACCGGTGCTTCAAAGACACGTCGAGGTGTGTTCGAGCAGGCCGATGGGGGTGTCTTGTTTCTTGATGAAATTGGCGAAACAAGTGCGAGGATGCAGGCAAAACTATTGCGTTGTATCCAGGAGCGAGTCGTGCAGCGCATCGGCAGTGAAGTGCTGATCCCTGTTGATTTTAGATTGATCTACGCAACCAATAAAAATCTGGTGGAAATGGTAAATGAAGGAAGCTTCCGCGAGGATCTGTTTTATCGTATTAATGTCGCTCACGTGCATATACCTCCGTTAAGGGAAAGGAAAAGTGACATCGCCTGGATGGTGCATAAGGTGGTTGAGCAGCACTGTGCAAAATATCAACAAAGGAAGATTATTCTCCCGATTACCGAACGCTATCTGGAAAAACAATACTGGCCGGGAAACCTGCGAGAGTTAAAAAATTCGGTGGAACGCGTCTGCATATTAAGCCAGCAGGAGGTTATCGGGCCGAACGAGTTTTATACCCCCGAACAAATGGAGAATGAAGACGCCTGTAACCTGAGCTTAAAAGAGTCTATCGAACAATACGAAGAAAACTTGCTGCGAGAAACCCTGGAGCATCACGAATGGCGTATCAATGAATCAGCCGTCAGCCTGGGAATTAGCCGCAAAAGCCTGTGGGAAAAAATGCGCCGTTACGAAATCGGGTAACGATATACAGGATTATGCTGCAACGCATTTGCAGCTAGCGACCTTGCAATCCCCCGGATACAAAAGAGAATTTTAATCGGAGGAGTGCCTTGCAGTGTATCTGCAGTGATTGGCGCGCTCGGCGGGATTCGAACCCACGACCTTTGGCTTCGGAGGCCAACACTCTATCCAACTGAGCTACGAGCGCATGTGTTTTCGGGCGCGTAGTCTACCAGCTTTTAAATCAATCGGATATGCTTAAAGTGTTACCCTTCTTTGCGTACCTGATGATTGAAAATCAATATGGGTATAAAAACTTTCAGTAAAAAATACCGTTTTATAGCTGGTTTTGCGCGGTGTTTTTTAACAGAATGCAGCTTCTAATAATAAAACTATAGGACAAATCTATGAGCGATATGTTTAGTGATGAGTGGATGAAAAAATTCCAGCAGGAATGGAATAACGAGCCGGAACTGTCAGATGCGTTAGCCAAAATCGACTTCAATTCTGTTATTGGCTATGGATTCAAGGGTGATGCGACTGCAAGCGGGTATATCAAGGTTGAGGGTGGCAAGGTGACCGATGCTGGCAGTTTCGATGGTCAGACCTTGAACTGGGATATGCGTGCGGATGCAGATAACTGGTCAAAATGGTTTAAGAAAGAGATGGGTATGACGGGGCTGGGGATGGCTGTCACTACCGGAAAGCTCAAGTTTAGTACCGGCGATTTCAAGGCTATGGTTAAGGATCCACGTATGGCAGGCCCTTTCGTCAAAAGCTTTACGGTCATGGGCAGGGTTTGATCGTTACTGAGTAACACATTGGCATAGCACTTCATGCCGAGAACAAAAAGGGGCTTGCAGCCCCTTTTTTTATGGTTGTGATCTATCAGCGCTGGGGGGCTTTAGATGCTCAATCAGTAGATCCATTAACCGTCGTACCTTGGGTGACAGGTGTTTTCTGTGCAGGTAAACGGCGTAAATACCTATCGGGGGCGAGCTGTAATCATTCAGCAGCCTCAGCAGTTTTCCCGACTGTATGGCCTGATCCGCGACAAAAGACGGTAGGTAGCCAATTCCATGTCCTGCAATCACCAGATCGCATGCGGCGCGTGCATGATTGACCTGGATGTGATTGTTTATCCTGATACTCTGTGTATCGTTGTTGGACTGCAGTTGCCAGTGGTTCGCGTGCGGGTAATTACTGTCCTGAATGCAGGGGTGGTTAGCCAGGGCCTGTGGCATTTTGGGAGCGCCATACTGTTGGATATAGGCCGGTGCGGCGCACAGTAGCATACGAATTTCACCAATCTTGCGCGAAACCAATGAGGATTCTTCCAGTTCCCCAATGCGGATGGCCAGGTCTATCCTTTCTTCCACCAGGTTGACAAAGCGGTCGGTCAGATCAAGTTTGATCTTGACCTCAGCATTTTGTTGCGAGTACAGCGAGATTAGTGGAATCAGATGGATTTCGGCATAGGTGATGGGCGCCGAGATGCGTATCTCACCACTAAGTGACTCATTACTGGTCTGCAGGTAGGCATCCAGTTCATCCAGTTCGTTAAGGATCAGACGGCTTTGTTCAAAATAGGCCTGACCGCTACTGGTGGGGCTGACCAGTCGCGTGGTGCGATGTAGCAGGCGTACCCCGAGGCTTTCTTCCAGCTGTCCAATCTGTTTGCTTATCAGTGCCTTGGATACCCCAAGGCGGCGTGCTGAAGCGGAAAATCCGCCGCATTCAACCACACTGACGAAGGCGCGCATGCAGTTTAGTTTATCCATTGGTTTTGATTATTGTTCACTATTAGTAAACGTATATATCACAAATTAACGTATTGTTTATAGTTTATGCCAGGTGATACTGTGTCAGTTCCTGAATCGATTAGAGAAAAAATAATTGATACACGTGCAGAACCCTTTGCAGCCCTGCTTACTCTGAAGGTATTTATCAGCTGGGCGGCATTGCAGAAACCGTGAATGCTAACCATATCAGGCTGAGATACTACTCGCTTAAGGCTTTGAATCCGACGGGCATTGCTCCATTGGGTGCACAAAGCCTGTGGTAGCATCTCTATAACCATCTATAACCGGAGAAAAATATTATGAGTTCAGAAGCTGTAATCGCACAAAAAGCACCCTACGCAGTTGATGTTGAAGCAGGTAAAAATTATTACTGGTGTAGCTGCGGGCGCAGCCAGAATCAGCCTTTCTGTGACGGAGCGCATAAGGACACTGGCATGCAGCCGCTGGCTTTTACCGCTGAAAAAACAGAAACCGTCTATCTTTGTGGTTGTAAGCAAAGCGCTGGCCAGCCATTTTGTGATGGTGCGCATAAAGACCTGTAATGAGCGATAAATCCAGATTACCGGTACTGTTTGTATCGCATGGTTCACCCAGGGTGCTGCAAATCGAAGCAGAGGATACCCGTTCGCTCAGGAAGTTGAGCGAGCAGGTACCACGACCACAGGCTATCGTGGTGGTCTCTGCGCACTGGATAGATTCGCCAGTGGGTATTAGCAATTCAGAGCAACTCGGCACCATTCATGACTTCGGCGGCTTTGCCGACGAGCTTTACCAGAAGCAATACCCGGCGCGGGGTGATACAGCGCTTTCACAGCGCATTGCTGATTTGTTCAGCAAGCGCGGTATTGAGGCCAGGCTGGATGATTCCAGAGGGCTGGATCATGGCGCCTGGGTCCCCCTGATGTTGATGTACCCCGAGGCGGATATTCCGGTCGTGCAGGTCTCGTTACCAGCCGGATCGCTGCAACAGCAGGTCGAGATGGGTGAGGCATTGCAAGCACTACGGGATGAGGGGGTGCTGATCATGGGTTCCGGGGGCTCCTTGCATAACCTGTCTGAAATGAATGCAACGGGTATTACTGATCCCTGGGCTACGGATTTTGAAGAGTGGTTGAGGCAGTCAATCGAAGAAAATCAGTTTGATAACCTGATTTCACCCGAGAAATTTCCCGCTGATTTTCAGCGCGCCCATCCAAGCATCGAGCACTATGTCCCTATTATTGTGGCCTGGGCGGCTGCTGGCCGTCACCAGCCGGGTAAACGTATTCATCATAGCTTTGCCTATGGCAACCTGGGTATGAGTCACTATCTGTTTGGCTAATATCATCGATGTGATTGCCGGGAAATGGTCCGGGTAATTCGTCCAGCACGGCAAAGCCCCTGCGCATATAATGCAGGTTTTTTGGAAACCCTGCGGTGAATACGACCGACGTGATCATAATTGGGGCTGGTGCTGCTGGCCTGATGTGCGCAATACAGGCGGGTAAGCGTGGGCGCCGGGTCATTGTGCTGGAGCATGCAAGAAAGCCAGGCAACAAGATCCGTATGGCGGGTGGGGGTAAATGTAATTTCACCAACTACGAGGTCAGTGCTGAAAACTACCTGTCGCACAACAGGCACTTCGTCAAGTCGGCATTGTCGCGTTATACGCAGTGGGATTTTCTGGCACTGGTGCAGCAATACCAGATACCTTTCCATGAACGTGAACATGGGCAATTGTTTTGTAATGATAGCTCAAAGGATATTCTTGATATGTTGCTGCAGGAGTGCGCGCAGGCTGCTGTGAGCATCAGCCTCAAAACTCAGGTAGTTACGGTTCAACGAGCAAAATCGGGTTCATATATCGTGCAGGGAGAGCATGAAAAATGGCAATGTGAATCATTAGTGATCGCCAGTGGTGGTTTATCTATCCCAACTGCAGGAGCCACCCCCTTGGGTTACAGGATTGCTGAACAGTTTCAGATCAAGGTATGGCCGGCCTCTGCGGGTCTGGTACCTTTTACCCTGCAACCTCAGGATAAAAGCCTTTATGCGGCTCTTTCAGGGATTGCGGTAGATGCGCAGGTGCGCTGCAACGGACAAAGCTTTCGCGAAAATGTATTGTTTACGCATCGAGGTTTAAGTGGCCCTGCTGTTTTGCAGATATCTAACTACTGGTATCCCGGTGATGTAGTAGATATTGACTGGTTGCCTGATGTTGATTTGACGCAGGCGATTGAAGAAGCGCTTCAGCAACACCCGAAGCAACAACTGAAAACTTTCCTCGCACAATGGTTGCCGCACAGGATGGTGGCAGTTCTGCTGGAAGATGCAGACGCGCTGACACCACTAAATCAGTTGACTACGCCTGCTTTCAGTCGGCTTACCAGGCAGTTAAAAAGCTGGCAGATCAAACCCGCCGGAACCGAAGGTTACCGGGTGGCAGAGGTGACACGCGGTGGTGTGGACTGTGATGCGATATCCTCAAGGACGATGGAAGCCAGCAATCATGCTGGATTGTATTTTATCGGCGAAGTGCTGGATGTCACCGGCTGGTTGGGTGGTTATAACCTGCAATGGGCCTGGTCATCAGGCTGGTGTGCCGGACAGTTTGTGTAGTCCGAGAAACGCTTTTAGTTGTTCACGTTGTGGTGCATCTTTTGCAACCAGAGCGGTATCTGTAGAAATCAGGGTTACCACGGCCTCAGCCTGACCCTGCATATCGAGTACCGGACCGGCCAGCGCATACAGGCCGGGAATGTAAATCTCACGTGCCTCTGCAATACCATTGCTGCGTACTTCATTGCGTATCTGCTCGATCTGCTGCTCGCTAAATCCAGTCTGTTCATTATGGATATAGGGATAGATCACCTGTTGCGGCAGCCAGCCCAGGAATGCCCTTCCGGTAGCGGAGTGTAGTACGGGCAGTACTGTGCCTACCCCCAGCGCGGTGATTAGCGGGGGGTAGATCCGCTCCCAGCGCACTACGGTAGGACCCATCGCGCCCAGTACGCTGAGCATGGCTGTGCAGCCTGTGCTTTCTACCAGTTCTGGTAAGGCATCGGCGGCGCGATTGATCACATCCACGCGCGCGACCGCCGCAATACCTACTGCCGCCGCCGCGGGGCCAAGGTCATAAGTACCGCTTTTGCGTTGTACAACCATCTCGGATTCGATCAGGCTTACCAGATAGCGATGCACCTTGGCAGCAGCCATGCCTGAGCGCTGTGAAATTTCGGATAATCCCGCCGGTCCGCCGGCCTCGGCGACCGCACGCAGTACCTGCATCGATACCACGACCGACTGCACGCCGCGCGAGCGCTGGCTGTTTTCGTTACTCATGATGATAGTCCCTGCCTGTGTTCGGAGTGGGTTGTTATTCTGCGGTAATGGCGGACCTGAATGGGTCGGGTATGGCGGTGGCTGCAATACGGCCACTGTCATCTTTGTGCACAAATACGCGAATTTCTTTACCTGCCGCAATCTTATCATTGCCGCGTTCAAACTCGTAGCTAACCCCAAAGCTTGCGCGGCTTATATCAATAAATTCGAGACTAATGCTGAGCTGTTCACCATAGGTGGCAGGTAAGTTAAAGGACAGTGTTGATTCCACCAGGGGAGTGCCCAGGCAGCCAAAGTCGGTTTGAAAGCTACGTTGGCTAAAGCCTAACTGGCTACAAACTTGATGGAAAGCCGCATCCATCCAGCGAAAATAATTGGGATAGAAGACGATACCTGCGGCATCACAATCTCCCCATTCAATGGTTCTTGGCAGCTTAAAATGCATTTTTTTGCCTCATTTTTTCAAGATGGATGAATTATAGTGCTTGACAAATATTATGCAATGCGTAATAAATTGCCCAATACGAAAATACAAATAGCGGAGGATGAGATGAAAATAGGTATTCTCGGTGCGGGTCCAGCTGGGCTGTATGCATCTATTCTGATCAAGCAGGCTTTCCCTGCCGCTGAAATCAAGATATTCGATCAAAGTCCGGCAGACGTGACCTGGGGCTTTGGTGTGGTTTTTTCTGAAACGGCGCTCGCTTTCCTGCGCCAGGATGACCCGGAAACTGCAGACTTGATCGAACCCCATATGCAGACCTGGTCTGATATTCGCATTAATCATAAAGGTGAAACCGTTGCGATTGATGGTATTGGTTTTAGCGCGATTGGCCGTTTAGAGCTGTTGCTATTGTTACAGCAACGTGCCGCGCAGTTTGATGTGCATCCGCTTTACGATACACGTATCGATGACCTGTCGGTGTTTGATGACTGCGATATGGTAATAGCCGCAGATGGCCTGAATTCTCTGGTGCGCGCAGAGTCTCCGCAGGCTTTTGGCGAAACTATGTATCACATCCATAATCGCTTTTGCTGGTATGGCACGGACCGTCCGTTTGAAGCGCTTACCCAGACCTTTAAGGAAAGCCAGTATGGTTTTTTCAATGCGCATCATTACCGTTATGCGCCGGATAAAAGCACCTTCCTGGTGGAGTGTGATGAAGCCGCTTTTAAAAAGGCAGGCTTTGCCTATATGTCAGAACCTGAATACCGCGCGGTGTGCGAGGAAATCTTTGCCGACACGCTGGATGGAGCACGCCTGATTAACAATAACTCGTTCTGGCGCCAGTTTCCTGTGTTGACCAACCGCCGATGGTACAACGGCAACCGGGTGCTGGTGGGCGATGCGCTACATACGGCGCATTATTCCATAGGCTCCGGTACGCGGCTGGCGATGGAAGATGTTATTGCTCTAGTGAGTGCTATGAAAGCAGTCGATGGCGATATCGCCAGAGCCCTGCCTCTATATCAACAACAACGCCAGCCGATTATGGAAAAGCTGTGTACTGCGGCAACCACTTCGGCGTTGTGGTATGAGCGCTTTGGTGAACATATGAAGCTGGAGCCCTGGGAACTGGCGCGTAGCTATATCATGCGATCCAATCGTTTGACGGCCAGTCAAATCCGACAAATGTCTCCGCAGTTCGCTGCGGGTCTTGAGGCGCATGGCATTGAGATTAGCGCTGCGGCGTAATGACGGGCTCAAGCAGCCTGAAGTTGAAATAAAAAAGAGCGTGTTCAAGCGCCTGAAATAAAAGAGTAAGCAAAATGAAAGAACCATCTATTGACCAGTTGGCCCAGGCGGTCAACTTTACGCTACCTGAACAATACAATGCTTCACGCCTGTTATGGGATAATCTGCCCGAACATGCATCAAAAACTGCCATCCTGCATGATGCAGGCAGCTGGAGCTATGCAGCACTGGCTGAAGAAGCGGCAAGAATCGGTCATTATCTCAGGCGCTACAGTGAGCCCGGAGATCGAGTACTGCTACTAATGGATGACGAGCCGGCTTATCCGGCTGCGATTATGGGCGCCATGCGAGCAGGCCTGGTGCCGATCCTGACCAATACCCTGTCGCCTGTTGATTTGATCCAGTTTTTCCTTGAAGACAGTGCCGCAAGCGCAGCGATAGTATCCACTGCTTTTAAGGATATGTTGCCTGACTCGGTGATTACTGAGCTGCCCTGCCGGGTGGTTGCCATTACCGCTGAACGTCCCTGGGCGGATGAAAAAACACAGCTGGATGAATACCCAACGTCACGTCGCGATGCGGCATTCTGGATGTATTCATCCGGGTCCACCGGGCGCCCCAAGGGTGTGATTCATCGCCACGAAGATGCACCCTATACTGCGCAAACCTATGCGGCCGATGTGCTGCAGTTAGGGCCAGAAGATATCTGTTTTTCCATCCCCAAGATATTCTTTGCCTATGGCTTTGGTAACTCTGTCACCTTTCCTATGAGCCGGGCTGCGGCCGTGGTGCTATTGTCCGGCCGACCCACACCGGAGCGGGTGTTCCAAACCATCGCCAGGTTCAAGCCTACAGCCGTGTTTGGTTTACCGACACTGTACACGGCATTGATGCACAGTGAGGCGGTTAAGGATGCAGATCTGAGTTCGGTCAGGTTATGCCTGTCTGCGGCAGAGATTCTTTCAGAGGAAATATCATCGGCCTGGAAAGCACGATTCGGCCTGAGCATTATCGAAGGCCTGGGTTCGACCGAAATGCTGCATATCTACCTGAGCAATGATCAGAAACTGCAGAAATCCGGCTCAGCCGGTCGAGTGGTGCCGGGCTATGCGATTAAGCTGATGACTGCCGAAGGCAGGCAAGCCGCGGTGGGTGAAGAGGGCGTGATGTACGTACGCGGACTGTCCGGCCTGGAAAGTTACTGGAATCGTCCCGACAAGACCGCAGAGACCGTGCAGGATGGCTGGATCATGACGGGTGATCGCTTTGTGATGGATGAAGATGGCTATTATTTTTTCAAAGGCCGTGCTGATGACCTGGTAAAGGTGTCAGGGCAGTGGGTATACCCGCTGGAGATAGAGCTGACTTTGAATGAACATCCACAGGTCAAGGAATCTTGTGTGCAGGCGATCGCCCTCGCAGACCAGCGTCTGACCCTGAAGGCATGGGTATCACTGGTGGACGGGGCAGAAGCCGATGCCAGTATGACGCTCGCTTTACAGAATTTTGCCAAGCATAAATTACTGCCGCATAAATATCCGCGTGAAGTAGTTTATCTGGATACACTGCCGAAAACCGGATCTGATAAGATTGATCGACAGGCCTTGAGGAAAATGTCCTGAGAGCGGTGAGGTAAGTACGAGTTTTGGTAAAGAACTAATGCGTCAAGATGCCGATTCGTGATTCGATCAGAGGTTCCAAAAATTGACCTGACGCAATTCTATTAAGTGCCTTAGGTTCTATACTCGAACGCAAATCTAATTAGCCCTCTTGAATAAGGATGTTTTCTCATGTCACAGAATTCTCATAAGTTATTGCTCTTTTTCGACAATGCTGAATTGGGCAAGAACTGTCTTGCTATGTTTAAACAGCTGGAAGCAGCTAATGCTGAAAAGATAGATGAGTTTTCCAAACAGTTGAAGGTGAATATCTCAAAAGCCTGGAATGAAGACTGGTTCAACCATTCTATAACACCAAATAAGAAATTTATTCGGCTAGATTATGATTCCAGTTCGCACTACGACTTGCCACTGGATGTACTCAAGCAGCTTTTTGATGCTGGTTTGAGAGTTGCCTGTCTTGAAGTGTTTTATGATCAGGTTGGCGAAATATCGCAGTTCTATTTTATGGACGGAATATTGTTGGATAAAGACTCGGTATGTGAGAAAAACAGGGAAATAAAAGCAATTGTTAATGAAGCTTTTGAAATGGATTTACAGGAATCTGGAAATGATGGCTATCCTCGCCCCTGTTCTATAGATAAGTTGATAGAAATGGAAGCTAAGCAGCGCGAGGATTCTGCTGAGATGATGAACGCCATGCTTGAATTGGCAAATATCGCAAAAGAAACCGGTAAAAACCCGATTGAGTTGGCAAAGTCTGTAGGGGTATTGCGCGCAGCGGGTAAAGGCTTGCTGCATGCGACGTTATTTGGCGTTGTTACTATTCTGCTTTTCAAGGGGGTGTGGCTTTGGGTTGTGTTAACCATCTTGTTGATGGTGATCTTACCGTTGATATATATCCAGAAGGTAAGCGCCCAATTTGGTGATGACATAGATGATGAAACTGATGTCGAAGAAGTAGAGGATGTGAAATGTTAACCGAGATTGAGTGGTGGGGCGGATTACTATTTATCTGGATGGCAAGTTGCTATGCCATGGTTTATTCAACTTTTGGGTCCCGAGTAAAATTCGGACTTGACTTCATATCGACACATCTTGCATTTATCTGTGCGGCGTTTGTTCTGGCAGTATTCTTTTATCCAATTGAAACTGAGTCCTGGCAATATGTTTATATCGGTTTAATTGGCCTTGGTGTAATAGCAACCCTGTTATTTGCTTTTTTACCAGACACTGAGGCTGAGGAATCATCCAGCCAGGAAGATGATGTCGAGGTTAGTGAAGATGAAGATGTAGAAAAAGAAAAAGGATTCGAAATAGCTGCGCAACTGATCCTGTTTTTCCCTCTTATAGCTTCTTTCTCATTAGGTATCTACAAGTCGTCTGGGTTTATCAAGAGTATTTTTTATTGATAAATTCAATGGGGGTGTAACAAAATCAGGTGCGCTCTTCACCAGGGGGCATTAGGTCAGTTTCTGAAGTGGCGGTCCTGTGCTGGCAGGGAGCGGTTGCTTGAGGCCTGTTTTATCCCTGAAGCTTAATCAGGATTTTCTCATCGCCAAATTCTATGGTATCTCCCGCAATTATTTTTTTACGTTTGCGGGTTTCGGTAATGTTATTGACCTTCACTAATCCCTCTGCAATGACGCTTTTGGCATCAGCTCCGCTTGCGCTCATGCCTTCAAATTTCAGTATTTTATACAGTTCGACAGGCTGTTGATTAATTTCGACTATTCGCATTTTGATGTTTTCTCATAGATAAATGTGGTGTTGGCAAGCCTGGAAACTATCTCACGCCTGACCCGCTTAGGCAATTATTAAGGTGCTGTCATGCGGCAAAAAAAAGCCCCGGTAAACTGGGGCAAAAAAGGAGGAATTTGAGGTAAAAGGCAGACTTAATAAGAGAAACCTCACTTAATAATAGTCACTTCCTGTGCCGACTTATTTTTATTTAATAAATTCAGTGACTTGGTTTTATCAGCTTTGAGATATCCCGTTAAGGTCTAAATTCGTGGCACAGGAATAATGCGAATTCATGTGACGTATGCACCAAATAGGTTTGATAAACCGTAAAAACCAAAGGGAAAGAACCCAAGTCAGTCCCTGTAACGACAGGGACTTCAGTTCGCCGCCAGGCTGGATGTTTGACTCCGGCACCAAAACCGGAGCGGAGTCAGGATGCTGAGTCGGAGGGTTTCCTGTGCGGTAAAACCATACTGAGGAAGATGGCAGATAATCCGCCTGCCGTGATGCCAGAAGAGAATACATTCTTAATCTCTTCCGGAGCGATATTTTTCAGGATATCTGGCACCATGGTAACTCCCAGTCCGATACCCAGAGACACCGCGACAATAAGTATCTCGCGTGACCCCAACTGCTGTGTCGCAAGAATGCGAATACCCGCTACTGCTACGGTGCCAAACATTAGAATGGTTGCTCCCCCCAGAACCGGTTCTGGCATGATGCGGAACACACCTGCCAGGATGGGGGACAGCCCGAGTAGAATAAAGATTCCTGCAATAAAAAAGGCGACATAGCGGCTGGCTACACCGGTAAGCTGAATGACACCATTATTCTGGCTGAAAGTGGTGTTGGGAAAGGTGCAGAATATTCCTGCCAGAGCAGAGTTGATGCCATCCGCCAGCACTCCGCCCTTGATTCTTTTCATATAGGTATCGCCTTCGACCGGTTGGCGCGAAATCATTGACGTCGCGGTCAGGTCGCCAATCGATTCTACTGCGGTGATCAGGTAGATTATTGCGATCGGTAAAAATGCAGCGAAGCTAAAATCCAGACCATATTTGAACGGCACAGGTACGCTGAAATAACTGAGGTTTTCCAGCTTTGAAAAATTCACCATGCCCAGAAAACTGGCCAGCACATAACCGACGGCTAATCCGATCACAATGGAGCTCATACGCAGCAGCGGATTCTTACTCATGTTGAAGAACAGGATTATGGCGAGTACCAGGCCAGCAATACCCAGGTTTTGCAGGCTGGCAAAGGCATCGGGAATCTTGGTCATGACATAGAAACCGCCACCTATAGAGATCAGTCCCACCTTGATCAGGGTAAGTCCTATCAGGATTACTACCACACCGGTGACTACAGGCGTAATAATCTTTTTCGCCAGATGCAAAAAGCGGCTGAGAAACATTTCGATAAAGGAGCCAGCGATAATGACACCAAAAAGTGTGGCCAGTGCAGCTTCAGCGGAGGCATTTGCCTTGATTGCCATTGCTGCGCCTATTATCGGACCGAGGAAGGCAAAACTGGTGCCCTGCACGCTGAGTAAACCGGATCCTACCGGCCCGATACGTTTTGCCTGGATAAAGGTGGCAACACCTGAGACAAATAAAGACATGCTGATGATATAAGCAGAGTCTGCGATATCCAGACCTAGTGCTCCGGTGATGATGAGGGGCGGTGTCATGATGCCGACCAGGCTGGCCAGAACATGTTGTAATGCCGCAAAAAACGACTCGACTGGTGGTGGGCGGTCATCCAGCTGATATATCAGGTCGGACTCCATCTTCTTGGCTTCGGTCATATTTTTATCCTGCAAAAATAGTAATGAGAATTGCCAGCCTCGAGTCGTCAAAATCCTGCTGCTGTCAGCAGCAAAAAGTACCCAGGCAAAACTCGTCAGGTTTGAGGTGGTTTCTTAAACCTCGGGCAAGGTATATCAAAATGTTTCGCTTTGTAAAATGTAACAGCTACAAAATGAAATTTAAGTGAAATCTCATACTGCGTTGCAATATGATTGTGCATTATGAGTTAATCTGGTGCAGTAACCTCAATTCGGAAAACAGTTTCAGCATGTCCTGATTCCGTATAAAGGAAACATTATAGGGGTGTTCGCTACTGATGATGTGGTAGTCGTTTGACTCGGGTAATGCGGTTATTTTTTCAGCAATTTTTCCCCATAACAGTAACGTGGGCGGGTGTGCGCAATGCGATTTTATGGCCTTCAGGAGTTGCTTAATAAAGGCTGTCCAGTAACGGGACTCCTTATTCACATTAGCACTGTGGTTCAATACCGGGGTGGCGTTAAGCAATAGAAACCCGCGTTGATGCAGGGCGTCAAATAGCTCGGCCAGGGTGCTGATTAAGGTTGATTTATCCACTGCGGCAATCATGTCCTGGGTGACTTTTGCATCGTCCGTCGGTGTAATGAGGTTTTCAGCAAGCAGCGCCGTTTTGAAGATATTTCGCAATGAAGTGGCGCGATTAACCGCTTTGCTCAAGCCGGACTCTGACCATATTGCAGAGACGGCCGCATCATAGAATGCGATGCCATTGGCGGATTCCCTGCGCGGATAGGGGGATTCACCAAACAGGATAAAGCGGCAGTTTTTTAAGTCACGCTGAAACGCGTGGAAGATCTTATTCGGGCCGGGCAGCCAGTGTGGGTCATCGAGCAAACTCTGCAGATAGTCCTGGTCCATATGCGCAAGTGCGTTTTCCAGCAGGGGTTTCCATTCAGGGTGTACCTGGGATGCGTCGAGTAAATTTTTAATTGCTGACATGAGGGAGGTAGGCGAGCTTTGTGCTAAAGAATCCGATGGTATCGTAAAGCCTGGAATTGCGTAATGCTAATTCTGCAACAGGTCTTGCAGTCGAAATTTAGCGATGCGTGAGATCTGTTGAATGCAGGTTGCGAATTCCTCTTCAGCGGTTCTCTGTACGCGAAAGTCAATTGCTGCCAGGATGTCATATCGGCTCAGGCCTTTGACCGCAATGACGAACGGAAAGCCAAATTTGTCTAAATATTGTTGATTCAGCGCACGTAATTGTTTTAATTCATCGGCGCTGCAATGGTTTAATCCCGCGCCTGCCTGCTCGTTGCGCGAGTCATCGGTCAGTTCGCCACGCTGCGCTTCCTTGCCGGCCAGCTCGGGATGGTTTCGAATCAGCGCCAGCTGCTCTTCGTTGCTACTTTGCTGCACAATATCTGACATGCAACTATGCAACTGTTCGACCGAAGCGAAGGGGCGAAAGGGTAATGCGCGTTCAGCAACCCAGGGCGAATGTTCAAAAATCCCGCCCAGTGTGGCAATAAATTCGGCATCGGGTAACTGGTTGAGTTGCTGCAACGTCGGCATAGCTATTCCTGCTTATCCCTGAAATGGGTGTTGATTAACCCAATGGTGGGCGATGTCGACGCGACGACAGATCCATACATTGGGGTGCGACTGGATGTAATCCAGGAAGCGCTGTAACGCGACGAATCGTCCCGGGCGGCCGATCAGACGACAATGCAGCCCGATGGACAGCATTTTGGGCGTCTGTTCGCCTTCGGCGTACAGTACATCGAAGCTGTCACGCAGGTAATTAAAAAAATGTTCCGCAGTATTAAAACCCTGCGCTGTGGCAAAACGCATGTCATTGGTATCCAGTGTATAGGGCACGACTAAATGCGGTCTGGGCGGTAACTCGGGTTCGGGCAGGTCGACCAGGGTCCAGAAGGGCAGGTCGTCACCATAGTAATCCGAGTCATACAGGAAACCGCCGTGTTCCACTACCAGGCTACGCGTGTTGGGGCTGTCACGACCGGTGTACCAGCCCAGTGGCATTTCACCCAGCAGGTTGTTAAATATCGATACCGCCTGTTGCATATGTGCGCGTTCGGTATAGATATCGATTTTCTGATAGTGAATCCAGCGCAGGCCATGACAGGCTATTTCGTGTCCCAGTTGCTGCAGATGTGGGATCAGCTCAGGGTTGCGTTGCAGGGCTTCGGCAACCGCGAATATCGTCAGCGGTAATGAACGTTTCTGGAATTCACGTAGTATGCGCCATACACCAACTCTGGAACCATATTCATACATGGATTCCATACTCATATGCCGATCATAATAGGGTTCAGCGCCGATAATTTCTGAAAGGAATCTTTCCGAGGTATCATCGTCGTGCAGCACGCAGCTTTCTGCACCTTCCTCGTAATTCAGTACAAACTGTACCGCGATCTGCGCGCCATTTGGCCACATCGCCTGTGGTGGGTTGGGACCGTATCCAACCAGATCCCTCGGGTAATCTTTGCTCATTTTAGTATCTCGGCCAGATCAGATTGTGGTTTTGCCTTCTCTATATTAAACATTTTTTCCAGATGTGACAGGTGTTCATCCATCATCTGGCGCGCTTTTTCACAATCGTTGTCTGCCAGCGCCTGAACAATGTCCTTGTGTTCATGGTTAACGCAACCATTGGGCGGCACCTGGCCCAGTGTAGAAATCATCACCAGCGGTGTGCGATTAATGATTTCAACCAGGTATTTCTCTGTCACTCGATTGCCTGCCAGTTCGGCGAGTAATTTATGAAAGCCTGCCGAGAGTCTCACACCGAGCTGGTTATTGCCATTTTCATAGGCTTTTTGCTCTTCCATGAGTAGCAGCTTGAGTTGGTGAATTTGCTCTGCGCTGATGTTGCCGCATAAAGACATAATGACGGAATTCTCAAGAATGCGTCGTGTTGCAAACAGATCGCGCCCTTCTTTTGCACTGGGCTGGGCTACCTGGGCACCAATATTGGGCAGATGTTCGATGAGCTTGTTGTGCGCTAATTTCGCCAGTACCTTACGAATCAGTCCGCGTTTAACGCCGTAAATATCTGCCAGCTGCGCTTCGCGCAGGCGTGTGCCGGGGGTCAGGCGGTGTTCGCTGATTGCCTGTTCTATCGATTGAAATATTAGATCTTCCTGTTTCATGATGAGATCATCGGTTGATCCAAAAATATTGTCAACAATCTGATGCATTATTGTTAACAATATTGTAGGCTTGTTCGAATTCTGTGAATCAGATCAGCAGGGGAGTTAAAAATGGGGCGTTTAACAACGCATGTTCTGGATACAGCAAACGGCTGCCCGGCGGCCAATGTCAGGGTAGAGCTGTATCGTCTGAAAGGCTCGCAAAGAGAACTGATCCGGCAATCCTCCACCAATCATGATGGGCGGCTGGATGAACCCCTGTTGCAGGATGAAGCATTCGAACAGGGTGTTTACGAACTGATATTTCACGCTGATGAATATTTCTCCCGCCTGGGTGCCGAGTTGCCAGATCCTGCTTTCGTGCAGCAGGTGATCATCCGCTTCGGTATCGCTGATAGTAGCCAGCACTATCATGTACCGTTGTTGGTTTCTCCCTGGAGTTACTCAACTTATCGGGGGAGCTAGCAGATGGGCGCTACTGAAATCGATCAAGACATCCAGACAGTAGTGCAATTTGTACTGGATGGTGTTGTAACCCAGCTAAGTAATTTTAATCCCACGCTTTCGGTATTACAGTATCTGCGCGAACAGGCGCATCGACCCGGCACCAAAGAAGGCTGTGCCGAGGGTGATTGTGGTGCCTGTACCGTAGTGGTAGGTGAACTGGTCAACGATCGCATACAGCTGCGTAGTGTTAATGCCTGTATCCAGTTGCTGCCCATGTTGCATGGCAAGGCACTGTTTACTGTCGAGTCATTGAAATCCCTCAACAACGGGCGTCTGCATCCGGTGCAACAGGCGATGGTGGATAACCACGCCTCTCAGTGTGGTTTCTGTACCCCCGGCTTTGTGATGTCGCTGTTTGCGTTGTTCAAAACCAATGCTTCACCCAGTCGGGTGCAGATCAACGATGCCTTGTCCGGTAACCTGTGTCGTTGCACTGGTTATAAGCCGATCATTCAGGCGGCTGAGCAAATGTCTACTATCTCGGTCCCGCATGGCTGGATTTCCACAGCGGCTACCGCGCAGCAGCCGATAGAGCCTGAAGAGCAGGCTCTGGTCGATCAGTTGCGTGCATTGCGCAATGATAAAACGCTTCAAATCCAGCATGACGATCTGCAGTATTTTGCACCGAGCACGCTGGACTCTCTGGCGGCGCTGTACCAACAGTATCCCAAAGCGACTCTGGTAGCCGGTAATACGGATGTTGGTTTGTGGATCAACAAGCAACTGCGTGAATTACCCACCATCATTGCTCTGTCCGGGGTAGAGTCTTTAAAGACAATCAACATCGACGCTCAGGCAATCACCATTTCAGCAGCGGTCAGCGTGAGCGATGCCTTCAATGCAATCCAGCCTTATTACCCGGAACTGGAAGATCTGTTCAGGCGCTTTGCTTCGATGCCAGTGCGCAACGCTGCAACACTGGTGGGGAATGTAGCAAATGGCTCTCCCATTGGGGATTCCATGCCGATACTGATTGCACTGCAAAGTGAAATCGTATTACGTCAGGGACGCAATGAGCGCAGCCTGAAGCTGGAAGATTTCTATCTTGGGTATCAGCAAAAAGACCTGCGCGAAGGTGAGTTTGTGCAGGCGATACGCATTCCTTTAAACCTCAACAACTATCAGCTGGCCAGTTACAAGGTGAGCAAGCGCTATGACCAGGATATATCGGCAGTGTGTGCAGCATTTGTTGTCGGGCTGGATGAGAATAAGGTGGTTCAACATGTGCGCATTGCGTTTGGTGGCATGGCGGCAATCCCTGCGCGTGCAATGGCCTGTGAGGCGGCACTACTGGGGCAACCGTGGCAGCAGCGGGTGATCGATCAGGCCTGCAGCAAACTGGATGAAGATTTTTCGCCACTTTCCGATATGCGTGCCTCGGCGAGTTACCGACAACGCGTAGCGAAAAACTTGTTGCAGCGATTTTACCTGCAGATTATCGATGACCGGGTAGAGCTACCCCTGCAGGTATCCCATTTACAGCAGGTGGTGAGATGACGGTGATTAATCAATCAAACCGTGCTGTAGCACATGAATCCGCACATTTACATGTTAGCGGTGAAGCGATTTTTACCGATGATATTGCTGAGCTGTCAGGCACCCTGTATGCAGCGCTATATGTCAGCGAGCATGCGCATGCTCGCATCGTCAATATGGACCTGAGTGACGTGCTACAGGCCAGGGGTGTGCAGGCGGTCTTTACTGCTGCAGATATTCCAGGCTCCAATAACTGTGGCCCGATTTTACATGACGACCTGATTCTAGCCGATGGCGAAGTACAGTATCTCGGGCAGCCGGTGTTTATGGTGGTGGCGGATAGCTACCTGAATGCACGTAAAGCATTAAAGCATGCAAAGGTGGAATACGAACCGCTTGCGGCAATACTGTCGGTACGTGAAGCAGACAGGCAACAGCAATACGTGATTCCCAATATGCGGCTGACTTCCGATGGTTTTGACAATGCGCTGGCGCAGGCTGAGCTAAGTGCTAGTGGGCAGTTTGCAATTGGTGGTCAGGAACATTTTTACCTGGAAGGACAGATTGCCTATGCAATACCCAAAGAAGATGACTGTTTGCAAATCTATACCTCTACTCAGCACCCGAGTGAAATGCAGCAGTTGATTTCGCATATGCTGCAACGTGATGCCAGCCAGGTGCTGGTGGAAATGCGCCGCATGGGAGGGGGCTTTGGTGGCAAAGAATCACAGTCAGCATTATTCTGCTGCGCGGCTGCACTGGCTGCGTCAAAATTAAATCGTCCAGTTAAATGTCGGTTGGACAGGGATGACGATATGATGATGACCGGTAAGCGGCATCATTTTGAATACGATTACGAGGTGGCCTATAACGCCCAGGGCAGATTGCAGGCTCTGCGTCTGCAGATGCTGGTAGGCGCGGGATGTACTGCAGATCTGTCTGGCCCGGTAGCAACACGCGCCGTGTGTCATGTGGATAATGCCTATTTTATGCCGCAGGTGGATATCAGTGCGCGTTGTTGCAAAACCCATACTCAGTCAAATACCGCATTCCGGGGTTTTGGTGGCCCGCAGGGGGCATTTGCTACTGAATATATTATCGATAATATTGCACGCGAGCTGGGTGTAGATGCGCTGGATGTGCGCAAGCTGAATTTTTACGGGACAGAGTCAAACAACATCACCCCTTATGGTCAACTGGTTGAGGATAACGTTATTCACCAGCTGGTGGATGAGCTGGAGAAAAGTAGCGATTATCGCAGACGCCGTCAGCAGGTTATCGAGTTTAATAAAAGCTCTCCCGTAATCAAGAAAGGACTGGCATTTACCCCGGTTAAATTTGGGATTTCATTCAACGTGGTTCACTTCAATCAGGCAGGTGCGTTGGTGCATGTGTATACCGATGGCTCGGTACTGGTGAATCATGGTGGTACCGAGATGGGCCAGGGCTTGAATACCAAGGTTGCGCAGGTTGTTGCGGGTGAACTTGGTATTTCTGTAAAAAGGGTCAGAGCTACAGCGGCTGACACCAGTAAGGTGGCGAATACTTCCGCTACAGCCGCGTCTACGGGTTCTGATCTGAATGGTAAGGCGGCGCAGGATGCGGCCAGGCAAATTAGACAGCGCCTGGTAGATTTTATCTGTGAACACTATTCGGTTACGGCTGCAGAGGTTGAGTTTAATCAGGGGCAGGTGAACTTTGCAGGTCAGTCCATGAGCTTTGAAGCGCTGGTGCTGCTGGCCTATCAGGCGCGTGTGCAGCTGTGGTCAGACGGTTTTTATAAAACGCCGGGACTGCACTGGGATAAGGATAGCCTGACCGGTAGTCCATTTTACTATTTCGCCTATGGTGCCTCGGTAAGCGAGGTTGCGATAGATACGCTAACTGGTGAAGCCGTGTTATTACGCGCTGACCTGTTACACGATGCCGGAAATTCGATCAATCCCGCAATCGATCAGGGGCAGGTGGAAGGCGCTTATATTCAGGGCATGGGCTGGTTGACATCGGAACAGCTGGTCTGGAATGAGCAGGGTCGTTTAACGACACATGCGCCATCTACCTACAAGATTCCTTCTGCTGCTGATGTACCGGCAGAATTCCATGTGGCGCTGTTTGAAAACAGTAATGTTAAGGACAGTATCCTGCGCTCTAAGGCGGTCGGTGAGCCGCCATTGCTGTTAGGTTTTTCTGCATTCTTCGCGATCAGGGATGCGGTTGCCAGCGTGGCAGATTACCGTATCAATCCGCCATTGAATGCACCAGCGACCGCAGAAGAAATATTGAAAGCAGTTGATCATTGTCGAGAACAATACGATGGCTGACTGGATTGAAGCACTGGGACATTTATTGCAAACGCAGCCAGCGGCGGTGCTGGTAACGGTGGCATCGATTAAGGGCTCTACACCACGCGAGGCGGGTGCGCGAATGCTGGTCGCTGGCCAATTGAGCTGGGGCACTATTGGCGGCGGTAATCTTGAATTCCAGGCCATGGATATTGCACGTAAACTGCTAACGGATGTGCAACAAAGTCATGTTCAGCGTTTTACCCTGGGCGCAGGTCTGGGGCAATGCTGTGGTGGTGTAGTCACACTGATGTTTGAGCGTTTTGAAAAAGGCTGCGTAGCATTACAACAGTTACAAACAATGCAGGCGACACAGGAGGCATTTATTCAGTTAATTTCACTGGATGATCAGAAGCAGCGCTATCTGGTAAGTGAGTCTCGTGCGATGAATACTAGCGGGGAGTGCCTGAGTATGTCGGTGCTAAAGCAGGCCCGGGACTACCTGCGTAATCACCAGAGTGCTGCAGTGATTGGGATGAATAGCGATGAGCAAAGCGCGCGTTATTTGTTTGACCCGATTTTCGATAATCGTTTTGACATTATGATTTTTGGTGCAGGCCATGTTGGTCAGGCGGTGGTTAAAATTCTGGCCGATCAGGCCTGTCGTATCCATTGGGTGGATACCCGTGATCAGCAGTTTCCTGCAACTTGTGCTGCTAATGTCAACATGATCTGTACCGATACACCCGAGTCAGAGATTGAGCAGGCGCCCGCGCATAGTTTCTTTCTGGTGATGACACATGATCACCAGCTGGATCAGCGATTGTGCGAAGCCATATTACAGCGTGATGATTATGACTATTTCGGTTTAATTGGTTCGCTTACCAAGCGTAAAAAATTTGAGCACAGGTTAATGGCGCGCGGGATCTCGGCACAAGCTTTATCGCGTATGCGATGCCCCATCGGTGTTGATGGTATCAACAGTAAACAACCGGCGGCTATAGCACTGTCAGTGAGTGCGCAGATTATCCAGATTCAGCAACAGTTAGCACAACAACAAAATAACAGCCTACAGCAGGTGGTGAACTGAGATGAGCGAAAGCCCTTACCGACTAGAATTAAAAGGCATCAGCAAGATCTACCCTTCGGTCGTGGCGAACGACAAGGTTTCATTAAACGTGCGTGAGGGCGAGATCCACGCCGTACTGGGTGAAAATGGTGCAGGTAAAAGCACCCTGATGAAAATGATATACGGCGTTACGCAACCCGATGAAGGCGAGATCTGCTGGCAGGGGGAAAGCCTGAAGATCGAGAATCCGGCGCATGCGCGCAGTCTGGGAATTGGTATGGTGTTTCAGCACTTTTCATTATTTGAAACCCTGACTGTGGTGGAGAATGTTGCGCTAGCGCTGGAAGGCGCTACTGATTTGAAGAAATTATCCAGCGATATAGAAAAGGTGTCAGAGCGTTATGGTTTGCCGGTAGATCCGCGCAGGCTGGTGCATGCACTGTCTGTAGGTGAGCGCCAGCGAGTAGAGATTATCCGCTGCCTGTTACAGAATCCTCGGTTGCTGATTATGGATGAACCCACCTCGGTGCTCACACCAGGCGCAGTACGCAAGCTGTTTGAAACACTGCGTCAGCTGGCCGCCGAGGGCTGTAGTATCTTATACATCAGTCACAAGCTGGATGAGATTCAGGAACTGTGTCATGTGGCGACTGTGTTGCGCAATGGTAAGGTTACCGGAGCCTGTGTGCCCTCTGAAGAAACCCCCGAATCCATGGCCAGTTTGATGATTGGTAAGGAGCTGCCGGTGTGTGAACATGCCGAAGTCAAGCAGACTGGCGAAGTCAAGCTGAAACTTGCGGGTCTGTCGCATGCCAGCGATGATCCCTTTGGCACCGACCTGAAGGATGTGCATCTGGAAGTCAGAGCCGGAGAGATCCTCGGCATTGCGGGGGTTTCCGGCAATGGACAGCAGGAGTTATTAATGGCGCTCTCGGGTGAGCAACCGCTGGCTGAAAAATTCCCGGTGCAGATCTGCGGTGAACAGGCGGGTAACCTGGGTGCGGCCAAACGACGACGACTGGGATTGTGTTTTGTACCAGAGGAGCGTCTGGGTCGAGGTGCAGTCCCCACTATGTCTTTGAGCAATAACGCCCTGCTGACGACCTATCATCGCTCGATGCTGAAGCATGGTCTGATCCAGTTTGCTGATGTGAAATCCTTTGCCCGACAGTGTATTGATAAATTCAATGTGAAGTGTGGTGGGGATATCTCACTGGCGAACTCATTGTCTGGCGGTAACCTGCAAAAATTTATCATGGGGCGCGAAATTCTGCAGCTACCTGATGTGCTGGTGGTGGCGCAACCTACCTGGGGTGTAGACGTGGGTGCAGCGGCATTTATCCGCCAGCAGATTATTGATTTACGCGACCAGGGCTGTGCGGTTCTGGTGATCTCGGAAGAACTGGAAGAGTTATTCGAAATCACTGATCGGCTGGCGGTGATCGCGGATGGCCGGGTATCGCCAGCGAAGAAAACGGCAGATACCTCTATCGAAGAAATCGGGGTCTGGATGAGCGGAATCTGGCCGGATGCAGATCAACAGGAGGTGCAGGATGTTGCTTAAACTGGAACCCAGAGCCCAGCCTTCAGAGCTGATGGGCTATCTGTCGCCGCTGTTTGCGGTGGTATTAACCCTGATCGGCGGCCTGATTGTCTTTTCAGCATTGGGTAAAAACCCGATAGAAGGCTTTCGGGTATTCTTTTTTAATCCGCTAAGCGACCTCTACGGGGTATCTGAGTTATTGCTTAAGGCGACACCATTAATGCTGATTGCGATGGGTCTGGCGATTGGTTTTCGAGCCAACGTGTGGAATATCGGTGCTGAGGGTCAGTTCATTATGGGCGGTGTGGGTGCAACGGCGATCGCGTTGTATTTCAGCGATTCGGAGAGTGTGATGATACTCCCGATGATGCTGCTGGCGGGTGCCGTAGGGGGCATGTTATGGGCCATGATTCCGGCATTCCTGAAAACCCAGTTCGAAACCAATGAAATCCTGGTATCGCTGATGCTGGTGTATATCGCACAACTGGGTGTGTCCTGGCTGGTACACGGACCGATGATGGACCCTGATGGATTTGGTTTCCCGCAGTCGCCCATGTTTGAAGATTCTGCACTGTTGCCAATGCTCATCGAGGGAACGCGTCTGAATGCGGCCTTTTTGTTTGCGCTTACCGCGCTGGTTATTGTGTATGTATTTATGAGCCGGAGTTTTATCGGCTTTCAGATGCAGGTAGCTGGTCAGGCCAAAGATGCCGCGCGCTATGCGGGTTTTTCCGCCAAACGCATGGTGTGGATCGGTATGCTCAGCGGTGGCGGCATGGCCGGTATTGCCGGTATGAGTGAGGTCGCCGGGCCGATGGGGCAGCTGACTGAGCATGTATCGAATAACTATGGCTTTGCCGCCATTATCGTCGCTTTCGTCGCGCGTCTGAATCCGGTCGGTATCTTCTTTGCCAGCCTGTTGATGGCATTGTTGTACCTGGGCGGTGAGCAGGCCCAGCAATACCTGAACCTGCCCTCATCAATCTCCAAGGTATTCCAGGGTATGTTGCTGATGTTTTTGCTGGGGGCTGACGTGTTAATTAATTATCGAATACGCTGGTCTGATAAAAAGGTGGCGCAATGAGAGGGCAGGCATAATGGAACAGCATATTATTACATCGATTCTGTTTGCGACTGTGGTAGCAGGAACGCCTTTGATCATTGTGGCGCTTGGCCAGTTGATTGCCGAAAAATCCGGCGTATTGAATCTGGGCGCGGAAGGCATGATGGCAGTCGGTGCTGTCGCGGCTTTCATTACAACCTTTCATACCGGTAACGAGTGGCTGGGCATTCTGGCGGGTATGCTGGCGGGAGCGGCCATGTCGCTGATGTTTGCGGTGGTGGCTTTGAGCCTGCTGGGCAACCAGGTGGCAACCGGTCTTGCTTTATCGATTTTCGGGGTAGGGTTGTCTGCTTTCGTCGGGAAGCCTTATGAGTCTGAAATACTACAGGCTGTCCCGCCCATCCGTATTCCGTATATAGCGGATATACCGATCATTGGTGAAGCGCTGTATAACCAGCAGTTCCTGGTTTATTTTTCATGGGCCTTGTTCTGGCTGGTGTTATGGTTTTTATATAAGAGCCGCGCGGGTCTGGTTTTGCGTGCAGTCGGCGAGTCGCCCTCTTCTGCACACTCTATCGGTTATTCGGTGATTCGTATCCGCTATGCTGCAACCCTGTTTGGTGGTGCCATGGCTGGTATTGGCGGTTCATTTTTATCGGTATTCTATACCCCGCTGTGGGTTGAAGGTATGGTGGCAGGGCGTGGATGGATTGCCATCGCCCTGGTGGTATTTGCTACCTGGCGACCCTTTCGGGTTATGGTTGGCGCCTATTTATTTGGTGGTGTGATGGTGTCGCAGTTGTTTATCCAGGGTTCCGGGATGGATATAAATCTGCCTTCGCAGTTTTTATCATCTCTGCCATACTGGGCAACGATCATCGTACTGGTTATTATTTCCCGAAATCAGAACCTGATACGTCTGAATTCCCCCGTTTCGCTGGGCCAGCCATATCGGCCTGATAGTTAGGGCATGTCGTTTCAGCCCTGTAACCCTAAGTTCAATATCGATGATTTTTTTATATAACAGAAGAGGATAATAAAGATGTCTTTAACTTTTAAATTAAACAGGCTGCTGCTAGCTTCAGTGGCGGTGTTTTCATTACTGGGCTCTGCAACTGCACTGGCTGTGGATAATATCAGTTTCGTGTATGTCAGCCCTATTGGTGATGCAGGCTGGACGTTTCAGCATGATCTGGGACGCCTGGAAATGGAAAAAGCTTTGGGTGGCAAGGTAACAACCTCCTATGTTGAGAACGTTGCCGAAGGTGCGGATGCGGAGCGAGTAATCCGTGAAATGGCCAAACGCGGAGATAAGGCCATCTTTGCCACCAGTTTTGGTTACATGAACTACATGTTAAAGGTGTCAAAGCAGTTTCCAAAGACTGCGTTTAACCATGCTACCGGTTACAAAATGGGTAAGAACATGGGGCTGTACAATGCACGTTTCTATGAAGCGCGTTACCTGACTGGTGTGATTGCAGGCAAGATGACCAAAAGTAAAAAACTGGGTTATGTTGCTGCGTTTCCAATCCCTGAAGTGTTACAGGGTATTAATGCCTTTATCAAGGGCGCACGTAGTGTGAACCCTGATGCCGAGTTGAGCGTGATCTGGGTAAACTCCTGGTACGATCCGGGCAAGGAGCGTGAAGCTTCCATGACGCTGATTTCTCAGGGTGCAGATGTGCTGACTCATCACACCGATTCAACTGCTGTAGTACAGGCTGCGGAAGAAAAAGGGGTGTATGCCTTCGGATACCATTCAGATATGTCCAAGTATGGCCCCAATGCACAGCTGTCAGCTGTAACTCATCACTGGGGTGAATACTACACCAAAATTGTGAAAGAAGTGCTGGCGGGTACCTGGAAACCAACCAACGTCTGGGGTGGTTACAAAGAAGGTATGGTTAGTCTGGCTCCTTTAAGTGACAAAATACCTGCTGACGTCAAGCAAATGATTGCAGGGATGGAAGATGATTTACGTTCCGGTAAATTACATCCATTCGCTGGTCCAGTTATTGATCAGTCAGGTAAGGTGATCGTTGCAGAAGGCGATACTATGTCTGATGCTGACCTGAGCAAAATGAGTTTCTACGTTCAGGGTGTGACCAGCAAATTACCCAAGAAATAACTGTGCAGGCCATGTGCTCGGTTGAGCGCATGGCCTGTTCTTGATAAACCTCCAGCCAGACAGTCGATTCTCGATCAACACCTAGCGTGATGTGATTCAGGCTGTCTGTCTAAATCAATGAATCAGAAGACTGTATGGAATCCTACCTGCTAGACTGGGCCAATCTTTTAATCCGCTGGCTACACCTGATTACCGGTATCGCCTGGATCGGTGGTTCATTTTATTTTGTCATGCTGGATCTTTCGCTCAGAAAACCGAAGTCGTCACTGGATAGTGATCGAGGCGTGTCGGGTGAATTATGGGCAGTGCATGGTGGTGGGGTTTATCACAGTGAAAAGTTTCTCTCTGGCCCCAAAAAAGAACCCTTGTCAGAGCATCTGCACTGGTCGAAGTGGGAAGCCTATACTACCTGGATGTCCGGCATAGGAATGATGGCGGTGGTGTACTGGCTGGGTGCCAGTAGCTATCTTATAGATAAAACTGTCATGGAGCTTACGGTCACTCAAGCCGTAACTATTAGTGTGATGAGCCTTGCGGTGAGCTGGGTTGTGTATGATGTGTTATGCCGCCTGCTTGGCAAACATGAAAATCTGCTGGCAGCAATCCTGCTGGCCTATATCGTATTCTGTGGTTATCTACTGTTCCACGTTTTCAGTGCTCGCGCAGCCTATCTACATGTCGGTGCGCTAATGGGGACGATAATGGCGGCGAATGTGTTTTTTCATATCATTCCCGGACAGAAAAAAATGGTCGCGGAAATTCGTCAGGGTCTGACGCCTAATCCGATCTACGGCATCATTGGTAAACAGCGTTCGGTACACAATACCTATTTCACTTTGCCGGTATTGTTCCTGATGATCAGTAACCATTACCCAATGACCTATAGCCATAAATATGGCTGGCTGGTAATGGCGATTATTCTGCTGGCCGGGGTATTAATCCGTCAGTTTTTTGTATTAAGACATAGCGGGAGAGGCAATGTGCTGTTACCACTGATAGCAATCGCACTGATTGCGGCTGTGGTGGTGTGGTTGAAACCGGTTGCGCCCGATCTGTCCATGACTGGAAAGGTCAGCTATTCCGAAGTGAAAACGATTTTTCAAAATCGCTGTCAGCCCTGTCATTCGCAGGCACCTACGCAGCCTGGGTTTGCTCAGCCACCAAAAGGGGTCATGCTGCAAACCGATGAACAGATTGAGCAGCATAAACTAAAAATTCAGGAAACTGTCGGCAATCGCTATATGCCTATCGCAAATTTAACCGGAATGACTGATGACGAGCGTGCAAAGATAGCCGCCTGGTTTGCTGCTGGCGCGTCGCAGGCAGATTAGATGAAGGCGTACAGGGCACGCATACTGGATTTTATCGATGATCCTTTAGTTGGCGATCAGGCCTGGCGATATTTTGCCGATGGCCTGCTGATTGTTGATCAGGGTAAAGTGCAGCATTGCGGTGATTACCAGGAGTTGAAGTCTCAGATTGCTGAAGAGGTTGCGGTCATCGACTATAGCGCTTATCTGATCATGCCGGGTTTTATCGATAGCCATGTGCATTATCCGCAAACCGATATCATCGCCAGTCATGGCGCGCAATTGCTGGACTGGTTAGAACGCTATACATTTCCCACTGAAAATAAATTTTCCAGCAGCGAATTTGCACAGGATACGGCGGATTTTTTCATCCAGCAGTTACTGCGTAATGGAACCACTACGGCGATGGTTTTCGCGACTATTCATCCACAGTCGGTGGATGCTATTTTTCAGGCAGCTGATGCGCAGGACATGTGCCTGATTTCGGGTAAGGTGATGATGGATCGCAATGCACCGGATTTTCTGCGCGATGATGTACAGTCAAGTTATGACGATTCACATGCACTCATCGAGAAGTGGCACCATAAAAAGCGCCTGCACTATGCAGTGACACCGCGTTTTGCGCCCACTTCGACAGAAGATCAGCTACGCGTAGCACAGCAACTGGTGAATGAGGTGCCTGATGTTTATCTGCAGTCGCATGTGGCGGAAAATCATGGCGAAGTGAAATGGGTGGCCGAGCTTTTTCCGTGGAGCCGTAGCTATCTGGATGTTTATGATCATTTTGGCTTGCTGGGTGATCGCTCGGTGTATGCTCATTGTATCCATCTGGATGATCACGACCGCAGCTGTATGGCACATTCCGGTGCGGCGGTTTCATTCTGTCCCACCTCTAATCTGTTTCTGGGTAGTGGCTTATTCGATATGCAGGCGGCAATCGAGCATGAGCTGCCGATCTCTATCGGTACCGATGTCGGCGGTGGTACCAGCTTCAGTCTGTTACAGACGCTGAATGAAGCCTATAAGGTGTGCCAGATGGCGGGTTATAACCTGTCGCCGATGCAGGCTTTTTATCTGCTGACACTGGGTGGCGCAAAAGCCCTGTATCTGGAAAACCGACTGGGTAATTTCCTCGCAGGTAAAGATGCTGATTTTACCGTCATCGATTTAAATGCCACGGCGTTAATGCAGCGCCGTATGCAGCATGCCGAAAACCTGCAGGATGAACTGTTCGCGCTGATGATGATGGGCGACGACCGCAATATTCTGGCGACTCATATCCTGGGCGAATGCCGCTATCAGAGAGACTCGCCATGAGTTACTTATTGATCGAAAAGGCCGATGTGCTGGTCACGATGAATGCTGCGCGCGAAGAAATCGCCAATGCAAGCCTGCTGGTGCGGGATAAAGAAATCGTCCATATCGGTAATCAGGAGGACATGCAGGCATATCTGCAATTGCATGCGATACAGCCTGATGAAGTGATTGACGCCTCCGGCTGCGTGGTGCTGCCGGGTTTAATCAACTGTCATCATCATCTTTATCAAACCCTGACGCGCAGTATTGGCACTGCGGGTGGGTTATCACTGTTCGACTGGCTGAAAACCCTGTATCCGATCTGGGGGCAGATGGACGCAGAGTCGGTTTACATCAGCGCCAAACTGGGGCTGGTGGAATTGATTTTATCGGGCGCTACCACGGTTGCCGACCATCTTTATCTGTTTCCGAATGGTTCACGTCTGGATGATGAAATTGCTGCGGCCGCTGAGCTGGGTGTGCGCTTTCATCCGACACGAGGCAGTATGAGCCTGGGTGAAAGTCAGGGTGGGCTGCCGCCGGATAATATCTGCGACAGTGAAGAACATATCTTGCAGGACAGTCAGCGCGTGATCGAAAGCTTTCATGATACTGAAAGGTTTTCCATGTGTCGCGTAGGGCTGGCGCCCTGTTCACCGTTTAGCGTGACCGCAGAATTAATGCGCCAGAGTGCTAACATGGCGCGTAGCTATCAGGGCGTCAACCTGCACACCCATCTGGCCGAAACCATCGACGAAAATCGTTTCTGTCTGGACAAGTTTGGTATGCGTCCGCTCGAGTATATGGATAGCCTGGGCTGGCTGGGTGATGATGTCTGGTTTGCGCACATGGTGCATCCTGATGAAGATGAGATTAACACCCTGGCACATAGCTGTACTGGCGTCTGTCATTGTCCTAGCAGCAACATGATTCTGGCGTCTGGCATTGCACCGGTTCGACAGATGGTGGATCAAAACGTCAGGGTCGGGCTGGGTGTTGATGGCTCTGCCAGCAACGATGGTAATCACCTGCTGGGTGAAGCCAGACAGGCGATGTTACTGCAACGTGTCGGCTGGCCCGGGTTTGAATCTAATGCGGCCCGTTTTTCGGCACGCGAAGCGCTGGAATTGGCAACCCTGGGAGGGGCCAGGGTGCTGCAACGTGATGATATCGGGTCACTTGAGCCGGGTAAGGCAGCTGATATTATCGCATTTAGAGTCGATGATTTATTCCATGCTGGGGGACAGAGCGATAGGGTTGCTTCATTATTGACCTGCGCCCCGGCATCGGTATGGCTTTCGGTAATTAATGGCCGCGTCATCGTGCGCGATAGCCAGTTGCCCGGGGTGGATATACAAAACCTGGTGGTCAAACATAATCAGTTGGCGTATAAATTATTACAGAAAGCCGGTAAGGCATAATTGAAGAGAAAAGAATGAACAGCAATAACCAGAAAGTCCCGGATTTTGTAACACGTGGCGTCGATCTTGGGCATCCAGCCCTGGGTACAGAAATCATAGAATGTAGTGACGATTTTTTTGCAGATAAAAACCGCCTGCTGAATCCTGAACCGCCAGTTTTTATCGAAGGGAAATACGATGACAATGGCAAATGGATGGATGGCTGGGAAAGTCGTCGCCGACGCAATGGCGGTCATGATTACCTGATTATCAAGCTGGGTAGACCGGGGATCCTGTTTGGTGTGAATATCGACACCTCTAACTTTACCGGCAACTATCCTCCAGCGGCTTCGCTGGAAGGCACCTATTGCGATACCGAGCTGGATGAGCATACAGAGTGGGTATCGCTGGTCGGCATGACCGAGTTACAGGGTGATAGCGATCATTTTATCGAGGTCGATAATTTTCGTGTATGGACGCATATCCGATTTAATATTTATCCTGACGGGGGGGTGGCCAGATTGCGACTTTACGGTCGCGTGTACTGTGACTGGGATGGTTGCGACCAGGATGCACTGTATGATTTCGCAAATAGTTTAAATGGTGGCAGAGTCATTGGATGGAATGATGCACATTTCGGACACCCGTCCAATTTGCTGAATGATGGTGAAGGCCTGAATATGGGCGATGGCTGGGAAACCCGGCGGCGCCGAGAACCGGGGTATGACTGGTGTATTATCGAGTTGGGGCATCTTTGCCTGGTGGATGAATTCATACTCGATACTGCGTATTTCAAGGGTAATTATCCAGATAGCTTTTCGATTCAGGCGACACAGTCGATCAATACCACACGCCAGTCATTGATTACCCAGAGCATCTACTGGCCAGAGTTATTACCTTCGCAGAAACTGCAGATGGATTGTAAGAACCACTTTAAGGTTAATAACCCCGATTTTGGTCCGGTCAATTATATTCGCCTGAATATCTTTCCTGATGGCGGGCTGAGTCGTTTTCGGGTCATGGGCAGGCTGGCTTGAAGCGCTTACCGATCAAACCACTAACGCGGGATAACTTTGCCCCCTTTGGTGATGTAATTGAAATGGAAGGGCATCAGCCATCAGCTATGAATTACGGCATGGCCGAGCGCTACCATGCACTGGCGCAGGTTGAGGCATTGGGTGATGATGCCAGAGCGATAATTAGTCTGGTCAGGAGTTCCCAGTACGCAATGCCACACACGGTAGAGATTATGGAGCGTCATCCACTGGGTACACAGGCCTTTATACCGTTGGCTGAAACGCCATTTATCGTGATTGTTGCGCCAGCGGATGATGTATTAAATCCAGATGCGATACAGGGTTTCAAAACCAGTGGCAAGCAGGGTATAAACTATCATCGTGGTGTATGGCACTGTCCGATACTCACTCCAATTTCAGGTATGGACTTTATTCTGGTTGAGCGGGCCGGCAGCGGGAGTAATTGTGATGAGGTTAAGTTAGGGCTTGAAGAGCAGTACCTGTTAAGTGAGATCTGATAGCTCAGCAGGAGTAGCATAAGCATGGAATCTCTAACCTTGTCGAAGCCTCACTGACGAAGAGATTAGATTCCTTGCTTCCTACTTGAGCTCGTAACAGCTATATACATATAGGTGTTCTCGCAATGACTACCTAACAGCCTTAAGTAAGTGCCATTCGGGTCAGAGCGGAATTGTTGCCAATACTTTAAGCTATTAATGTTTTACACGCCCTGAATTCAAAGGCGTTTATTTTGTCCTGGAGGCGAGGTTTCAATCTTATTGAGGTAGTCTCATTTACAGCGTTGGCGAATCTGCACTCTCAGGCTGTGAAGCATAAAATTGGCATGGTTAATAGCGGTGATAATTTTATGCATCCGGATATTGATGTAACGCCTCCTCTTTGTGAGCATGTGCTGTATAAGGTTAGTCGTTTAGCGTGGGAAAAACGACATGTGCCCGAAACCTCGGGCGACGGTTTCGGCTAAAGCGCAATGCTTAGGCGAAGTGCTCACTGTATGGCCTGGCGCTATCAGGTATGCCCTGCGGTGTCTTTTGTGGCGCCAAAAGGAGTAAGTAGCGCGGATTTATCCAGACTGGAGTCTTGACCAGACTCACTCGGACACAAGATAAGATGATAAAACCCCCCCTTCTGTTAACAAATAGTTAACACGCTGTTTTCTATAGTACATCCTGCCGAGCTCTTTGAATACTCGGGATATTTGAAAACAGGATACTAACCGCTTTGAACAGTATTAATCTCAATAAACAGTTGCTACTGACGCTTATCAGTATTGCGGCCTGTCTGGTTGTGTTTGAAGTCAGTCAAATTGATTTGCTGGTTGAAGACTTCTTTTTTGATGTGCAGCTGCATAGCTGGATGATTGATCGACATGATGCGCTGTTAAAATTCGTTTTCTACGATTCTGTCAAAGTGCTATACGTGCTGTTTATGCTGGCCCTGCTAACGGTTTTAATCTTTTTTAGAAAATCTAACTGGGTAAAAGAGAATCAAAAAGGGGTGCTAATTGTGTTCCTGTCAGTGGTACTTGTACCGCTGACGATTGGTACCTTAAAATCAACCACTAATGTACCCTGCCCGAAAAATATTGAACATTACGGTGGCAACTACCCCTATGTGACTGTTGCTAGCAGCTACCCGGAGGGCTTTCAGCAATCCTCAAATATCAAATGTTACCCTGCAGGGCACGCCAGTGGTGGATTTGCCTTGATGGCGCTATTTTTTCTGTTTAATCGGCCCTCAATTCGAAGGCGCATTCTTATTGCTGCGGTTGCCACAGGCTGGGTGATCGGGATTTATAAAATGCTGATAGGTGACCATTTTCTAAGCCATACGCTGATGTCGATGTTACTTGCCTGGTTCATCATCTTGGCGGTAAGTAAAACCGTTTACGCGTTTAGCCAGCGTGCAGAGTCGGTTGCCGAAATCGTTAGCAGTCGATCATGAGTACTCCCTGTCAGGTTTTGCCAGGTGATTTAACAACAGATTTTTTCACGCTGGTCAGGTTATAATTAGCCGTTAAAAGCCGATGTGCATTGCTTGCTGGCACTGCCGCTGGTTTCCTCTAAGTCGTTAGCGGTGGATAAGAATAACCATGCAAAAAACCTATATCACGGCCCAGCAGCTGCTGGAAAGCTCATTCAAACTCGCCCACAAAATTTTTGAAGATGATTTTCGCCCGCAATTTATTGTTGGTATCTGGCGTGGTGGTTCTCCTATCGGTATCGCAGTACAGGAGTATTTCGAATACCGGGGCGTGAGTACCGATCATATTTCAGTACGTACCTCTTCTTACTACGGGATCGATCAGCAATCCAAGGAGATACGCGTTCATGGCCTGCATTACCTGATTGAAAACGCAAACTCCGAAGATAGTCTATTGATCCTGGATGATGTGTTTGACTCCGGGCGCAGCGTAGATGCCTTGATCAAGCAGATCAGGAAACAGTCGCGTTTAAATACTCCTTCTGATATTCGTGTGGGCTGTACCTGGTACAAACCTTCAAAACGTGCAGTCGATATCGAGCCTGATTATTTTGTCCACAGCAGTGAAGAATGGTTAGTGTTCCCGCATGAATTGTGTGGGCTGACGCGACAAGAAGTGGTTGATGGGAAGTCAGATCTAAAACAGATTATCGACCTGTTTTAGCGGCACATCCCTGTGCTGCGGAATCTGTGAATTAGTCAGAGGTTCGCTAGATAAAATCATCCAGGTTGGGGATGTTGCTATAGATTCGGCGTATCTCCAGCTCTGAGTTCAATAGTGCGTCTACGCATTTGGGATCAAAATGACTGCCTTTACCCGCACGCACTTCCTTAAATGCGGTATCCAGTTCGTAGGCCGGTTTGTAAACGCGTTCAGAAACCATGGTATCGAAGGCATCCGCCAGTGCACAGATTCGGCCTTCCAGCGGTATATCGTTCCCGGCCAGGCCTTGCGGATAGCCATAGCCATTCCATTTTTCGTGATGGCTGAGGATGATACGTCTTGCCATGGCGAGCATTTCGGTTTCTGGATTCTTTAGA
This sequence comes from Gammaproteobacteria bacterium, assembly GCA_050288105.1. Taxonomy (GTDB): domain Bacteria; phylum Pseudomonadota; class Gammaproteobacteria; genus JACNJF01. The sequence goes on from JBNKDE010000005.1 coordinate 265,493, forward strand.
ATCTCTGCTCCGATCTGGGGATGCGTTTTGATAATTTCCCATTCCTGTATATCCAGTTTCCCCGGCTTCAGCAGTATATGGTCGGGTATTCCCAGATTACCGATGTCATGCATGGGTGACGCGTGCATGATGTTTTCACAAAAGGTTCTATCCTTGCCTAATGCCATTGCAATCAGCGCGGCCAGTTGCGAGATATGGGTTAAATGATTGCCGGGTATCGGGTTTTTGTATTCAGCAGCCTGCGATAGTCGGAAGATCGTGGCCAGGCTGTTTTTCTGTAACGTTTTATTCAGGTCTTTATTTAATTTTTGCTGCTTTTTCAGCATATCTGTCATGGATGCGAATGCATCGGCGCTCTGCCTGATCTCGGTATAGTTGGTTTTGATGGGAGGATTATCCCAGTGCCCCTGCATGATGGCGGTGGATTGCTGCCCCAGTTTTGCAATCGGTTTGCTCATGCTGCGTGCCAGCGCAATGCCTAGCAGACTTGCAACGATGCCGATGATAATTGCCAGAATAATATTGTTGCGCTGGTTTTGATGAAACACACCAAGATAATCATCTTCGGGTACGTAAATACCGAATATCCATGGCCACTGATGCTGTTGAAACGGCGTGAATACTGCCTGGTAGAAGGTGTTATTGTAGTTGAAGCGGGTAATCTGTTTGCTATCCAGCTGGTAGGTGTCAGCCAGTGGTAGTTTGAGAGAGCGGAATGCTGCACGCGCGATGGGATCATCAATTTCAGTGATCCGGGTAAAGGTCAGCTGGTCAAAACTGCGGCGGCTGATTTTCTCTGAATCCGGATGTGCCAGTACCTGGCCCTGGGTATCGATAATAAATGCAGAACCCGACTGGCCAATCTTGAGCCCGGAAAGAAAGGATGAAATCTGGTCGATAGTGATATCAACACCAATCACACCATCAATCGCCTTGTTGCCGGATGTATCATAAACCGGGCTGGAGATGGTAATGCCAGGCTTCTGCGAGGTAAAAAAGATATAGGGTTCTGTCCACACCAGCTGGTTAAGACGGGTCGCCTTGATATACCAGGGGCGTATTCGCGGATCGTAGCTATCGCTATTGTCCTGCTCGGTTAAGACGGTTTTAAAGTCCATGTCGCGCCAGGTGACCTCAACACTTCTCTGTTCATTGGCAATGGAGATGATCTTGCTACGATAACCCGCCTCTGAATGGGTTTTGTCGCGCATGACAAACACAAAGCTGCCATCGTTAGAAGCAAAATATATGGCGGCAAACTGCGGATACAGGTTGAGCTGCTCGAAGAAATAACGTTCCATCGACTGCACATTGTGCTTGCTGACGACATTATTGTTAGCCAGCTTCTGGGTTAGTTCTGCCGCGAGTTGCGCAGGCTCCAGGAAACCGAGCGAGCGATCTATTGCTTCATTTGATATGGTTTCCATGACTTCATGTGCGTGCCCAATCAAAACTTTCTCGGTGGATTGATAGGTGGAAAACATAATGCTGGATACGGTAATCAGCATCAGCCCGATGATGCTGAGGAACAGGGTTTGTTTTATCGACATCTGTGTCATTCAAGCGTTAAAAGTCTGCAAAGCATAGAACATAAGGAGTTGTTTTGTAACTAGAGTTTCGGGATTAAAGGTATGTACGCAGGGCGAGAAGGCTATAGGGGTATATCACTATATGCTAATTCTGGTTATAATCGCGCGCAGTTTTTTATCTTAGAAAAAATCGGGAGAGTTAGGGTGACAGCAACGAATAATAAAGAGTTTTCAATTTCGTTGATATTGGTGGTAGCGCTGTTAGCAGCGGTAGGGCTGATATATCTTTTTGTGTTTTCAATGGCTGAAGATGGTTTCGGTAAGAATATGGCGCGTGTGAATGCGCAGGACGATTCAGCCATCGCGATGCGTATTAAGCCGGTCGTTACGCTGGATGATTTGTTGAGTGAAGGTAGCTCAGATCAATCCGCTGAAGCCGAGCCTGTTGCGGCCAAATCCGCCCAGGATCTGTACAACGGCGCCTGTATGGCCTGCCATGGTACTGGTGTTGCTGGTGCACCCAAGCTGGGCGATAAGGCAGCCTGGGAACCTCGTGCCGGGGTTGGCATTGACGGTCTGCTGAGTTCTGCAAAGGCGGGTAAGGGTGCGATGCCGCCGAACGGTGGAACCAGTTACAGCGAAGATGAACTGCGTAGCGTCATCGAATATATGCTGACTGAAGCGGGTTTAAACTAAACCGCTTTAGTGCCGAAGCCGCCGCATGATGCCTGTCATGCGGCGGCTTTTTTGTGTCTGGATTCTATTATGACCTTTGCAGCAGAGGGATGCGTCGATAGTTGATCGCTTCGCTAACGCAGTCCATCGAAATGCATTCCATCGCGCCCAAATCGGCAATCGTACGCGACAACTTTAATAAACGATGATAACTGCGTGCGGAAAGTTTCAGCTTCTCGACTGCCTGTGAAAGCAGGTTTTGGGAAACAGAATCAAGTGTGCAGAATTGCTCCAGCTGAGGATTGGTCATTTGTGAATTCAGGCAGCCCTGACGTTTAATTTGCAGGATTCTGGCCTGACTTACCCGTTGTCTGATCTGCTGGCTGGTTTCCTGGCCTTTGACTTTCTGGTGTAGCAATTCAGAGTTTTTTAAACGGGGTAATTCGATCTGTATGTCAATTCTATCCAGCAGCGGGGCAGATAGCCGATTTTTATAGCGCGCAAGCTGCTCTGCGCTGCAACTGCAGTGCTGGATAGAGTCGCAGCCGCCGGGGCAGGGGTTCATTGCGGCTACCAGCTGAAAACTGGCGGGATAGCTCACCTGGCGTGTGGCGCGTGAGATGTGGATCTGGCCGGTTTCCAGAGGTTCGCGCAGCACTTCTATTGATTTACGATCAAACTCGGTGAGCTCATCAAGGAATAAAACACCATTATGTGCGAGCGAGATTTCCCCGGGTTTGGGGTTCGAACCACCACCCACCAGGGCTACACCTGAAACGGTGTGGTGTGGTGCTCTGAATGGTCGCATCTTCCAGTTCTCCAGGTCCAGGCTCTGGTTATTACTGATCGAATGAATACTCAGGGTTTGTAATGCATCCTGTTGATTCATTTCGGGTAGCAGGGTAATGAGTCGATGCGCAAGCATGCTTTTACCGGTCCCTGGCGGCCCCATCATCAGCATATGATGACCACCTGCTGCAGCGATCTCCAGCGCGCGTTTAGCCTGCGACTGGCCGATGACTTCTGACAGGTCCTGAATGTAAAAAACGCTGTGGTCATGATCAAACTCGGGTGCCAGCGGTAATCGCTGGCCTCCATTGAGTGCGCTGCAAATCTGCGACAGGGTGTTCGCGAGGCGAGCATCTAGCTGGTTTAGAATAGAGGCTTCAGCCGCATTCCCCTGGGGCAGGATAGCTTTGTGGCCAAGTTTTTCAGCCTGGATAAGAGCGGGTAGTAATCCACTGACAGGTCTTAGCTCGCCACTTAAGGCAAGTTCACCATATAGCTCCACCTGTTGCAGGGACTGGGGGTTGATCTGTTGCGATGAGGCCAGGATGCCGAGCGCAATAGCCAGGTCGTAGCGTCCTCCCTCTTTGGGCAGGTCGGCAGGGGCCAGGTTTACAGTAATTTTACGTGCAGGGAACTGGAAGCCGGAATTAATGATGGCGCTGCGAACACGATCTCGACTCTCGCGTACTGCCGCCTCCGGAAGCCCTACGATAGAAAAAGAGGGCAACCCGTTTGATATGTGGACTTCGACGTTGACCGCCGGGGCGTGAACTCCTTCCTCAGCCCGAGTGGTTAATTGAGTGAGCGACATGGTAATCCTTTACACAACTGAATAAATCGATCATAGCACTGACCCTGTTAAACGCATAGCGCGAGCAATCTGGGCTATTTTAATTGCTCAATGCGCTTTTCCAGTTGTTCCAGTTTTTCGCGTGTTCGGGCGAGCACCTTGCTCTGGATATCAAACTCTTCACGACTGACAAAATCCATTTTGCTTAATTGTTGCTGCAGCAGGTTCTTTAGCTTGTTGTCGAAGTCGTTTTTAACCTGTTTTAAACCGGGAGGTAATAGCGCTTCAATCTTTTCGGCGAGTTGGTTGATCTGGTTCGTTTGCATGCTTTGCTCTAAAAAGGTGCGGTTAAAATAATGCATGCACCTGAAGTGTGCGCATGCATTGAAAGTGTGCGCTGTATTATTGCATTTTTTGTTAAATTTGTCGCCATCTCTTTGTAAGTCTATGAAATTTAAAGAATAAGAATTAATTGGTTAGCTAATTGCTTTGTAGGATCCGTGTATTCTATAACTGGAGATATCCTATGAAAATGGTGACAGCCATTATTAAACCCTTCAAGCTGGATGACGTGCGACAAGCATTGTCTGAAATCGGTGTACAGGGTGTAACAGTATCCGAAGTCAAAGGCTTTGGACGTCAAAAAGGGCATACCGAACTTTATCGTGGTGCTGAGTATGTAGTGGACTTTCTACCTAAGGTGAAGCTGGAGTTAGCTATCGAAGCCTCTCTGCTTGATCAGGTTATTGAAGCCATTACCTCGAAAGCTAACACCGGCAAGATTGGTGACGGCAAAATTTTTGTTACTGAAATTGAACAGGCGATCCGTATTCGTACGGGTGAGTCTGGTCCTGAAGCGTTGTAGGAGGACATCATGGAAAACAATATTTTTGAATTACAGTACGCGATAGACACCTTTTATTTTCTGGTGATGGGCGCACTGGTTATGTGGATGGCAGCTGGTTTTGCCATGTTAGAGGCCGGGCTGGTCCGTGCAAAAAATACAACAGAAATTCTGACTAAAAACGTCGTTCTTTTTGCTATCGCATGTACTGCGTACATGGTGATTGGTTATGCCATTATGTACGGTGGCGGTTACTTCCTGTCAGGGATTGCTGATGTAGACGCGGACGCTGTACTGGGTGATTTTGCTGCACGTGAAGATGGTTTCCGTGGTGGTTCAATCTATTCAGGCGCTTCAGATTTCTTCTTCCAGGTAGTTTTCGTTGCGACAGCAATGTCGATCGTATCTGGTGCGGTAGCTGAGCGTATGAAGCTGTGGTCTTTCATGCTGTTTGCGGTAGTGATGACTGCTTTCATCTATCCTCTGGAAGGTAACTGGACCTGGGGTGGTGGCTCTGTATTCGGTATGTATAGCCTGGGTGATGACTTTGGGTTCTCTGACTTTGCCGGATCCGGTATCGTTCACATGGCAGGTGCTGCCGCAGCTTTAGCGGGTGTGTTATTACTCGGTGCTCGTAAAGGCAAATATGGTGAAAATGGTCAGGTCAATGCTTTCCCTGGTGCAAACCTGCCTTTAGCCACGCTGGGTACCTTCATCCTGTGGATGGGCTGGTTTGGCTTCAATGGCGGTTCAGTACTCAAGCTGGGCGATATTGCAAACGCTAACTCAGTGGCAATGGTATTCCTGAATACCAATGCAGCAGCAGCTGGTGGTGTTATTGCGGCTCTGGTTGTTGCCAAGATGCTATTTGGTAAAGCTGACTTAACGATGGCTTTAAACGGTGCGCTGGCTGGTCTGGTTGCTATTACTGCTGAACCTTCAACTCCAAGCGCTCTAGCTGCTACCCTGATTGGTGCTTTTGGCGGTGTTCTGGTTGTGTTCTCAATCATTACCCTGGACAAGCTGAAGATTGATGATCCTGTTGGTGCGATCTCTGTTCACGGTGTAGTGGGTTTCTGGGGCCTGATGGCTGTACCCCTGACCAATGATGGTACTTCTTTTGGTGGTCAGCTGGTTGGTGCAGCAACCATCTTCGCCTGGGTATTCATCAGTAGTTTTGTAGTCTGGTTTATCATTAAGATGATCATGGGACTGCGCGTTAGTGAAGAGGAAGAATACGAAGGTGTCGATATCGCAGAATGCGGTATGGAAGCCTATCCTGAATTTACTGGCGGTAAATAATTTAGGCGACCTCCTACTCTACCTAAGTAGTTATTGCGGGCACATCAGTGCCCGCTTTTTTTTGCGCAGGGATGCGCTTATGCTGGGAGGCCAGGGATGGCAACGAGCAGTATATGTACAGGATGTACGGTATGTCGCGGGCGCAGGACAGATTCTTGTTCCCTACAGAATCTGCATTCCCCACCTCCCTGTGGGTCACGCGCAGGAGCGACTCGCACAGATTGCACCGTAGTAAGATAAGTAAACGGATGGCAACGAGCAGTATATGTACAGGATGTACGGGCAGATTTTTGTTCCAGACAAAATCTGCACTTCCGCCATCCATGGCGGTCGTATGTCGCGGGTGCAGGGTAGATTGAATTCAAATAGTTTTAGCAACAGCTCAATGTGAGTTTAACCCCTGTTCATCTGGGCGCTATATAGCCTTGTCCGCATAGCTTTGCTATGATGCCGGCCTTTCTTTTCGGGTATAGCATATGCGTTTTGTTTCTTCATTCATTGGATTCGCACTGGCTATTGTCATCAGTATCTTTATTTTTGCGCCGGATCGCCTGCCCGTAGGCTATGGTTTTAAACCGGTTCCGGTCGATCTGGTCGTGGAAAACTCACTGGCGAGTCAGCTGGTTGAAACAGTGACCGGCAAGAGTGCGAAAAACCTCGTCGTAACCAATACCTCCAGCGAGCCGATCTATAATCTGACCCTGACCCTGAAGGATAACGACAATAACATTAAGCATCAGCATATTACCCCTTTGCTTGCGGCATCGCAGAAGGTGTCTCTAGGCTGGGCAAACCAGTGGTCAGTGCAGCCAGGGGACCAGTTGGAGGTCAAGGCTTCAGCATATTACCAGGTGGTTTGGGCATTATGAGTCAGAATATCCATTGTTATATCTATCGTAGCGAGCGCAAGGCTGATACGTACCTGTATCTGCTGGAAAAAGATGACTTTTCAGTGGTTCCAGAGGCATTGATGAAGGTGTTTGGCGAGGCTGAATTCAGTTTTGAGTTTGACCTGACGCCTGATCGCCGGCTTGCAAAAGAAGACCCGAAGGAAGTGTATAACAACCTCAAGCAGCAGGGCTTTCATTTGCAGATGGCCGACGATCTGTTGATAGAGCAGCAACTGGCATTAAAAGGGCTGAATTAACTCAGCAGCATCTGCTGCTCTGGTTGTTTGCGGGTGCTTCTCCGGGGCAGCAGGTCTGCTTACCGGTGCTCAATTCCGCGTTGTCTACCCCGTAAACCTCAGCATCACCCATCGTGATAAAGCTTTCCCAGGGGATCCCGGCGGGGTCTATGGTCCAGGATTTTACCGATTCAGCGTAACAGCAGGTGGTACTGTTTAGCTCGCCAGTTTCAATATTCTCTGCATTCATCAGGCGATTGCTGAGTGCGTTAAGCTCGCTTTCATCGGAAACCTGGATGCCCAGGTGATCCAGTCCTGGCTTATTGCTGCGGGTAGAAATGGCAAAGTTGACCTGAGGATCTTCAAGCTGCCATTTAGCGTAATCCGGCTTGAGTTTGCTGGGGGCCTCCCCAAACATCTGGCTGTAAAAATACACTGATTTTTCCAGATCAGTGACCGAAATGTGGACGTGTAAACGTTTCATGGGTCTGTTCTCCTGAAGGTTAACAATTATTCTGGCAGGAACCACCGCGACAGCAGTTTTCCAGTAGAAAATCAATTAAAGATTGCATGGTGTCAAAGTCAGCTGAGTAAATGATGCTGCGTCCCTGTTTTGTCTTGTCGCACAGCCCAGCCCGATATAACTCCTTCAGATGAAATGACAGGGTGGCGGGTGGCATACCCAGATCGCTGGCTATTTGCATGGGCGTAATACCCGCAGGCCCGGCCTGAACCAGCTGTTTAAAAATGAGCAGGCGTGATTCCTGGGCCAGGGATGCAAGTAACTGAACGGATTTCGATAATTCCATAGTTATGGAAATATAGTATTTTATGAGATTTTGTCAACCTTTTATCGGTTAAATAAATTTAATTGCGATAAATGTGCCGCTTTGTGCATCACTTTTACCAAATTTTAAATATCTCATATATAATCCCGCCTCCTTATTGATCAGCAGTTATTAATACGCTGAAGTTTAGAGATTTCCATGATCGAAAAATTACGAAATATTGCCATTATTGCCCACGTTGACCATGGGAAGACCACCCTGGTGGATAAACTGCTGGAGCAGTCCGGAACCTTTGACGCTCGCGCCCAGATGGGTGAGCGAGTCATGGACAGTAATGAGCTGGAGCAGGAGCGTGGTATCACCATCCTGTCGAAGAATACTGCACTACGCTGGAATGGTTATCGCATTAATATCGTAGATACCCCCGGGCACGCCGATTTCGGTGGTGAGGTTGAGCGTGTTATGTCGATGGTTGATAGCGTGCTGCTGTTAGTTGATGCAGTAGATGGCCCTATGCCACAAACTCGTTTTGTCACGCAAAAGGCGTTACAGCAAGGTTTAAAGCCGATTGTAGTTATTAATAAAATTGACCGACCCAGTAGTCGCCCTGATTGGGTGGTTGATCAAACCTTTGACCTGTTTGATCGTCTGGGTGCAACTGATGAACAGATGGATTTTCAGGTGGTTTACGCTTCTGCACTACAGGGTTATTCAACCCTCGATCACGAGAATCCAGGCACAGACATGACGGCTCTTTTTCAGACTATCGTGGATGTGGTTCCGCCACCTGATGTAGATCTGGATGGACCCTTCCAGATGCAGGTGAGCTCGCTGGATTATAATAGCTATGTGGGCGTCATCGGCATTGGTCGCATTAAACGAGGCAGAGTTAAAACGAATGCGCAGGTTGTTTTAGTTAACCCTGAAGGTGAAACCCGTAGAGCTAAAATTTTACAGGTATTAGGTTTTAACGGTCTCGAAAGGGTAGAGGTGCCAGAAGCAGAGGCGGGTGATATCATCGCTTTTACCGGTATTTCAGGGCTGCAAATCTCGGATACACTGTGCGATCCGGATCATGTTGAAGCATTGCCCGCACTGACAGTTGATGAGCCGACCGTGACCATGAACTTTCAGGTCAATACTTCCCCCTTCGCGGGTAAGGATGGCAAGTATGTCACTTCCCGTCAGATCTATGAGCGCCTGCAGAAAGAGCTGGAGCACAATGTTGCGTTACGAGTAGAAACTACCGACAACCCGGATCGTTTTAAGGTTTCCGGTCGCGGCGAGTTACATCTGGCGATATTGATCGAAACCATGCGACGAGAAAGTTTTGAGCTTGCGGTTTCTCGACCTGAAGTTATTAATAAAGAAATTGATGGCGTCATGCACGAGCCTTTCGAATCGGTCACCATTGATGTAGAGACCCAACACCAGGGCACTATTATGGAGACCTTTGGCCTGCGTGGTGGTGAAATCATCGATATGGTGCCGGATGGTCAGGGCCGTATCCGCCTTGATTATAAGATTCCTGCCCGGGGCTTGATTGGATTTCGTAATGAGTTTCTGACCGCTACGCAGGGTACTGGCCTGATGTACAGTATTTTTGATAGCTATGGACCTGTTAAGAAGACTGATTCAGTGACCCGCATTAATGGTGTCATGATCTCAAATGGTCAGGGTAAGGCGCTAGGGTATGCGCTGTTTAACCTGCAGGAGCGAGGTAAATTATTTATCGGACATGGCGAAGAAGTATATGAAGGTATGCTGATCGGTATTCATAGTCGCTCTAATGATCTTACTGTGAACCCTTTAAAGGCTAAACAACTGACTAATATTCGAGCAGCCGGTACTGATGAAAATCTGGTCCTGGTAACACCGATTAAAATGACATTGGAACAGGCGCTGGAATTTATAGATGATGATGAACTGGTTGAAGTTACGCCGACATCAATACGTCTGCGTAAAAAATTCCTGACTGAGAATGAGCGCAAGCGAGCTTCGCGCTCAGCATAAAGGGGGTGATTTTATTGATCAATGCGTACACAATAGTACGCCTTGATTGATAAATCTGAAGGTAGTTATGGTTACACAATATGTCTGAAATGATTGGCACCCCTTCGGTTCTACTGGTAACCGGCTCAACTCAAACAACCCGTTCTATAAATAAGCTGCTGTCCTCGCAGTTCAATATCCTGCACGCTGAAGATGGAAATAAAGCGTGGGAGATTTTGCAGAAAAAACCCTCCATCAGCGTTCTTATTTGTGCCTTAAAGAAATCGATAGACAACTCTGCATTGCTTGAAAGAATCCGCCAGGCGCATGATAAATGCCTGGCTGCTTTACCGGTGCTATTGCTGGTAGGTGAAACCGACACTGAGGAGTTACGTGATAAGGCATTCTCAGCCGGCGCTTCGGATTTCATCAACATGCCATTTTCAAGTATTGAACTAAAAACGCGTGTTCAGTTACATGCCAAGCTTTTTAGTATATACAGCCAGAACCAGCACGATGAGGTGCTGGATAATGGTGACAATATTGAACTGTTGAATACCTTTATGCAGCAGGAGGCTTTTGTTTCCCGATTGCAGCAGGAGCTGTCATTCTCGTTGAGGCACAAATCATTTGTCAGTGCCTGTCTACTTAAAATGAGCAAGGCCGAAGAGCTTGGTGACCAATATGGAAAGGATGTATTTACCGCGATTATCCGCACGCAGGCGAATAAAATTCAAAAGCAGATTCGTAAAGAAGACAGTTACGCCTATCTGGGAGATGCGACCTTTGCTATTTTGTTGCCCGTGACTAATGGATTAGGGGCCAATGTGGCTGTGCGACGATTGATGGATGAATTAAAACAAATGCATCTCAAGCATGCAGGTGAAAGCATCACTTTAAGCTATAGCGCTGGTCTCTACTCTTTTATGCCGGTAGAAGGGATGACCACCGATGATGTTATGAAAACGCTGGAAAAACGACTATCCACAGCAATCCAGAAGGGCTCGGATCAGATTGTTAGCAGTAAGAGTGAAGTAGAAAATTCCACGATTAGTGTAGAACAGGCGCTGAATAAACTGCAGTACGGGAATACCGAAGACATGGACAGGTATTTGCCAGATTTACTTGAAAAACTCAAGCCATTACTGAAATTTGCCAAACAGCATGATGAGCCAGTTTTCCAGGACACTCTCGATACGCTGGATGATTAATCCGGATGGATACAGCCTCTTCCACTAAGTCCAGATTCCCGGGCTGGTTACGTACGTTTTTTCTGTATGCGCTGATATTTATTGTGACTTCTTTTGCGGCTAACCTGTGGTTAACCCGGGATCAGGCGCAGGGAAAAGCACCGCCTCTGGATGGGGTTTCTATCAATGGTGCCAGGCTGGCGGTGGATTATGCCAGCTATGACCAACCGCTCATCCTGTACTTTTTTGCCGACTGGTGCCCCATCTGTAAATTCCAGCATTCGGTGATCAGTGCTGTGGGCGAAGATTATCCGGTGATTGCTATCGCCATGCAGTCCGGAAACGATGCGCAGCTGCAGCAATATTTACAGGAGCATAATTTCACGCTGCCCGTCATAAACGATATCTCCGGTTCTATCAGTGAATCATTCGGAGTGCAGGGGGTTCCTGCAACCTTCGTTATCCAGAATGATAGTCAAATTGCTTTTTCTACACGTGGCTATATCAGCCAGATAGGCCTGCTGCTGCGTGTCTGGCTGGCCCAGCTCGGATAATCTGCGACGATCAGAAATCCCCTTTGCTTTATTTGCTAACTGCATTGAGAAGCGAACCATTACATCTACGATAAATCATAAAAGTTGCTTAGTGAAACTATTTAAGTTATAGATATGCCCAGGCTGACCCGGTTCGCGCTAACTTTGTGGAGAGCAACGTAATGAATATTATTTTATTTTTAGCTGGCTTACTCGTCCTGATGTATGCCACTACGCGAATTTCACTCCCGTTTCGGCATTGGGCGATAGTAGCGATAGCTGCTTTGACTGTATTTACCTTCGCGGGTGGTTTTAACCTGTTGTGGGGGCTTGTGGTGTGGAGCGTTTTGCTGATACCTCTGGTTCTACTGGGTGTGGAAAGCCTGCGCATGCAATGGCTATCGATTCCTCTGCTCAATCGTATTAGAAAAGTCCTCCCTCCGATGTCTGAAACCGAACGCGATGCGATTGAATCCGGTACCGTCTGGTGGGAAGCAGAACTGTTTCGAGGCAACCCGGACTGGAGTAAGTTGCTGAAATTTCAAAAACCCGTTTTGAGCGAGCGTGAACAGGCATTTATTGATGGTCCGGTCAATGAGCTTTGCGCAATGATTGATGACTGGGATATTACGCATAACCGGAATGATCTACCCGAAGCAGTATGGGATTTTCTCAAGCAAAAAGGGTTCTTCGGTATGATCATCCCGCGCAAATACGGTGGTCTGGAGTTTTCAGCCTATGCTCATTCCGAGGTCGTGATGAAAATTTCATCACGTAGTATCTCTGCGGGAGTGACTGCAATGGTTCCTAATTCACTGGGGCCTGCTGAACTGTTGCAGCATTACGGAACCGAGGCACAAAAAGATTATTACCTGCCACGTCTGGCAGATGGCAGGGAAATCCCCTGTTTTGCGCTCACTGGCCCGGCTGCGGGTTCGGACGCGGGCTCGATACCCGATGCGGGGATCGTGTGCGAAGGGGAGTTTGAAGGAAAAACCGTTCTGGGCTTACGGATCAACTGGGAAAAACGATATATCACGCTGGGTCCGGTAGCGACGGTGCTGGGGCTGGCATTTAAGGTTTATGACCCGGATGGCTTACTGGGTGAAAAGCAGGAGCTGGGTATCACCTGTGCACTGATTCCCGTGAATACCCCCGGTATTGAGATAGGCAATCGTCACTTCCCGTTAAATGCAGCATTTCAGAATGGGCCGAACAGAGGCAAGGACGTATTTATACCCATGGATTACATCATTGGTGGTCAGAAAATGATTGGCAAGGGCTGGCGCATGCTGGTTGAATCGTTGTCAGTGGGGCGCGGAATTTCGTTACCGGCTGTGGGTGCCGGTGCCGGAAAAATGAGTGCAAGAGTGACCGGGGCATACGCCCGAATACGCAAACAGTTTAAGACGCCTATCGGTAAATTCGAAGGCGTGGAAGAGGTTCTGGCGCGTATTGCAGCTATGAGTTATTTCATGGATGCGGGGCGCCTGCTTACCCTGTCCGCGCTGGATGCGGGTGAAAAACCCTCAGTCGTCACCGCGATGCTGAAGTATCACAATACAGAGCAGATGCGGCAGGTGATCAACGATTCGATGGATATCCATGGCGGACGCGGTATCTGTATGGGGCCCACCAATTATATTGGCCGTGCTTACCAGACCCTGCCGGTTGGGATTACTGTGGAAGGGGCGAACATTCTGACACGTACGCTGATTATTTTCGGCCAGGGTGCAATTCGTTGTCATCCCTATCTGGTGCGTGAAATGGAAGCCGCAACGCAGGAAGACAGAAAACAGGGCGAAAAATCTTTCGACAGGGCTTTGACTGAGCATATGTCTTATTTTGCCTCTAATCTGATGCGTGCCTTCGTCTACGGCCTGAGTGCCTCACATCTGGCGCCCAGTCCGGTAAAAGGCCGTGTTGCCAAATACTATCAGCGGCTATCACAAATGAGTGCGGCATTTGCCGTCGTGTCTGACCTTGCCCTGATGATGCTGGGTGGCAGTCTTAAACGTAAGGAAAAGATTTCGGGGCGCTTCGCTGACGCAATGAGTTATATGTTTTATACCTCCGCTATCCTGAAAAAGTTTGAAGATGATGGTCGGCCAAGGGTTGATCTGCCACTGGTGGAATATAGTGCCAGGTATTGTCTTTATCAGATTCAGAAAGCGCTGGACGAAGTGTTGCGGAATTTCCCCAGCAAGATCGTAGGTTTAATCATACGGGTGATGATTTTTCCATTGGGGTTGAGTTTGAGAATGCCTAACGATTCTTTAAGCCATCGAGCGGCAGCAATATTACTCAAGCCCGGCGAGACTCGAGACCGATTAACCCGTGGCATTTACGTGAGTCAGGATCCTGAAGACGTCACGGGTCGACTGGAAGATGCATTGCAGAAAGTGATACAGGCTGAGCCAGTCGAAAAACGATTACGTGCACAGAATCTGGAAAAACCGGATTTGATGAGTCTCGAGAGCTGGTTTGAGCAATTAAAGGATCAGGGCCACATCACGGGCGCTGAACGGGAAATATTAACTGCTGCTGTGCAGGCCACTCGACAGGTAATCATGGTCGATGAATTTACGCCTTCAGAGTATGCAGGGAAACTGGCTGAGGTGGACAGGGTCGCCTGATACAGGGCGTACAGTGCCATGCATGCCAAGGATGGTTATTTCAATATTTTAACGATATGATTAGTAAAAAATAATTACTACTTACTGAAGAGGAAGTTATGGAGAAGCCCTGGTTGAAGTCCTATCCCGCAGGGATTGCTCATGAGGTAGATATCGATGAGTATAAGTCGGTAGCCGATGTATTTGATTCGTCGGTGAAAAAATACACGGATTCACCTGCGTTCAGCAATATGGGAACAACCCTGAGCTATAGTGACATGGATGCCCTGACACGTGATTTTGCAGCCTATCTGCAGTCGATACCCGGTATGCAAAAAGGGGATCGGGTAGCGGTGATGATGCCCAATCTTCTACAGAACCCGATTGCTATATTCGCCATATTGCGTGCCGGGTTTACCGTTGTAAATACCAACCCTCTGTATACCGCGCGAGAGCTAAAGCATCAACTCAAGGACTCTGGGGCGAAGGTGATTGTTATCGTAGATAATTTTTGCCATACCCTGCAGCAGGTTGTTCAGGATACCGATATACAGCAGGTAATTACGACCCAGCTTGGCGACATGCTTAATTTTCCCAAGTCGATGATTGTCAATCTGGTTGTTAAATATATTAAGAAAATGGTGCCGAGTTATTCACTGCCCGGGCGTGTCACGTTTAAGCAGGCTTTGCATAAGGGCAGCAAAGCGCAGTTTACAAAGCCTGAGATTGGTCACGAAGATATCGCATTTTTGCAATATACCGGCGGCACCACCGGCTTGGCCAAGGGTGCAATTCTTACCAACCGCAATATGGTGGCGAATATGCAACAGGCCTCTGAATGGATTAGTGAGATAGTTGAGGAAAATAAAGAGCTCATTATTACTGCGTTACCGCTTTATCATATCTTTTCGCTGACCGCCAATTGCCTGACCTTTATGAAGGTGGGTGCGCATAATTTCCTGATTACCAATCCGCGAGATATGAAGGGCTTTGTCAAGGAGCTAAGCGGGGTCAGGTTTTCAGTAATGACCGGGGTAAATACCCTGTTCAATGGCCTGTTGAATACTGCGGGGTTTGATAAGCTGGATTTTTCCCGGCTCAAATTGACGTTAGGTGGCGGCATGGCGGTACAACAGTCGGTGGCGGAACACTGGAGGCGAGTTACCGGTGCACCATTGCTGGAGGCTTATGGCCTGACCGAAACCTCTCCAGCGGTCTGTATCAACCCGCTAAATCTGGAGGATTTTAACGGTAGTATCGGTTTGCCGGTGCCTTCCACCGAAGTCTCAATCCGCAGCGAGGATGGCGAGTTCATGGCCCAGGGCGAGGTGGGTGAGCTATGTGTAAGAGGTCCCCAGGTGATGCGTGGTTACTGGAACAAGCCAGAAGAGTCAGCATTTGTGCTGGACGAAAAAGGCTGGCTCAAAACAGGCGATATCGCGATGATGGACGAAAAAGGCTTCTTTCGTATCGTAGACCGCAAAAAGGATATGATCCTGGTCTCTGGATTTAATGTTTATCCGAATGAGGTTGAGGCAATTATCGCTTCCTGCCCCGGCGTGCTGGAAGTGGGGGTGATTGGGGTACCCGACGATAATAGTGGCGAGGCAGTAAAGGCAGTGATTGTTAAGAATGATGAGAGCCTGACCGAACAGGATGTCATCAAACACTGTCGTACCAACCTGACCAACTATAAAGTGCCTAAATTGATTGAGTTTCGCGAGGAATTACCCAAGACAAACGTGGGTAAGATTCTTCGACGGGAACTCAGAAATTAGGATTGGACCCCGGTTCAGGCTTCAATCCTTGACGCTGTAGCCAGCATCGATAATTGCTTTTTTAAGGATGTCGCTGTCGAGCTGGTTATCGCAGTTAATGATGACATTGCCTGAATCCAGATCCGGGGTGGCTTCATCGACGCCATCTATTGCTTCAAGTGATTTTTTGACATTAGCCACACAGTGCTGGCAGCTCATGCCTTCAACATTCAAGGTAATCCCCATATCGTTCTCCAGAATTTTATCAAGATTGATCTGTCTTCTACGACGACGCTCGGCATATAGCCAAAAAGTCATCAGAGCGAGTGCAATAAAGCTGATCGTACCCAAAACATTATCCGTATGCTGATGCAGGTGAACCATGATCTGCTGGGCAAAAAAAGCTTCAAAAATAAGCGCAAATCCTATGCTCATAACAATCACGGTGGCCAGGTAGACAGTCAGTAACCTGACGCCGAGAGTTCGGTAAATAGCGCCAATCGTGGCTACATTGGTAGCTGGACCCGCCATCAGGAAAACCAGCGCCGTGCCCAGTGGCATGCCTGCCAGGACCAGCGACGCGGCGATAGGAACCGAGCCAGTCGCACAGACATATAGCGGCATGGAAATCAGTAACATCAAGAGCATGCCACTGATGCCATGCGTCAATGACATATCGGAAAAATAATTTTCAGGTGTTAACGCGGTAATCAGTGCAGCAAGCAGTACACCAATGAAAATCCATTTATCGATGGCACCGTAGAGGTCAAATACAGTGTAGTTCCAGAATTCCCGCCAGGTCCTGGGTGTTGGCTCGAAGCTGCCGGGGTGGTTTTCGGCAATGGGCGAAGGTTTTTCCGCGTGATCAGCAATATAACCACCGATGATGCCTGTTACAAAAGCTGTTATCACCTTGAAGATTGCGAAAGGCCAGCCCAGGAAGTTGGCACTCACCAGCACCGAGTCGACCCCGGTTTGTGGTGTGCTGATCAGGAATGCAGTAGTCGCCCCATTAGATGCGCCTTCCTTGCGTAGTCCGAGCGCAGTCGGCACAACGCCGCAGGAACACAGGGGCAGCGGAACGCCCACCAGTACCGATTTAAAAACACTGGGCAGTCCACGTCGACTCAGGGTGCGATGGATGAAGCCTGCAGGGATTAACAGGTGTATCAGGCCCGCAAGGATCAGCCCACCCAGCAGAGGTGGGCTTAATTCCAGCAATATCTGCCATAATGCTACGAGATATTCATTAATCAGGGCCACTGCACAGACCTGTTACTGTTGAACCCATTTGCCATGTTTCTGGGTCCAGATTTTAGGTTTGTCAGGTGAAATGAAATCGTCACCATCGATCTTGCCGCTATACATCATGGTGTCACCAAAATAGGCCCACATATGTCCATTGTCGGTGTCTAAAATTAAATAATTTTTCCCATTCCAGTAAGCCTGGTAGCGTCCTTCGCCGGCGTAGCCTGTAGTGCTTACCAGAGTAAGCGCAGCCACTAAAGTAAAGATAAGCGTCTTAAGTTTTAGTTTCATCGAAATCTCCTATGTAATCGATATCCTATTATAGATGTAGAGCCAGGGCCTGTTAGCCTAATTATGGCCGCTTATTTTGGCATGCAATGGTTTGCTGTCTTCAAACAGCTTTTTCTGCTCTTCACTGGCTGGTGTTTGATGGTCCTGTTTCCATTGCTCTATGGTCATGCCGTATACCTTTTCCTGTGCCGTTGCGTAATCCATATCCAGTCCCTGGTTTTGGGCTTCTGCAAGATACCATTTTGACAGGCAGTTACGACAGAAACCGGCCAGGTTCATGAGGTCGATATTCTGCACGTCAGTGCGCTCCTGCAAATGTTTTACCAATCCGCGAAAAGCGGCTGCTTCTATTTCAATCTGTTGATCTCTGGTCATGTTAAACTCCGCTTAATGATGACTAACCGTAACACAAAATTGCCCCAGGATTTAGCGCAAAATGAAGGGATTATAAACTGGTTTGAGGGATTAAGACGCCAGCTACTGGAATCAAATCAGCGCGCCTTGGTGTTGCTGACTGGCCCACGAAACTGGTGCCTGCAAAGCGCCAGTAGCGTTATGGCTGGAGATGGCGTTTTGCTGTCAAATGATACGACATTGCAACAGGCTGTCGTATTTTCCAAAGCGCACAAGCTGCTTGGTCAGGAAGTGGACTGTGTGGTGTTTGACCTGTTTAGCGGTATCAATAGCGATGTGTTATGTATGGCTGCAGGCCTGCTGTGTAGCAAAGGTGTTTTGATCCTGATTGCACCAGCGGATTTAGACCTTGGCGATGATCCTTATGGTTGCTGGCAGAGCAGGCAGGCTTCCAGTGCTGAGTTTCTGCGCTATCTACTGGATCAGTGGTCAGGTTGTGCAAACTTCTTTCGAATTATCCCCGATCAGGCTTTGCCGGCAATTGGTGAGTTGCCCTGTTCACCCGAAGCGAGTTTCAGTGAAGGCTTAACTGAGGATCAGCATGGGGTCATGCAACAGCTGGAGCACTGGAGTCGGGACGCGTCAAAATCCTTTGCCTTGCTAACGGCTGATCGAGGTAGAGGTAAAAGCACCATACTGGGTAAATTCGCCAACAGCCTGAAAACTGATGCCCGCATTGTGGTGACTGCCGCGTCGCGTGTGCAGGTAAAAATCCTGTGGCAGCAGTTGGATGATCAAACCGGGGTGGTATTTATGGCGCCGGATGAAATTATTCGCAGTCGCCCGCGTATTGATTTGCTGGTTATCGATGAAGCGGCCATGTTGCCAGCCAGCATGCTGCAGCAATGTATGGAGTATGCGCAAAAGACCTTACTGGCGACGACCACAGGTGGCTATGAAGGTACTGGTCAGGGGTTTCTGCTCAAATTCATTGCTGGTTTTGATACAGAGCAGCTCCTTAATCTGCAGCTAAACCAGGCGGTACGCTGGGGGCAGAACGATCTGCTGGAGCAATGCATCAATGACGCAATGGTGTTAAGTCCGCCACCACCCAGGCCTTATCAGCAGCCGCAGCAGCTAAGCTTTGAGCAGATCAGCAGGACGCAGCTAAATTCTGACCGGCAATTGCTGAGCGAAGTTTATGGTTTACTGGTATCCGCGCATTATCGTACCCGGCCATCTGACCTGCGTCAGTTAATGGAGGATGAAAACCAGTTATTGTTGCTGGCGCGCGACGGGACAGCCGTGCTTGCGGTATTGTTGCTCAATCGAGAGGGTGGCTTCGACCTTGCTCTAAGTGAACAGGTTTTGATGGGACGACGTCGTCCCCAGGGTCATTTACTTGCACAGATGATGACTGCACAGGCAGGGGTTAAGCATTTTTGCCATTATCAGGGGTACCGGGTGCAGCGCATTGCAGTGGAACAGAATTATCGCCGAATGGGGTTGGGTAAAAAACTGATTCAGATGGCTTCAGATTTAGTGGTTAACGAGCAGTTAGATTATCTGGGTAGCAGTTTTGCGCTGGACCCCGCGAATGCGGCATTCTGGAAATCCTGTGGTTTTCAGCTCATGCACCTGTCTGCGGGACAGGGGAAGTCCAGTGGTCGGCAAACCGTTGCGGTATTAAAAACTCAGCAGCAGGAATTGTCAGCCCAGATACAGACTATGCATAACAGGCTGCAACAGGACCTGCCTTTGCTGTTGCTGACTTACGCTAATGCGATGTACTGGAAAGATGTATTAGCCCTGCTAAAGTTGGCAAACTTTGCCTGTAAAATCTCGCCGCAGGATGACGAGATTATTCGCGCTTTTGCCTATGGGTTTTATGGCCTGGATTATGCCTTAACCGCATTGCAAAGATTTTTGGTATCTAATGCCAGCGCATTATCGCGTCTGGATAGCAGCACTCAGCGGATCATGATAGAAAAATTACTGCTCAATTATAGCTGGCAGCGTGTGCTGTGCTATAGCGAGTTTTCCGGTCGCAAACCATTGCTTCAGTATCTACGAGAAAATATTCGAATTTTGTATGAATACACCAATACACCCTGAATTTAAAAATTCTATCCCCTGGGTAGGTATGGACAGGGATTATGTCTGGCATCCCTATTCGGCTATGGGGTCAGAGCAAATAGTTTTTCCTGTACAGTCGGCAAGCGGAGTGCGTATCAAGCTGCAGGATGGCAGGAAACTAATCGATGGCATGTCATCCTGGTGGTGTGCGGTGCATGGATATAATCATCCACGCTTGAACCACGCGATTGAGGATCAGCTGCAGTCTATGGCTCATGTAATGTTTGGTGGTTTGACTCATGAACCTGCAGCAGTGCTGGCATCCAGGCTGGTTGAATTGACTCCGGAACCGTTGAAAACAGTGTTTTTTTCCGATAGTGGATCAGTCGCGGTAGAAGTTGCGATGAAAATGGCGATTCAGTACTGGCAGGCAAAGGGTAAAAAAACCAGGCAGCGATTTGTCAGTTTATGCTCTGGTTACCATGGGGATACCTTTGCCGCGATGTCGGTGTGTGATCCGGTAACTGGCATGCATAGCCTGTTTTCTGAGGCACTAACGCAGCAGTATTTTGTACCCCAACCCGCAGTCAGGTTTGGTGAGCCCTGTGATGATGCTGAGCTGGCGGCTATGCGTGATATTTTGCAGCAGCATAGTGACGATATTGCCGCCGTTATTCTGGAGCCCATCGTACAGGGTGCCGGAGGTATGTGGTTTTACTCGGCAGATTACCTGTCGGGGGTGCGCAAGCTGTGTGACGAGTTTGATGTTTTATTAATTGCTGATGAGATTGCTACGGGTTTTGGACGCAGCGGTAAACTGTTTGCCTGTGAACATGCGGGAATCTCTCCGGATATTATGTGTGTGGGCAAGGCCTTAACCGGTGGCTATATGACCCTGGCGGCTACCCTGACGACGCAGCTGGTAAGTGAAACTATCAGTCAGAATGAGCCGGGCGTGTTTATGCATGGCCCTACCTTCATGGCTAACCCGATGGCCTGTGCGGTGGCCAATGCGAGTATCGACTTATTACTCTCCTCTCACTGGAGTCAAAAGGTGAATTCTCTGCAACAGGGACTGCTTGAAGGATTGCAGCAATGCAGTGATCTGGCAGCAGTCAAAGAAGTTCGCGTGCTGGGTGCTATCGGGGTGGTTGAATTGCATCAGCCAGTGGATATGAAAACCATACAGCCCGCGTTTGTCGAACAGGGTGTATGGATAAGGCCTTTTGGTCGTCTGGTGTATCTGATGCCGCCCTACATCATACAGCGGCAGGAGCTGGATCAGTTGACCTCGGCGGTGTATCGGGTTTTAAGTAACCTTGATTGAACTATCGTAACTGATGTCGATAGAATATCTGGGCCTGTTTTTATCGGCATTCCTGTCGGCAACGTTATTACCCGGAAGCTCTGAGATATTACTGCTCACGCTGATGCAGCAGGATTTAAATCAGGGCTTGCTATGGCTGTGGGCGACACTGGGCAATACGTTGGGTTCATTAGTGAACTGGGTGCTGGGGCGATATTTTCTGCATTTCCAGCATCATCGATGGTTTCCGGTAAGCCAGCAATCCCTGCAAAAGTCGCAGCACTGGTTCCAGCGATATGGCCTGTGGTCTTTATTGTTATCCTGGGCTCCGATCATTGGAGATCCCTTGACCCTGCTGGCTGGCGTGATGAAAGTGAGGCTTTCGCTGTTTCTCTTGCTGGTGCTGGTCGCCAAAGGCTTACGCTATGCATTGTTACTGGGTCTGGTAAATGGATTAATCTTATGATTGGTATGAAGCCCGCAATACCTTTGTAGCGCTGATTACAGTTATACGGTGTGATGGTGCAAGCTATCGGGAAGTATTGAGTGTTAATTCAGATAATGGCTTATTAGTGCCACTTTCTGAGTGAAAAACCTGTACTATATTGCGGCCAATCTGCGCGTTGTAGCGCGATTGTTTTTATGGCTTACCGCGGTAAGTGTGTTTTAAGAAAAAGGTAACAGAATGGCTGATAAACTGTTCAAGGGATATCAACGATTTCGAGAAGGATACTTTGAAAAAAACAGAGACAAGCTGGAGCAGCTGGCAGAAAGCCAGGCACCTGAAATTGCCATGGTGTCCTGCTGTGACTCTCGGGTAGACCCGGGCATACTATTCGATGTCGATCCTGGCGAAATCTTTGTAATACGCAATGTAGCTAATCTGGTCCCACCCTATGAAACCAGCGGGAACTACCATGGTACCAGCGCGGCACTGGAATTCGCGGTTACCTGTTTGCAGGTGAAGCAAATCGTTGTGCTGGGGCATGCGAATTGCGGAGGCATCCGCGCGTTGATGGAAAATGATACTTCGTTTCAGAATGAAGGTTTCATCGACAGCTGGATGAATCTGGCGGCGGCGGCAAAGAAGGAAGTTTTGGCCAGAGAGGATCTGAAGGACATCGAGCAAAGGATCGATGCCTGTGAAAAAACAGCGATCAGTCATTCATTGCAAAATCTGCTGCTGTATCCCTGGATAAAACAGCGGGTAGACGCAGGACTGCTTGAGTTGCTCGGTTGCTATTACGATTTGCGTAATGGTGATCTGTTATTTCTGGATAAAATAAATAACGAGACGCAGCAGGCTGATTAACGGCCTGAGATTTCGCCGGATACTTACCCAGTCAGGATATGGCGTCTGGTGTAACACTCTTGCTATTATTGCCTGCTTCATTTACGGGAAGTATTTGAGTTAGCGCTGACAGGCCAATCGCCTTTTCCCAGTTTTATTAATTATTATCGGATTTGATATGTCCAAGAAGATATTACTTGTTTTAGCATTTTTGTTTAGCAGTCAGGTGTTTGCCTTCGAATTCCCGATCGAGATTTCAGAATATATCGATGATATAAAAGTAGATGCCTTCATCAATGAAGAGGATTTGAATGAGTCCAGGCAGTGGACACCGTTTGAGTCTTCTCCTCCGCTGAGCATGAATCAGGCGTTAATGGCCATCAAAGATAACGAGGCCGGCCGAATTGATTTTGCAGAAACCCGAGTGCTGGGGATTGAGTTGAAACCCGTACCTCACCATAAATCCTACTGGCATTACCTGGTTAAGTTGAAAGTGAAGTCAGAAGAAGGCCTGGAGACGGCTTACTATGTGGTGTTAATGAATGGCAAGGTGATACCGGCAATCAGGGAACCTGAATCTATCAAGTAATGTCATCTATGCCCGTTGCGCTATATCCGGTGATGATCGGAGAGCGGGGTATAACTGTTATCTAGAAGGAAAAGAAGTAGATAGCAGCCGCTATCCAGCTGGCTGCCAGCAATAACCAGGGTAGCCAGTGCTGGCGATAGACAATCTGCTGCTGGATCTCAACATGATTATCATTATGAGTTTGCTGGGTAGATTTTAGCTTTTTATCCAGTTCTCGCGCTTTGGCTTTTTGCTGTTTCTTGTACTGGTCGATCCCTTTCTGAATACCCTGTGCAATCAGCCTTGTCTGTTCTTTCGTTTGCCCTGGTCTTTGCGTCCCTTTTGCGATCTTCATCGCTTCTTCTCTGGTTTCAGCTGACACCTTGTTTTTACTGGAATATCGGCTCATGTGCCCTCGATAGATTGATGCAAACCGCCTGCGACAATTTGTCGCATCACTGCAATCCGCTATTGAAGATAGAATGCAAAGTCGCGTTTTAAACTACTGAATGGTTAAATTTAACATAACCGGTCAGGGTTTAAAGCATTAAAGTCAAAACCTCATGATGTCATCAAATTGCCCGCTGATACCGGGTTTAAGGTTAATGAGAAGGTATAAAAAAATGAAAACAGTAAAAAAACTATCAGGGGTAGCTATAGCCGCGACTGCAGCAACCTTACTTTCTGTGGCGCCGATCAATGTATCTGCAACTGAGCAGGACCATGCCGGTAGCAAATGTATCGGTGGAAACAGCTGCAAGGGCCAGAGCTTCTGTCACACAGCAACGACCTCATGTGCGGGAATGAATTCCTGTAAAGGGCAGGGCTGGATCAAGGCGACAAAAGCTGAGTGTGAAGAAAAGGGTGGCAAGATCGAAGGCTGATCCTTTCGCTGTAAAATCCAGGTCTAAGGAAGTGCTGATTGGGTCGGCGCTTCCTTAGACTGAAAAAATCTTTTTATGTAGGTCGGATAAGCAAAGCGCCATCCGACATAAACAACACCAGCACATTGCCAAACCCAAAAGTAAGTCAATGCTGGAAGGCGCCGTTCCTCCTTTTCCAGCCTGCAATTCCGGTTTACGGGTTATCAGGTATCCAAATTAAAAGTACTAATTGCGCCTTGTCTTCTTTGTATAATCTAATACTAATGTTATTCGAATGACAAAAAGAAAACCAATCATCATAGGTTTTCATGTAGTCATTGCGTTTATTCTTGCTTTTTCCATTTTTGTCTTATTGGTATTATTTGAAGGAAAGCCAATTAAAGTACTAACAGAAATAACCACAACTGTTGCTCTATTATTGTTTTTTGCAGGTATTTATATAAAAGGAAATCTTTTTTGGCCCCCACTTTTTGGAACAATTTCGGAATCAGTTCTCGCTTTACTGCAGTTAAAATTGGATCGTATCTGGCGTATGCAATAACACACGGGAGCATGGTAACGAGGAAAGGGTCTTATCTCATCTCATTGAACTGATTAGAATAACCCTGCCGGTTTCGATATATTGTTTCGTTGTTCAACCTTCGATCATCCATGGTCTTGTACCTCCTGCATATATGGACCCACCCCGGCTTGCAAGACATAAATTTCTAAGGTGAGAGAAAATCATTGCTCTCATA
>JBNKDE010000006.1:0-288967 GCA_050288105.1 Gammaproteobacteria bacterium
TCGGAGAGTAAATCGACATCGTCCAGTTCAGATTTGAACACAGCGACCGAGGATTCGGCGATATGCCGAATAAGTTCATCTTTAAGATGAGCGCCCTGGCTGAGGACAATGGTTGATGCGGGTCCGGTAAATAATTTATCAAACAGTCTTTGCTGTTGATACAGATTAAGCGATGCCAGGTAGGCTGATTCCTGTAAGCCAATGACAATCACGCTGGAGGGGCGGATAATATTCAGGTAGTCGACCGCCTGGTACTTTTGTTCACCGCTGGAGAGTTTGATTTCACGTTCCAGCCCGATTTGTCCAGAAGCAAAAGACAGCTTTAAACGTTTCTGGAAGCGTTGATGAAAATCACCTATCGAAACGCTAGAACGCATGATTTCAGGCCGTTCCGTCAGAATCCGTGGGCAAACTGGACTCTGCCTCTTGTATGATGCTCATGATCTGTTCCGGTTTACGCGCCTTGCGCACTTTTCTACACACTTTATCCTGGCTGAACAGGCGGGCCAGTGATGCTAAAATTTTAAGATGTTCTTCGGTGGATGCTTCAGGAATGAATACCACAAAGATCAGGTCTACCGGTATCTGGTCGATCGCATCGTATTTAACCGGCTCATCTAATTTCAGGAAATAGGTCAGTGTCTGGTCGAGGTTTTCCAGTCGCGCATGCGGGACAGCAAATCCCTTTCCGAGGCCGGTACTACCCAGTCTTTCACGCTCAAGTAACTGATTAAAAATAATACTTTGTGAAAGCTCTAGCTCGGCTGCGGCTTTTTCAGCGATATATTCCAGTAATCGTTTTTTACTCGATATTTCAGCATCAGTAAAAATGCGATCTGTTGCCAGTAACGATGAAATGGACATTACCCTGTTCCGGTATGGTTTAAGCGCGCATGTTAGCGAAATTAATCAAGCTTGCAAGAGCTAATGAGAGCAGGGAGGATTTCTCCTCCCTGCGGGGGAGATTAAGCAACGTCAGTAATCGGGGTCTTGTTTCTGTGATCCTTGGTTTTCTCCTTGTGTTTTTTGCCCTGCCGATCAAGTTTGTCGACCAGGCCATCTATAGCCGCGTACATGTCTTCCTGGACATCGTCGGCGTATAGATTACCACCACTGATATGCATCGTTGCTTCCGCTTTATGTCTGAGTTTTTCTACCGTTAATATGACATGGATATCAAGTGCCTGGTCAAAATGACGATCAAGGCGTTGGATTTTCTCATTGACGTAATTGCGCAGTGAATCAGTGATCTCTATATGGTGACCGCTTAGACTAACTTGCATTAGATACCTCCTGAAGGTTTCACAGTACTCATAGTTTTCTATGAGTGGTTAAGGCAGTAACTACATGTCACTACCGGGCATCTCTAAAAGAGACGTTTTCTTTCATTGGATGGCGGAATATTCATTGCTTCACGGTATTTTGCGATGGTACGCCGTGCAACGTTAATTCCCTGTTCATCCAGAATTGCTGCAATCTTGTTATCACTTAATGGCTTGTTTGCATTCTCAGCCGCTATCAGCTTTTTGATGATGGCGCGAATGGCAGTAGCCGAGCATTCTCCACCATCAGCGGTACCAACATGACTGGAAAAGAAATACTTGAATTCGAATATGCCGCGTGGGGTATGCATGTATTTTAAGGTGGTGACACGTGAGATGGTCGATTCATGCATCTCCAGTTCCTCCGCAATGTCACGTAGTACCATGGGCTTCATGGCTTCATCACCGTACTCAAGAAAGCCCTGCTGGCGCTCTACAATGGAGTTAGCAACCTTAAGCAGGGTGTCGTTGCGGCTTTGCAGGCTCTTAATAAACCAGCGTGCCTCCTGCAAATGGTCACGCAGGTAATTATTCTGTTCACTGTTATCGCCACGCTTAACGAGGTTGGCATAGGTGCTGTTGATCTTTAACCTGGGCGCATTATCGGGGTTGATTCTGACCGTCCACTTGCCATTCTGCTTGGCAACATAGACATCGGGGGTAATGTATTCCGCATGCGCGGTACTGATCTGGTGTCCCGGATGTGGGTTGGTGGTCTGGATCAGACGCACAATATTGGCTAGTTCGGCATCGTTCGCCTGCAGCCTGCGCTTTAAAATGGCGTAATCGTTGCTGGCCAGGTAATCCAGGTAGCGTTCGACCAGTGCCAGTGCCTTGTTTAAATGTGGTGTTGCAGGATCATACTGCTTCAACTGTATGCTCATGCATTCAGCTGGGGTCCTGGCTGCCACACCGACAGGATCAAAATGCTGGATAAAGTTAAGCATGGCTTCGATTTCATCCATTTCCAGGTCGGGATGATCGGTGAGCAGCCCCTGGTGGATATCTTCCAGGCTTTCGGTGAGATAACCCCGGTCATCGATGCCATCGATGATCGCAAGTCCTATATCGCGGTCGGTATCAGTCAGGTGTGCACACTCCAGTTGCCAGATCAGGTGATCATAAAGTGCATCGGCAGGTTTGGCCTGGTTCTCGAACAGGTCGTTAAAGTCTTCACTATTGCCGGATATTGACTGGCTAGGTGCGGCGGTGGCTGGAATATCGTAGATGTCTTCCCATCCGGTATCCAGCCCCAGGTCTTCGGGTAAGGATTGTTCAGATCTTTCCTGGTCAATCTGTTCCGCTGAGGTTTTGATTTCGGTGATATCTTCTTTGTCGGAAGACTTGTCTTTCACCTTCATTTCGGACAGGTTGTCTTCCTGATCGAGTAGCGGGTTACTATCCAGCGTTTGCTGAATCTCACTTTGCAGCTCAAGTGAAGACAGTTGAAGCAGCTTGATCGCCTGCTGGAGTTGAGGCGTCATGGTCAGGCTCTGACCGATTTTTAGTTGTAGGCTTTGTTTCATTGACGCATTTCGGCTACTGCAGTGAAAGTCATCGGTTTTGTTATTCTCATAGTTACTTTATAGCTTAAAATCCTGACCCAAGTAAATCTTTCTAACGATTTTGTTGGACAGAATTTGATCGGCATCTCCTTCCGCGAGAATGGTACCTTCACCCATCACATAAGCCTTTTCGCAGATCCCCAGTGTCTCCCTCACGTTATGGTCGGTGATCAGGATGCCAATGCCTCTATCTGCCAACTGACGGATCATATTCTGTATGTCCACCACCGAGATAGGATCAACGCCCGCAAAGGGTTCGTCAAGTAGAATGAACTGTGGGTCATTCGCAAGCGCTCGCGCAATCTCAACCCGTCGACGCTCTCCGCCCGATAAGGAGATACCCAGGCTTTCGCGAATGTGCTGTATTTGAAAGTCTTCCAGCAACTGCTCCAGAATCTGTTGCTGCTGGTCAGTGGAGAGGTTTTTGCGCAACTGTAAAATTGCACGGATATTGTCTTCGACGCTGAGGCCACGAAATACTGATGCTTCCTGAGGCAGATAGCCGATACCCTTGAGCGCACGCTGATGCATGGCGAGCTCAGTAATCGGTTCCTGGTTGAGAGAAATGACACCCTGATCACTGCGGATCAGGCCCACAATCATGTAAAAACAGGTTGTCTTGCCAGCACCGTTAGGTCCGAGCAGACCGACAATCTGTCCGCTTTTTACAGCCAGGCTGACCGACTTGACGACGGTTCTGCCGCTATAGCTCTTGGCCAGTTCACTGGCGACCAGTTCATTCATTATTTTTGGGTTGAATCAGCATGCGAACCCGGCCATCTGAGGAGGCGCTTCCGGCCTGCAGGGCATCGGTTTCTGTATTTACCGTAATGGATTCGCTTTCTATGGTGTCCTGGGCAGACTGGAAGCGCGCCTGGCCAAGGAGTTCAAGTTCAGATCTGGAGTGGTAGAAATTCATGCGTAATGCAGAGCCAGAGACGGGTTTTTGGTCGTCATTCAGCTGCTTGAAATGCGCGGGCTGTCCTTCTACCTGTAGCCACTGAAGATCGTTGTTCTGATCAAAATGAAAAATGATACTGTCGGCCCTGATATTGAGGCTGCCCTGATTCATCTCCACATTGCCCTGGTAATGGCTGATATGCCGGGTTTCGTCGATCTCCAGTCGGTCAGCTTCTATCTGAATGGGCTGATCCCTGTCCGTAGCTAAAGCCAGCACCGAGGCAGGTAACAGACTGACTAAGATAAGCAATAAGTTAACTGGGTTCATGGGTTCCTGCTTTTTGATAGATGGCGTTTACGCCCTGGAAAATATGGCGGTCATTTTTCATATCCAGCATGGCTGAGCTGGCTTTTAATTCCATATCCGCACTTCGCATGGTGAGCGCGACGGGCATTTTTATCGCATCCTGGTCGGGATAGAATATCATTTGTTCGCTATCTACCTTGAGCCATTTGTCAGACAGGTGGCGCTGCAGCGAAGCGCTTTGCGAGAGTTCAAAAATATCCTGCTGATGGATCAGTTTTCCTTCCCTGGCAGACATCAGCCAGTCCGCCCTGTCGTCAAAATAGCGGATATCAGGGTGCTGGATCATACTGATATCTTCACGCACGAAATGCTCCAGATAGGGGCTGTTCAGTTGATACTGAGGGCTGCCCTGCTGGTTATAGGTTTTCAGTTTGACCTCGGCCAGGTAGTAATCAATATTGTCAGGTATCTGCAGCGGGTTCTGGACGAGTGGCAGATTTTGGCGGTCAAAAAA
Source organism: Gammaproteobacteria bacterium (assembly GCA_050288105.1). GTDB lineage: Bacteria > Pseudomonadota > Gammaproteobacteria > JACNJF01. The sequence continues at coordinate 4,609 of JBNKDE010000006.1, forward strand.
CCAGCCGCTGACGATCGCGATCAGTAGTGCTACTACAAAGATGAAGAGGAAACGAAATCTCATTTCAGGTAACTATCCAGTTTGGCGGCTAACAGCTGTTGTGCCTGCAGGATAAGCTCTATCGCCTCACGCGCGGCGCCTTTGCCGCCTCCACGTTCAGTGACATAATCCGCATGCTGGATAACGAAAGGGTGAGCATCCTGCACCGCGATGGACATGCCTGCCCGTTGCATTACTGGCAGGTCGACGACATCGTCTCCGATGTAGGCAATCTGGCTGGCATCCAGTCCGGTATTTTTCAGCAGTTCGTCAAACGCAGGACGTTTGTCACGATAGCCCTGGAACAGAATCTCTACCCCCAGATCATGCATGCGATGCGCAACCAGCTGCGATTTTCGTCCGGTGATTACTGCGGCCTGTAAGCCACACTCCATGAGCATTCGGATGCCATGCCCATCTTTTGAGTTGAAGGCCTTGTACTCTTCACCCTGATTGTCAAAAAACAGCGTGCCATCGGTGAGTACGCCATCGATATCAAAGATGACGAGTTTAATGTTCTGCGCAAGTTTGGTAATGGTATCCATGTGTGTCCCCGCTATACGATGCCTGCTCTTAATAAGTCATGCATGTTTAACGCACCCTGAATCCTGCCATCTTTATCGGTGACGATAAGGGCATTAATCTTCTTATCATCCATCAGGGTTAGCGCGTCACTGGCAATCTGTTCCGCCTGGATAGTAACGCAGTTACGCGTCATATGCTCGGTGATCAGGGCGGTTTGGATATCTGCCTGAGTGTCCAGCGTCCTGCGCAGGTCACCATCAGTAAAGATGCCCAGAAGCCTGCAGTCAGCATCGGCGATCGCTGTCATGCCCAGGCCCTTGTTGCTCATTTCCAGCAGCGCCTGTTTCAGGGTAGCGGTTTCTGGTACCAGCGGAATCGCGTTACCGCTATGCATGATATCGCTCACGCGTAACAGTAGTCGCCTACCCAAATTTCCTCCCGGATGCGAGCGCGCAAAGTCCTGTTCGGTAAATCCACGTGCCTGTAGTATCGCGATCGCGAGAGCATCTCCCATTGCCAGACTGGCGGTGGTGCTGGAGGTGGGTGCGAGACCGAGTGGGCAGGCTTCTTTCTCAACAGCGACATCCAGATTGATATCGGCAAATTCAGCTAGTGTCGATTTTGCGTTGCCCGTCAGCGAGATCACGGGCACCTTGAGACGCCTGAGCAATGGCAGTAATGTGGTGATTTCGGCGGTTTCGCCAGAATTTGACAGTGCAATAACCAGATCCAGAGCCGTGATCATACCCAGGTCGCCATGACTCGCCTCGCCGGGATGCATGAAAAAAGCGGGTGTCCCGGTACTGGCCAGAGTAGCGGCTATCTTGTTACCAATATGGCCAGATTTGCCCATCCCCGTTACTACGATGCGTCCCTCGCAGGCAAGAATCATTTCGCAGGCCTGATGAAAATGCTCATCTATACGGTCAACCAGAGCCTGTATGGCTTCAGCTTCATTGATGAGCACTGCCTTGCCCAGATTTTGGTAGGAATGGTCTGTCATAATTTACGCGCTTTGATATACCACCTGATAATACAAAAGGCATTGATAAAGCACAAAACCCAAAAGTAATAGGCTCCCTTTAAAGCGCGTTAATAAACAGCAACTGGATTTGGGCAGGTAAGCCAGAATAAACAGCAATGCAGTAAAAGCAAGGGTTACCATAAGGTCACGGTTTACTGCGATTGAAGAAATATTAAAGTCGGTCATGAGTGCAGGAATACCTATAACCGCTAGTGAGTTAAACAGGTTAGAGCCCACCACATTGCCGATCACCAGGTCTGATTCATTTTTTCTTACCCCGGCGATGGATGCGGCAAGTTCAGGTAATGAGGTGCCCAGTGCCACTATGGTCAGACCTATGATCAACTCGCTGACCCCAAGCTCTGTGGCGATATTGACGGCTCCCCAGACCAGTAATTTTGAACTGCCTATTAATATCAGTAAGCCAACACTGGTCAGCATTAAGGCGCGCCCAGTGGGTATGTCGTGTGGTATTTCCTGGTCCATTTCACTGGATAGCACGTCATCCTTGGTGCTCTCGCTGTAGCGTATCAGGTAGTAGAGCGCTAGCAATAGTGAACTGAGTAATATGACGCCATCCATAAAATCCAGGCGCAGGTCCCACAATGTCCAGCTCAGGATTATCGAGGCTACGATCAGGATAGGGAATTCGCGCTGAAGAATTTTGGAGGCGATGCCCAGTGGTAGCAGTAATGCAGTAACGCCCAGAATCAGTCCGATATTGGCAATATTGGATCCTAGGGCATTACCAATCGCCAGGTCCGGAGTGTCATCGAACACTGAGAAAATGGAGATCAGTATCTCGGGGGCAGAGGTGCCAAAGCCGATAATCGTGATGCCGATGATCAGCGTTGAAACCCCGAAATTTTGTGCGGTGGCAGAAGCACCGTCAACAAACAGATCAGCACTCCATACCAGTAAACCCAGACCTAGCAGGATGGCCAGAGCGGATAACAACATGGACTAGAAGTTATCAGTAGAAGTAAATAGCCCTACTCGAAGATCATTTGCACTGTAAATTTCGCGCCCGTCGACTTCCATGCTGGCGTCAGCTATACCCATCACCAGTTTTCTCATGATCAGTCTTTTGATATGTATCTTGTAGGTCACTTTTTTGGCATCGGGCAATACCTGTCCGAAGAATTTAACCTCTCCAGAACCGAGTGCTCGACCATGACCTGGGCCTCCTTTCCAGCCCAGAAAGAAACCGACCAGTTGCCACATGGCATCCAGCCCCAGGCACCCCGGCATAACAGGGTCGGTACTAAAGTGGCATTGGAAGAACCAGAGATCCGGGTTGATGTCGAGCTCTGCTTCAATATAGCCTTTGTCGAATTTTCCGCCGTCTTCGGTGATGCTGGTTATACGATCAAACATCAGCATGGGAGGTAACGGTAGTAATGCATTACCTTCGCCGAAGATCTTGCCATTACCGCAGTCGATAAGTTCCTGATAGCTAAAGCTATGTCGATCTGTAAGTTGTTCTGCCATAATAATTGGTCGTTGTGATTCAGGGAGCGAACACTAACGATTCTGTGCCTTTTTTTCCAGTAAAATCTTGAGAGAATTCCTGTTTATGACTCATTCAATATCGGTAGGTGTGTTCGACTGGCTGAACTTTCCCAGTCAGCAGGACTTCTACCCTGAAGACATTCCACAGGAATGGAAGCTGGCTTACTATAGCAATGAATTTAACAGCGCATGCCTGTCTCTGGCGGGTCTGGAATCTCGAATTGATGAGGTAATGGAGTGGATGGAAGATTTGCCGGAAAGCTTCGAGTTGAGCCTGTATATGGATCACAGCTCTCAAATCCCTATCCTGCAATCGCTGCAGCAAGCACAGGCTTGCGCTGTAAATACGCTGGTACTTGATACGCATCAGTGTAACAATTTGTTACACAACGTAAGTTTACAGGCCGTATTATCCTGCAGCAGCTTTGAGCGTACAGCTCGGTATGAATTCTCAGATATCTGGCGCCCTGATGAGCGCGCAGTTGATCATCATCGTATCGCAATTTTTCCAGCGCTCGAATCAATGCGGCAGAAGCGTGAATGGATAGACCAGTGGCTAAAAGATAGTGAATCAGACGCTGAAGCAGGGCATAACACGCTCTGGCTATCTGGCGCAGAAACCAGCTATCAGCAGTTAACTGAAATGCGTACCCTGATCGAGTTGATGGGTTATTAAACATTACAGGGAAATAAATGTCTTAGCAGGCGTGGTTTTGAACCAGTGATATTGATAGACTCGCGCCACTTCGAGCAAAATAATTTATGACCGACACCTTAGTTCAAATTAGAAACCTGCATTTTAAACGCGGTGACAAGATCATCTTCGCGGGCGTTGATATGGATATACACGCAGGTCGCATCACCGCTGTGATGGGCCCCAGTGGCACAGGTAAAACTACGCTGCTTAAATTGATTGGTGGTCAGCTACAGCCGGACCAGGGTGAAATCCTGGTACAGGGACAGAATGTGCATCAACTGAAACGTTCCGAGCTATACAAATTGCGCAAAAAAATGGGTATGTTGTTTCAGTCTGGCGCCTTGCTGACCGATATCAATGTTTTCGACAATATCGCCTACCCAATGCGCGAACATACGCGCCTGAGTGAGTCCATGATTCGAAACCTGGTATTGATCAAGCTACAGGCCGTTGGCTTGAGTGCCGCCAGTCATTTGATGCCCTCTGAGCTTTCGGGTGGTATGGCAAGGCGAGTTGCACTGGCGCGCGCACTGGCACTTGATCCGATGATGATCATGTACGATGAACCCTTTACCGGACAGGATCCAATCTCTCTGGGTGTGCTGGTTAAGCTCATTCGCAATACCAATCACGCGCTGAACCTGAGCAGTATTCTGGTTTCGCACGATGTGGCCGAAACCCTGTCGATTGCAGATGATGTAAAGATTATCTCCGAGGGGCGCCTGGTTGCTGAGGGCAGCGTAGATGAGATTCAGCATTCCAGTTCAGAGTGGGTGAGACAGTTTATCGAGGGGCAGGCGGATGGACCTGTGCCTTTCCATTACCCTGGCGAATCCATCTCCGATCAATTAATGAAAACACAATCATGAAAGCACTGGTCAACCCGATAACCCGACTTGGCCGGGCTTCGATTTTTCTGAGTAAAACGCTGCTCGCGTTACCCCAGTTATTCCCACGCTTCGGTCTGGTGATTCGCGAGCTGTATTCGGTCGGGGTGCAAACCCTGCTCATCACACTGGTGGCCGGTCTATTTGTCGGCATGGTGCTGGCGTTGCAGCTTTATTACACGTTAAACACCTTTGGTGCCGAAGATACGCTTGGTATGGTGGTTGATCTCTCGCTGGTACGCGAACTGGGGCCGGTGGTTGCCGCGTTGCTGTTTGCGGGGCGCGCGGGTTCTGCATTGACTGCTGAAATCGGCCTGATGAAGGCGACTGAGCAGTTATCGGGCCTTGAAATGATGGCGGTTGACCCGATTGAGCGCATTATCGCCCCCCGTTTCCTGGCTGGTTTTATCTCCATGCCATTGCTGGCGGCTATCTTCAGTGCGGTCGGTATTTTAGGAGGGTATATGGTCGGTGTGGATCTGCTGGGGGTAGATTCCGGTGCTTTCTGGTCACAGATCCAGGCCAAGGTCGATTTTTATGATGATGTGATGAATGGTGTCATCAAAAGCATGGTGTTCGGGTTCATTGTGAGCTGGATAGCCGTGTTTGAGGGTTACGACTGTATTCCCACATCAGAAGGCGTTGCGCGTGCTACCACGCGTACGGTTGTGCATTCATCACTGGCGGTACTGGGTATGGACTTTATCCTGACCGCCATAATGTTCCAATGAGGATATAACATGTTTCGAAGCATTGAAGTAACAGTCGGTATATTTGTCGGCATAGGCCTGGCGGCATTGTTCATGCTGGCGATGCAGGCAAGTAACCTGAGCAGTATTAGCAACAGTGGTTTTTACCAGATCACCGCCAGATTTGAGAACATTGGCGGCCTGAAAGTGCGTTCCGCAGTCAAGGTTTCCGGGGTCAAGGTCGGGCAGGTTTCAGATATTGAGTACGACAGCAAGTTTTTTGAAGCGGTAGTGACCATGCAGATCGATGAGAAATACAATGCATTTCCCGATGATACGATTGCCAGTATCTTTACCGCCGGGTTACTGGGTGAACAATACATCGGTCTACAGCCCGGTGGGGACGATAAATTACTCGCTAATCAATCAGAAATACGTCATACCCAGTCCGCAGTGATTCTGGAACAGGTGATCAGTCAGTTTCTGTTCAGCAAAGCTCAGGAATAATCTATACCCATGAAAGCACCGATTCTTATATTAATGCCCTTGTTGCTGTTTCCGGCGTTAGGAAAAGCGACCGTTACGTTGAATCTGCAACAGGCTATCGACATGGCGCTGCAGGCCGATCCGCGTATCCAGGAAAAGCAGGCCTTCGTACGTAAGGCGAATGCTCTGTTGCAGGAAGCGGAAGGTACTGGTGGCTGGCGTTTTGCGGTGGATAGTGCGCTGGCGGTAGTGACTGGTGTAGAAGGCGGGTTTTATGAAGGCGGTGCAGAGAGCTGTAGCGGCAGCTGTACCCCACGTAGCGATACCTACGACTTTGACGATGGCCTGACCCCCTGGGCCAGCCTGACCTTTAGCGTGGTTAAACCGCTGACCACGTTTGGGCAGCTGGAGAATTACCAGGAAGCTGCGCGCAATAACATTATCGTAAAACAACAGGATGTTGAGCTTGAAAAAGAATCCATCAAGCTGGATGTGGTGAAGGCCTATAACGGCTATCTAGCAGCACGTGACGGTCGTTTTCTGATGGAAGATACCGAAAAACGTTTGCAGGCTGCGCTTGAGCTGGTCAATGAATGGCTGGATGAGGATAACGGCAAGGCCACCCTGAGTAACCAGTATGCGCTACAGGCTGGGCTGGGTCTTATACATCGATACCTGGCTGAAACCGAGGGCCTGGAACGTATAGCGATGGAAGGTTTGCGCCTGTTAACCGGGATTGATGAGAATGAAACGCTGGAGCTGGAAGATTCTCGCCTGAGTGCTGTGCCGCTACCCGAGATGGGGTTAAAGGACTGGGTCGAAAATGCCACCGAAAACCGCGTTGAATTCAAGCAGGTGGAGGCAGGGCTGGCGGCTCGCCGCGCACTAGTAGAGGCGAAAAAGGCCAGCCAGAAACCGGTGGTTTTTGCAGGTGTTGCTGGTTCACTCTCCTATGCACCAGGCCGGGAGCGGCTGGATAATCCGCATATTTATGACCCCTTTAATCATGTTGCTGCGTCACCCGTGATCGGCATGCGCTGGCAGTGGGAGGCTGATGCTCAGCCCGCGCGAGTTGCACAGGAACAGGCCGAGCTGGATGCACTGGTATCCAGGGCTTCGTTTGCTCGTAAGGGCATCCCCTTTCAGGTTGCCGAGCAATACCATTATGTTCAGTCCAAGTATCAGGCAATGCTGGCTATGAAAGACAGTGCGCAATCTGCAAGGCGCTGGATGATCGCCAGTTACACAGATTTTGAAGCCGGGCTGGAAGAGGCTGAAAAGATACTAACCGCGATGCAGGCTTATGTGCTGGCGTATGCGGAATACATCAAGATTGTGAACGATTACAACAATCATGTTGCCAAATTGAAAAGCGTGAGTGGAGTGTACCAATGAAAAGGCTTCTATTAAAAATGGGTTTTATTGTGTTGCTGGCGGGTTTTTTCCAACAGCCAGCGCTGGCAGCGGATAGCGCGCCTGAACAGCTGATTAAAAACACTGCCAACGAGGTGCTGGCGACCATTAAAGCGCGTGCTGCTGAATTCAAACAGGATCCAGCAAAGCTGTATGCCATGGTGGATGAAAAAGTGCTGCTGCATTTTGATTTTGACCGTATGACCAATCTAGCCCTGGGTCGTTATAAAGTTAAGGTAGACAAACAGCAAAAGCCACAGTTGGTCAACGAATTCCGGCAGTTGCTGGTTAGAACCTATGGTAAGGCGTTACTGGAATATAACGATCAGGTCATTAAATACCTGCCGATGCGTGGTAGTGTAGAAAAAGGCGATGTTTCTATCCGTACTGAGATCGAGCAAAAAGGCGGGTTTCCGATTCCGTTAAATTATGAGCTCTATCTGCAGAATGACGGTGGCTGGAAAGTGTATGACATCAGTGTTGACGGTATTAGTCTGGTGACCAACTATCGCTCTACCTTTGCACGCAAAATCAAGGAGGAGGGGGTTGATGCCCTGATCCAGTCCCTGAAGGATCGTAACAAGCAGGAAAATACGTGAAACAATTCAGTACTGAGAGCTAATATATGGCCGTTGACGTGTCGATTGACGAAAGTAACCAGTATATCCGGATTAAGGGAGAGCTGGTTTGTGCAACGGTGATGCAGGTGCTGAACCAGCTCACTCGGCAGGGTAAAAACCTGTCCCGATGGGTGATCGATTTTACTGCGGTCGAGCGGGTTGATAGTACGGCTATCGCACTGTTGATTGAGCTTAAAAAATACGCAAAGGACAATAACAAGGAGATTTCTTTTATCTATCTGCCCGATGCCCTGCTATCGATCGCCAGGCTGAGCCAGGTGGAATCCCTGATTATTCAAAATAACTAATTAAAACATCCTTATAATGCTTCGATTCACTATAGAAGCTCCATTCTGATACAATGCCCCGTTTTCTGGGTTAAGCCTGTTAGGGCCCTAATAATTAATGAATAAGCTGATAATTAACGGCGGTGTGCCCATCTCTGGGATGATCCGTGCATCTGGCTCTAAAAACGCTGTATTACCAATACTCGCGGGAACGCTGCTCGCGGATGGCCCGGTGATTGTGCGCAATGTCCCTCATCTACATGACGTCACTACCACGATGGAGCTACTCGGTAGAATGGGTGTGCAGATTACCATCGGTGAAAAAATGAGTATTGAGGTTGACCCCAGCCATATTCAAAACACCTTTGCACCTTATGAGCTGGTAAAAACCATGCGTGCCTCAATACTGGTGCTAGGCCCCCTGCTGGCGCGCTATGGTAGCGCTGAAGTGAGCCTGCCGGGCGGTTGTGCAATTGGTGCCAGGCCGGTGAATCTACACCTTATGGGGCTGGAAGCGATGGGCGCAAAGATTACGGTTGAAGAGGGTTATATACGCGCCAAATGCGAACGTCTCAAAGGGGCGCGTATTGTGATGGATCAGGTAACCGTTACCGGTACTGAAAACCTGATGATGGCTGCAGCCCTGGCTGATGGTGTGAGTGTGATTGAAAACGCTGCACGCGAACCGGAAGTGATTGACCTGGCTGATTTTATCAATGCGATGGGCGGCAAGGTGATGGGAGCGGGTACTGATACCATTACCATTGAAGGCGTTGAAAACCTCATTGGTTGTGACTATCGCGTGCTGCCTGACCGTATTGAAACAGGGACTTACCTGGTCGCTGCAGCGATTACGGGTGGTAAGGTACTGGTTAAGGACACCGACCCCAGATTACTTGAGGCGGTACTGGCAAAGCTGGAAGAAGCGGGTGCCATTATAGATACGGGGGAAGACTGGATTGAGCTGGATATGGAAGGCAAAAAGCCCAAAGCAGTGAATATTCGAACCGCCCCTTATCCTGCTTTTCCTACTGATATGCAGGCTCAGTTCTGCGCCTTAAATGCGGTCGCCAATGGCACCGGCTCGGTTACTGAAACAGTGTTTGAAAATCGATTCATGCACATTCAGGAACTGGTTCGAATGGGTGCTAATATTCACCTTGAAGGTAATACGGCTATTATCACCGGCGTTAATAATTTGAATGGTGCGCCAGTGATGGCGACCGACTTGCGTGCCTCCGCCAGCCTGATTCTGGCCGGATTGGTCGCTACTGGTGAAACCGTTGTTGAGCGTATTTACCATATAGATCGCGGCTATGATCACATCGAAGAAAAGCTATCCTGTCTGGGTGCTCGAATTCGTAGAACCACTAACTAGGTTTGTTTCGACGACAGCGAAAACTATCATTCCAATTTAACTTAGAGTCATATGTCCGATTTAATTACTATCGCCCTGGCCAAGGGACGCATCCTGAAGGAAACACTGCCGCTACTCGAGCGCGCGGGCATCGTGCCAGAAGTGGACATGGAAAAAAGCCGCAAGTTGATTTTCAAAACCAATCACAAAAACATTAATCTGGTGCTGATACGATCTGCTGACGTGCCGACCTATGTACAGTACGGCGCCGCGGATATTGGTATTGCAGGTAAAGATGTTTTGCTTGAGCATGGTGGCGAGGGTTTATACGAGCGCATCGATTTACATATTGCACCCTGTAAGTTGATGACTGCAGGTTATGCGGATCGTGCCCTGCCATCGGGGCGTTTAAAGGTGGCGACCAAATACACCATGATCACTCGAGATTATTTTCTTAAGCAGGGGCGTCAGGTTGAGTTGATCAAGTTATATGGTTCGATGGAGCTGGCACCGATTGTTGGGCTGGCCGATATGATTGTCGATCTGGTTGATACTGGAAATACCCTGAAGGCCAATGGCCTGGTTCCGCTTGATTTTATTATGGATATCAGTTCGCGCCTGATCATTAACCGGGCTTCGTTAAAGATGAAGAACCGGGCGATCAAGCAGGTTGTAGAAAAAATTGAAGCAGCGGTGGTAGAACCGTCCTGTTAAGAGAAACATTATGAATATTGAGATAAGACAGCTTGATAGCAAGAGCGAAGATTTCTGGCAACAGCTCGAACAACTTCTGGCCTGGGATACGGTTTCGGATGAGCAGGTTTTTAGTACGGTTAACGAAATCCTGTCTAGTGTAAGACATCAGGGCGATGCGGCTGTACTCGATCTGACCGCGCGTTTTGATGGCCTGTCAGTGAAGGATATGTCCGAGCTGGAAATGCCGTTGGAGACGCTGAAACAGGCCTTTGAAAGCTTGTCCAGTGAGCAGAAAAGTGCGCTGGAACTTTCTGCGGAACGCATACGGCGCTATGCAGAAAGGCAGAAAATGGATTCCTGGGAGTATACCGAAGATGACGGCACCATTCTCGGGCAGCAGGTATCTGCGCTGGATAAAGCCGGGCTGTATGTACCAGGTGGCAAGGCTGCTTATCCTTCTTCAGTGTTGATGAATGCGATTCCTGCCAAGGTGGCTGGGGTTAAGGAATTGATCATGGTGGTTCCTACACCTAATGGTGTAGTGAATGATCTGGTGCTGGCCGCAGCGCATCTGTCCCATGTGGATCGCGTTTTTACCATTGGCGGTGCGCAGGCGGTGGCAGCACTTGCCTATGGCACGGAAACCATTCCCCAGGTTGACAAGATTGTAGGGCCGGGAAATATCTATGTGGCTACTGCAAAGCGTATGGTTTTTGGTACGGTTGGCATCGATATGATCGCAGGCCCCTCAGAAATCCTGGTGGTGTGTGACGGAAAAACCGATCCGGACTGGATCGCTATGGACCTGTTTTCTCAGGCCGAGCACGATGAAGATGCGCAGTCGATCCTGGTTTCGCCCGATGCGGATTTTTTAAAGCAGGTAAAGCAGAGTATTGACCGCCTGATTCTTGAAATGCCGCGTAAGGCAATTATTCATACCTCGATGACCACGCGCGGCGCGCTGATTCATGTTCAGGATATGCAGGAGGCGATCAAGGTCGCCAATTATATCGCACCGGAGCACCTTGAGCTGTCAGTGGAGAACGCGACCGAAGTTGCACGTTCCATCAAGCATGCGGGCGCTATTTTTATGGGTCGATATACTGCCGAAGCCCTGGGTGATTACTGTGCAGGCCCGAATCATGTACTGCCTACCTCGCGCACTGCGCGTTTTTCTTCTCCGCTGGGTGTCTACGACTTCCAGAAGCGTTCGAGTTTGATTGGATGTTCAGCTGATGGAGCGTCTACGCTGGGTAAGGTGGCCTCTGTTATGGCACATGGTGAAGGGCTGACGGCGCATGCGCGTTCCGCAGAGTATCGCATCAAATCCTGATTCTGCTGCACACTGGTTTCGAATCCATCATCCAGCGGGTGATGGATTCGATCATAATTTTCCTGCGCGGATCTACTGCGTCGTGTTGATGGAATTGGCTTTTTTATTCGAATCGATCTATATAAGGATTTGAATGTTTAGTCACCTGAAATACTCACGATTCATTTTTACAGGGTGTAGCGAGATGAAAACAATGATGTTTAGATTGATACTGGCGGTTTTTATATTTGGAATATTCAGTGGCGCGTCAGCTGAAATTTATAAATGGAAGGATGATCACGGTGTCATGCACTTTTCTTCAACGCCACCGGCAGCTGGCCAGGTCGAGCAGGTTCACGTTCAGGTGAATTCTTTCTCCAGCACGGCGAAAGATGGCAAGTCAAAATTTAAATTCAACCCGGGGCTGATTACCACGCGCGGCAGTTCGTCCAGTAAGGTCGTTATGTACAGCACCCAACGTTGTGGATACTGTAAACAGGCGCGGCGATATTTTAACAAAAAGGGTATCCCTTTTAGTGAATATGACGTTGAAAATACCCAAAAAGGTAAAGCTGATTATCGTAAGCTGAACGGGCGTGGCGTGCCTATCATTCTGGTAGGTAATCAACGTATGGATGGTTTTTCCCAGTCTACTTTTGAAAAACTCTATCAACGCTAACCTGAAGCAGGGCAACCGATAGCGTTGAGCCGCGTATTTTTACTGTGGCCTTTCGGTTGTGATCATAGGCAAAGAAATGGATTTGCCATCGCGCAGAATTTGAATGGTGACTTCTTCCCCTGGCTTATGACCGGCAATAGTTTCCAGTACGTTGCGCACCTTACTGACAGGCTCATTGTCAATTGCGGTGATGATATCGCCAGTCAGTATCCCCGCCTTATCAGCCGGGCTATCGATAAATACCCCAACGATTAGTACCCCTCGAATGTCTGGATTCCCCAGGTTTATGGCGGCCTGAGGCGTAATATCGGTACCTTCGACACCTAACCAGCCACGACTAACATGACCGTTTTTAACGATTTCATCCATAACATCCAGGGCCAGTGAGATAGGGATTGCAAAGCCTATGCCCTGGGACCCGCCCGATTGAGAGAAGATCGCACTGTTGATGCCTATCAGGTCGCCATGTGCATTGACCAGTGCGCCGCCAGAATTGCCGGGATTAATCGCGGCGTCGGTTTGTATGAAATTCTCAAAGGTATTTAAGCCGACGCGGTTGCGCCCGGTTGCACTGATAATACCCATGGTGACGGTTTGTCCTACGTTCAGCGGGTTGCCTATAGCCAGAGCAACATCCCCTACACGGATCGGATTTTTGCCATTAGCGACCCTGATGTTTTTCAAATCATTTAGAGGAATGCGCAGTACCGCGATATCACTTTCACGATCTTCACCAATCACCTTGGCTTCACTGCTGCGCCCATCAAACAGGGAAATCAGGATTTCATCTGCACCATCAACGACATGCTGATTGGTCAGGATGTAACCATCAGCGGTTACGATCACACCCGAACCCAGGTTGGTTTCGGTTTTGTCGCGTTTGTATTTTTTTAACTGGTCGCCAAATAACTGATCAAATACCGGATCATCCAGCAGGGGGTGGACGCTTTGTTTGACGGTTTTACTGGTATAGATAGTCACTACGGAAGGCGCAGAAGTCTGCACCGCTTCAGCATAGGAAAAAGGTCCCTGAGCGTCAGGTTTCGCCACTTCGGCTGTTTTAACCTGCGGGCGACTTTGCCAGGCTTCGGGCAGCCAGCCATTAATCGTCGCAGCAGCATCTGGTGCCTGCCATATCAGATAGGCTGCTCCCAGAATTAGTCCGATGAAGGCGAACTGAAACAGGAACAGGAATAGTTTTAACGTTTTCATAGGATTACTTTATCATAGCAACTCTTTTTAATGGTTAGAGATAATAATGCAACTCGATGAAATGTGTCATTTTTGTGATGACTATCTTTGTGTTGATGAATTTGACGACTATTGCCCGAATGGGTTACAGGTAGAAGGGAATCCAGAAATAAACCACCTGGTAACTGGAGTCACCGCCAGTATGGACTTGATTGACGCTGCGATAGAACAGCAGGCAGATGCATTGCTGGTGCATCATGGCTATTTCTGGAAAGGTGAAGCCGCACCCCTGGTTGGTTTTAAGGGCAATCGAGTGCGTAAGCTGTTTCAGCATGATCTCAGTTTACTGGCTTACCATCTGCCGCTGGATGCGCATCCTGTAGTTGGAAATAATGCCCAACTGGCGAAACGAATGGGCTGGTTGGTCACCGGGCAACAAGGGTTGCTGTGGCTGGGTGAAGTGGCCGTCAGCTGTGCGCCTGACCAGATTCAGGAAGATCTGGGTGAGATCATCGATAGCAATCCGTTACTGATTCATGGCGGAGAACATGCGGTCAGGCGGATTGCCTGGTGTACAGGTGCTGCTCAATCGTATATTGAGCAGGCGGTAGAGCAGGGGGTCGATCTGTTTATCTCTGGAGAGATATCTGAGTCTACCGTGCACTATGCCCGTGAAGCCGGAATCCATTATATTGCAGCTGGGCATCATGCCACCGAACGCTATGGAGTGCAGGCGCTGGGCGATCTTCTGGCAGAGCGTTTTTCTATTCAGCATAGCTTTATCGATATCGATAATCCGGTATAGTGATCGGGTTTCTGGCTTTATTTGTATTGCTGTAGAGAACTTGATTTAGCTCCTGTTGGGCGGCTTTATTTTGGTTTAAGCCTCGACGAAATAAGAAAATTAGTATATTCTTGCGCCCGTTTTTTTGTTCAGTTTGCCCAGTTTAATTTCGATTAAACACGGCAATCTGTGTCCGATTTTTTTAGATGGAGAGAGATTCAGATGTCATCTGAAGGTATAGATAAATCCCGTCGACGCTTTCTCACCGCTGCTACCAGTGTTGTTGGTGGTGCCGGTGTAGTTGCAGCGGCTGTCCCGTTTCTTTCGACCTGGAATCCTAGTGCTAAAGCTCAGTCAGCCGGTGCGCCGGTTGAGGCAGACATTGGTAAGCTGGGTGTTGGTCAGCAAATTATAGTCAAATGGCGCGGTAAGCCTGTCTGGATTGTGCGTCGAGGTGAAGAGGCACTGGCAACATTGCCAAAAATAACCGGTGAGTTACGTGATCCCGCATCGGATGAGAGTATTCAGCCACCTTATTGCAAGAATGAATATCGTTCGATCAAGCCAGAATATTTAATCGTTATTGGTATCTGTACTCATCTGGGGTGTTCGCCGTCCTATCGTCCTGAAATCACAGCTGACTGGATGGGTGGCTTTTTCTGTCCCTGTCACGGTTCCAAGTTTGATTTTGCTGCGCGTGTTTATCAAGGGGTTCCCGCTCCGACCAATCTGGTTATTCCGAAACATCGTTATGTGAGTGAAACCGTAGTGTTAATCGGCGAAGACGGAGAAGCATAAAATGAGTATGGGTAATGATTTATTAGGCTGGGTAGATGCACGCTTTCCACTGACAAAAATGTGGGAAGATCATTTATCTAAATATTACGCACCAAAAAACTTCAATTTCTGGTATTTCTTTGGCTCACTGGCATTACTGGTTCTGGTGATTCAAATCGTCACCGGTATCTTTCTGACCATGCAGTACAAACCGGATGGGGAGCTGGCATTTGCCTCTGTTGAATACATCATGCGAGATGTGGACTGGGGCTGGTTGATCCGTTATCTGCACTCTACGGGCGCGTCTGCTTTCTTTATTGTGGTTTATCTGCACATGTTTCGCGGCATGATGTATGGCTCCTATCAGAAGCCGCGCGAATTGATCTGGTTGTTTGGTATGCTCATCTTCCTGGCGTTGATGGCGGAAGCCTTCATGGGGTATTTACTACCCTGGGGTCAGATGTCCTACTGGGGTGCTCAGGTAATCATCTCGCTGTTTAGCGCAATCCCTGTGATCGGCGACGATTTAACCTTATGGATTCGTGGTGACTTTGTTATCTCTGATGCCACTCTGAATCGATTCTTTGCGCTTCATGTCATTGCTGTTCCGCTGATTTTAGTCATGCTGGTTGTCATGCACATTCTTGCATTACACGAAGTAGGTTCTAATAACCCTGATGGTATTGATATCAAGAAGAACAAGGATGAAAATGGTATTCCTCTGGATGGTATTCCTTTCCACCCTTATTACTCAGTGAAAGACATCGTCGGTGTTGTGGTATTCCTGATGCTATTTAGTGTGGTGGTTTTCTTTATGCCGGAAATGAATGGCTACTTCCTTGAGCATGCTAACTTTGTACCTGCGAATCCCTTCCAGACGCCTGCGCATATTGCGCCAGTCTGGTATTTCACACCTTTTTACGCAATTCTGCGTGCGGTACCCGATAAGTTGATGGGTGTTATAGGAATGTTCGGTGCCATCATTTTTCTGTTTCTGTTGCCCTGGATGGATCGTGGAAAGGTTCGTTCTATACGCTATCGTTCTGGTGCATTTAAAGTGTTACTGGTGATTTTTATTATCAGCTTCATCGGTCTGGGTTATCTGGGTGCATTACCAGCCACCGAAGGCCGTACCTGGTTTGCTCGTTTATTTACATTAGGATATTTCGGATACTTTATTGGCCTGTGGTTTATCAGTAAAAATGAAAAAACCAAGCCAGTTCCAGAGAGGGTTACATCATGAAGAAGTCTTTAATTCTTGTTGCAGGACTGTTGTTTCCTGTTCTAAGTCTGGCAGCTGGTGGTGAAGTCATATTTCCTAATGATAATATTTCTGTGGACTGGAATGATAAAGCATCCATGCAGCGTGGCGCTCAATTGTTCAGTAACTATTGCCTGAGCTGTCATCAGGCTGCTTATTCCCGTTACAACCGGGTGGGTAAAGATCTGGGTATATCCGATGAGCTGGTCTCTGAAAATCTGATTTTCACGACCAATAAATACGGTGAAAAAACCAAGGTCGGCGAGTTGATGAAAACCACCATGACCAAGGAATATGCCGAAGCAGCTTTTGGTACCGCTCCTCCTGATTTATCGCTGGTTGCGCGTTCACGCGGTACGCACTGGCTGTATAATTATCTGCGCGGTTTTTATCTGGATGACACACGTCCTCTGGGCGTAAATAACGGGGTATTTCCTAATGTTGGTATGCCTCATGTTCTTGCTGGCCTGGAAGGTTTGAAAAAAGCCAAGCTAGATGAGCATGGCGTGGTGGTAGGCTTCGAGCAGGTTAGTCAAGGTACAATGACTACTGAAGAATATGATCAGGCAGCCAGAGATCTGGTTGCGTTCCTTGATTATCTTGCAGAGCCTTACAAACAGACCCGTCAAAATGTGGGTACTGGCGTCCTGATTTTCCTGTTTGTTCTTCTGATACTGTCGTATCTGTTGAAGAAGGAATACTGGAAAGACGTACATTAATACACCTAAACTGAGTACATAATTATATGTCAGCTGTAGCAAATCGTCGTTCGGTGATGACCTGTTTCTCATCACCGATCGATCCCCAGTGTCATCGTAGCCGTATCGTTCTGGCAGAAAAGGATATCACCGTCGAAATATACGATGTTGATATGGACAACCTGCCAGAGGATCTGCTGGAACTGAATCCCTATGCCACGGTACCAACCATGGTTGACAGGGATCTGGTTTTATACGATGCCAGGGTTTTGATTGAGTATCTGGATGAGCGTTTTCCCCATCCGCCTTTAATGCCGGTAGATCCTGTTTCTCGCGCCAAGAGCCGCCTGGGTCTGTTTCGTATTGAAAGTGACTGGTATAGCCTGCTTCCTGATATTGAGCATGGTACCGATAAGAAGAAAGCGCAGGCCAAGAAGGCATTGACCGAAAGTCTGGTTAATTCAGTCGAAGTGTTTGGCGCGATGCCTTACTTTCTGTCTGAAGAGTTCAGTCTGCTCGATTGCAGTATTGCTCCGATACTGTGGCGTCTGCCTTATTATGGTATCGAGTTACCTGCATCCGCTAAGCCTGTGGCTGATTACATGAAGCGTGTGTTTTCGCGCCCTTCATTTCAGAAAAGTTTAAGTGAGCAGGAACGTGACATGGTGGATTAAAACGCGATCGTTTTAATCTGGCCGTGATAACTAAAGGCCGCTATCATAATTCGGATAGCGGCCTTTTTTATTGAGAGATTGTATGACACCAAATAAACCCTATCTTATTCGAGCGCTATACGAGTGGCTGGAAGACAATAACGCGACACCTTACATCATGGTGGATAGTACGCACTCGGGTGTGGATATTCCTGCGGGCATCGCCAAGGATGGTAAGGTTGTACTGAATATTGCGCATAGAGCGGTGCAGGGGCTGGAGATCGATAACGACTATATTGCTTTTTCGGCACGGTTCTCAGGTGTTTCGCAAAGTCTTTACATCCCTATCCAGGCCGTAATGGCGATCTATAGTATGGAAGACGGTGAAGGTATGATGTTTGCGGATACCTCTGACCGTAGCACTGAAGAGGCTGAGCCAACTAGCGATCAGGGTAAATCTGCGGATAAACCGGATAAGCCGAAACCCGGCCTTAAGATTGTTAAATAGCCAGCAGATCGGGTTTTAATCTACGGCTCCTTCAAAAGCTGACTGAATCCATTCGATCTGAGTTGATGTATGCTGGCTGGAGGGCTGGATAAAAACTGCATCAAAACGGAATGGGTTTTCCTGAATACGCCGGTTCCTGGCGATATAGTGCAAGGCAGTCTGGATGATTTTACGCTGTTTGGATGCGGTAATGCTGTAGGCTGTACCGCCAAAGCTATCATTCTTTCGAAACTTCACTTCAATAAAACATAAATAGTCGCTATCCATCATGATTAAATCGATTTCACCATAACGACAATGGTAGTTTTTATCGAGTAAACTCAGTCCCTGCTGAATCAAATAGGCCTCAGCCTGTTGCTCATACAACAATCCCTTGTTTCTGGCGAACATAGATTATTTTACGTCTTCCACGCTCTGTTTGATGACCTCAGCGCGCCCTTTATTGTAAGTGGCTAATATCAGTTCGCGGTGGATACGTCCTTTTTTATCGAGGGTGATATTCCCTGTATTCAGGGGCAGCGCGGGGATTTGCCCTAGCATCAATCGACGTAATGCGGGTATGACTTTATAGGCATCGATACCCAGCGCGATGAATTTGGCATAACGCTGGGCCTGTGCTGGCCACAGTTTGTTGATACTGGTGGCATCGGGATTATTCTCCGAAGTCAGTGCCCAGGGGGTATCTACAAACTGAATTTCATCCAGGTCACGGTCGGCATCTGGATTTGAAGAGCTGGAGGAGATGCTGGAGGTCGCATAAACCTGCAGGTCTTTGGCATGGTGGAATTTTAGCTGGGGTTTTATCAATCGTGCCTGGCGAGGGTTTCCGGCAATGAAAATCATATCCACATCCTGCCGACGACGCGGGATAAACTCGCTTTCCTGGCGCAGTACACGGTCCAGTATTGCATGCCTGCTATCTGAATCACTGATATTCAACAGGTTTTTAATGGTGGAAGAATAGTCATTATTGTTAGCAGGATAACGCGCTGAATCCACTACCTGTCCACCGAGCGCTTCGAAGCGTTTGCTGAATGCGCTTTCCAGACGCTCACCCAGCGTCGTGTCTGGGGTCAGAGTGATAGCGTGGTAGTGGGCGTTAACCAGCGCATAATCAGCGATCTGCTCGGCTTCATCCTCGGGGCGTAAGCCAAATTGAAACAGGTTGGTGACACCATAACTGTCTTCATCGGCATAGTTCAGGGTCAGGGTAGGGACTTTTAACGACTCGTTGAGTAACAGTTCATTCACCAGTTTTTTATCCAGTGGTCCAACAATGAAGTCCGCACCGTTCTGGATGGCCTGATTATATTGCAGGTAAAAGTCCTGTGGGTCACTACTGACGTTGATGATTTCCAGCGTCGGTTTTTCTTCCTGATCGCTATAATACGCGTGCAGGAATCCGTTCTGGATCGCTTCCGATACATTACGCAGCTTGTCACTGAACGGTAGCATGAGTGCAATACGAGTCGGTTTGATGAATATCATACGACTGTCAGCGCGTAGTTTTTCAACGAAGAAGGTGTTAGCTTCATGTCCTGGATAAAGCATGATCCATTTCTCCAGCCAGGGTTCAATCTTGGCAGGGATCATATTTGAACGACGCGCGATCAAATTGAGTTCCAGCCAACCGCGCAGGTCAACAGGCTGCTGTTGGGAGAGTGCATTAATAATGCTGGTTTCACTCATGCGGTTGAGTGCATCCCAGATCAGGTCTTCATTCTGTCTCTGTTCAAATTCGGTGCTCAGGTATTGCGTAACTTCAATACGCAGTCGCGCGCTTTCCAGCGGATTGCCAATCGCCAGTACGCCACTGGACCTGATACTCAGTGCCAGAACCTTGTATTCCGGATCGAGAATAGTGTCCAGTTCTGGAAGATAGCCCAGACCCTGGTAGATCTTGCCCTGGTCAAGGTAAGTGCCGGCCAGCACGATTTCCTTCTTCTGCTGATCTTCCTGTATCAGGTCGCCTTCTTCGAGGCTTTCGTAAAAGGCTTCAATCTCTGAAGTTCTGCTATCTTTATAAAGCATCAAAGCTGCTTTTTGCAGATATCTGGATCTGTCGGGCTGTTGCGATTGTTGAGCCATGTAGCGGTACATTTCAGCAGCCTGGCTCCATTGCAGGTCTTCTTCGTACTGGCGAGCGATGATGATGTCTTCTGCAGTGGTTTTCCCTACCGTGGATGGCCGGGTGATGGAGGAAGTCTGGCAGCCAAACAGTAAGGAAAAGGTTATGACAATAAAACTGCCTTTCAGCAAGCTGTTGAAATGTTTTGTTAGCATGGTGTCCTGTTTGGGGTTGGCGATGCGTAGTCTGATACAATTCACAATCCTTAAGTTTACATGCATCAGGTATTCAATGTCAGCTGTACTTTTTATCATTGCGACGCCCATCGGCAATCTGGATGACATCAGTAAAAGAGCGGTTGATACCTTGGCTGCTGTAGATCTGATTGCAGCGGAAGATACCCGGCATAGTCAGCATTTGCTTTCCCACCTTGGATTGAAGAAAAAAATGCTTTCCCTGCACGATCATAATGAACAGGACCGCGTGCAGCAGATCGTCAATTATCTGGAGCAGGGGATGAGCGTAGGTTTGATTTCCGATGCGGGCACACCATTGATCTCGGACCCTGGCTACAGGCTGGTCAAAGGCGTGATTGAAGCAGGTTACCAGGTCAGTCCCATTCCGGGCGCCAGCAGTATTATCACTGCCCTGTGTGCAGCAGGCTTACCTACTGATAGCTTTACCTTTCATGGTTTTCTGTCGCAGAAAAATGCAGAGCGACTTTCTCGCCTGCAGCAAATCAAAACTCAGCAGGGCACCCAGATCCTGCTGGAGTCTACGCATCGTATTCTTCGTCTGCTGCAACAAATGAATGATGTCATGCCTGATGCTGAAGTCGTGTTAGCTAAGGAACTAACCAAGCGCCATGAAAACTTTATTCGAGGTACTGCGGCAGAATGCCAGGCATTGCTAGAGCAATCCCCGGAGTTGCAGAAAGGAGAATTTGTGGTGCTGTTGTCCAACCCTGTAGAACAAAAGTCGGGTTTAAGTATCGAAGGCAGCGAGCGTCTGTTACAGATCCTGTTAAAAGAAATGCCGCTAAAAGTCGCCGTCAAGCTTGCTGTTGAAATAACCGGCGAGAAAAAAAATGAACTGTATCAACTGGCTTTGCAGATTAGCAAAAACTGATGGGTTAAGCATAGAACCACGAATTAGGGCAGGACGCCCGTAATTAGAGCAACGCAGGAGTAGTTGCCGGAAACACGAAGGGCACGAAGGTTTTTGGGTTGATGTGGGGTTTATTTCATTGGCTCGCTGGCGCTGCGGCTGAGATGGGTTTAATCAAAGATTTTTGGATATAACCACAGAGAGCACAGAATACACGGAGGATACTATTTATCCAATAAAATAAAAAAGCGTGAAAGCTCATGCCTTTCTAGCTTTACATGTCGATGCCGATTCCAAAAGACCAAGTATCGACGTCGTCGCCCCTTGAGTAGCCTAAGTTTAAAGATGTAGTGTCGTTAACGTAAAACTTTCCACCTAATGCGGTAGTGTTAGATTTGTCATCGAAAATATCAACCTGCGTAAATAAAATGGCTAACTCTACATCATCACTTGCTAGAGTTCTAATGCCAAAAGTGATGGCATTTCCAGAATCATCGTCACTAATTGTTGCATATCCATTTGTGGCTTCTATGTCAATATTAACCATCCTAAAGCTACCTACAAGATCAGTAGAGTTTGAGATTTCTGTGTGTGCTATTACTCCAAAAGCGGTAGATGTTTGTTCAATTGTTACTCCCATGTATGGGTCGGAATCTAGTTTTCCCAATCCTGCAGTAAATGCAAGATTATCGGTTAGTTCGAACATAGCTGAAAAACTGTACCCATCACCGTCAAGGTCTACACTAAGACTTGAGTCAGTAAATGTTTCATAGTTAGCAGTGATGTTGTTGTAACTTAAGTCCCTGGCTTGAGCTGTGTGAATTATGCCTGCTACCAGTAACGACATCCCTAATATCTTGCTTTTATTGATCATTATTATCTCCTACAGTTTTTCCAAATACAGATTAAGAAGGCTAAATGCAGATATTTTACTAGAGGTCCATAAAAGCGTTTGAGTACTGATATCCTAGGCTTTAAGTCCTTTTGCGTGATCCCACATCGATAAAGTAAGTTTAGCTAAAGGAATATCTAAACCTCTCAACCAAGATTAGCAGTTGGACACAAGTAAAATTCGACTTAAATCACAATTTAGATCTGGACATGATGAGGTGTTCTGCTAATGTTGATTTAGATCAAATGAGGGAAGGGCGATTTCAATTGTTGATCTTGAAGTGTCATAAAGCTTATCTAGGATAATTTACAGATACTGTGCTGTTACTCTCGAGATCAGTAGTGGGCGTTTGTTCGAATTTTCAGATCTCAACTTTGAGGTTCGTAGAAGTTGCTATTTATTGTTTGGGTGGGCGATACAAGAACAATTTTAAGTTGCTGCATTGATTTTTTTCTTCGTGCACTTCGTGATATTCGTGGTTCAAATGTATTTCCCCCAACAAACAGCCTCTGTGCACTCTGTGTCCTCTGTGGTTCCAAAAAAACCGCAATAAAAACGCTGACCTAAATACAGATTGCTGTATCATACGCGCAAGTCAGCCAGATAATCGCTGGCGCCATCTGGCGCTGGAGGAAAGTCCGGGCTCCACAGGGCAGAGTGCCAGGTAACGCCTGGGAGGCGTGAGCCTACGGAAAGTGCCACAGAAAATATACCGCCATGCTCGCATGGTAAGGGTGAAATGGTGCGGTAAGAGCGCACCGCGCTACTGGCAACAGGAGCGGCAGGGTAAACCCCACTCGGAGCAAGACCAAATAGGAAAGCTATGGTGCGGCCCGCATTGCTTTCGGGTTGGTCGCTTGAGGGTCACTGGTGACAGTGGCTCCAGATGAATGATTATCCTAGACAGAACCCGGCTTATCGGCTGACTTAACTTTCCCGCTCATTGTTATAGATTGCCTTCTGGTTACACAAAGTGATGATTAGAGACGAAATGTGTAATCGCCTCATGTACTTCGTGAGCCCTGAATGCATCCGAACTACTTTCGACCTTTTCCAGATAATCCTGTAAAAAACTCAGCATTTTTCGGCACTGCTGAGGCGAATCCGCATATTGTTGCACCATCGCACAAACTTCAATCGGTGGGAGCCCCAGTCCATTGATCAGGGCCTGCATTTCATCTTCAGAAAGATCGCAATAATCGGCACAGTCTTCATAGGTAAGCATAGTTTTTCCTCATTGATGTAGCTGATGCACATGCTCGGTGCGTAAAGCGTTACCGGTGCACCAATGATAATCATGTTAAGGCTGATGCCATAAACATGGCTTTTTATAAGTATCTGTTTTTAATAGGGTTAATAATGGCTTTACAATGACCCTGTAAAACAAAAAGCAAGTTTTGAACCATTCTTATCAGGTTGCGGAAGAGGTAATTTGCGAAGCATTAATCGGCTAAAAGCAGTTTGCAGGCTTGCAGTAAAAAATCGTTGGGCGCAAAACTACAGCCCCGTCATAGTCAAAATACTGTGAAAAATTCAATAAATTAGCAACTCTTAATATTTTACTTTAACTTGCATCGGTTAGTTGATGTTTTCTAAAGACTATTAATTCCCGCTCTATAAAATCAGCGCTAAGTCATTGTTGTTATTAAAGAAATTCTATTCCTAAAGACCTATTTTTACTTGACTTGTGGGTTTTTGCGGCGATACTGTGTACATTGGTGGGGGAAAGTGTCAAAAAGTGGAAAATTAAGGCTTAAACGGTGTACAAATTCAGAGGCGCTTCAAATTTATCGATTGATGCCAAGGGCAGAATGGTTCTGCCTGCGCGTTATCGTGAGCGTTTGTCTGAAATTTGTGAAGGCCAACTGGTTGCAACCATTGATACCGATCAGCCCTGCCTGCTCATATACCCTTTGCCTGAATGGGAAGTGGTCGAGGAGAAAATCAACGCCCTGCCTGGCTTTAATAAAAAAGCACGCCGTATTCAACGCAAGTTAATTGGTTATGCAACCGATATCGAGGTTGATGCAAACGGGCGCATGTTACTGTCTTCTCCGCTTAGAAGCTATGCCCAGCTAGAGAAGAAAGCAGTACTCATTGGACAGGGTAATAAGTTTGAGTTATGGGACGAGCAGCTGTGGGACAAGCTGTGCATGGAAGACGATGACGATGATGAAATACCAGCTGCGCTGGCGGAGTTGTCATTATGAGTAAGACGCTAAACCATCAGCCTGTTTTATTCGAAGAGGTTTTGCTCGCGATGCAGGTAAAACCCGATGGCGTGTATGTCGACGGTACCTTTGGTCGTGGCGGACACGCCGCTGCAATTCTGGCACAGCTGGGTGAGCATGGTCGCCTGATCGTAATGGATAAAGACCCCCAGGCTATTGCTACTGCACGCGAGAAACATGCAAATGATCAGCGTGTAACCATTATTCATGACGATTATGCGCAAATGAAAAATCATATTGCCGAGCAGGGCTTTGGCTGTCAGGTAGATGGTGTGTTACTGGATTTGGGTGTTTCATCTCCCCAGCTGGATGATGCCAGTCGCGGGTTTAGTTTTCAGCATAACGGACCGCTGGATATGCGCATGAATACCGATCAGGGCGAAACGGCGCAGCAATGGATTATGAGTGCCAGCGAAAAAGAGATTGCTGATGTGTTATGGCGTTTTGGAGAGGAACGATTTTCTCGTCGAATTGCGCGCAAAATCGTTGAATATCGTCAGCAGGCAGTAATCAGTGATACCGATACGCTGGTAACCCTTATTAAGGAGTGTGTGCCCCAGGGAAAAGAGAAAAAGCATCCTGCCACGCGCAGCTTCCAGGCAATTCGTATGCGGATTAATCACGAGCTGGAAAATGTAGAGCGCGTGCTGGGTGATATTTTTGACGTATTAAAAATTGGTGGTCGCCTGCTCGTTATCAGCTTCCATTCACTGGAAGATCGACTGGTCAAAAGATTTTTCAAACAGCAGTCAACACCAGCGCCTATCCCGCGAGGCTTGCCGATTAAAGACAGTGAGTTATCGGTCTCCATTCGTTTGCGCACGGTAGGTAAGGCGATCAAGGCCGGGGTTGATGAATTGGCGAAAAATCCGCGCTCCCGGAGTGCGGTACTGAGAATAGCCGAGCGCATCTCCTGATGAATCGGCTGTACTGGTTGATGCTGCTGATTGTACTGGTCACCGGCAGCGCGATGACTGTTGTCTATGTGAAGCATGAAAGTCGAATCCTGTTTGCTGAGTTGCGTAAGGTTCAGAAAAAACAGGATGAAATGGTGATTCAATGGAGTCGTTTGCAGTTACAGAATAGTACGCTGGTAACACAGGCAAATGTTGAATCCATGGCAAGAAAAAAGCTGGGCATGATTTTACCTGAAGATATTCAAATTGTGACTTTACCCTAACGATGAGTGAGTCGAACCAAACAACATTTTTTTCAATTCGTCACTACTTTGTGCTGGGCGCGCTATTGTCTATGTTTGTCGCATTAATTCTGCGTGCTTCCTATTTACAGGTGGTCGATCAGGAGTTTCTGCTAGACGAGGGCAGTCAGCGTCAGGTGCGAACCATTGACACGCCTGCATATCGTGGCGCTATCATTGATCGATTTGGTGCGCCTCTGGCTATCAGCACCCCGGTTGATTCTGTATGGGTGAATCCTCGGGTGGCACTGCTGGATAAGCCTGGGTTAAAAAAGGTATCAAAGTCGCTAGGGCTTAGCTATTCAGATGTAATCGAGAGTTTAACCCAGCGAGCAAATCGTGAATTTGTCTATCTTAAACGTCGTGTTGAGCCAGAGCTTGCGAGTAGCGCGATACAGGATACCCAGGGTGTTTATCTGCAACGAGAATACAACCGTTTTTATCCCGCAGGTGAGATCGTGTCGCATGTGCTCGGGTTTACTGATATCGATGATAGTGGTAGCGAGGGCATGGAGCGTGTGTACGATGACTGGCTAAAGGCAACTCCGGGTAAGCGTCAGATATTGCGCGACCGCAAAGGCAGGGTGGTTGAGAATATTGCACAGGTTGTGGCGGCTAAACCGGGAAAGGATTTGCAGATGAGCCTGGATATGCGTTTACAGTATATTGCTTATCGAAGTCTGGCTAGCGCGATCAAGTATCATGATGCTGAATCGGGTAGCGCAGTGTTGCTGGACGCACACACGGGTGAGGTGTTGGCACTGGCTAATCTGCCGTCATATAACCCGAATAGCCGCAACAAGCAGAACGCAGATCAGCGTCGCAATCGCGCAATAACCGATGTGTTCGAGCCGGGCTCATCAATCAAACCTTTTACCCTGGCTGCGGCTATGGATAGAAATCTGTTTAACAGTAAAAGCAGGATCAATACCGCCCCTGGATATATGAAAGTAAGTGGACATCCAATCAAGGATTTCCGCAACTATGGTGTTCTCGATCTGGCAGGTGTACTACGCAAATCCAGTAACGTCGGTGCATCCAAGATTGCCCTTTCCATGGAATCGAAAGACCTGTGGAAATCCTTTGTTGACTATGGGTTTGGTGAGCCTACCGGAGTGAGTTTCCCTGCAGCCTCTTCAGGTTATCTGAGTTATTTTGCTGACTGGCAACCGCTAGATCACGCGACGATTGCATTTGGTTATGGTGTATCAGTAACTGCATTACAGCTGGCCAGGGCCTATTCCATTTTTGCCAACGAAGGTAAATTGCTGCCGCTTAGCCTGTTAAAGCGAGAAGAGGTGCCAGAGTCGCGCCAGGTCATGACTCCAGCTACAGCTAAGAGTGTTCTCAAAATGATGGAGCAGGTGGTAGGTCCAGGTGGGACGGCTACACAGGCTGCAATCAAGGGCTATCGGATAGCTGGCAAAACAGGCACTGCCAGGAAAAGTATGGCTGGCGGATATATGCAGGATACTTATATTTCGGTGTTTGCCGGTGTGGCACCGGTTAGTAATCCACGCCTGGTGATGGCGGTTATGATTGATGACCCCAAACAGAATGGGTATCACGGCGGGCAGGTGGCGGCCCCTGTTTTCAGTGAAGTCCTGGGGCATGCCTTGCGCCTGATGAATATCTCTCCAGATGATTTACCTGCGATACAGCAGATGGCTAAGTCGCAGGAGAATAAGGTGTGATGATGGCGCATTCTAAGCAGCTCCATTCAATGACATTAAAACAGCTACTAGAAGGCTTTGTTGATCAGCAACTGCTGTCTGATGTGCCAGTTCAGGGTCTGTCCAGCAATAGCCAGAAAGTAATTCAGGGTGATCTTTTTGTGGCGCAGGCAGGGATTACTAATCATGCGATTGATTTCGCAGCGGATGCCATAAAGGAAGGTGCGGTTGCTGTTCTCTATGATGCGGATGATGACTACTGCAAGCAGCGCGTTGGCCTGCTTGAGAAGCAGCATAAAGTAGAGTGGATCCCCGTGCCGCAGCTGAATCAGGCAACCAGTATGATTGCCAGTCGTTTTTATGGTGACCCCAGTCGTGCCGTTAAACTAATTGGAGTGACGGGGACTGATGGTAAAACCAGTGTTACCCATTTGCTGGTACAGGCGCTGACTGGTATGGGTAAAATCGCAGGCAGTATAGGCACATTGGGTTATGGGATAGCTAACCGTCTGAGTATGATTGGCTACACCACTCCGGATGCAATCTGTGTGCAGTCACTGCTCGCTGAATTACACGACAAGGGCTGTGAATACATCGTCATGGAAGTGTCTTCGCACGCGCTTAAGCAGCATAGAGTCAGTGGCTGCGAATTTGACATTGCGTTGCTTACCAACCTGGGTAGCGATCATCTGGATTATCATGGCACTCTGGAACAATATGCAGCAGCTAAATCTGAGCTGTTTGAATTTAGTAGCCTGAAAGGACGTGTTTTTAATACAGCTGATAAGCTGGGTATCGACCTGTACAAACAGTATCAGTCTGATTTCGCGCTAGCCGTTAATGCTCACGAAGAAATGCCTGATGTTAACTCTGTCTCTATCAGGCATAGCCAGATGACCGAGCAGGGGTTGCAGATTATCGCAAAAACCGGTCAGGGTGATATTAACGTACAGAGCGCGCTGATAGGGTCATTTAATATTGATAATCTGGTGAGCTGTATCGCTGTGCTTCAATTGCTGGGGTTTAGTCGGCAACAGATAGAAACTGCCATGCAAATGCTTACACCGATTCCAGGGCGCATGGAGTTTTATCCGGCAGGCAACGGCTTGCCTGCGGTGGTAATCGACTTTGCTCATACAGCGCAGGCGCTGGAAGCCTGTTTGCAGGCGTTACAGGGTAGCTACCAGGGAGAGATGTACTGTGTATTTGGCTGTGGCGGGGATCGTGACAGAACCAAGCGGCCAAGTATGGCGGCGGTGGCCGAACGCCTGGCCGATCATGTCATCCTGACCGATGATAATCCACGCTTTGAATCTGCACAGCAAATTATGACTGACATGATCGGGGGGCTGCAGCAGCCAGAACAGGTTCGGGTTATCCATGATAGAAGCACTGCTATTAAAACGGCAATCAGTCAGGCGCGTGAAAATGACCTAGTTGTGATTGCCGGTAAAGGTCATGAAGAGTTTCAAATTGTTGCGGATCAGAAAATTCCTTTCAGTGATCGTGCTCTGGTCAGGCAAATTCGTCAGGAGCAATCGCTATGATAAGCCTGCACTCGGATGCCCTGATTGAATTATTTCCTCAAGCTGAGGAAGTGCCAGAATTTTATTTCAACGGGGTTGTTATTGACACCCGTAAGGACTGTGCCGGTGCTCTGTTCATTGCTATTAAAGGTGAAAACTTTGATGCGCATGATTTTGCAACAGCTGCCCGAGATAAAGGTGCCGCAGCAGTTATGGTCGAGCGTGTGGTTGACGTAGATATCCCTCAGCTACTGGTTGATGACTGTCGTACTGCGATAGGTCGACTTGCTAACTACTGGCGCCATCAAATGCCAGCGAAGGTTATAGCGATCAGTGGTAGTAATGGCAAAACCACTGTTAAGGAAATGCTCGGGCGCATACTTTCCAGCGAATACAGAACCTTGATGACTCTAGGTAATTTAAATAATGATATCGGAGTTCCATTAACGCTGTTTCGTCTTGCCCCTCAGCATCGTTTTGCGGTCATCGAGATGGGTGCAAACCATCAGCATGAAATACATAACCTGCTCGGGATTGCGGAGCCGGATGTGGTGTATATCAATAATGCACAGAATGCACATGTTGAAGGTTTTGGATCGCGCCAGGGCGTTATTCGAGCTAAAGGAGAGATGTATCAGTTTTCATCTAAAGATGCGATTGCCGTGTTCAATGAAGATGAGGATGCAGTGGATTACTGGAAATCGATTGCCGCAAGCTCTCATCAAATCAGCTTTTCATTGCGCCAGCAAAGTGACATTACCGGCGCTTTTGTGCAGCAGGCGCATACCCTGCACATAGAGGTTACCCAGGGAGCACAGGCAGCAGATACCGAAATTCAGATGCAGGGGCTGCATAATGTACAGAATGCAGTTGCAGCTATCACGTTGGCAACAGCCTGTGGTTTTAGCCTGGAACAGGCAGCTGCAGGTCTGGGTGGTTTTACTGGTGTCAGCGGGAGGCAGAAATTTTTACAGGGATTAAATCAGAGTCTCATTATCGACGATAGCTACAACGCCAACCCGGGTTCACTGATCGCATCGGTGAATGTGCTATGTGCACAACGTGGTGCAGCCTGGCTGGCTCTGGGTGATATGGCTGAGCTAGGCGCGGATGCGCAAAAATTACATGATCAGGCCCTTACGGTAGCTCGTGACATTGGTGTGGTGAAGTTTTTTGCACTGGGTCCGCATAGCTGCAAAGCCGCCACTCTATTTGGAGGTGACGGGCATTGTTTTAAAACGCATGAAGAAATGGCGCGTTATATAGGTGCCAGATTGCATAGTGGAATCAATTTATTAATCAAGGGTTCTCGTAGTGCACAAATGGAAAAGCTGGTGACAGCGTTGAAAGAGTCTTCCAACCAGAACGGAGAAGGTTATGCTGTATAGTCTGGCTGAATATCTCACGCAGTTTTATAGTGGTTTTAATTTATTCCAGTACCTGACCATGCGCACCATCCTTGGTGTGTTGACGGCGCTGATTATTTCGCTGCTGGTGGGGCCGGCAATGATCCGGTATCTGAGTCGATATAATATTGGTCAGAACGTGCGCGATGATGGTCCACAGTCTCATTTTAGCAAAGCAGGTACGCCGACTATGGGGGGTGCCTTAATTCTGGTTGCGATTATTGTCAGCACGCTACTCTGGAGCGACCTGTCATCCCGTTTTGTATGGATTGTACTCATGGTCACAGCCGGATTTGGTCTGGTAGGCTGGATTGACGACTACAAAAAAATTGTATTTGGTAACTCCAAAGGTCTGTCAGCCAAGGCTAAGTATTTCTGGCAGTCAGTGATCGGACTGACTGCTGCATATATTCTTTTTACTACCGCAGAAGTGTCCATCGAAACCCAGTTGATCCTGCCTTTTTTCAAGAACGTCGTGCTTGATCTGGGCTGGTTTTATATCCTGCTGGCTTATCTGGTGATTGTTGGCAGCAGTAATGCAGTGAACCTGACCGATGGTCTGGATGGGCTGGCCATTTTACCGACCGTACTGGTAGGCGGCGCACTGGGCGTTTTTGCCTACGTTACAGGTAACACTAATTTTGCTGGATATCTCGGTATTCCTTATGTTCCTGGCGTGGGTGAAATGGTGGTGTTCTGTGGCGCGCTGGTTGGGGCAGGGCTGGGGTTTCTCTGGTTTAACACCTATCCGGCACAGGTATTTATGGGTGATGTTGGCGCTCTGGCACTGGGCGCAGCACTGGGCGTTATTGCGGTCATTGTGCGTCAGGAGCTGGTGCTGTTCATTATGGGGGGTATCTTCGTCGTGGAGACGATCTCGGTGGTGCTGCAGGTGGCTTCCTACAAACTAACCGGGCGTCGCATCTTTCGCATGGCGCCGCTACATCATCACTATGAGTTAAAAGGCTGGCCTGAGCCACGTATCATCGTGCGTTTCTGGATTATCACGGTCATCCTGGTTCTGATTGGTCTGGCAAGTTTGAAGATTCGGTAATGCAGATGATTAAACAACAACAGCATGTACATCTTGATCAGCGCTACCTGGTTATCGGGTTAGGGCTGAGCGGGTATTCTGCTGCCTGTTATCTGCTGCAAAATGGGTATCGATGCAGCGTGCAGGATGATCGCGCACAACCTCCCTATCTGGAGAAGCTGCTTGCAGCCCATCCAGAGGTAAACGTGCTGTTACAGCCGCTTTCTGAATCCCTGATGGAACAGTCCGATTGCTGGATTGTGAGTCCCGGGCTTTCTATACGCCATCCTTTAATTAAAAAGGTGGCGCAGTCAGGTATACGCATTATTGGAGATATTGAATTATTTGCTGAAGCGGTAACAAAGCCTGTGATCGCGATTACCGGCTCTAATGGTAAAACCACGGTGACCACGCTGGTAGGGGAAATGATTGCTCAGGATGGAAAAAAAGTCGCTGTAGGTGGCAACATAGGTGTGCCTGCGCTGGATCTGTTGCAACAGGATGCTGATATTTATGTGCTGGAACTATCCAGTTTTCAGCTTGAGACGACACAGAGTCTCAGCCCCCTTGCAGCAACGGTATTGAATGTCAGTGAGGATCATATGGATCGCTACGATAGCCTCGCGGATTACCAGCAGAGTAAGAAGAAAATCTATCAGCAGGCGACGAATGTTATTAGTAATGCCGATGACGAATTAACCCAACATTCTGCTGCTGATATTCGTTTTTCAATACAGCGTAATGATGTGCAATATCATGTTATTGACGATCCAGAAAGCATGCTTGCGGTCAATGCTGAGGGCTGGA
The DNA here is from genome assembly GCA_050288105.1 of Gammaproteobacteria bacterium. Lineage (GTDB taxonomy): Bacteria > Pseudomonadota > Gammaproteobacteria > JACNJF01. Next base: position 36,645 of record JBNKDE010000006.1, read on the forward strand.
TTGCGACCAGCGATCTTAAGTTAAAAGGTCGTCACAACTGGGCTAACTGCCTGGTTGCAATGGCTCTGGCGCAGCAGGCCGGAGTTTCAAAATCTGCAATTATTGAAACACTCAAGGTATTTCCGGGGCTGGATCATCGCAGTCAGTGGGTTGCTGAGACCAATGGCGTTAACTGGATCAATGATTCCAAGGCCACCAATCCTGGCGCTACGCTAGCGGCTATACAGGGCATAGACGAACCGATCATTCTGCTAGCCGGCGGGCAAAGTAAAGGGGCCAATATGGCACCGCTATGCGCAGCACTGCGTAGCAGGGTGAAATGCATGCTGTTATACGGTCAGGATGCCGATATCATCGAATCAGCCCTGCAGGGCTGTACCCGCATCGAGCGCGTGGACAATCTTGCGGCAGCCGTCACACGTGCAAATCAGCTGGCACAGCCTGGTGATCTGGTACTGTTGTCGCCCGCCTGTGCGAGTTTTGATCAATTCAAGGGTTTTGCTGATCGTGGTGAACAGTTTGCGCAACTGGTGAGGGCATTAGCATGAGCGGTCAGGCAATACGCGCATCGGAAATGCCCGCTAGCAGGGAATCACTAGTTCCCAGAGCGCTGGATACACAAATAGTGTTGATCTATGGGTTGCTCGCCATTATCGGGTTAATCATGGTGACGTCTGCTTCGATTGGAATGGCCGATCAGCAAATGGGTGACCCTTTCTATTTTGGGAAACGTCAGTTTCTGCGTCTGGTACTGGGCGTGGTACTGGTCTGGCTGGCCTATCGCATACCGACTTCGCTGTGGCGAAATAATGGCATGGTGTTGATGCTGGGGGCAATTTTTCTGCTGGCACTGGTTCTGGTTCCGGGAGTGGGGCGCACAGTAAATGGATCAACACGCTGGCTGGATCTGGTCGTTTTCACTGTGCAGGTTTCTGAAATTGCCAAGCTGTTCCTGATCATTTACCTGAGTGGTTACCTGATAAGGCGCTCGGATGAAATTAAAACCGATATGAAAGGATTTCTGAAACCCATGATTATCCTGGCCGTTGCCAGTGGACTGCTATTAATGGAGCCAGATTTCGGCGCGGCTTCCGTATTACTGATGACCGGACTGGGTATGATGTTTCTGGGTGGCGTACGTTTTGGTAATTTCTTCCTGTTTGTGCTGGGCACACTTAGCATGATGGTTTTACTCGCGATGGCATCGCCTTACCGTATGGCGCGCGTAACCTCTTTTCTTGATCCCTGGGCTGACCCCTTTAACAGTGGTTTTCAGCTGACACAATCGCTGATAGCGATCGGTAGTGGTGGTCTGTTCGGCACCGGTCTGGGCGGCAGTATTCAAAAATTGTTTTATCTACCAGAAGCGCATACTGACTTCCTGTTTGCGATTTATGCTGAAGAGCTGGGGTTGATCGGTATTGTTTTTCTGATCGCAATCTACGGCTGGTTTTTGCTACGCTGTTTTAGCATTGGCAAGATGGCGTTACTGAAAGGACATGCCTTTGGCGCCTATCTGGTTTATGGCGTTGCACTGCTGGTGAGTATCCAGGCGCTGATCAATATGGGTGTGAATATGGGCGCGTTGCCTACCAAGGGTCTCACTCTGCCATTTATCAGCTATGGCGGAAACAGTATTCTGACTATGTCTTTTGCGATAGGTCTGGTATTGCGTGTGCATTATGAAAATGTGCAGCCAGCAGATCCATCTGTTCGGAGTCATAAGCGTAGCAGCAAGGTGAAATCATCATGACTGCTAAGCGTCCAATTATGGTCATGGCCGGAGGCACGGGAGGGCATGTATTTCCCGCACTGGCTGTCGCGGATTTTCTGCGCCAGCAGGGTGAGTCTATTGTCTGGATGGGTACCCGTAATGGTATTGAATCAAGGCTGATCCCCGAAGCCGGTATACCTATGGAATGGCTGGAAGTTCAGGGTTTGCGCGGTAAAGGTGTACTGACTTTGGCTCTGGCGCCATTTAAGTTAATACAGGCTTGCTGGCAGGCGATGTCAATACTGCGTAGAAATCGTCCCAGAGCGGTACTCGGCATGGGCGGTTTTGCGGCCGGTCCTGGTGGTTTGATGGCCTGGGTATTGCGCATTCCATTGATTATCCACGAGCAGAACGCAGTGATGGGTTTAACCAATAAACTGCTCAAGGGATTGTCTCGCATCAGCTATTTTGCATTCCCCCAAGCTGCGCAGGGCGTGAGTAATAGCAGGGTCGTAGGTAATCCGGTACGCGCAGAGATCCTGGCGATTGCTGATCCGCAGCAACGACTGGCAGGCAGAGCGCAGAGTAGCTTGCGACTGCTGGTGATTGGCGGCAGTCTTGGCGCCCGAACCCTGAACGAAGTTGTTCCTGCCGCGATGTCGAAGTTGCCGGTAGAACAACGCCCGGAGATTATGCACCAATGTGGAGAGCGTCATCTACAAAGCTGCCAGCAAAGCTATCAACAGGCTGCAGTAGATGCCGAAGTGGTCCCCTTTGTTAAGGATATGAAGCGGGCTTACGAATGGGCTGATCTGGTGTTATGCCGGGCCGGGGCTTTAACGGTTTCAGAGCTGGCCGCTGCGGGTATGGCATCCATTCTGGTACCTTATCCCTACGCAGTAGATGATCATCAATACCTGAATGCGACTTATCTGCAGCAGGCACAGGCAGCTGAGCTGGTACGCGATCATGAACTCACGCCAGAGCGACTGCTGCAATTAGTGAATCAATTTTCTGCACACCGTGAGCAGGTTTTACAGATGTCAATTAACGCACGTTCCATGGCTTTTACCGATGCTACTGAGCAGGTGGCACAGGGCATACTAAAGGAGGCTTTAGCATGAGTCAGTCTGCTACAAAATTAATGCGTCGCATCCGTAAGATTCATTTTGTGGGTATCGGTGGTGCCGGCATGAGTGGTATCGCTGAGGTTTTCCATAATCTGGGTTATGCCATCAGTGGCTCGGATATTAATGAGAGTGCCATGGTCAGGCATCTGCGTGGCCTGGGTATTGAGATCGCCATCGGTCATCGCGCAGAGAATATTCACGACTGTCATGTGGTGGTGGTTTCTACTGCTATTGATGCGAATAACCCGGAGATACAGGCAGCAAAGGAACAACGTATCCCGATAGTAAGACGTGCTGAAATGCTGGCTGAACTCATGCGTTTTCGTCATGGTATTGCAGTGGCAGGTACGCATGGAAAAACGACTACCACCTCGCTACTAACATCGGTACTGGTGGAAGGCCAACTGGATCCGACCTACGTGATTGGCGGAAAGTTAAACAGTTCTGGCAGGCATGCTGAACTCGGCGCCAGCGATTACCTGGTGGCTGAAGCCGACGAAAGTGATGCTTCATTTCTTTATCTTCAGCCCGTGATGGCGATTGTGACCAATATAGATCAGGATCACCTGTCTACCTATGAAGGTGATTTTGAAAGACTCAAGCAGACCTTTGTTGAATTCCTGCATCACCTGCCATTTTATGGACTGGCCGTGCTGTGTCTTGACGATGAGGTAGTGCGCGAGATTCTACCGCGCGTCGCGCGTCCGGTGCTGACCTATGGTGTCACTGAAGATGCTGATGTGCGCATCAGTGATATACGCGCAGAGGGCTCAAGAACCTTTTTTGAAGTGACCTTTCCGGATCAGAAACGGGTCAGTATCAAACTCAACCTGGCGGGAATGCATAATGTGTTAAATGCGACTGCTGCGTTGTCCATCGGATGGGAGCTGGGTGTGAATGGCGAGCAGATGCAGGCAGCGCTGGCCAGCTTCGCGGGTATAGGGCGCCGATTCCAGATTACCGAAAACCTTAAGGTGGGTGGTAAAACGATTCGTCATATCGATGATTATGGTCATCATCCAAATGAGATTCGCGCCACCATTCAGGCGATACGAGCAGCCTGGCCAGAGCAGCGCCTGACCGTTGCTTTTCAACCGCATCGATTTACCAGAACGCGTGATCTGTTCGAAGATTTTGCACAGGTGCTGTCTGAAGTTGATCAACTGATTCTGCTGGAAATCTATGCCGCAGGTGAAAAGCATATCAAGGACGCTGATGGACGAGCACTGAGTCGCGCAATTCGTAGTCGTGGTCGCATTGACCCCGTTTTTGTAGAAGATATTGCGCAACTGGATACCGTGTTAGCGGATGTGGTTGAAGAAGGAGATATCGTGGTGACCCTGGGTGCCGGTAGCATTGGGGCATTTGCGGTTGAATTTATTGCTAAACATCAGGGGGATAGCGCCTGATGAATCCTGCGATGACACAAACTGTGCGTGGGCGACTGCTACATAATGAGTCGATGGCGCGTCATTGCAGCTGGCGTGCTGGCGGTGCAGCAGATGTCTATTATGAGCCTGCGGATAAGCAGGATCTTTCCGTCTTTATGCAAACCATTTCAGTCGATCAACCCATCACCTGGGTAGGGCTGGGTAGCAATCTGCTGGTACGTGATGGTGGATTACGTGGTGTGACTATCGTGGTATTGCAGAAGTTGAATGAGCTGCAGTTACAGCATGATGGCAGGGTATACGCTGAAGCGGGTGTGAGCTGCGCGAAGTTTGCACGTTTCTGTCAACAACATGATTTATCTGGGGCCGACTTTCTGGCGGGTATTCCCGGTACTATCGGTGGCGCACTGGCGATGAATGCCGGGGCCTTTGGTTATGAAACCTGGCAATTTGTAGACGCGGTTGAAATGATGAACCGTTCAGGGCAGTTGATAGATCGTCAGCGACATGAATTCGAAATCGGCTATCGCAGTGTGAAACGTGCGCAGGATGAATGGTTTGCTGCTGCAAGCTTCCGTTTGCCAGCACGCGACGATGCGCAGCAATCGCGTATTCGAGAGTTACTGGAAAAACGTAATGCAACTCAACCTATCGGCCAGCCCTCCTGCGGATCAGTATTTAAAAATCCTCAGGGCGATCATGCGGCGCGTTTAATAGAGGCCTGTGGTCTGAAAGGGCGTTGTATTGGTGAAGCCTGTGTGTCTGAAAAGCATGCGAATTTTATTATTAATACCGGTAATGCCCGCGCCAATGATATCGAAGACCTGATAGAAAAAGTGCGCAGTGAAGTCAGGAGAAAATTTTCTGTTGAGCTTCAGCACGAAGTCCGAATTGTAGGGGACCGCTGATGACTTTTGAAAGGCTACAACCTGCTGTAGATATAGCCAGTAAATGTGGCAGAGTCGCGGTTTTGATGGGCGGTACAGCGGCTGAACGCGAAGTATCACTAAAATCCGGCAGCTTTGTGTTGCAGGCATTGCTGGATGCAGGTGTGGATGCCTTCGGTGTAGATATTCAGGACAATATCTGCCAGCAGTTAAGCGAACTTAAAGCGGATCGCGTATTCAATATCCTGCATGGACGAGGCGGCGAAGATGGCCAGCTGCAGGGCCTGCTTGAGTCTTTGGCTATGCCCTATGTCGGTAGCGGCATACGTGCTTCGGCAGTCACCATGGATAAGTTGATGACCAAGCGCCTGTTGCAGGGCTGTGGATTACCCACACCGGTATTTTGCGAAATGAAATCGCTAGCAGATTGTCAGCAGGCTTTAGAACACGTCGGGTTACCCATGATCATCAAACCGGTTCTGGAAGGCTCCAGCATAGGTATGAGCAAGGTAACAGAGGCAGATCAGCTAGAAGCAGCCTACTCACTGGCAGCGCAGTTTGGTCCGGTAATGGCCGAGCAATGGATTGTCGGCAGTGAGTATACGGTCGCCTGGATGGGTGGGGTGGTATTACCGGCGATCAAGCTGGAAACACCGCATGTTTTTTATGATTACGATGCCAAGTATATGGCCAGTGATACGCGCTATATCTGCCCCTGCGGTTTAGCTGATGCTGATCTACAGCAGTTGAATCAACTGGTCGCAAGGACAGCGGAGATCTGTGGTTTACGCCATTGGGGACGTATCGATTTAATGCGCGATGAACAGGGTGCGTTTCAGGTGATTGAGGTGAATACCGTCCCTGGCATGACCGATCACAGCCTGGTGCCTATGGCCGCCAGAGAGGCTGGGTTGAGCTTTCAGCAACTGGTATTGAAATTGATTGAATACACGCTGCAAGACGGAGGCGACGATGTTTAAATTGAATCCGTTTTCCAGGCGTAAGGATGCTGCGCATAAAGTGCCAGTGCGAGCGCAGGCAAGCCGTATGCAGGCCAGTAGAACCAGGCAGAAACCGGGTTTCAAACTGCAGATTAACACGCGCTATCTGGTTATCGCTGCGGCAGTTGCGCTGCTTGCGTTGGTGGTTGCCTCGCTACCGCGTGAACAATGGTTACCGATAGAAAAAATCAGGATTACCGGTGAGTTTAGGCAGCTAGATACAGCACGCCTGCAGCAGCAGCTAAAGCCTTATCTGGGCGCCGGATTTTTCTCGGTAAATATCCAGCAGATACAGGACCAGGTAAGCCAGCAGGCGTGGATTGAAGAGGTTTCTGTACGCCGAGTATGGCCAAGCAGGATTGTAGTTTCGGTGATTGAAAAGCAGCCCTTTGCGCGTTGGGATGAAGCACATTTACTGAGCACCAAAGCTGAAGTGTTTGAGGCTGATAGCAGCGCGTTTATGGATTTACCATTGATTCATGGCTATGCCGATGAGAGTGCGGAATTGCTACAGCAATACCTGGCGTTAAAACAGAAGTTCGCGTCACATAGCATCCAGCTTTCGGCTTTGACTGAAGACAGTAAAGGTTCCTTGACTCTGTTACTGGACCAGCAGCTCAAGGTGAATTTTGGTACTGACGAAACTGAACAAAAGATTGAAAAAATGCTGACGGTTTATCCAATACAGATTAAACCCAGCACAGCATCCATAAAGTATATCGATTTCCGCTATAGCAACGGCTTTGCCATTGCCTGGAAAGAAGACAAACAGCAACAGCTGAGTGACAGGAAACGGGGCAACAAGAATGTCTAAAAAAGGTGAAAATAATCTGATTGTCGGGCTGGATATCGGCACATCTAAGATTGTCGCAATCGTAGGCGAGGTGACCGTAGAAGGTGATATCGAAATTATCGGTATCGGTACTCAACCATCACGCGGCCTTAAAAAAGGTGTCGTAGTGAATATTGAGTCTACTGTACAGTCGATTCAGCGTGCAGTGGAAGAAGCTGAGTTGATGGCGGGTTGTCAGATTCGTTCGGTATATGCGGGGATAGCAGGCAGCCATGTGAGGAGTATTAATTCACACGGCATCGTTGCAATCAAAGATAAGGAAGTGACCCCGGCAGATGTGGCGCGGGTCATTGATGCGGCTAAAGCGGTCGCGATCCCGGCTGATCAACGCATTCTGCACGTTTTACCACAGGAGTTCCTGATCGATAACCAGGAAGGTATCCGTGATCCTATCAGTATGTCGGGTGTGCGCCTTGAATCGAGAGTGCATCTGGTTACCGGCTCAGTGAGTGCTGCGCAGAACATTATCAAATGTGTGCGCCGCTGCGGACTGGAAGTCGATGACATTATCCTGGAACAGCTGGCATCCAGTGCGGCGGTATTGACCGATGATGAAAAAGAGCTAGGAGTGTGCCTGGTGGATATTGGTGGCGGAACCACCGATATCGCGATTTTTACAGAAGGCGCGATCAGGCATACGGCAGTAATTCCAATTGCTGGCGACCAGGTGACTAACGATATTGCGGTTGCCCTGCGTACCCCAACCCAGTATGCGAACGATCTGAAAATTAAATATGCCTGTGCTTTGCGTCAACTGGCAAAAGAGGATGAAACCATAGAAGTACCCAGCGTGGGTGATCGTGAGCCACGCCGTCTCGCGCGCCAGACCCTGGCCGAAGTGGTAGAGCCTCGCTACGACGAATTGTTAAGCCTGGTGCATGCCGAACTCAGACGCTCCGGGTTTGAAGAAATCTGTGCTGCGGGTGTGGTGCTTACCGGCGGCAGCTCCAAAATGGATGGCGTGGTGGAACTCGCGGAAGAGATTTTCCACATGCCGGTGAGACTGGGTGTGCCACAGCATGTGAAGGGCCTGGTCGATGTAATTCGTAATCCTATCCACGCAACAGGGGTAGGTTTATTGCTGTTTGGCAACAAGCAGCGCAGTAGTTTTTCCAGTAGAGAGCTGGAAGAAAACTCTGGTGACAGCTTATGGAAAAGAATGAAAAGCTGGTTCCAGGGTAATTTTTAGTAATCAACTTAAAAGTAAGAGGAGACATAACATGTTTGAACTAATGGATGCATTTTCACAAAGTGCAACAATTAAGGTAATGGGCGTCGGTGGTGGTGGCGGTAACGCCGTACAGCACATGGTTGAGTCGGGTATCGAAGGTGTCGAGTTTATGTGCGTCAACACCGATATCCAGGCGCTGAAACATATGAAAGCGAAAACCACTATCCAGATTGGTAGTAGTATCACCAAGGGCCTGGGTGCGGGTGCTGATCCGGGTATCGGTCGACAGGCCGCGATGGAAGATCGTGAAAGAATCCAGGAAGCAATTTCCGGTAGTGATATGTTGTTTATCACTGCTGGTATGGGTGGTGGAACCGGGACTGGAGCGGCGCCAATCATTGCGCAGATTGCCAAGGAAATGGGTATTTTAACCGTAGCCGTTGTGACCAAGCCTTTTGGCTTTGAGCGTGCCAAGCGCATGATGCTGGCCGAGCAGGGTATTAAGGAGTTATCTGGTATGGTGGATTCGCTGATTACCATCCCGAATGAAAAATTATTACCTGTACTGGGTAAGCAAACCTCGGTACTGGAAGTTTTCAAAACCGCTAACGACGTACTGCGCGGTGCGGTACAGGGTATCGCCGAACTGATCACCTGCCCAGGTCTGATTAATGTGGATTTTGCCGACGTGCGTACGGTCATGTCAGAAATGGGTATGGCGATGATGGGTTCAGGAACTGCAAGTGGTGAAAATCGCGCCAAGGAAGCCGCCGAAGCAGCGGTCGCCTCGCCACTACTGGAAGATATTAATATCTCTGGTGCGCAGGGCATTCTGGTGAATGTTACCGCTGGTCTGGATCTGTCGATTGGTGAGCTGGATGATGTGGGTAACACCATTACTTCTATGGCATCAGACGATGCGACTGTGGTTGTGGGTACGGTTATCGACTCTGAAATGGCCAGCGGTGAACTGCGCGTCACTCTGGTAGCTACAGGACTGGGTAAAAAGAAGGAAGAGATTAAGCCCGTTCCTGAAGTAGCGACTATCAAGCCTGAGCGTACTGGCGAAATTGACTATGCCAAGCTGGATCAGCCTACGATAATGCGCTCTACCGCGACCAAGAAAGTGATGGGCGATACGATAGAAATGCCCGTAGATAAGGAAAGCATGGAATACCTGGAAATCCCGGCATTCCTGCGTCGCCAGGCCGACTAATAGCCTGAACTTCTCTTACACCTCGTCGGGTTCAGGGATGAACCCGAAAGGTTTTATATGCACCTCCCGAGTGCAGATGTACGGGTCCCCGCAATAAAAATCCGCGCTACTACTCAATGCAAACGCAATTGAGTTGAAACATGGTCGACGTCGAAACAGAGTGATATGATCTGTTTCGTATTTCATAAAAACCATAACGCCCATGAATCCAACAATCTTTGATCTTGAAGTACGTCCCATCATTCCCGAAAAACTCTCTGGATTAAATCAGCTGGCGAATAACCTGCTGTATAGCTGGGATCGAAATGTACGCGGTTTGTTCTATCGTCTGGATTTGAATCTATGGGATCGATGTGAGCATAAACCCAAGGTTTTCCTACGCCGCATTGCACAGAAAACGCTAGATGATGCGGCCAAGGACAATGTGTTCATGGAAGAATATAACCGCGTGATGTCGGCCTATAACAGCTATCTGCAGAAGGTTACGCACGATGAAATCGACGGCCACCTGGATGCGGACAATGATTTAATTGCCTATTTTTGTGCCGAGTTTGGCTTGCATGAAAGTTTCCCAATTTACTCTGGTGGTCTGGGGATTCTGGCCGGTGATCACTGCAAGGCGGTGAGTGACCTCGGCGTACCGTTTGTCGCGATAGGGCTACTGTATCGGCAGGGGTATTTCACGCAGCATATTGATGGCTCGGGCAATCAGATAGCCACCTATCCGGTAACCAGCTTTAGTGAGCTACCCATACAAAAAGCTCTCGATGAAGCAGGTAACGAAATCATCGTCGAGATCCAGTTTCCCGGGCGGATAGTAAAGTTAAAAGCCTGGCACACCCAGGCTGGTCATACGCGTATGTACCTGCTGGACAGCAATCTACAGGAAAATAGTGAAGCGGACCGGGAAATTACGTTCCAGCTGTATGGCGGAGATCGCGTGATGCGCCTGCAACAGGAAATTGTGCTGGGTATCGGCGGTGTACGCCTGATTCGAAAATTAGGCCTAAAGCCTAACGTATGGCATATCAATGAAGGCCATGCGGCTTTCCTGATTCTTGAACGCTGCAGGGAACTGGTTGCAGATGGTATGAAGTTTGATGCGGCACTGGAAATGGTCGCCGCCAATAATGTATTTACTACCCATACTCCCGTTGCTGCAGGTCATGATATGTTCGACGAGAGCTTGATGAGAGAAACCTTTGAGCTCTGTGCCGGAAATCTGAATATTGATTTCCAGACCTTTATGAATATAGGCTCAACGCCGAATGCACCGCATAGTTTTAACATGACGTCGCTGGCCCTGCGCGGTTCACGATTTCATAATGGGGTTAGTCGGATTCATGGGGGTGTTGCTTCAGAAATGGAATCCTATATCTGGGAGCAGATTCCTCCGCACGAGAATCCAATCACCTACGTGACCAATGGTGTGCATGTGCCAACGTTTCTGGCACGCGAATGGGTCAACCTGTTCGATATGCGTTTTCGTGAATGGCGTAATCAGCTGTTAAATAAAAAATACTGGAAGTGTATCGATTTTATTCCTGATCACAGGTTCTGGAGTCTACGCCAGGAACTGAAAACCCAGATGCTGGAAAACCTGCATAAATATACCCTCAAACGTTATACCCGGAATAATGCCAATGAGGCGTTAATCAAGCGTATTACGCAGATTATAAGCAAACCTGAAGCCGATGTACTGGTATTGGGGTTTGCACGGAGATTTGCTACCTATAAAAGAGCAACCCTGTTATTTAAGGATCCAGAGCGATTAGCGCGCTTGTTAAATGATCCGGAAAAACCGGTAATGATTGTGTTTGCTGGTAAGGCACATCCCAGCGACCAACCGGGGCAGGACCTGATCCGTACCATTCATACTTATGCGCATCGACCAGAGTTTCAGGGCAAGATTATCCTGCTTGAAGACTACAATATGTCAATGGCGCGCAGCCTGGTGACCGGCGTGGACGTATGGGTGAATACCCCTCAATATCCGCTGGAAGCGAGTGGTACCTCTGGTGAAAAAGCGGCCATCAATGGTGTGCTCAACCTGAGTGTACTCGATGGCTGGTGGGGAGAGGGCTATAACGGTAAAAACGGCTGGGCTGTCTCGCCGCATGATGCACATACCGATAATGAAATCCGTGACCGAGAAGAGGCCAATGATCTTCTTGATATCCTGGAGCATGAAATTATTCCGATCTTTTACAATCGCGGTAAACAGGGCTATTCAAAATACTGGGTAAAGTTATCCAAGGCTTCGATGAAATCCTGCATTCCAAGATTTAACGCATCGCGCATGGTCATGGATTACGTTAAAAAGCTGTATGCACCTGCCAGGCGCCAGGGACAACTGATGCAGGCAAATAATTTTGCGGCAGCTATAGAATTAGCCGCCTGGAAAAAGAAAATTCATGCAAACTGGCATAATATTAAATTCGTTCGCCTGGATGAGTCACGTACACACATTAAAACGAATGAAACCCTCGATATTAAAATCAGTGCTTACCTGAATGGATTAACCCCGCAAGACGTAACGGTGGAATGTGTCGTTGGGATAAATAAAAACGGTTCAGGCCATTTAACAGTTAAAGAAAAGCACCACTTAAAATATCAGGGCCAGGAAGGGAATAATCATATTTTTACGCTCAGTTTAATGCCTTCTAACCCGGGCCTGAACCTGTATAAAATTAGAATGTATCCCTATCACAGGATGCTCAGCCATCCACTGGAGACGGGGTATCTGGCCTGGCTTTGAGCGAGTTGGTAAGGCACGAGAAATTAAAAAATTAATATCCTTAAAGATGGTTAGCTAAGCAGAATATAGTTGTTCGCGAATAGCGAGATACCCAACCTGTTGGAAAGCGATTACTTCGATAATCGCCACTGGGTTTTTAAGGTTTCGACAAACTGTTTGTCTTTCCCGTTTTCACTTGAAATATACAGAATAAACTCGCTGTCGTCCTTGCGGGTAATAGTAACCGAAGAAATTTCTGATCTGGTTTGAGAGTAAGTGGCTTTAATATTTTTAACTTCTGAAAAGCGAGCGCTTTCAAAGTTTAAACGATTATTATCATCTTTCCAGTAGGAAAAAACATGCGAGCGGGTGAATCCATTCCCATCATCCCGCATATTAAACATGGCGTCGCTATAAAAATAAATCAGCTTCTCGTCTACCGGGAATAAATTCTGACGCTGCATGAATTTAATATCATGTACCCAGAGCTGCTTACCTTCGACTATGCTACCGCTGGGTAGTAAATACACAGAAGTTGCAAACAGGTATAACAGATAAGGTGTGAACAGGGCACTGACTATAGAATGTCTGAGCATCCAGCGGGAGTTATTACTGTATGCCTGTTGCTGATTTTGCTTAATATGATTTATATAATTGAGCAGGGGGAGTACCAGTAACGGCTCCAGGATCATTACTGGGATGAGCAGATTATCCTGGTAGGAAAGTACCAATGCGGAAAAAAAAGCCAGTGCGAAAAGTACCGCCAGCGGCCTGCTGAGTACTTTATTTTCCTGATACCGAGCTTCGCTATCCTTCACTAATTCCTGGTACAAAGGGTAATACCAGAAGTTGTTAAAAATACCCCGGATTACAGGCATTATATGACTTTTATTTTCTGATTTTACATATAACCAGTTGCGATAAAACCAGTAAACATTATAGATTCCGAAGGTGACAATATTCAGCGCCATAAATTTAGCCAGCGATACCGGATAAAAAATAGATTCTTCTGCAGCAGAATTTTTTCTGCTTTCTTTGCGCCAGTCTATGATCGAAAAAGCTAAACCGCTAATCAACAGCACGATATAAATATCGATAGTTAACTGATAGTAGTCAGTTGTTTCTTCTGCACTGGTTGCTGAATCGGAAATTATAGATTTTTGTATACCGTATCGTGCCACTTTAAAAACCTTTGATCTTGCCTCCAGGTAGGACTTGATATCTTCTTCTCTAATATCACCGGTTAGCAGATTTAATTGATAGTTCAGCCTCAGTATCTGGTTTTTAGCATTGTATTTTGCGCTATAACTAAAATTAAAGAATGGATTTTCTTCGCTTAGTTGCTCATCATCAAAAGTCCAGCCCTGTGTCGGGAATTGAACGGTGATTGTTTGCTTAATGTTTTTTGGGTAGTCGATTGAAAAAGGTGCATTTCTATTTTCCTGCTCTGGCCTGGGTAGATGGCCACGAATACTATCGGCGTAAAAATCCGCAAAATATTTGTTTTTATCTGTGTTTTTCTCCCAGAACTCTAGCAACTGGTAATCTTCAGAGGTAGTAATTTTGCCTTCTTCAATATTCTCCTGTATGGAAAGCTTTTTACTGGTTTTTATTGCTCCATAGTAATCCTGGTAATATTCGATGTAGTCCTTTTGCAGTGAGTTGATCCCATCAGTATGAAAATTAGAAAACTGGCGTTCGGCTTCCAGGCCCGTATATTCGGTAGATGTTTGCAACTGGGCTGGATGTTCAGCTCCGCTGGTGAGATCGAAATGGTCCTGCGTGATCAACCAGGATTTATCTGGAATATCGTTCATGCGTTCCAGGTTTTGCGTCGCTGAATCAATAACCAGCGCATGGTAATAATTAGGTTGATATATATCGGATAGTTTCCCCTGTTGAAATTGCCGGGTGGGGTCCAGCCAGAGGGCTTCGTTATTATGTACAACTTTTACGATGACGTGATCAAAGGCATTCACCATCGCCGGATATTTAGCCAGTTCCCTGGTTATTTCGGTATTCACCAAAGCAGGTTTCGCTTCTATACCCAGCTGCTTGAGAATGGAAATAAACAGTACCGCCTTATCCTTGCAGTCACCATATCGCCTTTTTAATGTTTCCGCAGCAGTAGCGGGCTGGTGTGAACTTACACCTAATTCTATGCCGAAATAGCGCACTTCTGACTGGACGAATTTCAATGCGTGCACAATTCTCTGAGAGGGGTCTGTGTAATTTTTTGCAATCGATGATGCAATCTCCTTAACTTCAGGGCTGTCATCGATTGCCCTTTGATATAAGGGCAGAGCCCAGGATACAACCTGATTCCAGTTGCTGGTCTCTGAAAAAATAATTTGTGCATAGGGGTCGTACCACTCGGGTGTTTCACTATTGGTGGTGAGAACGTCCTGGTCTGTAATGGAGTACGAGTATTCAGTATAGGTTTCGTGCTGCTGTTTCGGGATATAAACAGCAGTATTGAGCTTGACGATATTTAACGGAGTCTTTTTACCCCACAATAATCTGAGGCTCTGCTGATGAACAGGAACTGACCACTGTATATACTTGCTGTGAGCGAACAGCCCCTGGTAAATCGGGTTGCTCCCTGTTTTGGAATAGCTGTATTCAATAATGTCACCATTACGTATATCGTCAAGAATGTAATTCGCAGTCAGGCGCCCATCAATGATACTGTTTTCAAGATCTGTTTCTCTTTGAATAATTGTGAGTTTTGCAGATTGTGCTTTATCTAGTAGCTGATTGTCGCGCCTGACATTTAACGAATGTAGGGTGACTTTTTCATAGGCTGGATCAAAAATAATACTGATTTGGGAAGCGCTTTCCAGACCCCGTTGATTTACGATCAATTTTGCATAGTGATTGTAAAATTCTGGCGCTTTATTTTCCCTGACCCTTATCTGTCGATCCGTTAATAAAAAATACGTGCCGTCCTCAATAGAGTCATGAGGCAAAGTTTGCGGAACATTGACCGGTGTTGGATTTACCCACGTTGGTGCGGCTGATAACTGGATTTCATGACTTTCTGCAAATAGGGGGCTTGTTGAAAAAGCAACGATAAACAGTACTAATGTGGCTAACTTCCTTGAGATCATCTGGTTCCATTTGCTCTGGTTATACTTTGTTAAAGTATAGGATACATCAAAATAAAGGTATTAAATTCTGCAGTCTATAGTTCGCGTTTTCGCTTTGCGAACGCAGGATAAATTATAAGGCGCATCACTATATTCTGCTAGCATCAAATCGTGTTGCTATATTCAGTAGAACAGGTTTTTTAAGCAAAAAGCGTCTATTCTTCAAGTTTATTTCGTCCTGAAATGTGGCTATTCATTGACTGGGTGAAGAATGAATAGGTATTGCGTCCCCCCTGTTTTGATGAATACATTGCCATGTCAGCATTGCGTAGTAATTCGGAGGCATTGTTGCCGTCATTCGGATAGATGGCAATACCGATACTCAAGGTGATCAGTAATTCATGTCCGTTAATGGAGAAAGGCTTGTTGAAGCGCTCAATCAAACTTCCTGCGATGCTTTGTGCATCCAGCGGTGATTTGATTCCACCCAGTAACAACAGGAATTCATCTCCACCAAGGCGTCCTACGGTATCGCCTGAGCGTATATCCTGAAGAAATCTTTCAGCAGCATCGATTAGAAGCTGGTCACCTGTTTCGTGGCCGTGTGTGTCATTTACTTTTTTAAAGTCGTCCAGATCTATAAAGAAAATTGCGGTATGCTCGTTATTTCTTTTCGCTTCGTTGATTAGATGCGATAAACGGTCCAGAGTGAGAAAGCGATTGGGTAAACGGGTTAAGCTATCGAAGTGAGCCTGCTGGATTATTTTTTCTTCCTGGATTCTCTGCTGGGTGATATCTTCACCTGAGCACAGAATGCCAGTCACGCTTAGCTGGTCCTGAGACCATAGAATTCGATTGTGCCAGGCAATAATTCTTTCTTCTCCTGACTTTGTAAGAATGCGGTTTTCATAAAATTCTACCAGCTCGATATTTCCACAAATGATTTTGTTAAAAGTGAGTTTAACTTCATCTCTGACCGCCTCAGGAATAAAATGGTCGAACCAGTTTTTACCCAACATATCCTGCTCTTCCCATCCTATAACCTCACAGGCTTTCTGGTTGATCAGGTTGATATTGCCCTGCGGGTCAATGACCATCATCATGGTACCGGCAATATCAAAATAGGTTTGTGCAATTTCTTTTTCACGCTGCAGGTTTTGTGTGTACTCCATGTGTGCGGTGATGTCCTTGATGATCCCTTCCAGCGCAATCGGTTTGCCTTTAAAGTCGGTTATCAGGACATTACTCTGCTGTAACCAGAGGGATTCACCCAGCGCGTTGATGATACGGTATTCAATCAAAGGAAGCGGCTGTCCTGTAAGTAAAAGGCTCCATTGGGTGGAGATATATTCTTCCCAGTCCGGGTGTACCATTTGGCGGATTTTCTGCGCTGAGGCATAGCATTCTTCAGCGCTAACCCCATATATTTTTCTTGCTGCCGGATTAATATATTCAAAGCGGCCATCGGGCAGAGACATACGAAAAATAACGTCTTTGGCGGTTCTTGCAATTCGATTGAATTGTTGGGTGCTATCTTCAAATTCACTTGAGATTTGCTTGCTAACCCAATAGTAGATGGCAAAGGCGGCAAAGCTGATCAAAACAGCAAATCCAAGCATCACGATACCGGCGTGAATAAAGGGTGCGCGAATTTCCTGCATATCGATTTTGGCGACGATACCAAGGTTTAGCATAGGGACCGGCTCATAGGCTGCCATCACCTGAACGCCCCGGTAATCCCGTCCGATCATCCAGCCGGATGCCCCTGAAAGTGCCTGGCGCATAGGCTCCGCGCGGTTCAGTTCACTCAGCGGGACGGGGTCGGGTATATCCATACCCGACAGCCTGTTACGCATCAGGAATTTAATCTGCTCGCCTTCCTGCTTAGCCAGTGTGAATTCACCGCTTTGACCGAACTGGACCTGCTCGTGTGCCTGTTTGATCAGCTTGAGCGTGAGCTGGGAGTCGGGTCCAGCTGTGTGGTATTCGGAGGCGTATTTATTTTCGAACTGTGCAAATGCATCGATCAGGCGGCTGTTGCTTCTGGCGGTTTCCCTGAGCCGTTCTGCGGTTTGTGTGAGATAAGTCTGGTAAAGAATATAGCCGCTGATGCCAGAAACAATCATCACGGCGAATGCCATGGTAGCGGTGAGTCCATACAGTTTCTGGCGAATACTACCTGCGCCTATCATCTCTACCACTCATTCTGTTGGGCATATGCAGGTTCCTTCTCATGATACCAACTGGATACTGTCTCATCGTTAAATAATAGATTGATTAGACCGAAAATGTAATAAAACTCTTCTTCTCGGCGCGTCAATCTAATTCAACAAGTGCTGGTCATGCGTTTGTCAGTGCGATATAGGCTCGCTACCCGAATAATTAGATCCTTCCGAATAACTGGATTAACTTTTTCAAATCACTGGCCAGCGTTAGCCATACCTGGTTCCAGTCAAAGCGCCACTGCCAGTTCCCTTCGGTTGTGCCGGGCGTATTCATCCGGTGCCTTGAATCCAGCGAGAGCAGGTCCTGCATGGGAATTACGGCGAGCCTGGCGACACTGGCTAGTGCCATACGATTGAGTACCCAGGGCATATCCAGTTGCTGTTCTGCAGGCACGCCAATGTACTCATGTAACAGATGTCTGGAATGATCGGGCAGGTTCTGATACCAGCCCAGACTCGTGTCATTGTCATGAGTACCTGTATATACCACGCTATTGGGTTGCTGGTTATGTGGGAGATAAAAGTTGTCACTGGCGCCATCGAAAGCAAACTGCAGCACGGCCATTCCGGGTAGTCTGAACTGGTCACGCAGTGCCAGTACTTCGTCAGTGATCAGGCCAAGGTCTTCGGCAATCAGTGGTAAGGGTTCAAAATATTGATGCAATTTATCGAGCAGTTCGGCACCGGGTGATTCGACCCAATGACCCTCGGCAGCGGTTTCTGCTTCAGCAGGAATTTCCCAGCAGGCCTGCAGACCGCGAAAGTGATCAATGCGAATAAAGTCGAATAGTTCCAGCTGGGTGCGGAAGCGATTGACCCACCACTGGAAGTCATCCTGCTGCATGGCTGACCAGTTATATAAGGGATTACCCCACAGCTGCCCGTCAGCCGAGAATGCGTCGGGGGGGACGCCTGCTACCTGGGTACAGAAACCAGCTTCATTGATCTGGAAGTTTTCACGTCTGGACCACACGTCGGCGCTATCCATGGACACATAAATAGGCATGTCACCGAACAGCTTTATTCCATTCTGGTGGGCATAGTTGCGTAAAGCCTTCCATTGTTCAAAAAATACGAACTGAACGAACTCCACAGTTTTAATGCGCTCTGCATGTTCTGCGCGTGCGCTGGATATTGCCTCTGCCTCTCGATCACGGAACGCTGCTGGCCAGTATTGCCAGGACAGGTTCTGGTGCGAGCGTTTAAGTGCCAGGTAAAGCGCATAATCAGGTAACCAGGATGATGCCTGCTGGATAAACTGCTGCAGCCGGGATTGCCAAGCCTGGTCGGCATGCTGATAAAAATTACGGCTGGCCTTTTCCAGTGCGGGTATCAGTGAAGAGTCCGCGATGTGTTCGTCAACCTCATTAGCAGTTAACCAGCCCTGTTGCATAATCCATTCAAGATTAATCAGTTCGGGGTTGCCAGCATGTGTGGACAGGCATTGATAGGGTGAGCGATCAATATGGGTCGGCCCTAACGGCAGCATCTGCCAGACCGACAGCCCCGAATCGGCCATGAAATGAATAAAATCGTGAGCTGGTTTTCCTATGTCACCCTGCCACTGCTTGCCCGGAAGAGAGGTAGGATGCAACAGGACGCCGGCGCTGCGACGGTCAAAAACAGGCTTTTCATGAAGCTTCATAATACGAAATAGGGTAACGAATTTTTATAGTTATCAGCAGGCTTGCGGATCATATTTGAACAATATCATACAACGAAATAAACACCGCAGCTTATACCACATGATGCATGTTGTATCCCAGCATTTCAGGGGTAACCAGCACAATGCCATTGGGTGAGACATAAAACCTTTTCTTATCTTCTACATGGTCAATACCGATATGCATGCCATCCGGGATTTTGCATCCGCGGTCGATTACAGCGTGCAGAATCTTGCAGTTTTCACCGACGGTCACTTCGGGTAGTACGACAGTTGAATCGATTTCGCTATAGCTGCCCACGTAGACATTTGAGAATAACAGTGAGTGACGAATGGTTGAGCCGGAAATAATACATCCTCCTGATACCAGTGAGTCTATCGCAATACCTCGTCGGTCATCATCATCGAAGATAAATTTTGCGGGTGGTAACTGTTCCTGGTAAGTCCAGATCGGCCAGTGTTTGTCGTACAGATTGAGTTCCGGGGTGATGCCGATTAATTCCAGATTGGCTTCCCAGAAGGCATCAACCGTTCCGACATCACGCCAGTAAGATTGTTCACCACTTTGGCTGTCGCGAAACGGGTAGGCATAGACTTCATGTTTTTTTATTGCCGCCGGAATAATGTCCTTACCAAAGTCGTGACTACTGGTTTCAAGGTTATGATCTTCAATGAGCAACTTATACAGGAATTCAGTGTTAAAAACATAAATCCCCATAGAGCACAGAGCGGTCTGCTGCTTGTCTGGCATGGTTGCCGGATTCTCCGGTTTTTCCTTAAAATCTAAAATTCGATGATTCTCATCAACCTCCATCACGCCAAAGGCGCGGGCCTTATCGACCGACACCTCGATGCAACCGACGGTGACATTGGCTTTTCTTTCAAGGTGCTGCGCCAGCATGGCCCCATAATCCATTTTATAGATATGATCTCCTGCAAGCACCAGAACGAAGCGTGGATTATGGATTCTGATGATATCCAGATTTTGATAAATCGAGTCCGCAGTGCCCGCATACCAGCTTGCCTCCAGGCGTTGCTGGGCGGGTAGTAGTTCAACAAATTCACCAAATTCGCCTCGAAACATACCCCAACCGCGCTGGATGTGCTGTAACAGGGAGTGTGCCTTATACTGCGTTAATACACCGATTTTTCTGATACCGGAATTGACACAGTTGGATAAGGGAAAATCGATAATACGGAATTTACCGCCGAAAGGTACAGCAGGTTTTGCACGCCACGCAGTGAGATCTTTCAGGCGGGAGCCGCGACCTCCGGCCATTATCAGGGCCAGAGTATTGCGCGTGAGGTTACTAATGTATCTGGGTGAGTTTTCATACGGCATGTACTACACCTCCATTTTTTTCATGGCTGGATACTATTCCAGCACAATGACGTTTTAATAACATTCTTATGTCTTCTTATAATAATCTGGTATTAGCAAATAATCATTGCGCTGGATCATGAAGGGTGAAAATAGGGTTGATTTTGTGCTCAATACTGAGACAGGATTTAATGAGCGCAGTTCTTGCAGCAGTGTCAAACGCTGAGTTTCAGCTATAGTAGACGTTGAAAATTTTTGCTTTAGCCCGCCGCGAGTGATGCAAGGGCAGTAAGCAGGCTCAGGGCTGTTTGGTCGTGGCGTGGCAGTTCAGGCAGTAAGCAGATACGGCACCGGCACGGTAATAATTAGGCGGATCCTGTGAAAGGCCGATGCGTGCATCCTGGATATTCTGCCGAAACTGATCGATGTTAAAGGAAATAATATTATGGTTGGAACTGAGCGATTCGGTGCCCAGATTCAAGCTCAGTGACTCCATCTTGCGCAGGATGTCGATAGATGACTGGCGTTGTTCCTCAGTGACGCTGGCTGGATTACTTAAATTGTTATCCAGCAGTGTGGTATACAGGGCGAACTGCTGCATGGTGTCAGTCAGTTTTGCTCTTGAGATGTAGTTAAACTCAGGTGGGTAGGTGACGCTGCGTACACCCTCAAGCACCCCACTGCAGGCGCTCATCAGCGCAATGGAGGAAAAAAGGATGAGTTTAAACGTTGTTTTTTCTAGCATGACTCGAGAACCCTGTTTAATCACTTCAAGTATAGAGTTAAACCGTATTTGAAACATCTTTTTGATGTACGGCAGGTACAGTACGGGTAATTGAGACTGCAATCACGTATGCTTATCTATCTCTAGTATCATTTTGGTTTATAATGTGCATTTTAAGTCATTTATTTTAATTCTTTGCTACGATCAAGAGGATTCTGATGGAATTATATAATAATGGAGAGCATGTCTGCCTGGCCTTTCGTGATCTGGTAACAGGTGGTGAAGCTGTTCAGGCCAACCAGTTTCTGGTATTTGATCATCATCATGCTGCTCTAATAGATCCAGGAGGCGAATTAACCTATACGCGCCTGTTTATGGCAATTAGTGAGTATATGAGTGTTAAAAACCTCGATTACGTCATTGCTTCCCACCAGGACCCTGACATAGTTGCATCGTTGAATAAATGGCTAATCGGTACCGATGCGAAGATTGTGGTTCCCCAGTTGTGGGAACGCTTTGTTCCTCATTTTACCCGTCCCGGCAAGATTACTGGTCGTACGATTGCGATGCCCGATGAGGGGATGAATCTTGAGCTGGGTTCCATTAAGTTAAAAGCGTTACCCGCTCACTTCCTGCATGCGGAAGGTAATTTCCAGTTCTATGATCCAGTGAGCAAGATCCTGTTTTCTGGAGATATGGGCGCAAATCTATGTCCAGAAGCGGATCTTGATAAACCGGTCGACAAACTGGATGACATCATGCCCTATATGGATGGGTTCCATAAGCGCTATCTGAACAGCAATAAGGTGTGCCGCTTTTGGGTCAATATGGTGCGACAGCTCGAAATCAGCATGATTGTACCCCAGCATGGCCGTGCATTTCGTGGCAGGGCGATTGGTGAATTTTTGAAATACATCGAAAACCTGCAATGTGGTATCGATTTGTTCACCCAGGACCACTACAGGGTACCGTGACAGATAATCCATAGCGTACTGGAAAGTGATTCCTCAGTATCTATAGAAGTTAATAGAAAAGGCCGCAGATTGCGGCCTTTTTTTTGGCCAGGTTACGCGGGATGGTTTTTCGATTTTAGCCAGTGGTCAATAGAGAAGAAACCGGCACCAAATGCGATATTGGTCATCAGGCAGGCGCCCCAGAAAATATGAGGTGTCACCTGTCCAACCTTCGCCAGAGCCTCGTAATAGGAAACCACCGCCATGATGTTAAGAATTGACAGCGCAATAGCAAAAAGTCGAGTACCCAGGCCGAGTGTGATGACGACAGGCAGCAATAGCTCGCCTGCAGTTGCCAGGTAGGCGGCTAGTTCGTAAGGCAGTAAGGGTACGGCGTATTCATACTCAAAAAGGGTCAGAGTTGTGTCCCAGTTATTTATTTTCTGTAATCCGGAAAGAAAGAATACATAAGAGACGTAAAGTCTCATTGCAAGTAACAGGGGCGATTGCAGTCGAGTAAGCAGCTGGTTGATACCAGTAATGATAGAAGTCAGCACCATAGGTCTCCAATGGTTATATTTATTATGTAACTGACTTTTGGAGCTGAGCTGATTTGTTAAGTTCCTGTGCTTCCTCCTTTAGGCTGCCTGAAACAGCATTGTTTATAGAAATGTTATAAATAGCTGTTGTTACAGTCCCCAAATGAAAGATTACTAAGCCTTTTTGGCTGGAACCAGATGTACCGGGATCGTAGTCTGTCGAATCAACTGTTCACTGATGCTACCTAGCAAGAGCTGGCTGATCAGGCCTTTACCGTGGGTTCCCGCTACGATAAAACTGGCTTCAAGACGCGCGGCTTCCTTCAGCAACAGGTCTACAGTGACACCCTGAATCATCAGGGCCGTGCAGGTTATGCCCTGTTCGCGCATGGCTTCGGAATATTCCTGCAGGGTTTTGTGCTCGTGGTGAAAACGTTCGGCGATGCTTTTTCTTACCTCGTCCGCGTCCACGGTATAGACGGTTGCTGGGTCGTAATCGTAGGCAATGTGATCCGGATTGGGTTCAGCGACGTGAATCAGGAAAACCTCTGCTGATAACGCTTTTGCCAGTAGGGTGGTTTCCTCCAGTAGCCTGGGCGTAATATCGGAAAAATCGATTGCAGTTAATAATTTCATTTTGATTCTCCTTTTAGCGAGTATGCAGGCATTAATAACATATTGGTTAGCAATATCAATAGTTATCGAGTCTGCAGTTGATTCATGCTGCGCGATTTAAGTAATGTTAGCTTGTGCCGGGGTAAAATCAGCGATCAGCTGTAATTTTTGTACGCGTGACAGTTGTTTGATTGCCGCTTCACGCCTGCTCGCCTCAGAACGCGAAGCACAGGTTTCAAAATACACTAAAGTGACGGGCTGTCGTGCACGCGTATAGCGTGCGCTGAGCTTTCCAGATTGATCGTTGTGTTCTGCAACTCGTCTCTCCAGCTCGGTTGTGATGCCGGTATACAGGCTATCGTCGACACATCTGACGATATAGACATACCAGTCACTCATAGGCAGGCTGGATGCTTGGTTGCTGCAGGGCAGCAAGCTGCTCCCGCAGTTCCAGAATATGTTGTTCCCAGTAGCGAGTGGTATTAAACCAGGGGAAGCTGTGTGGAAATGCGGGATCAGACCAGCGTCTTGCGAGCCAGGCGCTGTAATACATGATACGCAGTGTACGAAATACCTCTATTAATTTGAGTTCCGCGAAATTGAAATCATTAAATTCCAGATACCCATCGAGAATTTTTTTCATTTGCAGGCTTTGTTGATCCAGATCTCCAGAGAGCAACATCCAGATATCCTGGATCGCGGGCGCCATTCTGGAATCATCAAAATCGACAAAATGAGGTGCGTCGTCGCGCCAGAGCATATTCCCGGCATGGCAGTCTCCATGCACTCGAATCCAGTTAACCGAGCCTGCCTCATTCATTCTGCTGTGCATATGTCTTAACAGGTCATCGCACAGGGTTCGGTAGGCTGTTTCAAGTTCCATCGGAATAAAATTCTGCAGGATAAACTGGTAACTTTCCTCACCATAATTCTGAATATTAATAGCTGGGCGCAACTGGTATCTGGCTCTGCTCCCTATTGCATGCATGCGTGCCAGCAGGCGGCCTAGTACGGTCAGGTTATCTGCATGATCCAGCTCAGGTGCGTGTCCACCTTTACGGGGAAATAATGCGATATTAAAACCCTGATATTTCAGCAGTGTTTGCTGTTGTTGATTGCGCAGCGGGACCACGATGGGGAGTTCCTGTGCGGCCAGCTCGAAACAGAATTCATGCTCCTCCAGGATTTGCTCGCGGGTCCAGCGCTCAGGTCGATAGAACTTGGCAATGACCGGGCTTTCATCCTCCAGGCCGATCTGGTATACGCGGTTTTCATAACTGTTGAGCGTGAGATAGCGCCCATCGCATAAATAGCCCTGAGCTTCAATCGCATCCATGATGAAGTCTGGGGTCAGCTTTTCAAAGGGATGGTCACTCATCAATGAGGTGATAATCTTGAGAGTTCTTCCAGGATAGAATCAACCAGCTGGCGTCCCTGGGTGCCCATTCCGCGCGCGAGTACCTTCGGATCACGCTCGCCATTGATCATTTTACGGATGATGCCGCCCAGCTGTCGCATGTCGCCGCCAGCCTGGGTCATCTGCTCCGCCATCTGGCTGATAATCTGCAGCGCCTGTGCATTACCAGTTGCGGCCTGGTGCACCATATGCGCAATTCCTGGCGCTGCCATACTGGCGTCTGCAGGCTTATTGGGGTCGGGCAGGGTGGCCGGGTTCTGAATACCCTGCAGGATTGCTGCGGCAATGGTGCTATCTTCCTCATCCAGTCCCTGTAACAGGCTGGTATCGCGTTCACCATTGATAATACGGCGTATTACTGCCACCAGTTCATTCCAGCCGTTTTGCTCACTCACCTTGAGGATTTCTTCAACCTGGGGCCTGAGCGCTGGATTACCAATGCATTGTACAACCTGTACAATGACGCCGGCATGCGACTGGATGATTTGCTGCTGGCGGTCTAGCATCATCGTTACAACGCTTTAATCTTGTCAGCCTGGGCCTGCAAGCTGGCCAGTGCCGATTCATTTTCGGCCAGTTTTTCGCGCTCCTTGTTGACTACGGCCTCGGGTGCTTTATCCACAAAGCCGGCATTACCCAGCTTGCCCCTGATGCGCGCAATCTCAGCCTGTAGCTTTTTCATATTCTTGTCCAGGCGGTCCAGTTCAGCCTGTTTGTCGATTAATCCGGCAAGCGGTATCAGCAGGCTCATACTGCCCACTAAGGCCGTTGCTGACTCTGGCGCGTTTTCCCCACTGTCCAGCCAGGTGATGGATTCCAGCTTCGCCAGCGACATCAGGAAAGACTGGTTCTGGCTAAGCCGGGCCTGATCCATCTCATTCCCATTCTGGAGTAATACGGGCAGCGCTTTGCCGGGTTTGATATCCATTTCTGAGCGGATGGAACGAATGCCTACGATGAAGGATTTCACCCAGTCCAGTTCCCTGATGGCTTCATCATCAATCAGCGAATCATCGCGCTGCGGATAGCTTTGCAGCATGATGGTGTCGCCACTACGTCCTGCCAGCGGTGCTACCTTTTGCCATAATTCCTCAGTAATAAAAGGCATGATGGGATGCAGCAGACGTAACATGGTTTCCAGTACCTGGATCAGTGTTGTTCTTGCAGCCCGTTTCTGTTCGGGGCTGGCATCATCCGAGTAAAGCACGGGTTTGGACAGTTCGATATACCAGTCGCAGTAATCGTTCCAGATAAACTCATATAGCTCTCTGGATGCCAGGTCGAATCGATAGGCCTCAATATGACGCGATACTTCACCGCTAACCTGTTGCAGACGTGAAACAATCCAGCGATCAGCCAGCGATAATTCAACCTCACCTGCGTCCAGCTGATCTTCGGTGTTCTGTAATACATAACGTGTGGCATTCCAGATCTTGTTACAGAAGTTGCGATAACCCTCGATACGACCCATATCAAATTTTACATCGCGGCCGGTAGAGGCGAGCGCGGTAAAGGTGAAACGCAACGCATCGGTGCCATAACTCTGGATGCCGTCGGGGAAGTCCTTACGTGTCTGCTTTTCGATCTTTGCCGCTAACTGCGGCTGCATCATACCGCTGGTGCGTTTACTGACCAGTGATTCCAGGTCTATGCCATCAATCAGGTCGATAGGGTCGAGTACGTTACCTTTTGACTTCGACATCTTGTGTCCATGCGAGTCTCGCACCAGTCCGTGCACATAGACTTCATGAAATGGTACCCGTCCATCCATGAATTTAAGTCCGAACATAATCATGCGCGCGACCCAGAAAAAGATGATGTCGAAACCTGTTACCAGTACCTGGGTCGGGTAAAAATCTTTCAGACGCTGAGTATCTTCAGGCCAGCCCAGTGTAGAAAAGGGCCAAAGCGCAGAAGAGAACCAGGTATCCAGCACATCTTCATCCTGCCTTAGCTCTACCTGGGTAGAGAGGTTGTGTTTCTGGCGGATATCGTCTTCATTACGCCCGACGTATACATTGCCTGCATCATCATACCAGGCCGGGATACGATGCCCCCACCAGATCTGGCGACTAATACACCAGTCCTGGATGTTATGCATCCACTCGTAATAGGTATTCTTCCAGTTTTCAGGCACGAATTTAATCGAGCCATTCTCTACCGCTTCAATCGCAGGTTTGGCTAATGGGCCTGCCTTTACATACCACTGATCAGTCAGGAAGGGTTCAATAACGGTTCCAGAGCGATCACCGCGCGGTACCATCAGTTTATGCGGTTCAATTTTCTCGATTAAGCCCTGAGCTTCCAGATCGGCCACGATCTGTTTGCGCGCCACATAGCGATCCATACCGATATAGGCGGCAGGAATTAAATGGTCTTCCTCTTCGCTATTGGCGCGGATAGCGGCGTCTATAGTGAAGATATTGATCAGGCCGCCATGGGGCTGGTTTTGAATGGCGTTTTCTCTGTTATGACGCGTCCATACCTCGTAGTCGTTGAAATCATGTGCCGGAGTGATCTTTACACAGCCGGTACCAAATTCGGCATCCACATGTTCATCGATGATAATAGGGATATGACGACCGGTAAGCGGTAATTCGACGGTTTGTCCTACCAGGTGCATATAGCGTTCATCACCTGGTGCAATCGCGATAGCACAGTCACCTAACATGGTTTCAGGGCGGGTGGTTGCTACCACCAGATGACCTTCCTGATTACTGAGCGGATAGCGCAGATGCCACATGGAGCCATTTTCTTCTTCTGACAGCACTTCCAGGTCAGAAACGGCGGTATGGAATTTGGTGTCCCAGTTAACCAGTCGTTTACCACGGTAGATCAGGCCTTCTTCGTACAGGCGAACAAAGACTTCCTGTACCGCATCGGACAGGCCATCGTCCATGGTAAAGCGTTCATGCGGCCAGTCCAGCGAAGAGCCCAGGCGCCGCAACTGAGTCGTGATATTGCCACCTGATTGCTGCTTCCATTCCCAGATGCGCTGAATAAACTGATCACGGCCCAGATCATGGCGCGACAGGCCTTCCGCTTCCAGCTGGCGTTCAACAACCATCTGGGTTGCAATTCCCGCATGGTCGGTGCCGGGCTGCCACAGGGTTTTGTCGCCCTTCATTCGGTGATAGCGAATCAGGCTGTCCATGATCGCGTTATTGAACCCATGCCCCATATGCAGACTACCGGTAACATTGGGTGGCGGAATCATGATGCAATAGCTGGATTGCTGCGCGGTATCCTGTCCATCCTTTGGTGAAAAATAGGCGTTCTGCTCCCAGCGTTTATACCATTCCTGTTCTATTGCATGCGGGTCGTAGGTTTTTTCCATCGGATTCTTAAGTCTGTGATCAATCAAAGCGAGCAATTATACATGGCTTAAGGAGCTTGTTGATAGCTTCGGCCCGAACTAATGAAAAGATGGCACAGATTTGATGTTTGCTTGCTATCATAGGGCGAAGATTAATATTGAATATTGTGTCATATGAGTACGTCCATCCTCGCTCAGGTAGAAAAGCAGCGTCAGGTACTGAAAGAGTTTCTGTACGACAATATGTTTGTACTGGCGCAGAAATGCGCTGAAATCATGCATGATCCGGCAGCGCTGGATGATTTGCTGCAGGAGCATGTGCATAAATCCAGCCTGTGCAAATATCTGTGGGTGCTTGACCACTCTGCACATCAGTTGACTGCGACGGTGGCACGAAATCACCGCAAGGAAGAGCAGCGGGGCCGGGATAGAGCTGCTCGCCCCTATATGCAGCGCGCGTTAAAGGGGGATCATTTTTATCTGTCTGAAGCTTATATCAGTAAAAACCGCAAACGCCCCTCGCTTACCTCGGTTCAGACCATTGTTGATCAGGATGGTCACACCACCGGGTTTCTGGGTGCTGACTTTGACCTGCGCGAGTTGCCTCATACTGCATCGCTCAATCTGGATCGTAAGGGCTGGCAGCAGATGCGTGGCGATCCTGCGATCAGGGGCGGTCTGTTTGCGCAACAACGTGTCAAAAGCGCGATGGATGAGAAGATTGATGACGTGCTTTCATTGATGGAGGAGTTGATGATCGCGCATGGTGTATTCCATGCCAAGTTCCATTTTTCCAGCAGTCGCGCCACGGTATGGCTGGTTGACAGCCCCTATAACTATCAGGTACTGAATATCGACGAACTCACCAATGCCAGCTTATGCCTGGCTTTTCCTAAACGCGAGTACTTTGAGCAGGCCAGGGTGCCTGAAGCGAAAATCGCTGAAGTGTTTGCTCAGTTTAAAAAATTGCGCTTTGCAGACGAAACCATTTACCTGCGATCGGCTTCATTGAATGTGGTCAACAAGATTGTCGGCCTGAATTTCTCCTGTGACGGCTCGCATTATGTTCCCTACGATGAATTCCTGATGAAAGACAACAGTTTCTGGTTTGGGGTGGATTCCTAGAGCGGACTAAGCTGCCTGGTTTCTGGGCAGGGTGATTTGAGCGCGCAGGCCACCTTCCGCCAGGTTTTCCAGTGTCAGTTCACCACCATGGGCCAGCACGATAGATCGCGCGACGGCCAGACCAAGGCCGGTTCCGCCGGTTTCGCGGTTGCGCGAGGTTTCCAGGCGAAAGAATGGCGTGAAGATTTGTTCCAGGCTCTGTTCCGGTATCCCGGGGCCACGGTCATCAACCTGAATGCTCACCGAATCCGCATGCGATGCTAAAGTTACCTGGGTACTGCCCGCATATTTGAGAGCATTGTCGATCAAGTTGTTTAACGCACGTTTCAAAGCCACTGGACGACAGGTGAAGGGGAGTTTATCAGGGCCGATGTAAACAACCTCGCCACCCAGATCGATATGGTCATCAACCAGCGACTGCAGCAGGGCTGGTAAATCGGTAACGCGGGCTTTTTCGTCAGCCGCATCATCACGCGAAAAGCTCAGTGTTGCTTTGAGTATGGCTTCCATCTCGCCCAGCGTTTGCAGTGTCTTTTCTCGAATTTCCTCATCTTCTATATATTCCGCGCGCAATCGGAGCGTAGTAACCGGTGTGCGTAAATCATGTGAGATGGCAGCCAGCATCAATGAACGGTCTTTAAGGTGTTTGTGCAGACGTTGCTGCATACGGTTAAAGGCACGAATTGTCTGACGCACTTCGCGCGGGCCGGACTCCGATAAAGGTTCCTGAGTCTGCCCGAGCCCAAAGCGGTCAGCGGCAATTGCGAGCCTGGCCATAGGGCGTGTCATCAGTTTAGCGATGATTAAGCCACTGATAAAAATCGCGAGTACCAGCAGCGCCAGCAGTTGCAGGGTTTTATTGGCCCAGGGCGGTGGCTTATCGAACAATTTATTTCGCACGTTGAGCCAGCCACCATCTTTGAGTCGAATTGAGATATCGAGTATATCGGGTCGCTTTATATCCATGCGAGGAGGCTGGGCGGTATCCGTAGCTGAGGTGCTATTTAATGCAGGTTTTTCGTACGAATCACTGATACGCACCGCAGAAAGGTCAGGCAGATGAAGTCTGTGGCGCAACCGGGCTGCCAGTTTAAAGGCCAGAGGGTGGGCTGCAGGTTGAGTCACCCTGGGTTGCTGTGTGATTGAGATATCGACACTATCTTCCTCAAATTGCTGAATGATGGTTTTCTGTTGTTGCTGGTCGGTATCCCTGAGTAAACGGTATAAAGTGGTGACACGGTCGATCAGGTGTACCCGATTCCGCTCGTCAAAAATCTCAATCCGGGCATCCTGTAAAATGATGGCACTGATGCCTACCAGCAGCATGGTCATGCCCAGCATCAAGGCCAGGATTCTGGCCGCGAGTGTATCAGGCCAGAGGCGCATGGTTGCTTTCCACTTCAATGGCAAACATATAACCGTCACCACGAATTGTTTTTATGATCTGCGGGGTCTTCGGGTCATCACCCAGTTTGCGTCGCAGACGGCTGACCAGAGTGTCTATGGCACGATCAAATGCATGCGTATCGCGTCCGCGTGCCAGATCCAGTAACTGGTCACGATTGAGGACCCGACCGGGACGCAGTACAAATGCCATCAGTAATGCAAACTCCGCAGTACTTAACGGAACCAGTACCTGTTGTGGATCGATGAGCTCACGTGAAGCAGGAAACAGAGTCCAGCCGCCAAAGCTGATTTTTTCAGGGGTGTTTTGTTCATGATGCGAGGCAAGGTTATCGCTGCGTCTTAACACGGCCTTGATACGAGCAAGCAACTCGCGCGGGTTGAAGGGTTTGGCCAGGTAATCATCGGCACCCATTTCCAGACCGATAATGCGGTCGGTTTCTTCACCCATGGCGGTAAGCATAATCACCGGAATATTTGATTCAGCGCGCAGGTTACGGCACAGTGTCAGGCCATCTTCGCCGGGCATCATTAAATCGAGCACGATCAGATCAATCCTGGCATCGGCCAGAATTTTCTTCATGCTGGCGCCATTCTCAGCGGTGCTGGCGCGGTAGTTATGATCCGTCAGGAAACGCTGTAAAAGTTCGCGAATCTCCAGATGATCATCAACAATCAAAATATGAGGCTGGTTTTGCATGCGGCTCATTCTACGTACATTTTTGCTTGTGCTAAAACTTTCTTTGTAACAGATTGTGACAGTTTCTGGATCAGACACCAACTGTTACAAACTGGCTTGAATTTGACATAGCTGAGACACATAAAAATCCTCTAATAGCCTCGTCAACAACGACTTTAACTTTATGACGAGGATTCAACGATGAATAAAATTGCAAAAATCACAATCATCTCTGCACTTGCTGGTGTTACCGGTCTGGCAGCAATCAATGCAAATGCTTACTGGGGTGGACAGGGCCGTGGTGGTTACTGCGACCAGGGACGCATGCAGAATCAAAAATCCATGCAATTTAAGGGTAACAGACAGTTTGGTGGACGCCAGCAAAAAGACCTGAATTTGTCTGCCGATCAGGCCAAAACCTTAATGCAGGCGCGTTTGATTATGCGCGGTAATGATCGTCTCAAGGTAGGTAAGGTGACCGAGAAAGACGATACCAGTTATCTGGTACAGATAGTTACTGTGGATGATTCACTGGTACGCGAGGTTGAGATAGACCGCAACACCGGGCGTCCAGTCGGTAAAGGCTGGCAATAGAGCCTTTACATCACAGCAGCTCGTATAAACGAGCTGCTTATTTCACTTTAAGTCAAACTGAATTTAAGGAACAACGATGAATATTAAAAGAGATTGGGCAACCCCGTTAACTGCAGGTGCTTTCCTGTTAACAGCGGTGACTGGCATTTTGATGTTTTTTCATATCGATAGTGGTTTTAATAAAACCGCGCATGAATGGTTAAGCTGGGCACTCGTGTTGGGTGTAGGTTTGCACATGGCTTCAAACTTTATTGGTTTTAAGCGTTACCTGACTGCGCGTAAAGGGCAATTATTTATTGGCGCCTTCGCACTGTTGTTAGCGCTGAGCTTTATCCCGGTCGGTGGATCAGGCGAGCCTCCATTCGTGCCACCGATAAAGACCCTGTCATCGGCACCTTTAACTACTATCGCTCTGGTCGCTCAGGTGACGCCAGAACAATTAATGGAGCGTTTATCCAGCACTGGATTATCAGCCCAGTCTACCGAGCAAAGTGTGAAAGACCTGGTAGGAAATGATTTTCGTAAGCAGTTGGGTGTGTTAAAAGTATTGCTGGCACAGCAATAGTATTCCTGACTACCCACCAAACTCAGCCAAATCTTGAAAGTTTCGGTATTTGAAGATTCTGGTGGAGTAGTTTTTCACACGCTACAGCTGCTTGATCTTTGTAGCTGAAAGCGTGCAGGCGTGCGAGCCCCTTTCTTTTGCTCGCCCAAAAGAAAGAGGCGAAAGAAAAGGGCGCCCAGCTGGAGCGACCTGCGGCTTCCCGAAAATCGAACCATTTAGCAGGGCACGGACAGACTCGCATCCCAGCTCGACTGTCCTCAGCGCACGTCCGTGTGCGCTAACCCCGCTAAATGGCCCGATTTTCGGCACTCCAGAAGGGGTATAATAAACCAGATGCAGCATTAAAATTTAGACTCAATAGTTAAAGCAGCAAAGGGTTTAGGAGTAGCTGGTGATTCGGGTAATTTGGAGTCATATGCTGATGTATGGTTGAGTCAAATGAATAATTTTTAATGAGGTTTACGGTGATTCGTATCTATGGCATCAGGGAACAATTAAACCCGATAAAGCAAAAGCTTTCAGATGTGATTAACCAATGC
Organism: Gammaproteobacteria bacterium; assembly: GCA_050288105.1. Lineage (GTDB taxonomy): Bacteria > Pseudomonadota > Gammaproteobacteria > JACNJF01. Next base: position 69,513 of record JBNKDE010000006.1, read on the forward strand.
ATGGTGGAGGCTTTAGCTTTTCCTGCTAATAAACGTGCACATCGGTTTTTTCCGATGCAGAAAGAAGATTTCTTCTATCCAGAAGGGCGCACTGATGCCTATACGGTGATTGAGATTTCTATGATGGAAGGGCGTTCAGTAGAAGCCAGGAAAAATCTGATCCACTTATTATTTGAACGTATTGAATCTGAAGTAGGTATTAAACCTGTTGATGTTGAGATTACCATCTTTGAATCCCCGGCGGGTAGCTGGGGGTTTAGAGGTATTACAGGGGATGAGGCTAAATTGAATTATAAGGTTGATGTTTGAATTAACCACGAAGCACACGAAGGGCACGAAGAGTGTTAAGTGTTTTACGCGTAGGTCGGATAAGCGGAGCGCCATCCGACATTGACAACGCAGGCACCTTGAAAAACTCGAAGGCAAATCGATGTTGGAAGGCGTTGTTCATCCTTTTCCAACCTACAATTCTGGGTTACGGGTTGTCATTGCGAACGGAGTGAAGCAATCTCTTTTGAAGAGTGGCAGCTATCCGGATAAATGTTTCACACGCCTTAGCTTTCCTTGCTTCGTAGTATCTTTCTAACAGGCGTGCGAGCCCCTTTTTTGTTTGGCCAAAAAAGAGGCGCAAAAAAGGCCAGCCCGATTTGAGTGGCCTGCGGCTCCCCGAAAATCAAGCCATTTTGCAGGGCACGGATCGATTCGCATCCATGCTCAACGGTCCTCTGCGCACGTCCGTGTACGCAGACCCTACAAAATGACTAGATTTTCGGCACTCAATAAGGGCGATAAAAAAACCAGAGATTTCAAACAGAGTTTGAAATCTTAATAAAGGGAAAAATGTGAATTGGCTTATATGGATTTTGATTCTAAGATTCTAAGATTTATTGGTGTCAACTGTGAAGCGTAAACCCTGCGAACGAATTCATAGGAGACGTTAGTTGTTTTAGTTGATTTGGCAGATGTCGACCCTAAGCCGCCGTTCAGGAAGCAAGAATGTGAGCTGTAATACTCGAAAAATACTTGATCATAAATCAAAGACCTGACACTAAAACCCTCGGGTGTAGTTCTGGTTTGTCAAAGGAGTGGTCGTTCAAAAACAGGAAATTAGATCATCGTGATTAGTCACTATCAAGCTGTTGCAGTCATTTTAGTTTTCAATCGAGTTTGACCCCATCGATTCGGAAGATTGTAGCTTTTTAAGTAGTTCCGTTAGGTTCTTATAGCGATCACTTTTTCTCAACCAGTAATGAGCCAAGTAGTGACAATTCGGGCAGAGGGTCACGAGATCATCTTGAGTTGTTTTTTTCGGGGAGAGACGCTCCGACAATGGATCAAGATGATGTACATGCACAATTTGCTTCTTGAAGTTAAAGCTACATGCCCGACAAGTAAACTTATCGCGTTTCTTAACTTCTCCAGCAAGCTTCACTGAGCGATAAATGCGATAGGCAGTAGTGACTTGTTTCCGGCCTTCTTCTTCGGAATAGTCTAAGGCCGCTACTTCACGATTGACTTCATCATCTATAGAAGCGCTTTTCTGTTGAGATAAGCTCTTCTTATTCAGCCAAAGAGACTTGATGCTGTTTTGATAAAAGAACCAACGATATTTACAATCTGGATCACCCTCATCGCCATAATCCCCATAAAGACGCTCTCGGATTAGACGGATTTTTTCTTCACGGCACTCAACGTCAGGACGATCAGAGATCACATGCTCGAAAACATTAGCTATTCGCCTCTTATGGTTTTCTGAAATAATTGACTCGAACTTTTCCGGATCAGACATATGCATCAGTGCGGAGTGGACACCGCAGACTTTAGTGACAGCAAAACGCTCTTGTCTTGCAGCATCTTCATAGATTGCTGAATAGCACACCTCCGCAATTCGCTGTTTTGTTGAGGATAGGTCTGCCATCCCACTGCTATTTGAAACAATACTCAACACTCGAAGAAGCGCTATCAGCTCCCAGTACTTGTTTTGTAAATACCAAATTCCGGCATTTGCGATGGTATGTGGCGTTCCGAAGAAAAATCTTTCGCCTGCATTTATTTCGCTGTTTTCGCTGAACCACCTCTCTACATAAGACTGCTTGGTGCTAGGGCGTAGATTTTGAACAGGCATAGCCCAGAGATATTCCACGTTAGAAAACACAATTTTGCTATTTTCAGAAGCCCCTGAAAATTGCCTCTCTACTTTGTTATCAAAAGTCTCTTTTGAATCATCATAGCCTTCGGAGAATAACGAGTGAATTTCATTAAAAGCGGCTTCGAAATCTAATTCTTTTTCGTGACGAGTTATATAACTCTTTCGGTTCAGGACGAAACGCTCTAGGAACTCGTCAAAAACGCGGTAAGCATGATATCTAGTCCAGTCAAAATCGCTATGTTCAATCAAATCCATGTTCTCTAGTTTCGCTGTTACCCAGTATTACTATCATGATACAAACAAAGGAAGTTAATCGAATTTAGGCAGCTTTGGTAAGTTTTATTTTCGGCCATAAGCGGACTTAGGTTTCATCTAGCAAGGTTGTTTTTTCAGTAAAAATTATGAGCTTTTTGCAGCAACGCGTCAGAGCAACGTAGAGATTTTTGGGACACTCAAATTTATGAGCATCTAGAATTGCAACGGTATCAAACTCCAGCCCCTTGGTAAGTAGGGTCGTACCAATACATTTTCCATGAACTTTACGACCAGAACGACGGATAGTGTTTCTACTATTCTTCATTGAATCATAGACGGATACATTGCTATGGCTTGCTTCTTTTAAGGATTTTAGAAAACTAAAAATAATTTCATCCCGTTTATATTTCAGTTTTAGTCCATCTTTGGTTTCCAATATTAGCTCATGGAGTGTGTGGGCAGTAGGCATGCTAATAAACACTTCTAATCGGTCTTGTAGTTTTTTAGATTTCTCTTTGTCATTATCATCATTTTTCTTTTTAAGACCATGATTGTTAAACCAAACATCTAGTTCTGTTTTATTAAAAATATTATCCAGAACATCCTTCTTCGTTCGTATGGTTTTGTTACGTGCTCGCGTAATTCCCTCAATTAAACCATCAGCTTTTTTGGCAATAGCGTAGAAAGATTTATCGTCAATCGCTTCGAGCAGTTTCAAAGACTTTGAATAATCAATTTGCGTCCGTATCTGCGCCCTATGTTTTATATCCCCTTTGGGTATTCTAACGCCGTTTTTTTTGATTTCTACGTACTCGGGAACAATGACAAGAAGGCTTTCATACTCTGATTTATTGTCAGGGTTCTTGATCAGCCTATCAAGGCATTTTCTGTAGTTACTTTGTGCTTTCAATAAATCACCTGATTGCACAGTTACGACATACAAGCCATTATCCGTATCGGGTATTAAGGGAATAGGTTGCTGTGCCTTTAGCTTTTCCCTGTAGCCTTTTATTACATCTCCTAATCCACGGCTATTGCCTTCTCGATACCAGCGATGGGGAGTTTGCAACTCAGGAAATTCTTCAAAAGCATTAAGATCATTTTTGAAATCCACGGCATCACCGCCAAAATTAAAAATACCCTGCATGGGGTCGCCTAAAATGTGTGCGGGCAATACTTCAGATAAAGCTAAAATCACAGCGTGTTGGTCTGAAGTACAATCCTGATATTCATCGACAAACAGGCCGTCATAAGAAGCGTCAATCACTCTTTTAACTGCTGGCGATTTGAATATCTTCGCTGCTTCTTGAATTATGAACGAATGATACTCTTTCCCTGCCTCTTGAGCAGGTATACCAGGTCCTACATAGAAAGCATGCACATATTTTTGAGCAAAACTGCTGATCGTTTCAATGCAATACGTTGCTGGTTCAATATGCGACTTTTGGATTTTTTCTTTAATTGAAGCAACTCCAGCATGTGTGTGCGTTAAGATAAGCTGCTTACCTTTTGTATATTGAAGGCATTTAGCAATAGCATGAGTTTTGCCATAGCCAGCAGGAGCTATAAGCATTGTTTTTCTACCATCTACAAATGCTTGGTAATCCATCAGCTATCAATCCATTCGGATAGCCTATTCAGAAGCTCACTTAAAGGTTTATCGTTCGCCATTTCAGTCAAGTATTTAAACGCTATTTTACCAAGTGTCTCTCCATGATGAACTGCCTTAAACCACTTTTTTCCAGCACTGCCATTGGGTTTCGTTTTAAACTCAGAAACAATCTTACCTCTAAGGTCATCATTATCTTGCCAGAGATCTATGGTAGTTGTGACGTACTCCGAGAATGCCGTATTAAAAGAATCGGTATATTGTTCCTGTGAATATTTAAGAAGCTCTTTTACCCCCTCCCAGGGTAGATCTGCGAAAACCTGCTGTTCAATGCAATTATCTGAATCAGAATCAAATATTTTTATTCCTAGCTCTTCCAAGCTCGCCTTTTGTTCGTTTACCGGAGGATCATCTGAGTCACAGAATAATGCCGTTGCAATGCTTGCTTTTTGTATTTCCCGTGCACGTTCTACTAGGGTGTTTCCTGTGCCATCGACATAAGCACAGTCTTTAAAAGACATTTGTGCTTTACCTTGAGAAATACGCCACTTATCCATTGCGCGACAAATACCTATTTCCGTTGCCCCCTCACAAACAATGACTTTTTTTGCGAAGAAGGCATCTGGGCAAGCTCTCACAGATTTCTGTAAGCTACTATTGTCTGCATTTAATCGTCGTGATTCAATTTTTGAGCCATCGCTTTCCTTAAGAATTAGGAGCAAACTAGATGCATTTAATTCTGTAATAACTTCACGAGAATGTGTCGTTAAAAACATTTGACCTGCCTGCTGATCTTTCAGAGTGCGGATAAGCTGTTTTATACGGTCAGGTTCTAATCCTTGTTCAATTTCGTCAACTAACATAATGCCGCCGTACTTTCCCAAAGCGGATTGTATTGCAAAAGATGCTAGTCGCCTTGACCCTTTCCCTTTTAATCTGAACGGAATGGCATTCTCATGGAGACTAATCCGTCCATCCTTAATCGAAAGCTCTTTAAAATCCAAGGTAGTGTGCGTTTCAGATATATTTAGGCCAAACCTAGCAGCTTGATTTTTTACGAGATTGGTTACTTCCTCTAGCCCAGAAAAAGGATATTCATCAATTTTACTCTTCGCTTGCCGTAAAGACTCCATAACTACGTTGTCATCACTTACAATCTTATCAGCATCTCGTGCCTTTAGGAGGCTGTATAGAGGGTTTCCCTTATTCCAAGAAAAATGCCTATCTATATAGTCTGATACCATAGAGCAATTAAGTGCGGCCCTATCCGTGGCTGTGATTAGTTTTTCATCCTGCTCTCGGTTATTTGCAATACTCCATTTTGGCTCTAGTGTTCGATCTACAAATAATTTTACTGTAAGGACAGGCTTTACCGTATCTGTTGCATCATCTTGAGGCATTTCATCAGAAATTTCATTGGTCTCAACGTTCAGTGATCTGATATGTAGCCCGTACTTTTGATCGGATAGAAGTTTATCTGGAAAGGTAATCAATGATGCTTCGATTTCAATTGGATTCTCAAGATTGCAGTCATGGAAGTCGGTATCATGAAATGTCAAGTTCCAGCTTGATGATAGAACTCTTGAAATAGCATCCAAAATTGTCGATTTTCCACTATCACCGCGCCCAATAAAGCAAATTAGACCCTCGTCAGGAAAATCAATTGAGAGGTCTTTTATTCCCCGAAAGTTTTTAATCGTTAGCTTTATTACTTTAGCCATAATGTTTTAATTTCCATGTAGATAGCTATCGGCACAATGTCCGCAGTCGATTGTAGCCTTTCTATGGGGCTGGGGGAACGACTGAATATGGCACGTCAGAAACATTGGTACTCTACTCAAGCGAATGCCCGCTTTATCAACATAGCAGAGATTCAAATTAAGAAAATGGAATGTTTTTTATCTACCATCTCCTGGCTCTCATATTAGTCAAATAAGCATATAAAGGGCCTTCGATTTAGGATCAAGTATTGCAGTTCGCTTTCATTTTTTCAGCGGGACTGAGGTCAATCCCGTCATTCACCTCAAATGGAATAATATTTCCAATTATCCTCATTTATAGCTTTTGATCTTCTAGAGATTTCAAGCTTTGCTTGAAATCTCTAGTTAATAAATCCCCATCCAGGCCCGCGGCAAAAGTGCAGTCAAATCGGGGTAAATTCGCAGGGAAGCGAATTTAGGGACAGCCGCGTCGGGAACGCGTCTGGCCCGACCGCGATTTGGCTGTGCTTTTGACGGAAGGAGGGACTGTTGGGAAAGCATTTTTGGTGACTTTTCATGCCTGAAAAGTTACTCGCACGCGGGTACGATTAAACTACAGAGCTGGAAAAGTATTCAGCGTGTGAAATCCAAACTTAGTCAGATGCTATACGCATTCCCAAGCGGACGCCTACAAAGACGTAGGTGGTAAGAGACCATGAATGGTCGAAGGTAGAACAATGCAGGAGCTATTGTCGAGAGTAACGCAAGGAGCAAGGAAAGCCGAGGCGTGTGAAACAATTACCCAGGCAGCAGCATCATTGAAACCTGTCATCCGACCGCTTCTCAACGATCTCCTCATCACTCGCTTTCAACCACCCTGAAGTGCTCTCTTCAACGCGATCAAATCCGGCAATATATGGCTTGATATCGAGCAGCGGTGTGCCGTCCAGTACATCGATACCGTTCACATAAACCCTGTTGCCTTCTACTTTTATCAGCTGAACTATCGATAGGCCTATATGATTCGGTCTTAGAGGAGAGCGCGTGGAAAATACGCCACGGCTTTGTGTATCCATGAAAGGGATGACTTCCAGCTCGGTGCGTGTTGCCTGATGAAAGCTGTAAAGCAGATAAATATGGCTGAATCCTTGCAGGTCTTTTAAGCCGCCTGTCAATTCTTCATTCAATTCGAGGTAACCTGCTACGGCCTGTGCACCTTTGGGTTGTATGGGCATGTCCTGAATGGATTGATGTGGCGAATGGATGACACCAATGGGTTTTATTTCGTGCATTTTTCCCTCGTTGGGCAGGAATATTGTCGATATGGCAAGGCGGGTAACGGGGATGATTTAATATTGATTCATCGGTTCAAACGATGATGTACCAGGCGGATGATTTCCTCGTAGGCATTTTCCATGTGCTTGTCCAGGATCATGCGTATCTCTTCTTCGATCATTAATTCCTGTATTGAGGAAAAATCTTCCAGCTGTTCGTCGTTTTCCAGTTCCGATAAATGTACCGGTTCGGGTGATGAGATGTCGATATGATCCGGGTCTTCCATCGGGATGTCGACCTGGTGGTCGTCACTGTGGTCAATATCCAAATCACCAATTTCCGGTTCTCCTCGGGAAATCAGTTCTTTGAGTAACGGGATCTGCGTTTCTTTGCTCATAATGTGTGATGATTCAGCGGATAGCCGCGTTCCTTGTAGTAGCTGTAGTGATTACGGGCCTGGGTTTTATTGTCATCGGTAACCAGCTCGAGCACACGCTCAAACTGGGCGAAAAACAGCGGTATTTCGTTGCTTAAATTGATCAGTAACTGTCGTTCGCCCCTGGGATCAGCCTCGTGATTAATCAGGATAGGGGTGATAAAGCCTTCCTCGTCCTGCTGATCATGAGGAATGAAGCTCTCGTCATCGTGTGTCCACAGCAATTGATCCAGGTGCTGGCTATGCTGCTCACTGCGCGTGAGCAGCAATACCTTTTGCTGTGCTGCATAGGCTTTCTGGCATAACTTATATACCAGCGCATCTTCGCTCAGGCGCGAATCAGTTATCTGGTAAAAGTCTATTCGGGTCATGCGCTTAAGGCTTCCAGTCGATCCAGAATGTACTGCGTTAACAGCGGTACCGGTCTGCCTGTGGCACCTTTTTTATCGCCCGTGATCCAGGCGGTGCCCGCGATATCCAGATGTGCCCATTTATATTTTTTGGTAAAGCGTGAAAGAAAACAGGCGGCTGTTATTGAGCCTCCGTCACGACCACCGATGTTGGCGATGTCAGCAAAGTTGCTGTTTAGCTGGTCCTGATATTCATCCCATAAGGGGAGTTCCCAGAGTTTGTCTTCTATTTTCTTGCCGGCACTGATCAGGTCGTTGATGAGCGGGCTGTGATTACCCAGTACAGCAGAAGGGACTCTGCCCAGGGCAATGATGACAGCGCCCGTCAGGGTTGCAATGTCGATGACGACGTCAGGATCATACTTTTCGGCATAGGTAAGCGCATCGCATAAAATCAGACGACCTTCTGCATCGGTATTCAGGATTTCAATGGTTTGGCCGGACATGCTGGTAACAATATCGCCAGGTTTGGTCGCTTTGCCATCAGGCAGGTTTTCAGTCGTAGGGATAATGCCGACTACATTGATGGGTAACTGCATTTCTGCAATCGCATTCATGGTGCCGAGTACGGATGCGGCGCCACACATATCGTATTTCATTTCATCCATCGCTGCGCCGGGCTTGAGCGAGATACCGCCGGAATCGAAAGTGACCCCTTTTCCGACCAGCACGATGGGTTTCTGTTCAACATCGTTGCCATGATATTCCATACAGATCAGTTTGGCTGGTTGGCGACTGCCTGAGCTCACTGACAGCAGCGAGCCCATTTCCAGTTTTTTCATATCCTCTTCTTCCAGGATTTCTGTTACCACTGCAGAAAATAACCTTTCCAGGCGTAACGCCTGTTCAGCGAGGTAGGAGGGTGTACAGATATTGCCGGGCAGGTTGCCCAGGTCTTTGGCCAGGTTAACGCCGGAGGCGATTGAATTACCCTGCAGGATAGCTTTCTCACCCTCGCTCAGGTCGCGCCGACTAGGTACATTCAAAACCAGTTTACGTAAATTCTTGGTGGTTTCCTTTTTATCGCTTTTAAGCTGGTCAAAAACATAGCGATTGCTTTCCATGCGAATTACAGTCTGGCGAATTTTCCAGCTGATATCTCGCCCCTTAATGTTAAGATCCGTTAGATAGGAATGCGCTTCCATTGCCCCCAGGTTATCCATGGCCTGAGAAAGCGCATCCAGTATTTTCAGGTAACTGGCTTCGTTTAGATTTTTATCCTTGCCGCAGCCAACCAGTAAAACGCGATCGGCTAGTGTGCCGGGAACATTATGTAAGACTCGAGTTTGTCCGAGCTTACCATCCATATCTCCACGTCGAATGATAGTGGATAGGTAACCGTCGCTGATCTTGTCGATCATTTTACCAGCGCGTGAGAGTTTTCGTGGTTGAGACACAGCAATGATAAGACAAGCTGTGCGTTGTTTCTCGGGGTTACCACTTTTAACATTAAATTCCATGAGGTTAAACCTGCCTGATTAATTCTACAAAAAAGCCCGAACAAATGATGCGAGATCACCTGCCGGTTATAACTGGGAAAAAGCAACTCGTGCTATTGATTGCAATGCGGGGCTGCCAATACGTATACAATGATATAAGATACGATAAGTTTTAAAAAACAACCAGAGCCTTTTAGGTTTTTATCCCGATATTCAGCTATTTTTAATCCAGCTCAAGTATATTCTATCAATGATATCCATAATTGAACGCTATCTGGTTGTAGAAATCCTGAAAAATTCAGTTGCTACAACCTTGATATTATACGTTATTTTGATGAGTAACTCTCTTGGTAGAGTACTGTCAGATATTTCTGAAGGAGATGTCCCCTCAGAAGCACTTTTCCCGGTGCTACTGGGGCAGTCAGTGGATGTTTTTTCTATTTTGCTACCACTGGGGTTTTTCCTGGGCGTCATTTTTGCCTTCGGGAGATTATACAAGGATCATGAGCTGGTGGTGTTGCATGCCTGTGGTTTTGGTTACACAAAGCTGTATCGAGTCGTACTGATTCCTCTACTACCTGCCTTATTACTGAGTATGTTCTGTAGTTTATGGTTTAGCTCAGAGATGCAATTACGTGCACGCAAAATTATCAATGAAAAAGAAAACGTGCATGAATTTACCCAGATGAAGGTGGGGCAGTTTAATGCCAGCAAGGATAATGACCAGGTGTTTTTTATGCGCTCTATGTCTGAAGATCGTACAGAGATCTACGATATTGTGATTGCGCAGCAGGGAGGAGATAGTGATGTAATGGAAACTGCGCACAAGGGGCGACATAAACTGGATGATAAAACTGGAAATCTGTTTCTCGAAATGGGGCCAGGTAAGCGTTACCTGGGGAATGCTGGCGAAGCCGATTATCAGGTTGTGGAGTTTGACAGGCATGGTGTATTACTGGAGAAAAAAACGACAGTACTCAGTCGGCTAGAGCCTTACGAAAAATCTTTAAGCGACATTCTCGCTTCTGACAAGCTGGTAGACCGCGTAGAACTATGGTGGAGAATTTCCACCTCAATATCACTTGTGGTTCTCGCATTTTTAGCTGTGCCGCTGTCCTACATTGCACCCAGGCAGGGACGTTATGGAAAAATTGGTTTTTCTCTGCTGGCCTTTATCGTGTATTTAAACCTGCTCGGCCTGACTAAAACCGCACTGGTCAACGGCAGTATTGGAATGTGGCTCAATTACTGGTGGGTGCATGCTGTGTTTATCATGCTCACCCTTATATTATTGAAAAAACGCACTGGCGGTCGAATCAGGTTCAGGCAGGAGCAATCCGCATGATTCTAGCCCGTTACCTCGCCTTACATATATACAAGGGAAGCATTATGGTGCTGCTGATTTTAATCAGCCTGAGCCTGTTCTATACCATGGTCAGAGAACTCGATCATATTGGAGAAGGGAGTTATGGTGTCATCCAGATGTTGCAGTTTCTTGCATTAAAAACACCTGCGCTCAGCATCGACTTTATGCCTCTGGCAGTTTTGCTGGGCAGTATCCTGAGTCTTGGCAATCTCGCCAGTGGCAGTGAAATCATTGCCATGCAGTCTTCCGGGGTATCGGTTAAAAAGTTACTGACCTCCGTATCGTTAGCGGCCTTGTTGGTCGCATTATTTAACCTTGTGGTAGGAAATTTCGTAGTTCCCGAAAGCGAAACCTATGCGCGGGAATTTCGTACCTCGCATATACAGTCACGAATCAGCATTAATGGTCGCGCAGGCGTCTGGATAAAAGACGAAAATAATGTAGTTCATATCCAAAGACTGTTTCCTGATGGTAACGCAAAAGGGATTAAGATCTACCATATGGATGCTGAAGATAAACTGCTTAGCACGACGCTGGCTGATAAAGCGATGGCAGAAGAACAGGGCTGGTTACTGGTTAATGTTAAACAGACGACGTTAAATGAGGATCATTTAACCGTAGAACAGTTTGACCAGCAGATCTACGCCGGACAGTTGAGTAACAAACTGTTGGGTTCCCTGGCAACAGATCCTTACCAGATGTCTATCAAGGATCTTTCCAACTATATTGACTTCCTGGATGAAAATTCACTCAACCATAAAGCAGAATCTCTATATCTGTGGCGTAAAATCTACAGTCCACTGGGTATTATTGTGATGGCGGTACTGGCCATACCATTTGTACTGGGCTCACAACGGCAGAGCAACACAGGGCAGCGGGTTTTGATTGGTATTTTGCTAGGACTACTCTATGTAGTAATGAATAAATTACTGATTCAGCTTGGCGAGCAGTTAAATCTACTACCATTTATCAACGCGTTATTGCCGACTTTAATTTTTATTCTGTTAACAGCCTGGTTAATTCGGCGAAAACTTCTGGTTACCTAATCTTCGGCGGGATTTTTTTCCATCAATTTTGATACATCAATGATTCTGGTTTGACTGAGCCGATCGTGCAGCGTGTAGGGCCGAAAGAGTCTGACCAGATAACCCAGTAGAAAAAATATGACGACGACAATCGCTTCAGTTTTTGAGTCTTTAATCAAATTCAGGTAAGCATTGAGTCCGATAAAGGTTACTGGTGCGATGGATGCGAGAATTAATCTTAAAAATCCGATAGACCAGGCCGGGTTGTTTCCATATTCATCAATGATTCTGATTTTCCAGGCTTTCATGCCCAGTGTCTGTCCATCTTTTTTCCAGAACCCGCTATAAAAAATAAATAAAATGCAAAGCACATAGATGTTATATAAAGGGCCTGTAATTGCTTCGCCGTGATTAAATGGTAGCAATATGGCTGTTGCTATAAATAACAAAGCAGCAATTAACAAACTATCGTAAAGCATCGCGATAAGTTGTTTTAACAGTCCGGCGGGAGGGCATTCAAGTAAAAGTTTGTGCTGCATTATGATTAATTTATAAAAAACAGACGCATATATTAAAAAAGTTTGTCATAATCAACAATCAATTGTTGAAAAATTAAAAACCCTTTTTATAATCATGCTTACGTTAACCCACCCAACAGGAACAGCAAATGGCAATTAAGAAAAAAACAGTTAAGTCTAAAAAGAGTGCAGTTAAAAAAACTGCTGTTAAAAAAACTGCTATGAAAAAAGCAGCTTCACGTGGTCGTCCAAAGGTTGCAAAAAAAGCGCCTGCTAAAAAAGCAGTAGCTAAAAAGGCGCCAGCAAAAAAAGCGGTTTCTGCATCTCCTTCAGCTACAGATCGTATGAAGGCATTAAAAGCAGAACTTGCTGCTGTTAAAGCCGAGCTGAAAGCTAGCCAGAAAAAAGAAGCTGGTCTGACAAAGATCGTAAATAACATGAGTGCTTCAGTTGAGAAAGCTGCTGCCGCTCTGGTTAAGAAAGAAATGTCAGGTCTGGCTAAAGCGCTTAAGCCTAAAGCAAAAAAGAAAAAAGCTAAGAAAGCAGCTCCTGCTCCAGCAGCGGATGCAAGTTGATAAGTTAAACTAACTTGTTGATAAAAAGGCACATTTCATGATGTGCCTTTTTTTTTGCCTTAGCTTTTTAATCGGTATAAAGTTGTATCTCTAAGTGCGAGTTATGTAGATTAACTTCGCTCAAGGTATGCAGCAAAAATCCATTTCACTGGTAAAAAAGAGTTCAGTGATTGGCCAATCCACCATAAGGTTGTTATAAAATATTTACCGGCAGCGTTCCTGACCTGACATTCAGACATTTAAAATAGTGCTTAAATAATGACGCCCCTACAGCAGTCTGAAATTAAAATAGATCAGTTTATTGATAACATCTGGTCAGAAAAAGGGCTATCCCGACATACTCTTGATGCTTACCAACGCGATCTTACGTTATTTGCCCGGTGGCTGGATAAGCAGAATAAATCGATACTCGAAACAGATCAGTCATTAATACAAAAATACCTCGCCTATCGTGTAGACAACCATTCTTCGGCACGAACCAACGCTCGATTGTTATCTACCTTGAAACAATATTTCCGTTATCAGGTTCGTAGTGGGCAGCGGCAGGATAATCCAAGTGAGTTAATAAGCGCGCCTAAAATCATGCGATTATTACCAGACAGTTTAACTGAAAATGACATGGAACAGCTGTTAATGGCACCGGATGTTGAAAGTGACTACGGTTTGCGTGATCGCTGTATGCTGGAACTGATGTATTCATCAGGGTTGCGTGTTAGCGAGCTGGTTTCACTGGAACTCAATCAGGTAAATCATAATCTTGGGCTGGTCAGGCTGACGGGTAAAGGGAATAAAGAACGTGTTATTCCGGTAGGAGAAGAAGCCCTGTACTGGTTAAAGCAGTACAGCAATCAGGGGCGTCCGCAGCTGGTTAAGCCGCATGTGCGTAGTGATGCACTGTTTTTATCCAGTCGTGGTAGTGCGATTACACGACAGGCTTTCTGGCAACATATAAAAAAATACCTGTTAATTGCAGGAATCAAGACCAGCTTCTCTCCGCATTCATTGCGACATGCTTTTGCGACACATTTACTGAATCACGGGGCAGATTTGCGCACTGTACAGATGTTATTGGGCCATAGCGATCTATCCACTACTCAGATTTACACACATATTGCCCAGGCGCGATTACAGGCATTACATGAAACCCATCATCCGCGCGGCTAACGCGTATTATTGGAGTGAACGATGACCAGGAAAATATTCTGGGATGATCCTTACCTGAGACAGCTAAATACCCGGATAAACTCGGTTAACGGCGACGAAGTGACTGTTGATGCAACCATTTTTTATGCATTTTCGGGTGGTCAGGAAAGTGACCATGGAACATTCAATGACTTGCCGGTTATTGAAGCCAGAAAATCAGCTGAGGACATTATCTACACCCTGCCTGCGCAACATGGCTTACAAAAAGATGATGAAGTCTTCATGCAGATTGACTGGTCGCGTCGCTATCGTTTGATGCGTCTGCATTTTGCTGCAGAAGTGGTACTGGAGCTTGTGTATCAATTTCATCACGGTATTGAAAAGATCGGTGCACATATTGCTGAGGATAAAGCCAGGCTTGATTTCGCCTGGCCGCAGAATATTTCAGCAATATTTCCACAGCTACAGGATCAGCTTGAGCAACTGGTTGCAGCAGATCGCCCCATCCTGAGTCGGTTCAGTGATGAGGCGATGCAACGCAGGTATTGGGAAGTGGAAGGCTTCGCGCGCGTTCCCTGTGGCGGAACGCACCTGAAATCAACTGCAGAGATCGGTCAGGTCGCGCTTAAACGAAAAAATATCGGCAGCCAGAAAGAGCGCATTGAAATCAGGCTGCAGTAAATCCTTTAATACTTTTTTGAGCAATACGTCAGGTAATCATTATGAATACAGAATCGCGACAACAGGCAATACAGCAATTGAAGCAACGCTTTGGCGAACAGTTAACCCAGAATCCGAGCCTGCTTGAACAGCATGGCAGGGATGAGGGAGGGTATGAAGCCCATAACCCGGATGCTGTATTGTTTGCAGCCAGCACCGAAGACGTTAGTGAGGCATTGAAGATCTGTCATCAATACAGGATGCCGGTGATTGCATTTGGTGCAGGTACTTCTATCGAGGGGCAGATCCAGGCCTTGCAGGGCGGGCTGAGTATCGATCTTAGCGCGATGAACAAGGTGCTGGAGATTAATCAGGAAGACATGGACTGCCGCGTGCAGGCAGGCGTCAAACGTCATCAACTGGCACATGAGATTCGGGATACTGGACTGTTCTTTTCGGTAGATCCGGGTGCTGATGCCAGCCTGGGAGGGATGGCTGCTACCGGGGCTTCCGGCACCAATACGGTTCGCTATGGCACAATTCGTGAAAATGTACGTGGGCTTACCGTGGTACTGGCTGATGGCAGTATTATCAAAACGGGTGGGCGTGCACGTAAATCCTCATCAGGCTATGACCTCACGCATCTGTTTATCGGTTCTGAAGGAACCCTGGGTATCATCACCGAGCTGACGGTAAAACTACATGGATTGCAGGAAGCGATTTCTTCTGCTGTTTGCAGCTTCCCCAGTATTCAGGCCGCAGTAACTACCGTGATACAGGCGATTCAGTACGGTATACCGGTTGCTCGCATGGAATTACTGGATGCCACCGCAATACGAGCCATTAATGCCTATTCGAAAATGGACTATCCGCAACAACCACATCTGTTTATGGAGTTTCACGGTTCGCAGGCGAGTGTGCAGGAGCAGGCAGAGCAGGTGCAGCAGCTGGCTTCTGAACAGGGTGGAGAGTCCTTTGAGTGGGCCACCAAAACCGAAGAGCGCAATCGAATCCTAAAGGCAAGACACGATGCCTATCCGGCAGCATTGGCGTCTCGACCCGGATGCAAACCTGTAACTACCGATGTCTGTGTACCCATCTCACGACTGGCTGAGTGTATTGCAGGTACTGAAGCGATGATTGCTAAAACAGATCTTACATCGATCATTCTGGGGCATGTGGGCGATGGAAATTTCCATTTACTAATCTTGCCTGATGCGCATAACCCCGACCAGATTGCAGAAGCCAAGGCGATTAATCATAAGCTGGTCAATCTGGCGTTATCGATGGAAGGCACCTGTACGGGTGAGCATGGAGTTGGTATGGGTAAGATAGATTTTCTGGCAAAAGAGCATCCGACTGGTGTGGTTGTGATGAAGCAGATCAAACACTGCCTTGACCCGCTGGGTATTTTGAATCCAGGGAAATTATTTACAGATTGATGCTTGACCTGTCTACAGGTTATGGGTTCATCGTCTGGGTTCGACGCAATCAGGGTAATATGAATGTTAACGGTTACGGAACTTGCCAGGAAATGTGATATCTCTCGCGCCAGTATTCTGTTTTATGAACGTAAAGGTCTGTTAAAACCGGCATTACGTTCTCAAAACGGATACAGATGGTATGGCGAAGCAGAGCTGGATCGTTTACAGAAAATTATCTCCTATCGTTCCTATGGAATACCCGTGGCAGAAATATCGACTCTGGTTGATCGAGGTAATGCAGAAATACAGGCCGAAATATTGAAGGCTCAGTTCCATAAACTGGAGCAGGCGATCTCTGCATTGCGTCAACAGCAAAGCGCCATTGTGGCACTTTTACAGCAACCAGAACTTATGGAGACAAAAATGGTAACCAAGCAACGTTGGGTAGAAATCATGCAGGCGTCGGGATTCACTGAGTCTGATATGGTTAAATGGCACCAGAATTTTGAGAAAATGGAGCCGCAGGAGCATCAGAAATTCCTTGAATCCTTAGGTATAGAAAAAGATGAAATCCTGAAAATCAGGGGCCTGTAAGGTTTTTATTCGGAGATTGCTATACAGGCATTCAAAATGTCTGTATAGCATCAGGCTACAAGCAGTATTAATGCCCTATAGTTTTAGAAAATACATTCATAACTACCACCCCTGAGATGATCAAAATCATGCCGATAATCGCTGGAAGGTCTGGTATTTGCTTGAATACTACAGCGGCCACGATTGCGACCAGGACAATGCCCAGCCCTGCCCATATTGCATAAGCGATCCCAATGGGTATTGTTCTAAGTACAAGAGACAGGAAATAAAACGCAATACCATATCCCACAATAACCAGAATAATCGGACCTAATTTTGTAAATTCTTCGGAGGCTTTTAAGGCATTTGTCGCAATGACTTCAGCCACTATCGCGATGGTTAGATACCAGTATCCCATTTTTCACCTGTGTGTTGATGTTCTGAACTCATTAGTTAGCTATCTAAGCCTGAGCCTGATAACACCTTATTCTCGCCGACAGAATAAGCCATGATCATACTCAACTGGCGGTAGGAAAAACCGGTTTCCTGATGCCAGTGATCAAAGGCTTGCTGAATCAGCTTAAGGTCTTTCTGACTGGATGGGTTATCAGAGATTTCAAGCCCCGCCAGTTGCAGACACAGAATGACATCACGCGTTAACGCAAAACTCTCTACCCCGACGTGCTGCAGAAAATATTGACCTGTATTGCCACCTAGACGGCTACCTTTTGTTTTCAGAAAACGGAACAGACCCACGAAATCGGTTTGCGGCCAATCGGCCAGGAAACGACCAAAGCCACCATACTCGCCAGAGGTTTCATTCACAAACCAGAGATTATGCCTGACCGCGTTAATCTTCTGTCGATGACGCACAATTCTCATGTCCTGCATATAGGCATTCCAGTCGTCATCAGATAGCTTCATCAAGCGAGATGGATCAAAATCAAAAAAAGCCTGCTGAAAGGTGGGCCATTTCTGGTTAATGACGCGCCACACAAAGCCGGACTGAAAGATACTTCGAGTCATCTCTTGCAGGAAGTAGCTATCGGGTTTTGCGGATAATGCCTCTGCTGAGGTGATTTCGGGTAGCAGGCTATTCAGGGCTTCTTTGCCACCTTTTCGTTTTATGGCTCGGTTATGGATGGTTTTGAAGGAGTTCATTAGATCGATGCTTGTTGCTATTTATTAAATAGTGTCATTGCGAACCTAGTGACGCAATCCCTGTTGGTAAATGGCAACTGGCCGGATAGGTATTTCACATGCCTATGTTGTGCTTACTCCATAGTAGCTGACGAGTAAGGATTAAGCACAGAAACCATAATTCGGAAAGCCTCTAAATTTAGATAGATTGCCGGGCCAATACACGAATCGATTAATGCAACAACGTAAACATCCGACGTCGATAAGTCTTAACCAGGGGGTTTTCAGCGCCTAAAATTTCAAAAATTTCCAGCAATCCTTTACGCCCGGCATCATCCTTAAAGCTGCGATCTTTCGTCATAATGTCGAGCAGAATCTTGATCGCTTCTTCGAACTGTCCAGCGGCGGTGAGGTAATCACTCATCTGCAACAGCGCGTCCAGGTCATCCGGGTTTTGTTTCAGGCGCTGTTCGATTTCTGCGGGGTCTCCTGCCTGCTGCAGCTTCACCGCGAGTTTGATTTGCGCCATCATTTCGCGCACTTCGGCCTGGTCTTTTTCTTCATCGCTCAGCGTATCGATCAGCGCGGTGGCACTCTCGTAGTCGCCATCATTAGCGACCATTTTGGCAATATTGATTTTGAGTTTGGCATTCTTTGGGTCATCGGCCAGGGCCTTGTTCATCATATCCAGCGCATCCTGTTTGCGTCCTTCATGATAGGCCTGAACCGCGGCGCTCATGATTTCGTCAGATGCAGAGCGAATATGCTTGTCGAGGAACTTGCGTACCTCTGATTCGGGCTGGGCGCCCATGAATTCGTCCGCTATCTGTCCATTGATAAAGAGCTTGACGGTGGGCAGACTTTTAACACCGGCATGCGCGGCCAGTTCTCCCTGTTCGTCGCTGTTCACCTTGGCAAGAATGAACTTGCCTTGATATTCATCCGCCAGTCTGGTCAGTATGGGGATCAGTGCCTGGCAGGGCTGGCACCAGTCGGCCCAGAAATCAACCAGTACAGGCTGTTTAAAAGAGTTTTCGATGACCAGAGTGTTGAAGTTTTCGGCGGTGACGTTGTGAATAAAGGGAGAATCGCTCATCAGGTGGCCCGAGTTTAAAACAAGATCGCATATATATAAGGATAACCGTTACAAAATCAAGCATGCGATATATACTTTCGCCGCATTAAAACCAACAGTACGGAACTTAAGTCCATTGAATACCAAATATGATGCCTCTGCGATCGAAGTGCTTACCGGTCTGGACCCGGTTAAAAAACGCCCCGGTATGTATACCGACACCTCGCGCCCCAATCACCTGGCGCAGGAAGTCATCGACAATAGTGTGGATGAAGCGATTGCCGGTCATGCAACACAGATTGGTGTAATCCTGCATCAGGATAATTCTCTTACCGTTATCGATGATGGCCGCGGGATGCCAGTTGATCTGCATCCGCAACAGAAGATACCCGGTGTTGAAGTTATTCTGACCAAGCTGCATGCGGGTGGTAAGTTTTCCAATAAAAACTACCAGTTTTCAGGTGGATTGCATGGTGTAGGCGTTTCGGTAGTGAATGCACTGTCACGCCAGCTGGATATTCGAGTAAGAAGAGAAGGTAAGGAATACTCGATGAGTTTCCAGCATGGCGACAAATTTTCCGAGCTGGAAGAAATCGGTACGGTCGGTAAGAAAAACAGCGGCACAACGATACGCTTCTGGCCGGATGAAAAATATTTTGATAGCCCCAACTTTTCGGTGCCCAGGCTTAAGCATATTTTGCGCGCCAAGGCGGTACTATGCCCGGGACTGCGGGTTAAATTTTACGTAGAAAAAACCAAGGAAAGCGAAGACTGGTGTTACCAGGATGGTCTCGCTGATTACCTGAAAGAGTCCTTAAGCGGTTATGAGATGTTGCCGCTTGATCCTTTCGTCGGCTCCATGAAGGGTGAAGCAGAGGCTGTAGACTGGGCGGTAGTATGGTTACCGGAAGGTGGTGAGTCGATTACCGAAAGCTATGTCAATCTGATCCCCACGGCGCAGGGTGGAACGCATGTTAACGGCTTAAGGACCGGGCTGACCGACGCCATTCGTGAGTTTTGTGAGTTTCGCAACCTGGTGCCACGCGGGGTCAAGATTGCTCCCGACGATGTATGGGACAAGGTGAGCTTTATCCTGTCGGTGAAGATGCAGGATCCCCAGTTTTCCGGGCAGACCAAAGAACGACTATCTTCGCGTGAAACCGCTGCGTTTGTATCGGGCATTGCCAAGGATGCATTTAGCCTGTGGCTGAACCAGCATGCTGAAACCGGTGACCTGCTGGCACAGATGGCAATCAGCAGTGCACAAAAGCGCCTTAAATCGGCCAAGAAAGTGGTGCGTAAAAAAGTCACAGCGGGTCCTGCCTTGCCGGGTAAGCTGGCTGATTGCTCCAGCCAGGATGCAAGCCGTACCGAGTTATTCCTGG
This sequence comes from Gammaproteobacteria bacterium, assembly GCA_050288105.1. Classification (GTDB taxonomy): domain Bacteria; phylum Pseudomonadota; class Gammaproteobacteria; genus JACNJF01. The sequence continues at coordinate 89,670 of JBNKDE010000006.1, forward strand.
TCGAGGGTGATTCTGCAGGTGGCTCTGCTAAACAGGCACGCGATCGCGTCTTTCAGGCGATCATGCCCCTGCGCGGCAAGATACTGAATACCTGGGAGGTTTCGGTGGATCAGGTACTGGCTTCGCAGGAGGTGCATGATATTTCGGTAGCCATTGGTGTTGAGCCAGGATCTAACGACCTGAGTGGATTACGTTATGGCAAAATCTGTATCCTCGCTGATGCAGACTCGGATGGTTTGCATATTGCGACATTATTATGTGCATTATTCCTGAGGCATTTTCAACCACTGGTAGAAGGTGGTCATGTGTATGTGGCTAAACCCCCACTGTATCGCATCGATGTGGGGCGCGAAAAATTCTATGCGCTGGATGAAGCCGAACGCGATGGCATTCTGGATCGTATTACTGCTGAGAAAAAGAAAGGCAAAGTGACTGTGACCCGATTTAAAGGTCTGGGTGAAATGAATCCGCTGCAATTGCGCGAAAGCTCGATTGCACCGGATACCCGACGTCTGGCGCAGCTAACCATTGAACCTGGTGACGATTCGTTCAAGGTGATGAATATGTTATTGTCTAAAAAATCTGCTGCTGAGCGAAAGGCCTGGTTGCAGGAAAAAGGTGATCTGGCTGAGGTATAGTCTGGGCGATCAGCTTAACGTTTATTATTTTCGAAAGACGCATTGAACATGCGCATTTTTTAACTGTTATCCATCTGGTGAAAGACAATTGGCACAGAAAAAAATTAGATTACATGGTTTTAATAACCTGACCAAAACCCTGAGTTTTAATATTTATGATATTAATTACGCGGCAAACAGCGACCAGGAGAAACGATATATCCAGTATATCGATGAAGCCTACAATGCTAACCGTCTGACCCAGATACTGACCGATGTGACAGAAATTATCGGTGCAAATGTACTGAATATTGCTCGTCAGGATTATGAACCGCATGGCGCCAGTGTCACCATCCTGATTTCGGAAGAACCCATTGCAGCGGAACTATTATCCAATACCGAATCCCCTGGACCTTTACCTGAGTCAGTAGTGGCGCACCTGGATAAGAGTCATATTACGGTACATACCTATCCCGAGAGTCATCCCGAAAATGGCATCTCAACCTTTCGCGCCGATATTGATGTTTCCACCTGCGGGCGAATATCACCGCTGAAGGCGCTTAATTACCTGATTCATTCGTTTGAGTCAGATATCGTAACGATGGATTACCGGGTAAGAGGTTTTACTCGTGATATCAATGGTAAAAAGCATTTCATTGACCACAAGATCAACTCAATTCAAAACTATCTGGCGCGCGATTCACGTGAGCGCTACCAGATGGTTGATGTGAATGTGTATCAGGAAAATATCTTCCACACCAAGATGATGTTAAAGGAGTTTGATCTCGATACCTATCTGTTTGGTGTAGATGTCGATGACGTTTCCCCCAAGGAGCAACGTATGATCAGTGAGAAAATTCGCCGCGAGATGCTGGAGATTTTCTATGGCAGGAATATTGGCCGAAGCCTGCGCCTGAACTGAGCAATTGACTGGGGTGATCGCGCGCTCTGGCAGCGCCCAGTTTTGCCTCCTTACACGCGGCATCTCGCTGTCGCACTTTTCGCTAGCTATTAGTGCTTGCTAACGGATTGACTCGGTTCCTGCTTCGCCCAGCCAACTAACGCCAGGCGTTTTTCCAGGCTTCCTTTGCAGTATGAAGCAGGCTGCCCAGTCAGTATCCTCGATTAATGCAGGAACCGTCTCAGGCTATCCAGGTACTGCCGGCGTGAAGAAATACTTCCGTGATCACTACGCGCAATAACCTCAACCTGAATTAGCTCTGGATTTAAGGCCTTAATCAGCGCTTCGCTATGTTTCCTGGGAACGGTGTTGTCCTGTTCTGCCAGTAATATCAGTATCGGCTGGGTCAACTGTGAGGCCCTGGATAAAGAATCAAATCTGTCTTTAAGCAACCAGTTAACCGGGAAGACAGGGTAGTGTGACTGTGCTACGTTTTTTACACTGTCATAGGGTGTGATCAGCACAAGTTTGTCGATTTTTCTCTGTGTAGCAAGATAAACCGCTACCCCTGATCCCAGGCTGCGACCAATCACGCTGATGCTTTGATACTGTGTACTGATGGCGTCGTAGATTGCCAGTGCATCGTCGAATAGCGCCTGTTCGCTCGGGTTACCACTACTGCCACCGTAACCCCGATAGTTTGCCAGATAGACCGTGTGTCCTGCGAAGGCCTGATCGAAATTTGTGATGTTTTCTTCTATTGCCTCAGCATTCCCGCCAAAATAAATGATGGCATGTGGCTGTTGGTGCAGTTTCCATAGCTTCAGTCGCTGCTGTTGTGTATCCAGCCAGATCGCCTCGGCCTGTGTTGAGTTAACTTCAGGGGTTGGGAAATACAGCAGATCGCGCTGTTTGAAGAATAACAACAGGCAGGCAGCCAGGTATAAAAAAATCAGTAACAATAGGACTTTAATCATGCCGCAAGTTTAACGGTTTACCGTAGCTTCCACCACCACAAGGCGGTAAACTACCGCCCACAAAAAATTCATCTGTCTGGAAAACCATGCCTGAAAATCTTGAGCTTAATTACGAAGGTGTAGAACTGGAACCACTACATCAGTTCACTGAAAAAGCCTACCTTGATTATTCTATGTACGTAATACTGGATCGCGCCTTGCCACATATCGGCGATGGCCTGAAACCAGTGCAGCGTCGGATTATTTACGCCATGTCTGAGCTTGGATTATCCGCCAGTTCCAAGCATAAGAAATCAGCCCGAACCGTGGGTGATGTACTGGGTAAGTTTCACCCGCATGGCGATAGTGCCTGTTACGAAGCGATGGTATTGATGGCACAGCCGTTCTCTTATCGTTACCCGTTAATCGATGGACAGGGTAATTTCGGTTCGCCGGATGATCCCAAATCCTTCGCAGCGATGCGCTATACCGAATCACGCCTGGCGCCTTTCGCCAAAGTACTGTTACGCGAACTGGGCCAGGGCACGGTGGACTGGGTGCCCAATTTTGATGGCACGATGCAGGAGCCCCAGTTATTACCCGCGCGTCTGCCACATATTCTTCTCAATGGCACTACCGGAATTGCGGTGGGTATGGCAACCGATTTGCCACCGCATAATATTCGCGAGGTTGCCTCAGCCTGCATTCGTCTGCTGGAGAACTCTCGTAGCACTGTAGATGAACTCATGGAGCATATTAAGGGGCCGGATTATCCTACCGAGGCTGAGATCATCACGCCGGTGCATGAACTAAAAACGATGTATGAAACGGGCTATGGTTCGATTCGAATGCGTGCAGTGTTTGAGCGCGAAGATGGCGATATCATTATTACCGCGCTGCCACATCAGGTTTCCGGTGCCCGGGTACTGGAACAGATTGCCGCTCAGATGCAGGCCAAAAAATTACCCATGGTGGATGATCTGCGCGATGAGTCGGATCATGAAAATCCAACCCGTCTGGTAATCGTGCCGCGCTCCAACCGTATTGACGTTGAAGGCCTGATGAATCATCTGTTTGCGACCACGGATCTGGAAAAAACCTATCGTGTTAACCTGAATATGATCGGCACTAACGGCCGTCCTCAGGTGAAAAACCTGAAGATGATCCTGAGAGAGTGGCTAGACTTTCGCATGGAAACCGTGCGCCGTCGTCTGCAGTGGCGACTGGATAAGGTTGATGCACGGCTACATATCCTGGAAGGCCTGTTGATTGCCTATCTGAATCTGGATGAAGTTATCCGTATCATCCGCACCGAGGACGAGCCCAAACCGGTGCTGATGAAGACCTTTAGCATTACCGATATCCAGGCCGAGGCTATTCTCGAAACCAAGTTACGCAACCTGGCCAAGCTGGAAGAAATGAAGATCCGCGGTGAGCAGGATGAACTGATTGAGGAAAAGTCTGAGCTTGAAAAAGTACTGGGATCAGAACGCCGCATGAAAACACTGATCAAGAATGAAATCCTGGAAGATGCGGAAACCTACGGTGATGATCGCCGTTCACCGATAGTCTCACGTGGGGTAGCCAGGGCGATGGATGAATCCGACCTGATGCCCTCAGAAGCGCTTACCGTTGTGCTGTCAGCCAGGGGCTGGGTGCGGGCGGGTAAAGGGCATGACCTTGATCCGGAAGCATTGAGCTATAAATCGGGCGATGAATTTCAGTCAGCCGCGCGCGGCAAGAGTAACCAGATGGCGGTATTCATTGATAGTGCAGGGCGCAGCTATGCCACTCCAGCACATAATCTGCCCTCTGCGCGGGGACAGGGCGAGCCCTTAACCGGTCGTTTCAAACCCGCCGCCGGGGTGAGTTTTGTTGCAACGCTGATGGGTCGGGATGACGATCTATACCTGTTGTCAACCACCTTCGGTTATGGCTTTATCTGTAAGTTTTCCGATATGGTCACGCGCAACAAGAATGGCAAGGCATTGATCTCGATTCCAGCCGGTGCTGAACTGCTGCCCCCCGTCGCAATCACTGATCGAGATAGTCAGTATATTGTCGCGGTCACATCCGCCGGTTACATCGGCGTCATACCCTTGCGCGATCTGCCCGAGTTAGCCAAAGGCAAGGGCAATAAAATCATTAATGTGCCGCCTAAAAAGCTGAAGTCGAATGAAGAGATTGTAGGCGCCATTCACTGCATCGATGAAAACGATAAACTGACGCTGCATGTGGGCAAAAAATTCAAAACCATGGACCATCGTGAACTGATGGAATACCAGGTTGAACGCGGCAAACGCGGTAGCAAGTTACCGCGTGGCTGGCAGAATGTAGACTGGATCGAGCAACTGGAAAAATCTTAGTATCGGGGCGTCGAAAGGAGTCGTAAAAATTAAACCACGAAGCTCACTAAGAACACGAAGGAAAAGCTATATAACCACAGAGGGCACAGAGTTCACAGAGGTTTTGTAGTGGTTGGCCTTTGATGGTGCGGGAACCCAAAAAAATCTTCGTGCACTTCGTGTCCTTCGTGGTTCCTTCTTTTTAAACCCTTAAGCTAACCACGAAGCTCACGAAGAACACGAAGGGTCAAAAAGCAGCACCCCACTCATACCCCTTTGTGTTCTCTGTATCCTCTGTGGTTCATTCCTTAAGGCTCACCATACTCAGTCGAAACCGCCGCCAGGCGGATGACATTGGTGGAGCCGGGTGTACCGAAAGGCACGCCTGCGATTACCACGATGCGGTCTCCCAGCCTGGAAAAACCCTTACGCTGAACCATACGTACGGATTTGCCGACCATCTCAGAAAAAGATTCAACGTCCCGCGTCTGCACCGAGTAGACCCCCCACACCAGTGCCATTTTTCGAGCCACATGGTCCGAAGGTGTAAGACCCAGGATAGGCACCATCGCGCGCATACGCGATACGCGAACGGTGGTTGAACCGGTGCTGGTGAAGGTGACTATCGCAGAACAGTTGCGCGCGGTTGCGATGGAGGTTGCCGCACTGGCAATGGCGTCTGCATCAGTGGTTTCACCATCTATCGGGTTGGTGCGCAGCATCTTGCGATAATACTCATCTTTCTCGGTCACGCTGATGATCTTACCCATGACCTCGACGGCCTCCAGCGGGTAATCACCAGCGGCAGTTTCTGCTGAAAGCATCACCGCATCGGCACCATCATAGATTGCCGTGGCGACATCGGAAGCCTCTGCACGGGTAGGGACGGGTGCCTGTATCATGGATTCAAGCATCTGGGTTGCGACGATTACCGGTTTACCCTTGGCGCGTGAAATTTCAACGATACGTTTTTGAATAGACGGTACGCGTTCTGGCGGGAGTTCAACACCCAGATCGCCGCGCGCGACCATAATGGCATCCGCACAGGCGATAATGTTTTCCAGATCATCCAGCGCGGATGGCTTCTCCAGCTTGGCCAGTATACCAGCGCGCCCGTTAATCAGTTTACGAGCCTCCATGACGTCTTCTACCCGCTGCACAAAGGAAAGAGCAACCCAGTCAATATTCAACTCAAGGCCAAACGCCAGATCCTTACGATCTTTTTCAGTTAGTGCGCTGATAGGCAAGGGGGTGTCAGGAACATTGACCCCTTTACGGTCTGAAATTTTGCCGCCAACGATAACGCGGGTGGTGATCTGGGTATCATTGATATCAGTAACACGCAGGCGAACCTTGCCATCGTCTATCAGTAAATCATGACCCGGTCTGAGCACATCAAAGATTTCCCTGTGTGGCAGGGTAACGCCTTCTTCGTTGCCTTCATGGGCGTCGAGATAGAGGGTAAAAGTCTGATCCGTCTTGAGCTTGACTTTTTTGCCGCTGCTAAAGGTGCCGATACGTAACTTTGGTCCCTGTAAATCGATCAGGATACCGATGGGGCGGCCGACCTGATTTTCAATGTTACGGATCATTTCAACGCGTTGGCGGTGTTCTTCGTGTGAGCCGTGGCTGAAGTTGAGACGGAATACATTAACCCCGGACTGAACCAGTTTGAGAATGGTTTCCTCGGTAGCTGAAGATGGCCCCAGGGTGGCAACAATTTTGGTACGACGATCTAGTTTGAATGGGCTTTGCACATTGATTCCCGTGTAGTAAAAATTTTTAAAATAGAGATAGCTTAAACCTTACTGATGATCATTTGATGACAGCCAGGCTGGTAACTGACGGTAAGCTGATTTTTTGGATCTCCAGGGAACGCCTGATTAATTCGTCACTGTGGGGTATGTTAGCGAGCGGTCAATCTATAAGCTAATGATATTTACCAAAAGGATCAGCGCATTAGTGCTCGATGAGCATGCCAGACATATTAAGCCGCCGGTATCCATGCAGTCGTCGCGATGACACCCTCGAACGAATTAATCAGAGGCACCCTGCCATAAAACAACGCTATTTTAACTGATTTCACCCAGTATCGAAATTAAATTGGGTAATGGGGTAGTGTCGGCACTACGGCTGTGCGCGCCCTGCAGTATTTCTACCACTGCGTTTATCGCTCAGTTACTGGTCTGCAGATCCTGCGCCATCGTATGGTAATACTCCATATCCTTGAGAGAGTTGGCAATGCTGAATAAATAAGTTGGGTGCCCTGCTTTTGCAAATCGCCTGCAATACCCAGGCCCGTAAAACCAATGGCGATCATGCCTGTACGCTGATTTTTCGGTTGCTGTTGCATGCAGTGTTTCCTCTTAAAAAGCAGTATTGTTGATACTTGTTATCGAGGCTTTAGTCACTATATTGGTTCTCAGTATAACTAACTCAGGATTTGAAATGTTCAATCGAATCGTTTTATTTTTACTGGCCAACTTCGGTGTGTTAGGCGTATTGAGCGTCTCCATGCGCGTGCTGGGGGTTGATGCCTATCTGGCGCAGCAGGGCGGAGCTTTCCAGCTCAATGGGCTGTTGATTATGGCAGCGATCATGGGCTTTGCCGGTTCATTCATATCCCTGGCTATGTCCAAGATGCTGGCCAAACGTTCCATGGGTGTGCAGATTATTGAATCTCCGCGCAATGAAACAGAGCGCTGGTTGCTGAATGTCGTTAAACGTCAGGCTCAGCAGGCGGGTGTGGGGATGCCGGAGGTCGGTATCTTTCAGGCGGATGTGATGAATGCATTTGCCACCGGTATGGATAAAAATAATGCGCTGGTCGCGGTCAGTACCGGTTTACTCAATCAAATGTCGCGTGATGAAGTAGAGGCAGTACTGGGACATGAGATGTCACATGTCGCAAATGGCGATATGGTCACTATGGGGCTGTTACAGGGGGTATTGAATACCTTTGTGATTTTCTTCTCGCGTATCATCGGGATATTAGTGGATCGCGTCATTTTCAAGGTTGAGCGCGGCGTAGGCCCCGGTTACTGGATTGGATCAATCGTGGCTGAGATCGTACTGGGCATCGTAGCTGCGATGATTGCCGCCTGGTTTTCTCGTCGTCGAGAGTTTCGCGCGGATCAGGGTGGGGCGCGTCTAGCAGGTGCTGGCAAGATGGTTGCAGCGCTGGAGCGACTGCGTCATGCGCATGAACCACAGGGCCTGAAAGGGGAGTTTGCGGCTTTTGGGATTTCAGCGGGGACTTCGCTGGCCGCCTTGTTAAGTACCCATCCGCCGTTAGCTAAACGTATTGCGGCACTAAAAGCATCGGTGTAAGCATGACTGGCCCGATGGGTTTAATCCCTTCGGGCTTTTTTAACTCGACATGGAGGTAAAGTCGTAATTCATCCTGTCCGTTGGGGGCTGCAGGAAGTCTCCCTGGACAAAATCCGCACCCACAGACCAAAGCACACTCAGTACACCAGCATCCGCTACCTGCGGTACAATACAACGAATTTCCATGGAAGAGGCCTGTTCTGTCATCGCCCGAATACTGTTCTGGTTATCCTTGTTGGTGGACAGACCATCCATGTAAGCGGCGTTGATACGCAGGTAGTCTGCCGGTAAATGTTTCACCAGCTGGAACGGGTTAAGGCCAGTACCAAAACCGTCCAGCACGACCTGGCAATGTAACTGTTTCAAGCCTTTAAACAGGGTTTTAGCGGCTTTTAACTGATTTACTGCATGCGCTTCATTAATGGTGAGTACCAGGCGTTCACCGGGCACCTTGGCGCCCTGCAAGCGCTGCGCGATCCAGCGCGCGAGGGATGCATCCTGAATCGAGTCAGCACTGAGTGCGACGAATACGTCAACCTTGCGGTTGGCGGCTACCGATTTGGCAATGATCTTGACAGCCTGCGCGATAGACCAGCGGTCCAGTGTTTTGGCGCTGCCCGAACGCTCTGCAGAGGGCAACAGGTCGGCATCGGTTAATATCTCACCCTGTTCGGTTTTTAACTGGCGCGTGAGTTCGTAGCGTTCCCCGCTGGCTCCGCCAATACTGACGATAGGCTGGAATAACGGCATCAGGTTATTGCTGGAGATCGCCGCCTTGATTTTGCGTGTAATTTCGCCATCTTCCTCTTCCTGGGTCATTTCACCTGCAACAGGCACATACACTCTTGCGCGATTGCCGCCTTCATTCTGGATCTGGTCAAGATTACGCTCTGCGCGGGCAATGATTTCGTTAGGATTGGAAGGTACGTTTTCGTCAATAAAATAGATCGAGATACTACAGGTTGAGCTGATTGACTGTTTACCGATTTCGGAAATGTTCTGTTCGATCATTTTTAACAGGTTTTGCGTGCCGACTTCTACGTCCGCCTTTTCTTTCCCACTGCAAAGAATGGTATAGCTATAGGCGCCAAAGCGGCATACATGTTCATTTTCTCCGGTGCCCTGCTGCAGAATTTTAGCAATGTCATTGATCAGAATATCGCATCCCGAGATCCCGACGGTATCGCGTACATGCTGAAAATTATCAATAGAGATATACAGCATGACCGAATGCTTACCGCCACTGACCGCGTTATCGATATACTCCTGCAATTTTTCCATAAAGTATTGACGGTTATATAAACCGGTAACCAGATCATGCTGATGCAGATAATTGATCTGTTCTTCCAGTTCGCTGGTGTCAGCTTTTGATCGAATCAGGATTTGGGTACAGGGCTCGCCATCGAAGCTGGCGCGTGAGAATTCTAACTGTCCCTGGATGACTTCACCGCTGTGATGTACCAGGTTCAGGCTGAGTTCATTGGTGGTATTCTTGTTCTGGCTCAGGTTACGCAGGAATTGTTTCAGTGTCTCCTGCTGACTGCTGTCAACCATGTCGATTAAAGGCATGCCTTCAACTTCATCAAAGTCAGTGTGCCCAAACAATTCGAGATAGGGCGTATTCGCGTAAATATGCATGCCTTCGTGTACATACGCCACGGCATCCTTGGAGTTGGCCAGCAGTGACTGACAGCGTTTTTCACTTTCGTGTAATTCTTTTTCATTGCTGACGTATTTACGCCACATCTTCAGGTTCTGGGCTTCACGCCTTACCACCAGCGCCAGGTGTTCGAGCTCGGAAGAAAGCAGAACGTCCTGCGCCCCCTGTTCCATAGCGTGTACGACCATAGGCTCACTGATCTTGTCGGAGAGCCCGATAACCGATAAATGTCTGCCACACTGATGAATCAACTGTTGCACCTGTTGCAGCGTGAAATCCGGTAAATCCATCGAAAACAGGATGAGATCAAGTGGTTTGCTATTGATGATTTCACTCATATCTTCAGCGTCTTCAGCATGCTCGGCAAGTACATGTAAACCGGAGCTGCGTAATGAACTGGCGATTTGCTCCGCCTGATGGAGTCCTTCATCAACGATGAGCAGGCGAATGAGTTTTTCTGAATCTGAATCCATAGTTAGCAGGGTAAGTTAATTTGGTTTATCAAGTTTTACAGGTATCAGGGATAATAGCGTAATTTTAGTCACAATGTACTGCGGATTTCGATAAATGCCCCGCAATTTCATCAACCATGCGTGGTAACAGATAGCCCGGCAACTGATGTTTCAGGTCACGATACAGCTGGCAGGATTCAGTGTCTGTGAGTGCAAAGTGCTGGCTGCCCTGTACCTTGTCGAGGCGATGCAGGTAATAGGGTGTCACCGCGCTTTCAAACAGTCGATAGCTCAATGCCACCAGGGTTTCAAGCTGGTCATTGACGCCTTTCAGTAATACGCTTTGATTGAACAGGGTATGGCCATACTCACGAATCAGCTGGAATGCCTCCTGATTGTGATCGGAAATTTCGTTCGCATGGTTGATGTGAGTCACCCAGACGATCTGTCCCTGAAAGGTCTGTAACAACTGTAGTAAATCGTGGTTTATACGCTCCGGCAGTACCGACATCAGACGGCTGTGAATTCGGAGTATCCTGATATGTTTTATCTGATTCAACTGATGGATCAGGCGTGCGATATGTTCATCATTTACAACCAGAGGGTCGCCACCAGACAGAATTACTTCATTGATTTCTCGGTGCTGCTGCAAATAGCGCATGATGGCGCCGGCAGGATTAATATCGACCACCGCCTCGGAGTAGGGGAAGTGTCGTCTAAAGCAATAACGACAATGGATCGCGCAGGCCGCAGTCAGGGTTAGCAGGACGCGGTTGGGGTATTTGTGAATCAGCCCTGGCGCGACCATGGCCGCCAGGTCGCCCACCGGATCCATGCTGTAGCCGGCACTTTGCTCGAGCTCGCGCAGCTCAGGTAATACCTGCAGCAACAGGGGGTCCTGTGCATTGCCCTTTTCAATCAGTGAGGCATAGTAACGGGTAACACGCACTGGAAAACCTGCATCGAAATCAAAAATAGCGCTAGCCGAATCAATCTCGCAGAATTCGAGCAAATCGCGGCTGTTTCGAAACGCATTCGACAGCAACTGTTTCCAGTTCTGTGATTGTGGTATCTGGATAGAATCCGGTATCATTGACATTTTTTAAATAGTGACCCGAGAACAATATGGCAAGTTATAGTACCAGCGAATTTAAAAGCGGATTAAAAGTCATCATGGATGGCGACCCCTGTTCCATCATCGAGAATGAATTTGTCAAACCCGGCAAAGGGCAGGCATTTAATCGGGTTAAGATTCGTAACCTGCGTTCGGGGCGAGTACTGGAAAAGACCTTCAAATCCGGTGAATCTCTGGAATCTGCGGATGTGATGGATATCGATATGCAGTACTTATACGATGATGGCGAATTCTATCACTTTATGGTTCCGGATACCTATGAACAACATGCTGCCGATAAAAACGCGGTAGGTGATGCCTATCTCTGGTTAAAACCACAGGATATGTGCGAAGTCACACTGTATAACGGAACACCACTGGCTGTTACACCGCCTAACTTTGTCGAAATGGCAATCACCGAAACGGATCCCGGATTAAAAGGTGATACCGCTCAGGGTGGCACCAAGCCCGCCACACTGGAATCTGGCGCTGTGGTAAAAGTCCCCCTGTTTCTTGAGATCGGTGAAGTTGTGCGGGTAGATACGCGCAGCGGAGAATACATGTCACGCGTGAAAGGCTGATCACCCACCTTGCAATCCGATCAGCTCACTATGCTGCGCTACAGGGCCCGAATGCTTAAACAGATTCGGGCCTTTTTTGATGCACGCGATTTCCTTGAAGTGGATACCCCCTTGTTGTCCATCAGCACGAATACCGATGTGCATATTCAGTCAATCAGGGCAGAAGTGAATCGTCAGACGATGTATCTGCAAACCTCACCCGAGTTCGCGATGAAACGTCTGCTGGCTAATGGCAGCGGATCAATCTATCAGATCTGTCATGCATTTCGTGATGAGGAAGCAGGGCGGCGGCATCAGGCTGAATTCACCTTGCTGGAATGGTATAGCCTGGGATTTGATTACCAACAGCTGATGGATCAACTGCGGCAGTTAATCAATTTTATCAGCGGCTGTGAGAACACCTTTTCACGCATCACCTATCACGGCAGCTTCCAGCATTATTTACAGCTGGATATTGAGCGGGATGACGACGCAACGGTTAGCGCCTGCGTAGAGCACCATATCAATGGCATTGAAGCGGCAAAGCTGCATCGCGCAGATTGCCTGGATCTGTTGATCAGCGAAGTGATTGCGAAGCAGTTTGAGGGTTTCACTTTTGTTTATGACTTTCCTGCAGCGCAGGCCTCGCTCGCCAGGTTAAATGATGACAATCCTGCGGTAGCAGAACGCTTTGAACTGTTTTTTAACGATATGGAGTTGGCAAATGGATTTACCGAACTGACCGATGCAAGCGAGCAAAGGGCACGATTTGAGCGCGATAACCAGCAACGTGTTGAATCCGGACTGCCAGCCTATCCAGTCGATGAAGCCTTTTTGCAGGCGCTGGAGCGTGGTATGCCGGATTGTGCCGGGGTCGCGCTGGGGCTGGAACGGCTGATGATGGTACTGCTGGATAAAAATGATATCCAGCAACTGTGCGGATTAAACTAAAGCGTGACCGATTAATTCACCCATTCTTAATGTCTGCTCGGGTTGCAGGTTTTCCAGCTGTATTTTTTCGGTGGTCAATAGAATCACGGTAGAGCCCATATTAAAGCGACCCATTTCCTCGCCTTTGGCAAATTTCTTTTCGGTATGCTCGTAATTGTACTCGGATACCTTTTTTCCTTTAGGCGGTGTGACCAGTCCATGCCAGACCGTTTCAATGGCAGCGACGTTGATGGCGCCTACCAGTATCATGGCCATAGGACCTGATGCCGTAGAAAACAGGCAGACCACACGTTCATTACGGGCAAACAGGCGTGAAACCTGGCGTACCGTCCAGGGGGCAACGCTGAATAGCCTGCCGGGTACGTGTATCATTTTTTTCAGCAAACCATCTACAGGCATATGAATTCGATGATAGTTATAAGGTGCAAGATAGATGGTGGCGAACTGACCACCTTCAAACATATGCGCCATCAACTTATCTCCGCCAAGCAGGTCCTCCACTGAATAGAACTGATCTTTCGCCTGAAACAGATGACCTTTCATTATATTGCCACATTGCGAAACGGTTCCATCGACTGGGCTGGCGACTGCATTAGCTGCTGCAGCTATCGGTCTGGCGCTGTCGCTTAACGCGCGAATAAAAAAATCATTAAAGCAGGCAAAGTGTTCGATGATCTGGTTTTCTGCATCCGACATATCAACCTTAAAGGTCTTGATAAACCAGCGTATCACAGGCGTAGCCATTGGGCTTTTGATACGGGTCAGGAAAAACACCAGCCTGGAAATCAGGTGGTGTGGCAGGATTGTGAACAGCCAGCCCAGTAATTTTTCGGTAAATTCGCTGCGGGCAGTATTTTTCTCAGGCATTACTGTTTAACTTTCAGGGTGATTTTCTGGGTCTTATTGTCATTGAAGCTTACGACTACTTCGACTTTGTCACCTATTTCAAGGCTTCGTAGTGGGGTAATAAACATGATGTGTTTACCACCAGGTTTGAGCTGGATACTGGCATTCGCCGGGATAACAAAATTTTCCTGCTGCACCATTTGCATCATCCCATCTTTCATTTTTGTTTCATGCAATTCCACTTTTTCAAATGCGTCGCTTTGCATGCCAGTGATGATTACTTCCTGGGCTGAGTCATTCTGTATATCTATGTATCCGGCGCGCATGGGTACTACAGGGGGCAACTGCTTGATCCAGCCGTTACTAAAATCCACCCGGCTGCTATCAGCCAGTGCCTGCATGGAAAACAGGCAGAGTATCAATGTAAATAGTATTTTCATGGCATTCCTCAGATTAATTTCTATTAATAATTTCAGATAAATCGTGCGCGATATTGGCTGCGTCCAGTGGCGGGACAAAAACCGCGATGAAGCGTCCCTGCGGATCAGTTAAGGTCATTGCACCGCTATGCGCAACTTCATATTTCGATCCATCTTCGGACTTGCTGATGTAATGCATGATGCCAAGTGCATCAGTAAGCTTATTGATTTCGTCCATTTCGCCACGTGCACTCATAAAAACTGGATTGAAGTATTCAACATAGGTTTTCATTTTTTCCAGATCGTCACGCTCAGGATCGATAGAGACAAAGGTAATCTGTAGCTGCTGTTTGACTGAATCACTCTCGATCAGTTTCATCATGTTGGTTAGCATTTGCAGGGTGTCAGGACAGATATCGGGACAGTTGGTGTAACCAAAAAACATCAGCTGCCATTTACCCTTAATGCTTTTCTGGTTGAAGGGGTTGCCATTATGGTCTGTTAATTCGAAAGCGGGCAGGGGTTTGGCCTGCTCACCTAGCCAGGTCGCTGCTTCCAGTACAATGGGTTCCGGTTTCATCAGTACCAGAGAACTGATGACGCCCAGTACCAGCAGTAGTATAAGGCTGAATATGATGCGGTTTTTTTTCACTTTATATAGGCCGTAGGTGAGTGAAATTACACAATGTAAATGCAAAACTGTGTACAATTCGCGGCATTATATTTGATGCATAGACTTAAACCTAGTGGAAAGCAAAGAAATCACCCGTAGCTTGACAACCATCACAGACTATATTCGCTGGGCATGCAGCGAGTTTTATCGACATCAACTCACCTTCGGACATGGTTTTGAAAACCCACTGGACGAGGCAGTTTATCTGGTTCTGCATGCGCTGAATTTGCCCTTTGACTGGCCACAGGCGTACTTCAGCAGCCAATTAACAGAAAAGGAACGTGAACGCGTGGTGGCGATCATCATGCAGCGTATCAAAACTCGCCAGCCCGCAGCGTACGTGACGCGCGAAGCCTGGTTTTGCGGACTGCCATTTTATGTTGATGAACGTGTGCTGGTACCCAGATCTCCCATAGGCGAATTGATTAACCAGCACTTTGAACCCTGGATTGATTCCACCCAGGTGGACAGTATTCTGGATCTGTGTACCGGTAGTGGCTGCATAGCGATTGCCTGTCAATATGCCTTTCCAGACGCACATGTTGCAGCCTCGGATCTGTCAAAAGATGCGCTGGAAGTAGCGCGCGAAAACCTGAACAGACACGAGTTAAGCACTCAGATTGAGCTGTATGAATCTGATGTATTTGATCAGATACCACCTCAGCGCTTTGACCTCATCGTATCCAATCCACCCTATGTGGATGCGCAGGATATGGCCGCTTTAAGTGAAGAATTTAAGGCAGAACCGAACATGGGGTTAGAAGCTGGTGAAGATGGCCTGGAGATCGTTGACCGACTATTGCTGCAGGCGGTGGATTACCTGAGTGACGATGGGCTGCTGGTGGTTGAGGTAGGTAACTCACAGGCAGCCATGATGGATAAGTATCCTGATCTGCCCCTGACCTGGATTGAATTTGAGCATGGAGGTAGTGGCGTGTTCTGCATTAGCGCCTCTGACTTGAAGCAAAGTTTCAAAACGGTGAATTAACGAGTAACCTTTCTGTCGTATCTTCCATCCAGTAAATTTCGCCAGCGGGCGAAAAACGGTTTTTATTTTATTCTAAAGGTAGGTGATTATGTCTTGGTGGGGTAAAGCATTAGGCGGCGCATTCGGATTCATGATGGGTGGGCCGCTGGGTGCGCTACTGGGTATTGCTTTCGGCCATAATTTTGATAAGGGCCTCGGTTCAATCATATCGGATGGTGGTATGGATCCGGGGCAGCAGGAACGTGTACAGGCGGCCTTTTTTACCGCAACCTTCTCGGTGATGGGACATATCGCCAAGGCCGATGGCAAAGTCACGCGGGATGAAATTCGCATGGCTGAAGCCGTGATGACGCAAATGGGGCTGACAGCTGATGTACGTGACTCTGCGAAAAAACTGTTTAATGAAGGTAAATCAGCCGATTTCCCGCTGGATGAAGTACTGGACCAGTTTAGAAAAGAGGTACATCGACGCAGCACCCTGATCCAGATGTTTCTGGAGATCCAGTTGCAGGCAGCCTATGCCGATGGTGTATTGCACGAAGCCGAAGAGCGCGTGTTACTGCATATCTGCCAGAAACTGGGAGTGGCGCCAGCACAGTTAAGACGTCTGGAAGAAATGCTCAAGGCTGGCTTCGGTCAGCATTCACAGCGGGGCGCAGGTCGTTCCAGCTCTGCCATGACGGTAACCGACGCCTATAAGATTATGGGTGTGGACAAAGGTATTTCTGATGCAGACCTTAAAAAGGCCTACCGGCGTTTGATGTCACAACATCATCCCGACAAACTCGTTGCCAAGGGGCTGCCGGAAGAAATGATCAAGGATGCCACCGAGAAGACCCAGCAAATCAAGGAAGCCTACGAAAAAATCAAGGAATCCAGAGGGCTTAAGTAGGCGCTCACACGGTATTCCAGTTTTCTCAGAAAAATCTGTAGAGGTATTTAATGATTGATCAAATCTTATATGAACATAATCCCGCACCTGGAAAGCTCGACGTGCTGGGCGTTGAAGAATGGCCGTTGTGGGAGAAGGAACCCTCCGAATTTCCCTGGAGCTACGACCGTCAGGAAGTCTGTTACATCCTGGAGGGGTGGGTGATTGTCACTCCTGAAGGCGGTGAGCCGGTAGAACTCGGGCGCGGCGATCTGGTGACCTTTCCCAAAGGTATGAAATGTACCTGGAAGGTCATTGAATTTATTTCCAAGCATTATCGTTTTGAAGATGTGTGAAAAAGGTTTTCGCTTTCTAGAGGCGACTTGTTGTATTTAGCGAAGCCCTGCAAAGCGTAGCGGTTTCTTGGTGCATGGATTGCCACCATTTTTTTTATCATGGTTAAGTGATTGAAGATTGCATGTATTGTGCTTTTGAAAGACAGGGAAGGTTGTTAGCGGGCTTTCCTTAATGGTTTGCTGCTTCCTGCGGTGGCTTTAACGCGCCAGTTCTGCACTCAGATGATCCATAAAAGCACTGACTCGGGCTGAGCGTACCAGATCCGGATGCGTCAGTAACCAGAGCCCGGTTTTAAAACCCTCAGGTACATTGCTACTGCGTTCAAGCACGGTAGATAATTCGCCGAGTTCTTCGGGCAGTAGTGCCATTCCCATGCCCTGCTCAGCGCAGGCACGTACAGCAACCAGTGAATCGCAACGAATGGATATCTGCCGGGCCTGAATATATTGATCAAACCAGGCTCCGATGGGTGAGTGATACAGGCTATCGGTAATCCCTACCCATGGAACCTGTCGCCAGTCCTGCGTAGACATTGGTTGATCAGCTTTAAGCTGGTAAACCGAAAATTGAATATCGCGCAGTTTCCGACCCACAAAACCGGCATCAGGGTGCTGGGTTGGACGTATTGCGATATCAGCATCGCGTCGAGTCAAATCCAGCACCTGATTGGTGACCAGCAAATCGACCAGGATATGGGGATGCTGCTGCCGGAAACGCGCCAGAGGTCCTGCCAGTACTGACAGCATAAAGGTGTCGGTAGTCGTCACGCGCAGCTCACCTTCCAGGCGCAGCTCTTTGCCCGCGATCTGGCGCTGTAAATCAAACAGAGTTGATTCAACTTCGCGCGCCGCATGGATCATTTTTTCCGCCTCCGGTGTCAGTGCATAGCCCTCGACACTGCGATTAAAAATCCGGCATTTAAGATCTTCCTGAAATCGATCCAGACGGCGCAATACGGTGGAGCGGTTTACCCCCAGTTCGCGCGCAGCTGCAGATATTGATCCCTTGTTGGCGACCAGCAGTACATAGCGCAGATTATCCCAGTTCAGATGCTTCATAATTGCGGCAGTATAATGCAAAAATCGAGAATGTGATGTTTTTTTATAACAGTCTATACTGGCCAACCGAACATCTATTAGCAGGAGACTCGCTATGAAATTGCGCTACAAATTTACCATTCTGTTGCTTGCTGTGATGCTGGCATCCCCCGGTTACGCGGCCAAAGATCCCGTTAAAGCTGCGATCAAGGCTCGACAGGGAGAGATGCAGTTACGTGCGTATAATGCGGGTCCATTATTCGCAATGGCCAAGGGTGAAATTCCTTATGACCCGGCCCAGGCCAGTATGCTGTCGGGTAATCTACTGAAATTGCTGGATATCGATATCGGAAGTGCATGGGTCAAGGGCAGCGGCAGCAATGCCTATCCTGACGACACTACTGCGCTGGATAAGATCTGGAGCAGCTATCCGGAAATTACCAGGTACGGCAAAAAGTACATGACTGCAGTTCGTGAACTGGCTGCGGATTCCGGCAACGGGCTGGGTGCCCTGAAAAGCCGTGTGGGCGCGTTGGGTAAATCCTGCAAGTCTTGTCACGACGAGTTTCGTGAAAAGAAGTAATCTGATCGTTGCCCTGTGACTACACTGGAACGCAAAAAGATATGGGACCCAGTGACCCGACTGTGGCACTGGGTTCTTGCCATCATTGTGATCAGCACCTGGGTATTGGGCGAGTTTATGTCATTCGATACGATTCGCTGGCATTTTTACCTGGGTTATTCGCTACTGGCGCTGGTCGCATTTCGAATGTTGTGGGGCTTTATCGGACCAGCCCCGGTACGCTGGATTAATCTGTGGCCGCGTCCTGCAGCATTGATTCAGTATCTACGCGAGCTACGCTACAGAAAACCGAGTGGCTCTGCGGGGCATAATCCGCTCGGTTCGCTGTCCGTGCTGGCGATACTTGTGGTATTGGCTGCGCAGGCGGGAAGTGGACTGTTTATAGAATCAGATGACTTCTTTGAGTCTGCAGCGCTGGCAGGCAACGTGAATCAGGATACGATCAACTGGCTAACCAGCTGGCATCACTTGCTGTCCGATGTACTACTGGCACTGGTTGTACTGCATCTGTTGGCAATTATTTTTTATCGGGTGTGGAAACGCGAAGACCTGGTACGTCCGATGATCACTGGCTGGAAATGGGTGCGTCCCGAGTCTGCGCGGTCGGATGATAAATAATCTGCAGCCTGTTTTGTGTATGCATAAAAACTATGCCATCTAAGGGGGCTGAGACGAATGGCACTTACTTAAGGCTGATATGCGGTCATTGCGAAGACGCCTACACCGATGTAGGTGGTAGGGCGAAGCAGGAAGCCAGAGCCGAGCTTGCGACGCGGCAATCTCTTCGTCAGTGAGGTTTCGACAAGGTTAGAGATCGCCGCGCTAACGCTCGCGATGACAATTTTCCATTAAGTAAGTGCCATTCGGGGCTGAGACTATTTAATTACTGACGATTGCGACAGGGATTACCGCAGAATCTCAAATGTTAAACTTGCCCAATGGCTTTGCCAGTCCTGATCTTTATCCTTGAGAGCAATAATCTTGACCGCTTTGATGAGCCAGGGGCCACTGCGATCGAGTTTGATGTCTACCTGTCCTTTCGTATTACTGAGTAATTTCTGTATTTCATCCGGATGCGATTTACTGAATGCCGTAATCTGTGTGCCGACGAGTGCTTGCTGCTGGTAAGTCAGTTGAAGCGTCAGAGTGTCTCCCACCTGTTTCTGGTAGGGGTTAGATAATGGAGTTAATTCAAGCTCGTAACCCAACTCTCGAGTTGAATTATCAATATCGAATGCGTTACCCGACTGCAGCAGGATTTTTGCATGACGCTGATATCTTTCTATACCATCGGTATCGCCAAGTCCGTTTTTCGCACGTAGTTGGATGGCATTTTCCAGTCCTTCTTCTTTCAGGTATTTATTGAATATAGCCGCTTCAATTTTGATATTAGTGAAGGTGGACTGATAGCCAATCACATAGGTACCTTTTTGCTGTGGAACAAAGTAACCAGCCGGATCACGGCCCAGTTCGCCAGGCACTTCTTCAATTTTATCCTTGAAGTAAATACTAAAGTCGTTATACCAGTTAACGACATTGGGCAGGGTATCACCAACATATTCATTACCAACATGTAATGAGAGTTCGACAGTTTTACCGGGCTCGGTATAAAATGGGTCCGCTTCCAGCCAGAAGTCATGCGCCATTACATTACTACAAACCAGGCTGATCATCAGCAGGATGTATCTCACCTTTTTATGCGTCATTTGTCTGTCATATTGTTGGTTTATTTACTCAGTAGTCTGTGTACGGTTTATGCACATAAACTGCGTCCCACCATAGTCACGCTCAACTTTTCAGATGCACAGGTTGAGCTGATTATAGAGACCAACGCAGAAGCATTGCTGGCTGGTATCGGCGCACAGCATGACAATACCGATGATGCGCCGCAGGCGCAACAATATAAAGCGCTGCGTGCTTTGCCGGCGCATGAGGTCGCCAATCGCTTCAAGGACTTTGCACAAAGCTATCAGCAGGGTTTAAAGCTTGCAGTTGCGGGTAAACCCGTTGACTGGGCATACCAGAAAATAGTGGTGCCAGAGCTGGAAGATACTCGTCTGGCGCGCAAATCACTGATTTATTTCACCGCCAGCTTGCCGCCTCAGGCGGGAGATGTGGTATGGAGCAGTAACCCACTGTATGGCGATATGGTGGTTAACTTTGTCAATCCTCAGGGCGAGAAGGTGAGCCATTGGCTGGTTGAGGGGCAGGCAAGTCCCGCATTTAAAATTCAGCAATTATCACCAAAGCGCCAGTGGTCTTCAGTTTTTGCCGATTATTCAGAACTGGGTTTTCTGCATATCCTGCCCATGGGTATGGACCATATCCTGTTTGTGTTGGGATTGTTTTTACTCAGCAGGAAAGCATCGCCATTATTGTGGCAGGTTACCGCTTTTACCGTTGCACACAGCATCACTCTGGCACTTAGCGTTTATGGAGTGATCAGCCTGCCTGCCTCTATCATTGAGCCATTAATTGCCCTGTCGATTGCCTATGTGGGGATGGAAAACCTGCTGACTAAAGAACTCAAGCCCTGGCGTGTGCTAGTGGTGTTTGTTTTCGGCCTCCTGCATGGCATGGGCTTTGCCGAGGTTCTGTTTGAACTGGGCCTGCCAGAGAACGAGTTTGTAACCGCCTTGATCGCCTTTAATCTGGGAGTGGAGGGTGGTCAGCTGGCAGTCATACTGCTGGCATTTAGTGCGGTATTCTGGCTGCGCCGTTATGATGATCTTTATCGTCGACTGGTGGTGATTCCGGGTTCGTTGGGTATTACTGTGATGGGGCTTTTTTGGGTGTGGCAGCGGGTTAGTTTTTAGCAACTGACCAGGTTTGGATTTCACACGCCTTAGCTTTCCTTGCTTTGTAGTATCTTTCTAGCAGGCGTGCGAGTCACTTTTCAGGCATGGAAAGTCACCACAAAATTGACAGTTAAAGGGGTCGGAGGTACATGAAAATTATTCCCATGTTCCTCCGCCCCCTTTAACTGCTGAAAAAAGCTTTCCTGTAGCTTCATTGACTTCACTTCAGAAGCGTGTAACCTGACAGTCTAGACCAGTCGGTCTATTTATCACCATAGTCAGAGGATAACAATAATGAAAATAGCAAAAGACGATGTGAATGTAAGACTGGATATTCCAGGTGCAGTGATCCGGCAACATAAGAATTTTGGTGACGTGAAGGGATTCGACAAGATTAGTGGAGAGTTTTTCACGTTATCAGCGGGTGTCGATACCACCCTTCTATTTATCGGGCTTGAGGGAGACCAGTGTCAATGCCCGCATTGGGGTTACGTTTTAAGCGGTCAGCTTACCACCACCGATGCTCTGGGTGAAAAGGAGACGGTTCAGGTAAATGATCTGTTCTACTGGCCGCCTGGACACAATGTAAAAGTTGATGCCGATGCCGAGATCATCATGTTCAGCCCCGAGCACGAGCATAGTCATGTGATCGACCACATGATTGAGATGGTCAGCGCTTAGCATTAATGCAGCGGAAGTGCGCAAAATGGCTCGCTTCCGCTACAAACTGAAATCAGGTCAATATGCAGAGCGCACACTAAATAGATGATACATCCTACCAAACAACGCCTGCTCAATGCAGGCCTGGATTTGTTACTGCAACAAGGTTACAACGATCTTGGAATCCAGTCCCTGCTGACTGCTACAGGTACGCCGAAAGGCTCTTTCTACCATCATTTCAAGGATAAACAGGACTTCGCACTTCAGGTGATCGAACAATACATGCTACAGGTACATGCAGCGCTGGATCATTGTCTAAGCGATAAAGAGCGCTCGCCACTTAAGCGGGTAAGGTTGTTCTTTGAACTGACTGAACAAAGCTACCGAGAACAGGGTTACATGGGCTGTCTTTTAGGTGGACTTGGACAGGAGCTGTCCGGGATAAGTGAGGTGTTTCGTTCAAAGGTCGAGTGGTGCTTTAACGAGATAGCCCAGCGTATTTCCGTTTGCCTGGAAGAGGCTTGTGAGAGCGGGGAAATATCTGCTGATTCTGATACTCAGAGCATGGCTGGATTGCTGGTTGACTGCTGGGAAGGAGCCGCTCTTCGTAGCCGATTACAGGGGGACGCCAGGCCTCTGACCGCGATGCTGGACTTCTACTTCAAATCGGCAGTATGTCGCTGATAAAGAACCTAAGGGCCAGGTGTTGTCTTTTGGAATTTCTAACCTGACAGGTTTGAACTTCGAATAACAAAGAATTACTCACATAAACTGGGTCGGTTTTGAGGTAATGCAGTCAATTTCAAAGGTCGAGGTCTCACCTTAAACCGGGTCAAACCTGAACAAGTTATGGTTTGCACTGATATTTCACCTGTAAACAATAGATTTTACTGGCTTAGACCACCCATTTGCCTATCAAAATAACCCTAAAATAGCTTTGGCATTTCTCGAAACATTTGTTGTTCGCCGATTACTGCTTTAATCAATCCCACAAACATTCCTGAGCAATAAATCGATCTATTTGGGGTTTGGACTTCTTCCTTTGAACGTTTATCTTTCCAGATAAATGCGTACTTTAAGGTGAAAATTTCAGGTTTAAATGAGCGATATTTTCAAGCAATCAAGGGGTTACTCAGGTCCGACGTGAGGATCGATGGCGATCGATGGGGTCGATCGATGGGGTCAGACTCGATCGATTTTTTATATCCAATAATACCGGCCTATTAAAAGAACTGATAGAACAGACAGTTCTTTATATCAGCAAGACAACTGAGTTGGTGGGATAGGGGCGAATTGACCCCAGGTGATTAAAGAATATTAAAAATGACATTCTCTTTCCGGCTTATAAAATCTCTTTGCAATAAATGATTTATTTCTTAACTTACCGGCATTGAGTCTGCCCCCATTGGCGATTGATTCCGCCGTTGCGCAACGGCGGTGGTGCTACCCCGGAAGCGAGTCTAATAGTGTGGTGGACTGTTGCAGATGATACTGGCAATACCGGGTGAGCTGCTGCGTCAGCTTTTGACCGGTTTCTGTAACTAGATTCCAGCTGTGCCAGTATAACGGCACCTCAAGACACTGGCCCGCTGATATTTCAGTCACCGCACCCTGATCGATCAGAGTCTGCATCTGAAGATCCGGAGCCATTCCCCAGGCAAAGCCTCGCCGTATCAGTTCTGTAAACGCTTCAGCGGAGGGGGCTCGATGGCGGGGATAATCTTCTACAGCGGGGTAGAAACGTTGAATGAAGTTGTCCTGCAGCTCGTCTTTCTCATTGTATTCAACTGCTGGAGCGTGGCTAAGTGCCTCTGCGCTCACGCCATTGGAAAAATAACGTTGAATATAATCCGGACTCGCCAGTGCAAGATAACGACTGATGCCCAGAAAGACCGCATTGCTGCCCTGTAAGGGTTTGTTGCTGGCGCTGATGCAGCCCTGTACATCGCCTTGTCGAAGCAGTAGATGGGTCTGATCCTGATCGTCAACCCGAAGATCCAGCAGTATGGGACTCTCTGCCAGTAACGGTTGTATCGCATCCATGAACCAGGTTGCCAGGGTATCCGCATTTAAACCGATTGTCAGTTTGGTAAAGCCCTCATGCTGAGCGCTGTCCAGGGTTTTCAGCAGTTCGCTCTGCAGCAGGGTCACCTGATGATAGTGACGTTGCAGATGTTCTCCGGCTGCGGTCAATCGTAGTGGCTGACTGCGCACCAGCAGCAACTGGCCCGCTGACTCCTCCAGTTGTCTGATCCGCTGGGAAATAGCCGACTGGGTTAAAAACAGCCTCTTTGCTGCACGCTCAAAACTCTGCTCTTCGATCACAGTGGCCAGGGCCTTTAGCTGTCGGTAATCAAACATAGATATTATATTAGCTGCTCTAATGAAATATAAATATTATTAGTTTTACTGATTTTTGTCGATCTCTTACCCTTGCTGCAATTCAGAAAGTCAAAATAGGTTGTTTAATGATGTCATTGATATTTGCACCGTTCGCGGCCGGTCTGGCGACCAGCGCTGGCCTGATAATTGCCATTGGTGCCCAGAATGCCTTTGTTCTCAGTCAGGGGCTGCGCCGTGAGTATCACTGGTCGATAGCGGCGTTGTGCAGTCTTATCGATGCTCTGCTGATAACTGCGGGTATTGCGGGTATGGGGGCGTTGATTGGCCAGTCAGAGCTGATGCTGAAACTGATCAGTTGGGCGGGTGGGGTATTTCTTCTGTGGTATGGTGCGAATGCGCTTCGCTCTGCGTTACGCAGTGAATCCCTGGGGCTCTCCGACAGCAACTTTTCCAGCCTCAGATCGGCATTACTGACCACGTTGGCGCTGAGTCTGCTAAACCCTCATGTATATCTCGATACCGTAGTGTTGCTGGGTAGCATAGGTGGTCGCTATCCCGACCAGCAGCGCTACTGGTTTGGCACCGGAGCGGCGCTGTTTTCACTTATCTGGTTTTTCTCCCTGAGTCTCGGCGCCCGCTGGCTGGCTCCACTGTTCCGCAAACCGGTCAGCTGGCGCATTCTCGATGTGCTGGTCTGTGTGATGATGTGGACGCTGGCGGTTTTGCTGCTGAATGGCAACCTCCACCCGTGAAGCCGGAGACGGAAGCTGGCGTTTAGAATCGATGGCGAATCGATTGAAAACTAAAACGTCCCGTCCGCTTCAGGTCGATACCAGAGTTTAACTTTAAGTCTCCAAATGTCAGCTTCTCAAAAAGACCAACAGGTTCAGACCCGCCCGATTTAAACGGTAGCTAGACTATAATCGGAAATAGCGATGGTATCTCTTATGCCTGAACCTAATTCTTCAAATATTAAAGGTCTGAACAACACAGTAATGAGATGGATGTTGGCATCGTTACTGACTGGACTGGTATTGGCTGGAACAGGGCTCTACCTGCTGGCGTTTACCAATATATGCAACGCCATGGGGTTGACAGGAATTGGCATTATAGTGGCACTGATCACTTTCGGATTACTGTTTGCTGTTCCGGCAAAAATTTATATTATCCTGCGCTTTACACGTACTGAGGTGGGTAAAAAATAAACTCAGATCCTGAGCTTTGTTTATCATTTAATTGCCACAAGTAATGCCCCTGCTGCAATTAAACAAATACCAAGCCAGTTTCCGGCAGATAACTTTTCGCTCAAAAATACCACGCCAAAGATTGCGACCAAAACAACACTCAACTTGTCAATTGGGGCTACCTGGGAAGCATTCCCAATTTTCAGCGCACGAAAATAACATAGCCAGGAGCCTCCGGTAGCAAGACCGGAAAGGCAAAGAAAAAGATAGCTCTTTACTGAAATCGAGCGTAGAGATTGAAACTGATTAGTCAGCAGAAGAATGCAGGCTAATACGATAAGAATTATTATCGTTCTGAAAAAGGTAGCAAAATCTGAATTAACCTCTTCTACCCCGACTTTTGCGAAGATTGCGGTAAGCGCTGCAAACACTGCAGAAAGTAGCGCCCAGAATTGCCATGATGCGAGTGGATTGATCATAGTATTTTTTACCCAGTAGCAAGTTATACCATCACCATGGTAACCGAGATAGATTGAGGTTGTATATTTGAATTCAGGTGAATTTAAGTCGAGTGGTATAAAGCTAATATGATGGAGATTCTGGGGACACAATACTTATTTATTGAAGCTCTATAAAGACTGGTTTGGGTCGATACCTGCTTAATCAGGAAATACTATTAATGTCGCCTATGAATCAAAGCGCAGTTTCTGCACCTCATATTTGAAAATCAGGGAGTCGCAGAATCCATATTTTTCTCCTTATTAAGATTTCAAGCTCTGCTTGAATTCAGTCTATTTTCGGGAAGCCACAGGCCACTTCTGTGGGATGTCGTTATTCCGGGCTTCCTGCCCTACACCCTTCGGATCGCACGATGTGCGTTCAAAAATGTTCCTTAAATTATTGTCGTCAAAAGGACAGCATCAGATGGAAACTCAGGGGAACCATTTGATACCGAGCAGAACAGCGTTTTGGGTGAATTCCTGCTCTGGGTCAAGAACTTGATAGGTAAGGGTGTAGCGTCTATTCTCATTATACCTGGTTCGCCAAATAATCCGGGGTCCCGTTTAGCGGCTTAGTCTTAACTCGATGACAAAGCTGCCGATACCGGATTTGATGACTTGTTTTCGAGCCAAAATTACAAATCGCACTGCCGCTATCTGGATCACAGCGATGGCGCCTTCCAGACGGATCGACAGTGCCCCAATAACGAGGAATTAAAATGTTTGTTGACCACGACAGTATGCCGGCGGCTGTGCAGAACACGATCAGGCAAATTGAGCTGTTTTCCCGTCGCGTCTGGCTGAGCTTTGCGGTTATCGCCGTTGTTTCGCTTGTCGCAGCCCCGTTTATCGGCTGGGCCAGCCTGCTAACGCCGGTTGTTCTTTTGCCTGTCACGTTTTTTGTTACGAAGTTCCTGAGTGCGAGCAGGAAACGGGTACAGGAAATTCGCGAGATAGCAGCGGAACGCGAACAGTTTTTCATGGGCATCGTCGACTCCTGTGAGCAACCGTGTTCGGTGACGGCGATTGGCAACGAGGGCGACAAGGAATGGCGTTGGCTGTATGTCAACGGCCCGGTTCGGAACGCCTTCAACAAGCCATTGACCGAGTTTCTCGACCAGAGTTGCCACAATTGGGGTGCTAACATCTGCAAGACCGCGAACTGTGGGCGCGAATGCCTGTCGGCAGGCAAGCCGGAAACGAAGTTCGAACAGGATTTCGGCGCCGGGCTGAACCACTTCCGCGTATATACGAAAACGATCAATGACCTCGACGGGAACCCTGCGTACGTCGTCGAATGGGTCGACCCGAACGAAGAGGTCAAATACCAACTCTTCAACGCAGTAGACAACGTCACCGGTCTTTCCAGCCAAAGCTCCGAAGCTACGACGACGGTCGCAACCAACATTCACTCGGTAGCAGTCGCATCGGAAGAAATCTCGGCATCGATCGGCGAGATCAGTCGTTCTGCCGAAGAGGCTGCGAGGGTGGCTGGTGAAGTCGAGGCACTTACCCAGCAACTGGGGGAAGAGGCAGAATATGCAGGACAATCGGTGCTGAAACTGCAGGCCATCGGTAGCCAGATCGGAGAGATCAGCAAGGTAATCGGCGGCATTGCTGAACAAACGAACCTGTTGGCACTCAACGCGAGTATCGAGGCGGCACGTGCCGGTGAATTCGGACGAGGGTTCACGGTCGTTGCCGGGGAAGTCAAGAATCTTGCCCAGAGCACCCAGGGCGCCACGCTCGAGATATCGACTAACATCACCGAGATCAACAAACAGATCAGCAGCAACGTGGATTTGATCACGGCCTTTGCCGGTCGCGTCGTGACTGCGGGGGAACAGGTACACAACGTCCAGGTCGCCATGCAGTCCGTCGCAACCGCTGTCACGCAGCAGACCGCCGCCATGCAGGAAATAGCGCGCAACGCGACGGAAGTATCTTCAGCGTCCAGCGAGGTGACGGACCTGAATGGCCGGATGCAGGCCGCGATAGGCGAGGCGCGTAACCGGGTGGCGGGATAGGCCTGGGTTTCGTCTTCTCTAAAGCGGGGAGCGACAGACGTCGTTATACCCTGAACGGTGGCACAACAGGCTTTTCAGCAGTTGTGCCTCCGCTCGACAAACTGCCTAATGGGTGATCCTGTTGATTATCGTGGCTAAAATGTTTTGCTCTCGATTTCCGCAGTCGCGAAAAAATTCCGTGTATAGACCATGGCCTTTTTATTGTCGTGGATCAGTTTCTTGAGTAACAGTACCTGACCGGTGTACTTGAAACAGGGGTGCGGAATCACCGCCCGGTGATCGACGATGCTATAGCCGAGGTACTGGTATAGACGTATGGCCTCTTCGTTCTCATCAAACACTTGAAGCGAAACCTCGTCGCAACCCGCCAGTATGGCCTGGTGTTCTGCCTCGCGCATCAATGCGCTGCCGATACCACGACCTCGATACTGCGGATAAGTCGCCAGCATGTTGATGTAAAAACTGTCGGGTACCTGGTTTTCAAGTTCGATCAATGGCTGAAGAAATTCCGGGTAATCGCGCGGGTCATCCGCCTGTTGAGCAGGCGGCAAGCGATAGGCCAGCAGCATGGCTAAAACCTGGTCTTCGCTCCTTGCCAGCCAGCTATTGCGGTAAGAAAAGTTCTCATCTTCACAAGCGGCATTACGCGCACCAACATCATACAACTGTTCTCCCGGACGTTGCGCCTGTTGCCAGAAATAGCCGGGTATGCCTTCACCGGCCATCATCGCCAACTCGGCAATCACGTGACAGTCACTTCTTTGTGCAGGGGTAATGTTCATGGTATTTCTCCGGCTTCTCTCAAGCTGGTTGGGCACGGACGGATGGTTTAGTTGCCATCCATCCACGCAAAAAGTTATTTTCGCATCAGGTAAAAATTATTCTGGAAATCATGCTCAAGCTGGTTGACTTCGACATGATCAAACCCGGCCTGACGCAGCATTTCAACCGCCTTTTCCTCGCCCCACATGGTGCCGAGACCTGCACCATCCTGTGCCAGTGAAACCGTCATGCAATGCATCGTCGACAGTGTATACAGCAATGGGCCAATCGGATGGTCGAGATTGTTTTCTAGTTGGCTTGAGGCTCGAATATCCTGCATCAGGAATTGCCCGCCTGGTTTCAATGTTCGGTAGATTCCATCCAGCACGTTCTGCGGCGCGGCCTGGTCATGGATCGCGTCGAAGGCGGTTACCAGGTCAAACTGGTCTGGTGCTGCGCCACTATTAAAATGGGTCAGGTCGCGTTGTTCGAAGTGAATGTTTCGCAGGTCGCGCTGCTCAGCAGTCTCACGTGCATCAGCAACCGCCTCGAGTGACAGGTCGAAACCATAGAATTCCGATTTCGGAAAACGCTCGGCCAGATGCAGCAATGCTCGTGCCTTACCGCAGCCGACATCGAGCACCTTGATACCCTGCTGCAGCTTCTGCTCAATACCTTCCACCAGCGGCAGGATATGTTCATCCAGCGCCGCCAACACGGTCTGGCTGCTGTCCTCAGCCATGACACTGTGGAAATTCGGGAAATGTTCGTAGCCAACCCCGCCGCCAAAGCGAAAACAATCAACAACTTTATCCTCGACCTTGCCGAGCATGCCGATATATTGAGCGAAAACTGAGATATTATCGGGTGCCGAACGTCGGCACAGTAAGGCGGCATGATTTTGCGGCAACTGGTAGGTCTTGCTGGACGGCTGGTACTGGACGACACCTGCACTCACCATAGCGGCCAGCCATTCGCGGACATAACGTTCATCTAGCGCACCCTGTGCCGCAATCTGCCCGGATGTGGCCCAGTCTAGTTCATCCATCAAGTCATACAGACCGGTACGATGTCCAATAGACACCATCAGCGACAGGGCGCCCTGGTTCAACATAGCGAGCAATTTATCGGCAAAATCGTCAACTGGTAACGATTCATTCAGCATTGGGATACAGGCATTACACATGGTTTTTTCCTCCGTCGGGTTTGAGTTGATCAGTGGAGGAAATTCTAGAAGTAATCAGTTTAGGACATCACTATCAATAAAAAATAAATTTCAAATTCTTTAAGTTATTGATTTTAAGTGTAATTCCATCTCTTTGTCGTAATCTATGGTCTTTTCGCTGTCGAGTTTTCCGGTTTTTCCTGACCCGAGGTACAAAAACGCGAGACTTTGATATACTTTGTTGCCGGTATTCATAAAAGCAAGTATTGGCCATGCCCAAAGATGGTAACCTGACCCGCAACAAAATCATGGATGTCGCCCAGCAAATGGTACTGAATGTCGGGTTGTCGGGTACTTCAGTGGAGAGGGTGATCGAGCAGGCCGACGTCACCAAAAGCACCTTCTTTTACCATTTCAAAACCAAGCACCAGCTCGCCGAATCGCTACTACAACGTTATGCCAGTGAAGACCGGGAACATTTCAGCGAATTTATGCAGAAGGCACAGCAGTTATCTCGTGATCCGTTGCAGCAATTGCTGATCTTTGTTGGCCTGTTCATTGATATGACCAAGCAACTTGAAGACCCATTTCCCGGCTGCCTGTACGCCTCGTATTGCTATCAGAGTGGCGCGATTTCAGCCGAGATGCTAGATACCATGGCCACCATGATGCATTACTGGCGTCAACAGCTGAGCGAACTCATCGATGACATCTCACAGCTGTATCCAGCGAAAATTCCGGTTGAATCATCACAGGTCGCTGACCATGTCCTGACCACGTTTGAAGGTGCTTTTATTCTGGCCAAGATCATGAACGAACCAAAGTTGGCTTCAGAGCAATTGATCCAGTGCCGAAATTATCTTGAACTGCTGTTTCAGGACAGAGTTTGATATCCAGTCCGTTGATTTGCATGCTCGATTGACGTACCGAATCGTCAATTTAGACTGGATATGCGATGCGGATAAGCATCTGGAGCTCTTTTTAAATCGAATGATTGTTCAAAGTTAAGTGGGTCGACAGCAATCCAGTTGGTTTTTGGTTATGTCGGCTTGCTGGAAGCAGCCATTCGCCTCTGCATTCATGAGGGCTCAGAAGTACCAGGAGCGGACAATTTCCTTTTTCCCATGCGTTGCATAGAAATACCTATAGCACCTGACTAAGGTTGAATTTCACACGCTGAATACTTTTCTAGCTCTGTAGTTGAGTCGTGCCTGCGTGCGAGTAACTTTTCAGGCATGAAAAGTTACCAAAAATGCTTTCCCAACAGTCCCTTGATCCGTCAAAAGCACAGCCAAATCGGGGTCGGGTCAGACGCGTTCCTGACGCGACTGCCCCTAAATTCGCATCCCTGCGAATTTACCCCGATTTGACTGTACTTTTGCCGCGGGCCTGGATGGGGACTTAAAAACTAGAGATTTCAAGCAGAGCTTGAAATCTCTATTAGGTCTAAAGCCATTAAAGAGACTGAATGAGGTTCATTTATTATATTGATGCAGTCTCTACGTCGTGCAATGTAATATCTAGTCAGTGCCAGAAGCAGCCCTTTTGAAATTAGGTATACTGTACTCGCAAATTCCAAAGCACCAATATCAGACTCAACAAGGATTATTAAATGGGTGCATTAACTAAATGTAATGACTGTGGACATGAAGTCAGTAAATCAGCTGACTTATGCCACAAATTGTGGAGCACGATTTAAACTACACTGGTATGAAGGACGTTGGTCGAATGTGTTATAGCTTATCCTTATTGTTTTGTTGCTATGCGTAATTGTACTGATATTTCTCGGTGGATGAAAACCTGGGGCAGAGAGGAGTACTTTCTAATATTAGGGAATATTGTTCTCTGTCCCTGATTTATTTCGTGCCCGATAATGAATAGTGTTGGCTAGCCAGTGTCTTCCAAAATACGATCCAGTGACGATGCGTGATTGTTTAGTTATACTATCGAGCTATAAAACACTTTTTTAATATGCGAAAACCTGCGTATAAGGCCTTATTTCCAGCCCAAACATTTGTCGATGTAGATGAAAATTCTCTCGATCAAGTATTTCTATATTTGAACGACTCTCCCCAGAGACGTCGCCTGGTAACTTTATTGCGCCATTTTATTCAGCATTTAAAGTCACTAGGATTAGAATCTTTTGAGTTATGGGTCGATGGATCATTCTCTACATTCAACCCGTCTCCAGCAGATATAGATTTAGTTTGCTTTCTGAAACCAGAATCTCTTTTCGGTATGGAAAATGTAAATCTAGAAGAACTTAAAAAATTAGGTAGCGAAGAGGGGCGCCCATATGTCCGAGAAAAATGGAGCATAGACTTTTACATCGGTAGATTCGACTCTCTTGAGGAAAAAAATTCATGGAAAAAGAAATTCTTTGAAGACGAAAATGGTTTAGAAAAAGGTATTGGAAGGATAAAAATATGAGAACCATTTCAGAAATTGAAGAAGAACTTGATGTTGTTCGTCGGATTGATGAAAGAAATATTGAAGAGGTAGAAAAATCTAGTCGACCACTTGTCGAAAGTGTTTTTGCCTCTTCATCAACTAAGCGAAGACGAATTCTGGAGCGTGAACTTACTATAGCAAAATCAGAAAGAGCCCATGAAATGTTCGGTCTAAAATTGCATACGCCGCAATTTTCACCAGGCACTATCCCTTTACGAGTTCTTGCAAGGCTATCTTCTCTGCTTAATGATGCAATTGAACAAACAGCATGGAGAGAATGGGATGTTAATGGAGATTCAAAAAACATTGATGAAGGGTTTCGGAGGTTGATAAATCTTAGACTAGCAGATATTAAATCAGGGTCCACAGAGTTAGTATTACTGGGCAACACCTCCCCAGATTTAACTGGCGAATCAGCACTTGAAAATGGTCTTAGGAATATTTTTGAAGTTTTTTCAGCAAAAAATGATGAATTTCCTCATGTAATAAACGGTCTTGGAACAAGTGCCACGAAATCTATAATGAAACTCATGAAGACTTTTGAATCAGAGAGGATAGGAGTGGAGCTTTCTTGGCATGCCCCAGAAAATAATTATCATTGGGATGGAAGATCAGATTCGATTACTCGTATTCGTGCACTACTTGAGGAGTTTGGAGAAGCCGAGACTGATACAATTACTATTAAAGGTATTGTTGGAGGGCTTTCTCGAAGAAGTGTTCAGATCGAGACTCATGAAGGGGAAAAATTTACAGCTAGGTATCACCGCTCATTAAGTGAAGCTGTAAATTCATTACATCTTGATCAAAGGTGTTTTTTTACAATAGAGGTGACGTCTTATCCTGGCGCACATGGAATTAAGCGAGATGCCTACCGGCTAATGAGTATTGATATTCAACAGGGGACGGAGCTGAGTTCCTTCAACAAGGATGCATAAACAACCAGTTCTATTGATGCAGTTTAGATTTAAAGGTAGATTTAAAGGGGGCGGAGGTACATGGGAATAATTTTCATGTACCTCCGCCCCTTTAACTACGAAAAAGAATACCGCTGCCACATTATTGTGCAATAATACACACAAAAGTCGCAATTAAAATTTGCTAGGTGATTTGGGCGTTTTAGCAACCGACACGGAGTCGCTTCCAATGAAACTAAATGTGGTTTGCTACTTAATTAAAGAAGGCACGACTGAAGAAGATGCTTTAGATAAAGATAAGTTATCTAAGAGAACTCCCATAGAAATTGATGGGGTTCCATGTGCTCTTTATATTAAAAAATCTCGTTCTGAACCCAAGTGGTCGAAACTATTTAATGGTGTAAATGGTATTGACCCAAATATTTTCAGGTCGGAAAGCGTTAGAGGGCTTTTAGTTGTAAATATCGAAAACAGACTATTTGCATTCACCTTTGGACATGGTAGGTCAATGTTAAAATCGTTTATGGTGGAGCGTGGATTTGGGTTACGGGTTACTCTCAATCTAGGAGATTCCGACCAAATAAAGTCTATCGATAAATCAACTTTGGAAAAGGTTTCCCTGAATACGCGTTCGCAAACATCAAAAAACACAAATGTAAATGACTTTGATTTTGAATTTGATCAAGAAATACTAAAATCAATTTGCGCTGTAGTTGAAGACACTGATAGTTCGGAGGTAGTATCAGGTTGTGATTCTGTTTCAATCAATACTGAAATTGAGTTGGAGACATTCCCAGATTTAGCAAAAAGATTACTTGTAGCTTATAGAGATGATAAATATCAACAAAAATACCCTTGGGTAGATTTTATTCAGTTTGTCTCTGATCCTCCAATACTTCAACAACTAAATGAAGAAATGGTTAAACTTCTAAATG
Organism: Gammaproteobacteria bacterium; assembly: GCA_050288105.1. Classification (GTDB taxonomy): domain Bacteria; phylum Pseudomonadota; class Gammaproteobacteria; genus JACNJF01. The sequence continues at coordinate 124,069 of JBNKDE010000006.1, forward strand.
AAGAGGAATATGATGACGTATGGATTTCGCCGCCAGAAGTTATCGATTACAATGATTTTGCGGGGTTTGTCTACAAAATAAGGAAAGGCCAATCTCCATGCTTTCATAGCGAGCTAGATCTATCAATTTATATAGCCGAATCAAAGCCCAAGAAACCTATAACAATTGATGCATTAAAAAGAAGGGAGATATTGAAATTTAATGCGGAAGAAAAAAATATTGGAGGCTGGCCGGTATTTCACTGTATGAATTGCGAGCTATCTCTGAATGGTGAAACATACATCTTAAATGATGGAAAATGGTATCGTATTGATAGCGAATTTTCTGAGTCGGTAAATAATTTCTTCAGTTCTTTAAATAAGTGTCAAATTGAGTTTCCTCCCTATAATGGAATGAAAGAGGGTGAGTATTTGCGGGAAATAGCCGATGGTGAAAATTTTGCGCTGCTGGATCAACAGTGGATTTATCCAAAAGGTACAGGTAATAGACTAGAGTTTTGTGATTTACTTTCTCAGTGCGATGCTTTTATTCACGTCAAGAAATATGGTTCTTCATCTGTTTTGAGTCATCTTTTCTCACAAGCAGCTGTGGCGACCGATTTTCTTTTGAACGACCCCAGTGTGCAGGAACAGGTTAATAAGCTCCTAGAAGAGACGTACTTGAGCGTAAATTTCAATAGTGAAGATAGTCCTCGAAGATACAGGATTGTTCTTGCGATTATGCAAAAGAATGTCGGAGATCTGCATTTGCCATTTTTTTCCAAAGTAAATCTTCGGCATCACGCAAGAAGACTAATTAATATGGGATTTAAAGTTGAGCTTGCTAAAATCAACATCAATTAATTGCCTGACCGACGTGTCAATTAGAATGCTCGCAAGCTCATACCTACTTCACTGACGTTAGGTTTTAAAAACTACCAGATGAAACAATTTTTAAGATATCAAATTTCTGGTTCAGTATTCTATATATGGGTACTTATCTTCTACTATGGACGTTGGGCTCCAGATATTGAGGTTATGTATCTTTTTATTCATAAAGATATTGATGTATCTAAGCCTGTAATCGGGTTTTTTTCAGCTATGCCTATTGGTGTGTTGATTCATCAGGTTTCGGTCACATTAAAAAACCAATTTTTTGGCAAGTTCATTAAGGGCTTAAGTGATTTTCCCTCAGAATCTGAAATAAAGTCTCTAAAAACTACTGATAGTGTTGAATTTGTAAAATACGTATTTGAAAGGATCAGTAATTTAAATAGCTTTTATTATGTAAGGGTAGACAATGGTTTATTGTCTCCGTTAATGGCGTATGTTTTTATATCTATATTTTTTGAGGGCTCTGTAAAATCTGTATGGGTCCTGACTGCTCTTACAGTTGCAATCATTTTGCTTTCCTATCTGCCAAGATTGATGAAGGAGATTGATGAATATAATTCAATGCTCCCAAAAGCTGATGAGACCGATCTAGACCGGGGCGGACCTGCGTAAGTTATTGATTAGATAAAAGCTTCATACAAAAACAGACTGTTGTCGGGAAGCCGCAGGCCGCTCAATTGGGATGTCTTTTTTTTCGCCTCTTTTTTTGGACAAGTACGACCGTCAGGGATGGCGGAAGTGCTGCGAATGCAGGACGCCTAAAGGGATTTAGGTGGTAGGGAGAAGCAGGAAGCCAGAGCCGAGCTATTCTCAGTGAAAAGGGGCTCGCACGCCTGCTAGAAAGAGACTACGGAGCAAGGAAAACAAAGGCGTGTGAAACCATAATCCGGTCAGGTGGTAGATTTGAAAGAGATTGCCGCGCTAACGCTCGCAATGACAACCCAGCTGCGGATCAGTCCTTTGATTTTTGATCAAGATTTTATAAGTAGTGTGGTCCACTGTTCTGTTTCCTAAATGGCCGTTTCGGGTTGACACCAGACTTTCAGTTCATATCTCCAAATAACAGCTTCCTGGAGCTGGATGGGCAATGACATTTTAAAAGGGAAGATTCAATTTTTGTCAGAAAACGCAACCTGGCAATGTCCATATCAGAGGTTCTCCATAAAAAGGTAACAGAGCACCTTGTGTCTATCCGCCCGTATTAATCGATACCACCATATCATCATGAATCCACTGCTTGAGATAACTGGCAGCGGTCATCGCAACCGCATCTTCTCCAATCCATTCCAGTAGACCTTCGCATAATTCTGCAAAGTTGCTGCCGTTGCTCGCAGCCTCTACTGCCCAGGCTTCGCTGACATCCAGTGAGCGCCAGTTGGGTTTGAGTTCCTTACGCCACATCAGCCAGCGTGTGGGTGTTTCCTGCCGCTCTTTGTCTATCATCTCTGCATCCTTGTCCAGTTTCGCCCAATAGGGCGGTACATTCCAGTTTAGATCCAGCCATCGGACCGAGGGATGAAAATTTAACGAGACCGAGGGCCAGAGTGCAGGATCCAGTTCGGCCATATCCTGCAGGGTGAAATGTTGATTGATTTCAGCTGAGTCAAAACAAAGCCCCTGATTCCATTCAAATTGTGCGAGCTCGGCCAGAAATGTTTTATCCGGGTGATCACTGTGTTGCAGAAATTCAACCATGTGCTGCCCCACCCAGCGTACCGAGGGATGTTCGGAAGGGTAGCGTTTCAGGTAATCGAGTACCAGATATTCAAACGCTTCTTCGCCTATGGTTTTCTGTATCGCACTAAAATCCTCGGCCAGTACATCGATCAGGCGAATGCGGTAGGCATTATAGTAGGCACCCAGGCGATGCTCAGCGAGGGCATCATCGGTGCTTACGATATCCTGCACAAATTGTTCAGATTTGCCTTCCAGGTATTCCTGAAAGCGCAATTGAAGCTCACGCAGCTGTTGTTCTTTTTCAGCCATTATTGCGCCCCCTCATAATAGGGTTGGGCGATGGCTCTAGCCTGGTTGAGTTCGGCGATCACCTCTGACAGCGGTGGAATATTGGCATCACGTTCTATCATGGTAGAGACCGGGCCCAGCAGTTGCGCGGTTTTTTCGTATAGCTCCCATACTGGATCAATGATGGGTTCATCATGGGTATCGATGATCAGGTTGCCGGTATTTTGATGTCCAGCCAGATGATGCTGCCATACACGTTCGGCTGGTACACCCTTTAGGTAATCCATGGGGTCAAAGTGATGGTTGTAGCTGCTAACATAAATATTATTCACATCCAGCAGGATATAACAGTCAGCTTTCTCAACGACTGCTGTTAGAAATTCCCACTCTGTCATGGCATCCGAGGTGTAGGTGATGTAGCTGGATAGATTCTCGATTAGCATCTGGCGCCCCATATAATCCTGTACACGGGCAATTCGGTCGGCAAAATGATTAACCGAGGCTTCGGTGTAGGGCATGGGCAGCAGGTCGTGCATGTTTTTATGATCCACGCCAGTCCAGCACAGATGATCAGAAAACCACATGGGTTCAACGCGTTCTATCAGTGCTTTGAGCTGTTTAAGATAATCAAAATTAAGTGGGTCGGTACTACCGACAGACATGGATACGCCATGCATGACCACCGGGTAGTCCTGGCGAATCTTGTCCAGGAAGTAAAGCGGCTTGCCACCATCGATCATGTAGTTTTCAGAGATGATTTCAAACCAGTCTATCTCACTGGGTTTTTGCTCCAGTACATCCTGGTAGTGATCGGAGCGTAATCCCAGGCCAAAGCCCAGGAAGGGTTTTTCGGTTTTGTTATCCATAGCTAGTTTATTCAGTACGGGTCGGTTGGCGAGAGTTTAACCTGAATGCAATCAGGCTGTATTTGATCTGAGTTATTCAGGGCCTAAATCTTTGTTGCCCTAAAAAAACGCCGCTCTAAAGAGCGGCGAATTTTTCACAAGGGTATTAGTCTGACGAAAGATTAACCTTCGAAAGTACCACCGGCGGTATCGCATTCTGCTTTAGTTGCTTTTATCCAGCCATGGCCTTTACAGGAATTCTGGCCGGCACAGCTGGTGGTCGCGGTTGCGCAGGCACTGGTGCCTTTACAGCTATTACCACCAATACATTTTCCTGACTCCATGGCTGAAGCATTCATAGGTGCCAAAGTGAACATGGTTGCAGCTGCTGCGGCCAGGGCGATTCCAGAGATTTTTTTTGCAGTATTCATTGAGTGTAGTCCTCGTTGGTTATTCAGTTTAAGTTGACATGGTGTAACGACCATATACGCAAGATTAGAGAAATGGCTTTTGCGTTAGTTCAGGCAGCTTCGGGTGAGAATGCACTTTTTTTCAGAAAAATCATAATATTTGATAACTCGTTATAGTTTCGTTACAGATTTGTTAGATTTAGCTGCCCGGTGTGCGCACAATCAGTGTGTTTCCACGCTGTACCAGCTCCAGATTCTTTAAAATGTTCATCCCCAGCAGGATTTCATCACTGTCAAATCCGGGGTTGATACTGGCCAGTACGTCGTTAAATTCGATCAGGCCTAGCCGTAATGAGTCCAGTCTGGTCATATACGCTGTGGTTGTTCCATTGGCGGTGTCGACAGTGATAGGTACCCCCTTGCGTAGTCCCAGCCTGTTACTTACAGACTCCGGAATGCTGGTGGTGGTGGCACCGGTGTCTATCAGGAAGGTGACCTTGTGGTGGTTAATCTCGCCATCCAGCACATAATGCCCCTGGCGGTTGCGTTCCAGTTTGATTTCGTAGAATCCATTACCGCTCACTGTTTTCACGGATTGATTGGGATTGTTCTGGCGATCAAGTATCTGCTGAAATAACAGTACGAGTAGAAAAAAACCCAGAATCCATCCCAGCCAGGTAAACGTTGCGCCTAATTTTCGAGTAGAATGTTGCATATCGATATGATTGTGGCTAATGGCCGATAAATCAACATTATTAATAGAGAGCACTATGTCCGGTAACAGTTTTGGAAAATTATTTGTAGTCACCTCGTTTGGTGAAAGTCATGGCCCGGCCATTGGCTGTATTGTTGATGGCTGCCCGCCAGGGCTGGAGCTAACCGAGCAGGATCTGCAGCAGGATCTGGACCGGCGCAAGCCAGGTACCTCCAGGCATACCACGCAACGACGCGAAGCAGATGAGGTTAAGATCCTGTCAGGCGTATTCGAAGGCCGCACGACTGGTACACCCATTGGACTGCTGATCAATAATACCGACCAGCGCTCGAAGGATTATGGCAATATTATGAATCAGTTTCGCCCGGGTCATGCCGACTATACCTATACCCAGAAATATGGGTTGCGTGATTACCGTGGCGGCGGACGTTCATCGGCGCGCGAAACCGCTATGCGCGTGGCGGCAGGGGGTATCGCAAAGAAATACCTGGCCCAGCAGTATGGTATAAAAGTTCGCGGCTATCTGTCACAACTGGGTCCGATCAAGCTGGAGCTAAAAGACTGGAGAGGGGTGAACAGTAATCCATTTTTCTGCCCCGATCCGGAACAGATAGAAGATCTGGAACACTATATGGATGCGCTGCGTAAAGAAGGTAACTCCGTAGGCGCTGCGGTGACCGTGGTTGCAGAAGGCGTGCCTCCAGGTCTGGGGGAGCCCATCTTTGATCGCCTGGATGCAGAGATCGCGCATGCCATGATGAGTATCAATGCGGTTAAGGGCGTGGAAATCGGTGCGGGTTTTGAAAGCGTGGTACAGAAAGGTACCGAGCATCGCGATGAAATCACCCCCGAAGGGTTTCTCTCCAACCATGCTGGGGGCATCCTGGGTGGCATTTCATCTGGACAGGACATTATCGTGAATATCGCACTTAAGCCTACCTCCAGCCTGCATTTGCCAGGCCGATCAGTTGATATCAATGGCGAGTCGGTGGAAGTGGTTACCAAAGGTCGTCATGACCCCTGTGTCGGTATACGAGCAACACCTATTGCGGAGGCTATGCTGGCAATCGTGTTAATGGATCATATGATGCGCCATCGCGCTCAGAATGCCGATGTGCAATGTGCCACTCCGGTAATTCCTGCTTCGGTTAAATAGCTATGCAACTGATACTAAACATTTTGTTGTTACTGATTGCACTGTCGCATCTAGGGTTTATGTTGCTAGAAATGCTGTGGTGGACCAAACCTGTGGGCCTGAAGGTTTTTCGTATGAGCCAGGAAAAAGCCGAAATCACCCGCGTGCTGGCGGCTAATCAGGGGCTTTATAATGGCTTCCTGGTGGCTGGGTTGTTATGGGGGTTATGGTCACAGCTGTTCTCGGTGCAGTTATTTTTCCTGTGCTGTGTGTTTATTGCGGGGGTGTTTGGTGCACTCACGGTGAGCAGGCGTATCTTCTGGATTCAGGGCTTTCCAGCTTTGCTAGCGCTGCTGATTTTATTTCGAGTTTAAAAATTCTTTCGAGTAAGGCTAATGAAAAAGATCTTATTAGTAATTCCATTGTTGTTCTTCCTTAATGCCTGTAGCGAAGAGCAGCAGAATAAGATTTCGCGCCTCGGCGTGACCTGGCTGGAGGGCAACTACCGGGTGACCTATGCCGATGGCAATCATGTTAAAAGCTGGATCGTGCGTGATGGCAAGGTCACCTCTGAGGCGGACAAGGGTTATTATTATTTCTGGGTAAACAACAACGGCAAACGCCAATATGTGCAGACGCCTATTGCTCGAAGCTATATTGAAGAGATCGATTAGGTCCTAGATATACGCGCTGATGCAAAAACGATACTGGCGTTTATCTCGCTTTTATTTCCTCTATTTTTCCAGCCTTGGCGCTCTGTTACCATTTTGGAGCCTGTATCTGGATGAGCTGAACTTTTCAGCCCTGCAGATCGGTCAGCTGATGGCTACCCTGGCATTGAGCAAGGTGGTGGCACCTTACCTGTGGGGCTGGATCGCTGATCGTAGTGGTTACCATATCCGTATTGTTCAGTTTACGTCCTTGCTCTCGTTGCTGTGTTTCTTGCCCTTGCTCTGGTTTGACAGTTTCTGGAGCATTCTCGGGTTTATGCTGTTGTTCAGTTTTTTCTGGAATGCTTCACTGCCTCAGTTTGAGGTGGTCACGCTAAGCCACCTGGGTGAGGAAAAACATCGTTACAGCCAGATTCGCCTGTGGGGATCGCTGGGTTTTATTCTGACGACTATTATGCTGGGCGCGCTATTTCAGCGCCTTGCGATTGATTATTTACCGCTAATCCTGTTGTCCATATTCGCCCTGATCTGGTTGTCGACCCTTAGCGTGCAGGAGCGGCATAACACGGCTCCCTCGGAACAAAGTATTTTAACGGTCCTCAGACAGCCGTCGGTGATCGCGCTGCTGTTAAGCTGTTTTTTTATTCAGGCCAGTCATGGTCCTTATTACACGTTCTACTCCTTATACATGCAAAGCCTGGACTATTCGCGCTTTAGTATTGGATTGCTGTGGTCGCTGGGTGTGCTGGCTGAAGTTGCGGTTTTTATGCTCATGCCATATTTGCTCAGGCACAGGTCAGCCGCTTTCTGGCTGATCCTGTCTCTCGCGCTTACCAGTTTGCGCTGGGTGTTGATGGGCTGGTTTTCGGATGTTCTGTTGATGGTGATCCTGACCCAGTGTTTACACGCAGCCAGTTTTGGGCTGTTTCATGCAGCGGCAATCCAGCTAGTTCAGGATTTTTTCCCCCATCATCATGGGAGAGGGCAGGCATTATATGCCGCATTAAGCTTTGGTGCGGGCGGTGCGTTGGGCAGTATCGCTGCGGGTAGTCTGTGGGAGGCCCTGACGCCCACCATGACCTTTATGGTTGCTGCGGCTACGGCTTTTGTGGGATTGCTGGTATCGCTCAGGGTACGCATACACTGACACGAAGTCTGCTGCAACACGGCAGGGAATCTGTCTCCCTGCCATGCGATATGATGTGCTATTTGTATTCGAAGGTTTGACTGAGAATTTTATTTCTCTCGCTATCCAGCGTGTTCACGGTCCATACACCGCTCCAGCCGGGCTGCAGGCTTTTGCTGGTCCAGACCCGCCAGCGGGGACCGCCAACCTCAAACGATTTTTCAAACATTACGACATCGTTGTACACCCATTGGTGGGTAATGGTTTCGCCCTGTAACTCGGTCAGCTCGGTAAAATACTTGATTTCAGTATTGTCTGTGGACAGTGTTTCCACCAGATCTACCGGCTCGCGATCGATAATCGCTGTGGTGAATTGACCACGGCTTACGCTTCCCGCCATCAGCTGTGTGCTTAAAAATAATGTCAGGAAGACAATGCTGCTAATCAGTTTTTTCATGATGATCCCTACCTTATGAATTGATAACGCGTCCCAATATAGCAAGTTTTTGAGTGATTGCCAGTGTATGGGGGGCTATCGGGCCTCCCTATGGCAGTTCAGGGCTCGATCTGCGGGGTCGCGAACTGCTGAATGGTCTGCAACATCGCATCTACAGCTTTAGAATGACTGCGTCGGGGATTGATGACAATGCCAAGCTGACGGCTACAGGAAAATTCCTCAAACTCGAGTGCGACCAGGCTATGGTCAACCATACTTAACGGAAGAATGCTCCAGCCCAGTCCGACCGACACCATCATTTTAATGGTTTCCAGGTAGTTGGTTTCCAGGCTGATTTTTAATTCATCCTTGAATGGCGCAAGCGCCTGCTCAATTGCTTCGCGTGTGAAGGTGCCATGCGCAGGCAGGATTGCTGGGTGCTGCGTCAGCATATTGAGTGTAGGCGCCTGTATTCCGCACAGCTGGTGATTACTGGCACACACAATCTTTAGATCATCGTTCCACACCTGGATGAATTCCAGTGCGCTAGACTGAACGAAGGGCAGGGTGACCACTGCCAGGTCCATCTGGTTGTGTTCGATCAGGCTGCAGGCCTGCTCGGAGTCAAGGAAATGTAGATCGAGTTCTACTTCCGGATATTCAGCACTGTAGGCGCGCAGCACCGGCGGCAGGCGGTGCAGGCCGATATGGTGACTGGTTGCCATGCTGACCGACCCCATGGGGTTTCCCTCCATGTCGGCGATCTGCTGCTGGATAGACTGAATCTCAAGCAGGATCTGACGTGCTTTGGGAAGCAGCATCTCTCCGGTCCGGGTCAAGGTGAGCCGTTTGCCAATGCGATCAATCAGGCGGCTACCTAGCTGCTCTTCCAGCTGTTTTATGCGTTTGCTGATGGCTGGCTGGGTTAAAAACAGCTGTTCGGCAGCGACAGAAAATGACTGGGTCTCGGCGACTTTGATAAAAGCATGCAGGTTTGCGGTATCCATTTTTGTATTCCAGTTGGTTATGCTTATTATGAAAATTATGAATTAGAGTTATTTCTCTATCAAGGTTAAACTTTTGCCCACGTAATAAACTCCCGGTGGATGCGATGGCTGCTTTAACCCTCTATGACAAGGTCTGGAATCAACATATAGTGAAACAGGAAGACGATGGTACAGCGTTACTGTATATCGATCGTCATCTGGTGCATGAGGTGACTTCTCCGCAGGCTTTTGAAGGCTTGCAGATCAATAATCGTCCGCTTTGGCGTAAACAATCGATCCTGGCTGTGCCGGATCATAATGTGCCAACCGATAAGCAAGAACGCAGTCAGGCGATTGCTGACCCGGTCGCGCGTTTACAGGTGGAAACGCTGGACCAGAACTGTGCCAGTTTTGAGTTAAATGAATTTACCATGGATGACCCGCGCCAGGGTATTGTGCATGTCATCGGGCCCGAGCAGGGTGCTACCTTGCCGGGTATGACGGTGGTTTGCGGGGATTCTCACACCGCGACACATGGCGCATTTGGTGCTCTCGCGTTTGGTATAGGGACTTCTGAGGTTGAGCACGTGATGGCAACCCAGTGTCTGATCCAGAAAAAGTCAAAAAATATGCGTGTCACTATCAAGGGTGATGTTGGCGCTGGGGTGACAGCGAAAGATATCGTGCTGGCTATTATTGGCCGCATCGGTACAGCCGGGGGAACCGGTTACACCATTGAGTTTGCAGGTGAAGCGATCCGTAATCTGTCTATGGAAGGGCGTATGACCGTGTGTAATATGGCGATAGAGGCTGGTGCACGTGCCGGTATGATTGCCTGCGATCAGACCACCATCGACTATGTGAAAGGCAGACCTTACGCACCCACAAACGAATACTGGGATCAGGCGGTAAGTTACTGGAATACCCTGCATACCGACCAGGGCGCAGTTTTTGATCGCGAAGTGGAGATCGAGGCAAGCAGCATTCAGCCACAGGTAACCTGGGGTACCTCCCCCGAAATGGTGGTTGCGGTGAATGACAATGTCCCGGATCCAGCCAGTGAAGCGGACCAGGCAAAATCCAGTGGTATGCAAAAAGCACTGGAATACATGGGGCTTAGCGCTAACCAGGCAATAAACCAGATCTCAGTGGATAAGGTCTTTATCGGTTCCTGTACTAACTCTCGTATTGAAGATTTACGCGCGGCTGCAGCTATCGCAAAAGGGCGTAAAGTGGCGGATAATGTCCAGCTCGCGTTGGTTGTTCCCGGAAGTGGGCTGGTGAAGGCGCAGGCAGAACAGGAAGGCCTGGACAAAATATTTGTTGAAGCTGGGTTTGAATGGCGCGAGCCCGGATGCTCGATGTGTCTGGCGATGAACGCTGATCGACTGAAATCAGGGGAACGTTGTGCATCCACTTCCAATCGAAATTTTGAAGGCCGTCAGGGACAGGGTGGGCGTACCCATCTGGTGTCTCCGGCAATGGCTGCCGCTGCAGCGGTATTCGGTCATTTTATCGATGTGCGCGAACTGAACTAATTCAACAAGCAAAAGTAGAGGTGCAAATATGAAAAAAGTTGCGATTATCTGTGTGCTGGGCCTGCTGTTTTCTCTGGTCGGTTGTGAAACCATGAAAGGGTTAGGCGAAGATATTCAGAAAGCAGGCAAGGCGCTGGAAAAGAAGGCCAGCGAGTAGCTATCTATATGCCGTTGTAAACGAGCGCGGAGATTAGTGTGGAAAAATTTGAAAAATTTACCGGTATTGTGGCACCCATGGATCGATCTAATGTTGATACCGATGCCATTATTCCGAAGCAGTACCTGAAGTCGATTAAACGTACGGGCTTTGGCCCCAATCTATTTGACGACTGGCGCTATCTGGATCCTGGTGCACCGGGTATGGATAACCGCGAACGTCGGGTCAATCCTGATTTTGTGCTCAATAAAACGCCTTACAAGTACGCTCAGATTCTACTTGCCAGGGAGAATTTTGGTTGTGGCTCTTCGCGAGAACATGCGGTCTGGGCATTGGCTGACTTTGGATTTAAGGTGGTTATTGCGCCCAGCTTTGCAGATATCTTCTTCAATAACTGTTTTAAGAGCGGTGTACTGCCGATTGTGTTAAGTCCAACGATTGTGGATCAGTTTTTTAACGAGCTGAACGAGAAAGAGGATTACCAGCTATCGATTGATCTGGAAAATCAGCTGGTATCCAATTCAGCTGGTGTGCAGATTGAGTTTGAGGTGGATGAATTTAGAAAGTTCTGTTTGTTAAATGGACTGGATGACATCGGCTTGACGCTACAGAACGCGGATGCGATCCATGCGTTTGAAGAAAAGTATTATCAGCAATCGCCCTGGCTCAGGTAATTTCAGGAAATTTAATGACAGCAAAAATAGCAATCTTACCTGGTGATGGAATCGGCCCTGAAATCGTTAATGAAGCCGTTAAAGTCATCGAATGTTTACAGCAGGATTATGGTTTTTCTGCAGAGCTGGAGCGCGCTGCTATCGGTGGGGCAGGTTACGATGAGTCCGGCTCGCCATTACCCGAGAGCACGTTAAACCTGTGTCGCCAGTCGGATGTCGTGCTACTGGGTGCGGTGGGTGGCCCCAAGTATGAATCTCTGGAGCGCGAATTGCGTCCAGAAAAAGGCTTGCTAAGTTTACGTTCAGAGCTGGAGTTGTTTTCCAATCTGCGCCCTGCCATTCTTTATCCTCAGCTCGCCAGCGCTTCCAGCCTGAAGTCGGATATTGTTTCCGGGCTGGATATCATGATCGTAAGAGAGCTTACCGGTGGTATTTATTTTGGCCAGCCGCGTGGTATACGCACGCTGGATAATGGTGAAAGAGAAGGTTTTAATACACTGGTCTATGCCGAACACGAGATTGAGCGCATTGCGCGTTCAGCCTTCGAGGTCGCTATGAAGCGAAACAGGAAGGTATGTTCTGTGGATAAGGCTAATGTACTGGAAGTATCTGAACTGTGGCGCGAGGTGATGCAGCGTGTGGTTAAGGAATACCCAGAGATCGAGCTTTCACATATGTATGTTGATAATGCATCGATGCAGCTGGTGAGGTGGCCCAAGCAGTTTGATGTGATCGTCACCGCCAATATGTTCGGAGATATCTTATCCGACACTGCGGCGATGTTAACGGGTTCTATCGGTATGTTGCCTTCCGCATCGCTGGATAAGAATGGTAAGGGTATGTACGAACCTATCCACGGTTCGGCACCCGATATTGCAGGCCGTAATACAGCGAATCCTCTGGCGACTATTCTGTCGGTAGGTATGATGCTGCGTTACAGCCTGAATCAGGCAGAGCTGGCTGATCGAATTGACCAGGCAGTGAGTGATGTACTTGACAAAGGTATTCGTACTCAGGATATCGCTGATGGTGGCTCCTATGTCAGCACCAGTGAGATGGGCGATGCGGTAGTCAGGGCTTTACAAAAATTAGGGTAAAAAAATGAAAAGAGTCGGTTTTATCGGTTGGCGCGGGATGGTTGGTTCCGTATTGATGCAACGCATGCGCGAAGAAAATGATTTTGCGAATATTGCGGAGCCTGTGTTCTTTACCACTTCCCAGGTGGGCCAGGCAGGGCCTGATATTGGTAAAGATATTCCACCACTAATGGATGCGAATGATCTGGAGTCACTGAAGTCTATGGATGCCATCGTGACCTGTCAGGGTGGGGACTATACCAAACAGGTTTATGATGATCTGCGTGCGAGTGGCTGGAAAGGCTACTGGATCGATGCCGCTTCTGCACTGCGCATGAAAGACCATACCATTATCATTCTGGACCCGGTCAATCGCAATGTAATCGATGCGGCACTGGATGCAGGCAAGAAAGACTTTATCGGTGGTAACTGCACTGTGAGCCTGATGATGCTGGCTTTGGGTGGCTTGCTGCAGAACGACCAGGTCGAATGGATTAGTGCGATGACCTACCAGGCCGCATCGGGTGCCGGTGCGCGTAATATGCGTGAGCTAATCAGTCAGATGGGTAGTATTGAGCAATCTGTACATGATCTGTTAGTCGATCCAGCTTCCGCGATTCTGGATATTGATCGTAAGGTGGCTGAACATATTCGATCAGCGGGTTATCCTACTGACCAGTTTGGCGTGCCGCTGGCGGGTAGCCTGATCCCCTGGATCGATGTCCAGCTGGAAAACGGACAGAGTAAGGAAGAGTGGAAAGGGGGCGTAGAGACCAACAAGATCCTGGGTCGTTCCGATAACCTGATTCCTATTGATGGGTTATGCGTACGTATCGGCGCAATGCGTTGCCATTCTCAGGCTTTGACAATCAAACTGAAGCAGAATCTGCCGATGGATGAAATCCATGACATGCTGGCAAAAGCCAACGACTGGGTCAAAGTGTTACCCAATGATCGTGACATTTCCATGCGTCAGCTGTCACCCGCAGCAGTAACTGGCACGCTGGATATTCCTGTAGGTCGTTTGCGTAAGATGGCGATGGGTGAAGAGTATCTGTCGGCCTTTACAGTGGGGGATCAACTGCTGTGGGGTGCGGCTGAACCATTGCGTAGAATGATAAATATTTTACTGCAAAGATGACTCAACCTCTGATTGCAATAACCCACGCCAGCAGTCTACTGGCAGAGGTTTTAATTCAGCAAATGGCAGAATCCGGCATCAAGTCGGATTCTGTCGTTTTACTTGATACCAGCGATGAAGCCGGCAACCGACTGGCGTATGGCGATACCTATCTGAGTGTCGGCGATCAATACGAATACGATTATGAAGATCTGACCGCAGTATTGTTACTACAATCCGATGCTGAGCTGGAAAGTCTGTTACAGCACTCTGACACCTATGTGATCAGTCATTACCGAGATCAGAAGACGGAAGCCTTATACCTGCTTGATCAAAACCTGCCGGCTAAACCGGCAACGATTAAGTTGCCCTGTGCCGAAGTGTCTACATTAATGGTGGTTATCAAGCCATTGCTGCAATCGACGGCAATAAAATCCTTACACAGTGTGAATGTACTGTCCGCCGCTCTATATGGAAAATCAGGTATTGAACAACTTGCCAGACAAACGATAAATCTGTTAAACAGTCGCGAAGCCGAAAATAGTTTGTTTCCTTTGCAACTGGCTTTTAATATGCTTCCTGAAGTATCCAGTGATGAACTCGAATACCAGCTGTCAGTTGCACTGGGAGGTGCAATTGACTGCTCGATCAGCAATATACTGGTGCCTGCTATGCATGGGATGGCGTTATCGGTTTCCCTGCAATTGGCAGATGAGATTACTTTAGAAGAGGCAATTAAGAGATTTAGTGCTATAGATGGTGTGACTCTGAGCAATCAACCAGTGAGCCCCTTGACCCACTGTCAAAATCGCTCGGAAGTTGTGGTGTTTGACCTGAATCAGCCCCAAAAGGATGCTAAAAGACTGCATTTCTGGATAATTGCTGATTCAATTAGAAATGGATTGGTGCAGAATTACCTGAATATCCTGGAAGTTTTGCTAAAATCTTTTTTATAATCTATAGTTACAACTACTTGTGAAAGTGTTTTCTTTAAAGTAAATTCTCTGACTTAATAGACAGATTACTGTTCATACAGGGCTTTTTAATAAAAATTCGTTAGGGAGTTTGGGAGACTAAGCGTGCGTAAATCGGGAATAATTTTATCACTTTGGACAGCGTTACTGTGTTTTCCACTCAGTAGCTTCGCCCTGGGCCTGGGTGAAATCGAAGTTAATTCGTATTTAAATCAGCCACTTAAGGCTGATATCGAGGTCGTTGCAGCAAGGCCTGGTGAAATAGATGATCTACTGGTCAGTCTTGCAAGTCGTGATGCTTTTCGCAAAGCTGGCCTTGAGCGCGCCTCCGATCTATCCAAACTGCGTTTTCAGATTGAAAAATCAGAAGATGGTCAGTCAGCGAAAATACTGGTCTCAACCAAAACTGCGATTAAGGAACCTTTTTTAAATTTTCTGATTGAAGCTGACTGGGCCAAAGGTCGTCTGCTTAGAGAATATACGATTCTGCTGGACCCTCCCTATTTTGCACAGCAGCCGCAACAGGCACCACAGGTTGCAGATGAGCCCGTCGCTCAAGCACCCGCGCCAGCAACGACTTCACAAGCTGCCCCCATGGACAGCATGGCCATGGAGAGTGAAGCAGAAGCTCAGCCGCAACCGATTGCACTCAGCGAACAAACAGATGAGTCAGCAGTTAGCGAACCAGCAACGCAATCCACTCCAGAGCCTACCTATACCCAGCCTGCCACCTATACCGAACCTGCTTCTCTGCAGAATGAAATTGTAGTGACCCGTGGTGATACGCTATGGGGAATCGCATCGCAGCTGAAAGATGATGAGCATAGTATGGCTCAGGTTATGCTTGCCATACAGGCGATGAATCCTGATGCTTTCGGACAGAACAACATCAACAACCTGAAGGTTGGTGCGGTCATTCGAACTCCCGATGCCTCCACTTACGATGACTGGAATAAGCAACAGGCCTATGCCCAGGTGCTGGAGCAAAACGGCTTATGGGACGATTACGTTGCCAGAAAAACCGGCGCAGCAACTGCGGGTAGTCCGGTGGCGGATACAACGGTTACCTCTGAACCTGCACAAACAGAAACTGGACAGCTGAGCCTGCTGGCTCCTGGCAATGAAGAATCTACCACCGCCAGTATGACCTCCGATACCTCAGCAGATGTAAATCAGGTGCGCAAACAACTGGCGCTTGCGGAAGAAGAACTGGAAGCCTCGCGTCTAGAAAATCAGGATTTAAAGTCGAGAGTGAGCGAACTGGAAGCTCAGCTCAAGAAGGTCGAAGAGCTGCAGAAGATCGTCCAGATTACTGATAACAGTTTAGCCCAGCTTCAACAGCAGCAGGCAGCTGAAGAGGAAATGCCAGCAACCACTACGCAGGACTCCAGTGGTATGGTTGAAGAGCAGCCCAGTGATGTAATGATCGATGCGGCTGAAAAGATTACTGCCGAAGAAACTGAAACACCCGCAAACGAAATGGTTGAAGAAGCCGCTCCAGGTCAAATGAGCGACACCATGACCGATAACATGGCCGACTCAACCGAAGCAGAAACTGTCCTGCCTACCGTCCCTGAACAGGAACAACAGCAGACAGATAGCATGAGTACTGATGGCGGCATGCAGGCTGATGAGCCTGTACCCGCACCTGCGCCAGTGATCGTTACTGAGACACCTGATAGTGGCATCATGGATATGGTTCCTGAGGCGGATAGCCTGTTTAGTGACCCCATCATTTTAGGTGGCATCGCGGCTATTGTTGTACTTTTACTGGGGCTGTTATTTTTACGCCGTCGTAAGTCAGCTGAGCAGGATCAGGGTATAACCGTTGAAGAGTCAGATGACTCGCTGGTAGATGATGATGCGACTCCTATCCATGTCCCAACCGAAGAGGAGGTGGCAGGGCCTGAGTTAACGGATGATGAAGATGATCTGGTAGATACCGCCTCCATGCTTGCTGATATTCCTGAAGATGAAGATGAGTTTGCCAGGACTGCCGTCATCTCTGCAGAAGAAATGCAGAAAACAGAAACTGAGCTAGCTGCAGTCGAAGAAGAACAGGATGATGTGCTGAATGAGGTTGATGTATACCTTGCCTATGGTTTGTACGAAAACGCTGAAGATTTACTGAAAGAGAATCTTGAGAACGCGCCTGATCGCGCTGACTACCGAGCCAAGCTGCTGGATACCTACTTTGCAACCAGGAATAAAGATCTATTTGTTAAGGAAGCGGTAGCGTTGAAATCACTGGGCGGAGCCGCAGACAGATACTGGAACCGCGTGCAGATTATGGGATATGAGCTGGCCCCTGAAAACGATTTATTTGCTGGCGCACAGGATAGCGATCTCTCCGTTGAAGACCTTGAGTTTGCTAAGCCAGAAACAGCCGACTTTGATATTGGTGCTGACGAGGATATTACCGATTACTCGAATACCGATTTCGATTTAAGTGTAGATACGCAAAATTTTGATGCGATTAATACTTCTGATCTGGGCGAGTCTGATACCGGCTTAACCGATACTCAGCAGATACCTCCTGAGCTGGATGACTTTTCTGAAACTAAAGTCGATGACGAGATTGAACGCGCTGGGTCAGCCTTACAGGAAGATGAACTGCCGGATGAAATCGGTGATTTTGACCTGGATTTGGGCGATAGCAATGAGGCCAGCATTGATGATCTCGATCTGTCAGCCGAGGAAGCTGAAGCTATCGAAGATGATGATGCGTTAAGTTTTGACCTGCCTGATGACCTGGACCTGTCAAGCGATGTTGAGAATCTCGAGGAAGATGCTTCCCTGGTTGAACTTGATGATACGGTTGAGGCACCTGATCTGGATAAGCTTCCGGAAATGGATGATGACGATATTGTCCTGGAAATTGGTTCCGAAGAGGCTGAGTCAGATGAGTCAGATGAGTCAGATGAGTCAGAGTCAGCATTTAATAATACAGATGAAATCAATCTTGCAGACATCTCTCTGGATGAAGACCTGGAAGAAGCGCCTGAAGGCACTTTACAAACCATGGTTTTGGATGCAGATGAGCTTGGCGCAGAAGAGCAGGAAACAGACGATATTGAAGGAACACAGCATTTAGACGCTGCGCTGGATCTTGATATGTCCGACATGACTTCAGCGGATCTTCAGACTGGGGGCTTCACACCATCAGACATTGAAGCGTTTTCAGCCGAAGAAGACGATGGCGATGACATCACCGAGTTCAGACCCGCTGACATGACTGGCGAGTTTGAGATTCCTGTAGAGTCGGATGCGCAGGATGAAGTGGATACTGATGCTGGCATTGAAAAAACGGGTACATTCGCTCCTGGTGATTTTGATGATGATGTGGATGCGCTCGATGGCATGGATGATATTGAAGATCTCATGCTGCCTGATGATGTTGATGAAGTGGGCACCAAACTTGATCTGGCCAAAGCATTTATTGATATGGGTGATGCTGAGGGAGCCAGAAGCAGTCTGGAAGAGGTACTTGCCGAAGGTAGCGAAGAGCAAAAGGCTGAGGCTACCGGGTTATTGCAGCAGATAAAATAGCACTTCATCTGGGTAACTAACTAAAGCCTGTTATGTCTATAACAGGCTTTTTTATTGGATCAGATAATGTACCTATCGCAATCAAGCGGAATACGAATTTTTAAATGAATAGAGTAGCGCTGGGAATTGAGTATGAAGGCTCAGCTTACTGCGGCTGGCAAAAACAGTCCCATAGTCCATCGGTGCAGCAGCATGTTGAAGCAGCAGTCTCTTTTGTAGCTGATCATGCGATTGAGCTGGTTTGTGCGGGGCGCACAGATACCGGGGTGCACGCTTGCCAGCAGGTTGTACACTTTGATACTACTGCACTGCGCTCTGATCGAGCCTGGATGCTGGGTGCCAATTGTCGATTACCAAAAGATATTCGTATTCTCTGGGTGCAGGCGATGCCGGAAGATTTTCATGCGCGTTTTAGTGCTATTGCCAGGAGTTATCGCTATATCATCCTGAACTCTGAAATACCCAGTGCGCTGTTCCACGATAAAGTTTGCTGGCAGCATCAGACGCTGGATGATGATAAAATGCACATCGCCGCTCAACAGTTGTTAGGAGAGCATGACTTTACATCATTCCGTGCAGCCGGTTGCCAGGCTAAATCTGCGATTAGAGATATTCATTCCATACAGGTGAGTCGTCACAGTGATTTGATTTATATAGATGTCAAGGCCAATGCATTTTTACATCATATGGTCAGGAATATCAGTGGTAGCCTGATTGCGATAGGTCGCGGCGAGTATCCGGTCGAGTGGTTGGGTGAAGTTTTGCAGGCGCGCGACAGGCGCCAGGCAGCGATGACTGCCGCTGCATCGGGACTTTATTTTTTGCAACCCTATTATCCTGAAGCATTCGTACTGCCAGTCAGTGTACGCAGACCAAACCTTTTTTAGCAGAATTTTAGAAACCTTATGCCCTCAAATAACATGACCCATCGAACTCGAATTAAGATCTGCGGGTTACAATCGCTGGAAGAAGCGCAACTGGCGGCCGATTATGGCGCTGACTCAATTGGTCTGGTATTTCACACCCCCAGTCCGCGCTATATTGAACTGCAACAGGCGATTTCAATCCGGCGTCAGCTGCCCGCATTTGTTACGCTAACGGCATTATTCCTGAATGAAAATGCCGACTGGGTGGCGCAGGTAGTAGAGCAACTGAAGCCTGATTGCCTGCAGTTCCATGGAACAGAATCGCCAGACATGTGTCAGCGATGGGGGTTGCCTTATATTAAGGCCATACCTATGGCCAGTGTTGATCATCCGGATCGCTATGCCGCTGAGTACGCATATGCACAGGGCTTTCTGATGGATAGCAATGCTGCTGGACGCTTGGGGGGGACAGGTGATACATTTGACTGGTCGAAGGTTCCTTCTAATTTCCACTATCCGCTTATTCTGGCGGGTGGTTTAACTCCACTGAATGTGGCTGATGCCATTGCTCAGGTTAAGCCCTGGGCTGTTGACGTTAGCAGTGGAGTCGAAAAATCTCGGGGTGTCAAAGACTTACTATTAATCCAGCAATTTTGTAAAGAGGTTCATCGTGCCGACTGCCAAGGTTGAAACCGTAACAGACTATAACCAGTATCCTGACGAACGCGGCCATTTTGGTCGTTTCGGTGGCTTATTTGTCGCTGAAACTCTAATGGGGCCACTGCAGGAACTGCGAGAGGCCTATGAACGGTTCTCCAAAGATCCAGAGTTTCAGAAAGAATTTGATCGAGATTTACAGCATTATGTGGGCCGCCCCAGCCCGGTATATTTCGCTGAGCGCCTGACACAGAAAATCGGTGGTGCACAAATCTGGTTGAAACGTGAAGATTTAAATCACACCGGGGCACACAAAATCAACAATACGATTGGTCAGGCCCTGCTCGCCAAGCGTATGGGCAAAAAACGTATTATCGCGGAAACCGGAGCGGGCCAGCATGGTGTCGCTTCCGCCACGGTAGCCGCGCGACTGGGGCTGGAATGTGTTGTGTTCATGGGTGCAGAGGATATTCAACGCCAGGCACCCAATGTTTATCGTATGAAGCTACTGGGTGCGAAGGTGGTGCCGGTGAGTTCTGGTTCTGCTACCCTGAAAGACGCCCTGAACGAAGCCATGCGTGACTGGGTGACTAATATTGATGATACCTTTTATATTATCGGCACCGTAGCTGGACCGCATCCTTATCCAGCCATGGTGAGAGATTTTCAAACCATTATTGGTCGAGAAGCGCGTCAGCAAATGATGCAGGCAGCGGGAAAATTACCCAATGCCCTGGTTGCCTGTGTGGGCGGTGGTTCCAATGCTATCGGGTTATTTCATGAATTTCTGAATGATCGCGAGATTGAAATCTATGGCGTAGAAGGGGGGGGTGATGGCGTTGAGTCTGGTCATCATGCTGCACCTTTGACCGCTGGCGTACCTGGCATCTTACATGGCAACAGAACTTACCTGATGACCGATACCGATGGACAGATTACCGAGACTCATTGTGTGTCGGCGGGGCTGGATTATCCTGGAGTAGGCCCAGAGCATGCCTGGTTGAAAGAAACCAATCGTGCTACCTACACAACCGTGACGGATAAAGAAGCGTTGGCCGCATTCCATGAACTGACCCGAGTGGAAGGTATTATTCCTGCGCTGGAGTCCTCACATGCTGTAGCTTATGCCTGCAAGCTGGCTGCAGAAAAGCCTGCGGATCAGATCATACTGGTTAATCTGTCGGGTCGTGGTGACAAAGATATCAATACCATCGCAGAGCTGGAAGGTATTCAGTTATGAGCAGAATCAGTCAAACGTTTGCTGAGCTGGGTCAGAAAAAAGCGTTAATCCCCTTTATTACCGCAGGTGACCCACAGCCGGATTTTACTGTACCCCTGATGCATCAACTGGTCTCATCGGGCGCCAGCATCATCGAGCTGGGTGTTCCATTTTCTGATCCTATGGCAGACGGTCCCGTGATCCAGGCTGCTGATGAAAGAGCGTTGGCTCACCATGTAAGCCTGAGAGATGTGTTATCTATGGTTGCCGAGTTTAGAAAAACGGATAACGCGACCCCGGTGGTTTTAATGGGTTACCTGAATCCGATAGAGATAATGGGCTATCAGCAGTTTGCCGAGCAGGCCTCAGCAGCGGGCGTCGATGGGGTTCTGGTTGTCGATATGCCGCCGGAAGAGGGTGAGGAATTTGCAGCATTGATGCAACAATATGGAATTAATACAATTTTCCTGATTTCTCCAACCACGGATGTTGACCGCATAAAAAAAATCAATAATCTGGCGTCCGGTTATCTATATTATGTTTCACTGAAAGGTGTCACTGGCGCTAACACGCTGGATGTTGACTCGGTAGCAGAGAAGCTGCAACAAATTCGATCTATTTCTAATTTGCCAGTTGGTGTAGGTTTTGGTATCAAGGATGGAAAAACCGCACAGGCTGTGGCAAAAATAGCCGATGCTGTCGTCGTCGGATCTGCTCTGGTTAACAGGATTGCTGAAAACCAGAATGATCAGCAGATGATGAATCTTAAGTCGGCTGAACTCATGCATGAAATGCGTAGCATGATGGATGAGGCAACAATAATTCACAGGTAATATTATGAGCTGGTTTGACAAGTTACTACCCTCCATCCGCACCAGCGGGGGTAACGATAAAAAGAATGTACCTGAAGGTCTCTGGGCTAAATGTAATGCCTGTGATGCCATTATTTATCGTGCCGAGCTGGAACGAAATAAGGATGTCTGTACCAAGTGTGATCATCATATGCGCCAGCCTGCGCGTCGTCGCCTGGAACAGTTTCTGGACGAAGAAGGGCGTACAGAAATTGCACCTAATCTTGAAGCCGAAGATGTACTCAAATTTAAGGACGATAAAAAGTATCGGGACAGATTAAATGCCGCGCAAAAAGCAACCGGTGAAAAAGACGCCCTGATTGCTATAAAGGGTTCGGTTAAAGGTGTCAATCTGGTCGCCGCTGCATTTGAGTTTAGTTTCATGGGCGGCTCAATGGGCTCGGTAGTCGGTGAGAAGTTTGTGCGCGCAGCCAATGTCTGCCTGGAGCATAATATTCCGCTCGTGTGTTTCTCTGCCAGTGGTGGCGCGCGCATGCAGGAAGCGCTGTTTTCACTGTTTCAGATGGCTAAAACCAGTGCAGTACTTACCCGTCTGTCCAGACGAGGTATACCTTTTATTTCGGTTTTGACCGATCCCACGATGGGTGGTGTATCGGCAAGTTTTGCGATGCTGGGCGATATCCATATTGCTGAGCCTAATGCACTGATCGGTTTTGCTGGTCCAAGGGTTATCGAGCAAACCGTACGCGAGCAGCTGCCAGAGGGATTTCAGCGTAGTGAGTTCCTGCTTGAGCATGGCGCGATTGATATGATTGTTGATCGTCGAGAGCTGCGCGACAAGGTAAGTTCTATCTGTGCCATGTTGACAGCGCAACCTGCTCCCTGAGCTTATTATGCAATGGTATAGCCTGGCAGTAATCATCTTAGTTGCGCTACTTTGTATCGGTTTGGCGCATCAGATGGCCGAAAAAAAGGGTTTAAATGGTGTTCTCTGGGGCGTCCTGGCGAGTATTTTTGGCCCCCTGATCTTCCCGGTGCTCATTCTCATACCTTCCAGAAAATCACCTTCTGACCCTGATTGATATTGGGGAAATCTGCTATCTATTGAAGCGCGTAAAAGTTTAAGCATGCGATTTGAACAACTGCAAGACTGGCTAGACTGGCAGCAACAGCTCAACCCCAAATCGATTGAGCTGGGTCTGGAGCGAGTGTCAAAAGTTTTCCAGCGATTAAATCTGGGCTCGCTCAGTCGTGTGATTACGGTGGCTGGGACTAATGGTAAAGGCTCTACCGTTGCGGCTTACGAAACCTGGCTGAATAACGCAGGCTTTACGGTCGCCAGTTATACCTCTCCTCATTTAATACACTATAACGAGCGCATTAAAGTTAACCTGCAGGCAGTACCAGACCAGCAGATATGTGCTGCTTTCGAGCGCATTGATCAGCAGCGTGACGACATACCGCTCACTTATTTTGAATTCGGGACCCTGGCTGCTCTGGTGATCATGAGTGACCTGGCGCCTGATTTTTCCATTCTCGAGGTTGGTCTTGGAGGGCGCCTGGACGCGGTAAATATTATCGATGCCGAGCTTGCTCATCTTACGCCGATAGGGCTGGATCATCAGAGCTGGTTGGGCAATGACCGTGAAACCATTGGGATAGAAAAAGCCGGGATCTTACGCCAGGGAGGACTGGCGGTGTGTAGCGATCACAATCCTCCGCAATCGGTTCTCGCATGCCTGGAGCAACTGGGCTGCGATTACTCGCTTGCAGGCAGGGATTACCAGTATCGTTGGCTGGAAGACAGGGTGCACTGGCAGGGGCGTGCACATGAGGCCACTTTCAGCTCTCCTTTGCCCGGTGCTCACCAGGCTCAAAATTTATCCGCTGTGCTGGCGGGCCTGGAATTGCTTGGCTGTCTAAAGGGTATGGATCAACAGCATATCGCCGCTGGGTTTTCAGGGCTGAGCTGCATGGGACGATTACAGACACTAAAAAACAGCAGCTTCCCCGTTCCTGTTATGGTTGATGTGGGCCATAACCCGCAGGCTGCGCTGGTAATTGCCGATTTTTTAAAAACCTTGAAACCACGGCATAAAGTCGTGGTCCTACTCGGTATGCTGGAAGATAAGGACAGTGCTGCCTATGTGGCTGAACTGGCTGATTATGTTGATGAATGGTGGCTGGTGGGCCTCACTGGTGACAGAGGTATGACGGCTCAGCAACTTGCACAAAGGGTTGCTGACCAGTTAAGTAAGGTTCGCCTGTTTGATTCAGTCGCTGATGCTTTATCAGATGCCATGCCTTCATTGGGTAATCAGGATATACTTCTGGCTACGGGGTCCTTCCTTACCGTAGAAGCCGTTTTAAACTTTTCCGAAAATTTCTGAGCTCTCATGGATCAACAACTTAAACAGCGACTGGTTGGTATTAGCGTTATTTTTGCGCTCGCTGTGATATTTTTGCCGATGATTCTGGATGGATCCGGTCAGCATCTGGAAACGTTGGATGTCAAAATTCCTGTCCCGCCACCAGTGGCGTCACGTGTTGATGTGAAGCAACAGGTCATCGAGTTAAAGCGTGAGGTCGATGCACTTCCCGCGATGAGTTCAACCGTAGTCGACGAGATCAGTGATGCACCCACTTCCAGTACAGAGTCTCAGCCTGCCGAGGAGGAGGCTCAGCAGCTAGCTGATAACCCTCCACCTGAAACCGTCACTGAAACCACCCCTGTTGCAAAACCACTGGCTGAAGCTGACAATCCGCCAGCTCCCGAGCCTGCAGACGCTGGCAAAGCGCAAGTGGGTGGAGAGCAATGGGTAATCCAGGTCGGCAGTTTTCACGACAAAGACAAGGCCTACGCGCAGCGTGACAAATTGCGGAAATCTCGCCTGGCAGCCGTGTTTATCGAAAAATTCACCCAGAATGGAAAGCTGAGCTATCGCGTGCGCATGGGACCCTTCCTGACACGAGAGGGTGCCAGGGTGGTCAAGAATAAAGTGCTCGCAAAATACAATATCAAGGGATGGCTGATGAAGTATGAAAAATGAAGCGATCATTTTAAATTTAACCCTGCTGATTGGACGTTTTATGAGGACGCTGGCAAAGCGCGCGTGTTAAAATCGCGCTTTTCCAAACATAGGGGCAATGATGGGCTGGTTCGATATCGCAATCCTGGTAGTGATTCTGATTTCCTGTTTAATCAGTTTGGTGCGGGGATTTGTTAAGGAGTCAATCTCGCTCGCTACCTGGCTGGTCGCAGGCTTTATCGCACTCAGATATCATCCTGCTTTGGCCGAAATCTTTGCACCATATATAGAATCTCCCACCATCAGCCTGGCAGCCGCGTTTGGCGCCTTATTTATTCTGACCCTGATTGTCGGCGCAATTATTAACTATATGGTAAGCCAGCTCGTCTCCAAGACAGGATTGAGTGGTACCGATAAAATGCTGGGTATGATTTTTGGTGCCGCCCGGGGCGTTTTGATTGTAGCAATGATTGTATTGTTTGCAGGCTTAACCCCCATCCCTACGGAAAGCTGGTGGCAGGAATCCATGATGGTGGACCATTTTATGAAGGTGGCGGTGTGGATAAAGGACTTCCTGCCTGCCGAAGTCGCCAGTCGTTTTAGTTTTTAATCTTCCAGCCCAAGAGATAGTCGTATGTGTGGAATTGTTGGAATCGTTGGTATTCAGCCCGTAGCTCAGGTGATTTACGATAGTCTGCTAGTGTTGCAGCACAGAGGGCAGGATTCTGCCGGTATGGTCACCTGTGAGGGTAATAAACTTCACCTGCGTAAGGATAATGGCCAGGTTAGCGATGTTTTCCATACGCGCCATATGCTGAAACTGCTGGGTAACATGGGTATAGGTCATGTTCGTTATCCGACCGCTGGCTGCTCCTCTTCAGCCGAGGCACAACCCTTTTATGTTAATTCCCCCTACGGTATCTCGCTTGCACATAATGGTAATTTAACCAATGTCGACAAGCTCAAGGCGGATCTCTACGCTGAGGATCGTCGTCACATCAACACTGAATCAGATTCAGAGGTATTGCTCAATGTGCTTGCACATGAGCTACAGGAATCCGGCAAGCTGAAGCTGGAGGTCGATGATATCTTCGCCGCGGTGAGTGCTACGCATAAACGTATCGAAGGCGCCTACGCTGTGGTAGCCATGTTAACGGGTCGCGGCATTCTGGCATTTCGAGATATTTGCGGGATACGACCAGTGGTCTATGGAAAACGTCAGTCTGATCTGGGTACTGAGTACATGGTTGCTTCAGAATCTGTGGCATTACAGACTTCAGGCTTTGAATTGATTGCTGACCTGAAACCGGGCGAGGCAATCTATATATCGGATACTGGCGAAGTGCATATCCGCCAGTGTGCTGAAAAAACCCAGCTTACCCCCTGTATCTTCGAACACGTTTATATGGCAAGACCTGACTCGGTTATTGACGACATCTATGTGTACAAGGCACGTTTACGGATGGGCGTTAAATTGGCTGAAAAAATTCTACGTGAAAGGCCGGACCATGATATTGACGTGGTGATCCCCATACCGGATACCAGCAGGCCTTCCGCAATGGAACTGGCGTATCACCTGGGTGTTAAATTTCGTGAAGGCTTTATCAAGAATCGTTATATCGGACGTACCTTTATCATGCCCGGCCAGACCCTGCGCAGGAAATCAGTGAGGCGTAAACTGAATCCGATTGATATTGAGTTTAAGGGCAAAAATGTACTGCTGGTCGATGACTCTATTGTGCGTGGCACCACGTCGCAGCAGATTATCGAAATGGCGCGTGATGCCGGTGCCAATAAGGTGTATATGGCTTCAGCGGCACCACCAGTAAGATTCCCCAATGTTTACGGTATCGACATGCCTGCGGTCGATGAGTTAATTGCGCATAACCGCACAGCACAGGAAGTGGGTGAACTGATAGGCGCTGACTGGATGGTTTATCAGGATCTGGAAGACCTGATTGAAGCAGTGCGTAAAGGTAACAAGTCAATTACCGAGTTTGATTGCTCCTGTTTTAACGGCAAGTATGTAACCCAGAATATCAGCACTGACTACCTGAATAAGGTGCAATCCATCCGTAACGACAGTGCCAAGCAATCTAAGGATGAGTTACAGGTCGTTGGCATGGAATTGCACAATAACGCCTGATCGCACAGTAATATGTTGTTATGGCAGCGGCTTCAACATCTACTCCATGCAGCTGATATTGACCAGACTGACTGCAATATTGATCACGCGCTCATTTACATCAATATAGATCAGCAGTTACTCATCCTGGTCAGGCAGGACTCTGTGCCGCAGCGAAGTTACCCGGTTTCCACTTCACGCCGGGGTTCTGGTCAACAGATTAACAGTTACAAAACGCCGCTGGGTATTCATAAAATTGCGCGCAAAATTGGTCAGGGAGAACCGCTGGGGCGCGTGTTTAAAGCGCGTGTAGCAACTGATCAGCTGAGCTATGCAGAAGACTATCAGGGCGAGCAGGATATTATCAGCAGCAGGATTCTCTGGTTACAGGGCTTACAGCCAGGCTGGAATCAGGGCGGTGAAGTCGATACCTTTGATCGCTATATCTATATCCACGGTACGCCAGATGAAGCGCATATCGGGCAGCCTGTATCACAGGGTTGCATCAGAATGAGAAACCACGATGTGATCGACCTGTTTGATCAGGTTGATGAGAATGATCTGGTGATCATTGAATAACGCAGGGTTATTAATTTGCGGGTGTTAGCGCAAGTTAGACGCTGATTATTCGTTTTGAATCTGCTAGTATCGCGACAATTTTTACAGAGCACTCAGGTCCCTTATGGAACGATTCGTTGAATCTATTTTTTATGCCAGTCGCTGGTTATTAGCGCCAATCTATATCGGACTTTCGCTGGCATTGGTGTTACTGGCAGCAAAATTTTTCCAGGAAATATTCCATATATTTCCCCTGGTTTTTTCATCTTCTGAATCTGATCTAGTGCTGGTAGTGCTCTCACTCATCGATCTGTCACTGGTCGGAGGCTTGCTGGTGATGGTGATGTTTAGCGGCTATGAAAACTTTATTTCGCAGCTGGACCTGGAAGACCATAAAGAAAAACTGGCGTGGCTGGGAAAGCTCGACTCTGGCAGTTTAAAACAAAAGGTGGCGGCGTCTATCGTGGCGATATCATCGATTCACCTGCTGCAGAAGTTTATGGATGCTGAATCGATAGAGAATGAAAAACTCATGTGGTATGTGATTATCCACCTGACCTTTGTGATTTCTGCGATAGGAATGGCCGTGGTCGATAAAATGAACACCAAGCATTGAGACCCAGAATTTGACAGCGGGAAAGTCTCTGTTTAAGGTTATACGGTATAGCGCCGATTTGTATCTCGGCTTGCAGGCGCTTAATAAATCTGGCTAAAGAGGGTGACGTGTTATTGATCGATAACACTTCAATATGAAACCCTCCCGAGTCCTAACTTCTGGGAGTAAAGCATGAACGACGATTGTTACAATTTTGATACCCTGGCGATTCGAACTGGTCATCAGCGTACGGCTGAGAATGAACACAGTGAGCCAATTTTCCCTACCTCCAGCTTTGTGTTCGCCTCTGCGGCAGAAGCGGCTGCACGATTTTCCGGGGATTTACCGGGCAATATCTATGCGCGTTTCACCAACCCTACCGTGCGCAACTTTGAACAACGCCTGGCAGCGCTAGAAGGTGCTGAGAGTTGCGTTGCAACAGCATCCGGCATGGCAGCGATCCTGTCGGTGTGCCTGGCGCTACTGAAGACTGGTGATCACATGCTGTGTTCGCGCTCGGTATTTGGAACGACCACCGTGCTATTCGAAAAATATCTGAGCAAGTTTGGTGTGAATACCACTTTTATCGATTTGACTGATATCGATGCCTGGGCACAGGCGATCACACCTCAAACACGTATCCTGTTTCTGGAAACGCCTTCTAATCCATTATCCGAGGTGGCAGATATACAGGCGCTGGCAGATCTGGCGCATGCACATGATTGTCTGCTGGTGGTGGATAACTGTTTCTGTACGCCAGCCTTACAGCAACCTTTGAAGTTCGGCGCGGATATCATCGTGCACTCGGCGACCAAATACCTGGATGGACAGGGACGCATTGTTGGTGGTGCTGTGGTCGGTAATAAACAGCTGGTCGGTACTGAAGTATTTGGTGTGATTCGATCGGGTGGGCCCAGTATGAGTCCATTCAACGCCTGGGTTGCCCTGAAAGGGCTGGAAACCCTGTCACTGCGTATGAAAGCGCACTCGCAGAATGCACTGCAACTGGCTGAATTCCTGCAGCAGCATGACCAGGTTGAGCGCGTATTTTATACTGGTCTGGCCGATCATCCCCAACATCAGCTGGCAAAGGCGCAGCAAAAGGATTTTGGCGGCATCGTTTCCTTCCAGCTTAAGGGCGGGCGAGAGCAAGCATGGCGCCTGATTGATGAGACTAGAATGCTGTCTATCACGGCTAATCTGGGTGATACCAAAACTACCATCACCCATCCTGCGACGACAACGCATGGCCGCTTAAGCGATGAACAGAAGCGACTTTCCGGTATTAGCGAAGGCCTGATACGTATCGCGGTTGGTCTGGAAGATATTGAAGACATTACACGCGATATCGCGCGGGGGCTTGGCTAGTTATTCATGACGGTTGATCTCTACGCAGCTATTTACCAGGCGATTGCAGAGACTGACGTATCAGCAAAATGTCGGCTGGCTAAGCAGCTTGTACAGGACTGGTCACAACGCAAATTGCAACGTGTAGGTGATGATCCAGTACAGGATATCGATGACCCTGGGCGTCCCTGTAAACCTCAACTGGTGGACCCGCGCGAGGTGCCTCGCCGCAGTCTGGCAACTGAGCAGGGGCGGGTGGTCATGCTACATGCCTTTGCGCATATTGAATTTAACGCAATTAACCTGGCGCTGGATGCGGCCTATCGTTTCCGTGAAATGCCTGACGCCTATATCAGCGACTGGCTACAGGTGGCGGCTGAAGAGGCTTACCACTTTAGCCTGATCGCCGATTACCTGAGGGATCTGGGCTCCAGTTATGGTGCCTGTAGCGCGCACAACGGCCTGTGGGACATGGTATGCAAGACACGTCATGACGTGTTGCATCGTATGGCGCTGGTGCCCAGGGTGATGGAGGCCAGGGGGCTGGATGTGACGCCGGGGCTGATGCAAAAATTTTCCCAGATCGGTGATCAACGCACGGTGGATATCCTGCAGATCATTTATCAGGAAGAGATTGGTCATGTTGCGATTGGCAATCGATGGTATCAATATTGTTGCGAGCAAAGGGGGCTGGATGCGCGAGCAACCTTTCGCTGCCTGATTGATCAATATTTTGCAGGGAATTTGCGCGGGCCGTTTAATCATGCCGCAAGGATACAGGCCGGTTTTGAAGAAGATGAATTAAATCAGCTGGAAAACTGTTTATGAAGAAATTACTGGTGGTATTAAGTTTGGGATTGGTGATGGCCTGTAAGCTGGGGATGGCTGCTGATATTCCGGTGACGCAGGTGATTTTTGAGGAGGTCGAGCCCGGTATTGCGCCCTATACCACGCGAGTACTGGTTAATAAACGCTATCTACGTCTGGATGAAGGAGAGGATGACGGTGACTTCACCCTGTTCGACCGCGTAAAGGGTGAGATCCATAATTACAATCAGGATGATCAATCAGAGATGTTTATCCAGCGCAGTGCTCAGGTCGAGCTGGATGTACAGATTGATTTCAGCATAAAGCGCAGGGTGTTGGTGGATGCGCCACATATCAATAACCTGGTTGCCGTAGAAAATAGCTTCTTCGCGCAGGGGGAGTTGTGCAAAACTTCGGTAAATTTCGCAGGTCTGCTGCCTGATGTGGCCACTGCGTTGAGCCAGTACCAGTATGTTTTGATGCAGCAAAACCGTAAGACTTTTAGCGCAATTCCAGATAGCGTGAAAACTCCCTGTTATCTCGCCAATAACTATCTTTATCAGAATGCTTACCTGAAAGTGGGTTTTCCAGCACATGTGGCTGATACCCAGGGGCGCGAAAAACGCCTGCTGGATTTCGCCAGCATCAAAAAACCTTCGCAGATCTTTGAACCCCTCAAGGGTTATCGCGTATTCTCTCCAGGCCTGTGATCAACACGCGGGTCATGCAGCTCAAGCCTTTGCCCATCCCAGCTGATATAGCTGGCCTGCGGTTGCCAGTCGCCTAGCACCATTCGTTGACGGTTTTTTCCAATATCGTGCACTGCGGGGCGATGGGTATGTCCATGAATCAGGATGTCTATCTCCAATTCATCAAACAGCTGAGACACTGATTGCTCATTCACATCCATGATCTGGCTGGCTTTCTGGTTCATCGCCTGGGCCGATTCTTTACGTAGCGCCTGTGCAATATGCTGACGTTCAGATAAGGGTTTGCTGAGAAACTCCTGCTGCCAGCCAGGCTGACGCACCAGCTGACGAAAATTCTGGTAGTCCACATCATCGGTACACAGCAGATCGCCATGCATAAGAGCCACCCTGAGCTCGCCCAGCTGAATGACATGCGGATCGGGCAGCAGCGTCATGTTAAGGTGCTTAGCCAGCGCCTGGCCTAGCAGGAAATCCCGGTTCCCGTGCATGAAGTAAAGTTCAGCCTTGCTGGAGAAGCCGGCTAAGGCGTCAAATACTTCGCTCATGGCTCCGGCTTCATCATCATCGCCCAGCCAGACCTCAAACAGGTCGCCCAGAATGTACAAAGCCCGCGCATCAGCGGCGCGGGCTTTGAGGAAGGTGATAAAGTGGTTTTTGATTTCCGGATTATTCTGATCCAGATGCAGATCAGAGATAAACAGAATTTCAGGGCTTTTATTCACTTACAGCCTGGTGACACCAGTAATAGTGATGGTTTCCAGGGGAACGTCCTGATGACCGCCTTTACTACCAGTTTTAACGGCAGCAATTTCATCCACCACATCCATACCCTCGGTTACCTTACCGAATACCGCATAGCCCCAGCCCTGCATGGATTCACTACGAAAGTTCAGGAAATCGTTATCCTTGTGGTTGATGAAAAACTGTGAAGTGGCTGAATGTGGGTCGCTGGTACGCGCCATCGCCAGCGTGCCGCGGTCATTCTTCAGACCGTTGTTGGCTTCGTTTTGAATCGGTGCATGTTTGCTGGGTTTATCCCTCATATCAGCAGTTAGTCCTCCACCCTGGATCATGAAGTTAGGGATTACGCGGTGGAAGATTGTGTCGTTGAAGTATCCTTCATCGACATAAGTCAGAAAATTGGCCACGGTATTGGGTGCATTTTCTGCATCCAGTTCCACTGTAATTTTGCCCATAGTCGTATCAATGATTACAACTGGGTTATTGTTTGTTTCATCGTTCATAGATTGTTCACCTTTATCTTTGAAGGTATTGAAGAGGACTAGAGAAAGGATGGCCGCAATAACGACTAATAATGAAATCAGTGATTTATTCATCAACTTTCCGCTGCGTGTTTAGAAAGTAGCGGATTCTAACTGATTTGCCTGTACTGGGGAAAGGGAAGTTGGCCAACATATTTGAATAGCCCGGTAGGCTTTTAGGAGCGAGTGATTTAAACTGCGCGCAGTCTTTTACTAATTGCGTAGCAAGGGTTCATGTTAAAAATTTACAACAGTCTGACTAAGCAAAAGCAAACCTTCCAGCCGATCGAGCCAGGTAAGGTTCGCATGTATGTATGTGGTATGACGGTTTACGATTATTGCCATATCGGGCATGCCAGGGTGCTGGTGGTATTTGATGTGGTGTATCGGTTTTTAAAGCACCTGGGCTATGACGTCACCTATATCCGCAATATCACCGATATTGACGACAAGATCATCCAGCGCGCGAATGAAAATGAGGAAGACTTTCACGCACTGACCGAGCGCTTCATCGATGCCATGCATCAGGATACCGATGCGCTGGGTGTATTACGCCCTGACAGTGAACCCAAAGCCACGGATAACATTCCCGCCATTCTAGCCATGATTGAAACCCTGGTGGAAAAGGGCTTTGCCTATGCAGCTGATAATGGTGATGTCTATTTTGCGGTCAACAAGTTTGCTGAATACGGCAAGTTGTCTGGAAAACGAATCGAAGATCTGCGTGCGGGTGAGCGTGTAGAGGTGGATACAGCAAAAAGGGATCCGCTCGATTTTGTGTTGTGGAAGAAGGCTAAAGCAGACGAGCCAGCGTGGGAGTCCGCCTATGGCAAAGGTCGCCCTGGCTGGCATATTGAATGTTCTGCTATGTCCACGCAAATGCTGGGAAATCACTTTGACATTCATGGCGGGGGGCAGGATTTACAGTTTCCGCATCATGAGAATGAGATTGCCCAGAGCGAATGTTGCACGGGTGAGCCGTTTGTTAATTACTGGATGCACAACGGCTTTGTTCGGGTAAATGAAGAGAAAATGTCCAAGTCATTGGGAAATTTTTTCACCCTCAGGGATGTATTAAAAGAGTATCGCGCAGAGGAAATACGCTATTTTATCCTGAACAGTCATTATCGCAGCCCACTCAATTATTCAGATGAGCAGTTAAACCTGGCGCGTAGTGGATTAACGCGCTTCTATACTGCTTTACTGGGTGCCCCAGTCGCTGATCAGGTTCCACCCGATAGTAGCTATCAGCAAAAGTTCGAAGCGGCGATGAATGATGATTTTAATACCGCTGACGCAATGGCGGTATTGTTTGACCTGACGCGAGAGTTAAACAAGGCTCGATCGGAGGATAGTGACAACGTGGCTGAACTGGCAGCCTTGCTCAAATACCTGGCTAGCCTGATTGGTCTACTGGAGAGTAACCCGGAAGACTTTTTAAAATCATCAGTCAGCGACAATGGGCTGTCCGATCAGGATATTGAAGACCGTATCGCGCAGCGTCAACAGGCTAAAAGCGACAAAGACTGGGCTCTGGCGGATAAAATCCGCGATGAGCTGACCGCCGCAGGTATTGTTCTTGAAGACAGTGCAGAGGGTACGCGCTGGAGAAGAAGTTAATCGCCCACAGGCTGCGGGAAAAAAAATTCCGTAAAGCCGGATTATTTGTCGAAAGGTTGATTGACGGGGTCGGGTGATTTGCGTATCATTCCGCGCCTTGCTGATAGATCAACAATTCGGGGTGTAGCGCAGCCTGGTAGCGCAACTGCTTTGGGAGCAGTGGGTCGGGGGTTCGAATCCCTCCTCCCCGACCACTTTCAGTAAAATAGTCCCGTAGGGCGGGAAGCCTGAAACACCTGCTTAATCTCAGGTGACGATGCGGAGATAAGATTTCTGCGCCCGTAGCTCATCAGGATAGAGCATCGGCCTTCTAAGCCGAGGGTAGCAGGTTCGAATCCTGCCGGGCGTGCCATTTTATGGTGGGCGTAGCTCAGTTGGTAGAGTGCAAGATTGTGGCTCTTGTTGTCGTGGGTTCGATTCCCATCGTCCACCCCATATTATGAGCATCAATTTGGTGCACAGAAAAAGCTAATGGAAGTTATCATCAGAGACTCCATAATTAAAACCATCGCGGAAGTGGTGAAATTGGTATACACGCCAGATTTAGGTTCTGGTGCCGCAAGGCGTGAGAGTTCGAGTCTCTCCTTCCGCACCATTTTTTAATCCCCATAATAAAGAACTCACGAGTTTTCATCATGCAAGTATCAATAGAATCCCTGGAAGGACTGCAACGTAAAATGACCGTTCAGGTTCCTGCCGATCAATTCGCGACAGCATTCGACCAGAAACTAAAGCAGCTTAGTAAAACAGTTAAACTGGATGGATTCAGACCAGGCAAGGTACCTGTCAGTGTTGTAAAACAAAAATACGGTGCTCAGATTCGTTCTGAAGTCATGGGCGACCTGATTGAATCCTCTTACCGCGATGCCTTAATTCAGGAAAAAGTTCGTCCTGCGAGTATGCCGGAAATCAAGCCTCTGGAAGGGATCGATGGCTCTGTAGATATGACCTATGATGCGGTTTTTGAAGTCTATCCAGATATTGAGGCGGTAGAGATTGACGCGATTGAGATCGAGAAACCGGTAGCTGAAATCACCGATGAAGATCTGGACACCATGATCAATAAACTGCTGGAGCAGCGTAAGGAATGGATTGAAGTAGATCGCGCAGCTGGCGAAGGTGACCAGGTTACCGCAGATTTTGATGGCACCATTGATGGAGAAGCCTTTGCCGGTGGTTCTGGTAAAGATATGGCAATCGAGATTGGCGCAGGCCGCATGCTGAAAGAATTCGAAGATGGTCTGAATGGCATGTCTAAAGACGAAGAAAAAACTGTTGATGTGTCCTTCCCTGAAGACTATCACGGTAAGGATGTTGCGGGTAAAACTGCACAATTTGCGCTTAAAGTTACTAAAGTGTGCGAGCCCAAACTACCTGAGCTGAACGAAGATCTGGTTAAGACTTTTGGTGTTGCAAGCGGCAGTATCGAAGACTTCAAAAAGGATGTCAGACAGAATATGCAAAAAGAACTGGCGCAGAAAGTGAAATCGTCAGTAAAAACTGCGGTTATGAGCGCCTTACTGGAAAAGAATGAAGTGGATGCACCCAAGGTACTGATTGATGATGAGATCAAAAACCTGAAGATGCAGATGGCGCAGAATATGGGGCAGGATCCTTCCAAGATGGATCTGGGAAGTTTTCCGGATGAGTTATTTCAGGAAGAAGGCTCACGTCGTGTTAAGCTCGGACTGCTGGTCGGGGAGCTGATTCGTATCGAAGACATAAAGCTTAGCCAGGATCGTTTTAATGAAACCTTACAGGAAATGGCTGAAACCTACGAAGAGCCCCAGCAGGTTGTTGATTATTACACCAAAAACCAGAATGCACGTGCGAGATTAGAAGGTATGGTGCTTGAAGATCAGGTGGTTGACCATATTTTAGGTAAAGCGACCGTCACCGAAAAAGTCTTCAATTTCGAAGAAATGATGAACGGACCTGCACCAAAATAGCACATTATCAGGAGAGTATTCATGAGTCAGATTTATACGGGAAAGGGTATGCACGATAATTTTAGTCCTCAGGCAAATCTGGTACCCATGGTCGTAGAGCAGTCTTCAAGAGGCGAGCGAGCGTACGATATCTATTCCCGCCTGCTCAAAGAGCGCGTTATCTTTGTAGTTGGTCAGATTGAAGATCATATGGCTAACCTGATCGTTGCTCAGCTGTTGTTTCTGGAATCTGAAAACCCGGATAAGGATATTTCCCTGTACATCAATAGCCCAGGCGGTGTAGTGACTGCGGGGCTAGCTATCTATGACACCATGCAGTTTATCAAGGCCGATGTGAGTACCTTATGCATTGGCCAGGCAGCCAGCATGGGGGCTGTGTTGCTTGCTGGTGGCGCGGAAGGTAAGCGTTATGGCTTGCCGCATTCTCGCGTTATGATCCATCAACCGCTGGGTGGTTTTCAGGGCCAGGCGAGTGATTTTGAAATTCATGCCAGGGAAATACTATCCACCCGTTCAAGGTTAAACAAGATTCTGGCTCACCATACCGGTAAGGATGAATCGCTCATTGCTCAGGATACCGAGCGAGATAACTTTATGAGCGCCGATGAATCCGTAGCATACGGTTTAATCGATAAAGTTTTGAGCACACGTACCGATTCATCTAAGTAGAGACTTTTTTTCACTCAGCTGAGGGAAAATAAAACTCATTTTGTATGTTTTTAAGAGTTGTGCAAAATGATATGGTCTAATATTATCGGTAGAAACTTGAATACTTAGGGTATCGGATAAGCAATGAGTGATGAGAAGTCAAAGAGTAAAGATGAAAAGCTCCTTTACTGTTCGTTTTGCGGGAAAAGCCAGCACGAAGTTAAAAAACTGATTGCTGGGCCATCAGTCTTTATTTGCGATGAATGTGTCGATTTATGCAACGACATTATTCGAGAAGAGATTCAGGAGCAAAAAGAGTCTGGTAGCAGCAAATTACCCATTCCCAGCGAGATTTTTAAAGTACTGGATGATTATGTCATCGGCCAGTCACGTGCCAAGAAGGTGTTGTCAGTAGCGGTTTATAACCACTATAAACGCCTGGAAGTTGGTCACGTTAAAGATGATATCGAGCTCTCAAAATCCAATATCCTATTGATCGGCCCCACCGGTTCCGGTAAAACCCTGCTCGCTGAAACCCTGGCTCGATTGCTGAATGTTCCTTTTACTATTGCGGATGCCACTACCTTGACAGAGGCTGGCTACGTTGGTGAAGACGTAGAAAATATTATCCAGAAACTGTTACAGAAATGTGACTACGATGTTGAAAAGGCGCAGACAGGTATCGTTTATATCGATGAAATCGACAAGATTTCTCGCAAATCCGATAACCCTTCTATTACGCGTGACGTTTCTGGTGAAGGTGTCCAGCAGGCGCTGCTAAAACTGATTGAGGGAACGATTGCGTCAGTACCCCCTCAGGGCGGACGTAAGCATCCACAGCAGGAATTCCTTCAGGTAGATACCAGTAAGATCCTGTTTATCTGCGGAGGTGCATTTGCCGGGCTGGATAAGGTTATCAAGGATCGCTCCGAAAAAGGTGGTATTGGATTTTCAGCTGATGTCAAAACCAAGGATGAAGATAGCCAGTTTGGTGAAGTGATCGCAGATGTAGAACCGGAAGACCTGATTAAATACGGCCTGATTCCTGAGTTCATTGGACGCCTTCCTGTTGTGACTACGCTGGAAGAGCTGGATGAGGAAGCGTTAATCAGGATTTTGACCGAACCTAAAAACGCCATCACCAAGCAATATCAGAAAATGTTCGAAA
Organism: Gammaproteobacteria bacterium; assembly: GCA_050288105.1. Classification (GTDB taxonomy): domain Bacteria; phylum Pseudomonadota; class Gammaproteobacteria; genus JACNJF01. The sequence goes on from JBNKDE010000006.1 coordinate 161,690, forward strand.
TAGAAGGATGTGATATTGAATTCAGAAAGGATTCCCTAAGTGCAGTTGCGAAAAAAGCGATGCAGAGAAAAACGGGCGCTCGTGGATTGCGAACTATCCTGGAAAATACTCTGTTAGATATCATGTATGACCTGCCAGCAATGGAAAATGTGAGTAAGGTTGTGGTCGATGCAGCAGTTATCGAAGGAGATGCTCAGCCTTATATTTTATATGAAGGTGGTGAAATGCAACGAGCTGCGTCTGGATTAGGTGATTAATACACTTCCCTGATCTATTGGAAGGTGGGTTGAATTCCCTGCTTTAATACCCATCTACTCCTGTAATTAAAGAATACAGAGGCAAAAATGTCTGATCAGGAAAATACACCGCTACTAAGCGAAAACAATCCACAACTGGTTCCTGTACTACCTCTTCGTGATGTGGTGGTTTATCCGCACATGGTGATTCCGCTCTTTGTCGGGCGTGAAAAATCCATCGAAGCGCTGGATGCAGCGATGCAGGATAATAAAAAAATTCTACTGCTGGCACAAAAAAATGCGGAAGTAGATGATCCTGCACAGGAAGATCTGTACAGCATCGGTACTCTTTCCACTATTTTACAGATGCTCAAATTGCCTGATGGTACCATCAAGGTGCTGGTAGAAGGCGGTGAGCGTGTGGTTGTGGATAGTCTTCTGGAAACCAATAACTATTTTTCAGCCTCTGTGCAGGACCTGGAAAAAACTGCGCCTATTGATGAAAAAGAAGCTGAAGTGTTGTTACGCTCAGTACTCAATCTATTTGATCAATATGTCAAATTAAACAAGAAAGTCCCCCCTGAGATTCTAACCTCACTGTCAGGCATAGACGATCCTAGTCGTCTTGCCGATACCATCTCTGCGCATATGTCGCTAAAGCTGGATGAAAAGCAGGAAATTCTTGAGATCAGAGATCCGCGCGTTCGTCTTGAACATATCATGAGTAAAATCGAAGGCGAAATCGATCTGATGCATATCGAAAAACGTATCCGTGGTCGTGTAAAACAGCAGATGGAAAAGAGCCAGCGCGAGTACTATCTGAATGAGCAGATGAAGGCAATTCAGAAAGAGCTGGGAGAAATGGATGACGCACCCAACGAAGTAGAAGATCTGCAAAATAAGATCGAACAGTCTGGTATGAGTAAAGAGGCTCGCGAGAAGGCTGATTCTGAATTGAACAAGTTGAAGATGATGTCGCCGATGTCTGCTGAGGCGACCGTTGTTCGCAACTACATCGACTGGTTAGTGAGCGTACCGTGGAAGAAAAAGTCTAAAATCAGGCGCGATCTGTCTGTCGCTGAAAACGTTCTGGAAGAAGATCATTATGGTCTGGAAAAGGTTAAAGAGCGCATCCTTGAATATCTTGCGGTACAGCAAAGGGTACGTAAGCTAAAAGGTCCGATTCTGTGTCTGGTTGGACCTCCTGGTGTTGGTAAAACATCTTTAGGTCGTTCTATAGCGCGTGCGACAAATCGAAAATTTGTGCGCATGTCTCTGGGCGGGGTGCGTGACGAGTCTGAGATCCGTGGGCATCGCAGAACTTATATTGGTTCTATGCCTGGCAAGATCGTGCAGAATCTGTCCAAAATTAAAGTCAGAAATCCACTGTTCCTGCTCGACGAAATCGACAAGATGGCAATGGATTTTCGTGGTGATCCCGCATCGGCATTACTGGAAGTACTTGATCCAGAACAGAATAGTACCTTCAATGATCATTATATGGAGGTTGATTTTGACCTCTCTGATGTTATGTTCGTGGCCACCTCTAACTCGATGAATATTCCTGGTCCCTTGCTTGACAGGATGGAAGTGATTCGTATCCCGGGCTATACCGAGGACGAAAAACTCAACATTGCGATGAAGTACCTGATACCTAAGCAGATCCGGGAAAATGGCCTGAAGGATTCTGAAATTACGATTTCAGAATCTGGTGTCAGAGAAATCATCCAGCGTTACACACGTGAGGCGGGTGTGCGCGGGCTGGAGCGTGAGATTTCAAAAATCTGTCGTAAGGTGGTAAAAGATATTTTACTCAAGCCAGGTTCGAAGAAAGTAACGGTCAGCTCACGCAACATTGAAAAATACCTGGGCGTTAAAAGATTCAGGTTCGGATCGGCTGAAGAAAAGGATCAGGTCGGCCAGGTAACTGGACTGGCGTGGACAGAGGTCGGTGGAGAATTGCTGACTATCGAGTCAGCTGTGGTTCCCGGTAAGGGCAAATTTACCCATACTGGTCAGCTGGGTGATGTGATGAAAGAATCTATCCAGGCAGCACTTACCGTTGTTCGAAGCCGTGCAGATGTGCTGGGCATTCCTTCTGACTTTAATGAAAAACAGGATATACACATCCATGTACCCGAGGGAGCGACGCCTAAAGATGGGCCGAGTGCCGGTATTGCCATGTGTACAGCTCTGGTGTCAGCGTTAACAGAAATACCGGTAAAAGCGGAAGTCGCGATGACCGGGGAAATTACCTTAAGAGGCGAAGTTTTGCCCATAGGGGGATTAAAAGAAAAGTTGCTGGCAGCGCATAGGGGAGGTATCACAACCGCGATCATTCCAGCCGAAAATGAAAAAGATTTGACCGAGATTCCTAAAAATATCAAGGATAAATTGACCATAATTCCCGTGCGCTGGATTGACCAGGTACTGGAGCTGGCGCTGGCGCATCAGCCAACTCCTGTGCAGATACCACCTGAGGAGCCAGCTGCTGAAACTAAAGTCAAGTCTAAATCCAAGAAATCATCGACCGTTCGTGCACATTAATGTCATGCATTTGATGAATGTATAGGAAGCAGTTACTTTTATTGCCCATTTATGCGATTTTCGGTTGACCCTGTCCTCTGCTATTGGTATAAATTCGCAGCTCGAGGACGGGGTGTGTTTTAAAGGATTCATAGACCGTGAATCGGTTAATCGAAATGGGCAGTATCAGTAATCCTCACGACTCTTAAAGTATACAAGCTTAATAAATCTTAATTAACTAATGGATAAAACGAATGAATAAATCTGAACTTATTGAAGCAGTGGCAAGTGCCGCAGACCTAAGTAAAGCAGACTCTGCTCGTGCAGTTGACGGTGTCATCGCAGCGGTAACAGAAGCGCTTAAATCTGGTGACCAGGTTACGGTAGTTGGCTTTGGTACCTTTTTAGTGCGTAAGCGTGAAGCGCGTTCTGGACGCAATCCTCGTACTGGTGAAACCATCAAAATTGCAGCTTCAAATGTTCCTGCATTTAAAGCTGGTAAAGCACTAAAAGACGCTGTAAACTAGCGCGCCTCCGATACTCGGGTGCTTAGCTCAGCTGGGAGAGCATCGCCCTTACAAGGCGAGGGTCGCAGGTTCGATCCCTGCAGCACCCACCAAGTTTCAAATTAGGAGTGGTAGTTCAGTTGGTTAGAATACCGGCCTGTCACGCCGGGGGTCGCGGGTTCGAGTCCCGTCCACTCCGCCAAACTATAAAGCGCTCCAACTGGGGCGCTTTATTTTTAATTAACAGGGCAAACAATAGCTCTGATATCATCCAAATAACTCATCAATGATCATACGCCATGTTACAGAGCATTAGAGATAAAACTTCAGGTTGGATTGCTTATTTGATCATAGGGCTGATCAGTATTCCTTTTGCACTATGGGGCATCAACTCTTATCTGGGCGGAGGAGAGCAGTTACCTGCTGCCACCGTAAACGGTGATGAAATTTCGCCGCAACAACTGGATTTTGCTTATGGTCGTTACCGCGAAAGACTGGCTGCAGTTTTTGGTGGTACCTTGCCCGCAGCTTTTGCTGATGAAAATATTCTAAAAGAGCAGGTACTCAGCCAGTTAATAGAAGAAAAGGTATTGCTCGGCTATATCAAGGATGCAGGGTATAGAGTTGGTGATGAAAACTTATTTGAAAACATTCGTTCTATGTCAGTATTTCAGCTGGATGGTGGTTTCAATAAGGACCAGTATCGCAATCAGCTAGCTTCACAGGGTTATCAACCTGCTCAGTTTGAATCCGAGTTAAGACGCAGCCTGGAAATGCAACAACTGGGTCAGGCAATAAAATCTACTGCTTTTATGCTACCAGTGCAGAGAGATCTGTATAACCAGATTAATAATCAGCAACGTAAATTACGAGTTATCAGTGTTTTGAATAGTCCTCAGGATATCGATGTTCCAGCGCAGGAAATCGAAGAATACTATAACAAAAATTCGACTCAATTTATGGATCCTGCAAAGGTTAAGGTCGACTATCTGGAAGTGAGTATCGATACCCTTAAAAACTCCATTGTGGTTTCTGATGATCAAATACTGGCGCGCTATGAGTCTTCGAAAGATCAGCTTACTACACCTGAAACGAGGGAAGCCGGTCATATCCTTTTAACGCTAGCGGACGATGCAGATGCTGCACAGCAGGAAGCTGTTAAACAGAAAATTGATGAGTTGAAAGCTCGAATTGATCAGGGTGAAGATTTTTCCACATTGGCTCGAGAGTTTTCTCAGGATCCCGGTTCAGCAGCCGATGGTGGTGATCTGGGCGAGGTTGAACGAGGCATGATGGTAAAGCCTTTTGAAACGGCTTTATTCTCCATGAACGAAGGTGACGTCAGTGATCCGGTAAAAACACAATTCGGCTGGCATTTGATTCAATTGCGTAAAATCAGCGGGGGAGAAACTCGCTCGCTGGATGAGGTGAAAGATCAGATTAAACAGGATATTGCGACTGAAATGGCTGAAAGCCAGATTTATGATTTAGCTGAAAGCCTGTCCAACATTACCTATGAACAACCCGACTCACTGGTACCTGCATCCGATCAACTGGGTCTCAAGGTGCATACTACAGATTGGTTTACACGGTCATCAGGCGGTGGAATCGCTGACAACGAACTGGTCCGCCAGGCTGCTTTCACCGATGAAGTTTTACAGCAGAAGCGTAATAGTGAAACCATTGAACTGGGCGACAACCGTGTCGTTGTCATTCACCTGAATGAATACCAGGATGCAAAATTACAGCCATTAACTGATGTCTATGCGAAGATTATGCAGGATATAAAAGTTAAAAAGGGTCGTGAATTAGCGCAACAGAAAGGAAAGGAATTATTGCAGGCCATTAAACAGGGCGATAAGACCTTTGATGAAGTAGCAACGGATAATAGCCTGAAAATTAATGATGCCGGTTTTGTGAATCGACAAAGCGTGAATGTTAACAGCGATGTGCTGAATGCTGCTTTTAGCTTACCGCACCCTGATGCTGGCTCTGCGCTTTACGAAGGCGTGTCTGAGACTAATGGGAATTACAGCATCGTAGAGCTTTCAGATATTAAAGTCGAAGAAGCTGCAGATGCCGCGCAGACAAAGCAGAAAATTGAGAATCTAATTCAGTCTTCCTCTGATGCTGATTACCGTGCTTTATTAAAGGCGCTGACAGCAAAGGCTGATATTACAAGAACGCCGGTTACCGAGTTGGAGTAGCATTTTTAACCCACGCTGTTAATTAAATCCAAAAAAAAGCCAGCAAAGAATTTTCTTTCGCTGGCTTTTTTGCGTTTAAGTGCTGGTTTTATTCAAGTACACCCATGCTGACAATATTGTAACCGGAGTCGACATAAATATTTTCACCAGTGATACCGGCTGCCAGGTCAGAGCATAAAAAGGCGCCTGTGTTGCCGACATCTTCTATCGTAACATTTCTGCGCAGCGGGGCATTACGTTCAACTTCATCCAGAATCTTTCTAAAACTCCCGATTCCTGCCGCAGCCAGGGTTTTGATAGGACCTGCTGATATGGAATTGACGCGTATCCCTTCAGGTCCCAATGAAGCCGCCAGATATCTTACACTGGCCTCAAGTGCCGCTTTTGCTACCCCCATGACATTGTAGTTAGGCAGCGCGCGTTCGGCCCCCAGATAGCTCATGGTAATTATTGATCCGTTGGTATTCTGCATCATCGGCCGGGCTGCTTTTGCCATCGCTGAGAGGCTATAAGCGCTGATATCGTGTGCCATCAGAAAGCCTTCTCTATCGAGGTTTTCCAGATAATCTCCTGACAGCGCTTCTCTTGGTGCGAAGGCTATGGAATGTACCAGGGCGTCTAAATGATCCCAGCGTTTGTTCAGGTCAGTGAACAGCTGCGTGATATCATCATCCACTGAAACATCACAGGGTAATACGATATCGGACTCAAATTCCTCTGCAAATTTTTCCACACGGGATTTCATTTTATCGTTAGGGTAGCTGAATGCGAGCTCAGCACCTTCTCGATGCATGGCTTTGGCAATACCATAGGCGATAGAACGATTGCTGGCGATACCTGCTATTAGTGCTTTTTTTCCGGTTAAAAAACCCATTAGAATTATCTCTGTTTAATTGGGCTGATTATTTTCTCAAGCTCATGCTCTGGATGCAATGTGTATATCGCTATTTATCTATCTTAACGTCTACGGTAAAGTGTTGTTATATGAAATATATGATTAGCGTAAGTAGAATACTTGAAAATTTGGCCTAAGTTTTTCCTGTTAATTCTGATATTGACGTCGACTGGCTGTAGTGATCGCCCGTGGAATAACCCTTATCCCGCGCATCAAAGTGGCAATATTCTCTTTACTGCATTCTCCGAACGTCCTAAACACCTTGATCCTGCGCGCTCCTATAGCTCTGATGAAAATATACTGTTAGGACAGATATATGAACCTCCATTACAGTACCATTACTTAAAGCGTCCCTATCAACTTGAACCCCGTGCTGCGATAAAAATGCCGGAGATTCGATTTTATAATAAATCCGGGGAGCAGGTGCCTGAAGGGAGTCGTGAAGCCCAGTATTCAGAATACATTATTGATATCAGGCAGGGTGTCCAATTCCAGCCACATCCTGCCTTTGCCAGGGACAATGAAGGTAATTACCTATATCTGAACTTATCTGATGCGGAGCTAGAGAGTATCTATGAGATTTCGGATTTTACTGAAACCGGAACGCGAGAACTCACTGCAGCAGACTATGTTTATCAAATTAAAAGACTGGCACATCCAGATCTACACTCTCCCATACTGGGATTGATGTCCGAATACATAATGGGGTTAGCTGAGCTAAGTGCGGAATTAAAGAGTGCAAACAGAGATAGAAATGGCTGGCTTGATTTGAGGACGTTTGATTTATCAGGCGTGCAATTACTGGATCGGTATCGCTATAAAATCCGCTTAAAAACCATTTATCCTCAGTTTAAATTCTGGCTTAGTATGTCGTTTTTTGCAGCCATGCCCTATGAAGCTGAGCGTTTTTATCAACAACAAAAACTGATTGATAAAAATATATCATTGGACTGGTTTCCAGTAGGGACAGGCCCTTACTATCTGGCTAAGAATAATCCTAATAAACAGATGGTGTTACAAAGAAATCCTAACTTTTATGGTGTGCCGTATCCTGATGAGGGGATGCCTGAGGACTTCCAGAATGGATTGTTAGCCGATGCAGGAAAGCAAATGCCATTCATTGATCGCATCGTGTTTAGCCTGGAAAAGGAATCCATTCCTTACTGGAACAAGTTTTTACAGGGTTACTACGATAATTCAGGCATTAGCTCAGACAGCTTTGACCAGGCTATACAGATAGGCAGTGAGGGTGAAATAGACCTCAGCGATGAAATGAAAGATAAGGGTATCCGTTTATCAACCAGTATTTCATCATCTGTTTATTATTTAGGTTTTAATATGCTGGATGAAGTCGTTGGCGGTTTGTCAGAAAAAAATAGCAAGTTGCGTCGAGCCATCGCTATTGCGGTGGATTATGAAGAGTTTATATCCATTTTTGTGAATGGAAGAGGGCTGCCTGCTCAAAGCCCCATACCACCAGGAATTTTTGGTCATATTGATGACATCAGCGGCATCAACAAAGAGGTATATGAAGTTGTCGACGGCCGGGTGAAACGACGCTCAATCGAGCAGGCAAAAAAATTGTTAAGCGAAGCAGGTTATGAAAATGGCATTGACCCCAAAACTGGGCAGTCATTGATTCTCTATCTGGATACAACTGGCGGTGGGCCGGATAGCAAGTCAAGATTATCATGGTGGAGAAAACAATTCGACAAACTGAATATTCAACTGGTTATTCGCAATACTGATTATAATCGCTTTAGAGACAAGGTCAGCAAAGGTACTGCACAGATGTATCAGTGGGGCTGGAATGCTGATTATCCGGATCCGGAAAATTTTATGTTTTTGCTGTACGGGCCAAACAGTAAGGTGAAAAGTCAGGGAGAGAATACTTCAAATTACTCTAACCCGGAATTTGATCGACTGTTCGAGCAAATGAAAGATATGGAAAACGGTCAAGAACGGTTGAATATTATCACTAATATGACCGAAATCTTACGCCATGACAGTCCCTGGCTATGGGGCTTTTATCCGAAAAGTTTTTCACTGCATCATAACTGGTATTTTAATGCCAAGCCTAACACCATGGCTTCCAATACATTGATGTATAAACGACTGGATCCTCAATTGCGAAAGAAACTGCAATATCAGTGGAATCAACCTGTATGGTGGCCATTGGTTCTGGTTTTTATTATTTTAGTGCTGAGTCTGATACCTGCATGGCGTGGCTGGAGACGCAGTGAGAAAGAAGTGCAGTTAAAAGCTTCGTTGGAGAAACACTGATGGCTGCATATATTATTCGTCGCTTACTGTACGCCATCCCGCTTTTGATAGGGGTAAATTTACTGACATTTGCATTGTTCTTTCTGGTCAACACGCCCGATGATGTGGCACGTATGCACCTGGGATCGAAACATGTCAAACAGGAACAGATCGAAAGCTGGAAGATAGAACGTGGTTACGATAAACCACTTCTGTTCAATTCTAGACAGCAGGGGGTAGAACAATTTACCGATACGATCTTTTTTCAAAAATCATTAAACCTGTTTGTTTTTGATTTTGGGCGCTCGGATAATGGTCGCGACATCGGTTGGGATATTCAGCAACGCATGTGGCCCAGTCTTGCGCTTGCTATCCCAAGCCTGATCGTGGGTATATTGACCAATATTACCTTTGCATTGCTCATCGCTTTCTTCAGAGGTAGTTATATTGATTTATGGGGTGTTGTGTTATGCGTTGCACTGATGTCGATTTCCGGATTGTTTTATATCGTAGGTGGGCAATGGCTTATCAGTAAAACCTTACATCTTGTGCCGATCTCAGGATATGAGTCAGGTGTAGACGCTTTCAAGTTTCTGGTATTACCGGTGTTGATTGGCGTCATCAGTGGGATAGGTTCGGGCACTCGATGGTATCGAAGTATATTTCTTGAAGAAATTAACAGGGACTATGTACGCACAGCGAGAGCGAAAGGCTTGTCTGAGATGCGGGTGTTATTCAGGCATGTACTCAAGAATGGCATGATTCCTATCCTCACCGGTGTCGTTGTTGTATTACCCACGCTGTTTATGGGTAGCCTGATCACAGAATCATTTTTTGGAATACCTGGTTTAGGAAGCTATACCATTGATGCGATCCAGAGCCAGGATTTTTCAATCGTTAGATCAATGGTTTTCCTGGGTTCTGTTTTATACATTGTTGGACTGATACTTACCGATCTCTCGTATACTCTGGTTGATCCACGGGTGAGCTTTTCATGATGTCATCGACCCGGCCAATAAAGGTGGCGCAGTGGGGTGACTCGTGACTCCGGTATTACTGTGGACGGATACGCTGGTTTTTCTGTTGATTGCACTGATTGTAATGTCAGCTGTCATCCTAAGGAAAAACCGGCAATTCATGGAGCAGTGGAGAAGTATCTTTCATAGCCGCGTGGGTTCTGCTGCTGCCGTGATTCTGGTTATTTATGCCTTGGTTGGGATAATGGATTCGATGCACTTTCACCCGCTTGTCACCGATGACGCTGGCGTAAAGTCAACCTCGCCACAGGTCATCAGTGTGCTGGATGCAGTGTTAAATGATTTAAAACAGTCTACTGAGAAGTCCTATTCCGCACCTTTTTCACGAACGCTATATGTGAAAGAAAATATTGAGGTCGGCGATAAAACAGTCAGGGATTATCCTGTACTGGAAAAACGAGCGCACCACCTCTCTGATGAAGATTCTATGCTACAGGATATCTGCGTGAAGTCCCTGGCAGGATCGCTTATGGGATTAACCATCGGTTTCATCGTAGTGTGGGTCATAGGTTTGTTAAGACAGCAGGGTCTTGCTGCAATGTTTTCGCTCTCTGAATCTATTCAATGGCGTACTATTAGCTGGACCATTATTAGTTTCTGTGTGCTGTTCGGCATTTTACTTTACCTGTCATATTATTATCACGTGCTCGGCACTGACAAGGTAGGTGAAGATGTGTTGTACCTTAGTTTGAAAAGCGTGCGCACGGGTCTGGTTATCGGCACCTTGACCACGCTTATCATGCTGCCTTTCGCGATCCTGCTGGGTATTATGGCGGGCTATTATCGCTCCTGGATTGATGATGTAATTCAATACATTTACACCACTTTAAACTCTATTCCGGGGATACTTCTGATTGCGGCATCCGTATTGATGTTGCAGGTATTAATCGAAAATAATCCTGAAGCTTTTACTACCGTCGAGCAACGCTCTGATGCCCGACTGTTTTTTCTCTGTATGATACTTGGTGTCACCTCCTGGACTGGTCTGTGCCGATTATTGCGAGGGGAGACCCTGAAGATGCGTGAGCTGGATTTTATCCAGGCAGCTCGTGTTCTGGGGAGTTCAGATCTGACCATTATCCTGCGTCATATCCTGCCAAATCTGATGCATATCGTGCTGATTTCTATTGTACTGGATTTTAGTGGCCTGGTACTCGCAGAGGCGGTACTCGCTTATGTTGAGATTGGTGTTGACCCCAGTATGAACTCCTGGGGTAATATGATTAACAGTGCGCGTCTGGAAATGTCTCGCGAACCCATCGTCTGGTGGTCTTTATTTGCAGCATTCTGTTTTATGTTTGTTCTGGTGCTGGCGGCAAATCTCTTTTCAGATGCGGTCAGGGATGCATTTGACCCACGCTTGAGGTCAAGATAAAAGTGGCACAGCAACAATTGAATAATCCTTTGTTAAGTGTCAACGGTCTCGTATCTCGGATACAGAGTGATGATTATATTTATCGTGTGGTTGATGAGGTCAGCTTCAATCTGGAAAGAGGAAAAACACTGGCTTTACTGGGTGAGTCAGGCTGCGGTAAATCTATGACTGCCCTGTCAATTATGGGCTTACTGCCAAAACCGGTTGGTCAGGTTATAGCTGGGCAGGTGAGTCTGAACGGGGAAGATCTACTGTTATATTCAGAGCAGCAGATGCGATCAGTTCGAGGCAAACGCATCGGGATGATTTTTCAGGAACCGATGACTTCACTAAACCCGGTGTTAAGTGTTGGCGAACAGATTATTGAGGTTTTACAGCTCCATCTGGGGCTATCGAAACAGGACGCCAGGGTCAAGGCAATCGAGTTACTGGATTCAGTCAGAATCCCGGATGCAAACCATCGGGTAGATAGCTATCCGCATCAACTATCAGGTGGGATGAAACAGCGAATTATGATTGCTCTGGCACTGGCCGCAGAGCCGGAAATTTTAATAGCTGATGAGCCGACTACCGCACTGGATGTGACGACACAGGCGCAGGTCCTGGCTCTGATAAAATCGCTACAGAAAGAAAAAAATATGGCGATCTTATTGATCACCCACGACCTCGGTATTGTTTCACAAATGGCGGATGAGGTCGCAGTGATGTATGCCGGAGAGCTGGTTGAAATTTCTTCCAGACAACAGTTTTTCGATAAACCTCATCATCCTTACAGTCGCGCACTGTTTCAGGCATTGCCTACCATGCAAAAACGAGAGCAGGAACTCTCCATTATTAAGGGGCAGGTACCGCAGCTGAATCAGCAGTTTATGGGTTGCCGTTACCTGAATCGTTGCGATCAATCCATAACGCAATGTGCAGCACAAAAAATTCCTCTACATGAAGTCGACGGAAGTCGGGTGCGATGCATTAACTCGATGGCTAGCGGCCAGCAGCACGAAATAAAGCCTTACAGTACCTCGCGAGAAGATGATCGGATATTGCTGGATATTGAAAATTTAAAGGTTCACTTTCCGATTCGTAAAGGTGTTTTTAAGCGCACTGCAGGCTACGTGTATGCCGTGGATGGTGTTGACCTGACGATTGAAAAAGGCAAAACAACTGCGTTGGTAGGGGAGTCAGGATGTGGTAAAACTACGGTCGGTAAAAGTGTGCTCAGCCTACTCCAGACCAGTGCTGGTTCGGTAACCTATGAAGGGCAGGATCTACTGCAATTATCTACCCGCGAGATTAAACAATGGCGTAGCCGTTTGCAGTTTATTTTTCAGGACCCGTTTTCATCCATGAATCCGCGCCTGTTAGTTAATGATATCCTCACCGAAGGGCTGCGTGCTCAGGGAGTGCCCCGTGCCGAACGTGAACGGCGCTGTATAGAGCTTCTGGGTTTGGTAGGAATGGATGAATCTGCTCGGTTTCGTTATCCACACGAGTTTTCCGGCGGTCAGAGACAACGTATCAGTATCGCCAGAGCTTTAGCCGTGAATCCAGAGTTTATTGTTTGCGATGAGCCGACCAGTGCGCTGGATGTCTCGGTACAGGCTCAGATATTAAATCTATTACGAGAACTTCAATATCGCCTCGGGCTCAGTTACCTTTTTATTACGCACAACATTTCTGTGGTTGCTTATCTGGCTCAAAAGGTAGCGGTCATGTATCTAGGTCGTATTGTAGAAAGTGGTTCAGTCGATCAGATACTACACCACCCTCGACACCCCTACACGCAGGCATTACTTGCAGCAGTACCGGAAATGGTTGATGAGTTTGATCAGGAACAAATCCTTGAGGGCGAAATACCTTCTGCAATCAATCCACCTCAGGGTTGCCATTTTCATCCACGTTGCCCTAAGGTTATGCCAAAATGTCGAGATTCTTACCCGAAAGCTGTCCTACAGGATGGGCATCAGGTAAGTTGTTTTCTATTCCTGGATAATGAAGCAGAGTAAAGATGATTTTTTCAGATTTTGGACAGAAATTTAACCGCCATTCAGGGATAACGCTTCTGATGGATGACCTGAGCGAAGGTCTAGCACAGGACGATGTTGTGATGCTGGGAGGTGGAAATCCAGCCACTATCCCCGCCGTTCATGAACAGATAGAGCAGGTGTTATCGGATTTATTACAGCGTGGTGAGCTGTTAAAAGCACTGGTTAATTATGATGGGCCGCAGGGTAAGCAGGTGTTCCTAGACTCTCTGACCCAGTATTTTAATGAGCGCTATCAATGGGGTATCAGCCGGGAAAATATCGCCCTGACTCACGGAAGCCAGTCCGCCTTTTTTGCCCTGTTCAACAGCTTTGCGGGTAAATCAGGTCCTCAACAAAGACACATCCTGCTGCCTATTACCCCCGAATATATAGGCTATACGGATCTTGGTATCGAAGATGGATTATTTGTCAGTAAGAACCCTCAGATTGAATTGTTACCTGATCAGTTTTTTAAGTACCACATCAACTTTGAAAACCTTGAGATCACCAGGGATACGGGCCTGATCTGCGTATCACGACCTACCAATCCCAGTGGCAATGTGCTGACTGACGAAGAGTGTATGCATCTTGACCAACTGGCGCAGGATAATGGGGTGCCTTTACTGGTCGATAACGCCTATGGCACGCCATTTCCGCATATCATTTTTAATCAGGTGCAGCCATTCTGGAATGAAAATACGATAATTTGCTTAAGTCTTTCAAAGCTGGGGCTGCCTGGTGTACGTACGGGGATCGTTATCGCGAGGAGAGAGGTGATTAAACTGATTTCAAACATTACCGCTATAACCAGTTTATCACCCAGTGGGATAGGCCCCGTTGTCGTTAATGAGTTAATTAAAAAAGATTTACTGACCCAAATGTCAGATCAGGTCATCAAGCCATTTTATAAACAACGTTGTGATCAGGTTGTGTTGTGGCTGAAGGAGGCTGTGAACGATGAGCGCCTGCACATTCACCTGCCGGAAGGAGCGATCTTTTTGTGGTTATGGTTTGAAGGTTTATCGATCACGACCAGTGAATTATATGAGATCCTGAAGCAGCAGGGATTACTGATCGTGCCAGGGAAATATTTCTTCCCGGGGCAGGCGGTTGCGAGTGAGCACGCGGAAAGCTGTATCAGGATGAATTATGTCCAGAGTGAGGACGATTTGAAGAAAGGAATAGAGATTCTTGCTCGTACCTTAAAACGATACTGGTAATAAAAAAGTGGCAGGTGGTTAACACCACCTGCCACTATAATGTTCTGTACTATTCGTCTTTTCCTGATTTAGCGATAAACATGATGCCGAAATAAATTGGAATTGCCAGTGTCAAGACAATTACAACCAGAGAAGTGAGGCCCACTGCGTCGCCAAATAGTTCTTTAAAAACTTCCATAGATCACCCAAAGTAGTTATGTAAACACGGTGATGTTAAGACTGAAAGGGTGAGGAGACATTGATCTCAGTCAATTCGTTCTTCTGAAATTAACGATTAGATTTAATAAAGATTAATATACGTTAATTATTTTGAAGTATGGGTGTAAACCCCATCCCAGTCCTCTCCGGGCGGATTTTTACGGTAGGTCGCCACCCGATTCAGGTACTCCTGATACAGGAAACGATCGGGATAGGATCTGCTTAAATTAAAAAACATCATCTCTGCGTTATCCCAGTCCTGTTTGCGAAAAGCGAGCAACGCCTGTTTATAACTGGTTAGTTCTGCAGTCTGTTCGCGGGTAATATCATTTTTATGACCGATGGGTTCGAATATAGCCACGGGCTCGTTTTTACCTTTAACCCTTACCAGATCGAGCTCTCTGAATGCGAATTCTTCAACTGCATCACGAGTGCTTTCGCTGACAATAATATTGACGCCATAAGCTTTGGTCAGGCCTTCAAGCCGGGATCCCAGGTTAACTGCATCTCCCAGCACTGTGTAGGCTACGCGGAATTCTGAGCCCATATTACCGACATTCATCACCCCGGTGTTCAGGCCAATACCAATGTTTACGGGTGGCCAGCCTTTTTCCGCAAACTCCTTTTGCATGATCTTGAGCTCCTGCATCATGTCGAAGGCTGCATACAGGGCATGTCTCGCATGTTCAGGGTCATCCAGAGGCGCGCCCCAGAAGGACATAATGGCGTCACCCATATACTTGTCGATGGTGCCACGGTTTTTATGGATCACTCGAGTCATCGGTGTTAACAGGGCATTCATTAATTGTGTCAGCTGCTTGGGGTCGAGCCCTTCAGAGATAGTGGTAAAACCCCTGACATCAGAAAACAGCACAGTCATTTCACGACTTTCACCGTCCATTGAAAACTCGGCCGAGGTCTGAACCATTTCGTCAACCAGTTCCGGTGGAATATATTGACCAAAGGTCATGGCCAGTTGTCGTTTGCCTCTGGATTCAATGAAAAAACCGTAAGTCATATGAACGGTGAACAGCAGCGCGATTAATAACAACGGGGAGGCCAGCGGCAAGATGAGGTTGTTACTCCAGGCCCACATGGTGCCCAGTAATACCAGTATTGTGATAATGAGAGCGCTCAGGGCGGCCAGTGTTGGTGAAAGGAAGGTCAGTACCAGGGCGACGGCGATCGCTACTATCAGCAGTAGCACGAATTCGTATCCTACAACCCAGGCGGGTTTATGTTTAATCGTCTGGTTAAGAATTCCGGAAATAATATTGGCGTGTACCTCCACTCCTGGATATACGTTCTGCACGGGGGTTGAACGTAAGTCCAGCAGGCCGGGGGCCGATGTTCCCAGCAATACAATTTTATCCTTCAGAATGGAGGGATCTGCTGTTTTATCAAGGATTTTGTAAGCAGAGACGTAGGGGAAGCTTCCCAGTTTACCGCGATAAGGAACATAGACTGCGGCGTTATGATCTACCGGAATCCTGAAGTTTCCCACATTCACCGCTTCCAGTGCATAATAATCCTGGCCTGACTTTTTCCCATCGGATTCTACCAGTAACTCTAACGCCGGGTTGCCGATGGCTGCACGAGTAGTTGCAAGCGCCAGGGAGGCATAAAGATAGTTGTTATAGCTCTGAACCAGAGGTACTCGTCGAAATACGCCGTCCGCATCGACAAAGGGATTGTCGAAATACCCTCCCGAAACCGCACTCTGCTGCAGCTTTGCCAGGTTTGCACCATAACCGATTGCTTTATTGATAGGGAGTCGTTCGCTCCATACCGCGTCCATTTTGGTGATGGGGGCAGGTAATTGCCCTGTTTTCTCCTGCTCACCTTCCTGCAGGTTGGATTTAAAATAGTATCCGAGTGCAATTTTTCTATTGCGCAGACTTTGTGAGAAGAGCTGATCGTAGTCTAAAGAAGGTTTGATACGTTCAAGTGTTTGCAGGAATTCTGTATTTTGGCTGAGCTCATTTTCAGCTAATTCGCTAAAGGCCTGCAGCCCTGAGCTCTCATCTTTCTCTGCAAAAACAATATCAAATCCAAGCGTGTTGATGTGATAGTGATCGAACAGATTATCCACCAATGTGGCGAGCTTGTCCCTTTTCCAGGGAAATCGGCCTACTTTGGCCAAAGAGGATTCATCGATATCAACAATGACGACGTTGTCATCTTTAGAGTTCAGCAGCGTGAAGTTGAGCCGCGCATCGTAGGTCCAGTTTTCGAGTTTGGTAACGAAAGGATAGTTATAGATATCTGAAGTATCTATCAACAGTGCAAGCAATATAATCAGGCTTAAAACCAATCGAATAATGCGCTGCAGTTGCATCATACTCCCCTGGGCCAGGATGTTGTTTTAGTCCATTCACACTGCCTGATTATATAGGACAGTATAGAGCTCAAGTTAATGAGCGAAATGGCACTATCTTGTGTAGAACTCCATCTTTACACCGGCGACTTCTATGATGTCATGATTATTTAGCTTGTGAGCATTTGAACCAATTGCCGAGCCGGCAACTTTGGGAACATTGTTGTTGGGGCCACCATCTACGTGTATCAGAAAAAAACCAGTAGGTCGGCGTGTGATTGCAGCAACCTGGACGCCAGGCTGTCCAATCGTTGTTAATGCCTTTTTGAGTACCAGTTCCTTACCCGCATTGGCACCGCTCAGTAACTGCAGGCAGGCTTCCTGGTTAGCGGTGGTAGATTTTGAGGTGGAGGCATTTTCAGAAGCAATGGCGGCAGAGATTTTCTGCACTGATTTATCAATTTCCTGACTGCCTCTCTCTTCAGGCATGCCCACTTCACCGGGACGAATAATCATGGTCTGCTCGTAATCGGCATCGGATTCCGCAGCGGCATTCTGGTAAGTAATCTGGTATTTACCGAGGGTGATTTTATCACCATGCTCTAAGGCATGTTTTTTGATCAATTTGCCATTTACATAGGTACCATTGGTACTACCCAGATCCTCCAGGAAAGAGTCTTCCAGAATAGTAATTACCTGAGCATGACTACCACTGACAGAAAGATTGTCAATATGGATATCATTGCTGGGTTTACGTCCAATCGTTGTAGTTTCTTTGGTAAGTGGGATTTCCTGTTGTTCCCCAGATGAAGACGTCATTACCAATTTTGCGACCATTTTTATTTCCAGCCTCGTGTTATGTTTGTATAGCAATTTTCCATTTAAAACCATTCAACCAGTTTTTTGAACCAACTTTTTGACTCGGAAAAATCTTCGTTGATACGACATAGAATAACAGAAATATTATCCTTACCACCATTTTGGTTTGCCTTTGTAATCAATTGCTTGGCAGCTTCTTCTAGATTATCACTAAATCTATTAATAGTTAAGCTTATATATTCATCTTCCACTAAATCTGTGAGCCCGTCGGAGCACAGCAAATAAATGTCATTTTTAATTGCCAGTTCTTCCTGAACATCAGGCGTTACGGTGGGGTCAATACCTAATGCTTTGGTGACCAGATTCTTGTTTAATGAGGTTTTTGCCTCTTCAGGCGTATAAAAGCCACGGTCAATCAACTCCTGTAACAGGGAGTGATCTTTGGTGATTTGCTCCAGTTTCTCGCCCCGGTAGCGATAGCAGCGAGAGTCCCCGATATGCGCAAGAGAAAAACGGTTATCATAAAAAAGCAACGTGACAATAGTGGTACCCATGCCACGTAGCTCGGGCTCGGATGCCGACTTTCTGTATACAATATCGTTTGCCTGTTCAATGGCCTCCTGTATACACACAGATTCCAGCGAAAATCCACTGGCACTATCAATCTGGCCACTGGTAATCGAGGGCAGGGTTTGTTGTACCTGCTGTATGATCGTATCTACAGTAAGGCTGCTGGCGACTTCACCACCAAGGTGTCCTCCCATACCATCTGCTAGTACCAGCAATCCCAGAGCGCTGTCATAGCCAATGCTATCTTCGTTATTCTGTCGAACTCTACCCGTATCGGTAAATCCGACTATTTGGACTTTGCCCTGTAAATTCATAAGGTTACTGCAGCTTCATCAAACATAATTTGAGGTCGTTTGCCATTTCTGTACCGGTCTGGTAGCGTTCATCGGCATTTTTGACCAGTGTTTTATTGACAATTTCAACCAGACATTCGGGAATGCCCAGGCGTAAAGATCTGATATCTGGTGCGTCTTCATTGGTTATTTTAAACATCAGGCTGGCCATTGAATCTGCCTTGAATGGCAATGAGCCGGTCAACATCTGATAAAACATGACCCCGAGTGAAAACAGGTCTGATCTGCCATCGACCTTTTTCCCTGCCAGCTGCTCCGGTGACATATAGGAAGGCGTACCAAGTACCATACCTGTTTTGGTTTTGCTGGAATCGGTGATTCTGGCGATGCCAAAGTCGGTGATTTTCAGGCTGTCAGACTCTGGTTCATACATCAGGTTTGCAGGTTTAATATCACGATGGACGATATTTTGAGCATGTGCGAATGCAAGGCCTTCAGCAGCTCTGATGACAATGCTAATCACGGTTTTGATATCCAGCAGGTTGTCTTTTTTGGTGTATTTGGTTAAGTCCTGTCCTTTCAGGAACTCCATGGCGATATACGCGAGGTCGTGTTCTTCCCCAGCATCATAAATCGTAACAATATTCGGATGACTCAACCTGCCAGCAGTTTCAGCTTCACGGAAAAAGCGTTCCTTGACTTCTTCCAGCTCATCGCCTTCAAATTCCTGCGCCAGAGCCATGGTTTTGATGGCAACAACGCGGCTGATTTTCGGGTCTTTACCAAGATAAACTATACCCATGGCCCCCTTGCCCAGTTCCTTTTCTACTTCGTAACGACCCAGCATGGGTTTTTCTACGCCGCTGCCATCCAGCAGCAAGGTACCCCCCGCATGCCCACCACTGCCGCCAAGCAGTACGGTTTCTTCCATCTGCTGGGACCGGTTCATGCGTGACTTGATATCGCGGAAATTGATGTCGTACTTCGACATGTATTGATAAACACCGGTCGCTTTATTGAACTGGCGTTTGCGTTCAAAGTCGAGAGCCAGGTTGTACAGGGCTTCCATGACCGGTTCATCCAGCGGGCATTTGCGGAATTTCTCAAATGCCATATCCAGCTGTCCCTGAGACTGAAACGCCAGGCCTAGCATACGATTGCTTTCAGAGGACTCTTCATCTGATTTTAATTTGCCACGTTCAGTGACCAGGAAGCGTTTGGTCGTAATTAGCAAATGACCAATAATCAATAACGCAGCGGGTCCCATGAGCTGAATCCAGAGTGTACTACCCGTCATCAGGACGTAGTGTGTGGCCATCAGCCCCAGCATTAGTATGACAGTTACAGCAAAGGCAACCCCAGCCTTTAAGCGTGGCATAATGAACATCAGATAGATGGCAACCAGTATGAATGCTGCCAGGCGGACCCAGATGCCCCACTCTGGAACGATAAAAAAGTCTTCATTAAGAATACTGGATACGGAATGTGCAAGGGCCAGTACAGGTGGTAGCGAGGGATCTACCGGCGTCACCAGGCTATTTCCAACGCCTGTGGCGGTTGCCCCTATAAGGACGATTTTTCCTTTATATTTTTCCAGCGGGATCTTTCCAGAAGCGATATCGTAAAATGAATCAACCTGAAACGCGGGGAATCCGTCGATATCCGAGTAGTAGAAGGTATTCATCATCATCTGGCTATCGGTCTTGATTTCAAGTCGGCCCAGTTCCACGCTTTCTGCGAGATTGACTTTTATGTCTGCGTTTTTCAGATTCAGGCTTTTTGCCGCTATCTGTAGTGCAAAGGAAGGGTAATAGCGGTCATAATGTTTGATGATCAATGCTTCTGCTCTGACGCCGCCGTCGATATCCTGAATCGTATTAAGATGACCTATCGCGCTTGCCAGAGGGCCAACTTTTTCAATCGGTGGGATGGCGTCAACAGAGGTGATTGGATAAAGCCCCTGAGGCAGGGCCTGCACTCTGTCATGGATTTTGGTCATGGCATTTTTGAGCACATAATTGGGTAGCTCCTGGTCTGGATTACCCCTGGGTTCGCCAATAATAAATGGCATGGCGAGTACTACATTTCTGGAAGCAGCCATGGCTTGCGCCAGTTTTGTGTCGGTATCAAGAGCCTGCTCAGCTTCAATCAATCTTGATTTTAAGGTATCCAGATCCTGGTTGAGTCGTGCGTGCAGGTTGGTTTCGAGATAAAAAGCGAGCAGGTCGGCGACTGCCTTATTACTGCTTTGAGATTCCAGCATGGTGGAAAGTGCATCGATTTCAGACGGTATATCGTTAAAGCTTGCGTTGCTAAAGAAGTTGATCAGCTCTTTTATGTAAACCGTTCCCGGGTCTATCTGAGGCTCCAGAAAAAATACCGACTCACCAATCACTTTGGCGCCGCCGTTGGAAAGGAGTTTTATCATGTCCGCATGCAGGTCTCGTGGCCAGGGCCAGCGTCCAATATTTGCTATGCTGACATCGTCGATAGCGATTACTGCAATTTTATCTGATGGATATCGCTCAGTAGAACGGACACCCCAGTCGTAAGCGGAGCGTTCGAGGCTTTGCAGCTGGTTTGAACCCGATGAAAGTACAATAACAATAGTAATGATTAGTCCGGCGAACCAGTCGGCACTCCAGAATCTTTGTTTCATGAGCTCTCCATAGAATAAATTCTAAGTAGTGTTTCGTGCAAAATTATATTTAATATCAGGTAAGGCAGTGAAGCAGGATAAAACTGCAGCAACGCTTATTTCTATGGAGCTAGCCCTGTACTTACTGTGCCCAATATTTTTGTATAGGTTGCGCTTTAAAACGCTTGATACAGACTATAAGGTTGAAAAGGGCTTTTTGCCAGTACAATTATCAAAAATGTGACGTGGATAGGAACTCGTCAGGGGATTATTTAATAAATTCATTCGAATCAATAAAGGTGTCATATACTTAAATTTAAACTGGTTTATTTAAAACATTAAAGCGAACCCATCATGCCTGGTCTAAATCACTAAATTATGAAAGAAATTCTTGATCATATAGACCGTTTGAATGAGATAGGAATAGCGCTGTCAGCGGAAAAAGACACTGGCAAGCTGCTTGAGCTAATCATGATGGGTGCTAAGTCATTAACTCATGCAGAAGGGGGATCACTCTACTTTGTGCATGACGACTCCCTGACCTTTGAAATCATTTCCAATGACCGCCTGGGTATCCAGATGGGGGGAACATCAGGCGTCGAGATCAGCTTTCCTCCGCTATCACTGACCACCGAAGATGGCAAAGAAAATCATAATATGGTTGTTACTCACTGCGTTTTGACTGGAAAAACCATCAATATCGAAGATGCCTACAATGAAGACGGTTTCGACTTTACCGGAACCCGGGAGTTTGATCAGAAAACCGGGTATCGAACGCGTTCAATCCTGACTTTTCCATTAAAGGACCACCAGCGTGAAATAATCGGTGTATTACAGCTGATAAATGCGACCGATGAGAAAACGGGCGAGGTGATTGCATTTGATGAGGTCGATGAGCAACTGGCCGAATCTCTTGCCTCACAGGCTGCGGTTGCACTCACCCAGAAGCGCCTGATTAATGAATTGCAGGTGCTTTTTGAATCTTTCATCAAGATGATTGCGAGCGCCATCGATGATAAGTCTCCCTATACCGGTGGTCATTGCCGGCGTATCCCGGTGCTAACAATGATGCTTGCTGATGCGGTCAACGAAAACAATAGCGGGCCGTTAAAAGATTTTGTGATCGATGAGCAGGACCGCTATGAGCTGGAAACCGCGGCCTGGTTACATGATTGTGGAAAAGTCGTCACACCTGAATATGTTATGGATAAATCCACCAAGCTGGAAACTATCTTTGATCGTATTCAGCTAGTTGAAGCGCGCTATGAAATCCTGTTGCGTGATGCTGAGATCGCCTATTTGAAGGCACGCCTGGATAGCAACAATCAGCAGGACAATGAACAGCTGGCCGAAAAATTTGCCAGCAGATGCGAAGAGCTAAGGCGTGATATTGAGTTTCTGCGCCACATTAACATTGGCAGTGAGTTTATGAGCGATGAACAGGTGAGTCGAGTGTATACACTTGCCCGACAGCACTGGTTAGATATGCATGGCGAACAGCGACCTCTGCTATCGGAAGACGAAGTGGAGAACCTGACCATCCAGCGAGGCACGCTAAATGCCCGTGAGAGGGAAGTGATCAACTACCATATTGTTGCCACCATTAAAATGCTGGAGTCTTTACCGTTTCCCAAACACTTACAGCACGTGCCTGAATATGCGGGAGGGCATCATGAAAAAATGGATGGTAGCGGTTACCCTAAGGGGCTGACCCGTGATCAGATGTCAGTGCAGGCAAGAATCATGGCAATCGCTGATATTTTTGAAGCCTTAACGGCTAGCGACCGCCCTTACAAAAAGGGTAAAAAATTATCTGAGTGCCTGAAAATAATGGGCTATATGGCGAAGGATCAGCACATTGATGCTGATTTATTTGATATTTTCGTCAAAAATAAAGTTTATCTAAAGTACGCAGAAGAATTCCTGGATCCGGAACAACTGGATGAAATCGATGAACAGTCGGTCCCAGGCTATCTGAACTAAAGTCAGGCCTGAATATCGGCAGCGTCAGCCGAGTCAACGCCATCTGTTAGTACGTAAGAGCTGATATCTTTCTCATTCAGCAAAAATGATGCTGCTGAGCTACGTCGCCCCGTATCACAGTAAATGATATATTTTTTGCTGCTATCCAGCGAATTAGCTTTCATGCGCAAAAAGATCAGAGGGATATTAATACTGCCCTTGATATGCTTGGCTTTATGCTCATCTGGCAACCTGACATCAAGCCAAAGTCCACCATCATTTATGATCTGTTTTGCTTCAGCATAGTCGACCCAGTTCAGCAGGGGTTCGTTAAGCAGGGAATTAAAGTCATCCTTATTTAATCGCATCAGGTGTCCATCGGTAAGCATCGTGACCGTAGCATTACGTTTTGTTTCAGAGATCAATGCCTCTTCACCAAAACTGTCACCAATAGTCAGGGTAGCCAGTTTGACACCTTTCGGATTAGCCGGGGTAGCTCGTGTAACCAGGCAGCGGCCTTCCTTGATAATATAGAAATAATCCCCGGGGTCATCCTGCTTGATGACGATATCGCCGGGCTTGAAATGCACTGATTCCATGCGCATAAACATGGCCTGGATATTGGCGGGAGGAATTCTATGAAACGCTCTGGTCTGGAGAATGCGGGTCATCCAGTCGGTTGAATCTTCATCATCCGAATTTTCATCCAGAGACTCTACCGAGTAACTGCCAGTTTGATCCCAGGTCAGCATGATATCCAGCATGTCGCTATTAACGCGAATTATCACAGCAGCAGACTTGGCTCGCACCGAAACGGATCGCGGGAAGGTATGTGCAAGTGGGTGTTTCCCTTCTTCGCTGCCAGCAGCGATGGTGTTGATCACTTTTCTATCTGAAATGACTTCAACTTCACCCTTGACCACATAGATATGCGCTTTGTCCATATCGCCCTGTTTAAAGATGTATTGACCAGCTTTTAAGGTTTCGGGCTTTATTTTATGGATTAAATCCTGCGCATTTTCAGAATTAAGCGAATTGATCGGGGATAATTCTTTTATTATTTTAGGATCAATTTCAATTGACATTGGTTACGCTTTTTCCTTTTGGGGAGATTTTAAATTGCGCTTATTCTGTAGGGGATAGGTTGATAAATCAATAGCCTATTAAGCCCCAGGCTCGACCAAAATTCAGCTATCGGAATACGGTCACATTAATTCTCAGACCCGACAAGCTATTTTGGCGAGGGAAAGTGCGCCACTATCCTGACTGACTGGTAATGTCCACGTAGAGTTTTAGCTTCTGCCCTGGCTGTAGGTACTTGCCTATCTTGTTCCATTTTTTTATGTCGGCAACCTGGATATTGAATTTATCCGCAATGCGAGACAGCGAGTCCCCTTTGCGCACTGTATAGCGCAGCGCGTGCAATTTGTGGTTCGGGGTTGCGTTGAACAGACTGACTCGCTGCGCCGAGGCCGAGCTTTTGGTCCAGATAACCAGTTCCTGCCCAACTTTTAAGGTGTCGATCGGTGCCATGCCATTCCATTTGGCTAAAGATTTTGTACTTACGCCATAATGACGCGAGATACTCCAGAAGCTTTCGCCTGACTGCACGGTATGGGTGACCTTTTTGCCATTTCTAGAGGTGTTTTTGATTTTGCTGATACGGGCAGATTTAGTCAGGCTGTACTGGTTTAACGAGCGCGTTGCGGTAGGGATTAGCAGGTATTTACCCGCTCGAATGCTGGTCCCACTAATTTTATTGACCTGTTTGATAAGCTGGGTCGAGGTGCGATAACGGCGCGCAATAACACTCAGGGTGTCACCATTTTTAATTTTATAACGGACCCAGTTGATGCGTTTCTGTTTCGGCAGCTTCGCCAGTTCCGTATTAAACTGATCAATCTTATCTTTCGGTAGCAACAGGCGGTGCGGGCCTTTGGGTGCTGTGGCCCAGCGATTGAAAGCCGGGTTTAACTGATACAGTTCTTCAGTGCTGATGCCAGCCAGATCAGCTGCCAGTGCCAGGTCTATCTGGCTATCCAGCTCTGCAATGGCGTAACCATGTTCATCGTCTATATGAAGTAACTCAATGTCATATTTTTCCGGATGACTAAACAGCTCTTTCAGTGCCAGTAGCTTGGGTACATAAAATTTGGTTTCAGGCCGTAGTTTGGTGAGATGCCAGAAATCAGTCTCACGCCCCTTTTTTTTGTTGTAACGTATCGCAGAGCGCACCTTTCCGGGACCTGCATTGTAAGAGGCCAGCGCTAGCTCCCAGTCCTGGTCGAACTGTCCGGCCAGGCTGTCGAGATATTTAATTGCGGCTCGGGTCGATTCAATGATGTCTCTGCGGCCGTCATACCACCAGTTTTGCTTCAGGCCGAGCAGGCGACCCGTTGAAGGGATGATTTGCCACATACCTGATGCACGACCATGTGAGTAGGCAAAGGTTTGAAAAGCAGATTCTACAATCGGTAGCAGTGCAATTTCAGTTGGCAGCTTGTTTTTTTCCAGCTCATCAAGAATAAAGGGCAGAACGGGTTCGGCCCGTTCCATCACACGTTGCAGATACTCTGGATGCTTAAGATACCAGTTAAGCTGGGCCTCCACGCGTGCGTTCATCACTGAATTCATCTGCATACCCTGCTGCAATCTTGTCCAGGCAGAGCTTTCACGTTGCAGAGCGCTTTCCGCGTCCTGTTTGATTTCGTTTAAAGCGACCGGGTCTGCGGTAATTTCACCTTCTGCATCAACAGGGCTGAGTAAAACTGTACTGCTTTCTGCGTCGATATCACTTACTGGTGGGAGTTCAATCGGTGTGTAGGGATGTTGCTCCAGTGTGACTTCTGCAGTTATTTCCTGCGGGTTCGGTAATACGCCTGGTTGTGGTTGAGTATCCACCAGTTGTACTGCTGTTTGGTTCGAATCAATTTCACTGTTCAGCGGGAACGTCTGGCAGGCGGATAATAAAATAGCCGCAGCAGACGATAATAGTACCCTGTACGAGGTATTAATTTTTTTCACTTGGTTTATTATGGTGGTCATTATTGTGCGCGAAAGCCTACAAGCCTGAAGTCTTCAAAGCAAGGTTAATAATGCTAGAAAATAGTCCAAAACTCATAAAAGGCAACAAAGTTGTACAATCCTCTGCCGATATGGATAACTGGTATGAAAGTCCGCTGGGTATTTACCTGGCGCAGGATATCAAACATTATCTGGATCAAATACTGGCCACCAGTTTTGGTTACTATGCAATTCAGTTGGGCAGTAACCCCTTACCGCAGGAGCTATTATCCGGCTGTCGGGTGAAGCATGTGTTTCATCTGGGGCAGCATCAGCAACACCAGCATGCGGATATCAATCCAGGCCTATTGCCGATTGCGACTGACAGTACTGATCTCGTGATCCTAAACCATACTTTGTCCCAGTTTCATGATCCGCATGCATTGCTACGTGAAGTCGATCGAGTCCTGATTCCAGATGGCAAACTGATTATTATCGATTTCAATCCGGTTTCTCTGTGGGGAGTGCGCCATTTATTCCAGTCCTGGCTTGAAGAGGCTCCCTGGGGTGGGCATTACTATACCGCAAGACGTTTGAAAGACTGGACCAGTTTGCTGGGATTCGACCTGCTGAATCATTATCGCTGTGGTTATGTATTGCCAATCAACTTTAAAGGCCTGATCGAAAAGTCGAGAGTAATCAGCAAATTCTTTGGACGCTGGGTGAAATTCTCAGCAGCGATCAATATCCTGGAGTTTGAAAAAAATACCATCCCGCTCACGCCTTATCGAAAGCGCTGGGTCAGGCAACGCATATTATCCCCCAAGGTCATACGTCCTAGCGTCGGTCGAGGTATGAAATATGACAAATAATGTCATTCTTTATACAGATGGAGCCTGTCGCGGCAATCCAGGTCCAGGAGGCTGGGGTGCCTATCTTAAATATGGTCAGGCAGAAAAAAAGCTCAAGGGATTCGAACAGCAAACGACTAATAACCGGATGGAACTGTCAGCGGTCATCCACGGGCTGCGGGCGTTATCCCGATCCTGCCAGGTTGAATTAAAGACGGATTCCAAATATGTATTGCAGGGCGTTACCGAATGGTTGTCAGGCTGGAAGAAAAATGGCTGGAAAACAGCGGCAAAAAAACCGGTGAAAAATGTCGATCTATGGCAGGCGCTGGATAAGGAGTTATCACGTCATAAAATCAACTGGCACTGGATTAAGGGGCATTCGGGCGAGCCAGGAAACGAAATGGCGGATTTGCTGGCAAACCAGGCAATCGATCAGCATACAGGTAAAGAATAATGGCACGGCAAATCATTCTGGATACAGAAACCACAGGCCTCGAGCCCAAACAGGGGCATAAGGTTATAGAAATTGGTTGTGTAGAAATGCAGAACCGTCGCCTGACGCATAATCACTGGCATCACTACATTAATCCTGAGCGTGAAATCGACGCTGGTGCGTATGAGGTGCATGGTATTAGTAATGAATTCGTACAGGATAAGCCGCGTTTTCACGAGCTGGCCGATAGCTTTCTGGAGTACATCAGGGGTGCCGAGCTAGTCATCCATAACGCGCCATTTGATATTGGCTTCCTCAATCACGAATTATCTCTGCTGGATGGTGAATGGCCACAGATTGAAGATATCTGCACTGTAACAGATACCCTGCAGATGGCGCGCCAGAAACATCCGGGGCAGAAAAATAACCTGGATGCCCTATGTAGACGATACGAAATCGATAATAGCAGCCGTACCCTGCATGGCGCACTGCTGGATGCGGAAATTCTGGCCGAAGTCTACCTGGCGATGACCGGTGGGCAGACCCTGTTATCGCTGGATTCGGAGGAAGAATCTACCCAGCATCATGACAAGGTCGTTCAGGTATCCACTATGCAACTGGATTTGCCGGTTTGGTCAGTACCTGAATCAGACCTTCAGGCACATCAGGAGTACCTGGCTTTTTTGAAACAGAAATCACCAACAGTCGTCTGGTGATTACCTGATTGACCAATAGTTAGCCGTGCTCGTAAAGCGGCATCGTATGATTAAGAGATTGTGCGCTGTTGGTTAATGCCGAATTTCAATTGGCCTTCACTCTGTAAAAGCTTCCTGATCAATAAACCCATACTCTCGAATTGCTGGCAGCAGTATCGTGTCGGCAAATTCGCAACCTGTGCTGCCGGGGTCCTGCTGGTGTTGTTGGTCAGCGCTCTGCGAACTGTGTCCCAGCCCGTTCGTTAGTCTATCAAGGAGATAGCAATAGCCGGGTTGCCAGGCGTTGACCTCTCCAAAACGCTGACGTAGCGCGGCCAGTATGCGCATGCCAGAAAAATCCAGATCACCGAAGAAATAGAGTGGGCCGGGTGGCTGTTGCTGCGGTTGGTTCCACCAGTTTTCAAAGCTGCGCTTAGCGTCAACGCCTGCTGAATAATGCAGCAGAGCCGCCTGCGGGTCGCGAATGCGTTCAGCGCCACCGCGAAAGCCTGCTGCGTAAACGAGTGCCAATTGCTCGCTGTGTGGCGGTTTGCCCGCAATTGCCTGCGCGTAACTGTCCTGGTTTTCGATAAATAGCACGCCGCGGCAGGTTTCTGGAAGATGCACCGAGATGACCAGAGCGCGTTGCTGTAGTGGCAGGTTTGGGAACAGGGTGGTTATCAGGTCTTCACGATGATCTAGCAGTTTGGACTGGCCGTTAAAGATCAGGCAGGAGAGCTGGCGTAGGGTGTAAGGCTGGTTGATGCTAGCGAGTGAGGCTAATGCGGCGACCACCTGTTCATCACTAAGACCCGCTATATTGATGCGGCGTTTGAGTAACGCATCAACACCGTGCACAAAGCGATCCGCATATTGATTTACCATTTTTCGCCATTGCCGCAAGGCAGGTTCTGCAGGGGGACGATCAAGCCACGCTCGCAGTATCTGTTCGGATTCTGGAACAAAGGCGAGTTTGGCCCCTTTCCAATCCGGGTCAAAAGATGGGTTTCTTTTACCCTGCCTGATATCAAACAAACCGCCAGACTCCAGTTGCACAATGCAGCCCCATAGCTGGTCGGCATCGCTATCTAGACGTTTCAGGCTGGGCAGGTATTTTTCGGCGGGAAAAGAGAGCCGGTTTTTGCGCTTGTCTCCCGTTTGACCATCGAAGCGGTCAACTACCGTATGCAGCAGCGCCAGGAATTCTTCTTCATCCTTTAGCCAGCCTGGCACAGGGATGTTCATGATCCCTCCAGCACATCATCCATAAAATCCAGCTCCGCCTGCTGGTAAATACTGCGCCGGTGCTGCGCCCATAATTCGCCGATTTTTTCCTGGTTACCGATCTTGCGGTCGATCAGTACGCGCGTGTTGAGCTGGCCGCGGGGTTGCATGCTCGGTACCTTGGCGAAGATGAATTCATTGCTGATCAAATCCATAAACGGCCCGCATTTACTGGTGGGCATGATGAAGACCAGCTGTAAGCCCAGCGCTTCGGTGAGATAGCCGATGACTTCGCGTGAACGCTGTTCGTCCATATGCATGAAGGCTTCATCCACCAGTACCATGCGCAGGTGGTTTTGACCTTCGGCGAAGCGGAACGCGGAGGTAATCGCAGCCGAGCGGATGATATAGGCGGGGGTTTCCAGTTGCCCACCCGAGCCGGTGCCGTATTCCGACAGCGGGATCGGTTGTTTGCCTTCGACTTCCTTGAAGATTTCGTAGCGCCGGTAGTGACGGTAGTCCGCCACACGTTCCAGTTCGCGTTGCGCGCGTTGTTCGTCTTCTTCCAGCAGGAGCCGCATCAATTCATCGCGCACCTGTTGTGATTTGCTTGTAAGGTCGGCGGTGAATAGCTGGGTTTCTTCGCCCAGCGAGGGGATTTTCATCACCTCGTCAAAAAAGCGTGCATAGTCGCGGTACTCTGGCACCCATTCACTGGCGAAACGGAAGGTTTCCCGGTCCGCCCCGAATCGATGGTGTTGTAGTTCACGGTTGAGCAGGTCGATCTGGCGTTCGCCATCCTTGATGGCCTGGTGTATCTGGTGGCACAGGTGGGTGACGAAGGTGCTGTTGAAACTTTCCTTGAGGTTTTTCAACTCCTTGTGTTTATCGACCAGGATATTGTTCTTGAGCAGGTTGTATACCCGGTCCAGGTCCTTGCGCACGCCGCAGATATGTTTGAACAGGCGCAGATCGTAGTCGCCCTCGAATCCGGGGTGGTAAATCGCATCGCCTGGGCGGCATTGCTGGTTGTGTTGCTGGATCAGGTCGTCCAACAAGCGTTCTGCTTTGTGCAGGGTTTTCTCGGTGTTTTCGCGCTGTTCGAGTGCGAGCTTGCGACTCAGGTTGGGTGCTTCTGTGTCGGCCTGTTGTAACTGGCTTTCGGGATCGAAATCTGGCCAGTGTGCCTGTAAGTCCCACACCGCCTGTTCGCAGCTTTCCGCCTGCTCGGTGGCCTGTTCGTGACGGTTGGCAAGTTCTTTAATGAGTTGGTCCAGCCGTTCTAATTTTTCGCTGACCTTGCCTTTCTCAGTATTGAGTTCGCCCAGTCTGGCTTCGAGTCGGGCATTTTCCTGCTTCAGCGCCTGCAGGCGGTTTTCCAGATCTTCGTGTTCACTCAGGTCGAGGCTATCGATTAATGCATCCAGGCGCGTGATTTCTCGGCGCAGACTGATGATGTCATGAATGGTATCGGCATGACTGACCGGCTTGAGCGCGTCGACTGCGCTTAATAATTGTGCCGATTGCTGCATCAGGCCTGCGGCCTGGTGGCATTCCGTTTCAACCTGCAGCAGTTCGGTTTCGCGGGCGCGCAGGGCACGTTCGCGCGCACTGGCACCAAATACCAGATCGGCATCGCTAATGTCGCAGCGGAACATGGAGTAACTGCTGGATCCCATGCCATCGCTGGTAATGCCGCGCCGCGTGTGGCGCAGTGCATCGGCGGAATCAACGCGTAGCACGCTTCCATAACTGGCGGTGAGAAAGTCGCGTGCCACTGCGTGTGAAAAATTGAGTACATGCACGATGGAGTTGCTCTCCAGCTGTGAGCGCGCCGCGTCTTTCCCGGCCAGCGATCCCTGGATGACTCTGGCACGGTTGTCGCGGCCGGGCAGGTTGCGCACAATGCGAATGGCTTCGGCTTCGTAATCGGCTTCGACCAGGATGTTAAAACGTGCACCACCCATATAGCCCTCGATAGCAGCCTGCCAGCGTTCGTCGCTGACTTCGATATGGTCGCATAGCACGCGCGGGTCGGCCTGCGGGCATTGTGCACGAATCGCGGACAGCGCGCGTTCCACATAGGCTGGGTAGTTCACCTGTTGTGATTGCAGACGCTCGATCTCGCTGCGTTTGCGGCGTTTTTGTTCGTCCAGGTTCTCGTAGCGACGGCGCCGTTCGCTGTGCAGTGATTGCAGCTGGTCGCGTGGTCTGGGGTTTTCATCGTCACCGGCATTCCAGTAGGCGATCAGTCGGTTCTGTACCCGTTGCGCGCTGCGGGTTTGTTGGAGCTTTTGTTCGAAGGCGGAGAGGTCGTTGGTCAGGTCCTGTTGCTGTAATAGCGACAGATCCAGGTCGGCGCGTTGTCCCTGCTCCAGTGCTTCCCGTGCCAGCGCGATGCTATCCATGTCGGTGAGCGAGGGGGCTTCTGCGCGCAGTTCGGGCGTTTGTAAGCCGTCGTGGATGAGTCGGATGTGGCCGCTATTGTTCTGTACCTGGTTGTCCTGTAACAGCAGATCCTTGCCCAGCTCGCTGAGCTGCTGATGGCCCTGTTCACGTTGTTGCTCGTACTCGTCTTTTTGACGCAAAGCGCTGACGCCCTGGCGCTGGGCTTCCAGCTGTACGCGTTGTTCATGGGTTTGTGCCTTAAGCTGGGTATTACTCTCAAGGTCACTGTCGATCTCACTTAACTGTTGCTGCAGGTGTGTCTGTTCCTGTTTGCTGTGCAGGTAATCCTGATGCCGCGCCAGCGCGTCGTGACGCGCAATGGTGTAATCGAGTGTGGTCAGTTCGAGCCAGCTTTCGATGTAGCTTTGTGCGTGTGTGGCCGCGTCATCCAGCAAAGCGATGCCTTCAACCAGTGCGCGGGCTTCGCGTTCCATCGCGTGGATGGTCTTGAGCTGGCCGGAAACGGTACGGATGGCTTCGCCCATATCGCGCCGTTCGAGGATTTCTTCGGCGACAAACTGGTTGATACTGCTGACGGGTTTGTAAGCCATAAAACGCGAGAAGGCGCGCGCGGCGGCTACCGCTTCGTGTTCGGTGACCTGTTCAGTCTTACCACGCAGTGCGGCATACAGACGGCGCAGGTAACTCTTTTTGGTATCAAAGCGTTCGACCGAACGTTTACCGAATTCGCTGGCGAGCAATGTCGGCAGGTGATCCAGTGAGGTGACATAACGTCCACCGGCGTCTTCGCGCTGCAGGTGATCGAGCTTAAGTTCGATGCCGGGAAGCACGAAGAACACGCATTCATCCTGTTTTGCGCTCGCCTGGTTGCCGCTCTGGTCGAGCCAGGCGCGTACAGCGATTAATGCGGTAAATGGGTCGGCGTTTTCTCCCTGGGTTGGGTGGAAGATTGCCGCCAGGTAACCATCGCTGGGATCCAGCCGCGAATAGCTGCCATCGTCACAGCCGAGCACATAAGAGGCGAGAGTACGCACGCGCTTGCCACCGCGTCCGCGTTGGGTGGTTTCATCCTGGCCCGGATTGAATTGAAACAGGTTTTCATGCGCGGCGGTCATCACGGTCTGGATGGCGTCGGCGGCGGTTGTTTTGCCCGAGCCGTTACCGCCGGAGAACAGGTTTACCGGGCCGAAGTCGAACTCCTGATTAGGCAGGTTGCCCCAGTTGACGTAGATAAAGCGCTTAAGATACATCGCCGTCCTCCTCCTGTTCCTCAGACCCTTGATCATCACTCTGGGCGGCGAGTTCGCGCTCGATCAGGTCATCGCTCTCAGCCTCGATAAGTGGTGCCAGCCCTTGCTGTAATGAGGCGATGCTGTCAGCGCCGACAAAGTCGATAATCATCGGATGGATGCGCAGCCAGCTTTCACTGTTTTCGATATCGTCATCCTGGTGGAATTCGATCAGGCGCAGTTGCTTGAGGCGGGTGAATAGTCGCTTGCGTTCGGTGATTTTATCCGGCATGGGTCTCCCGAGCAGGTTTTTCATCGCGATGCCCAGTGACTCGAAGGATTCGCTGACGAAACCCTGTTCATCCAGGTTGCCTTCGCGCAGTGCCTTGTCGTATTGCACGCGCAAAACCAGCAGCAGGGCGACTTCATTCTGCGACAGGCGTGCACGCAGGCTACCGGAGAATGCCTGCTCCACCGCACCCTCCATGCCGGGTAGCTGACTGCCGGGCGGTAGCAGGCGCAGGTATTCGAAGCGCCGATCCAGGTGAATGTTGACGCCATAGACATGCAGCAGTTCACGCGCCAGTTCCTCGATGCGCAGGAAGCGGTCGTAGAGCTCGCGTTCGGTCTGGTTTTCGGCTCGGCAGATAATGCCATAGTTGAGCAGTCGGAGCATCAGCTCGCGCAGCTCATCTAAGCTGATCGCCGAGGCTTCCAGGCGTTGTTCCAGGTATTGATTGAGGGATTCCATCAGTCGCTTATTTCCGTAGGAGTCATGTTTTGCGTTTGTTCGAGTAGCTCAATGGAAAATTCATCCATTGCCTGGTAATAATCGTTGCCGATGCGCTGCCCGGTAGGTTCAACCCGGAAGCGGTAGGGACCACGCGAGGCGGTTCCAACTTCGATGGCATGCGCGGCACGTAACAGGTCGCGAGCATCGCGGATCGGCAGGTTGCCGGTGCGGATGACGTGACCACCAGCCAACGCTTCCACCAGGTATTCGCGCAGCTCGCTGTTGTTGAGTGAAAATGCGCGCTCTAGCGCCTGCTGCACAAACAGTCTTTTGCGCTGGTCTGCGCCAATGGTCTGTACGCTATCGACATTGCTATTCACCACGCGTCGGCTGCGCGCGGCGTGCAGGCGTAATCCATCCGGATCAACGAAACCAACCTGCAGGGTCGACATATTTTCACCCAGGGTTTCGAGTAGTTGCTGGTAATGTTCATCGTCCAGCGAGGATAGCTCGCGGCAGGCATTCAGCAATTCATTACGCGAAGCGCCGCTAAAGGTAAGCTGACGAATGATCAGGTCTGCGCGTCGGGTAAAGCCGTGCAGTGCGCGACGCAGTGCCGGTAGCATGACTTCGCAGGAGGCGTGCAGGCGAGCGTCGATGCCATCGAGTATATCCAGGTACAGTGAACGTTTGGGGTCGCTGATCAGTTCCGGTGCGGCACGGCGTAATTCACGTTCCGCCTCGGCCTTGAAGGCACGCTGCTTGCGCCTTGCCTTAGCAATGAGCTGGTTAATCTCGTCGCGGTATTTCTCCACGCTGTCGGCAGACAGACGGATCGCGAGGTCGGGCATGAAACGTTTTTCCATGAATTCGAAAAATTCATCGGCGGCGCGCTGGATCACCTGCTGGGCTTCGACATCGCGTACCAGTTGGCGTTTACGCTCGTCCAGCTCAGTGATGATGTCGGAAAAATCGGAAACAATGCGCTCGGAGAATTCGTAGGCATCGAGTAAATCGTACACCTCATTGCGTTCCAGGAAGGCACGCAACGCGTTACGGGTATTGCGTGTATTGCGATGGCGCGTGCGAAAACGGCCACCGGAAGATTCAAGCATCGGCTGTGTGAACAGACGACCAATGCGGGTGAAGGCGTAATGCGACTGCAGCGTGGCCTCATCGGTGAGGCGTTCCAGCCAGCCGTATTCCAGTAACTGATTGAGTGCCCAGTTGGCCTGCTCACGGTTGCCACGTGGTGCTTCGACTTCATCATCACCATCCAGCAACGGTGTTTTAGCAATTGCCTCGGCGAAGATGTCGATAATTTGTTCGCGGTCAAAAGCGCGGCTGTAATCTGCGTGCGTGGTATAGAAACGGCTGTACAGGGATCTCAGGCAGGCGACCACCTGCTCGCGGTATTTGCTGGTTAGTGGCCTGAATAGATGCAGGTGGTTTTCGGTGAAAAACATCGGGTTCCAGTTAGTTTAATTCGAGTGGCAGAATTCGAGCCTCGCAGCCGCCAGTGCGGAATAATAGCTAAAAACCACACTATTGTGGTGTTTCATTTTTTTATGGTGGCGTACTCCCAGGAATACCTGGTTCTTTAACCGATTCTGCTCAGTTATTCTATGGCCCAAAGGTGCTCATTTACGGGTATCAGTGAGTTTTCCTATCTAACCCCATGGGGATAGATCACTATCTCTATTGACTTCAATAGTCTGTGTTTTTGGGGTTGAAGGTTTAATTGCTCAATATTAGAATCGGTTAATAAATTAATTTAACCCTCAACAATACTCCGACAAAGCTGATAACTTGCTGGAGTTTTTGCTATTAAACGAACTTCAGGCCCCGAACATGCAGGATCCAACCCTTCAATCAGACCGAGATATTGGTAATGTAGAGATCAAGGAAACGACCTGTTATATGTGCGCCTGTCGCTGCGGTATACGTGTCACGCTGCGAGATGGAGAAATTCGCCATATCGAGGGGAACCCAAACCATCCTCATAATGAAGGCGTGATCTGCGCCAAGGGTTCTTCCGGCATCATGAAGCAGTATTCGCCTGCGCGTATCACCAAACCGCTATTGCGCAAGCCCAATGCAGAACGCGGCGATTCCGAGTTTGAAGAGATTTCCTGGGAAAAAGCCTTCGATATTATGCAGGAACGCCTGGCAAGGATTCGATCAGACGATCCCAAAAAGTTTGCCCTGTGTACCGGGCGTGATCAGATGCAGGCGTTGACCGGGATGTTCGCCAAACAGTTCGGTACCCCGAATTATTCGGCGCATGGCGGATTCTGTTCGGTGAATATGGCGGCCGGTATGATTTATTCTATCGGCGGATCTTTCTGGGAGTTTGGTGGCCCCGACCTGGATCGTGCCAAGTTGTTCGTGATGATCGGTACCGCAGAAGATCATGACTCCAATCCGCTCAAGATACACATCTCCAAATTCAAGCGTCGCGGCGGCAAATTTATTTCGATCAATCCAATCCGCAGTGGCTACTCGGCAATCGCCGATGAATGGGTGCCAATCAAACCCGGAACCGACGGCGCACTGTTGATGGCATTAATCCATCAGTTGATCAAGCAGGGGCTGTACGACCGCGAATTCCTGGTGCAATACACCAACTCTGCAGAACTGGTAGTGGATGATGTCAAACGCGATGATCATGGCCTGTTCAAACGCTTTGAAATGCATATCGAAGAAGGCTGTTTCGATCCCGAGAATAAACTGTGGTGGGATCGTGAGCTGGACAAGGAGATTTCAACCCATACGCCCGGCGTAGATCCACGTCTGCTGGGTTCTTTCACGCTGGAAGATGGTACACCGGTTAAACCGGCATTCCAGTTGTTGAAGGAAAGGGTAGAGGAGTACACCCCTGAGTGGGCTGAAGGCATTACCGGCATCCCTGCCGAGACTATTATTCGCCTGGCGCATGAAATGGGGGTCACAGCGCGTGACCATCAAATTGAATTGCCTATTCAGTGGGAAGACTGCTGGGATAACGTGCATGAGTCGGTCAAGGGTAATCCGGTTGCCTTTCATTCCATGCGTGGTCTGGCGGCGCATTCTAACGGCTTTCAATCCATACGGGCGCTGAGCATCTTGATGACGCTGCTGGGTACTATTGATCGTCCCGGTGGATTTCGTCACAAAGCACCATTCCCCAGACCAATTCCACCGTGCCCGAAACCACCCAATAGTCCAGATGGTGTTCAACCTGATACGCCACTGGATGGTATGCCGCTGGGCTGGCCTGCCAAACCGGAAGACCTGTTTATTGACGATGACGGTAAACCGGTACGACTGGATAAGGGCTTTTCCTGGGAGTATCCACTATCCGTGCATGGGCTGATGCACAATGCGATTACCAACGCCTGGCGTGGTGACCCCTACAAGATCGATACCATGTTGTTGTTTATGGCGAACATGGCGTGGAACTCGTCGATGAATACCGTCAGTGTGCGCGACATGCTGAAGGATAAGGATGAGAATGGTGAATACAAGATACCTTTCCTGATAGTGTGTGATGCATTCCAGTCAGAGACGGTAGCCTTTGCCGATCTGGTTTTACCCGACACCACCTATCTTGAGCGTTATGATGCGCTATCCATGCTGGATCGCCCTATCTCCGAATACAGCGGTCCGGTCGATTCGGTGCGTATTCCGGTACTGCCACCTACGGGTGAATGCAAGCCATTCCAGGAAGTCTTGATCGAGCTGGGTTCACGCCTGGGGCTGCCAGCTTTCGTTAAGGACGATGGTTCGCGTAAATACCGTGATTACCCTGACTTTATTACCAACTATGAAACCTCGCCCGGTTCCGGTATCGGCTTTCTTGCCGGCTGGCGCGGTAAGGGTGGTGAGAAATTCCTTAAGGGTGAACCCAACCCGCGTCAGTGGGAAATGTATCAGAAGAATGGTTGTGTGTATCACCACGAGTTACCCAAGTCCTACCAGTATATGCGCAACTGGAACAAGGGTTACCTGCAGTGGGCGCGCGCGCATGGTATGACGCGATATGCTGAGCCGATCACCATACATCTGTATTCCGAAGTGTTGCAGAAATTTCGCCTCGCGGCACAGGGTAAAAGGGAAGGGCGCCAGCCGCCTGATCACCTGCGTAAACGCATAGAAACTAACTTTGACCCCTTACCGTTTTACAGTGAGACCCTGTTGTCCCGGCTTTCGGATACCCACGATTATCCATTGAATGCGCTCACCCAGCGCCCTATGGCAATGTATCACTCCTGGGATTCGCTGAATGCC
The DNA here is from genome assembly GCA_050288105.1 of Gammaproteobacteria bacterium. Classification (GTDB taxonomy): domain Bacteria; phylum Pseudomonadota; class Gammaproteobacteria; genus JACNJF01. The sequence continues at coordinate 199,624 of JBNKDE010000006.1, forward strand.
TGGTTGCGTCAAATCCATACCCACAACTATCTGTTTGTCAATCCGTTGGCGGCAAAACCCAAAGGGATCAAGGATGGTGACTGGATCTGGGTGGAATCTCCCACTGGCAAGGTGCGTTGTATGTGTCGTTTAAGTGAGGCCGTTGAGCCCGGTACCGTATGGACCTGGAATGCGATAGGCAAGGGTAACGGTGCCTGGGGACTTTCCTCAAAGGCTAATGAATCTCGCAAGGGGTTTTTGCTAAATCACCTGATTCCGGAAGAGTTGCCAAAATGTGAGGCCGGTGATCATCTGTCTAACTCTGACCCGGTTACCGGTCAGGCTGCCTGGTTTGATGTACGCGTCAAGATTTATAAAGCAGACGACGCCGAGCCGGCAGAAACTTCCCCGCAGTTTCCGTTGCATAAAGTTCTGCCTGGACAGAAAAGCCGACATAAGAAATGGCAGGCTTACTTTGCCGGGTTGTTCCGTAATAAGGAGAAGATTTCATGACACAGCTTGCTCTGGTAATTGATCTGAATGTCTGTGTCGGCTGCCATGCCTGTGTGACCAGCTGTAAATCCTGGAATACCTCGGGCTGGGCGGGACCCTTACCCGACCAGAACCCTTATGATGCCGACCCATCCGGGGTGTTTTTTAACCGGGTGCAGACCTATGAAGTCGGCTGTTACCCGAATACGGAAACGGTACATTTCCCCAAATCCTGCCTGCATTGCGAAGATCCACCCTGTGTACCTGTGTGTCCAACCGGGGCCAGTTATAAGCGTGAAGACAATGGTGTGGTACTGGTCGATTATGATAAATGTATCGGTTGTAAATACTGTTCCTGGGCCTGTCCTTACGGTGCGCGTGAATTCGATGAAAAAGGCAAGGTGATGAAAAAATGCACCCTGTGTATTGATCGAATTACCGATACCAGCTTGCCCGAAGCCGAGCGCAAGCCTGCCTGTGTTATGGCCTGTCCAACCAGCGCAAGGATTTTTGGCGACGTGCATGATCCAGACTCTGCAGCCTCTAAAGCGATACGCGAAGAGGGCGGTTATCAGCTACAACCGGAATGGGGTACACGCCCCGCGAACCATTATCTGCCCAGACGCAAGCAAAAGATTCATATCAGTGAAGATGAGCTGGTACGTTCGGATAACCCATTGCGTAAGGAAGAAGATATCCATTATGAACAGGGCGAGACTCTGGATGATGTCGCCTGGTAAACCATCTTTGTCATTGCGAGTGAAGTACGCCAATCTCACGGAATTGTGTAATAAGCAGATTGCTTTATTCAGCTTGCTGGCAGAAAAATATAATTTTGGAACGAAACTATGCATCCAGCATTTTCTGTAATTTTTCTAACGACCCTGATCGGCATCGGCCAGGGACTTTTTCTGGCACTCTATACCGGTCAACTGTATGGGCTGGCAAAGTTGCTACCTGCACAGGATAGCCAGGGCTTTTATGCGCTGGGATCGCTGTTAGCCCTGGTTTTTCTCATCGGCGGCTTACTCGCTTCCTTTTTTCACCTGGGACATCCTGAGCGCGCCTGGAGAGCAGCCACCATGTGGCGTACCTCCTGGTTATCCAGAGAAGTGATCGTGCTGCCTGCATTTATGGGGCTGGTGTTTGTATACGCAGCGGTACATTTTTTCGGCTGGACACAACCCCTGTTTACCGTATCGGACACCTTACCGGTAGACCTGAGTCTGCTAATTGGCTTCATCGCCAGCTTTGTAGCATTTGCACTCTATATCTGCACAGCGATGATCTATGCCAGCCTGAAATTTTTGCAGGAATGGCATACTCCGTTGACGGTATTCAATTACACCTTTCTGGGGCTCGCTTCTGGTTTCATGCTGGCAGCGGCTTTCTCGGCTTATAAAGGGGTCAATCTGGTTGCTTTCTTTGGAACCTGGGCGGTGATCTTTACCCTGGTCGGCGCAGCGGGTCGTGTTGCTTCTCTGGTTAGAAACAGGCGTTTGCGACCGAAGATAGACCTAACCTCAGCGATAGGCGTACGACACCAGAAAATGGCGCAACTTACGCAGGGGTTTTTGGGTGGCTCTTTTAACACACGAGAGTTCTTTCATAATCGCACGGCATTCTTTGTGAATAACACGCGCCGTGCTTTTCTATTACTGGTATTTGTAGTGCCCGTGGTCCTGTTGGTTACAGCTTATTTTCTGGCGTCTGATGTTTTACCTATCGCTGCATTCCTGATTCAATATGTAGGGTTGATCGCGGAGCGATGGTATTTCTTTGCAGAGGCTAAGCATCCGCAGAACCTGTATTATCAGCAGATAGCTTAGATATTTATATTTTTGTATTAGCTGCTGGTGGCGGAGTAGGGGGTGCACTCATTTCGCCATCAGCAGCGATAAATAACCTCAAAATTGACGGGGTCAACTTGAACAGCTGCGCTTAACCGAAAGGCGTAGGGTATGGATACCTGGAGCAATAAAACCGTCTCGCACAAGCCTTCTAATATTCCGGGTGTCCTGCCCTTCAGCCTACGGGCTGCAAGACAGTTTTCATTAGAAAATTTTTTATGATTTTTCACTTGTTTTTTTAAGGAAATAAAATGTCTCTATATGTTACTGTTGCTCGCGATGATCTGGTTGATGTTTAGCCACAGCGTTCTTGAGACTCCTAACTATATTGAAATATAGAATGATAGGTCACCGCCCAGAAGCCATAGAGTAAACCTCATGTTGGCTGTCATGATCATTAATCCAGTCTAGAATTTGCGTCATCAGGGCTGTATTCGGGTTTACTAAAATGACAGGCTTTAGCCACTTAAGTGACTATGAAAAAACATCCAGACGCCGATGAATCCATCCAGCTGGCCAGCTCGCTGTTTAACCAGGGCAAATACCAGGAAGCCAGGAAAATAGGCCGTGATATCCTGCAACTGTACCCAGCAAATAGCGACGCCCTGCACCTCCTCGGACTCGTAGCATTCAAACTAAATCATCCCGGGATGGCAATAGACCTGATTAGTAAAGCCATAGAGCTGGATCAAAGCAGGTCTGAGTATTTCGATAGTATTGGCATTGTTTATCAAAACCTGAACGACCCTGATAAAGCCATCGAGCATTTTAAAATCTCGATCACTCTAAATAGTAATACACCCAAAACACATTACAACCTGGGCAATATTTACTTGCATCAGGGGTTGCTAGACCAGGCACGGGAAAGCTACCTGAATGCTCTTGTCCTGGCGCCGGATTACTCACAGGCAATTAATAACCTGGCTATGGTCTATCGTGAACAGGGCAGACTACAGCAGGCAGAGGTGTTGTTAAAAAAGATATTACAGTATACGCCCAGGAACGTTGTGAGCCTGAATAATCTCGCCAGACTTTACCAAGAATCCGGCCGCCTTAGTGATGCCCTTAATATTTATAAGAAGATAATTGACATCGATCCTGAAAATACTGAAACGCTTTATCATATCGGTACCCTGAATCTCGAGCTGCAAAACTATGAAAAAGCAATCTCCTACTTTAGCAAGGTGCTTGATATAAAACACGATTAAGGTAGCAGCGTTGAGTATTCACCCTCAACCCGGCTGGTCTATTTCAAGGCACTCGTGGCATTGTCACCTGCCGGGCTGAAATTATCGAGCATTCTGTCTTGCAGGGCGATTGCATAAAGATCGAATAATCCCTTTGGGCGAGCGGCGATGCCAGAGCTTTAGCTGCGAAACACTTATTGCACCACTAGCTAACGCAAACATTTCCGTACAATATTAGGTTTAACCGGGTTATTAACCTGCATTTTTTTGCTATCCTAGCTGTCCTCTAAAACCAACTTATAACTTATCAGGTGTGTTATGCCGCGTTATCGCTCTCGTACAACGACTGAAGGTCGCAATATGGCTGGTGCTCGCTCGCTCTGGCGCGCAACAGGAATGAAAGATGATGATTTTCAAAAGCCGATTATCGCAGTAGTTAACTCATTTACCCAGTTTGTTCCCGGGCATGTACATCTGAAAGATATGGGCCAGCTGGTTGCGCGCGAGATAGAAGCCGCCGGTGGCGTGGCAAAAGAGTTCAACACCATTGCAGTAGATGATGGTATTGCGATGGGCCACGATGGCATGCTCTACAGCCTGCCAAGTCGTGATCTGATCGCTGACTCGGTTGAATACATGGTCAATGCTCATTGCGCTGATGCGATGGTCTGTATCTCCAACTGTGACAAGATTACTCCAGGGATGCTGATGGCTGCGATGCGCATCAATATTCCAGTCGTCTTTGTATCCGGTGGGCCGATGGAAGCCGGTAAGACCAAACTGTCCGAGCATGGTCTGGATCTTGTTGATGCCATGGTCATTGCTGTGGACGATAAGGCCAGCGATGAAAAGGTTCTAGAGTATGAGCGCAGCGCCTGTCCGACCTGTGGTTCCTGCTCTGGTATGTTCACAGCCAACTCGATGAATTGCCTGACCGAAGCATTGGGGCTGAGTCTGCCCGGTAACGGTACTATGCTGGCTACCCATGCTGATCGCGAACAATTGTTCAAACATGCTGGATCGTTAATTGTTGATATTGCAAAGCGCTATTACGAACAGGATGATGAGAGCGTACTACCACGTAGTATCGGTTCCAAAGCTGCGTTCAACAACGCAATGGCGTTGGATATCGCAATGGGTGGCTCGACCAACACAATCCTGCATCTGCTCGGCATTGCTCAGGAAGCGGGTGTCGATTTTACCTTAAAAGATATCGAGGCTTTGAGTCACAAGGTACCACAGCTGTGTAAAGTCGCACCGAATACGCCAAAATATCATATCGAGGATGTACACCGTGCGGGTGGTATCTTTGGCATACTCGCAGAGCTTAACCGCGCCGGATTGCTCGATGCCCAATGTCCTACGGTGCATAGTGCAACCATGCAACATGCGCTGGATCATTGGGATATAGCGAAAAGCGATGATGCTGAAGTGAAAGAGTTTTACAGGGCAGGCCCGGCGGGAATCCCAACACAAACCGCGTTCAGTCAGGCGACTCGCTGGCCGAGCCTGGATGACGATAGAGCCAATGGCTGTATTCGCTCCCTCGAAAATGCCTACAGTCTGGAAGGTGGTCTTGCCGTACTTTATGGCAATATTGCTGAAGATGGCTGTGTGGTCAAAACCGCAGGTGTTGATGACTCTATTCTGGTATTCGAAGGTAGTGCCCATGTCACCGAATCTCAGGATCAGGCAGTTGACGATATTCTGAATGACCGAGTCAAGGCTGGCGACGTAGTGATCGTTCGTTACGAAGGGCCAAAAGGTGGACCCGGTATGCAGGAAATGCTGTATCCGACCTCTTACATCAAGTCCAAAGGTCTGGGTAAGAGTTGCGCCTTGTTGACCGATGGTCGTTTTTCTGGCGGTACTTCTGGGCTGTCTATCGGACATGTTTCACCTGAAGCTGCGTCTGGTGGTGCGATTGGATTGGTCGAAAATGGAGATACAATCGTCATCGATATTCCAAACCGTTCTATCAACGTCAAGTTATCCGATGATGAACTGGCGGCTCGTCGTGCCAAACGTGATGAAATGGGCTGGATGCCGAAAGAGCCGCGTCCGCGTAAGGTGTCTGCGGCACTGAAGGCTTATGCGATGCTGGCTTTAAGTGCTGATAAAGGGGCTGTGAGAGATTTGACCAAACTAGACCAGGTCTAATTATTTGCACGGCTATTATATGGAGATAACGATTATTCGTTATCTCGCTGATTCGGGTTATCAGGTCGGGAATGGGTAATGCCTGATTTTAGTGGCGTAGACTACCGGGCGGGTAACCATACTTTTTCCTGAATGCATGGTTGAAGTGGTTTACGTGTGAATATCCTAAATTAGTGGACAGCACTTTAAGAGGAACGTCAGAATTAATAATGGCGTGCCTGGCATTCTCAAGACGCGCATTATTGATTACGCAGTAAATTGTTTCCTTATAATGCGCTTTAAAACTTTCGTTTAATGCGCGAGCTGAATAGTTAAACAGGCTCGAAATTTCGTCCAGCTTCGGTAGCTTCCCATTCAAGTTTGTCAGGTAATGGTAAATTTTCTGGATTTCATCCTCACTGAGCAGTTTATCTTTAGGTAGCGCCAGCTCATGATCTTTTAGTAAATAATCCAGCATAGCGTTTAGGTATTCCAGCGCCCTAATCTGAATATACAGTGATTTAAGCTCACCACGTATTGATGGAGCGCTCAGACAGTTATGCAGTTGTTTTGAAATATGAGGGGGAATCGAAAGCGTTTTTATCGAGGGGCAGGTAGCAATACCGATTAGTGAGAGTAAGTTTTCGAATACGTCCTTGCCCAGCAGTGAAATAAGTGTGCTTTCAGGAATAGTTAGCGAGAAAAATTCGCTATCTTTTCCGGTATCGAGCATTGGAGTGACCTTAAAGCTTTGGTTGTATCTGAACAGGTCCCAACCTGGCTTGATCTCTGTGATAGTACCGTTTTCCATGTGTAAAAGCCTGCCCCCCCGGACCGATTGCATTTGCAGGCTTGTTTCATTTAATTCTGCTTCAACTTCTGCCAAAGGAATAAAACCTTCTGGCGCATCTTTAGTGAAGTGATGTTTTGCATGAAAAAAAGACATACCCATTTCAAGGCGAAACTCTTCAAATCCGCCACTTCCAGAGCCATCAGGGAATGGGTATTCAATCCACCCTATGTCTTCGGATGGGGTTATATACTCCAGCTCGGGTTCGTTCTCATCAAGTAACCAGCTGAATTTTAGTAGGTTAATTCGACTTTTCATTTATTCACTTAATTCCCTTTTCTTGATTTGAGTATAGCGAGGATGCACTTTCGTATAAAGTTTTTTTAATTTCGTATATATCCATCCCAAATCATCCGGTTGCGTGGTATATGCTCAATAATGTTAAAAAAATTAAAACAAAATAATGAAAAAAATCACTTTGTTTTCAGTCAATTCCCTCGCTTTTGTAATGTTTTGTCTGGTTTTTCAGAACTCGATGGCTCAATCGGCACCAGATGCTGGATCTCTTCTAAGAGAGGCAGAGCCGCAGCCGCAACTGGAAAATAATGTTATTCCTGAAGTCCCTGAAAGGGTTCAGCCCCCTTTAGTGGTTGATGGCACCAGTCTACCCGTCAAAAAGTTTGATTTCAGTGGCAACACCCTGATAACAGATCAACAATTACAGAAGGTTGTGCAACCCTGGCTTAACAGGAAGCTTACCCTGGCTGAGCTAAAACATATCACTGACCTTATTGCCGAGCACTATCGGGACAGGGGCTATCTGGTACGTGTTTATCTTCCTGAGCAAAATATTCACGATGGCAGTGTGTCCATCGACATTATTGAAGCATTATTTGGAAAAGTGCTGCTTGATTTGCAAAGTAAACAGTTGACTAACAAACCCGGTTTAATTGAAGGCATGATGACCTACCGTCAACGCCCTCACGAGCCATTCAATTTATCTGATATAGAACGTTCCACACTATTGATTAATGATTTACCCGGTATTTCTGCTAATGCGGTACTGGCGGCCAGTGAGCAGGAAAGACACACTGATATCAAACTCTCGATTCAGGATAAACCTTCTTACAACAGTTATCTCAGCGCTGATAACTATGGTTCTCGTTCTACCGGTAGAGGGCGCTTAATTTACTCCATGATGTGGGAAAATCCTTCTCGGCGCGGCGATCAGGTAAATGGCAATTTTATGATTTCCGAAGGTAACCGATATGCGAAGTTAGGTTATAACCTTCCACTAGGACTCGATGGAATCCGGTTGGGAACAAGCCTTTCTTTGCTTGATTATTCGCTGGGCGGTCAGTTTAGTGCCCTGGATGCAGAGGGTAGTGCCAGTAATATCACCCTGTTTTCTTCCTATCCGCTGGTTAGACAGACTCGTGAAAATATCAGTCTGTCCGCAGAGGTAACGTTGAGGGATTATGAAAATGAGCAACTGGGGGCACAAACCTCGGATAAATCTGTAACCGCTATTAATTTGGGTATTAGCGGAGATCGGGTAGACGGCTATCACGGCGGCGGTGTTCTTTATTACGGCGTTAAGCTTATCCTCGGTGATCTCGATCTGTCAGGTAACAAAACCAATTATGTAATCGATAAATCAAGCGCACGTACGCATGGTAGCTATAACAAAATCGACTGGAATATCGCTCGCTTACAGAAAGTTAACGATACGATGAATCTCTGGTTAAGTGCCAGAGGGCAGTTTGCTGATAAAAATCTGGACAGTTCAGAAACCATCAGTCTAGGTGGGGTGTATGGTGTGAGAGCTTATCCAACTTTAGAGGCTTCAGGCGATGAAGGCATCATATTAACGGCTGAACTCAGGTACAAGTTCTCTGAAACCTGGAACTTGAAAGGTTTTGTTGACCTTGGGCAGATAACTCAAAAATCAACGCTCACAGAAGGTTCAGAAAATTATAGTTTAAAAGGAATAGGTGTCGGAGCGGACTGGAACGACCCGTCACAGATGATGAGCGCGCGATTTGTTCTGGCGACCCGGATTGGTGACAACCCTCTGGAAGATCCTGTCACCGGTGATGATACTGATGGAAGTTATGTTGAGTACCCACTCTGGATTAATATTACCAAGCATTTTTAATATTTATTTTGCGAGATAAATTTCTGTCTGATGGCAGGATGATATTTAAAGTTAACAGCACTGACTATTTGAGGATATCGATATGTTAACATTATCGAATCAAAATTCTGATTGGCGAGAAAATAAAACGCCAACTACAAAGAAAAAACCAGCATGGATTGCGGTGATGCTGTTAGTGATTTCCTGTCAGCCCTTATCTGCTGAGACGATAGCACCGACTACTCTACCAGAAGGCGGCGTTGTCGTTGAAGGAGTCAGTACTATTACTCAGAGTAGTGCTCAACTCCAGATTGATCAACAAACAGATAAAACCATTTTAAACTGGAATAGCTTTAATATCGGAAGCCAGGCAACAGTTAACTTCAACCAACCCAGTATTAACTCTGTAGCACTTAATCGAGTATTAAACTCAAATCCAACTGAAATCTACGGCTCTCTAAACGCCAATGGGCAGATTTTTCTGTTAAATCCAAACGGTATTTTATTTGGCGCAGGTAGCCAGGTAAATGTTGGTGGACTGGTTGCCAGTACCATGCAATTGAGCAACGAAGATTTCATGTCCGGGAATTACAATTTTACAGGGGCTGGCTCTGGCTCAATTATTAATCTAGGCAGTATAAATGCAGATGGCGGTTATGTTGCTATGTTGGCAAGAACAGTTGAAAACGAAGCTATTATCAGCGCTCGTTTAGGTTCGGTAATGTTTGGGTCTGGCTCCAGCATGACTCTGGATCTTGTTGGTAATCAACTGGTATCACTGGAAGTAGATCCTGATAGCGTTGATAAACTGATCGCTAATTATAGCTTGATCCCTCTCGCGAATGAGCAGGTTCTGATGACGGCTTCTGCAGTACAAAGCTTAATTGAGCAGGCTGTACCCAGTGACAAAAACGAAGCCGATAAGCTAATTGAAGAAAATGATGGTTCTTTTAGCCTGATTGAGGTTGGTGGTAGCGTTTATGCCGACGGCATTTTTATCGATGGCGGTGAGCAGGGTCGGGTGGTTGTAAGCGGCTCTCTGGATGCTGCCAGTGATATTGTTAAAGGTGGTCATATTGTTGTAACCGGTGATCAGGTAATGCTGGAATCGACTGCTACACTGAATGCCTCCGGAATATCCGGTGGCGGTAAAATTCAGATAGGTGGTGGTTTTCAGGGTAATGACACCTCTATTCGAAATGCTCAACAGACCACTGTAAAAGCCGGTGCAAATATTGAAGCCAGCGCACTGCAAATTGGCGATGGTGGACAGGTTGTAGTCTGGTCGGACGATAATACTAGCTATCAGGGTAGTATTTCTACACGGGGTGGTGCGCAATCCGGTGATGGTGGTTCTGTAGAGGTTTCCGGTAAAAAAATTCTGGATTTTCGGGGCACGGTGGATACCCGTGCAGAAAATGGACAGGTTGGTAATTTATTACTTGATCCACATAACATTATCATACAGACAGCTGGCGGTACGCTATCTTCACCTTTTACAGCTACTGCAGACGATTCTATTATTGAAACTGCTGTTTTGGCCTCAGCATTAGAGAGCGCTGATGTCACGGTTAGTACAGGTGTGACTGGTACCCAGAATGGCGACATCACAGTAGCTAATTCGCTGGGCTGGTTTAGCGCAAATACCCTGACGCTGGATGCGGCAGGTTCAATTGCACTCGGTGACAGTGTGTCAATCCAGACTTTTGATGGCGGGCTAACCCTTAATTCAGGCACCGGCATTTCCCAGGGTGCAGGTTCAAGGATACGCGTCGGAGGGGCGACAGCACTGACTGCAACTACAGGCGACATACTGCTTGACTCTGTGGTCAATTCCATGACCGGCACAATTTCCGCAACGGCGTCAAGCGGTGTGATTACGCTGGTTAACAATGGCAATCTGAATCTTGGCAATGTATCGGCATCAGGCCTGGTGACATTGCAAACTGTCTCAGGTTCCAATGCATCGATTACCTCCAGTGGAACATTTTCGGCCGGGTCGTTAAATGCAATAGCTGATGGCACAGGTGGTATATCGATTACCGACATTAATGGCAACTTGAGTATTGTCAATCTTAATGCGGGTGGTTCGATGGATATTGGTGATTCCAGTACCGGTGAATTGACTTTCGTAGGTAATGGAAATGCAGCGGATGGTACTCCGGTGCTTCAAGGCAACAGCTCAAGTGATGGATCAGCCAGCGGCACGGTAACCATTGAGGGCAGTATTCTCAATATTGACGACGATATTACCACCGAAGGTGGACGTATTGTTTTGACCTCTACGGTTGGAGGCATTATTGCCGCGACCAATGCAGATATCACAACGACTGCTGATGCGCATACGGGTACTGCTTCTGGCGCAGTTACCGTTAATGCGAGTAATGGGCTGACCCTGCAAAATGTAACAACCAGTGGTGCAATCAATAATGCAGGGGTAGGCAGTAACGCAGCGGCAGTGACATTAACGGCAACAGACGGCATCATCAATATTGCCAACATCACGACTTCCGGCGGTTCTGCGACCACAACCGGATCGCCTGTCGGTACACCTGACAACCGAAATGGTGGTAACGCCGGTACCATAGAGATCGAAGCCACTGGATCAGGCAGCGGACTAGGCAGTGATGGCTCATGGACAGTGACTGATGTGACTGACGTTATTAACCTGGCGGGTAATCTCACTGCCGATGGTGGTTCAGCAACAGGTACAGCAGCAGTTGGTCTGGGTGGATTCATCGAAGTTCGCACACCGCTGGTGTTATCGGGAGGCGATCGTCAGGTGACATCGGGTGGTACCTCGGGTGATATTCAATTCCTTTCCACCATTGACTCGGATGGTACTTCACGGCAGTTGACGGTCAATGCGGGTATAGGTGATGTCTTGTTTGAAGGCGTGATCGGTGGCAGTGATCCACTCTCATACCTTTTTGTTGATTCTTCCGTTAACACCAATATTGAAAAAAATGTGACTACGGATGGTGCCTCGGGTATTAGTATTGATGCAACAACCGTCAGGCTGGGTGACCAGGATGTAGCGAATGGCTCTGGGGCCATAACGATAGATACCGAGGCTGGCAATGGTTTGGTGGATATTAACGCATCATATACCTATTTGGATGATGCGGTAACGTTTACCCGTGGAACAGCTGCCATCAACATTTCTACCTGGCTTTACAGTAATACCAACGAACGAAATGACCTGACCTTCAATGGTGCCGGAGGTGGTTCAGTTTATGTTGGCAATGATGTGGGCGGAACCAGTAACAGCAATAGCAATGCGCTGGGTGATATCACAGTGACCACCGTGACTGATCTGACATTTAATGATTATGTTGCTGCCGCCAGTTTGTCGATACCCGATGCCAAAGGCGAGATAATTATTCTTCAACACCAGTATTATGATGGCATTGGCGGTTTAGTTATACAGACTGACGGAACAGATTCTGCCGATGATGGTGATTTTGTACTTTATGAAGATATTCAGCTGTCTAATGCGTTGGCACCTATCTCTATTACCACTACAGGAGGAACTATCACTGATTCTTCGGGTGTTGATCTGGGATTATCAACCAATGGTGGACCAATTACGCTGAATGCATCAGAATCAATTACCTTTACTGATGATCAAAATGATCTCTCATCCAGTGGAGGTTTAATCAGTATTACCGGGTCAGGTATCAATTTTTCGAATAGTAACAATGATATCAATGCAGGCGATGGCAAGATCCGAATTGACGGCAATGCCGGTCAGGTGACATTTAACGGAACCCTGACTTCTACTGATGCGAATACTTCATCGACCCCTGCAATTTTAATTCAGGACGCCCTGGTCGCAACGGCGAGTGATGGAGCGGTCAGGATCAGCCGTGTTAATGCCCTTAGCGGTACTCTCCAAATCGGTGAACTGGTTGATTACGATAACAATGCAGGTACGGCGGATGAGCCTGATGTTAGAGGCGATATCATTCAGCTTAATCAATCTCTCATTACTGACAGGATTGATATCAACACGCTGGTCGCCAATGCCACTGGCAGTCTGAGTATCACCGATTCCAGTAATATTATCGACCAGTTAGGTAGTTTCACCCTGGGTGATGCACTCACTGTACAGGCGGTTGGCCGGGTTAATGGATTGGCGCTTACCGGTGATATCACGGCCACATCAGTGACCTTGAAAACAGGCCTTAACAGTGGTGGTGTCGACGGTATTCTTGACCTCGGCACCTTAAACATTACATCCACCAGCGGCGATATTAGTCTGCAAGGTCGTGGAATCATTCAGTTAGATGGCTCTGTTATTAACTCCGCCGGCAAGGTGTTGATTTTGGGTAGTGATTACTCATCGGGTACTGTGTCTACGGTAAGCATGCAAGGCGACATTGTTGCCGCATCAACTGCAACTGATGCAGTGGTGTTTGATGATATTACTACCCTGATGATAGGCGATATTACGGCGGGTACTGCAGGAAACCGTGGTGGTATTCGTTTAGGTACCTACATATACAGGAATACTGTTTCTGAAGGTGCAGCTGCTGGTGTTGATCTAGGTTATACCTATATTTCAGGCAATGTCAGTCAGCAGGCCGGGTCATTGCTTCAGGTTGGCAGACTAGCCGCTTATACAACCGGGGTAATCGATATTAGTCTTAGTACTAACGAGATTGATGAGCTGGGCTACATCTATCGTGGAGGTAACCTGACTGTGGTGGATAGTGCAGATGGGTTAGCTTTGACCAATCAAATCTGGGATGGTACGGATAACAATACAGTTTCCCTGACGACACCAGGGCTTTTAAATTTAGGTAGTTATTATATTGAAGCAGCAGCCGTGAATCTAACAGCCGGTTCTGCGTTGGGTGTCGACGATGTCGCCATTCAAAGTACAGGAGGTTCTATTCGTGCTTATCAAGGAACCGGTGATGTGATACTCAACGCCAATGGTTCAGATATCTCATTGACTGGAGCTATCGAAAATTATAGTTCCGGTGATAGAGTTGTATTTCAAAATGCTAATGATGTTGCAGTAGGTTATGTTTATGTCAATACCAGCAACGGCGAAATTCAGTTTGGTAATGTGGGTAACCCGATTACAGGCGATCTGACTCAAACGATTAACTACTTGAATGGAAGATTGCTCACTGGCGTTGTACAGGGTAGTTCGGTTCTTGATAATACGAATTATATGTATGAACTGGGTGATTTCAGTTCGGTCGATGGCTTTAGCCTGGGAGCAAATACTTATAGCTTGAATATCACCGGAGACGTGGTATCCACCAATGGAAATATCAATATCCGTACAACAGGGAGCAGTGATGACATCACGCTAGGTTCTGGGAATCTCATCCAGGCCAACGATCTGAGTGGTAGTGACATAACCGGAACAGGCAGTGTAACAATTACTGCTTCAGGTTTGGCCACTATTACTATCCAGGGTGATATCACCGCAGGTTCAGGAGGTGTTGATCTGGTGACGGCTGAAAATATCAGTCACACCGGCACCATTGAGACAACCGGTGGTGTTGAAATGCGTGCGACTAACAGGACCAACCTGTCCTATCAACGTGGTATATCGATTGGTGGTGATATCACCGCCGGTGCTGATGGAATAGCGCTTCATTCCGGTTATACCATTAGTCAGACCGCGGGAACGATTACTACCACGGGTGCCCTGTACGGCATAAGTTCCAGTGGAACAACAACACAGTCAAGTTCTTTTCCTGGTGCCTATGGCACCGTTAACCTGACTCAAAGCAACCAGATCGCCGAATTGGGACCTTTCTACCTGCTGGATACCGGTAGTGGCGCCTTTTCATTAACCGATACAACGGGCGGCCTGACCCTTACCGGTGCTATCACCAATCCTTACGGCAATATTACAATTTCTACTGCTGGTGGTGCATTAGATCTGGCGACTTTTGGCGTCGTCGCTGGCGCTTCAATCAATGGTGGTGCTAATGTGGCACTGACCGGTCAGGGCATTAATCAAACCAGTGGCACGATCAGCGTCAATGGTAACGATAATCAGGGTGGCACAATCCTGTTACAGGGGCATGATGGCACTTCAGCTGGGGTAATTGACCTTGCCGGTACCTTGCAGACCGATAACGACAGTGCCACTGCAATTATTATTCGAGGTACTACCGACCTGACTCTGCCAAACATTGATGTCGCTGGTGGCACCTTAACCCTCGGTGGTAGTGATTCAGCCCATCAGATCAACGGTGTGGTGACTCAGAATATCGGTACCAGTATTGTTGCCAATGTTTTGGTGGTTACCGCTGAGAATTCCGTGACACTAACCAACACAGGTAATCAGATTGGTTCATTGGGAGCGATTTCTGTAGGCGATGGCGCTGCTCAGTACGATTTTGACCTGTATGACTCTATTGATGGTCTGACCTTGACCGATACTGTGACCAGCGCGGGTGGTGTACGTCTGCAAACGGTGATCGGTGCTGGCACCGATGGTATCTTACAGTTAGCTGACCAAACTCTACGCAGTGATGGTGATATCTATCTCTCGGGTTTGGGTATTCAACAAGCGGTTGGGGGTGTAGTAAATGCAGATAATCTGGGTGCTGGTAATGGTGATGGTGGCACGATTACATTTGTCGGTAATGGTGCAGCGATCGAATTGCTGGGCCAACTCAACACCGACAATACCACGGCTACTGCCCTACAGATTCTGGATGCGACCAACGTTACTCTGAATACGGTCAATGTGAGCGGGGGTACCCTGGTACTGGGTGCTTCAGGTGGTAATGAATTAACAGGTACTGTTTCCCAGCAAGTGGGAAGTATTATCGCTGCGAATACACTGGTGGGCGATGTCGGTATTCTCACGCTCGATCAAACGTTGAATCTTGATGAACTCGGGGTTATGTCAACCAGCGGTAATTTAACCCTGCTTGACCAGGGTGGTGCTGGCGGCGCTGATGCTGGCCTGACCTTTGTGGGTGATGTCGTTGCTGGTGGCACTACCCGGATTGAGACTAGTGATGGGGTTCTCGACTTTGACACCTTTGATCTGGATGTCACTGGAAATGGTTTGACACTGGTGGGTGTTGGAATTGAACAGAGTTTCACTGCGGACACCGGTGTATCAGACAGTGCGATTAGTTCAGACATTGCAAGCATTACCGGTGGCACCGGTTCAATATTGCTTGGTAGTGCAAGCAATGATTTTACCGGCCAGGTTGGTTTGGCTTCTACTGGAACCCAGGCAACGATTCGCGATGCCAATGCGCTGAGCCTGAATGCGCTGGATACCACGCTGGGTAATGATACGTCTATACTGGCGATCGCTGGAACGCAGCTTTCCCTGACCTCAGAGAATATTACTACCAATAGCGGTAATATCGATTTCCGCTCATTGGGAGGCAATCTTTCTACACCTGGTGCATTAATCACCGGTTCTGGCAATGTGAATCTGTATTCATCCGCTATCCTGACCTTGTCAAACAGCATTACTTCTACCAGTGGTGACATTGATATTGATGGTGCCAATATCTCTCATGTCAGTGGTAGTGGATTTTCATTAACAACCGGCTCTGCTGGAACAATCACTGTTAATGCGCAGACTTCGAATTTCACCCAGGGGCTTGATTTTGATTATTCCACTGCCTCTGGAGATATCACCATCAATGCTTTAAATGGTAATGCCAACGTTGCCAATATCCAGTCCACCAGTGGTGATCTGATTATCACTGCCGGTGGGGATATTACCCAACAGGGTGGTACTGCGGTGCAGGTTGCAAGCCTGACTGGCAGAGCATTGTCAGACGGCAATATTACACTCACGGGTTCTGCCAATGACGTCGATGCAATTGCATTACACAGTCGTAACGCGGCCGATGATGCTACCGGCAGTGGCACAATCTCTTACATCGATGTGGATGGTGTCACTGTTAACCAGATTGAAACCAGTGGTGATGTGACCCTGACCGCAGGTGATGCAGTGACTACGGGTACGCCTGGAACAATCACTGCAGATCTGTTAACGGTGAAAACTCTTAATGCTGCCGGTGCTGATATTTCGCTGACCGCAGCAAATGATGTGAACGCCATCGATCTTCAGATTCGTAATGCTGATGATAGTGCAGCCGCTGATGGTTTGGTGAGCTTCACCGATAGTGATGGTTTCAGTGTGACCAATGTGATTACAGCGGGTAATGCAGTGTTTATTGCGGGTGGTCCGGTAACACAAACTGGTGCCATTATTGCCGATGGACTGGGATTGTCGGGAGCAGGTAGTTATACCTTGAACTCTGAGTCACTTGGTACCCCCATCAATCAGGTCAGTATTTTTGCATCTGATGCAACAGACGATGTTAACTTTTCAACCGCGCTGGCTTTGACTATTGGTACGGTTAACCCTGTTGGTATTACCACGGGTGGAGCTAACATTAGCCTGTTAGCACCCAGTATCGATTCAAGTGGCAGCACCATCGATACACGGCACACCCTGGCCGGCGGCAATGCGGGTAGTTTGAGTTTGACCACTACTGGCCTGAACGAAAACGGCAACCTGATCGTGGGTGTGATCAATACATCAGGTATTGATGCCATGGGTGGCAGCAATGGTGATGGTGGAGACGCCGGCACCGTAACCCTGACAGCGAATGGTGATTCGCTGAGTATTTCAGGTGCGATGACTGTTCGTGGTGGCAGTGCCGATGGAACTAGTACGACGGATGGTAGTGATGCTCTGGTTCGCTTGAGTGCAGTTAACGGGGCGATAACCCAGAATGACGGTGCCAACCAGATTGATGCAGGCAGTTT
Organism: Gammaproteobacteria bacterium; assembly: GCA_050288105.1. Taxonomy (GTDB): domain Bacteria; phylum Pseudomonadota; class Gammaproteobacteria; genus JACNJF01. The sequence continues at coordinate 216,982 of JBNKDE010000006.1, forward strand.
AATCCTCACTGCAGCAAATACCTCTGCACTGCTTGATTTAACCAATACCATTGACAATTTCGCCGCAACTCTGACCGCAGTCGATGCTGATCTAACCTTGAGAAATGCAGGTAACTTGAGTGTAGGCATTAATGATGGTGGAGTGGTTGGTCTTAGCACCAATGGTGGTGACATTCTGGTATCAGTTAGTGGCAATGTGACTCTGGCAACTAATGCTACAGTTGAGACTTCAGGTGGAAACTTCACAACAGTTGGTGCTGATTTTACATCGAACAGTGGGGCTGGAATTACCACGGCTGGTGGTAATGTCGATCTGAGCGGGCAAACAGGAGATGTTCTGTTTGGCGCTGATGTTACAACCGGCAGCGGTGACTTTACGGTTACAGGAGTTACCAGTTTTGATTCCAGCGCAGTAACTATCTCCACTACCGGTGGAAGCGACCAGGCTGGAGGCGATATGAACATTACCTCTACCGGTGCAGTTTCACTCGGTACCCTGGTTGCCAACGGTGGTACTGACAGCAATGGTTCTGGCGAAAGCGCGGGTAGCATCACTGTATCTTCAGCTACCACGCTGACCACAGCGTTGATTAACGCAATCGGCTCTGATCAAAATAATGACAATACTTTAGGGGGACAGGGTGCGGCAGTTTCGCTGACAGGCACTAATGGCATTAATCTTGGTGGAAACATCGACAGCAGTGGTGGCGGAAGCGGAACTTCCCAGGCAGCAGGTGGCAGTGTAACGCTGAACAGCGCTACAGTCTTACTAGCCGATCAGTCCATTGATACAGGTGCCGGTGGTGGGGACATTACTTTTTCAAGTACTGTCGATTCTCAAGCAACTGAAACTAATGATCTGATCTTGACTGCGGGTAGTGGCAATATTGTCTTTAGCGGTGCAGTCGGCTCCGGTGTTACCCAGGAGTTGGGTGCCATTCAAATCGTATCTGCGAATAATGTAACCACTTCTTCAACCGTAGAAGCAGCCAGTTTGACTCAAACCGCTGGAGCAGGGTCCACCACGATCAATGGTGATGTGACTCTAGGTGGCAATTTTGACTTTACGGGTGAAAACCTGATCATCAATTCAGCTGTGTCTACAGCGGGTACCACTCAGGTTAATAATGCCGGTACGTTCAGCACAGGTCTCAATGGCGATATCACTGCCAATGGAGGCTTCGCTCAGGTTGGTACAGGCGCTAGCGCCTTGTCAGGTGATATTGTGACGGTTAACACCAACATCGCTTTCGCTACAGCAGTGACTTTGAATGATGCGGTTGCAATGAACAGTGATACGGGTCTGGGGAATATCACTTTTGCCAGTACCGTTGATTCAGCATTGGGCGAAACCGATGATTTAACCCTGACTTCTGGAGCCGGTAATGTAACTTTCTCAGATACACTTGGCGCAGGTGTAAGACTGGGTTCATTGTTAGTCAATAGTGGCGGTACAACAACCTTCAGTGAAGCCGTTAGCGCAACCAGTGTCACTACCGATGCATCTGGTTCAACTCAAATTAATGGTGGCACGGTAAATACAACAGGAGCACAGACCTATAATGACAACGTGACGCTGGGAAATGATACGACCTTAACCGCTACAACTGTTACAACGAACGGAACGGTTGCCGGCGCAGGTAACTCACTGGCCGTTGTTGGTAGCGCAGTATTTGGTGATGAAGCCACAGATACCCTAACCGGCCTGAATATCTTGTCTGTAAGCCAGGCTACTACAATAAATACCGATGAAATAACCAGTGCCGGTGCACAAACCTACGCTGGTGCGGTGATCGTTGGTACTGATACCACGTTAACTGCGACGGATGATCCAATCCTGTTTTCAAGCACGGTAAATTCGGAAGCTTCTGGAGCTAATGCGTTAACTGTCAGTGCAGGATCCGGTGCAGTGACCTTTACCGGTGCGCTGGGAGCTACAGTAAACGGTGAACTCGGCGACATCATTGTCAATAGCACCGGAGTCACACAGCTCCAGTCAACCGTAGAAGCTGCAAGTCTGGTCACCAATGCGGGTGGTACTGTAGAAATTAATGGGGGCGCAGTCACCACCTCTGGTGTGCAGACTTACGGAGAGAATGTTACCCTCGGTGCAAATGCCGCGCTAACAGGTAGCACGATTACAACTCTTGGCACCCTGTCAGGTGCTGATAGTTACAGTCTGGATATAACTGGCGATGCTGTGTTTGGTGACGCTGTGGCAGATACTGTCACAGGTTTAACCACTCTTGCTGTCAGTGGTACCAGCACCATCAATACCAGTAATGTCACTAGTAGCAGTACCCAGACCTACGCTGGCGATGTCACTCTGGGAACCGACACAACATTAACCGGCACAACCATTACCACCAACGGAAAAGTTGTAGGTGGCAGCAATGCATTGGCAATTAGCGGAGATGTTGTATTCGGTAATGAAGCGGCAGATACCGTTACCGGGCTGACCACTTTAACTGTAAGTGGTACCAGTACCATCAACACCAGTAATGTCACCAGCAGCGGTACCCAGGATTATACCGGGGATGTAACGCTGGGCACTGACGTAACACTTAGCGGAGCGACTGTCACCACTAATGGCAAGATTATTGGCGGCACTAACGCGCTGGCGGTCTCAGGTGATGCCGTATTTGGTAACGAAGCCGCAGACACCGTGACAGGCCTGTCTACCCTGGCTGTTAGTGGTACTACGTCCATTAATACCAGCAATGTAACCAGTAGCAGCACTCAGGGTTATACCGGTGCTGTTACCCTCGGTGCTGATAGCACGTTGGCGGGTGTTGGAATTACTTTTGACAGCAGCATTATTTCAGATGGTACCAATCGTAGCCTGGTGGTGAATGACAGCGGTGCAACCATTTTTGGTGGCGCTGTCGGTAGCACCACAGCAACGGAAAAACTAACCAACCTGACTACAGATGCCGGTGGCACGACTGCCATTAATGGTGGCGCGGTTTACACTACCGGTGCGCAAACCTATAACGACAATGTGACCCTGGGTACAGCAACCACCCTGTCAGGAACCACGATCACCACGAATGGAACCGTGGCTGGTGCCACTCATAGCCTGTCTATTGATGGCGACGCGGTTTTTGGTAATCAAACCACCGACACCGTAACAGGATTGACCTCACTGGTAGTGAGTGGAACTACTGCAATTAATACCAGTGCCATCAGCGGCAGCTCTACTCAGGACTATACCGGCGCAGTGCTACTGGGTGCTGATACCACCCTGACTGGTGCGGGCATTACGTTCAGTGACGCTGTGATCTCTGACGGTACCAACCGCAGTCTGGCGCTGAATGATAGCGCGACTACCACTTTCAGCGCTGCAGTAGGCAGCCTGACCCCAGGTCAGGAACTGAGTAGCCTGACTACCGATGCCGCAGGCACTACCGCCATTAACGGCGGTAGTGTGGTGACCACCGGTGCCCAGACCTATAACGATAACGTTACTATAGGCGCAGCAACTGTTCTGGCGGGTACTACAGTAACTACCAATGGTAACGTAGCCGGTGCGGGTAATACGCTGGATATCAGCGGTAATGCGGTTTTGGGTAATCAAGTTACTGACAGCGTGACCGGCCTTGGCTCACTTGCTGTATCAGGTACTACAAGCATTTACAGTGGCACCATTACCAGCAGCGGAACCCAGGGCTATAGCGCAGCGGTAACCATAGCTGAAGATACCACCTTGACCACCACCGATGCCAACGTGAGCTTTGCTAGCACAGTTGACTCCGCTGCATCAGCCGCAAAATCTCTAACAGTGGATGCAGGTACTGGCGATATCACTATTACCGGCGCAGCAGGTAGTGCACTGAATGGGGCACTGGGTGCAATAACCCTGACTGGTACTAATCTGTCTCTGCATGATGTGACCACGACGGGTACCCAGGTTTACAACGGCTCGATTACCACCAATAGCACGTATACCAGCGATGGCAGCGACATTACCTTTAATGGTAACGTAGTCATCAATGATGTACTCAGCGTAACCACTGGACCTGGTGCGGGTTCAATATTGTTTACCTCCACTATCGATAGCCAGACTGGTGAAACCAATAACCTGAACCTGACCGCAGGCACAGGCAATATCACCATCAATGGTGATGTGGGCGCGACTGATGCATTAGGCGTGATCACCATTGCTTCAGCCGCTGATGTGACCGTTGATCAGAGCATTACCGCAGCTAGCCTGACCCAGTCTGCTGGCTCTGGCACCACTACCTTAAGTGGCGCGGTTAATACCAGTGATGTTGCAGGCGTTTCTCTGACCGGAACCAACCTGGCGCTGGATGCTGCAATGAATACCACTAATTCCGGTACTGTTACTATTAATGAATCGGGTACTGCAACCATAGCCGCAGCCGGCGATATTAATTCTGACGGTGCGGTTAGCATCACTGCCACTGGTGGCATTAGCACAGCCGGTGATATTACAACCACCGATGATGACGTGACCCTGGCATCTGCTGTGACCCTGACTGGTGATGTAGCTATCAACACAGGTACCACCGATGGTGCCATAGTGTTTGGAAGTACAGTCGATGGCGATGGTGTCACCGCGCATAGCCTGCGCCTGACTTCTGCATCTGCAGCAGGCCAGAGTTTCACCGCATCGGTTGGTGCGACCAATCCGCTCAATATCCTGCGCATTGAATCAGCAGGGGTGATTACCCAGGGTGGTGCGGCAGTGATTAAAGCGGCAAGCGTAGCGATTAAAGCAGGTGGGGATGTTACCTTTACTAATGCAAGTAACGATTTCGACGTACTGGCTGCACTGCTTTCAGGCGATGCAACACTGACCTTCGTCGATGTTGATGGTGTTGAGATCGGTACCGTCGATTCAGCTGCTTTGCAAATTGTCGGCATCTCTGATGGTGCAGGCACTTCAAATGTCAGCATTACCGTTGGTGGATTACTCAGCCAGGCAGCCGGTTCACCCATCATTATTGATGGTAACCTGACACTGAATACCACCGCTTTTGACGCTGACGATGTAGGTATCACCAATACCTCAGCAAGCGGTACTGTTCTGGATAACAGCCTGATTGCGGGTGACTTCACGGTTAACAGTACAGGCGATATCACGCAGAAAGCCGATGCTAATGGTGTCGGAGTCGATGCCTGGTTACAGGTCGGCGGAAACTTTGATGTCACAGGAACCGGCGGATTCGTGCAGGGTAATTCACCGGATAATTTAATCGGAGGTGGCTCTGCAGGAACCGCAGCCAACGAGATTCGCCTGTTTGGCGTAGTGACTCTGAGTATGGACGTAGACGGAAATCTGGATGCTAGTGCAGACAATGGTTCAGTAGTTACTACCGATACCATACTGGCAGCTGATTTAGGTTCTGGTGTAACCGTTACCAGCGATGCAGGTGGAAAGAGTATTAGCGCTGTTAATGACGGCAACGCGATCCTGTTGAATGAAGCGAACAGCATTGGTGGTACTGTGCAGATTACAACCGCAGGTACCTACACAAATTCAGGTGCTCAGGTTGCCACTGGTATCCTGCAATCCACTGCGCTTGATCTTGGAGATGCGACATTCTTCGTACAGCAAAGTACAGCTAATGCCACTTCACTAATCAACGGTGCCGGCGAGTTGAACCTGAACGATCCCACTAACAGCTTCACGGGTGTTGTCTCAGCAACTGCAGTAGGTATGCCTATCCATATCCGTGAAGTGACAGCGCTTGATCTTGGCGTGATTAATGGCAGCAATGTCATCATTGAGCTGGCTGACGCAAGTACGCTGGCAATCACCCAGTCCGGAACCACAACAGTAACAGCAGATACCCTGTTAATCCGTAATGCCGGAAACGTGACCCTGTCCAATAACAATCGGGTGGGAACACTGGCGGCGAATCTGAACGGTGATTTAACCTTTACCAACAACCAGGCATTAAGCGTTGGATCTGTCGGTGGCGTGGATGGAGTCACAACTTCCAATAGCGATGTGATTATCCAGACCCTGTCAGGTAATCTGACCCTGGATCAGGCTATAACTGTACCCGGTACCGCTAATATTACCCTGGCTGCAGCAGGTAATTTCATCAATAACGTCGGCGCTTCTGCGCTGGTGATTGGCACTGGCATCCCTGCAGATACGGGCGTATGGCAGGTATGGTCAAGCAACCCGGCGTTAGACACTATTGGCGGACTGGTACCGGATTACAAACAGTTTAATGCCAGCTATGGCACTACAGTGGTTGCAGGTACTGGTAATGGCCTGCTTTACACCCTGGCACCGCAGTTGACTGTCACCCTTATTGGTAATGTTGAGCGTGTATACGATGGCACAACAGACGCTACCCTGGCACAGGCTAACTATAACGTTGTCGGGTTGATTGGTACCGATACAGTAGTGCTGACTACCGGTGCCAGTTATGACACCGAGCATGCAGGCGTTAGCAAGACAGTAACCACCAGCGGTTTAGGCATTGTTTCGGCCAGTGATGGTGCGATCGATGTGTATGGCTATCAGTTTGATCCAGCATCCTTAACTGCGGGAGAGGTATCAGGAACAGTAGGTACTATTACGCAGGCTAACCTGACACTGTCCACCAGCAATGTAATCAAAACCTATGATGGCTCGCTCAGTGCACTGGGTACAGCAATCGTAACCTCAGGAACCCTGTTTACTGATGACACTATTAGCGGCGGCAGCTTTGCCTTCACCGATGCGAATGCGAGCATTGGTGATAAAACCGTTACCACCGCAAGCGTGACCGTAAGCGATGGCAATGGCGGTAACAACTACAGCGTTACCTACGCCGACAACACCAGCAGCACCATCAACCCAGCGGCACTAACCATCAGCACCAGTGACGTAACCAAAACCTACGATGGCAGCCTGTCAGCAACTGGAACAGCAGTCGTGACTAGTGGCGCGCTGTATACCAACGTCAGCAATGGCAGTGTGCTGGATAGCATCAGTGGCGGCAGCTTTGCCTTCACTGATGCGAATGCGAGCAATGGTGATAAAACCGTCACCACCACAGCCGTAACCGTAAGCGATGGCAATGGAGGCAATAACTACAGCGTCACCTACGCAAATAACACCACCAGCACCATCAACCCGGCCGCACTGACCATCAGTACCAGTGACGTCACCAAAACCTACGATGGCACCCTGTCAGCCAGTGGAACCGCAGTAGTCACCAGTGGCACGCTGTATACCAATGTCAGCAATGGCAGTGTTCTGGACAGCATCAGTGGCGGCAGCTTTGCCTTCACCAATGCCAATGCGAGCAGTGGCGATAAAACCGTCACCACCACAGCCGTGACCCTAAGCGATGGCAATGGCGGCAACAACTACAGCGTAACCTATGCCGATAACACCACCAGCACCATCAACCCGGCAGCACTGACCATCAGTACCAGTGACGTAACAAAAACTTATGATGGTACCCTGTCAGCAGCAGGAACAGCAGTGGTTACCAGTGGCACGCTATATACCAACGTCAGCAATGGCAGTGTGCTGGATAGCATCAGTGGCGGCAGTTTTGCCTTCACCGATGCGAATGCTAGCAGTGGTGATAAAACTGTCACCACCGCAGCCGTGACCGTAAGTGATGGCAATACTGGCAACAACTACAGCGTTATCTATGCCGACAACACCACCAGCACGATTAATCCTTATGTGGTGAACCTGACTGGCACCCGAGTGTATGACGGCACTACAGATGCCGCTGCGAGTGATCTGGTTATCGGAACTCTAGTCGGAACAGAAACCCTGACGCTGACAGGAACCGGTAGCATGGCGGATGAACACGTGGGCGCTAATAAGCCGGTGACTCTGGGTACCCTGGCACTGGGTAATGGTACTGGCCTGGCCAGTAACTACACCTTCACAGGTGGAAGCTACACCTTGAGTGTTACCCAGGCTTCTTTGACGATCAGTACCAGCGATGTGACCAAAATCTATGATGGTTCTCTCAGCGCGCTGGGTACAGCAATCGTAACCTCAGGAACCCTGTTTACCGATGACAGCATCAGTGACGGCAGCTTTGCCTTCACCGATGCGAATGCGAGCAGTGGTGATAAAACCGTTACCACCGCAAGCGTGACCGTAAGCGATGGCAACAGTGGTAACAACTACGACGTTACCTACGCAGACAACACCACAAGCACCATCAACCCGGCGGCACTGACCATCAGTACCAGTGATGTAACCAAAACTTATGATGGTACCCTGTCAGCAGCAGGAACCGCAGTAGTCACCAGTGGCACGCTGTATACCAACGTCAGCAATGGCAGTGTTGTGGATAGCATCAGTGGCGGCAGCTTTGCCTTCACCGATGCCAATGCGAGCAGTGGCGATAAAACTGTCACCACCGCAGCCGTGACCGTAAGCGATGGCAATACTGGCAACAACTACAGCGTTACCTACGCCGATAACACCACCAGCACCATCAACCCGGCAGCTCTCACTATCAGTACTAGTGATGTAACCAAAACCTACGATGGCACCCTGTCAGCCAGTGGAACCGCAGTAGTCACCAGTGGCACGCTGTATACCAATGTCAGCAATGGCAGCGTTCTGGATAGCATCAGTGGCGGCAGTTTTGCCTTCACCGATGCGAATGCGAGCAGTGGTGATAAAACCGTTACCACTACAGGCGTGACCGTAAGTGATGGCAATAGTGGCAACAACTACAGCGTTATCTACGCCGACAACACCACCAGCACGATTAATCCTTATGTGGTGAACCTGACTGGCACACGAGTGTATGACGGCACTACAGATGCCGCTGCGAGTGATCTGGTTATCGGAACTCTAGTCGGAACAGAAACCCTGACCCTGACAGGAACCGGTAGCATGGCGGATGAACACGTGGGCACTAATAAGCCGGTGACTCTGGGTACCCTGGCACTGGGTAATGGTACTGGCCTGGCCAGTAACTACACCTTCACAGGTGGAAGCTACACCTTGAGTGTTACCCAGGCAGCATTGACGATCAGCACCAGCGATGTGATCAAAACCTATGATGGCACTGACAGTGCTTTGGGTACCGCCGTGGTGACTGCAGGTGCATTGTTTACTGATGATAATATTAGTGGAGGTACATTCAGCTTTGTAGATGTGAATGCGGGCACCAGTAAAACAGTGAATGTATCAGCTGTTAGCGTCAATGATGGTAATGGTGGTGCTAACTATGCTGTTACCTACACTGCGAATACCACCAGCACGATTAACCGTTATGTTGTTGACCTGAGTGGAACCCGCGTTTATGACGGCAGTACAGACGCCTTAGCTAGCGATTTGATGATTGCCACATTGGTAGGTAGCGAAACCCTGACCTTAACTGGTAGCGGTAGTTTGGCTGATGCCAATGTCGCGGTGAATAAGGCGGTAGCTCTGGGTACACTGGCGCTAGGCGATGGAAGCAATGGCGGCCTGGCCAGTAACTACACTCTAAGCGGCGGCACTCAGACATTGACTGTGACACCTTATGTGGTTGATCTGAGTGGAACCCGGGTATATGACGGTAGCACCGACGCCGTTGCCAGTGATCTCGTTATCGGTAGCCTGGTCGGCACTGAGACCCTGACCTTAAGCGGCACTGGAACGTTGCTGGATGCAAACGTAGCCGTGAGTAAATCGGTTGGTATTGGTACGCTGGCACTGGGTGATGGAAGTGGATTAGCCAGTAACTATACCCTGAACGGCGGCAGCCGCAGTCTGACTGTGACACCATATGTTGTTGACCTGGATGGAACCCGAGTTTATGACGGTACTACCGATGTAGCTGCGGCAGACCTGACCATTGGCACGCTGGTTAATACAGAAACGCTCAATCTTGTTGGTGCAGGTTTCATAGATGATAAAAATGCGGGTACTGGTAAAACAGTTAATCTTGGTACCTTGACACTGGTGAATGGTACTGGCCTGGCCAGTAACTACACCCTGACTGGTGGCTCTCAGCTTATCGATATCACCAGACAGGATATCTCAGTGGTTGGTGTGTTTGCGGTTGACAAGGTTTACGACGGTAGCGTCAACGCAACCATTGATTCCACCGGGGCTACTCTGATTGGTGCACTGGTTGGTGATGATGTTAGCCTTGATGAAATTATCGGAGCGTTTGTCGACAAAAATGTAGGCACGGGCAAAACAGTTAATGCAACTGGATTCACCCTGCTGGGTAACGATGCAGATAACTACAACCTGCTAGACCCTGCTGGATTAACTGCGGATATTACACCCAGAACCTTAACCATCTCTGCAACTGGTGTGAACAAGGTGTATGACGGCACAACCACTGCCGCAGTTACACTGTCCGATGATCGAGTCGCTGGTGATATTCTGCTGTTTGATTACACCGCTAACTTTATCGATAAGAATGTCAGTGTCGGTAAACACGTAACGGTATCAATGACTACATCAGGAACAGACGCTGCTAACTATGTCGCCAATACTGCAACAACAACCTATGCGAATATCACAACCAGGTCTTTGACCGTAAGCGGTATTGCGGCAAATGACAAAGTTTACGATGGCAATACAGCAGCGGTGATAGATACATCGAGTGTTGTTTTCTCTGGACTGGTTTCAGGTGATGATTTGAGCGTGAATGCAAACGGCAGTTTCGATAGCAAGCAGGTGGGCAATGCCAAACTGGTGACTTTGAGTAGCAGTTACACAGGTGTAGATAGTGCGAACTACGTGATTACCGATCAGGCAAGTACCACTGCAAGCATTACCCCGAAAGCGCTTACGGTGAGTGGTGTCGCTGTAAATGACAAGGTTTATGACGGCAATACCTCTGCATCAGTAAATACCTCAGGGGTTGTTTATGGTGGCCTGGTTTCAGGTGATAACCTGGGTATGTCGGTTACTGCCAGCTTTGACACCAAGAATGCTGGTGTAGACAAACTGGTAACCTTAAACAGCAGTTATGCAGGAACTGATGCGAGTAATTACAGCATCACCGATCAGGTAACATCAACAGCAAGTATTACACCTAAGGCGTTAAGCGTCAGTGGTATCGCTGCTAATGATAAGGTCTATGATGGTGGAACCCTGGCCACTGTGGACACCTCCGCGGCTGTGTATACCGGTCTGGTGGCTGGAGATGTTATTAGTGTGAGCGCCAGTGGCACCTTCAATAGCAAGAATGTGGGCACTGACAAAACAGTCAGTCTGGTTAGCAGCTATTCTGGTACTGATGCCGCTAATTACAGTATCACTGACCAGAGTGCTACAACTGCTAACATTACTGCAAAAGCACTGAGTGTGAGTGGAATAACTGCGAATGACAAAGTCTATGATGGTAATACACTAGCGGTAGTGAATACATCAGGCGCTGTATTTACAGGTCTGGTATCAGGCGATGACCTGACTGTTGACGCTATTGGGTTCTTTGCAAATGGCAATGTCGGTATCAACAAAGAGGTAGCCCTGACCAGTCTGTACTCAGGCGCAGATAGCAGCAACTATGACATTAGCAGTCAGGCCAGTACTACAGCGAGTATTCTGCCTTCTTCCAATATAAATCTGGAAGAAAATCAGGATGTGGTGGTGACTCCTCCGGTAAATCCAGGTGTAACCGAGCCACAAAATCCTGGAAGCCCGACTGATAATCCAGTACAGATTCCAGATGAATTTGTTCCGGTTATTGGAGGCGGAACCGTAATCGGAGCTGAGACTGGAACTGGAACTGGAACTGGAACTGGAACTGGAACTGGAACTGGAACTGGAACTGGAACTGGAACTGGAACTGGAACTGGAACTGGAACTGGAACTGAAATTGGATCCGAAACCGAAACCGGAACTGGAGCTGGAACCGAAGCTGGAGCTGAAACCGGAACCGAAGGACAAGAAGGTTCAGGAGACGCTACTCCTGGTCTGACGATTTCCGCCGTTGTGTCTACATTATCAAATCCTGAAGGCAGTTCTGATGGCGGATCTGAATCAGCTTCAGAGTCGGGCTCAGAACAGGGAGCTACTGAAAGCGAAATGGAAAGTCAGGGATTCGTCAATGTCAGGAAGTTTGACGATGTTGAGTTTATTGCGGGACAGCCGTTCGAGTATCAGTTACCTGAGGATACTTTTGTTCACAGCGATGAAACGGTCAACTATAGCGTTAGAGTAACGCAGTTAGATGGTTCAGCGCTCCCTGACTGGATTGGCTTCGATGAAGAGACTATGAAGTTTACAGGTGTCTCTCCTGATGGGCCTGTTCAGTTATCAGTACTGATCATTGCTGAAGACCCACAGGGTAATGTGGAAGAAACAGTATTACGCATCAATACGGTTTACTTACTCATTGGGGTCAACTTTGATACTGGATCCGCAGAGATTAAGCCCAGCTCTTTTGAAAGCATGACCAGAACTATTGATTACCTGAAACGTAATCCAGATTTGAAAGTTCTGGTTGCTGGTCATACGGATAATGTTGGTGAGGCTGCTTCGAATCTGCAGCTATCACAAAAACGGGCCGAAGCGGTAAGGCAGTATTTCATTCAGCAGGGAGTAGATCCTGATCAGGTTGATGCCAGAGGATTTGGCGAGTCCGAACCTGTTGCTGATAACACTAGCAGGGAAGGAAGAGCGAAAAACAGGCGGGTAGAGCTGCGTATCCTGCAGTAGTCTGCAAGCATTTCTGGCAGCACAGCTAGTTTTCAGCTGTGCTGCCAGGCTGTTTTAAAAGCGGTAGCAGATCTCCCTATCCACCATGTTTCATAATCCGCGCCTTATCCCGCGACCAGTCGCGGTCTTTTTCAGTTGCGCGCTTGTCGTGCAGTTTCTTACCTTTAGCTACGCCAATACTCAACTTGGCCTTGCCACGACTCCAGAAAGCAGATAAAGCGATCAGGGTATAACCTTTGCGTTCAATCAGACCTTCCAGTCGATCAATTTCGTTTCGGTGTGCGAGTAGTTTACGTACCCGGGTAGGTTCCGGGTTGATGTGTGTGGAAGCCGTATTCAGGGGCGCAATATGAGCGCCACTTAACCACAGTTCATTCTTTTTGATGAACACATAGCTTTCTGCCAGTTGCAGTTTTTTCTCACGCAGGCTTTTGACTTCCCAGCCCTGGAGCGCTATCCCTACCTCCAGCGTTTCCTCGATAAAAAACTCAAAGCGAGCTGCTTTATTTTTCGCGATCGTGTTATCGGGAGCTTTTGCCTTCTTGCCTTTAGCCATGTTGTCAGTTGGTCATTTAAAAAACAGTGTATTGTGCGCATTCTCAGCACATTAGACAAGGAGCATTCTATGCTGCACCTCGCAGGATGTTTCGCCGCGAATGGTGTAAGTTCGAGTCAGGTTAGGATACAGGATCGCTAACAATCATGTTGGTTTGGGTTATTACTGGTAACTGTCTACCCTGATTTTTGTGCTGGTTGATTTCAAGCCTGAAAGCTCGGAGAGATTCTCTTTATTTCGCTAACAAAAAGGAGGATTCCTCTTCTAGCAGCTTGGAGTACAGAGCATCTCTCGTGGCTATGTGACTTATCATTGTTGACTGATGATACGGCGCTGCGGTGCTGGTTAAACTGACGCAAGGGGCAGATGATGAAGGCTGAAAATATACGATACAGGAGGAGTACCTTACTGGATGAGATGCAGGATCCGACGCTGTTTAGGGAGTTTGCTTACCTCAATGGAGAATGGGTCAGTAGCGAACAGGGAAAGTACATCGATGTGACTAATCCGGCCGATGATAGCTGGCTGGGCCATATTCCCGTACTGGAAGCTAAACAGAGCCTGCAGGCGATAGAGATTGCACAGCATGCATTCATTCAGTGGTCGAGTCTGTTACCGCAGGAAAGGTCCAAAATGTTGCGACGCTGGTATGACCTGATGCTCGCGCATAAGCAGGATCTGGCCTGGATTATGACGCTTGAACAGGGTAAGCCCTTATCCGAATCACTGGGGGAAATTGACTATGCGGCTTCTTTTCTGGAGTTTTATGCGGAGGAAGCCAAACGCCCCAATATCGAAAGTGTGACCTCTCACCTGGAATTTGCGGAGGTTGAGGTATGGCGCGAACCGCTAGGCATTGCTGGGCTGATTACCCCCTGGAACTTTCCATCTGCGATGATAACGCGCAAGGCCGCAGCTGCTATGGCAGCAGGCTGTTCGGTGCTTGTTCATCCCTCGTATGAGACACCCTTTTCTGCATTGGCGCTGGCTGAGCTTGCGCATCGAGCGGGGATACCCGCTGGTGTATTTAATGTGTTAACCGGTAAGCCCCAACCCATTGTTGAAACCTGGATGGATTCAAATCTGGTCAGGGCGATCTCTTTTACCGGCTCTACCGAGGTCGGGAAGCTACTTTACCGACAGGGTGCAGAAACGATAAAACGCCTGGTGCTGGAACTGGGCGGCCACGCCCCCTTTCTGGTGTTTGCCGATGCTGATCTGGAGCGCGCGGTAGACTGTGCGATTTCAGCCAAGTTTGCGACTTCTGGGCAGGATTGCCTGGGTGCGAACCGCTTTCTGGTAGAGCGCCCTTTATATCAGGCTTTCTGTGACCTTTTTAGCGAGCGCGTTGCGCAACTCAAGGTTGCTGCTGGGCATCTGGATCCGGATATTGGCCCACTGATGAATGAGTCGGCAATCCAGAAGCAGGAAGCGCATGTACAGGATGCTCTGTCAAAAGGTGCCAGATTAATGGTCGGAGGTGGTGTTCATGAAGCGGGACGCCTGTTTTACCAGCCGACCGTACTGGTCGATGTTCCAGACAATGCCTTGATCATGCATCAGGAAACCTTTGGCCCGGTTGCTGCAATTCGAGCTTTTGACGATGAGTCTGAAGCATTACAGCTGGCGAATGCGACAGAGTATGGCTTAATCAGCTACCTGCATACCGAACATGCCAAACGTATTTATCGTCTGACCCGAGATCTCAAGTTTGGTATGGTCGCGGTAAATAGAACCTCGGTTACTGGTGCCCCTATACCTTTTGGAGGTATGAAACAGTCCGGGCTGGGGCGAGAAGGCTCACGGATGGGGATGGAGGCTTTTACCGAGGTAAAGTATGTTTGCCGCAATTTTGAATAGTTAGTCGGGCCTGAGAAACCCTTGAATAGATAATTGATAAACTGGAGATAGTATATGACCAACTTAAGCGATTTAGAAAACTGGGATCGTTCCTCTTTCTTTCATCCCTCAACTCACCTGGCTGAATTTGCGCGCGGTAATGCACCCGAGCGCGTCATTAAAACTGCAAAAGGCGTTTATATAGAAGATGTCAATGGTAACAAACTGCTGGATGGATTTGGTGGGCTGTATTGTGTCAATGTCGGTTATGGTCAGCAGGATATCATTGATGCGATCAGTGAGCAGGCTAACCAGTTGGCGTATTACCATTCCTATGTCGGTCACGGCACCGAGGCTTCCATTACGCTGTCGAAAATGATCCTGGACAGAGCGCCGGACAATATGTCGAAGGTGTATTTTGGTCTCTCCGGTTCGGACGCGAATGAAACCAACATCAAGCTGGTGTGGTACTACAACAATATTCTGGGGCGTCCACAAAAGAAAAAAATTATCTCGCGCTGGCGCGGTTACCATGGCTCCGGATTGATGAGTGGTTCGCTTACCGGGCTGGGGGTTTTTCATAACAAGTTTGATTTACCGCTGTCGCAGGTAATCCATACCGATGCCCCTTATTACTATCACCGCGAAGATGACAGCCAGAGTGAAGAAGCCTTCAGTGCCCAGTGTGCGGCTTCGCTGGAGGCGCTAATAGAAGCGGAAGGTGCAGATACCATTGCGGCATTCATCGGTGAACCTATGCTGGGTACCGGGGGGCTGGTTCCTCCGCCTGAGGGTTACTGGCAAGCCATTCAGGCAGTCCTGAAAAAACACGATATCCTGCTGATTGCAGATGAAGTCATCACCGGCTTTGGTCGTCTGGGGAGTATGTTTGGTTCGATGCATTATTCCATCCAGCCCGATATCATCACCATTGCCAAGGGCTTGACTTCAGCTTATGCGCCGCTGTCAGGTTCTATCATTTCAGATAAGGTATGGCAGGTGCTGGAGCAAGGTACCGACGAGTTTGGTGCTATCGGCCATGGCTGGACCTATTCCGCTCACCCGATCTGCGCGGCTGCCGGTGTGGCTAACCTGAAACTGGTGGATGAATTAGGCGTGCTGAGTAATGCTGCGCATACCGGTGCTTATTTTATTCAGAATATGCAACAGGCGCTGGCCGAGCATCCTCATGTGGGTGATGTACGAGGTGAGGGCCTGATGTGTGCCATAGAACTGGTTGACGATCGCGCATCACGCAAACTGTATGATCCTGTGGGCAAGATTGGGCCACAGATTGCTGCGGCTCTACTGAGTCGAGGGGTGATTGGTCGCGCGATGCCGCACGGCGATATTATCGGTTATGCGCCTCCGCTCGTATTGTCGCGTAATGAAGCAGACATTATAGTGCAGGCAACTCAGGAAGCGATTATCGAGGTGCTGGGTAAATAAGTGCCGGGGTTCTAAATTTGCCTGGATTACTGATCGTCATCTTTGACGATTTCAGCGATAACATTCAGGCAATCTCCCATTTTTACCTGCGAGGGAACGTGACGCGATAATACGATGCCGTCACGTGGCGCAAAGTACTCATAGGGAGGTACTGCGGTACGTTCTGTGATGTGGATGCGAGCCATCAGATCGCCGGTTTTTACGCGATCACCCAGCGTGACTACCGGTTCCAGCAGACCTGTATGCTGCGAAAACAGATAAGAGCGTTCATCCGGCATGTCTAGCGATAAGGTGGGCTCGGGGCAGGGGGTTAACTCACCATCCAGAATGCCGGCCTGGATCAGGAAATTGTCTACGCCTCGTTTGGCGATATTTACCGAATAAGGTGTCGTAGTGCCTGCACCACCCAGCTCAGTAGTGACGAATACCTTACCCAGATTTTCAACCTGGGTGTCGTACATACCAGCGGCATCGATATCCAGCATTTTGACATGATAAGGTGCACCGAATGCTTTCATGTAGGTTTCACTGATTTTCTCCTGACTGGCGTCTGCCAGGCGATGTATCGCGGCAAATGGCAGAAAGTCCAATGTCTTGCCACCCGAATGTATATCCAGTACAACATCCGCCAAAGGGAGCAGAGTGCGGCAGAAGTAATCCGCAATCACTTCGGTTACAGTACCATCCGGTTTTCCCGGGAATACACGGTTTAAATTACAGCCATCGACCGGCGATACCCTGCGTGCAGCCTGGAAGGCGGGGTAGTTCATGGCCGGTACTACAATCACCCGGCCCTGGATGTCATTGATTTCGGTGCGTCCGGCAAAGTTATACAGTGCGACCGGTCCTTCGTATTCATCACCGTGATTACCTCCGGTAATCAGTGCCGTAGGGCCTGCTCCATTTTTCATTTGCGTGATGGGGATCATGATTGAGCCCCAGGCCGAATCATCACGGGAATGAGGCATATTGAGAAAACCGTGCTGGATACCATCACGATCAAAATCTATGGTTGAGATAATTGGATTATTGCGCATAACAGCTCTCTTACGGCTTAACCAGAAGTTCTCTAGGTACGGATGACAGGCACTGCGCGCCATTTTTGGTAATGGTGACACTTTCTGTCATTTCAAACCCCCAGTCATCAAACCACATGCCGGGCATGAAATGGAAACACATACCCGGTTGAATGATGGTGTCATCACTGGTACGCAGGCTCATCGTGCGTTCACCCCAGTCGGGAGGATAGCTCAGGCCAATGGGGTAGCCGCAGCGGCTGTCTTTGTCATAGCCATGCTTTTTTAAATGCTTGAAAAACGTTGCTGCTACTTCACCGCAACTGTTACCAGGTTTAAAATGTTCCAGAGTCACGTCTATGCCCTCGGCAATGACTTTCTCGATATCACGATATTTTGCCGGTGGGTTGCCAAAATACAGTGTCCGCGAACAGGGGCAGTGATATCGGGCGTGGGCTCCAGCGAGCTCAAGAAATACACCGCTGTTGGTTTCCAGCGCACCATTGTCCCAGGTCATATGACAGGCGGACGCTTCTTCTCCGGCACCAATCAACGGTACGATGGCGGTATAGTCACCGAAATATTCATCGGTACCCAGAATACCCGCATGCAGTATCTCTGCGGCCAGTTCATTTTTGCGCATGCCAGGCTCAGCGACTTCAATAACACGCTGATAGACTTTCTCGATAATGCTGCCGGCGCGCTTCATATAGATAAGTTCCTGCTCGGATTTGATTGCGCGCTGCCAGTTGACCAGAGCTGTCGCATCAATAATCTGTGCCTGTGGGCAACCTTTTATAATGGCTTCCAGGGCGCTGGCAGAGAAATAATAGTTATCTTTTTCTACCCCGATTCGTAACTGATCCAGGCCTCGTTGCCTGAGTATGCCGGATAGAAAATCCATCGGGTGGCGCTCGCTGCTCATGACATAGTGATCCGGGTAATCAATGATGTCCTGTTCTGCCAGGCTGGTGGTCAGGCGAGCGCTCTGGGCGTCGATAATGCGACCAAACCAGAATAGTTCTTCCTGTCCGACGACGACACATTGATGCACGTAAAATGACCAGGAGTCATATCCGGTCAGCCAGTACATATTCGATGGGTCGCTGACAATCAGCAGCTCTATACCCGATCTCTGCATGGCATCGCGGGTCTTGTTCAAGCGGTTTGAAAATTCCCGATCCGTGAAGCGTTTACGACTCTTAAGCACAATGATTTACCTGAGTTGATAAATTCGAATTTTGAGAGGAGCCCTAAAATAAATGATTGAGGGCGATATGTACACAGGTCTTGCATTTCGTGACTATCTTTGTAAAGGTGAATGCATCATGATATCTGTCTCATCCATATACCAGGCCCGCAACAACATTCGGCCCTATATTCAACGTACACCTCTGGTTAAGGCTTCGAGTTTGAGCAATGCTAGGCGTCAGGTGCGCATGAAACTTGAGTCGCTGCAACCCATAGGTGCGTTTAAATTGCGCGGTGCCGTGAATGCGGTGCTACAGCTTTCGCCACAGCAACTTAAACAAGGCGTAGTTTGCGCGTCGACCGGTAATCATGGTCGTGCGTTGGCCTATGCTGCGCAATTATTCGGCTGTCGTGCAACCATCTGTATGTCATCGCTGGTACCTGAAAATAAGCTAACTGCGATTAAAGCACTGGGAGCCGATATCCGCGTCCATGGCAACAGTCAGGATGAGGCCCAGCAACTGGTTGATCAACTGGTAGAGCAGCAGGGGATGAACGAGATACCACCCTTTGACCATGCAGATATCATCGCAGGGCAAGGTACTATTGGGCTGGAGATTCTGCAGGAGTGGCCAGAGGTTGATACGATTCTGGTGGGGCTGTCAGGTGGGGGGCTGCTGTCAGGTATTGCACTGGCTGCAAAAGCGATTAATCCTGAGATACGCGTGATAGGCATCAGCCCCGAACGAGGGGCGGCGATGGCTGCAAGTCTACAGGCTGGTAAGGAAACCGAGGTTGAAGAGCTATCTACTCTGGCAGACTCTCTGGGTGGTGGTATCGGGATGTCAAACCGCTATACCTTCGCATTAACCCAACAATTGGTGGATCAGGTCGTGTTATTGAATGAATCACAAATCGCCGCTGGTATGCGTTATTTATTCTGGCAGGAGCGACTGGTGACTGAAGGTGCAGCTGCAGTGGGTGCAGCATTATTAATAGATAGCGAGCTAAGCGCGCAATACGGAGATGTTATCGGGCAAAACGTTGCAATCATTGTATCGGGCCAGAATATCGATATGCATCAGTTCATGCAGGTTGTGAACGACCAGTGAGCGTAATGATCCGAAACGAGTGAAACATGCCTGAAATTACCATATGCGTTTAGACGAACGAGATATCCAGATTCTGTCCATTCTGCAACGTGAAGGCAGGATCGCCAAGACAGAACTTGCGCGTCGGGTCAATCTGTCACCGACACCTTGCTGGGAGCGCCTGCAAAGACTGGAAAAAGCCGGACTTATTGAAGGTTATGGTGCTTTTTTATCCACTGATTTACTCGATGACATCACGATGATCATCATGGAAGTTGAACTGGACAGTCATCAGCAGCAAGACTTTGAACGTTTTGAACAGGCAATCCAGCACAGGCAGGAGGTGCTGGAATGCTGGGGTGTCGGTGGCGGGATCGACTATTTTCTGAAGATTGCCACTGCCTCGGTAAATGATTATCAAAAGTTTGTCGATGAGCTACTCATGGCACAACTGGGGCTTAAACGCTATTACACCTATATTGTGACCAAGCAGGTTAAACGCTCCAGTTCCCTACCTGATCATTTACTGCGCAATCTTTTGAGCATTGAATAAGCGCTGATTGCAGATAGTTTTCGATTCGCGCGCAAATGCCCTTTTAATTTAACTGGTCAGCAAGTACTATACCGCCTGAATTTTTCAGGCGTTATATCCTGAAACAGGTTTATGGTGACCGGCATCGGTTCCCCCGCGACAGCTAACTGTTAACTCCGCCAGGCCCGGAAGGGAGCAACGGTAGCAGGGACGTTGGGCGCCGGGGTGCGCTGGTGTCGGTTACCACCCTATTACTGCCTTATCATAGAAGCCGGTGGTCAACACACTACTTATGCAAGCATGAGCTATCAGGTCCTCGCGCGTAAATGGCGCCCCAAAAATTACACCGAAATGGTGGGGCAACAGCATGTGCTGCAGGCACTGGTGAACGCGCTGGATGCACAGCGACTGCATCATGCGTACCTGTTTACCGGCACCCGCGGCGTTGGCAAAACCACAATCGCTCGTATCTTTTCAAAATCACTCAATTGTGAAACCGGGATCAGCTCAAAACCCTGTGGTAGCTGTGCGTCGTGTATGGAAATAGATGAAGGGCGCAGTGTCGACCTGATTGAAATTGATGCGGCATCGCGCACTGGCGTGGATGATATGCGCGAACTGCTGGAGAATGTGCAATATGCGCCTACCCGCAGTCGCTTTAAGGTGTACCTGATCGACGAGGTGCACATGCTCTCCAAACACAGCTTTAATGCCCTGTTAAAAACACTGGAAGAGCCTCCGCAGCACGTCAAATTTCTGCTCGCTACCACCGATCCACAGAAGCTACCGGTGACGGTGTTGTCACGTTGCCTGCAGTTTAATCTGAAACGCATGATGCCAGCACAGATCCAGCAGCATTTGGCGGATCTGTTAAAACAGGAACAGATCGAAACCGATGATCCTGCGTTAATGCTGCTCGCCCATGCTGCGGATGGCAGTATGCGTGATGCGCTAAGCCTGCTGGATCAGGCGATAGCCTATGGCGGCGGTGCGGTCAGGAAAGAAGCAGTAGAGACCATGCTGGGTGCCATCTCGCGCGATTACCTGATTCGAATTATCCAGGCGCTGATTGCGCAGGATGCAACCAGCCTGATTCAGGAAACTCGCTCATTACTGGAGCGTAACCCTGATTACCAACGCGTGTGCAGTGACTTTATTGAGATCTTTCACCAAATGGCACTGTATCTGAGCCAGGCAAAGATTCAACCAGCGGATGGACTGTTGCAGCAAGAAATCATGCAATGTGCGGATCAGCTATCAGCAGAAGAAGTTCAGCTGTATTACCAGATTGTGCTGCAGGGGCGGCAGGATCTTGAGCTCAGTCCGGATCAGTCGACCGGTTTCGAGATGCTGATGCTACGAATGCTGGCATTTTCACCTGCGCCCGCAAACGATACGACAGCGCCGGAAAAAAAAAGCCTGTAGTACAGCCGCAAGCGACTAAGCAGGTTCAGACTGCTTCTCCCACAGCACCCATCCAGCCAGCCAGATTGCAGTCGGTTTCGGCACCTTCTGTAAGCCCTCAAACAGTTGCTGATGCAGAACCACCGGCGCTCCCTGAACGCGAGCCAAAGGTTACCCGTCCTGAACTTGCCCTGGTTAAAGAACCACCGGCTGCCAGGATTGAAACTCAACAGACGGTGCAGGCTGAGGATGCACTGAACTGGTCGCAGTTGGCGTATGAGCTGGAGCTGGATGCGCTGGCAGGGCAGGTGGTGATTAACTGTGTAGTCAAATCCTGGCAGGATAATCAATTAACGCTGGCCTACCTGCCTGAACTTGAGTTGATGATTAAGCCCGAGATAAAAGAGCAAATTAAGCGAGCGATTGAAAGTCGACTTGGGTTAGAATTAAAACTTGAATTTATCGCACAGGAACGTCTGAATGCCGAAACGCCACAGCAGGCACGCATACGTCTACTGGATGAGGAACGCCAGTCAGCGATTGCAGCTATCAAACAGGATCCTGTGGTACAGAAACTGAACTCGCTTTTTGGAGCGAGGCTCATCGAAAACAGTGTCAAAAAAGTTAAAGAGTAACGAGGTAAATCTATGAAAGGCGGTTTGGGAAATATCATGAAGCAGGCGCAAAAAATGCAGGAAGAAATGCAGAAAGCGCAAGCCAATCTAGCCAATGTTGAGGTTACTGGAGAATCAGGTGGTGGTATGTGTAAGGTCGTCATGCGTGGCACCCATGAAGTCAGCAGAGTGAATATCGACGCAGCCTTGATGGAAGATGATAAGGAAATGCTGGAAGATCTGGTTGCGGCTGCGGTGAATGATGCTGTACATAAAATTGCCAAAACCAACCAGGACGCGATGGCGAATATGACTGCTGGCCTGAATCTTCCTCCAGGATTTAAATTACCATTCTAAGATCTATTAATGTCCTCATCACCTTCACTGGATGCGCTGGTGGAAGCGTTAAGCTGCCTGCCTGGCGTCGGGCGTAAATCGGCTCAGCGTATGGCGCTATACCTGATTGGGCGTAATCGTAATGGTGCTGAAACCATTGCTAGCTCGCTAACTCATGCGCTGCAAACGGTTAAGCAATGTGAACTCTGCCGTAACTATTCCGATCAGCCTCGTTGTAGCATCTGCGAAGATCATAAGCGAGACAATGGCGTATTATGTATCGTCGAAACCCCGGCAGATGTGATGGCTATTGATGCTTCGGGTAGCTTTAATGGGCGCTACTTTGTACTGCTGGGACGTTTATCGCCGATTGATGGGATTGGTCCCCAGCAACTGGGGATTGATTTACTGGAACAGCGTTTAAAAAATGAAAACATCAACGAACTAATTCTTGCCACCAATCCGACCGTCGAAGGTGAAATTACCGCACAATATGTCGCTGATATTGCGCATCAATATCATATTAAGGTGAGTCGTATCGCGCATGGTGTTCCAGTCGGTGGAGAGCTTGAGTATGTTGATAGTGGTACGCTAAGTAAGGCCTTTAGCGGCCGACAGAATTACCAATAGGAGGAACTGATGTCAGAAACGATTTTTACTAAAATCATCAATCGTGAAATACCGGCAGATATTTTATATGAAGACGATGAAGTGCTTGCTTTTACCGATGTGAGTCCGCAGGCACCGGAACATTTCCTGGTGATTCCCAAACAGGCCATTGCAACCATTAATGATATTCAGCCTGAGCAGGCTCACCTGATTGGCAAAATGGTGCTCACCGCCCAGAAGCTGGCGCGGGATAAGGGGGTTGCCGAAAAAGGCTATCGCCTGGTGATGAACTGCAATGAAGATGGCGGGCAAACGGTATTTCATATTCACATGCATGTACTGGCAGGGCGCGCAATGAGCTGGCCTCCCGGTTAATCGGTCCGATCCCCCTGAATCTATAAGCTACCAGTCGGCTTCATAGTTATGTGTTATTTCTTCGCCTGGCTGTATATCGCGTAATGCGACCACGGATTTGTCGTCATAGTAACAGGCGTTGGGGTTATCGGAGTGATTGATATATTTCAATACACAGGAAACTTCAAAACCGGTTTCCTCATCAATCCACAGCACATACATACCATCCTGCTGCGTATGCTGTCCGTCCAGGTAGCCGATAATCGTATCCTTTTTAATTGTGTCAGCGGCAAATAAACCCTTGCCGTGGATGCCGCTGTCGGCTACGTAAGTGAGATTTTTGTTAGGCATAGTGGGTATGAGTGAGATTTAAAATTTAAAATCGTTGTGTATTAAAAACTTTGTATAGTATCATTTTGCAACTAATAACAATAATCTAGTAAAAAAACTTACCTTAATAACAAAAGGATGGAGAGGATATGACAATTCACCCGAACGTTAGACGAACCGTTATCTCGTCATTGCTAGCGGCTACATTTTTTCCCGCAATCGTTTCAGCATCTGGTTTTGCATTGATCGAAACCAATGCACGTGGCCAGGGCAATGCCTATGCTGGGGCAGCAGCGCATACCCCGGATGCATCCACGATATTTTTCAACCCAGCGGGGATGACTGCAATTAGCGGTGACCAGCTCACAGTTGCTGCTCATTATATTTCGCCCAACTCAGAATTTAATAACGATGGTTCTACAGCCGCTGCAATATTTTCATCGCCGTTAGCTGGTGATGATGATGATGGGGGCAGTGACGCGCTGG
Organism: Gammaproteobacteria bacterium; assembly: GCA_050288105.1. Taxonomy (GTDB): domain Bacteria; phylum Pseudomonadota; class Gammaproteobacteria; genus JACNJF01. The sequence goes on from JBNKDE010000006.1 coordinate 241,405, forward strand.
TGCCAAATCTATATTGGGTCAAGACGCTGGACGAATCTAGCAAGTTCGGACTGGGTGTCAATTCTCCATTCGGTCTGGCGACGTCATATGACGATGACTGGGTAGGCCGTTATCACGGTGTTCTGTCCGATTTAAAAATTATCAATATCAATCCGAGTTATGCCTACAAGGTCAATGATCAATTGTCAGTTGGTGCTGGTGTAGATGTGATGCTGGGTACCGTTGAACTGACAAGCGCAATAGATTTCGGTGCGATTTGTATGGCTTCTTTCAATGCTTCAGTGTGTAGCGGGCTGGGCTCTTTACCTCAGCAGGCAGATGGCTTTGCTGTACTGGAAGGTGATAATTACGACAATATTAACCTTGGCTTTAACTTTGGACTGACATATAAGCCTTCAGCAGAAAGTACGGTTGGTGTGGCCTATCGTTCTGAGGTTGATATCGAGGTAACCGGAACTGCAGATTTCAAAGTACCAGCTTCTTCGACTTTTGTGTACGCAAGTAATCTATTTCTTGATTCAGATCTATCCGCTGATGTTACTCTCCCTGCCAGCTTATCCGTGAGTTATGCCCATCAGGTTGGAAAACTAACTTATCTGGCTGATGTTACCTGGACTGGCTGGAGTTCATTCGATGAGCTTCGTGTTGTTTACGACAGCAGTCAGCCCGATACAGTCACCACAGAGGATTGGGAAGACACTATGCGGTATTCTCTGGGGCTTGATTACCAGTATGATGACGCAACGATCTATCGCGTCGGAATGGCTCTTGATGAATCTCCAGTACCCAGCGCGGAAAGACGCACTTCAAGGTTACCCGGTAGCGATCGTACCTGGCTTTCCTTTGGAATGAGTAAACAGTTAGGTGCCGATATGAGTATTGATATTGGTTACTCTCATCTGTTTGTAAAGGATGCGCCGATAGAAAATACCTATGAAAGTAGTGTGCCCACACTTGCTGCAACCCTGAAAGGTGAATATAGCGCATCTATTGATATTTTTAGTGTCCAGCTGAACTGGCAGTACTAGGAGGAAATGATAATGAAAAATATTAAATTTATGATGGCTCTGGTCGCTGCGCTGATGATTTCAGGATGTGGACCTGATTCGGCTACAAATCTGGAAGATTCTCTGGTTGATACACCTCCGTCCGCGGTAGGATCAGCAACTCCTTCAGCAAAGTTTGATCCTTCTAATTCGGTGATTCCTTTTCCAAATGATCTGCTATTTGCTAGGTCTGCTGACGGGACGCTGAATATTCCTGTGGCGGATGCGAGTGATTTGTCTGACCCGCAGGTTGCCCTGAATGCGCTTGATGGCTTTTCTACTAGCGCACCTCTTTCAGCTACTTTTTCTACTGCGATTGACTCTTCATCTATTGGTGCGTCCAGTGTTAAGCTTTATCAGGTTACTTTATCGAGCACCCCTGGTGGCGCTCCTGTTGCTGTTAATACACAGCTGACCTATGGAGTAGATTATATAGCAGCGATTTCTTCAGTGGATAGTAGCCAGTCAACACTGGCTATTGTTCCCTTGAAACCATTCACTGAAAAATCTTCTTACTCGGTGGTAATCACAGATAGCTTGTTGGCCAGTGGCGGAGAAGCTTTTGGTCCATCGATTACCTATCGCTTGTTTAAGACACTGAGTTCTGCGCTTGATTGTAGTTATCCTATTGCATTGGATTATAGTAACTGCAATATACCTGGTGCATTTATTACTAAATTGTTAGCCGTATCCGATGAGGCTGAATTTAATACAACGCTTGCCTCTCTGGAGGGTCTCCGCCAGCTCATTACAGTAGCTGAATCCACTATTGCTGCATCTGACTCCTCTATTACTGCAGATGATATCATCCTCAGTTGGAGCTTCACCACTCAATCAGTGGGTGATGTTTTAACAAAGGTGCGTACTGATATTAGAGCTGGGGCTGTTCCAACCAGTGTTTTGGTGGACAGTGGAGCAAATTCGGCATTAGGTGCAGCAGATATTTATATAGGAACGCTTGATGTACCTTATTATTTAACAGCTGCTTCAGGAGTGAATGATGCAACACCATTATCCTCGTACTGGCAAGGTGCTGCTGGAAGCCTGTTGACAAGGTACAATACTACGCCTATTGCAACATCGACTCAGACGATTCCATTGATGGTTTCAGTACCTATGACAGCGGAACCGGTCAGCGGCTATCCGGTAGTTATTTTTCAGCATGGCATAACAACCAACCGCGCTGTTATGCTGGCGTTGGCTGATTCTATGGCTGCTGCTGGCATGGCTGTAGTTGCTATTGATATGCCAATGCATGGGCTGACGGGTAATGAAACAGATGGTACGGAAAACTTTTACAAAAACGGTGCGTTAAATACTACCGAACGTACTTTTGATCTTGATCTAGTCGATAATACTAGCGGAACCAGTGGGCCGGATTCGATTACAGACTCATCGGGCAAACATTTTATCAATCTGACCAATCTGTTAAATACTCGTGACAATGTGCGTCAGGCTGTATCGGATCTGTTTACCCTGACTTATGCCCTTGAGGGGATGTCAGCGGGTGGTGCTAGCTTTGATACTTCGAAAATCTATTTTATAGGTCATTCTCTAGGTGCAATGGTTGGCACACCGTTCTTGGCGTTGGAGTCAAATATCAGAGATGCCGCGTTAGTTTTCGGAGGAAGCTCATTGCCGAAGATTCTTGATGGTTCGGCTGCTTTCTCACCGCAAATTGTGACTGGCCTTGCTGCTGCTGGTGTTAACAAAGGGACAGCAGATTACGAGTCTTTTATTGGCGCAGCACAAACTGTTGTCGATTCTGCAGATCCCGTTAATTATGCATCTGATGCTGCGACCGGACGAGGTATACTGTTCTTTGAAATCGCAGGGGGGAGTTCTTCTCCTTCTGATCTGGTTGTACCTAATACAGTACCGGATACAAATGACAGTGGAAGTACTGTCGCTGCACCTTTGGCAGGAACTGATGCTCAGTTAGCACTTATGGGGTTGACCCAGGTTAATACTGATCAGGCAGGAGCTGACTTAAAACATAGTATTAAATTTGTAGTTGGTAACCATAGCTCCTTACTAAGCGGTGCAGCCGATAATTACAGTAGTGCAGAAACTAATGCTGCTGTGCGTGCAGAGATACAGACTATCATTGCGACATTCTTGGCATCAGATGGGGCGGTGGTCAATGTGAATGAAACTTTATCAGATACTTTATTAGAAGCGCCTTAGTTAGATAATCTGTTAACTTGAAATTGCAGCCCCTCAATAAGAGAGGCTGCTTTTTTTTGGGCTGTAACTCCACTTACTCTGTATTGTCCATATTCATAACGCAGTGGATAATTTTTTCTCAATAGATCAAATGCTTTGGCCTGTTCACGGGGTTCAAGTTTACTCAGCGATAACAGCTTTTGATAATCCTTTTGTACCGGGTAGTGCTGTTGTAATAATGACGCCAGTAGCTCAATCTCATTGCTTTGATCTGCAAGTTGGATGATTTGCTTTTGTGGTAAGTGATCCTGCATTTTCCATTCAGATTCCTCCCCAAAATAATTGCAGGCCGCATCCAGAATCATTTGAGTGCCACGAAGTTTGCCTTCATAGCTGTATCCTGCGATATGTGGGCTGCCGAAGTCGACCTGTTTCAGTAGTTTTATGTTGATCGACGGTTCGCCTTCCCAGGTATCCAGGAATACGGTTAAATCTTTTCTGCGCTGCAGTAAATCTGACAGTGCGAGGTTATCTATCACCGGCCCGCGAGCCGCATTGAATAAAATACATCCAGGCAGTAATTCCTCCAGTTGCTGTTCATTCAGTAGATGTTTGGTTGCATATTCACCGGTGTGGGTTAAGGGGACGTGCAGTGTGATGAAGTCACATTCGTGCAGGATAGTTTGCAGAGAGACGTAGTTTTCTCTGTCATCACCGGCATCCTGTTTTGGCGGATCGTTGATCAGGCAGTGAATGCCCAGAGCATCCAGTTTCTTTTTCACTCTTGATCCCACATTTCCACAACCGACTATACCTGCTGTTAGCTTAAACGGGTCAAAGCCTTTTTGCTGAGCCAGATAAAATAAAACATTGATGACATATTCGGCTGCGGATTCTGCATTGCAACCAGGCGCATTGGCAAAGCCTATGCCTTGCTCGCGCAGGTAATCGAGGTCAATATGGTCGGTGCCTATGGTGGCTGACGCGACGAATTTTACCGCGGTATTGTTCAGAAGCTGTTGATTTACTCTGGTGACTGAACGAACCAGCAGGCAGTCGCAGTCGATTAAATCCTGTTGTTGCATTTCCCTGCCGGGGAGGGTGGTGACATTGCCCAGGTCCTGGAAGGCTTCTCTGGCAAAAGGAATGTTTTCGTCAGCTATGATTTTCATGTGATGTCGATAGGTAAATGCGTAATCGGAAACGAATATATTGAAGGCGGATATTACCGATTTATTTTTGCTGCACGTTAATCCAGGTCAAATATCTATTCGATACAGAATCGATGGATGAGCTTTTCCAGCAGTGCTACGGTCGGTTTGATCTGGTCTGCTGGCAGGTATTCATCGGGTTGATGCGCCTGCCTAATTGATCCGGGGCCGAGTACGATGGTTTCGCATCCTAGTTGGTTGAAGTAGGGCGCTTCGGTACCAAATGCGACCGCTTTACTTTGTTGCTGTGTAGACTGCTCCAGGAAACGGTTAATCAAGCTGTTTTCATCGGTACGCATGGCAGGTATGCCATCAAACAGGATAGTAAATTCAACCTTCATATGACGGCGTTCAGCAACCTCTGTGGCCAGTTCTCTGATGCGTTTACGCAAGGGTTCCATCTGCATCCCGGGCAAAAACCTCAGGTCAATATGGAGTTCACAGTCTCCACAGATCCGGTTCGGGTTATCACCTCCATGTATATGACCCAGATTCAGGGTAGGGGTTGAGACATCAAACGCCGGGTTGCTAAATTGCTTCTGTAGCTCCTGTCTGAATAGCATCAACTGATGCATGTATTCATGCATGGCTTCAAGTGCATTGTTACCAAGCGCGGGGTCACTGGAATGACCGCTTTGCCCGATGAAGCGAATAGCTTCCATCAATATGCCTTTATGCTCTCGAATTGGTTTCAGGTCAGTCGGTTCTCCAATCACGCAATAGCGCCCGAGCTTTTCTCCATTGCTGGCGAGTAATTTGGCGCCTGACATGGTGGTTTCTTCATCGGCTGTCGCAATGATGGTGAGGGGGCGGTGGTACTGTTTTGCTTTAAAAGCCTGGCTGGCAGTTATCGCCATCGCGAGAAAGCTTTTCATGTCACAACTACCCAGTCCATAAAATCGGTTATCACGCTCTTCAAATAGAAAGGGGTCAGACTTCCAGAGGGCTTCATCACAGGGGACGGTATCGGTATGTCCAGACAAAATCAAACCATCAGAGCCGGTTCCCAGGGTTGCAATGAGATTGTATTTACCAGCTTCAACCGCCTGTCTGGAGACAGTAAATCTAGCACTATCTAGCCAGTCAGCCAGTTTATCAATAACAGGCTGGTTGCTCATGTCGAGTTCAGGGCGTGAACAGCTAATGGAAGGAGTCGCGATCAGTTGCGACATCATACTAATCAGGTCTGGAGTTGGATTGCTCACTTAGGGTTATACACCATGTCCGGTGAGGGAGTTTTTAAGACTATGCAAAGCCTGCAATAGTTGCAAGCTTCCTCAATACTGGAGAACATTTTATTCAGGCTTTTTTTTCTGGCGACGACGTCGACGCGGCGGTGGCGGGTGGTGCGATATGGAAGAAATCAGAGTATGAAAAGGGAACTGCTGCAGATCCCCTGAATATTCAACAGCGGCTTGTTCGATTAATTCGTAGATATCGTCAATGGGTGTATCTGGCTGATTAGGCAATTCAGGATTTAATCCCAGTAATGCCCCTTTTTGCACCTGGATTTCTTTACTATGCGGGAGCAGGTTTCCAACGATCTCACTTAAGCCCAGGGCAAATCGTGCCTGTTTACGGGTTTCATTGAGGAATGTTGCACAGTTTTTTTGGGCTACATCCTGTGAGCAACGAATACCCTCGCGTTCAGCAAGGTTAAACTTCTGTTGATAACGACAGTAGCAGTTCAGTGTAAGTATGGATTTTTCAAAAACACAGCGCGTATGGTTGATGCTATGGTAGGTGCTGCGGTACTCGTTCTCGTCCATATTTTAAAATCTGCAAACTGCTATTTTTCCCATTCCATGATAACCGGGGCTTCTCGTTTCTCCATCAACATCTCTTCAGCCTGTAATTCGGATTCGGCAAAAATAATCCTGTAAAGCTGTTTTGCATCGGTAGTCTGCCCCGATCTTAATGTGCGGACTGTTTGTTTAGCCGTTTTGTAATCCTCATAACGATCAACCTTTTGTAGATTGGTTGCAATGTTTGAGGGCCCATGAGTAACCTTATATATGTAGTAATATGGCATAAAATTTAAAAAACCTAGTAAAATAGTCAGGTATTATACATTAGTATATAGTGAAATAAAATAAGGCTTTGGCCGTCATTGAATGAAAACTCCCGTGCTTTATGTTGGTGCGATTGTTTGTAGTGAGTGCCGAGACAAATTCAGCTTGCAATCAGACATCAGAGTGTTACATTTGGACACAGTCAGTAGTTTTTTAAAACTATTGTCATCCAAAAATCAAAAATATCTGAGGGGATATTCATGAAAAAAATCACTTCAACTTTATTGTTGACTTCTCTTCTAGCAATTACCGCTAATTCAGCAAATGCGGACACGCTTGATTCGGTAAAAAGTAAAGGTTATGTCCAATGCGGCGTAAGTACTGGTTTACCGGGGTTCTCTAATGCAGATGCGTCTGGAAACTGGCAAGGACTGGACGTTGATGTTTGTCGCGCAGTTGCTGCTGCAGCTCTGGGTGATGCTAGTAAAGTCAAATTCACACCTTTAACTGCAAAAGAGCGTTTTACTGCGCTACAGTCTGGTGAGATTGATATGCTTTCTCGTAACACCACCTGGACTCTGACTCGTGATGCTTCGCTGGGTCTTAACTTTGCCGGCGTTAACTACTATGACGGTCAGGGTTTCATGGTCACCAAGGCGCTTGGTGTTAAAAGTGCGAAAGAGCTGGATGGTGCAGCAGTATGTATTCAGGCCGGTACTACTACTGAGCTGAACCTCGCTGACTATTTCCGTCAAAATGGAATGAGTTACAAGTCAGTTACCTATGATACCTCTGATGCAACAATCAAAGGTTTCGAAGCCGGTCGTTGTGACATGCTGACCTCCGATCAGTCTCAGCTCTATGCGTTACGTATTAAACTGAAAAATCCTGATTCGGCAATTGTGCTTCCAGAAGTTATTTCAAAAGAGCCTCTGGGACCCGTGGTACGCCAGGGTGATGATAAGTGGTTTAATATCGTTAAATGGTCTCTGATGGCAATGGTTAATGCTGAAGAGTTAGGTATCACCATGGGTAATGCAAAAAGCATGATGGGCAGTGAAAACCCTGAAGTTGGCCGTTTCATGACAGGTCAGGGCGAAAAGCTGGGCCTGGGTGATGACTGGGCATTTAACATTGTCAGTCAGGTTGGTAACTACGGTGAAGCATTTGAAAGAAATGTGGGCATGGGTTCACCATTAAAAATCTCTCGCGGTTTAAATGCACTGTGGAGCAAAGGCGGACTGCAGTACGCACCTCCTATCCGTTAATACGGGATCTAAAGGGACATGTTTAACATGTCCCTTTTCTGTTTTAGACCCGTAATCCAATACGTCTTATTGCAGGATGCGGGTTTGAAACCGATAGTTGTAAGTTTAAATAATCAAAAAAATAAAATCTTTCCAATTATACGGAGCGGAGCATGTCTGATAATGATTCGGAAATAAAACCGTCCAAACCGGCAGTGTGGAATGATCCACAATATCGCGCCCTGTTTTTTCAAATCGTACTGGTCCTGGCACTGGGCTACTTTTTGGTATCCATTGTCGATAACACGTTAAAGAATATGGAATCCCGCGGGATTTCAACTGGTTTTGCTTTTCTGAGTGAACCTGCCGGCTTTGGTATTTTGCAAAGCCTTATTGAATTTAATGAATCCCATACCTATGGTCGTACGTTCTTTGTCGGTTTGCTAAATACCCTGCTGGTTTCGGTGCTGGGTATTTTCTGTGCCACCATTGTTGGTTTTATCATGGGTATAGCCAGGCTTTCACATAACTGGTTGATTGCCAAGCTGGCAACGGTCTATATCGAAACTTTTAGAAATATCCCTCTGCTGCTACAGATCTTTTTCTGGTATTTCGCGGTATTGGGTGCTCTGCCATCGGTGAGACAGAGTCTATCTCTGGGCGCAGGTATCGAGTTTAATAATCGTGGACTTTATCTTCCTGCTCCTGTCCCCCAGGATGGCTTTGCTATTGTCGGCTGGCTTTTCGTGATTGGGGTAGTGGGCGCATTTTTTATAAGTCGTTGGGCTCGTAAACGCCAGGACGCTACCGGGCAACAGTTTCCGGTGTTCTATGCCTCACTGGGTATCATTATTGGTATTCCATTGATTGTGTTCCTGTTAATGGGTTCCCCGCTGGTGTGGGATTACCCAGAACTTAAGGGGTTCAATTTTAAAGGGGGTACTGCAATTATTCCTGAGTTGCTGGCATTGCTCCTGGCTTTAACAATCTACACGGGCACCTTTATCGCAGAAACCGTACGTGCTGGTATCAATGCGGTGAGTCACGGACAGACTGAAGCTTCTCTGGCGCTGGGTTTATCGCGTGGTCAAACGATGCGCCTGATTATCATCCCGCAGGCGATGCGAGTCATCATTCCACCACTGACCAGTCAGTACCTGAATCTGGCCAAGAACTCGTCTTTAGCAACAGCCGTTGGTTACCCTGATATTGTTGCCGTGTTCATGGGGACAACCCTCAACCAGACGGGGCAGGCGGTTGAGATTACTGCCATGACGATGGCGGTTTATCTCACAATCAGTTTGACCATTTCATTTCTGATGAACTGGTACAACAAGAAAATGGCTCTGATAGAGCGATAGGGGGAAAGCGATGACGACTGAAACTTACGAACCAGGCCACCATCCCAGCTTACCCCCACCGGTTAATACGACGGGGTTGATAGGCTGGTTGCGCGTTAATTTATTTGATGGCTATGTCAATACAGGGTTATCACTTTTTGCGATATACCTGCTTTATTTATATATCCCGCCGTTGATTAACTGGGTATTTATTGATTCTGTGTGGTCGGGTGATAGCAGAGCAGTATGCGAGGCTGATGGCGTAGGCGCGTGCTGGGCATTTATTAATAGCCGCTTTCCCCAGTTTATGTATGGATTCTATCCGGATGAACTGTACTGGCGTCCGAATCTAGCAGGTATTCTGTTAATTTTATTGATGGTCCCCCTGTTCATTAAATCATTTAGCAGAAAGTGGATGCTGGGCGGATTTATTCTGTTCGTGTATCCCTTTATTGCTTATGTTTTGATTCATGGCGGCAGTTTCGGGCTGGAAACCGTACCTACTAACAAATGGGGTGGCCTGATGCTAACCCTGGTACTGTCAGCGGTTGGTATTGTTGCCTCACTACCTATTGGCATTATTCTGGCCCTGGGTAGACGCTCTGACATGCCTATTGTGAAATCCGTATGCGTGATCTATATCGAGTTCTGGCGTGGTGTACCATTGATTACGGTACTCTTTATGTCCTCTGTTATGTTGCCGCTATTTTTTCCTGAGGGAACAGATTTCGATAAGCTGTTGCGCGCAATGATCGGGATTATCATGTTCCAGTCAGCCTATATGGCAGAGGTTGTTAGAGGTGGATTGCAGGCCATTCCTAAAGGTCAGTATGAAGCAGCCGCTGCTCTAGGATTAAGTTACTGGAAGAGCATGGCATTGATTATTCTGCCTCAGGCACTCAAGCTGGTTATTCCCGGAATCGTAAATACATTTATCGCGTTATTTAAAGATACGACTCTGGTACTGATTATTGGGCTATTTGATCTGCTCGCGATTATTCAGCAGGCTAATTCAGATTCCGCCTGGCTTGGCTTCGATACTGAGGGTTATGTTTTTGCCGCCGCTATTTTTTGGGTGTTCTGTTTCAGTATGTCTCGATACAGTATTGCACTCGAAGCTAAACTCCATACTGGACATAAAAGGTAATATCCATGTCAGAGAATAAATATATTGTAGAAATGAATGCTGTACATAAATGGTATGGCGATTTCCATGTGCTCAAGAATGTGAATCTTCAGGTTGAAAAGGGTGAACGTATCGTTATTTGCGGACCTTCAGGATCCGGTAAATCAACGACCATCCGCTGCATAAATCACCTCGAAGAACATCAACAGGGGCAGATTATTGTTGATGGGACCGAACTAACTGGTGACCTGAAACATATTGAGCAAATCCGTAAAGAAGTCGGCATGGTGTTTCAGCACTTTAACCTGTTTCCACATCTTACGATTCTGGATAACCTGATTCTGGCACCCGTCTGGGTCAAGAAGATGCCACGTAAGGAAGCCGAAGAGATTGCGATGAACTATCTGGAGCGCGTCAAAATTCCGGAACAGGCGAAAAAATATCCGGGGCAGCTCTCGGGAGGGCAGCAGCAGCGCGTTGCGATAGCGCGAAGTTTATGCATGAGCCCCAAGGTGATGTTGTTTGATGAGCCAACCTCCGCACTCGATCCTGAAATGATATCGGAAGTACTGGATGTCATGGTAGAACTGGCGGAAGAAGGTATGACAATGCTGTGTGTAACCCATGAAATGGGATTTGCCAAGAAAGTGGCCAACCGCGTTATTTTTATGGATGGTGGAGAGATCATTGAGCAAAATGAGCCTCATGAGTTCTTTGAGAACCCGCAGAACGAAAGAACTCAACTATTCTTGAGCCAAATCATACAACATTAGTCTTTTTCAGGCTAAATAGAGGGTTGTTTTATACGAGCTATTAACGCTGCGGCTTTTAGCTCTGAATTGGTGAGGTTGGCATGGCTTATATAGAGTGGTCTGATAACCTGGATACAGGTATTGAGGTGATAGACAACCAGCATAAACGGATTGTTGAGTATATCAATAAGCTGGAGGACACCCGAGAAAATCACAGTATGGAAGAAGTTGGCGTCGTTCTGGATGAGCTGGTCGACTACACATTATCTCATTTCACATTTGAGGAGAGCTTGATGGAAGAGGCGGGCTATCCTTTCATAAATGCCCATAAGCGTGTCCATCATCTATTCATCAGGCGTGTGAGCGACTATATGCAGCGCTTCAAAATGGGTGAAGATATCACCGAAGAGCTGCATAACACATTAAAAGCCTGGCTGATCAACCATATTCGAAACGATGATAATGACTACTCTGAAATTGTTCGTACCAACCTGAATACTATAGATTCTCGAAAGGGTGGCGGATGGTTATCCCGTAGTATGAAAAAGATTTTTGGCTAACTGCAAAAGAGTGGTCGGTATGCAAAGGGTACAGTGGTCCAGCGAGTATGAAATAGGTATCAAGGTAATTGATACACAGCATCAGAGAATTGTCGAATACATCAATAAACTGGTAGATTTAAATGGTCAGGCTGGCCACGATGAACAGGCAGAACTGATTAATGCGCTGATTGATTATACCTATTCTCATTTTGCATTTGAGGAAGCGTTGATGGAGGAAGCGGATTACGAGTTTCTAACCATCCATATACGTACCCATCAGGCTTTTACTGATCAGATTAACTCATTGCATCGGCGCTTCAAACAGGGAGAAGATGTCAGCGCGGATATTGGTACTTTGCTAATGACCTGGTTGATCAATCACATTCAGGATGACGATCAAAGTTATGCGCCAGTTGTTCAGCAAAAAATGGGGCTGATTGAAAAGAAAGATCAAGGTGGCTGGTTATCCAATACACTAGGTAAGCTGTTTAACTAGGATTAGCGGCTTCAACGACTGCTAGCAACATCTTTCCATTCACCTCTTTCCCGCTTTTTGTTATGGTTGCCGACCTGTTAATAGTCGCTAACCTGTAGAACTACTGTGTCTAAAATCCAGCAATTATCATCCCACCTGATTAACCAGATAGCAGCAGGTGAGGTAGTCGAAAGACCTGCATCGGTGGTTAAGGAGCTGGTGGAAAACAGCCTCGATGCTGGTGCCAGCAAGATCTCGGTAAACATTGAATCCGGTGGTTTGAAATCTATTCAGATTATCGACGATGGCTGCGGCATTGAGAAACAGGATTTAACCATGGCCCTGTCGCGTCATGCGACCAGTAAAATTCACTCGCTTGATGACCTGGAGTCTATCTGCTCGCTGGGCTTTAGAGGTGAAGCCTTACCCAGTATTGCATCAGTATCCAGATTATCCCTGTCCTCAAGAGTCGAGGCCGATGCTCACGGCTGGAAAATTATGGGGCGACACTTTGAGCAGCCGGAACCGGCTAATCTACCGCATTGTGGCAGCATTATTGAGGTGCGTGACCTTTTTTATAATGTTCCGGCGCGCAAAAAGTTTCTGCGCACTGAACGTACTGAGTTCAACCACATCGAGAGCCTGTTCAAAACACTTGCACTAAGTCACCCACAGGTTGCGCTGACGCTAACCCATAACCGTAAGATCATCTACCAGTTACCTTCGGCAATGGATCAGGTCTCAACTTCCCAGCGCCTGGCAAGGATATGTGGGCTGGAGTTTTCACATAGCCTGACCAATATTGATCAGGCAGTCGAAGGACTTGCCCTGTCTGGCTGGGTTGCCATGCCTACCTTCTCCAGAAGCCAGGCCGATATGCAGTATTTCTTCGTCAATGGGCGTATGGTTCGCGATAAGGTGATCAGCCATGCGGTTCGGCAGGCTTACCAGGATGTACTGTTTCATGGAAGGCATCCGGCTTTTGTGCTGTATCTGGCGATAGATCCCAGGCAGGTGGATGTGAATGTGCATCCGCAAAAGCACGAGGTAAGGTTTAGAAACTCTCGTCAGGTGCACGACTTTTTGTACAGAAGCCTGCATCGTGCGCTGGCCGAGGTTCACCCTGAACAGCAGATCAATACCCCGGCTTTTTCATTAAACACATTAGCTGAGCGATCGCCTCAGCCTGAGCATGTTCAAACTGAAATGGTTATGCTGTCGAAACCGACTACTCACTCCTATCTGGATACCCGCCGCCCAGTCTCGCAGGTGAGGGAAAGTATCGCGGCGTATTCTCAACTACTGGATAATTCTGCACCCAGCGAAACAGGGGCGAAAGCACCCCCTCTGGGGTACGCATTGGCACAGTTAAAAGGGATCTATATTCTTGCGGAGAATGATCAGGGGCTGGTCGTAGTAGATATGCATGCCGCGCATGAACGTATTGTGTACGAACGCCTCAAGCAGCACACGCAGCAGGAGGGGATTATCTCGCAACCGCTGCTGGTGCCATTGTCGCTACACGTGAGTCAGGCCGAAGGCGACCTGGTGGAAAACCAGCAGGAAGAATTAGCACAGTTTGGTCTTAAGCTTGAGCGCTTAAGTCATGAGCAAATCCGGGTTAGGGAAGTGCCCGCGCTGCTGAAACACGCAGATATTGAAAAACTGGTGCGTGACGTGCTGAGTGATTATATGGAACATGGTCAGAGTCAGCAGGTGGAACAGCTCGGTAATGATATTTTGTCCACCATGGCTTGCCACGGTTCGGTGAGAGCTAACCGACAGTTAACCTTGAGCGAAATGAATGCTCTGCTGCGCGATATCGAGCAAACGGAGCGCAGTGGACAATGTAATCATGGTCGCCCGACCTGGAAACAGCTCAGCCTGCATCAGCTGGATAGCCTGTTCCTGAGGGGGCAGTAAACGATGTCGCGCACGAAACCCCGGGCAATTCTGCTGATGGGTGCGACCGCTACCGGGAAAACAGACCTTGCGGTGTATATGGCCGAGCACTTCCCTGTTGAGATCATTAGTGTTGATTCTGCGTTGATATATCGCGATATGAATATCGGCACTGCCAAGCCCGATGCCTCAATCTTGCAACGAGCACCTCATTATTTAATCGATATTCTTGATCCTGCGCAGAGCTGGTCAGCCTGGGATTTTGTGCAGCATTCACTGGATCTGATTGAAACAATTAATCAACGCGGCAATATCCCTCTGCTTGTTGGTGGGACTATGATGTATTTCAATGCGCTGCAACAGGGTTTAAACGATTTACCCATGGCTGATGAAAGTGTCCGTGAGGATTTAAATAATCGGATGCAGCAGGAAGGCCTGCAGGCGCTTTACAGTGAACTAGAGCGTATAGATCCTGAATCTGCCATGCGCATAAAGCCAGGCGACCCCCAGCGTATACTGCGGGCGTTGGAGGTCTATAAAATAACCGGTAAACCGATGAGCCAGTTGATTCAGAGCCAAACCGGTAAACCGGATATTGAGTTTCAGCGACTTATACTGGATGTACCTGACCGACGAGCGCTACATGAGCGTATCGAACGTAGATTTCATCTGATGCTGGAGCAGGGATTTGAAAAAGAGGTGGAACTATTGTTTCAACGCGGGGATCTGAACCTGCAGATGCCATCAATTCGCTGTGTGGGGTATCGTCAAATGTGGCAGTATATGCAGGGGGAATATAGCTATCAGACAATGGTCGATAAGTCGATTATCGCAACGCGTCAGCTGGCCAAACGTCAATTAACCTGGTTAAGAAAATACAGCGAAGCATTGAAAATTGACTATAACAGCTACACATATGGTGAAGTATTTAATTATTTAGGCTTATCAGGATAAATCTCAGTAAAATAACTATCATCTATACTAGTTAAATTTTTCTGATACACTCATCCAGATTTTTGATAGAATCGCAAAATTTTAGGAGTACCTACAATGTCAAAAGGGCAAATGCTACAAGAACCCTTCCTTAATGCTTTACGTCGTGAGCATGTTCCGGTTTCAATTTTTCTCGTCAACGGCATCAAGCTGCAGGGGCAGATAGAGTCTTTTGATCAATTCGTTATTCTACTCAAGAATAATGTCAGTCAAATGGTTTACAAGCATGCTGTATCTACCATTGTGCCTGCCAGAAACGTGCAGATTGAAAAAGCGGATGAAGAATTCAACCAGTAATCATTACTGTTAAATCGCCTCTGGGAGTCCTGATTGTTCGAATTTGAGCGTCCAAGAGGCGGTGAATCCGCGTTACTAGTCCACATTAATTTTCCAGATAGTGCTGATCGGGATGATCTGGCTGAGTTCGTTGAGCTGGTCAGGTCTGCTGATGTTGTTGATGTTGATATAGTGGTTGGAAGCCGTCATACCCCGTCTTCCAAGACCTTTGTAGGCAAGGGTAAACTCGAAGAAATCGAGAACCTTGTGCGTCAGCATAAAATAGATGTTGTGCTATTTAATCATGCTTTATCTCCCTCTCAGGAGCGCAATCTGGAAAAAGCACTGCAGTGCAGAGTACTGGATCGGACCGGTCTGATTCTCGATATATTCGCCCAGCGAGCGCACTCATTTGAAGGTAAACTGCAGGTTGAGCTGGCTCAGCTAAAGCATCTGTCTACGCGTCTGGTACGTGGCTGGACCCACCTGGAAAGACAGAAAGGTGGTATCGGTTTGCGTGGACCAGGTGAGACTCAGCTGGAAACTGACCGTCGACTACTGGGGAAACGTATCAAGTATCTGAAGCAGCGACTGGAAAAGGTCAGTAAACAGCGCCAACAAAGCCGACAGGCCAGAACCCGCGCCGAAATCCCCAGTCTTTCTCTGGTGGGTTATACCAACGCGGGAAAATCTACACTGTTTAATGCATTAACCGACGCACATGCTTACGCGGCTGATCAGCTATTTGCGACGCTGGATCCTACTTTGCGTAAGCTGCAGATTAACGATCAGTTGACCGTGATTCTTGCTGATACGGTCGGTTTTATACGGCATTTACCACATGACCTGGTTGCCGCCTTTAGGGCTACCTTGCAGGAAACTCAGGAAGCTGATTTGATCTTGCACGTGATCGACTGTGTGGATGAGAGCCGCCAGGAAAAAATTGATGCAGTAAATCAGGTATTGACAGAGGTCGGTGCCGAAAATACCCCACAGCTACAGGTATTCAACAAGATTGACCTGGCTGAATATCAACCCAGGGTCGACCGCAATGAGCAGGGACAGGTCGAACGTGTCTGGGTGTCCGCGAAAACAGCGGCAGGTTTTGATGAGTTCAGGCAGGTTATTTCAGAATACTTCATGCCTCAGACTATTTGCTGTGAAATCACGGTGCTACCCACTGAAGGCCATTTAAGGTCACGCCTGCATGAGGAAAAAGTGATCACCTCGGAAACCTACAATGACGATGGTTCAATCACGCTGCTGGTTAACATCAGTGAAGTAAAGATCAAAAAAATGTGTCGACACCTTGAAATCCCCGCAGAAAGATTCCATATCTGTAGCGACAGACTTGCAGTAGTAGCATAACCCATCTTACAATTCACAGCCTTTGTGGGCTGACGTATAGATTTCCACAATAATCAAATTTGGAGAAGCCATATGCCCTGGAATGAACCGGGTAAAGATAAAGATCCCTGGGGGCAGCGTAATAACGATGCACCGCCTGATCTTGACGAAGTGTTTAAAAACCTGAAAAAGAAACTGGGTGGTGTACTCGGTGGCGGCCGCGGTGGTTCTGGTGGCCGTAGCAGTGGCGGAGAAGACTATACTGGCATCATTCTCATTGCCCTGATTGCAGTGATCGTAGTATGGCTGCTAAGCGGTGTATATATCGTCGATGAAGGTAAGCGAGGTGTGGAAACACGATTTGGTGCACGTACTATTGTAACCATGCCAGGGCCTCACTGGCGTCTTCCGTGGCCTATCGACGCGGTAGAAATGGTTGACGTGGGTGCGTTACGTAAGATCAACCATAACTCTCAAATGTTGACAGAAGATGAGAATATCGTCGCCCTGAGTCTTGAAGCTCAATACAACGTAAAAGATGCTCAAAACTATGTTTTTGAAGTCAGGGATCCTGATCTCACCCTTAAGCAGGCTGCCGAAACAGCCATACGCGAGGTGGTTGGTCGAAACAAGATGGATTACATCATTACTGATGGGCGTGCTGAGATCACATCAGAAACCAAACGTATCATGCAGGAAATTCTGGATTCTTATAAAACGGGTTTGAATGTGCTTCAGGTCAACCTGAATGAAGCCCAGCCGCCTGAAGAAGTGCAGGATGCATTCGCCGATGCGATTAAGGCGAGAGAAGACCAACAGCGTATTATCAACGAAGCGAATGCTTATCGTAATGATATCGTACCCAAGGCGAGAGGTGACGCCCAGGCCATGCGCGAGGATGCGGAGGCTTATCGCACCCAGGTGGTAAAATCTTCACAAGGTGAAACCGAGCGTTTTACAAAACTACTCACTGAATACCAGAGAGCCCCTGAAGTGACCAGAGAGCGTTTGTATCTGGAAACCATGGAACAGATCATGTCCAACAATCCAAAGGTTTTACTGGATGTGAAAAATGGAAACAACCTGACCTATCTGCCACTGGATAAGATGATACAGAGAAACCCGGGTTCCTCATCATCCAGTGTGCGTTTGCCAACCACCAGTCAGAGAAGTGGTGCGCCCACTGATCTGAATACGATGGATGAGTTCAGGCGCAACAATTCGCGCACTCGGACACGGGAGACAAGATAATGGGTAATATTAAATTTGGATTATTTGTAGCGGGATTTGTCGCTCTGGTTATCTGGTTGTCGACTTATGTAGTGCAAGAAAAAGAGCTGGCAATTAAATTTAAACTGGGTGAAATCGTAACCACGATTAATGAACCTGGGCTCTATTTTAAAATTCCATTCATTAATAATGTTCGCAAGTTTGACAGCCGGGTATTGACCCTGGATACCGCGCCAGAACGCTATCTAACGAGTGAAAAAAAGAACGTCATCGTGGATTCTTATGTTAAATGGCGTATATCTAATCCACGTGATTACTATACCTCTACCCAGGGTGGCGATGAGCAAAGAGCGGTGTCTCGCATAATTTCAATTCTAAATGATGAAATGAAAGGGCAGTTCGGATCCAAGACCATCAAAGAGGTAATATCAGGTGAACGTTCGGCGATTATGCAGGCCGTTAATGAAAACGCAGGCGTAAAAACGCGGGATCTGGGCGTAGAGCTGGTTGATGTGCGAATCAAAAAAGTCGAGCTGCCACCGGATGTCAGTGAATCGGTTTACCAGCGTATGATCAAGGAACGGGACACGGTCGCCAAGGCTTTTCGTTCAGCCGGTGAAGAGCAGGCCAAAGGTATACGTGCGAATGCGGATCGTCAGCGAACTGAAATCCTGGCTGAGGCTTATCGCGAAGCAGAGCAGATTCGTGGTGATGGTGATGCACAGGCTGCTAAAATTTATGCAGATGCCTACGGAGAGGACAAAGAGTTCTATTCATTTCATCGAAGCCTGAATGCCTATCGCAACAGTTTTTCGAATAATAGCGATATGATGGTCATAAACCCTGACTCCGATTTCTTCAGGTACTTTAAAGAAGCCACTGGCAAACAGTAAACGCTATCCCTTAAAATACGGGCGGATTTTTAAACCGCCCGTTTTTATCCCGGAAAATTCACTAATTATGCCCAATCTCGCTTGTTTATTGTTTTCACAAGGAATATATCCTCAGTCACCCGTGGTCCTCGATATGGGATTCCCTCGGATATTTCCTCATGAAAACAATATCCTGCGCGATATTTGCTCAAATTAATGAAATTTCCGGGCTAGGATCACCTTATGAACTGGAATGATTTATTGGCCGCTCTGGCTCTGGTGCTGGTGATTGAAGGCCTGTTACCTTTTATCAATCCTGAGGGTTATAAAAAGACCATGATGCAAATGTCCGCATTTCCAGAAAAAACCATACGCATAATTGGGTTTGGCAGTATGATTGCGGGCGTTATTTTTTTGTATTTAGTTAGAGGTTAAACTTGCAAGATTCCTACTCCAATCGCTGGTTATTGCCTGATGGAATTCAGGAAATGCTGCCACCGGATGCAAAAGCAGTAGAGCAGCTAAGGCAGTCTATCCTCGCCCTTTATGATAGCTGGGGCTATGATCTTGTAATGCCGGCGATGGTTGAATTTACCGATTCACTATTGACGGGAACTGCCAATTCGCTGCAGCGTAAAACCTTTACCCTGATCGATCAGATTAGTGGCAGGCTGATGGGGGTGCGTTCAGATATGACCCCGCAGGTCGCTCGAATTGATGCGCATCTGTTATCCGGTAATCAGCAGACCTCCAGGCTGTGCTACTGTGGACATTTGTTACATGCTCAGGCTGATGGGTTAAATCCCAGTCGTTCTCCGCTACAGATAGGTGCAGAAATTTTTGGTAACGCCTCTATTGAAGCGGATATCGAAGTCGTGAGTTTGATGCTGGAAACCATGCACCAGGTGTCTTTACACCAGGTTTCTATTGACCTGGGACATGTCGGTATTTTTCGCAGCCTGTTCGAACAGAGTGGACTGGATAAATCGCAGGAGTCGATCCTGTTCGACATGCTGCAGCGTAAATCCATTCCTGAATTAAGAGCTTTCCTGCAGCAGCAGGATTTAACAGAGCAACAGCGTAAGCAATTTTGCCAGCTCGCCCTGTTAAATGGTGATGTTGAAATCATTCAGCAGGCCAGAGAAATCTATCGCGAATCCAGCGGTGAATGTCTGGCCGCTCTTAATCATATCGAGTCTGTTGCTCTGGGCATACAGCAACGCTATCCAGAAGTGCTGATTCACTGCGACCTGTCTGAGTTACGCGGTTACGAATATCACACTGGTCTGGTGTTTGCCGCATTTCTGCCGGGCCAGGGGCGTGAGATAGCGCGTGGCGGTCGCTATGATGATATTGGCTCGGTCTTTGGACTGGCAAGACCCGCAACAGGTTTCAGTACTGATCTGCTAAACCTGTATCTGCTGTCTGAAAAATCCACGCCAGCGGATGAAGCAATTCTGGCCCCGAACAAGCATGATATAAAACTGAATCAGTTGATTCAGCAATTGCGTAAACAGGGCAAACGCGTCGTTATTGACCTGTCGAATGGCGCGCTCTCTCCGCAACAGCAATCCTGTCATCAGATCATCGTTGCAGACGGAAGTGACTGGATCGTTAGCAAAATAAAATAAAGGTAATAATCAATATGGCTAAAAATGTAGTAGTTATCGGTACCCAATGGGGTGATGAGGGTAAAGGTAAAATCGTAGACCTGCTAACGGACAGAGCTAAGGCAGTTGTGCGTTTTCAGGGTGGACACAATGCGGGGCATACGCTGGTCATCGATGGCGTGAAGACTGTATTGCATTTAATACCTTCAGGCGTTTTACGGGAAAATGTTCTGTGTCTGATTGGCAACGGTGTTGTGCTGTCTCCTTCAGCCTTGCTGGAAGAAATAGAAATGCTGGAAAAAAATGGCATACCTGCGCGTGAGCGTATTCTGCTGAGTGAATCCTGTCCGCTTATTCTGCCTTACCATATTGCGCTAGACCAGGCGCGCGAGATTGCCAGGGGTAATAAGGCTATTGGCACTACGGGGCGCGGCATCGGCCCTTGCTATGAGGATAAAATCTCGCGTCGCGGCATTCGCCTGGGTGAGTTACTGGATCCTGAGCATTTTGCCAAACGCCTGCAGGAAGTTATGGAATACCATAACTTCGCGCTTAAGCATTACTTCAAGCAGCCTGAAGTTGATTACCAGACGGTACTGGATGAAGCTTTACAACAGGCTGAGCAAATCAGGGATCTGGTGGGCGATATTCCGGGTATCCTGCATGA
Organism: Gammaproteobacteria bacterium; assembly: GCA_050288105.1. Classification (GTDB taxonomy): domain Bacteria; phylum Pseudomonadota; class Gammaproteobacteria; genus JACNJF01. The sequence goes on from JBNKDE010000006.1 coordinate 262,219, forward strand.
AATGAAGGCAAAAGGTGAATCTGTAATGTTCGAGGGCGCACAGGGTGCATTGCTGGATATAGACCATGGCACCTATCCCTATGTCACATCCTCCACCACCACGGCAGGAGGTGCAGCTTCCGGTTCCGGTGTAGGTCCGGCCGACCTGGATTACATTCTGGGTATTGTTAAGGCATATACCACGCGTGTAGGCGCTGGTCCCTTTCCGACAGAACTGGCGTATAACATGGAACAGGATGTGGGCGATGAAACAGGTAAGTACCTGGGCACCAAAGGACATGAATTTGGAGCAACCACGGGGCGTCAACGTCGCTGTGGATGGCTGGATATCGTGTCCCTGAATCGATCACTAAAGATTAACTCGGTTACTGGTATCTGTATTACCAAACTGGATGTGCTTGATGAGCTGGAAACCATAAAAATCGCAGTATCATACGAACTGAATGGTCGCCATATGACGACTCCGCCAGTGGGATCGGATCGTTTTGCAGAATGTGTACCTCAGTATATCGAGATGCCGGGCTGGCAACAGTCGACTGTTGGGATTAAGGCCTACGATGATCTGCCACAGGCAGCCAGAAATTACCTGGATAAGATCGAAGAACTTACGGGTACACCGATACATATCGTTTCAACTGGGCCAGACAGGGCTGAAACGATCATCAAAAAGCATCCTTTTGAGTAACAAATATCAAAAATGAAAAAAGCCATACTCCGTTATGGCTTTTTTTATGCACTTATTACTAGTAAAAAAACTGACTAAACCAGACTATATTAGATAGATTGAAGTCAGGAACCAATATGAAGCCTATTATTCTATCAGTCGGGTTAGCCGTAACTCTATTAAACTCAGGGCCTTCGTTCGCATCAGATTTATGGCAACAGGTGGAAGTCGCCGAACGTGGATCAATATCTGTCAGTCAGCCAGATCGATATTTTCGGGGTAATACCCAGTCACTTGAGCAGATTCTCTCCCGTGCCGGTCAGCAGAATGGAGCTGAGCTGGATACCCGTATCCCGCTACCACTTGCCACGGGTGACATAAAAGAGTTTCAGCTGTTTGAAACCCATGTCATGGAACCAGGGCTGGCTGCTCGTTATCCCGAGATTAAAACCTATCAACTCAGAGGGATCGAAAACCCGAATTTCAGCGGCCGTTTGAGTGCGACACCCAAAGGTATCTCGGCAATGATTATGTCTCCAACTGAGACTTATTATCTGGATCCGGACAGTGATGGCCTGTTTCGTAGCTACAGAAAATCCACCCAGATTCCTGCTAAAGCTTTCAACTGCGGGGTTAAAGGGCATGATTCAAGTCACCCGGTGAGCCATATCACCCTGGCAGGTAGAACAGCTGCTCGCGTTGCTGGGAGCATGCGTGTCTACCGTCTGGCTCTGGCAGCCACTGTAGAGTATGTGAATATGGTGGGGGGGACCAGGCTGCTTGCGATGAGTGAAATTGCTAAAACCGTAAATCGTGTGAATGAAATCTACCAGCGCGACCTGGGTATACAGCTGATGCTGGTAGATAATAATGACCAGATCATTTTTACTGGTACCACAGCATCTGACCCTTATCCTACCGTAGACTCCGGTAATTTAAGCAGTTTGCTATCAGTTAATCAGACCACGTTGAATAGCAGAATAGGCGCTTCCAATTATGATGTTGGCCATTTATTTACTGCTGGGTTTGGCGGCGGTATTGCAAGCGTCGGCGCGGTTTGCGAGACCTTCAAGGCTCAGGGCGCAACAGCGGTTAAATCAAGCGGTGTGTTAGGAGATCCATTCGATATTGACTATGTTGCGCATGAGATTGGGCATCAGTTCAATGCAGAACACACGTTTAATGGGTCCAGTTCTAGCTGTAGCGGTCTTAATCGAAATGCTGCTACAGCGTACGAGCCGGGTAGTGGTTCTTCAATCATGGCTTACGCAGGCTTATGTGGCGATGAGAGTTTACAGGCAAGTTCGGATGCACATTTTCACGCCGGGACCCTGCAGGAAGTCAATGTATTTACCACCGTGGGTGCAGGTGCCAACTGTGGAAGTTTGCAGGCTATCACCAATAACCCGAGTCAGCCAGCCATTACAGCAAGCAGTGATTATACCATACCGACTCAGGCTCCCTTCATGTTGGCGGTCGCTGCGACGGATGCAGACGGTGATACCTTGTCGTACACCTGGGATCAGATGGATGCAGGCACAGCGACTACATCAGCAACCTTTGGAACGGATTTAGGGAACAATGCGCTATTTCGTAGTTACCTGCCTCAGGCGCAATCCTGGCGCTATTTTCCGCGTCTGGACAGTTTGCTAGGTCTGCCCGCGATTGTTGGTGAAACTCTACCGACGACAAGCAGGGCGATAAATTTTACAGTGACTGTTAGAGATGGAAAAGGTGGGCAGGCACAGGATGCCGTAGCAGTTAATTCAGTTATTGCGCAATCTTTTAACATCACTTCTGATACGACAGCGACAACGGTTAATAATCCGACTGCAGCCAGAACCATAACCTGGAATGTTGGTGATACCACTGATGCCGCATTTAATTGCTCAACTGTGAATGTTGATCTATTGAAGCTGAGTGCCAACAAAACCACTTATTGCGAGGAAAGGTTGATTTCCGCTACGCCGAATGATGGCAGTCAAGGGTTAACTTTACCTGATGAATCAATCCCTGTGGCGCGCTTTAAGGTGAGTTGTGCAAACAATGTGTTTTTTGCCTTATCCGCTGGTGATCTGGTGATCAATGGCAGTACGGCAGCCGATGTGAGTTGTTTCCCGGTGGTGCCCGCCAACCAGGAGCAGACATCGGTGCCAATAGAGGTAGATCCAAATACCAGTTTTCCAACTACCAGTAGTGAAGGGGATAGTGGTTCTACCAGCCTGTTTATGCTGTTTGGGTTATTTTCTTTACTCGGTTTTAGAAGACGTATGGGCTAAGCGGTCAACTGCCTGGAATACTTTAACCAACAGACTCTATTGTGTCGGATCACAGTGAGCTTTCATGATAGCGTTATATTGCAAGGCATATTCGTGTGCCTGCTGGATCAGTTTCAGGTGATTATTATTCAGCACGGTATCGCTAACACCATCAATTAAATTTACACCGCATTTAAGTTCATAATGATTCATTTTATCCGCGGCCACACCTGGAATGATGACCGACCTCTGAACCAGGCCCATTAAACGGAAGTCACCCGCCTGCAGAGCTCTTTGGGCATCCTGCTGTGGGTTGGCGTCGTTTAGCCACTGCAACTTCTGTTCTGATTTGGTGAGCGCTGACGTATTGCTGGCACATCCCGTGATAACGCTAGCCAGGGTGAGTAGGGTGATAAGAATCTTCATAATGTGCTGAATCCTGTGTTTAGCAAAATGATGCCAGAATTTACCAGACAAGTAATGCTAAAAAGTTGGCAATGAGTCTCAGCTACGCTGGTAGCTGGCCATTAAACCCGCGGCCAGCATGAACATAGCTCCAAATATTTTATTTATTCTGCGTTGCTGGCTGTCGCTCTTCATCCATTGAGCGATGGTGTTTGCCAGGGTCGCATAGCCCACCATGACTATGATATCTATGCTCAGCATGGTTAAGGCCATAATGGTGAACTGTGGTGTGTGTGCAGCGTTTAAATCAAGAAACTGAGGTAACAGGGCAACCAGAAAAATGGTCGCCTTGGGGTTGGTCAAGTTAACCAGAGACGCCTGCCAGAAGCGTTTAGCGTAATCCAGTGAGCAGCGTTTTTCTTGCGCAATTACCAGTGGAGGCTGGCGCCATTTCTGTAATCCTAGCCACAGCAGGTAGATTACCCCGACCCATTTTATCGCGCTAAAAATCGTTTCCGATGAAGCGAGCAGCGCGCCCAGACCTATACCTACGATGACAAACTGAGCTGCCAGCCCGAGCTGCAACCCCATAATGGCGGGCAGGCTGTGGCGTACGCCGTATACCATACCGTTGCTCATGGTGTTCACCGCGCCAGCGCCGGGTGTGACAGAGATCAGAATGCAGGCAACAAGAAAGGCTAACCAGGATTCAATTGTCATTGGATCAATACCAGGCTGAGTTCAGGCACATAAGTTATAATAAGAACTGCAAGCAGCAGGATAAGAAAGAACGGGATGGTTGCGCGGTATAAGGTCATTACCGGTTTTTCAAAACGATAACTTGCAATAAAAAGATTCATTCCTACGGGTGGGGTGAAATATCCGAGCTGCATATTGGCGAGGAAAATAATACCCAGATGGATCGGATGGATTCCGTAGCCAACCGCGATCGGCAGGATGATGGGGACAATGAGTACCAGAGCAGAAAAAATATCCAGCATCATCCCAAGAATCAGGAGAAAGATATTCAGTAAGATTAGAAAGGTCAGTTTATTGTCTATCTGTTGACTGATGTATTCAAACAACCGGGAGGGGACATCGGTATCGATCAGGTAATTGGTGGAGGCTAGTGAAACTCCAAGGATAATCATAATCCCGCCTACCAGTACCATGGATTCGCGTATCACTTCTGCTAGTTGATTTAATTTTATCTCGCGCTGAATGCCAACCTCAACGATTAGCACGTACAGGGCGGTGACGGCAGCAGCTTCTGAAACCGCAAAATAACCACTATAGATACCGCCTAAAATTAGTAAAGGTAGCGGCAGTTCCCATTTCGCTTTTTTTATACTATCCCAGGCATCCGGGATCTGTTCTATATCGGCAGCTGGCGCCTGCTTCTTTTGCGACATGCTGTATAGGCTGAGTAAAACCAGCATCAGTAAGCCCGGAAGTATGCCTGCGATAAATAATTGATCAATGCCTACCGGTTGCTCCAGATCCATTTGCTGCGCGACCACACCATAAATGATAAGGGGCAGTGCGGGCGCGAACAGCAGGCCAAGGCTGCCAGAGCTGGTTAGCAGGCCTAGCGAAAATTTTTCTGGATAGCCTTCCTTCACCAGAGCAGGGTATAAAAGGGCGCCGAGTGCTACGATGGTCACTCCAGATGCGCCAGTAAAAGCGGTAAACAGGGCGCAGGCCACTATGGATACAATTGCCAGTCCGCCAGGCAACCAGCCCAGTAATGCACGTGTTAAATTGACCAGCCGTTGAGAGGCCTGGCTTTCACCCAGCAGGTATCCGGCAAAGGTAAATAATGGGATGGATAGCAGAACCGGCATTTCTGCAAGTCGGTAAATTTCAATCGAAATAATGGATAAATCGATATCTTCTGAATAAAATCCATACATCGCGCTCGCCGCTATAACAACGAACAATGGCGTACGCAATATGGCTAACAGCAGTAATAAAGGGGTGATCAGGATCGACACTTAATCCTTTTCCTGTGTAAAAGATTTAACACACATGATCAACCAGTTCAGGCTGTGAACGAAATAGCGTATAGCAATCAGACCGAATGCCACAGGTATGATCACCTCCAGCATCCAGGCTGGTAAATCCTGGAAACCAGTCATACTATCTAGGTAATCCTGTTGCACCCAGAGTGCACCATGCCATGCAATTACGGTACAGATGAATGCGGTAAACAAACCCACAAAAAACTGGATGATCAGATGGGCTTTTGTGGATAGATATCGGGAGAGTAAATCTATCCGGATGTGCCTGTTATCGCGACTTGCTACTGTGGCCCCAATTAATCCTGTCCATAACACCAGTAAGCGTAGTAATGGATCGATCCATATAAAACCGAAATCAAAGAAATTTCTTAAAATGATCTGACCGCCAGCAAGCAGAATCATGCTACCGAGCAGCAGGATTAACAGGCTATCTTCGAGACGATGGGTGAGTTTAATCAGGGGTGGCATGTCAAATCCATTGACTATCGTATTTCCTTCAACAATTGATTCATCTCTAACAGCAGTTGGGTATCTATAGCCTGGCTTTGCATTATTTTCTGGATAGACTCCTCAGTTAGCGTTTTCCAGCGCAGGATTTCATCTGCAGAAGGGGTGATTACCTTTATGCCCTGTGTTTTCAGAGCCTCTGTTGCTTCAATGTTATCCTTCCGGTTAATTTCGTCGAGGCGAGCAAACACCCTGTCCATTTCCTCGATGACTATTTTCTGGTCTGCGGGTTTAATTTTGTTAAATGCCTCATTGTTTACCGCGAGGGTTCCGATTAAGTACAGCACGGGGGTATCGACCATGTAATTGACCTTGCTGTGCCACTGGAATGCTATCGCTCCAGTCGACGTTGAGGTGATGGTTTCTATTAATCCGGTCTGTAATCCGGTAAAAACGTCAGCCAGGGGGAGTGCTATCGGTTGGACGCCCAGCGCATCAAAGGATTGCTTGATAAGGTCGTCGCCCTCCGGCATCCATACCTTAGTCGCCCGGATCTGTTCCAGGTTGGCTACAGGCTGGGTAGAAAAAATGCGACCAAATCCACCCTCGGTAATCCCCAGAAGTGTAAAACCATTGGCTGCCATATGCTGTTTAACTTTTTGATCCAGGTGCTTACGGACGTGATCAACTTCTTCAAAAGAATTAAAAACCATCGGCAGGCTGAATAACTGAATGCTGGAGTCTATATGGGACAGGCCACTTGAACTAAAGGCGCCACCCTGTAGCTGATTAATACGAATTTTGCGGTGCACACTCGCATCATTACCCATCACGCCACCAGGATAAAATTTAAATTTTACTCTACCGGTAGTCTTTTCCTTGATGATACCGGCTCCTTTTTTCATTTCTTTCATCCAGCTGGTGCCAGCAGGAGCGAGCGTGGCAATTTTAAGCGTTATTGCCCAGCTATTACCGCTTATCAAAAGGCTAAGAATTAATGATGCCAGGTTCAGGCTGCGTATTTTCATAGTGAGTTCAGATTAAAAAAATTCGTTCGATTCCTTGAGCAATATTTCTGCCCGATGTCGGGCCAGTGTATTGACGAGTACCAGATTTTCGGGATCAATTTCAGTCTCGATAACCTGCTTAAGTAATTGATCATGCAATTGCTGGTCAAATACCAGGCGAGCATAGTGTTCCGCATATAGCACATTTACCATCAGGTTCTGTCCCTGTGATATTTGCTGCGCTTTTTCGAAATGACTGCGTGCAATGTCAGGTTTACCCCCTAACGCGGGAGGGATTTGTGACGCCAGCACGCCCAGATACAGGTGTGCATTTCCGGAATCATAGTTTTCATTTAATTCAATTGAGCGTGCAAAAAGGGCCTGTAATTTTGGGATCTGTGCAATGGCATTCCAGTCATCGCTGTTGACCTGCAACCAGGTCGCCCAGGCGCTGGCAAAACCGTACAGTAATGGTTGCTGCGACTCGGTGATCCTGTTTAATGGCTGGATAAGTTCGTCCGCCTTATTATCCAGTGCTTGACATAACGCTGGCAGATCCAGGCATAGTGCACGGTAGGCGTAATCATAAGATTTTTGAGCAAGACGTTTTGCACGCGCCTGCTGTTTTACAAAGGCGGAAGTATAGGAGGCATATAGTTTTGAGCCTGTTAGCAGTATGTCGCTATTTTCCGGATCTCCTTCAACCAGGCTGTCGATCATAATCAGATAAGCCGGGGCACCTGCCTGCACAGTTTCCAGGTCATTTTGATTCAGCATGGCATGCGACAGGTTCTCGGCCATGCGCTGGGTTGCCGAGCTCATGATACTGGCGCAGGCAGACACAAAAAAACACAGTGCGATAATCAGGAAATGGCGAAAACTGTTCATATAAACAGGCGGTCAGGGTTATGGGAGTGATTAAAATTTCGCTGAGCCTACCAAGCTAACTGAGTGCTTGCAATGGATTCTTTTTGAAGTAATGATTGGGTGCACGAAACTGGCCTGATAAATAATGTTTTTACCCTTGCACGATAAAAATCCGCTCAAGATTGTTACATTCCAGTTTGTTACGGTGGGTATGATTTTGAGCTGTGTGGCTATTTTTTTATGGCAGAAAAGCCTGTCGGGTCAGACAGCGATCTTTTCTTCTTATGCCTATGGCTTGGTACCATCGGTGTTTCTGCAACATCAGTCACTCCCGTCAGAGGTGCATGCGCTACCTGCTTACCTGACCTTGATTTCGTATATGTTTTTGCATGGAAGCTGGGTCCATTTGCTGGGTAATATGCTGTTTCTCTGGGTTTTTGGGGACAATGTTGAAGATGCGATGGGGCATTTGCGTTTTATTGTCTTTTATCTTCTGTGTGGCATGGTTGCAGGTTTTACCCACACTTTGCTGGAACCCGCTTCAGATATGCCGATGATAGGTGCAAGTGGTGCCATAGCGGGTTTGCTGGGCGCTTACCTGATGCTGCATCCCGGGGTTAAAATACTGGTTCTGCTACTGGGACGTATACCGATATATTTACCCGCTTACCTGCTATTGTTCGGCTGGGTTGTTTTTCAATTTTACAATGTGCTTAGCAGTGATGCTAACAATGTGGTGGCATGGTGGGCGCATATCGGTGGATTCATGACCGGGATGATCCTCATCGCCCCGCTAAAATATCGTCATATCAGGTTGTTTGGTCGGGCTAGCGAGGAATAATTTCAGTCGGTGCTGCAGCCGTTTTAAAGATGGAAGGCGACGTTATATTGTATGCCATCCTGATAGCTGGTCGCCAGGCTTGCCGTGTCACGACTAAGCAGGCGGGTTGTTTCCTCAGCCTGAATATTTCCAGAATTGGGTTTACCGTCATCCAGCCTTGATTCAATTATCTTCAGGAACACCCCGTCTAGACGTCCGAACACGGTTACATGGCCTGAGATCTGTAGCGCTCCATCCTGAACACCGATTCGCCCATCATTGGTGTTCATAGGTCTAGCGGTATCATAGCTGCCCCCTGGTATGAGTCCCGCAGCCCTTAGATGGGCAAAAAACTTTTCTGATTCCACAGCGCCTGGCGCTGCCAGAGAATCGGTATTATGCTCATCCCATTGACCACTTATGACACCAGAGCCATCGCCATTAACGTCATTTGGACTGAGCGAAGCATAAACATCAAAGCGCGATTGGGCATCGCTATCATCGCCGGGCAATTGCCGGTAACGATCCTGATAGCTTGCGATGGCAATGTGCAGGCCTGCTGCATCCGATTCAACTCTTTTAAGTTGAGCGTTTAGCATCATATCCTGGCCCTTCAATACCGCGCCGACCAGCAAACCTGCCACGACCAGCACGATAGCAATCTCGACTAATGTAAATCCGTTATTATTTTTAGCATTCATTTACTTTGACGTTGTTTGATTTCATTTGAAACAAAACGATTGTCGAACTCAAGCGGAATCGGTTTTATATTTGTAGCGTCTAAGCACCAGTAAGAAATGCAACAGGCTTGTAAGTTTTCACCCTTATTAAATACCAAGTTGGTCCTGTTCCTTTTGGTGGATTTATTCTCCCATGGGGCGGGATAAATGAGTAATAAAAGTTTTGAATGCTTTGAATAAGCACTCTGGGTTGGTTTGAGTACTTAATTTAATGTATGAATAAGTAGCGATTTGCTACCTATGAGCCTCAAAATTGCTCCTAAATAAATTTATGATTACAAAACCTGAAACAATTCAAAAAGTTTTCACGTAATTTTTATATTCGCGTAAAAAAGAGACCTGGCTCACAAAATGTGATACCGTTTTTCAGTCAGGTATCGTCATTAATAAAACTTATGAGCTTTCCTTTATTCACTGCGCAGAGCTTCCACCGGGTCCATTTTTGCAGCGCGGCGCGCGGGTAATACCCCGGCCAACAGTCCAATCAGAATCGCGCTTGATTCAGCCAGCAGAATATAATTCCAGGGGGTGTGTACCGGAAGTTCGGGCAGCAATAGCTGGACTATCTGTAATATCGCCACTGCGCCCAGCAGTCCAGCAACACCGCCTATGGCAGAAAGCACCACCGCCTCTCCCAGGAACAGTAACAGAACCTGACTATTTTCAGCACCCAGTGCTCTCAGCAAACCGATTTCAGAAGTCCTTTCTGCAACACTGATGGTCATAATGGTAATGATCCCAATACCACCAACCAGAAGCGATATGGAACCGATAGCAGCTACCGCAAAGGTAATGATATTTAAGATTGATCCCATTACGTCCAGCATCTGTTGCTGGCCGGTAATGGTAAAGTCCTCGCGTCCATGTCGCGCAAGCAGCAATCGTTTTATACCCGACATCACGGTTTCTTCGTCGCTTCCGGGATGATAAAGCAGGTCGATTTCCATCAGGCCTTCGCGGTTGAACATTTCCAGTCCTCGTGCCAGCGGTATGTATACGGTGTCGTCAAGGTCGAACCCAAGCACCTGTCCCTTTGACTGCATGACACCAACAACCCTGTATCGGGCTCCGCCGATTCTGATACGTTCTCCTAGCGGATTGATGTCTCCAAATAGTTCCTGCTTAACTTTATGCCCCAGCACGGTTAAAGCACGCGGTGCCAGCGGGTCGTCCGGCGGTAGAAATTCACCGAGTTCAACTGGCATGCGAAAAGCCTGCGGAAAATCGGATCCGCTACCATAAACCGTGGTTCGCCGGGTACGATTGTTGCCTTCGACCTCAGCGTTTCCCTGTATAAACCCAACTACCGATTGTGCAAAAGGGAGTTTTTTAAGGGCTTCCGCATCCTCGATCGTCAACGGACGATCACTGCCAAAAACGCCCATTGATATGCCCATCGTGTCGGTTTTACCCGGGTTGATAGCCACCAGAGTGGTTCCAAACTGAGTGAATTCATTCAGGATGAATTTATGCATTCCTTCGCCGATAGAGGTCAGGATGATGACCGCCAGAATACCCACCGTAATACCCAGCATGGTCAGAAAGCTGCGCAGCTTGTGGGTTAGCAATGAACTTAGGGTAAGATGAATGAAGTCAGCAATACGCATGATTAACGACCCTGCAGGGCATCTACCGGGTCCAGCCGAGCGGCCTTGCGTGCCGGGATCAGGCTGAATAGCAGGCCGGTAATCAGGGCGACTGCAAGTGAAGCTATTAATGCCCAGGCTGGAGGATAAGCCTGCAGGTCATCGATTGCGCTGGAAATCCCCCAACTGCCCAGCGCACCAATAATAAACCCGCAGATTGCGCCCAGCAAAGAAAGTAGCAGGGCTTCACTCAGGATCAGTACCAGTATCGCCCGACGCGATGCTCCCATTGCCTTGAGTAATCCAATTTCTGCGGTGCGCTGTGAAACGGCGACCAGCATAACATTCATAATCAGGATGCCTGCAACGCCCAGGCTGATGGCGGCGATGGCAGCTAGTGCATAGGTCAGTGCTGATAGAATGCTGTCGAATGTCTTAATCACCGCATCCTGGGTGATGACGGTGATGTCCTTTACGCCGTGGTGGCGTTGCTGAATGGTTTTCTCGGTAAATTCGATAACTGCGGGAATATCTTCTGCGGTTTTGGTCTGGATCAGTATTCGAAACAGGCCTTCGGTATTCATCAGTGACTGCGCCGCCGCAACCGGAACAATGACGACTTCCTGCACGTCAACACCAATCGAGCGCCCTGCAGAAGCGAGGACACCGATCACACGGTAACGATTTTCTCCCAGTCGTATCCACTGGCCTAATGCATTGTGTGAACCAAATAACTCATCGCGGATTTTGCGTCCAATGACACATACCGAAGCGGCTCTATCCCATTCAGTTTCAGGCAGGAAGTCTCCACTGCCCATCTCCCACTGGCGAATTTCTAGCAAGGCAGTAGTCGATCCCAGCAGGGTAACCTGGCGTTTTCGATTTTGCCAGGAGGCTTCCACTGAACCAATATTCATCGGGGCAATATTGCTAATCGCCGAGTTCCGTGTCAGAGCAGCTGCATCGGAGAGCGTGAGGTCTCTGGGCGTAATGCCCATCATCGAACTGAGGCCTGCACCCGCGGTTTCGTTCCTGCCTGGCATAGCAATGACCAGGTTGGTGCCAAGCGCGATAAATTCCTGTAATACATAGCGCCGTGCGCCATCGCCCAGAGCCGTTAGCAGTAATACTGAAGCGACACTGATACTCATTGCAAGTAGCATCAACAGGGTGCGGCTACGGTATCCGCTCAGTGACGACCAGGCAAAGTTAACGATGTCGCGCTTGATCATGTCGGTGTTGAGCGGTTTGGCTGGTCTGACACGATGCGTCCATCGACCATCTTTAGTGCGCGTCTGGCGCGCAAACCGAGCTTGCTGTCATGGGTGACGATGATCAGGGTGATCCCATTCGCGTTCAGCTGTTCCAGTGTCTGGATGACATCCTGGCCAGATTGCTGGTCGAGGTTTCCGGTGGGTTCATCAGCGAGCAGGACTGAGGGTTCGGTCACGGTGGCTCTGGCTATCGCCACCCGTTGTCTCTGTCCGCCTGATAGCTGGTCCGGTTTATGGTGCTGTCGACTTTGTAGCCCCATGCTGTTGATGGCATCTGACACTCTTTGTGCTCGAATCTCAGGGTCGATACCCGCAATAATCAGGGGCAACTCAATATTTTCAGCAGCAGTCAGGCGCGGGATCAGATGAAATGACTGAAATACGAAGCCGATCAGGCGGTTCCTGGTATGTGCCTCCTGCTGCTCATCCATTTCGGTAATATTGATATCGTTTAACAGATATTGCCCGGATGAGGCATGGTCCAGCATGCCGATCATATTGAGCAGGGTTGACTTCCCCGAACCCGAGGGGCCCATCACTGAGACATACTCACCCTGCTGGATTTCGAGGTTGATATTATTCAGCGCATGTACAGTCTGATCGCCTACCTGAAAATCACGATGAATATTGCTGAGTTTTATCATTACGGTTAACTCTTATTCACTGACCACCTTGACCAGCGCACCTGCTTCCAGCCCTTTTTTGTCGATAGAGGTAACGATCTGATCTCCCTGTTCCAGACCTTGCAGTATTTCGGTAAATTGCCAGTTACTTAATCCGGTTTTGACCTCAACCTCACTCACACTGTCGAAGGCCGCGTCGTATAGATAAACCTGTTTCCCCTTTAATAGGGCCTGAGTGGGAATGCGCAGCACCTTGTCGTGTGAGTCAAGGATCACTTCAACATCAGCCGTATAACCCGGTAACATATTGCGATTGTCCTTAGGGCTGATGAAATCAACTTCAATATCAACCGTTCTGGCCTGTTTCTCCTTATCCATGACATAGGGGGCGACTCGGCGTACCTTGCCCTGGAAAAACTGTTTGCCAAATGCATCCAGCGAAATCCTGGCGGTCATCCCCGCGCGTATCTCCGGTGCATCCACTTCGTCTATGGGGGCAGAGACGTACAGGCAACTGGTGTCGATAATGTCGACTGCGGGCGGTGTAGGGATACCAACCGGAGAAGGGGTGACATACTCACCCAGCTCGCCATTGACTTCGGCGATGGTGCCATCAAACGGTGCGCGCAACTGTGTTCTCTGCAATGCCGCTTCGGCGACCTCGATACGCGAACGGCTGACACTGGTGGTCGCTCTGGTGGCTTCGCAGGCGGCCTGGCTGGCACGTGCCTGGCCGGTGGCTTTTTCTGCCGATTCATCTGAAGCCAGTCCGCGTGCGAGTAACTGTGACAGGCGATGCGCCTCCTGCTGTGCCAGCTCTGCCTGTATACAGGACTGTTGCTGCAACGACTGACTGGCTTTCAACTCGGATTTTGCCAGCTCCAGTTGCGCACGCAAATCCTTGTTCCATATCTCGAATAACAGTTGACCACTGGTGACCGATTCTCCTTCGCTTACTGGCAAGTTGGCAATTTGTCCGCCCAGAGACGGCGACAGTCGTGCACGACGGCAGGCATTTAAGGTTCCGGCGCGGGTATTGGTGATGGTGCGCTCAATCTCACCCTGAGTGACTGTGGCTACAGTGACTTCAATAGGCTTCTCTCTTTGAGTCCAATAGACGAAAGCAGCTGCTATGCCGATCAGTGTCAGCAACCAGAAAAAAATCTTTAATTTAGACATGCCGGATTCCTCAGCAATTGGTTTTTTCCTGGTTTAATTCTAACAGAGTTGAGCAGGGCCTGGTGCTGTAATGTGGCTAGCCGGAGTTGCGGAACTGTTTCACGCTTTGATAATAAAGTTGTCCCTATATGCGCTTTAGCACTTAAAATTGCTTAAAATTGTCATTTTATGTTCTAATATAATCAATAACTTACTCATGATATCTCACTTAGTGCATTAAATTATCTGAGGTCATCATGAAGCTTGGAAAGTGTTAATGGAATCTCATCTTTATCTAGCTGAAACACTATATTAGCGTCTACTTCTATTAACCCGTTAAATGTTACTGAATGAAGATTTGTATGTTCAAAAAGCTATTGAAATCAATCACGTTATCCCTGTTTGTGCTGGTGGCGTTTTCAGCGCAGGCTAGTGAGCTGGCTGATATTGTCGCCGACTCGATTAGTGCGCATCCACAGGTTAAGGAAAAAGTACATGTCTACAGACAGGTGGTCAGTGAACAGTCGATAGCATCCAGTAGCAATAAACCCAGCGTCGACCTTCAGGCGTCGACTGGTTTGTACAATACGGATTCTCCATCAACTGGGGGCAATGCGGTTGATTACGACAGCACTCGGGTAGAGCTTTCCGTCACCCAAAATCTTTTTAACGGCTACGACTCTAGCAATCAGATCAAGCAGACCGAATCACGCGCGCAGGCAGCATTGTATGACCTGTACGATACGGCTGACAACATAGCGCTGGAGACCATTAAAGCCTATTTGAATGTCATCAAGCACCGCAAGCTGCTGCAACTGGCGCAGGAAAATGTTGCCGCTCATGAGGGCATACTGGCACAGATTCGCGAACGCAATAGCTCTGGTGTGGGGCGGCGCTCACAGTTGCAGCAAACCGAAGGCCGGGTTGCCCGCGCACATGCAAGTTTGATTGCACAACAGAATAACCTGAATGATGCATTGACCCAGCTGCATCAGTTACTGGGGCGCTATGTTGAAGCCAGCGAACTGGTAGAGCCAGTGTTACCGGAGTTGCCTCCAGAGGAGCTGAATACCCTTATCGATCAGGCATTGGCAGGCCATCCCGCGATGCAGGTAGCCAGTCGTAATATCGAGGCCCTGCAATACGAATATCAACGCAGCCGCAGTTCGCGTTACCCTAATCTTGATCTGCGTCTGGCTTCTGAGTGGGGTAATGACATCGGTGGGGTCAGCGGCGATACCACAGAGTTGAGCCTGGTGTTGAACCTGAGTTACAACTTTTACAACGGTGGCGCGAGCGACTCAGAACAAAGTAAAAAGATCAGCGAAGTGTATGCACAGAAAGAGTTTGCCGCACGTGTACGCCGCCAGATTATCAATACCCTGAGACTGGCCTGGGCGGCAGATGAGTCACTCAAACGCCAGCTTGATTTTTTTCAGCAGTACATCACGAAAGCAGGTGAGACGGTCGAATCGTATCGCGAAGAATTTTTTATCGGGCAGCGCGATTTGATTGACCTGCTGGATGCAGAAAATGAACAGAACACCGCGAAAAATGACTATACACGAGCCTACTTTGACCTGATGGCTGCACGTTATCGGGTTTATGAGGCATTCGGTGGTTTGTTTGATGCCTTAAAGCTGCAGTCCCATCTCAGCGAGAATGATTTTAGTATCGCCAGAATCAGGGCCAGAGCTGAGGATGCACTCCCTTTACCCGTGGATGAAGACCAGGACAAGAAGCAGGATCAGACTGATCATTGTGATAACAGCATCAGCCTGTCGACGGTCAACAGTTACGGCTGCGCGCTCAAGGGTGAGGTGGCGCTGGGTTATGCAGCCAGTAACACCTTGCCTGTGGCTGGCGATGATGCGTTGCAGGTGGATCAACATGGGGTATTGATAATTTCTCGTGCCCAGTTACTGGCAAATGACAGCGATGCGGATGGTGACAGTCTGGAAATCGTCGATGTCAGTAAAGCGGCGAATGGACGCCTGGCTTTTAATCAGCAAAAGAATCTGGTGTATCGTCCATCCGAAGACTTCACCGGCATTGATACCTTTACCTATACCGTGTCTGATGGTAAAGGTGGCGCAGTTACGGCTACCGTTAAGGTAAAAGTTACGCAGGACCCTCTGGCTGATCTGTCCAAGATCCAGATGGTTAATTTCAAGTATAAAAGTACCCAGTTAACCGCAATATCAGAAAGCAGAATCGACTCTATCGTGGAGCAGATCAGGCGTGCTGGCGACATTATGATTGAAGTGCATACCCATACCGACAGTATCGGTTCGCGCAGTTACAACCTGAAACTCTCTCAGGAGCGGGCAGACGCCATGCGTGAGCTGTTGATTTCAAAGGGGATCGATGCTTCCAGTATTGTTGTGCAGGGCATGGGTGAAGAAATGCCGATTGCCGACAATGCGACCAAAGAGGGTCAGGCTATTAATCGGCGTGGTGAGTTCAGTTTCAAGGCGAAGAGTGTATCGTTCTAGTTGATCACCCGCACAGGGAATTTGAACTACACTTTGCGAAAGCGAAAAAAAGAGTCAGATTACTTGTACAGGCGCACACTTAAGTTTCCGAAATATACGCCATTGCTGGTGCTGTGCCTGATTCTGTGGGTTCCGCAGATTCCGTCCGCTGATCCTTTTGTCACTGATAGTATGTTGCAGGCGCTGAAAAAGGATTACTCGGAACAGGCATATCAACGAGGTATAGCGCTGAATAAACTGCTGAATGAGCTAAACAATAAAGACATTGATACCCAGCTGAAAGAGGTAAACCGCTTCTTTAACCAGTTCCAGTATCGCGAAGACAGCGATCAATATGGGGTGAAAGATTACTGGTCCACCCCGCAGGAATTTCTGGGTACGCAACAGGGTGACTGTGAAGATTTCGTGATCGCCAAATATTTTGCACTGCGGAAACTCGGCGTACCCGACAGTCGACTCTATCTCACCTATGTTAAGGCATTGAAACAGAATGTCGCGCATATGGTTTTGAGTTATTTTGAGACACCCAAAAGTATCCCGATGATTCTGGATAACTATAACCCCCAGATATTGCTCGCGTCCAAACGTCGAGACTTGCTGCCTGTATACAGCTTTAACGCCAATTCCCTGTTCCTCAGTAATGCTTCTGCGGGTTTAGGGAAATCTCTACCGACCGATAAAATCAAGAACAGCAAGTGGAAAAGACTACTCGCTGAATTCAGGAAGGATGCACTATGACCTTATTCAAACAGATCGCATTGCTAGTAACGCTGGTATTTCTGGTCCTCGCCAGCGTAATCGTAATAAACGATTTAAATCGTACACGTGAATTTATGCAGGGGCAGATGCAGACAACTGCGCAGGATATGGCAACGACACTGGGCATTGTAATCAGTAATTTGCCGGACAGTGGCGATAAGGCCAGCCTGGAAACTCTGTTTAATGCGGTATTTGACAGTGGTTATTACTCGCGTATTGAGCTGGTTTCGGTCGATAACCAGACCATTCATCAAAAGAGTCAGCAGGTCAGTGTGGAAGGTGTGCCTGACTGGTTTATCAATTTTATTCCATTGAACCAGGCGCTCGGTTCAATTCAGGTGATGCAGGGCTGGACACAGCTGGGTCGTCTGCAGATTACCCTGCATCCAGGGTATGCCTACAGCCAGCTGTATCAATCGCTGATTTCAACGGTTGAATGGTTTGGCCTGATGTTTCTGGTGGCGCTAATTTTGCTGTGGGTGTTCTTACAGTATCTGTTATTGCCGTTAAAACGGGTAATGGAGCAGGCTGATGCGATTCAGAATAATCGTTTTGTACAGCAGGAGGTGCTCCCCAAGACAGTAGATTTGAAACGCGTCGTGGAAGCGATGAACAACATGGTGTCCAAGGTGCAGGGTATCTTTAATGACCAGCAGCAAAGCCTGTCCAAATACCAGAAATTGTTGTATCACGATAAATTAACCGGATTGGGCAATCGGCTTTATCTGATTGATCATCTTCAGCAGGCAACCTCAGAGCAGTCACAGTTTCATGGCTCGCTGGTGATCATCAAGCTGGTCAATTTTGAAGAAGTACGCGAGCGTCAGGGGTATCAGGTTTCCGATAGCTTGCTCAATCAACTGGCGCAGCAATTGAGCTCGGCGATTGGCCACTCCCGACTGGAAACTCCCGCGCGCTTAAATGATGATGAATTTGCCTTTTTATATGCGGACGATGAAGCGTCGACACTCAATTTTACCAGGCAGTTAATTGATCAGTTCAGGACTTCTAATCGATTCGAGCAGTCTGAGACAGAGCTGTTTCTGATTGCTGGTATTTCAGCGATTGATAGTAATAGTAAGCTGGGCGATATTCTGTCTGCGGTAGATTATTGTCTAACCCAGGCTGAGGGTGGTGGGCCCTGGACGATCGAGCAACGCAGCTCCAATCAGCTGGCCTTACCCCAGGGTAAGATGCAGTGGCGTCAGTGGCTGGATCAGACGATTGCTACCAGGCGTCTGTTCATGGTCGGGCAGCTGGTCAAAACGCCTGCAGGGCTGAGTATACATAAAGAACTGTACATTCGTGCGCGCGATGAATCAGGCAATGTGTTACCCGCTTCTGCCTTTATGCCTATGGCCAGCAGTCTGGGTATGGCTATTGAAATCGACAAAGCGGTATTTCAGTTGATTTCCGAGATTCAACTGGATGAAAAGTTGCCACTGGCATTGAACCTGAGTGCAGCTTTTTTTGAACAGGCCGAAGCGCAATACGAGTTTGATCAACTGCTGACGCGCTGTCAGCAGCGTGGTATCGGTTTGTGCATCGAAGCCAGTCACAGTGTACTGAGTCAGCATTTGATGATGTGTCAGCAGGTCGCCAATCGGGTTCATCAGTCCGGGCATCAGTTTGGCATCGACCATCTGGACATTGGACAGTCGCTGGAGTTGCTTAAGATTGCACGTTTTGACTATGTTAAAGTGAGCGCACGCACGCTGCACGATATCAGTCAAAACGATATGTCGGCGGGCTATCAGGCATTGAAGACACTGGTTGATACCATGAACATTGAATTAATTGGCGTTGGTGTGGATTCAGCTGAGCTGCACCAGGCTCTGGTTGAGCTGGGTATCAGAGGATTACAGGGCAATTTCCTGCATGAAGCCGAGCCACTGCACTAGAGAAAAAAGTGACCACAGGCAATGCAATGTGTGTTAACTGGCTCTGGTCATTACATTCATGTGTATTTTTAACTACAATACGCGACGAGTTTTAACCCTGCTGAGTTTAAGTGTTTATATCACTGTACATAACCCTGAATTTAAAAGTTCATGATTGATCCAGATCGACATTACGACCCGTTACTCGAGTGCCTGGTTATCTTTTCCAAGATGCACAACCGCCCGGTTAGTGTCGATGCGCTGATCTCGGGACTACCGGTCAAGCCGGGAGCCAGTGGGCCGGAGTTATTCAGCATTGATAGCCCCAAAGGGTTATTTTCGCGCGTTGCCAGTCGAGCCGGTTTTGCCAGTCGCCTGATACATCGCGAATTAAAAAGTCTGTCACGATTACTGCTGCCCTGTATTCTGGTACTGCGTAATGGTAACGCCTGCATCCTGGAATCGATTGACCGTAAGAATAAACGAGCCAAAGTCATATTGCCTGAGGTTGGCGAGGGTGAGGAATGGCTCGCTCTGGAACGTCTTAATCAGGAGTATCTGGGCTATGCGTTTTTGCTCAAGCGTGAATTGCAGCAGCAAAAGCATGTACCGAAAACTGCTGCCAAAGGTGCCGGTCACTGGTTCTGGGGAACTTTATCCAAATCTCGCGATATCTTTGCCAGCGTTATTTTGTCTTCGGTGCTGATTAACCTGTTCATTCTGGCAACGCCTATGTTCACCATGAATGTTTACGACAAGGTGGTTCCTAATGACGCCATAGAAACGCTGTGGGTACTGGCAGTCGGTATCCTGGTGGTCTATCTGTTTGATACTGTGCTGCGTTTTCTGCGGAACTACCTGCTGGAAATTGCGGGCAAGAAAAGCGATATCATTATGTCCTCTATCCTGTTCTCGCAAACGCTGAATTTGAAAATGAATGAATGGCCCAAAAGCGTAGGGGCCTTTGCCAGCAAGTTACGTGACTTTGAAAGTATCCGCAATTTTTTCACCGCCTCAACTATGGCGACGCTGGTTGATATCCCGTTTGCCATAGTGTTTCTGATGGTTATTTTCTATATCGGTGGAACCATGGTACTGGTGCCTTTAACCACTATTCTGGTGCTGCTGATTTATAGCTCGGTTCTGGTAAAACCGCTCAAGCAAAGCGTTGAGGAAACCTATGAAGCCACCGCTAACAAGAATGCACACCTGATCGAGACCCTGCATTCTATAAAAACCATCAAAGCGCTGGGCGTATCCAATTATTCACAATGGGTATGGGAAGAGTCTTCCGGTGTTATTGCGAACAAGTCGATGCGTGCACGTATGCTTTCAAGCTCGATAACGGTGGTGACCAACTTGCTGGTGCAGTTCACCACGGTAGGGTTGATTATCTACGGCATATACCTGATTAGCGATCATCAACTGTCGCTTGGCGGACTGATTGCTACCGTGATGCTGTCTTCACGCGCAGTCGCACCCATGGGCCAGATTGCCGCTTTGATCACGACCTTTGAACAAACCAAAACCGCCTATCAAACGCTGGATGACCTGATGAAAAAACAGGTTGAAAGACCCGACGGCAAGTCTTTTGTCAGACGGCCAGCATTTGAGGGAGGGATTCGCTTCAAGGATATATCCTTTACTTATCCAGAAGCAGTCAAGGAATCGATCAGTAATATCTCGTTTAATATCAATCCGGGTGAGCATGTGGCAATTATCGGAAAGGTTGCCTGCGGCAAGACCAGTATTCTGAGATTGATCATGGGTCTGTACCAGGCTGACAAGGGTAGTATTGCGATAGACAATATCGATATCAATCAGATAGACCCTGCAGACCTGCGTCACCACATAGGTTACCTGTCGCAGGATATTGAGCTGATTAGAGGTTCTATCCGGGACAATCTGGCTTATAAGGACTTGCAGGCGAATGATGAAAAACTGCTGAAAGCAGCCCATGTCAGCGGTGTTGATCTGTTTGTAAATAAATTGCCGCAGGGGTTTGATACCGATGTCGGTGAACAGGGCTCCATGTTATCCGGTGGTCAGCGTCAGGCGATTGCATTGGGCCGTGCATTGCTGCTAAACGAGCCGATTCTGATCCTGGATGAGCCCACCAATAGCTTCGATAATACGACGGAATCTGTGGTGAAACAGCGCCTGTACGAATATACACGGGATAAGACGTTGTTACTGGTTACCCACAAGGCACCTTTACTGGATCTGGTAGAGCGATTGATTGTAATG
The DNA here is from genome assembly GCA_050288105.1 of Gammaproteobacteria bacterium. Taxonomy (GTDB): domain Bacteria; phylum Pseudomonadota; class Gammaproteobacteria; genus JACNJF01. The sequence continues at coordinate 283,470 of JBNKDE010000006.1, forward strand.
GACGAGGGACGCATTGTGATGGATGGCCCTAAACAGGAGGTGCTGAATGCGCTAAAAGGAGGGCAGAATGTATCCTGAAGTTGATGATGACGCTACCAACCTGGACGATGTCACCCAGATTGGGGCCTATGGCAAGGATGATGCGGTGTATATGCAGAGTCTCGCTGCCGCTGTGGTCCATCGTTCACCGCGCTATCTGATACTGGTGATTCTGTTTATAGCCTTATTTGTTTCCGTTGCACTGTTATGGATGAGCTGGGCTGAGATCGATGTCGTGATCCGGGGTTCAGGCAAGGTAACGCCCGAAAGTCAGGTGCAGTTGATCCAGAGTCTGGAAGGCGGCATTGTTTCAGAGATTCTGGTCAGTGAAGGTGAAGCTGTGCAGGCAGGGCAGCCACTGGTTAAGATGAGTGATATTGCCTTTTCCAGCTCGGTGGAGGAAAACCGCCTGCAATATCTGGAGTTGCTGGCTCGTTCCAGCAGGCTAAATGCGGAATCCTCGGAACAGCCCTTTCAGGCCATCGATGAGGTGACAAAAAAGGCACCAGAGTTAATGCGTGCAGAAGAAAGTCTGTACAACACCAACAGACAGCAGCTGGAAGAATCTCTCAGCATCCTGGAGCAGCAGATCTCGCAACAGGAATCTGCGCTTAAGGAAGCTGAATCAAAACAACGGCAGGTTGGAAAATCCCTGCAGCTGTTGCGTAAGGAAATCAGGATTAAGGAACCGCTGAAAGAACGCGGCATAATCAGCGAAGTTGAATTCCTTCAGCTACAGCAACGTGAAGCGGAGATGGAAGGTGAGCTGGAGACTGTAGGACTGTCGATCCCGCGTTTTCAGTCCATCATTGAAGAGGCGCGTTCCAAAAAGCAGAAAGAGTTACTCGATTTTCGTAACAAGGCGAAAAAAGAATTGAATGAGGTCAGCGCCGAGATCAGCCGCATCAAAGAGGCCCAGACCGCATTACAGGACCGAGTGACACGTACCACTTTACGTTCACCAGTTAAAGGTATCGTACAACGTCTGTATGCCAATACCATCGGAGGGGTTGTGAGCCCCGGTAACGACATTATGGAAATTGTGCCGCAGGAAGATACGCTTTTGATCGAGTTGAATATCAAACCAGCGGATATTGCTTCAGTACACCTCAATGATTTGGCACGGTTAAAATTCTCGGCCTATGATTTTGCGATACACGGCAGCCTGGAAGGGCATGTCTCGTTTATTAGTGCTGATACGATTACCAATGAAGAAGGGGAGAGTTTCTATCTGGTGCGGGTCAAACCGGCGAAATCGTATCTGGGTCCTGAATCCAAAAAATTACCCATTAAGGTAGGCATGACGGTTGATGCCGATATCGTGACAGATAAGAAAACCATTCTGCAGTATCTGACCAATCCCGTTCAGCGTGGACTGGATAAAGCACTTAGGGAAGGATGATGAACTTGATTCTATATTCACGATCGTCCTCCCTGATTGCAAACATACAACAGAGTTTGCAACAATCGCTGTTGGTTAGAGAAACGTTACCGGAGACGCCGGAGAAAGATGACCTTCACCTGCTACACATTACCTCACTGGGGCAGGGAGTTCTGCAATGGGTATCTGCGGCTATGGCCTCGGGACTGAACGTGGCGGTCTGCTCTGATCGACCTGATATCAATGAAATGCTGCAATGTGTACAGGCCGGTAGCAAGGCTTACTGCAACAGCTATATGCAGGCCGGGCTTTATCAGCAAATGATTACAGCGCTGGCGAATGACCAGAGCTGGTTTCCACCGCAAATGTTACAACAGACCTTTGTGCTTGCTCAGGCGGCGCTAGGTGTCCAGAAAAAACCGGATTTAATCGCTCAGCTCACCGCGCGTGAAAATGAAATCGCACAGGCGGTGGCTGATGGCCTGTCCAATAATCAGATTGCTGAGCGCTTCGATATATCGGCGCGCACGGTGAAAGCCCACCTTACCAATATCTTCAAAAAACTCGATATCAGGGACCGGGTAGCGCTGGTTTTACGCTTCAAATAGTGTCATTCCCACCTGTTTTTGTGATTCAGGTCTAATATTCCTTTTTTCTTCTGTCGTTCTACGACTTAGGTACGATGCCAATTAGCCCCGCATCTCCTATATAGCCCGCAGTTCTAACAAAAAAGTGAAAATCATGGCTACAAAAAATATAGGTTTCGTTGTTGAAGTATCGGGCACTGCAGAGGTTAGGGATGTTGATGGCATCGTTAAGGTACTGAGCAATGGCGATAAAATTCATGATGGCGATGTAGTCAGCACCGGCCTCAATTCGCAGATCGATATTGAGCTGTTCAATGGACAGCAAATGCAAATAGGTGCAAATACCGAAGTCCTGATGGATGAAACGGTGTATGCCGAGCTGAGTGATTTTCCTGATCAACGAGCTGAGCAGCTAGCCGAGTTGCAGCAGTTGATTGTTGAAGGCCTGGATCTGGAACAGCTACCCGAAACCGCAGCAGGTGAAACCCAAACTGCTGGCGCAGCGTTGCATGCTACCTCTATATATGTCCGTGATGGTGAAGAAGGGTTGGTAGAAACCCAGACACTGGGAACTAATGGTGCTGATAACGCCAGTTCAGTGAATCTTGTTGATGGCCTGGATAACATAGCCCCTGCCGTTGCAGATTCTACCGATCAACCCGCCTTAAACTCTCTACCCGTAATCAACGCTGATGATGTCGTTATTAATGAAGATGCCAGCGTGGATATTAATGTCCTGGCCAATGATACTGATGCCGATGGTGATGTACTCAGTGTGACTACAGTTAGCCAGGGTGTACATGGTCAGGTCACGATTAATCCCGACGGCACAATCAGGTATGTGCCCGATGCGGATTACGCTGGCGCTGACAGTTTCAGCTATACAGTCAGTGATGGTAATGGAGGCACAGTCACTGCCAGCGTGAATATCGCAATCAATGCCGTGAACGATGTTGCTGTAGTCAGTAGCGATCACCAGACACTAACCGAATCGGGTGTCAGGCTGTCTTCTTCAGGTACCCTGACCAGTACTGACGTCGATAACCCGGACAATGCGTTTACCCCGTCAACCGTCAGCGGCACATTGGGTGAGTTTTCTATCAATGCCAACGGTCAGTGGAGCTTTGTTGCCAACAGTGCCTTTGATAACCTGAACGACGGAGATACGGTTACCGAAACCTTTAATGTGACTTCAGTAGATGGCACGCCTTCAACTGTGCAGATCACGATTAATGGTAGCAACGATAGCGCTACGGTAAGCAGCGATGTCCAGGTATTGAGTGAAACCGATGCGGTACTGACCAGCGCTGGCACCCTGACATCAACAGATGTTGATAACGCTGATAATGCGTTTATCCCAACCAGTATTAGCGGCACTATCGGAACCTTCAGCATTGATGCAGCAGGTAACTGGAGCTTTACCGCGAATAGTACCTTCGACCATTTGAATGCAGGTGAAAGTGTTAACGAAACCTATCCTGTCAGCTCGATTGACGGCACGCCAGCTTCAGTAGAGATTACTATTAACGGCAGTAATGATGCAGCCAGTGTATCCAGCGCTGCGCATAGCCTGACTGAAACAGATGCCATACTTAGCACTTCAGGAACGCTAAGTAGCACTGATGTCGACAACGTTGATAATGCTTTTAGTGCGTCAACTACGAATGGCAGTTACGGAGAATTCTCAATCGATGCTGCTGGTCACTGGATATTCACAGCGAATAGTACCTTCGACAGTTTGAATGTTGGAGACAGTGTCACAGAAACCTTTAATGTCACCACTGTTGATGGGACAGCCAGTACGGTTCAGATCACGATTAATGGAAGCAATGATACGGCTACGGTATCCAGTGATGCGCGTGTGCTGACTGAGACCGATACAGCGTTATCCAGCTCCGGTACCTTAACCAGCAGTGATGTAGATAATCCAGATAATGCTTTTATTGCAAGCACTACAAGCGGTAGTTATGGTGAATTTAGTATCGATGCCAATGGACACTGGAACTTCACCGCCAATAGCGCGTTTGACAGTTTAAATGTCGGCGACAGTGTTTCAGAAACTTTCAATGTCAGTAGCGTTGATGGTACGCCCAGTAGCGTTCAAATTACCCTCAATGGCAGTAACGATGCTGCAACCGTCAGTAGCGTAGTGCAGGCGCTGGCGGAAACCGACAGCATTTTAACAACCAGCGGCACTCTGAGCAGCGCTGACGTTGATAATACGGATAACGCTTTCACTGCTGCTTCTATCAGCGGGTCACTGGGCGTTTTCAACATTGATGCTAATGGCAACTGGAACTTCACCGCGAATAGCGCTTTTGACAGCCTGAATGTAGGAGACAGTATTAGCGAAACCTATACCGTAACCAGCGTTGATGGTACAGCTGCTAGCGTACAGATTATTATTAATGGCACAGCCGACGCAGCACTGGTATCCAGCGAAGCCAGGGTTCTGACCGAAACTGATAGTATTCTTACCACTTCGGGCACCTTAACCAGCGTTGATATTGACGGTAATAGCAACACCTTTTTCGCTTCAAGCACCAGCGGTAGCCTGGGTGACTTCAGTATTGATACTGCGGGCAATTGGAGTTTTACCGCCAATAGCGCGTTTGATAGTTTAAATCAAGGCGATAGTGTCATCGAAACCTTTCATGTCACTACCGAAGATGGCACACCCAGTACGGTATTAATTTCCATCAATGGTACCAATGATGCGGCAACTGTTTCCAGTGATGCCAAAATCCTTACCGAGACCGACGCGATATTAACCAGCTCTGGTACCTTAACCAGCAGTGATATTGATAATGCAGACAATGCCTTCGTTGCAACTACTATCAACGGCACTAGCGGAACTTTCAGCATAGATGCGGCTGGTCACTGGACTTATACTGCAAATAGCACATTCGATAGCCTGAATATAGGAGATAGCGTCGGCGAAACCTTTAATGTGGCCTCAATTGATGGTACCGCCGCAACGGTTCAAATTACGATTAATGGTAGCAATGACGCCGCTACGGTGAGCAGTGATGCCAGGGTACTCAGTGAAACGGATACCGCACTGTCAACATCGGGTACCGTAACATCAACCGACGTCGATAATGCTGACAATGCGTTTACCCCATCGACTATCAATGGCACTAATGGAACCTTCAGTATTGATGCTGCTGGTCACTGGACCTTTACCGCAAACAGCGCATTCGATAGCCTGAATGTGGGCGACAGTGTTAACGAAACCTTCAATATCACCAGCGTTGATGGCACGCCATCTACTGTCCAGATTACGATCAATGGTAGCAACGATACCGCAACAGTGTCTTCAGCTTCGGTGACCTTAACAGAGACTGATAGCGCGCTGACCACCTCAGGCACATTAACCAGCGTTGATGTCGATGATGCAAACAATGCATTTACACCTTCAACGAGCACAGGTAGTTATGGTGATTTCAGTATTGATGCTGCTGGTCACTGGACCTTTACCGCAAACAGCG